>NZ_JBEXKI010000009.1:0-430857 GCF_040609595.1 Nocardia sp. NPDC004654 | reverse complement strand
GCCGTTTGACGCCAATCGAATACGAGACCATCATGACCCCACCGGCCAGTCAGGCCGCGTGATCGAACCTGTCACCCGATCGTGCAGCAGTCCCTGCGTTCCCGGATCTTCCGTAACCGCTACGAAGCGGCGATCGTGGACTACCAGCTGAAGAGGATGGGTATCCGCCTGATCAGCGCCAAAGAGGACTTCGGCGAGGGACCGTACGCCGAAGCCATCGAGGGCATGGTCGACGTGATGAACCACTTCACCAACAAGATCCAGGGTCTCGACATCCAGGAGAAGCTACGGCGCAAGGCGGTTGATCTCGGCGGCACCATCTCCCGCGCCCGCCTGGGCTACCTGAACGTGCGGGTGGATCACGAAGGCACGCTGGTCAACTCCATCGCGGTGGACACGAATCGGGCACCGTTGGTGCGGAAGGCGTTCGAGCTGTACGCCACGGGCAAGTACCCGATCGAACGCCTCGAGGCAACGATGGCGGACCTCGGGTTGACCACCCGACCAACGAAGCGCTACCCGGAGCAGCCGGTATCGGGCAGCAAGCTGCACGACATGCTCAGCGACCCGTACTACGTCGGGTTCGTCGTCTACAAGGGCGATATTTATCCCGGCAGGCACGAAGCGATCATCACGCCGGAACTGTTCGAGCGAGCACAGGAGGTGATGAAAGCACGCAGCGGTCGGGGACAGCGGGACCGGGTGCACCATCACTACCTGAAAGGCTTCCTGTTCTGCGACCGATGTCACCAGAAGGAGCGCACCAGCCGCCTGATCTTCGCCGAGGTCACCGGACGAGGAGGAACGAAGTACCAATACTTCGTCTGCCGCGGGCGGGAAGATGGACTCTGTGACCTGCCGCATCTGCGCGTCGAACTGGTCGAGCAGGCGATTATCGAGCACTACGACTCGCTTGCCCTGCCCGGTGACTTCGTGAGCGAGCTGCGCAGCCTGCTGGATGAAACGCTCGCCGACGAGACCACCAGCGTCAAAGAACACCACGCCGCCCTACAGCGACAGCTGAAGAAGCTCGACCAGCAAGAAGACCGCCTGGTGATGGCGCTTGCCGATGACACGATGCCGACGGGCAAGATCAAAGCGAAGCTCCAGGAGATCACCATCCAGCGCGCCCGTATCGAGGCGGGACTGACCAACACGACCGCCGAACTGAGCCTCGGCGTCGAGATGCTGCGGGACGCACTGCGGCTGGTCGCCAACCCCCGCCAGCTCTATCACGACGGCACGGACTCGATCCGTCGCCTGCTCAACGAGACATTCTTCGAGCGGTTCTACCTGGATGACCCGGACGTGACCACGGACGAGAAGACACCACTGTTCACCGAACTGCACGATGCTCACCGTGCCTACCGGCATCAAGCTACAGCGGAGGCTACAGGCTTGCGGCTGGCAGCCGATCGAGGCGGGCACCGCCAGCTGAGCGGATCGAATGTTGGGCGACGGCGGAAGCGCTCGTCTCCCTCAGATCCAACCGCTGAACAGCAGGTCAACGGGCAAAATGCCCCCGGAAATGAGTCCGGTCTTACCCTTGCCAGTGTCTTTTCAGTCACTGGTTCAGGTAAGACCGCGCTGGTCGGGCTGACAGGATTTGAACCTGCGACCACTTGACACAGGTTCCATTACTTCGAACGTGTCTCATTGCCACCCAAAACTACTGGTTGGGAACATATTTGGATGCGATCGGACCGCTGGTCGTGTCTCGTGAATTCTCGATGTTTCGCGTTGAAAGTGTGAGATTTTGGTGAGATGTCCGGTGACCGTCGGCGGCATGCCCGCGCCGGCGCACCGTACGGTTCACCGACGAGGGCGAGGGCGGCACACTGAACGCCAGCACTACCACGCGTCCGCTGGCATAGCGCTGCAGAGATTGCGTCTGGTTAGGGCGTACCGGCAGGCCGCCGTCGGCGTGTCAATTCGCGCCACGCCGAACAGTTACCAAACACGGCTATCGTTCGGCAACCGCGCCGATCTTTTGGGCCAACGCGCCTGGCCGCAGCCGCGTGCTGTCGACGGCTCGTCGCCGACCGCCATTGCGGCTCGACCGCCTCGAGATCGGGTTGCATCGGGATCGCGACGATCGGCCTCGGGATGTCGAACTTGCCCCCATGGACTGGCTGATCGAGCCACGACGCGGAAGGGCTCGGACTCACCCTCCAGCGCGTCGGGCGAATGCAAATGAAGTGCGGCTCAACGGCGTGGAGACGACCACCGACGAATCACCCCCACGCGGCTGGAATGAACTGGTCTCCGTGGACGCCGAGCTAACAAACGGCGAGTTCTCGCGCGGTGTCGACCAAGCGCGGAGCGCTCATGCCCACGCGTGCGTCGCCGCGAGACTGCTTGCTGCCGGTGGACTCACCCCACGCGCGTGGGGACGACGTCGGATCGACGAGCGCGACTGAGATACGCCCGGGCTCACCCCCACGCGTGTGGGGCGGATAGCCCGACCGCCGTGGCCACGATGTTGAGGCCGGACTCACCCCCACGCGTGTGGGGCGGATTATCGGCACAGCAGGGCGAGGGCGGCGAGTCGGGACTCACCCCCACGCGTGTGGGGCGGATAGATCGTGTTGTTGTCCTTGGTGCCGATCGCGGACTCACCCCCACGCGTGTGGGGCGGATCAGATCACGCACATGCCCTCACCCGCGGGGCGGGACTCACCCCCACGCGTGTGGGGCGGATTTCAGATCAAAGTGTGACGGCTTTTCGTAGCCGGACTCACCCCCACGCGTGTGGGGCGGATACTTCTTGACCTGGGCGTTCAAGCGTCTGCGGCCAGGTTTCATTCACTTTCTGAGTGGGTGGTTGGTGTGTGGTCAGTGGTTGGCGGCGAGGCTGAGGAGTCCGCATCCGTAGGATTTGCCGCGTCCGATGCCGGTGGTGATGGCGTGGCGGAGTTGGTCGGGTTGGGTGATGGTGGCGGTGCCGTCGAATCGGGTGGCGGCGTGCCGGATCGGCGCGGTGGCTTTGTTTTTCGTGCCTCGGACGTCGTCGAGGTGGGTGGCGGTGAGGGTGTTGATGGTCAGTCCGGAGTTGTGGGCGCGTTGGACCCACCATTGGTCTGCGTCGGGGCCGCGTAGGACGCGGATTTTGCCGGGTTCGCTGTGTCCGCGGGGGTTGCGTTTGGTGGGGTTGCCGATGATCCGGTACCGCACGTAGGCGCCCGTTGTGAGGTTGTCGAGTAGCTGATCGAGGGTGCGGGTGGCGGCCTGTCCGTAGCTGGTGGGGAGCTTGGTCAGGTCGGGTGCGTGTTGGCTTTGGATGAGTAGTTGTGTGGTGGTGGGGGTTTCGTCGATGCGGTAGAGCAGCCCTGTCTGTTGGCGGGCGGTGTCTCCTAGGCCGTCGGGCATGAGTGTCATGAGGGTGCGGTGCAGTTCGATGGCGTTGCGCAGGTCGCGGCGTACGGCGGTGTCGCGCAGGTTGAGCTGGATGCGGGTCAGCCACAAGGTCATGACACTCCCATGTAGGTGAACAGGGCTTGCTGGTATTCGGCCGGGTTGGGTTGCCACAGCGTGTCGGGGATGTCGGAGACGGCTGTGGTGGTGGCAGTGCGGGTGAGGTAGCGGCGCCGCAGCGGTTCGAAACTGACTGGTATATCAGTGAGTTCGGTGGTGATGCCGGTATCGGTAAGGGTTTCGGTGACGATGTCGATGCTGGCGCGGCGGCGCGCGTTGATCGGGATTTGGGTGTGCAGGTCGGCGATCGGGGTGTCGGAGCGGCCGAGCAGTATCGGCTGCTCGGGTGGGCAGGAGCGGCGGCCGAGGTAGGGCTGCCAGCGTGGATTGTTCAGTGCCGCAGCCAGTTCGGTGAGTATCTGGTCGGGACCTTCGACCGCGATGGTGAAGGCGGCGTCGGACAGGTAGTAGCGGTTGGTGACGATGGTGCCTTTGCCGGGGCCGCGGCGTTTGCCTTCGGCGGTGGGCACGGTGTCACGGGGTTGGCGGCCGCCGCCGATGGTGTGGAAGTCGCGCAGCATCACCCCGGCCCGGTCGATGCGGACAGTGAACCGCAACTCATCGAAGGGTGTGAGCTGGTCGGGTTCGGTGCGGGGGATGCCGTGGGCGGAGGCGAACAGTCCGATCAACCCGGAGCGGGTGGGGAAGGGTTGTGTGTCGCGGCGGGCGAAGGCGCTGTGTTCGCCCCAGGTCTGCAGGGGCGCGGCCAGCCGCAACAGCAGTCCGCTCATGCGCCCGATTCCGGGTACGCCGCAGCGGTCGCGGACGCCAGCAACTCGTCCACGGCCTGGACCCGGGCACCGATCCCGGCGTAGGCGGTGTCATCGATGCTGGTGAATCCCGCGAACCGGACGACATCGCCGGTCCACATGCGACGCAGCCGGGTGGCATAGTCGGCGAGCTTGTCGCGCGAGGGTGCGGCCCAGCCATCGGTCTGTGCGCGCACGGGTGCTTCGAAGGCACCGGCCAGCGACACGGGGCGGTCGGCGCGGACGGTGAGGTGGATGAGTTCGGGCAGGGTCTGGGCGGCGGTGGAATTCTGTTTACCGGTGGGCACGGTGGTGGCGAACGCGGTCAGGAACGCGGCAACGAGTTCGCGGGCCATCGCGGTGTCGCCGCCGAGGTTGGATTCCAGGCCTTGCAGGTCGATGTTGGCGTAGCGGTAGAACACGCCGGCGGAGAACTCGGCGCTGTTCATGTGACCGCTCCCGCGAGAGGTGGACGGCACATCATCGACGGCGGTGAAGAAGTCGATCTGGGGTTCGGTGCCGTGGGTGGTGAACGCGTGTGCGACCTGGACCGCGCCGTCGACGTCACCGCCGGGCAGCTCGGCAAGCATTCGCCCGAGCAGGTGAATGCTGCCGTTACGGCTGGTCAGGATCGCGGCCACCTCCGCGGTCGGCAGCACCGCGACCGGCTTCTTCACCCCTACCTGCCCCTCGATCGCGTCGCGATGCGCCTCGGCGAGGTCGGCCAGGGCGTCGAGGGCATCGGTCGGCAGATACAGCAGCACCGAGCTGCTGCCGTCGGCTTCGACCGCAAGGCCGTCCTTTTTCGCGGAGGTGACCGCCGAACGCAGTATCTGCGCGCCAGCGGTGTCGGCGGCGTCGGCGCTCCATCCGCGGGCTTGCAGGCGCGCACTCACCTGCGGGGCGACGCGGCGGGTTCGCAGTGCCTGTGTGCCGGTGGCCTGCTCGACTGCGTGGCGGGTGACTCGCTTCCACGCCTGGCTCGAAATCCGGGTGCGTTCAGTACCACCGAAGATGAGGGTTTTCGGAGAGCCGAGGTCGTCGCGGTTGGCGTTGCTGTAGGGCATGGTCTGCAGCAAGTGGATGTCGAGGAACCGCGGAGCTGGGGCCAGGGTGGTGGTCATTGGCGTTCGTCCTTCACAGTGTCGGAGTCGATCTCGGAAGTCGTGGTGTTGTTTCGTTTGCGTTCGATCTCGGCGAGGGTGCGGTAGTAGTCCTGCAGCCACCGTTTGGTCACCTGGTCCCGGGCGCGGCCCCAGTCGGCCAGATCGATCAGCAGCCGCTCCCAGGCGATCAGGACCTGTTTCTCCCGGAGCTGGGCCACCAGCCGGGGCAGCTGCCGGTGCACCCCGTCGACGCGTTGGCGGCACACCAACTGCAGGCGCGCGGCCACCGAATCGGCATTGAGCAGGTTGTTCGCCACCGCGTTGGCCAGCGACACCCCCAGGCTCTCGCCCAGCAGCGCCCGCACATCGATGAACGTCACGGGCGTGGTCGGTCCCGCACTGGTGGCGTCGGTCTCGTTGACAGCTGATGTATCGGCGACGGCCGCGGAGTCGGCGACCGCTGAGCTCGGGTCGGTCGGGGCTTGCGTCCCTTCAGTCAAGGTCGTCTCGTCGGTATCGGGGCCGTCGTCGGTGTCGCCGGCATCGCGGGCGATGCGGGGTTGGGCGGCGATCATCGCCGCGATCGTGTAGAAGGCGCGTTCGGTTGCCCGGTCACGCTTTTCAGCCGGGGGCAGGTAGGGGGCGACGATGTGGTGGGCGCGGCGGGTTTGGGGGTCTTCGGGGGCATAACGCAGGCTGCGGCGTAGGCCGGCACGCTCTGCGGTGCTGGTGCGGTTGATCCGCTCCACCCGTTCGACGAGATTGCGGGCAGACGCGTCGAGCCGGTGCCGGGACTCGAGCTTGGACATGACGGTTCCCCTCGATGGTGGGGTCATGGCTTCTTCTTCCTCGTGGTGAACAGCAGGGTGCGGGCACGCTCGATCGCCCGCCGGGTCCGCGGGCGGTTGCCGGTGGTGTCGGTGGCCTGGTCGAACGCCCGCAGCGCCAGCCCCCGGTATCGCTGCATCGGGCGGTCGAATTCGTTGTCGCGGATCTGTTGCCAGAACTCACGTTCGGCTTCTGGCCAGTAGCGGGCGGCAGCAGTAGCTTGCCAGCGGCTGGCGGCGATGTCGCTTTCCCGGCGTGTGGCGCGCGCTTTCGTCGAGTCGGCGGGCACGGAATCGGTGCCGCCGTCGGCGGGGTCGTTGATCGCCACCCACGCCGCACGCAGCGCCTGATCCAGCCGACGGGCCATCGTCTCGGCAGCGATCCGGGCGGCGCTGACACCTGCTGCGGCCTGCGGGCTGCTCAACCGGCGCAGCACCGGCGGGGTCGAGGCGGTAAACCATTGGCGGTCGCTGGTCTGGGCCCGGTCCTGGTCGAACGCGAACGCCCGCACCCGCAACCGCTCCAGCACCCCCACGTCCGCGACATGATGGGCATTGGCGAAAACCGTTGGCGGGTTGCTCTTTTCCAGACCGCAGTTCTCCAGCAGCAGCCCATCCAAGTCGCGCCACAACGCCCGATCCGCATCGGCCAGCCGCGCATAGGTCTGCCCGGCCTTGCTGACCTGATAGATCAGGAACGGATCGCGAGCGGGCGGTACCGGATGGCGCACACCCCACGTCCGGTACCCGTCGACCACCATGGACTTGTCCGGAGACCCAACCAGCAGCAGTGCGTGCGCGAACCGGCCTGCCAGCACTCCACCGACCCCGGCGCTCGGCTGCGGCGGCCGCAGCGGGTCGGGTAGATCCGGCAGCTCCCAGAACGCATAGTCCTCACCGTCGGCGTCTGGGTTGTAGGGCAAGTGCGGGATCGACATCACCAGCGACTCGAACACGCTCTCACCGACCGGGTGATACGACACCAACCCACGCAGCGGTGCGGTCTTGCAGTCCGCGGCGGTGGTCGTGGCGACGGTGCGGGAAGTGCAGCGGCCCGGCGCACCGTGATACAGCTGCGCAATCACTTGCAGCACAGCCTCTTGCGCAGGGATCGGTATCGGGTCGGCGTCACGATGATGTGACATCCACGACTGGTTGTTCCCCGCAGGGCGACCGAACACCACCGTGTTCAACCCCGTCAACCGGCCACACTGCTGCGCCAGCCGCGGATCCTGCATCCACGGCCGCGCCGCGTCGAACAGGCCGAACCGGTCCTCGTGGGTGCCGAAGTACTTCTGCACGGCCTCGGCGTCGAAGGCGCCGTCGTCGAGGACATCGTCTCGCAGCTGCAGCCAGGCCGCTGCGTCCAGGTCGGGTCGGTCCAAGCCGGTGACGCGGGCGGCGACGACGGTCAGGATCCGCCACAGCCCGGAGGCCGCGGGCGCGAGATCGACGCTGATGTCGTCGAATTCGTGCGCGCGTAGGAACAGTGCTTCCAGGTTCACGGTGGCGCGCCGGCCGTCACCGGTCACGGGTATCCAGGCAGAACTACGAAGGTTCACGGGTCGTCCACTCTCGGGGAGATGCGGTTTGACAGACTCACTGGACACCCCACACGCGTGGGGGTGAGCCCTGTGTCATTTGCCGTCCGACTGGGAACAGCACCAAGTCCCCACACACGTGGGGGAAACCCTCACCGGGCACTCAGAGCACAGTGAGAGCCACGACTAGCGCAGACAAGACGCCAAAACGCCTGCGAGAGCTAGGTGTTCGGACACCCAGATCTCACCGCGGATCCCCACATGGGCCCAGGAGTCGATCTCGCACTCGATGCGCACGCGTCACAGTCAATCATGGAACTGTGTAAATTGGCCTCCTTACTGACGAATTCGCGACCATTGGTGGCGGGTCTCCATCAGTCCGAGGTCGGGATCGAGGACGCACTCCTTGTCTCCCAACCGCATCGGTTCACCAACCGAGGCGGTGGTCAGGACTGCGATCCGGGCCAGCATCGCCGTTGCCGCCCATGTTTCGGGTGGATGGTTGTCATCAGCGAGGCCGCGGGTCCAGGTTCCCGGTACCGGGATGGCTTTGGACAGCACCGCTTTGACCTGATCGCGGGTGAGCCTCCGCCGCCCGGGTGGCGGATGCAGGGGTAGTGGAATGGTGTGATCGGGGTCGAGCCATCGTGTGCCGTCGGTATCGACGTAGCAGCACACGACGCGGCCGCAGTCAGCGCCGAGTCTGGTGCTGAAGGTGTCGGGGTCCAGGTCGGTGTGGGTCAGGGGGGCGAGGTCCATCAGCGCGGCTGGGGCGGGGATGGCGACCTGATCGGCGGTGGCGCGGGCGATCTGGTCGTCGGAGATTCGGTCGAGATCGGCCGGGCTGGGGGCGCCGTCGGCGAAGGCTTCGTCGTACACCTGTTCCATCAATCCCTGTACCTGCGTAGGTATCTCGACGACACGGTCCTCGTTGAGCAGGGCTGCGGTGCGCTGCAGGAGTGAAACTGGATAGACGAACGGCCAGCCTCCGGGGATCATCAATCCGTCTGTGCCGGTGGGGATCAGCACTTCGATGCGTGTCGGTGCCGCCCAGGGCGGTCGGTGTTCGCGGGGGTGCCGCTGGCCTCGTCCGGCGCGTTGCAGCAGCAGTGCCAGGGGTGCCAGGTCGCTGATGATCAGGTCGAAGTCGAGGTCGATGGACTGCTCGATCACCTGCGTTGCGACCACGACTCCCCAGGGCCGGGTGCCGGTTATGCCGTAGGCGTCGACGATCTGCTCGGTCAGTTCGTCACGGCGGTCGGCCGGGAACCGGGCGTGCAAGGTCCACACCCGCGGCAGGTCGTCATCGAGCTCGGTGTCGCACCAGTGTTTGAGGAACTGGTAGGTGATTTGGGCGTCTGCGACGGTGTTGCAGATGATCGCCGCGCACCCCGCCCCAGATTCGACCAGCCCGGCCAGCAGTTCACGCAGCACAGGCTCGCGCCGCGGCCGACCGCGGTGAACCTTCACCGGGTGCGCCCGCATAAGCAACCGACTGGCAGGTGTGTCGACCGGAACTGTTGACACGGCGCCGGTTTCGGCGTCGGCATACAGCCAGCCCGGATAAGGGCAGCCCTCGAGCTCGGCTCCGGTCTTGTGGCCGGCGCCGGTGAGATAGGCGCGGACCAAGCGCTGCCCGACCGCGATGGGCAGGGTCGCCGACAACAGCACCACCGGTGCCCCGATGCGCCCCAGCCAGGTCAGCAGCGCGCACAGCAGCCGCTGCATGTAGGCGTCGTAGGCGTGGACCTCATCGACCACGAACACCTTGCCCGCCAACCCGAGCAGCCGGAACATGTTGTACCGCACACGAACCCCGGCCAGCAGAGCCTGATCGATCGTGCCGGTCGCCCACGGCGCCAGCAGCCCCCGATAGGCCTGCATCAACCACTCGGTCACCGACACATCACCACCATGGTCGTCGCCGGTGACCGGCTGCCCGACCGAGGGACCGTAGGCGTCGTTCATCCAAGCCATGCTGTGCAGCAACGCCAACGACGCCGGACCATCCGCACGCCGGCGACCGAACTCGACCAACCGCCCATACATATGGTTGGCCGTCGACATCGTCGGCAACCCGAACACCACCCCCGACACCCCCGCCGCCTCCCCCATCAACCACGCCAACGACAGCGCCGTCTCGGTCTTCCCGATCCCCGTGGGTGCCGCGACAACCGCCATACCGCCTCGCCCGCCCAGCAATGCCGGCAACCGGGAAAGCACCGACGCTTGCAGGGCATTCGGCGCGAACCCGTGGTCATCGACGAAGCCACCCGGTTTCAACGACAACCGGCTCAACCCCGCTGCCTCGAGCAGTGCCGGGATCCTGGCCCTCACACGGGCGAAGTAAGCGAGCAGCTCCTCCTCGCTGCCTTCGGCGGGAAGATCGGTGAGCTGGTTTTCGAGGAAGAGTTCCTGGGACACCAGCCAATCCGCGAGCACCACCAGGCCGGTGATCACCGCGGCCGTGGACTGATCGACCGAAGACACCGGATCCGGAGCACCGGCACAACGGTGCATCATCTCCATCATCAACCGCCGCTGCTGCTCCCACTCCTTCTCACCCAGAGCAGGTACCGACTCGAGTGGACGCGCCCACACCGTGCGGTCGACCGCGAAGAAGCAACCATGATGACCACCCAGCATCTGAGCGACAGTGCCCGCCGCCCGGGCCTTGAACCCACCCGTGGTCAGCGCCGAGGCCAACCACGCATGGGCGGCGTACTCGTGACTACGCCGCTCGGCCGTCCCGTCCGGATAATCCAGGCACAACACCGAAAAGGACTCCGCATCCAAGCTCTGGAACCCGGGCATCGCCTTACCGATGTCGTGCAGACCCGCCCACCACACCACCATCGCCCGCGCCCGCGACTCATCCACGCCCAACCCGCGCGCGATGAACCGGCGCAGCCCCCGCGAGAGCCACCCGTCCCACAACACCCCGGCTGCAGAACCCGCATCGAGCAAATGACACACCAACGGGTACGGAGCCGAGAGCCCTTTTCGCTTGCCCCACAACCGAAGATCCACCAGACCACGCACCGCCATCCACCCCTCCTCGATCCGACGAGCGGCAACGGTAAACCCGACCACCGACAAACTTCACGACCCCGAAGTGCCCACAGCGGTCAACGGTCCACAATCGGGACGACTCGTTGCCGTCGACCTGCAGCCAGACGGCACACGGCTCACCTCCACCCGTCCGGAAACGACGACTCACTCGGCGACGGCCGGCACCTCCTTAAGGCTCACCTCCATGTGTGTGGGGACGACTTCGGCTTCGGTCTGGTCGGAGCTGGTGCGCAGGGCTCACCCCCACGCGTGTGAGGACGACCTGATCATGGATGTGATCGTGCCCACGGTGGTGGGCTCACCCCCACGCGTGTGAGGACGACTTCCGTCACGATGACCTTGTCGCGGTCGATCTGGGCTCACCCCCACGCGTATGGGGACGACCTTCGTCCCGGGCAATGAGCACGAGCTAATCCAGGGCTCACCCCCACGCGTGTGGGGACGACCGGGACATCTCCTCCAGGTACTTGCGGCGCTGGGGCTCACCCCCACGCGTGTGGGGACGACCGCGCCCCGTCAGGTGCGGAGCGATTCCATCTGGGCTCACCCCCACGCGTGTGGTGACGACCTCGGCCTGAGTTGGAACAGGGCCGACGAGCTGGGCTCACCCCCACGCGTGTGGGGACGACTTCCCGGCCCGTCGATTTCGTCCTGGTAGGGCGGGGCTCACCCCCACGTGTGTGGGGACGACATCGGCCGGTACATGTCCAAGCTCCGGTCGCGGGGCTCACCCCCACGCGTGTGGGGACGACCCGTAGACCAGCGCGTGAGCGCGCTAGTGGCCTGGGGCTCACCCCCACGCGTGTGGGGACGACAAGGTTCGCCCGGTGCCGGGCCACACGTGGGTGGGCTCACCCCCACGCGTGTGGGGACGACCATGGCTTATCTGTCCAACCTGATACCCAGCAGGGCTCACCCCCACGCGTGTGGGGACGACGCGGTCACCGACAACCGGGAGCTGTTCGGCTCGGGCTCACCCCCACGCGTGTGGGGACGACGCGGTCACCGACAACCGGGAGCTGTTCGGCTCGGGCTCACCCCCACGCGTGTGGGGACGACCGCCTCCTCCAGAAACTCGTTCTGGCGCTTACGGGCTCACCCCCACGCGTGTGGGGACGACAAGAAGGCGAACGGCACGGTCATGGGGTTGTTGGGCTCACCCCCACGCGTGTGGGGACGACTGATGGAAGTCGTAGTCGCGGCACACTTCACAGGGCTCACCCCCACGCGTGTGGGGACGACAGCCGCTCGAGCACCGCCTCCCGCCCGGCACGGGGCTCACCCCCACGCGTGTGGGGACGACGCGTCCAGCACGGTCGGCATTTTGTTCGACGCGGGCTCACCCCCACGCGTGTGGGGACGACTTCTTACTTCCTGGTTTGCCAGCTCTGCGAGCGGGCTCACCCCCACGCGTGTGGGGACGACACTTGTTGACCAGCGGGTTCACCGCGCACTGGGCTGATTTTCATTCGTTTCGTTCGACCTTCCTGCGCGCACCGAGCCGCGCCGTCGGGCGGACATCACCTGCGCTTCACTACAGCATCTGCTACCGACACAGGGATAGACACCCATGTCGGCGGCCTCGCACCACACCGGTCAGGCCGAATTCACCCATGAGCCGGTCGACGGTGCAGAACACCACGCCGAATCCATGTCTTCGCAGGTAGTGCACCATCTTCCATCTCCCAGACACCGCTTCGGGACAGTTCTGCAGATCCCGCAGGGCGTTGTGCAGATGAGCGTCGGCGACAACGCGGTCCGACGGCGGCCGGTGACGGGCATTGCGATAGGTCCGCGGCGCGATCTGCACTCCATGCACCGACAGCGCACAGCAGATCGACTCGACACCGAAGACCCGGCGGTATTCGTCGATGAACCCGGCGATTAGCGGTGGCGCGGGTCGAGTTCCCGGATGCTCCTATGTCAAGCCGCCTGCAACACAGCCGTTTCCGTGGTTGCCGTGGAGGGGTGGGCGGCGGCTCGTTCGTCGGTGATCAGGCAGCGGAAGACGACATCGGACAGGCTGCAGGTCTCCCATTCAATCGGTGGCAGGCATGTCGGTCATTCCAGCCGCCGAAACGCCAGCGCAGCCGACTTGTTGCGCCAAGGCAAAGGCCCCTACTTCGAGGCTCGCCGGCCGAGTGATTGCCACCCGGATGTACCCACCCGTCCATCCCTGGCTACACGGAGGAAATCTGGCGTGTGCGATCAAATCCTGTGTGAGTGCCTGTGAACAAACTGATCAGATAGCTCTTCTGGCGTGGTGATCTGCGGTTTTCGTTGTGTGCCTGTCGGGTTGGTTGCTGGCGGTTTATCGTCGGAGCTGTGGGGGCCGATGGAGGCGGTCATGGTGTCCTGGCGTGAGGAGTTGGCTCGGCGTGAGACGGGGCTGGCCGAGGAGGTAGCGCGGTTGCGTCGCCAGATCGGTGAGTTGACCGATCAGCTGGTCGCGCAGGAGTTGCGGTTGTCGAGGCTGGTGATCACTCGGGAGACGATGGCGGAGTTGTTCGGCGAGGTCGATGCCGGTGAACCGACTGTTCCCGGCGAGCCGGGCGGGGTTGAGGTGGGCGTGCATACCCGACAGGCGCAACCGGTTTCGGAGTCGGCGCGTGGGATCGGGTTGGTGCTTGTGCCGCAGCGGTCAGCGGGTGCGGACGCGGCGGCGGTGTTGCCGGGTGACTACTGCGAGATTTTGGCGGTGCTGGCCGAGACCGGTTCCGGGTTGCGGGCCGGGCAGGTCGCGGCGGAATTGGGGATCGCGGTGACCGAGCGGTCGAAGGTGGAAGGGTTGCGGTCGAAGCTGAAACGCCTGGTGGAGCGAGGATGGGCGGTGCAGCAGCCGTCAGGGATGTTCACGATCGCGCAATGATGGTGGCGTCGTGGGTGATTGACACCCGGCCCTCGTGCGGTGTGGCACCGCGGTGGGGGCGGGACCAAGTGGTAGCCAAGCAGTCACCACAACCGTCGCTGCCCACGAGGTCCCGCCCCATGACGTTCTACTGCGCAACCCTATCCGCTGGCACCGATATCGCCGAAACCGGTTGCGGTTGTGTGGCGTGCAGGTTCGGGCACGGCGCCCGTCGACCGGGCAGAGTGCGCCGATACACCTCCGACACCACCGACGCGCAATGGGAGCAGTTGGCGGCGGTGCTGCCGTGGCCGGTCTGGCTCGACGGCGGCGGAGGCCGGCCCGAGGAATACTGCCGCCGCCAGATCATCGACGCGATCTTCTACCTGGCCGACAACGGCTGCAAATGGCGCAACCTCCCGTGCGACTTCCCGCCCTGGCGCACCGTCTACGGCCTGTTCACCCGCTGGTGGCACAACGGCGACGTCCTGGCCGTGCACAACGACCTACGAGATCGATTGCGCGCCAACGCCGATCGAGATCAGGACCCGACCGCGGCGATCATCGATTCCCAAACCGTGCGCGCCGCCGAAACCATCGGCCACAGCCTCCCGCGGCTGGGATGCCGGGAAGAAGCTGAACGGACGTAAACGCCACGTCATCGTCGACACCCTCGGGCTGCTGCTGATCGTTCACGTCACCGCCGCCAACATCCAAGACCGCGACGGCGCACGTCCAGCCCTGCGCCAGCTGCGTGAACTCTTCGCCACCCTCACCCTGGTCTGGGCCGACGGCGCCTACGCCGGCAAACTCGTCGGCTGGGCCCACCAGCACCTCGCACTCACCCTCGACATCGTCAAACGCAGCGACGACACAACCGGATTCGTTGTCCTACCCCGACGGTGGGTCGTCGAACGCACCCTCGCCTGGATCACCAGACGCCGACGATGCGTCCGCGACTACGAACGCCTACCCGCACACCACGAAGCCATGGTCACCTGGTCGATGATCACGCTCATGTCTCGGAGGCTGGCCCGTACCCAGAAATGAGCAGTTTGTTCACAGGCACTCAGACCGACAGTACCCAGTTGAGGTTGTCCGCTGTTTCGGTCAGCAACGGCGATGCGTTCGTGATCACCCCGGCGTTGGCGCACACCAGCGCGGGGACGCCGAGGTCATCGGTGACCTCGTATGCCACCCGGTCGACATCGTCGGGGTCGGAGACATCGCAGCGGTAGGCCGTCGTGGGGGTCCCAGAGGATGAAATTTCCTGTGCCACAGCCTGGCTTGCTGCTTCATCGATATCGATCAGCGCGATGGCCGCGGCGCCGCGGCGTGCCGCTTCACGTGCGAGGGCGGCGCCGATCCCACTGCCACCGCCGGTCACTGCAACTACACGTCCGTCGACTCTCATCGTTTGTGCTCCTAGATGATGTTGAGGGTGTCGAGAAAGGCGGCCACCAGCGTTTCGTCTCCGCTGATGGCGCATGTGTCACGCCAGTTGGTGCGTTGTGTGCCCCATGCGATGAATTCGTGTCCGTCGGAGGTGACCGTCAGGGGGCTGTCCGCGGTTTCGGTCACGGTGAGTGGCTGACCGGGGCCGGCAGCGGGATGTACTGTTCATTCGCTGCAGCCTGCACCGGTGAATCGCAGGGTAATCGGCTGGTTGACAAGGGGAGTCAAGGTGTCGCCCTGAATTTGGGGCAGCCCCCACATCATCCATTCGATTGCCTCGTGAACGACCTGGTGGTCGGGTGCCGACAGTGTTCGCTTGATGGGGCCACGCGGTGCGAGGATGTCGTGACGCAGATGGCAGTGGTAATCGAACACTTGAGCGTTGGCGCCGGCGTGGTACGGGTAGGTGCCCAATCCCTCGACGGTTAGCGGCGTGGACGCTAATGGTTCGGCTTGCGCTGCTTGTACCAGGGAGTCGAATTTCGCTACGTAGGTGCGAAATTCGTCAACGACCTTGGCCGTGCTCCAGTCGCGGCGGCGATCACTTGCCTGTCGTGCCGGCGTTCACGGTTGTCGGGCATAGGCGGGGTGTGCGGCGGTTCGGGCAGTGCTTCGATCACCTCGCACGCCAGCGATCCCAGGTGAGCGATCACGTCACGAACGCGCCAGCCCGCACACGCCGAGGGCACGAGCCATTCGTCGGTATCGAGGGTGTCCAGGACTTCGTTGAGCTCGTCGGTGACGTGTGCCATGCGTTCACGGCCTCGGTGGTCATATCGAATCACCTCTGCGGTTCTACGGAGACGGATGGGTACGAGTGGCCGCGCGACCGTCTACTGACAGCGCTGCTATGCATCGCTGTGGCATAAAGGTTGCTGACCCCTTCGATCAAGGCGGGCAGGGGAACCTGCCGGCTGGCGTCGATGGCCTGGTTCGCGGCCCCGACTGCGATCTCGGTCTCATTGGCGTCGATGCCGTTCAAGGCTTCGGTGATGAATTCGTCGAGCGCCATGACACCCGGCGGAGTGAACCCAATGTCGTCGTGCAGCTGGCTCTCGACTGCCGGCGGAATGAGTTCGATGACATCGATGCCGCTGTGGCGCAGCTGGAATCGCAGCGCGTGGGTGAACGACCGCACGGCGGCTTTGGTGGCGGAGTAGACCGGGGCGTGGGCGAGAGGGATGAAGGCCGACGCCGAACTGACCTGAATCAATGTCGCATGATCCTGGCGTGCCAAGATCGGCACGAACGCTGCGCTCATATATAGCAGGCCCTTGAGATTGATGTCGACTTCGGCGTCAATCGCCGATACGTCGACCGGATCCGGGCCAGCGAAGTCGATGAGTTTCTGAAGCCCGGCGTTGTTGATCACCGTATCCAGCCGGGGGAATTGCTCGGCGATCTCGAGTGCGCAGGCGTTGACCGAGGCGGCATCGGCGACGTCGACCATGTGGTAGTGCATTCCTGGGTGCTCGTTCACTGTCTCCTGCAGTGCGGTCTCGTTGCGGCTTGCGATGATCACCTCGTGCCCGCGGCTATGGAACGCGTGGGCCAGGCCACGGCCGATGCCGGATGCGCCGCCGGTGATGAGGATCGTTCTGGTCATGGGTTGTCGGCTTGCCTTTGTTATCGGACGGGCGCGGCGGTTGCCGCACGACAGTGCTCGGGATCGGTTGCCACACGGGGCGTGCGCTGCTGTCGAAGGCGATGCGGCCGAACGGTTGGTCACCGAAATGGATCCCGAAGCCCACTGTGTCGGGCTTGCTGAGCTCTTCGAGCAGACGCTGGCGCGCATCGCGGGCGCTCGCGGGGTCTGCGTCGGCCGCCGAACACCACTCGGGGTTGCTCAGCTGGGCCGGCGTGTGGAAACCGTCCCCGAATGCGAGCAAGCACCCTGCCGATGTTGTGACGACATAGGATATGTGTCCCGCGCTGTGTCCGGGGGTCGCGAGAGCCGTGATTCCCGGTGCCACGACCGCGCCGTCATCGATCGAGTGCGACAGTGCCCGCAGCGGCGCGATCACGGAGAGGGGATCAGGGCTGCCTGCTGGGTGCAGTCCACAGTCGAACGGTCCCCACTCCGTGGCCCCTACGAGATACCGCGCGTTGGCGAACATGGGCGCCGATGTCCCGCCGACGCTGGGCCGGATCGCCCAGCCGGTGTGGTCGAAATGACTGTGTGTGAAGGCAACCACGTCGACGTCGGCCAGGGCCACTCCGAGTTGCTCCAGCACTGCCGGCATCGCACCGCAATCGACCGTGGCTTCGGGGGTGTCGATGGCCATCTCGCCGACACCAGTGTCGATCAGCACGTAGTGGCCGTCGCGCTCGATCAGCAGACCGCCCGCCGACATGGGAATACGCCCGCCGGTGTCGAGGAATTCGGGATTCTGGTCCCAGAATTGCTGGGGTACTGAGGGAAAGAACAGCGATGGCGAGAGAGCCATCGCGCCGTCGACCACATAGGTGAACGTGACGTCCCCCATGCGAAGCTGCCGCACTGCTGCCTGATCCGCAAGGCGACCGGTTGTGTTCACATCCGAATGGGCTGGTGTGTTCACGGTCGCCGCACCGTACTCGCCTCGTTCGCGATTATGGAGATGTGCGTCTCGATCGCGCGATGGTTTCGCGATGACGATGCCCGGATCAGCAAGGCATTGCATTCGGTCGAGGCCGTATCTCGATCGCGACCCCGGTCTCGTTTCGCGAGACCGACCACAGCCGGCTGATCGCGGGATCCAGATCGAATCTGCGCAGGATCGGCTTGCGTATCGGTGGTCCGCTGTTGACCAGCAGCGGGCCGTAGAACTGCCCGCCGCACGCGGCCGGGTCGGTCGCTGCTCTCAATTGCGGTAGGGCACCGGCTTGCGCCGACATTCCGGTATAGCGGGCCAGCATTGCGGTCAGCCGTTGGCTGCGTCCTCCGTCGCTGTCTCGCAGGCTGGCCGCTTGCAGCCCGGTTCTCGCCACCCCCGGATGCGCGATCAGGCTCGCGGTGTGCGCTCCAGCCTTGCGCAGTTCCCGGTCCAGTCCCAGACCGAAGTGGTAGTTCGCGAGCTTGGCTTGCCCGTAGGCGTGCCACGGCGTGTACCGGCCGTGCAGGTGTGGGTTCCCGGGGTCGATCGGTTTGCCGATGTGGTGTGCGGTGCTGGTCACGGTCACCACCCGAGAGTGCGGGGTACGCAGCAGTGCCGTCAGCAGCAGTGCCGTCAGCGTCCAATGCCCGAGGTGATTGACGGCCAGTTGCCGTTCGAAACCGTCGATGGTGGTGGCCTGGCTGACTGCCATCACTCCAGCGTTGTTGACGAGCACGTCGATTCGCGGGTGTGCGGTGCGGATCTGTTCGGCTGCGCGCCATACCGAGGCTTGCTCGGCCAGATCCATGGTCACGTTGTCGAGTGACGCAGTGGGTGTTTCGGCTCGGATGCGCTCCATTGCCGCCAGCGTCTTGCCCTGGTCACGCGTGGCCAGCACGACGTGCGCGCCATGTGCGGCGAGCTGACGGGCGGTCTCGAATCCGAGACCGGAGTTCGCCCCGGTCACCACGGCGGTGCGACCGCTCATGTCTGGAATTTCTCTTGTGGTCCAGGCCATTTCGTCTTCTCCTGAATCTCTTCTGCACGCGGCTGTGGCGTGGTTCGCCAGAACCGATTACGAGGTCAAGGCCGGGATGAAAGCCCCATCCACGTAGACCATGTCTTGTCGATCGAGGTTCACCTCATCGAATTCCACTGAGCTGACTCCAGGCGAGACGGACATCGACCACGATGCGTGGAGAATCAAGGGCGAGCCGAGACCATCCTGCGTCGTTCGGCCTCACGCACTCTGCCTTATAGTTGCTGGTCAGTCAACAAGCGTCCTGTTGCGCCTCGTCATCGAAAGTCCGGAACGTCCGCGGCCGGTACTGTATCCGGGTGGAGAAACGCAGGACGCAGGCCGAACGTAGGGCAGCATCGCGGCGTCGCTTGATCGACGCCGCCATCGAACTGCTGGCCACCCGCGGCTACGCGAGGACCAGCTTGGCCGCGATCGGGGAGAAGGCAGGAGTCAGCCGAGGGCTGATCACTCATCACTTCGGATCCAAGGAGCAGTGCATCGCCGAAGTGGTGGCGCACATTCGCCGACTCGTCGAGGCCGAACTCCACGAGAACGAACGTCGAGGCCTGGCTGCGATCGAGAATCTCCTCCGCGTGTACCTGCAGGAAAGCTGGCAACACTCGTACTCCGCGCGTGCGATGTACGTCATCCTCGTCGAAGCCCTGACGGCGGAGTCGGAACTATTGGGTGCCGTCGCCGAGAACAACGCGGCCATTCGAGCGATGATCTGCACCTGGATCGGCGAAGCCGTCGACCTGGGCGAGGTGTCCCCGCAGATCGACGCCCAGGGGATGGCGGTGGTGATCGAAGGCATCCTGCGGGGGGTTCTGCTGCAGATCCTGGTCGACCCGGACAAAGTCGATCGCGAAGCCGCGATCACAGCGTCGATCAACATGGCCCGGGCCGCGCTGGTGGCGAACGCCTGACAGGGGGGGTCGCTGGCGCCAGGGGCGCTGTCGCGTCGGAGCGGCGGAGCAGTCGGAAAAAACTTGTTGTGCGACTAGCAAGTCTGTAAGGTGGGTCACGTACCTGATCGGCCTTTCCCGTAGGAAGGGCCGCAAGCTAGGAGCAACACATGGCGCGGCATTCCGGCCCCGTTCTCACCGAACGGTTCGAAGACCACATCACTGTCTTCACCATCAACCGGCCCGACCAGCGCCACGTCACAGGTCAAGTCATCGCGGTCAGCGGAGGAACACGCGGCGGGCCTTCCTGAAAACCCTCGAAGCTTGCTCGAACTCGTCCGAATCAAAGGAGATTCCATGACACCCAACCGAGAATGCGGCATCGCATTCGCTCCTCCCGACCCACACACGGTCTGTGCGATCGAGGGTGACCGGACGCTGACCTGGTTCGAATTCGACGACCAATCGAATCGACTCGCTTCCTCGTTGCACCGGCTCGGTGTCGGCAGCGGCGACGTCGTGGCAATCCGACTTCGGACCCGACTCGAATGGCTCATCGTGTCAATGGCCATCTCCAAGGTTGGGGGGACGGCCGTCGCAGTCAACTACAAGCTTGCCCCGCCCGAGTCGACCTATATTCTGAGTGACTGCAAGGTCAGTGCGGCGGTCATCGACGACGCCGATCCGCAACCACTGATCACGGCATGGTCAAAACTCGACCTCACCGCCATCGTCACCCTCGAGGTCCGCACTGCCGACGCTGCCTTCTACGACGATCTCATCGTCAACGCGAGCACAGACGCGCACCCTGCCAACGATCTCGCGCCGATCATCATCTACTCGTCCGGAACTACCGGTGCCCCGAAGGGGGCCCCGCTCGGCGGCTGGCAGGTAGCGCCGGAAGCACAGCAGCTCGAGGATTATCAGGCGTCTGTTCTCTTCGACGGAGCTTCGGTGAGTCCAGGCTGCTACACGCTGATGAGCCTGCCTATGCACCACGGCGCTGGCCCCTCATACACCCGCTTCACATTGAAGGCCGGGGGAACGGTGATATTCCAGCGGCGGTTCGACCCAGAGGACACCCTACGACTGATCGATCGCCACCGGGTTACCCATTGGATCGCCGTCCCGACGATGTTGCAGCGGATTATCGGCCTTCCCCCGAATATCCGCGCACGCTACGACGTGTCGAGCACGCAATTCATTCTCGGCGGTGCAGCCCCGTTCGCACCGAACCTCAAGGCACAGACGACGGAGCTGTTCGGGGACGTCCTCTACGAGATCTACGGTTGCACCGAGGCCGGCATGATGGCGGGTGCGACGCCCGGAGACCTTCGGAAGCGCCCCTCGACCAGCGGCCGCGCATTTCGGCACGTGGATCTCGAGATCGTCGACGAAGAAGGCAACGAACTACCCACCGGCACCACAGGTGAGATCGTGGTCCGCACACCGGTGATGATCAGCGGATACATCGGTCGCGGCCCGTTGGGGCCGGACAAACTCCTCCCCCGCGGCTATTACCGTACCGGCGACGTGGGCCACCTGGATGAGGACGGGTATCTCTACATTTACGACCGCATCACCGACATGGTCATCGCAGGTGGAGTCAACATCTATCCAGCGGAGATCGAGGCCGTCCTCGACACCCACCCTGGCGTGGCCCTGTCTGCGGTGATCGGGATCCCGCACGAGGAATTGGGCGAGCAGCCCATCGCCGCAATACAGCGCTGCGCCGGATCCGCAGTCACCGCCGAGGAGTTACTCGACTACTGCGACGGCAGGTTGGCAAAGTTCAAGTGGCCCTGCGAGTTTCACTTCGTCGATGAAATTCCCGTCAGTCCAATGGGAAAGATTCTCAAGCGTGACATTCGAAAGGGCCTGCAGTGACCTCCCCCGATTTGTTGAACCTGTCCGGCCGGGTCGCCTTGGTGACCGGCGCCGGTCAGGGTGTCGGGCGGCAAATCGCCATCACGCTGGCCGAGTTCGGCGCCCATGTGATCGTCAACGACTTCGATCTCGACCGCGCCGAGCGCGTCGCTGAAGCGATTACTTCCGCTGGCTACCTCGCCCGTCCCGCTCAGGCCGATGTCGGCGATTTCGATCAGGTGCACCGCATGTTCAGCGAACACGGCCTCGGCCCGGTTTCGATCGTGGTCAACAATGCCGGCAACGCCGGGGCCGGTCCTGTATCGACGCGGGCCGCCCTTCCCTTCTGGGAACAGGAACCGCAGGACTGGCGTCGCTTCTTTCACGTCAACCTCGACGGCGTGATGAACGTGACCCGCTGCGGTCTTGCGCAGATGGTTCCCCACGGGTGGGGGCGAGTCGTCACCATCATCTCCGACGCGGCACGGGTCGGGGAGATCAACGGTATGGAGGCGTACTCGGGTGCGAAGGCCGGTGCAGCAGGCTTCACTCGGGCGATGGCCCGCCTGGGTGGTCGCTACGGCGTCACCGCGAACTGCATTGCGCTGGGCGCGACACGAACCCCCGCGATCGAAGCACAGATCCAGAATGAAGCTTTCGCAAAGAAGGTGCTCTCGAACTACATCGTCCGTCGCTTCGGCGAGCCCAGCGATGCCGCGAACGCAGTATTGTTCCTCGCCTCCGACGCGTCGAGCTACATCACCGGCCAAACCATCCCGGTCAATGGCGGCTACTCGCTAGCACTGTAGGACAGCGATACCGAAAGTGTCCGCTCCTAGCATCTGTTCTGTGACTGCGACGAAGTAGCGCAGATGCATCATTTCCACCGCAAGAACATTCCGCACGCCGAACATGCCCAGGCCGGTCATGTTCATCGTTTCCGATCGGTTCTGGTCGGATTCCGTGCCGCCCCTTAGTTCGATGCAGGGCCGCAGGGGCATCATCTCCAGGAGAAGGTATCAGCCTTGGCAGAGAAGGCGATTCGCATCGCAAACTTCAGCGGGTATCTCGGCGATCGATATACCGCCGTCGATGAGGCGCTCGCTGGTGACCCGGTCGACGTGCTGGTGGGTGACTATCTCGCGGAAATCACTTTGGCCGCGTTGTCGGCGCGCCATCACCACGATCCCGGTCTGGGCTACGTGCAGTATTTCCTCGACCAATTCCGCCCGCACCTGACCACCATCGCGCAGCGCGGCATCAAAGTGGTCACCAACGCGGGCGGTTTCAATCCCGCGGCATTGGCCGCGGTGCTACGCGAGGAAATCGCCGATGCCGGTGCTGATCTGTCGGTCGCCCATATCGAGGGTGACAACATCCTGTCGCAGGTGCCGGACTTGCAGCACGCGGGCCATCACTTCGACAATCTCGACACCGGTGCGCCACTGGCGTCCTGGCAGGCGTCCCCGATCGCCGCGAACGCCTATTTGGGGGCGTGGGGTATCACCGCGGCGCTCGAACAGGGCGCCGACATCGTGGTGTGCGGGCGCGTGACCGACGCCTCGCTGACGCTGGGACCAGCGGCATGGTGGCACGGCTGGGACCGCCACGACTGGGACCAGCTCGCCGGCGGCGTCGTCGCCGGGCACATCATCGAATGCGGAGCGCACGCTGTCGGCGGCAACTTCTCCGGGTTCACCACCCTCGAGAAGATGCTCGTGCCAGGCTTCCCGATCGCCGAGATCGCCTCCGACGGAAGCTGTGTCATCACCAAACATGCCCACGACGACGGCGCGGTGACCGTCGATACCGTCACGGCGCAGCTGGTCTACGAAATCCAGGGGCCCCGCTACCTCAATCCCGATGTGACCGTCCATCTCGAGAACATTCGCCTCGCCCAGGTCGGTCCCGATCGGGTGCAGGTCCGCGGTGCGCTCGGCTTCCCGCCACCGGCGACGACGAAGGTCGCGATGTTCGGTGTGCTCGGCTACAGCCTCGTCAACACCGTCTACGTCACCGGTCTGGATGTGGCAGAGAAGATTTCGCTGCTCGGTGCGCAGCTGCGCCGTGATGCACCCGAGGGAGTGGATATCGATCTCACCCCGATCGGTGTCGTCGCCGACGACCCCGAATCCCAGTGGGAGGCCACCGTCGCGGTCCGGATCATGGCTACCGCGGGCTCGGCCGAGGCCCTGACGCGGTACCAGTTCGCCCGCCGGGTCGCCAGCCTCTACCTGCAGACAATCCCCGGCTACTTCCACGACGGCGGCGGCGTGCTGGACGCGACGGTGAAGCCCCGAGTCGACTACTGGCCCGGTTTGCTGCCGATGACCGAGATCGACCACCGCGTGGTGACCGCCGACGGCCGGGTGCTGGCGATCGCGCCGCCACTGGTGACCGACCTCGTGAACCAACCCGACGACTCCACGTCAGAGGCCACCTGGGCGCGCCGGCCCGTGCGGCAGGCGCCGCTGGGAGCACTCACCTACGCGCGCAGTGGTGACAAAGGTGGCAACAGCAACGTCGGCATCTGGACCCCTCACGAGCGGGTCTGGCCGTGGCTACGGGAGTATCTCACCACCGACGAGCTGCGGCGCCTTATGCCTGAGACCAAGGATCTCGACATCGTGCGCCATGAATTTCCGCACCTGCGCGCGGTGCATTTCGTGCTGCGCGGACTGCTCGGTACCGGGGGCTCGTCGAATCTGCGCATCGATCAGGTCGGCAAGGCCGTCGGCGAGTATCTGCGCGCTAAACCCGTTGCGATCCCCGAAGATTTGTTCACCGGCGGAGAGTGATCCGTGCCCACACTGAACCAGCGGCTCGACGCGGCGATCGCGCGACCCGCCACCGACGACGCCTTCGATGCGCACGCCGAACTCACCGACCTGCTCGCCGAAGTGGGTATCGGGCCCGCCGACAGTGGAGGCACGATCGCCTTCCGGGGCGCGGATCCGGTCGTGCCCAGCACCCTGCGGCTGGGCGGCGCGGCGGCGATCGCGCTGGCCGCCAAATCCGCCGCGATCGCCAAACTGTGGCAAGTACGCGGCGGCCCGGGTCAAAACATCGCCGTGGACCTGCGCACCGCGCCACACCGGTTGTGCCCGTTCTACGATCGCAGATGGGAACTGCTCAACGGCTATCCACCGGCAGCACCGGCCAACCCGAGCCAGGCGTTCGGGTTCCGTTTCTACCAGGCGGCCGACGGCCGGTGGGTGATGCCGCTCAACCCCTATCCGAAGATCAAGCTCAGGGCCCAGCGCCTACTGGGCGTGCCGGACACCGAAACCGCGGTCGAGGACGCGATCGCCCGGTGGAACGCGGTCGACCTCGAATCCGCCGCGGCCGACGCCGGCGTCGTCATCCCGATGCTGCGCACCACCGGCGAACTCCTCGCCGAACCGCACTATCAGCGGACGCTGGCCGGTATGCCGCTGATCGAGATCACCCGCATCGGCGACAGCGACCCCGAACCACTGCCCTTCGCCGATGCCCCACTGGCCGGAGTACGAGCCCTGGGGATGGGGCACGTCATCGCGGGAGCCGGTGTCGGGCGCGCGCTCGCCCTGCACGGCGCCGACGTGCTGAACCTATGGCGGCCAACCGAACTCGAACACGACGCCACCTACGCCAGCGCCAACGTCGGCGTCCGATCGGCAACCATCGACCCGCTCGACCAGGACGGTGCGCGACTGATCCGGTCACTGCTGACCGGCGCCGACGTCTTCTTCGCCAACCGCCGCCCCGGCTACCTCGAACGGATCGGCCTGGGCGCGACCCAGGCCGCCCAGCTGCGTCCGGGCATCATCCACGCCACCGCCTCGCTCAACGGGGAGCGTGGTCCGTGGGCCGATCGAGTCGGATTCGACCAGAGCGCAGGAAGTCTGGTCGGCATGATGCATCTCGAAGGCGACGGCCACACGCCGGCGTTGCCACCGATCCTGGTCGTCAACGACTACATCGTGTCGTGGCTGATGACCGTCGGGGTGGTCGAGGCACTGGCGCGGCGCGCGCGGGTCGGCGGCAGCTACCGGGTGCACGTCTCGCTCACCCGGGCCGCATTGTGGATCCTGAGCCTGGGCACCTTCGACAGAACCTATGCCCACGAGACCGCTGGGCGCGGGGAAGACCACGCTTACCTGGATCCGGAAACCTTCACCGCCGATACATCTTTGGGCCGATACCAAGGCGTCACCGAGCAGGTGCACATGTCCAAGACCCCGGGCGCCTACTCCCCGATTCTGATACCCCGCGGATCGAGTGCCCCGGAGTGGATTCATCCTCGCGGCAGGTGACACAGAGGACAAGGACAACCCGCAACGGTGCGGACCGTTCTCATTCGGCGAATTCCCTGCTCTGCCCGGAACATCAGGGGTATCAGAACGCTTCGGGCGGAATCACAGGGACCCGGGAACGATACCGACCTCGGTGCGTTCACCCAGCGCTATTGGCATCGAGGCGGCGCCGTCACGGCCCGCACGTCTCCGAGCCGCACGCGTGCCGGTGACGATTTGCGTCGTAAGATTCACCGACCCACCCGGCCAGAGCCTGTCCGGGTCTGCGGGTTTGCCGACCCGGACGGCAGAACTGAGTCGGCTGCGGCGGGAGGTCGATGTCGAGCCTTCCCCACCGCGGCCGCCCATGTTGCTCAGCGCGCCAAGAACGCCAGCAATACCGCGTTGACCTCATCCGCGTGGGTCCACAGCAGACCGTGCGGAGCGCCTTCGATCTCGACGTACTCCGCTTGGGGCACTCGCCGTGAGAACGGGCGCCCGGTGGCATCGATCGGCAGGATGTTGTCTGCAGTGCCGTGCACGATCAGGGTCGGCACGGTGACCGCCGGGATGTCGTCACGGAAGTCGGTGAACCACGTCAACGGCGCGGCGGCCGCGGCATGCGCACCGGATCCCGCCGCGACGACCCCACTGTGGCGAAGCGCTTCCTCGCTCAGTCGTCGCGTGCCCAGGTTCTCGTCGACGTTGTAGAAGCCGGCATAGAGCTCGGTGAAGTAGGCGTAGCGGTCCTTCTTGGCCTTGTCGACGATGCCGTCGAAGAACTCACGTGGGGCCGCCCCTTCCGGATTGTCCTCGGTCTGCAGCAGGTAAGGCTCGAGGGAGGCGAGGAAGGCTGCCTTCGCCACCCGCCCGGTGCCGTAGCGGCTGATGTAGCGGGCGACCTCGCCCGTACCCATCGAGAATCCCACCAACACGACATCCTGCAGATCCAGCGTCTCGAGGACCGTGTTCAGGTCGGCGGCGAACGTGTCGTAGTCGTAGACGACGGTCGGCTGACTGGACGCCGATTTGCACCCGCAACGGGGACGGTTGCCCGACAAACCTGTTGCCGCCAAGGGCCCCGCACAAACCGCCCCTACCGACTTCGCCTGACGGTCCAAGCAATCCAAGCCTTCCCCGGTGGCGGATCCATCCACGATCAGTTCGGGTGTCGACCTCGAATCGCTGCTACTGATGCCCATGGTCATTTACCGGCGAGGTAGGCCGCGAATACCTCCGCCTACAGGGAGACGAGCTGGCCGCCACACCCTATGCCATGACGATGGGATGTTTCCGGGCGCGCGACGCGCGGAAACTGGCTCGGAGGGGCCCTTGAGAAAGAAATGCCGGTTGAGCCCATGACGCTGCGGACTGCGCCGACGAGGCGACGAGTCGGACGTGCCGAAATACTTGTTGACTGTGCAACAACTGTACTGAAAGGTGGTACACGCGACATTGGGCGACGAAGGACGATGAACTGATCGAGAGGCTCGATGGAAGACTATTTCGCAGCGCACGAAACGGCACGGTGGATTCTGGTCGGGCTGCTCGTCGCGGGGACAGCGTGGACCACGCTGCGGCTGCTGGTGATTCGCGGGGTAGATGTAGCCGAAACTCCTGGCGCATACGCCGTGAATCGCGAATCCGACGCCGCCCACCTAGCCATGTCGACGGCAATGCTGCTGATGCTGACGACATCAGTGGCCCATTCGCTGTGGACCGCGGTGTTTCTCGTATTCGCGGTAGCCTGCATCGGCCCACTGACGGTTCATCTCATCCGATGTCGCAGGACCGGACCGACACGGAACATCGATGGGATCGCCGCGTCCGGCTATCACCTCGTGGCCGCGGCGGCCATGGCCTACTCGACGCTCGGCCACCGCGGGCATGGCGCACACCATATGGAAGGCACTGCCGCGCAATCACTCCCGATACCGTTCATTGGGTACCTGATGACCGCGCTGTTTGCGCTGGACGCGCTGGTAGTGGTGGTCCTTGCCACAACGATGCCAGCACCTGCCACGCGTAATCCCTTGCACTCGCATCGAATCGGCGTCTTCCCCCACTTCGCGATGGACGTGGCCATGGCCTCGATGCTCGCTGCGGCGCTGCTCGGCTGACCGAAATGACGGGATCGAGTTTGTTTCGATGATGCGTGAGATCCCAATCGGTGGCTCGCGGGGGCGGAGCGAATGCGCTTCCCCACCCGCCCCCGGTCCACTCGGCACACGAGTTTGGTGCTCACCATTGAACTCCTGGCCTGGGTCGGCTATCGCCAGGAAAGAAACGAGTGATTCGGTCAACTATGAGCAGCGAGGTCAGAAGTTGAAAGATTTGGGCCACTGCTGTGACCATCGGCGCATGAGCGACCGGATGAACATGCAGCGCTCGATCGCCAGCGCGGCGATTCTGGTCGAACTCGCCATCGAACATGGCATGACCATGGCGCAATGTCTGGACGGCACTGGCGTCACACCCGCGATGCTGGCCGATCCGACCGCCGAAATCTTTGCGCGACAGGAATTGCGAATCATCCAAACTATGGTGCGTGAGCTCGCCGAAGTGTCGGCGCTGGGATTGCGAGCGGGCTATCGCTATCGACTACTGACCCATGGCATCTGGGCTTTCGCCGTGATCAGCAGCCCGACGGTGCGGCATGCCTGGCGGATCGGCGTCGACTACATGGACATCGTGTACTCCTTCGCCCGCTGGCGCTTCGATGCGGACGAGGACGCCGGCATCGCGACGATCGACTACACCGGTGTGCCCGCCGAGGTGCGAACGTTTTTGATCGAGCGCGATCTGGCCGAGCTGGTCACTGTGGATCGTGACGTATTCGGACAGCTCATACTGCCGGATCGAGTCGAATTGCCCTGCACTGCACCTGAATACGTCGACGATCTGGTTCAGCTGCTGGGTACCCGGCCCGAGTTCGACGCCCCGGTCACGCGGCTCACGATCTCCGGTGCGCTCCTCGATCTACCCATGCCGCAGGCGAATCCATACGCCGCCGCCCTCGCTGGACAACAAGCCGCCCAGGTGCTGCAACGTCGCCGCGCCCGTCACGGAATCGCCTCCCGAGTCCGTTCCATCCTTCTCACCCGCGGTGCCGACGCCACCCAGGAAGACATTGCGGCGGAACTTCGCCTGAGCGTCCGCACTCTGCGCCGCCGCCTCGACGATGAACAGACCTCCTACCGCGAACTCGTCGCCGAAACACGCCAGATGCTCGCCGAAGAACTGCTGCGAATCGGCGCCACCGTCGAAAACGTCGCCGCCCGCCTGGGCTACTCCGACGCCAGCAGTTTCACCCACGCGTTCACCCGCTGGACCGGAACCACACCGGGCCGCTTCGGCCGCGCCGCGCGCTGAGGAGCCGACCACACCGACTCCGAATGCCTTACCGCGAACCCGCGGGCGCGATCGAAATGGCCGCGCCCGCGAGTGAGGGTGGATCGTTCTGCCGACCGATCAGGCGGATGGCCCGTGGATCAGCACTTGGAGGGGTGCTCGCCGATGCGAGCCTGACTGAGGCACGACATCCGCATGGAGCTGGGGCCCTCGGGGTTGAACTGGGATATGGGAACCGGCGACCAGTACTGGTTGTCGAGCCATAGGTTAGTGATCAGCGGCGGGACAGCCGCTTCGTCGGCCGCGCCGGATACGGAGGCGACCACCTCGCCATCCACCAGTGCGTCGACACGGTCCGGGTGGAGATCAATCTGGTAGGTGTGCTCGCTGCCGAGGAGCGACTCGTCCAGTTTCACAACGACCGGAAGGCCGTTTCCCGGCCGCCGCACCAGGATGAAGAACCCGTCGGGGGTGTCGGTTCCCAGCGACTGGAGCACCCCGCGCAGCTGAGCCATCGCTTCGCTGTAGCCCGGGCCGGTCTGGTACATGAACCACGCGACGCTGAAAGCGGCGGGATCGAAGGCGCGGTTCCAGTAGCCCCACCCGGCCGAGCCGCGAAGGTTGGTGAATTCCGTCGATACCGTGACGCGGAGGCTGTCGCCGGTTCCCGCCGAATTCGTCGACAAGATCTCATTATTGTCGTGCAGGAACGCACCATCGCTGAGCATGGCGGCCACATCTGATCGGGGTAGACCGAATCGCGCGCCCTGAGGTCCGTACTCGAGGCCGGAGACCGTACCGAGATCGGCGCTGCACCACAGATCCGGTCGCGGCGCGGCGAAGGAATCGGTGAAGTCCTGACGCGGCGGGCGATCCTCGGCCTTTGGGGAGCCCAGTACGAGATTGGCCGGACACTTGCCGACACCGGAGCGAATTCCGGGGCCTGGCAACGTCGGTTCGGCGGTGGCCGCGACCGCTGGCGTCGCGGCCACCGTGGCGGCGACGGCCAGGCTGGTCACCAACCGAGCGGTCTGCGGGCGGAAGGAGTGGAGCATTCTCTGAAAGTCCTTCGTCCAGAAGCCGTGCTTGGACAGTGGGGGCGGTGCACCACGAATCGGCGGCACGGCCGTGAGTGGGAACCGTATGGATTACGGAGGTGCATGCCTGGCCAGACCCTTCCCACGCTATCGGCGGGACCTGGTGGGCAACCAGGAGAAAGGCGGCCGAAACATGAGATTCGCGGCCACCTGGCGAAAACGCGACCAGAACCGTCGAACCGGCCACCACGGAGCCATTCCGCCGACTCGAAATCCGCGCGGAGTCAGGGGTACACCGGGGGAAGCGCCCGCAGCACCAGCGCTACGACACGCTCGATCAACTCGTCGCGGTCGAGATTCGCCATCAGAGTCCCATCGAGCCACGCCAGCAACAGCCCCCAGAACCCGGTGACCAGGATCGTCGCGGTGATCTCCAAGTCAGCGTCGTTGCGTCCAACGGATTCTGAGCCGACTCCTCCCCCACCGGCATATGTGAGAAAGATCTGGAGCATAGTCGTGGCAACCTGCCTGCCCCGCTGAGCGAGCACCTTACTGCGTGCCGCCTCCACCGCGATGATCCGTCCGTAGCGGGGATCGGCGACGACGAAATCGATCCACAGGCCGGTGAAGTGGCGCAGGGCTGCGGGTTGATCGACCTCGATGATCGCGCTCGCCGCACCGACCGAGCTCAACGCTTCCTCGACCACGTGGTCGTATACGGCGAGCAGGAATTCGTCCTTGCTGTCGAAGAGCTGGTAGTAATGCCGTTCGCTGATGTGCATCGCCCGGCAGACAGCACGCACGGTAACCGCTTGCGCCCCTTGGGTTCCCATGATCTCGACACCGGCTTCGATGAGCCGCAGCCTGCGCTCGGCGCGTCGGTCCTCGGCGGAAACTCCGTTCCACGTGCGTTCCGGCGGTGTGTTCATCGGCTCCCTCATGGCGGGCGTTGACATGGGCGTCCGCGGCCTCATAATGGGAGCATATCCACTTCGTACAACATGCGTTGTCGAGTTCTGGGGTCGACGATGATGTCGAGAGGGAAATTCCGATGCCGTGTTGCATATTTGCAGCGACTCTGGCTTCCGCCATGTACCGCGTCTTGGGGCGGCTACGCCCGCGCCAACCCGATCACGACACCGGCTTCACTCCAGGAGCACGCTGGTATGTCCCTGGCGAGCTCACCACTTTCTCGACACCGGTAGGTCGATGAGATGTCTGCCGCTGAGTGGTCGGTGTCCGACGCCGACGCCTTCCCCGTCGTCGAGTCATCGCCCGAGGATCTCGCTGTACTGCGGCGCCTGCTCGACCTGGCATTGCAGCCACCGGACAGGTTCGACGGCTTCTCCCAAGTCGACCAACTCATGCTGGGCGCCCTGCGCTATCAGCTCAACGGCCTGAGCTGGGCGCTGTCGCTGGCACAAGCAACACGCACGCCCGCGTTCACCGGCTACCTGGCCGATGCGCAACGAGCGGCCATCCTGAAGATGTGCGACAAGAAAGTGTGGGGGTACTGGGCGTACCAGGAATTGGTCGGCTACGGACGCTGGAACCCCGACCCCATCGCACACGCCAACGTCATGTACTCCGGCTACCTCGGCGTCATGATCGGGCTGTACGAAACGCTGAACGCTGATCGTTCGCTCGACCGAGCCGACGCCTTGACGCTGCGCTGGAACCGCACCAAAACCTACCACTACGGTTTCCACAGCCTGGCCGAGGCGATCCAGCGAAACATGCTGGAACGACCGGACTCTCCGCAATATCCGTGCGAACCGCATCTCATCTACCCGATCTGCAACACCTTCGCCCTCAACACTCTGCACATCCACGACCGCCTGCACGGAACCGACCTCAGCGGTGATCTCGCCCAGCGGGTTCGCGCCAGCTACGAGCGCGATCGCTGGCGTCGGCTCGACGGCAGGTTCCTCACGGGCCGCATACGTTCGGGCATCGCGTCACTACCGCCGTCGCTCGCCAACGACGCCTGGATGACCTACTGGCTGCATCCCCTGATGCCCGGCCTCGCCCAGCAGACCTGGACGATGATCCGTGACCGCCACCTCACCATCGCCAACGGCAAGGTGCTATTCCCCAAAAGCTTCGAACACCGCATCGACGTCGGAAACTACAGCCTCCGACGCGGCGGCGGACCGACCTACGCGATGGTGTTGCAGGCGGCGCGCGAAATGGGTGCCGACGAAATCCACTCCGCTCTCGATCACCAAGTGCGCCAACGCTATCCGCTGCTATACGCGGGCGCGGCAGCAAGACATCAGGGCCTGTCGAACTTGGCGGACCTGCTGGTCGCCATGGCGCGATTCGGCGGCAGGGGCGTCATGGCCGCCCTCGTCAACGGCAAGCTGCCCGCCCCCTGGACACGCGGACCTATCCTCGCCAGTGCGCCCTACCCGGACGTTCTCGTCGCGCGCGCCGAAACCGACGGCCACGGACTGTTTCTGGTGCTGCGGCCGGGTAACGGACCGGTCGAGACAACGCTCGGCCTCGAACGACTGGTCCCCGACACCGAATACGTCGTCACCGGCGCGAGTGTGGCGCGGATACGCACCCGCCATGACGGCACCGCCTCCGTCCGGACGGCCCTGCGTGGTCGAACCGCGGTGAGCATCGTTCCCGGCCCGCGGGTCGCGGGTGGCCTATACCGCGCCGACGATTTCACGAACGACTGACCATTCGGACGGATCGACGCTACAGGCCGAGCGCAGCTCGCTGATCAACCTGACCCATTCGTGGTATCGCTGGTCACGGCCCGAGGAACAGTCGTTCGCACGGCAGGCGCGGCAGCAACCGACAGTTGTCGATGTTGCCACGTGTCAATTCGATGGTGCACCAGCGCTTTTGGCCCCAATCATGGATCAAGTTGGGTATTGCCGCAGCGGTGGCCGTGTAGTCGAAGACCACGTCGGCCAACCAAATTCGCACGTGAACATCACCTTCGGGCGGGAACCATCCTCCGGTAGTCATAGCCGGTCCAAGAACGACACAAGCTTCGCGGCGAAGACATCGTTGTCATCGCCCGCGACCATATGCCCAGCGCCGCCGACATCGGCGACTTCGGCGTGGGGTATGAGACTACGCATGACTTCGACGCCTTGGTCGGTGGCGATATCGGATGCTGTGCCGCGAATCAGCAAGGTGGGCACGCTGACCCGCCGCGCCGCCTGCTCGAGAATGTCTTGCAGACCCGCGGCGGTGACATCGTTCCGCGCCCGGAAGAACCGTGGGTCCCAGTGCCAGTACCAGCGGCCGTCGGGGCCGCGGCGCAGGTTCTTCTGTAATCCGTCGACGTTGCCAGGTGTCTTGCGATTCGGGTTGTATGCCGACACCGCGCGAGCGACCGCGTCGAGATCGTCGAATCCGTCCGGCGCGGCGTTCACGAAACGCCGGATTCGCTCGATGCCTTCGACTTCGACCTTCGGGGTGACATCGACAAGCACGAGCGCCGAAGCCAGGCCGGGATCGGACGCCAGGGCCATCATGCTGGTCGCACCACCCACCGACGCACCGACGAGAACGGGCCTGTTCACTCCGGTGCGCTCGCGTAGTTGCACTACCACCCTCGCGACATCACCGGCGAGATCCTCGAAAGCGTACTCGGCGGAGGACGACCAGTCGCTCGCGCCGTGACCACGCGCATCGAAGGTTGCGACGGTGTAACCATCACGGTGGAGGTTCTGCGCCGAGCGGCGCCACGAATGGCGGGTTTGTCCGCCGCCGTGGGCCAAGAGCACGACCTGCCGGCATCCGGGCGCGACCCATAGATCCCCAGCCAGCCGCCCCGCACCGCCGGTGAAGCTCGTCTCGGTTGTGTCGGTGTTTTGGTCGGCGGTCATCGGGATGCTCCGATTCCGTGGTCCTGGGCAGCGATGTGACGACCGATGATGTCTTTCATGATCTCGTTCGTGCCCCCGTAAATAGGTTGGATGCGGGCGTCGGCGAACGATCGTGCGATGGGGTATTCACGCATGTACCCGTACCCGCCGTGCAGCTGCAGGCACCGATCGACGATTCGTTGATGTAGATCGGTGATCCAGTACTTGGCCTTGGCCGCATCGACCGCGGTCAGTTCGCCTGCGTTGAGGAGGATCACGGCGCGATCGAGCAATGAGGTTGCGGCGTCGAGGTCGGTCTCGAGTTCGGCGAGGGTGAATCGCGTGGCCTGGAAATCGCCGATGGGCTGTCCGAATGCTGATCGTTCGAAGCAGTAGCGGCGTGTCCAGCCGAGCGCGGCGGCCGAGGCCGCCACCGAGGTGGCGGCGATCGACATCCGTTCGCGCGGAAGACGTTCCATCACATGGGCCAGCCCTCTGCCCACCGTACCGAGCACATCGGCGTCGGTGAGTACGAGGTGGTCGAACACCAACTCGGCAGTGTCGTTGCCATGTAACCCGAGCTTGTCGAGTTTGCGGCCGCGGTGGAATCCAGGGCGGTCGGCGGGCACGACGAAGATGCCGTAGCCACCCGTGTCGGGGGTGGGCTCGATCTTCGCCAGTACTACCACGACGTCGGCCAGGATGCCGTTGGTGATGAAGATCTTCGAGCCGTTCAAGATCCACCTGTCGCCGTCTCGGCGTGCGACGGTGCGGATTCCGCGTAGATCGCTGCCCGCGCCGGGCTCGGTCAACGCCAGTGATCCGATCGCAGTGCCCGCGCACAGGCGGGGCAGCCATGTGTGGCGCTGTTCATGGCTGCCCAGATCGACCAGGTAAGGCACCACGAGGTCATCCTGAACGCTGAGACCGGCGTTGAGCGAGTTCGCTCCGGCCCGGCACAGCTCCTCCATCACCACCATCCGGTAGCGGAAATCCGGTACACCGCCGCCGCCGTATTGCTCTGGCACCGCGATCCCGATCAGGCCGAGATCGCCGGCAGCCGTCCATGCGGAACGATCGACCAGACCTTGTTCGTCCCAGCGTTCCCAGTGCGGCGCCACCTCCTTGTCGACGTAGGCAGCGACGGTGGCGCGGAAATCCTCGTGCTCTGTGTCGTACACCAGACGCTTCACGCCGAAACCTCTGATGCCTGCAAGATATGCACGGCGCACACAGCGCCCAGACCGACCATGTGCGCCAATCCGGTTCGCGCACCGGGATGCTGGCGAGGTCCGGCCTCACCGCGGATCTGGGTGGTGATTTCACCGATCTGGCCCACGCCGGTCGGGCCGATGGGGTGGCCGGACCCGAGCAGGCCGCCCGAGGTATTGACCGCTACCCGGCCACCGCGATCGAAGTCGCCCTTGGACAAGGCTGCCGCCGCCTTGCCTTCCTCGACCAGCCCCATTGCCTCGACGTACTGCAACTCCTCGATGGTGAAGGCGTCGTGAAGCTCGACCACGTCGAGATCGTGCGGGCTGATCTCGGCCTGTTCGTAGGCGGCCCTCACCGTAGCGCGGGTCAGTTCCGCGTCGAAGCTTCGTGCGCCGTAGAGCTCTTCGCTGCGCAGTACCGACGACAGCACTCGCACACACCGGGATCGGTCCAGCCCGAGCATGTCGATCGCGTCGTCGGAGACGACGACTACCGCAGCAGCGCCCTCACCGATCGGGCAGCACTGCAAGCGGGTCAGTGGTCCAGCCAGCGTGGGCCCGGCGAGCACTTCCTCGATAGAGCGCGCCTTGGGGCGCTGGGCGTTGGGGTTCAATGCGGCGTTCGCGTAGTTCTTCACCGCCACCGCCGCGAGCTGATCGGGCGTCGCCGCATAGCGGTCGAGGTATTCCGAGGCCAACAACGCGAAATGCGCCATCGGCGGGACATAGGCAGCGGCCAGGGAAGGTACGGCCGTGGGCTGACCAGCTGCGCCGGAGGTCGGCAACTTGTCGATTCCCAGCACTAGCGAGACGTCGCTAGTGCCGGCGGCCACGTCGTGACAGGCGAGGCGGAAGGCCGTGGATCCCGAAGCGGACGCGTTCTCGACCTGCATCATCGGTATCCCGGTCACACCAAGGTGCTTGTAGAGAGGCCGCGACGCCGCCATACCGAGCAAAGCGGTCGCGGTGTAGGCGCTGTCGACGGCCCGCCACCCTATCCCGGCGTCACCGAGTGACTGACGCACGGCGGTCAGCCCTAACTGGATGTAGGGGGTGTTGCTGGGTTTCTGGAAGCGGTGCCAGCCCACGCCGGCCACGTAGACCGGCCGCTGCTGGGCGAGAGTGATCTTCACGCGTCCCCCTTGGGAATCAGCGGGGTGAAGCGCAGTTCGGCGACCTGCTCGTCCCCACGGGCGACGGGCACGGTGATCGCGCGCACGCGGGTGCCGATTTGCGCCTGCGGTGCGTCGACCAGTACCGAACGCACCAATGGTCCTTCTTCGAGCACGATCGACGCCAGCAGGTAGGGAGTCACGACCTTCGGGTCGAGGTGGGCGTGGATCCGGGTGATCGCCGAAATGACCCCGGTGCCGCACAATTCGATCCGCGTTACGCGGTCGCCGTGGTCACCGTTGTACTCGGATCCATACTCCTGGAAGGGAAAGGACACGAAACCAGTCGAGTCGCACAGACCGAACAAGGTAGGGACACCGTCGTCGTCGACGTCGTAGAGGTCGGGCTCCGCCGAGATCATGTTCATGCCTTGACATCCCGGGCGCTCAGGTAGTTCTCACGCAGAACCCGTTTGAGGGTCTTGCCCATCGAATTGGTCGGAATCTCGTCGATGAACTCGATCACGCGCGGCCACTTGTATTTGGCCAGCTTGCCCTCACAGAACGCCAGAATGTCCTCGGCGGTGACGCTGGTGCCGGGAACGGTCTGAACGAACGCAATCGGCTGTTCGCCGTGATCGTCATCGGGCACCCCGATTACTGCGACATTGGTGACCAGCGGGTGTGTCACGATCACCGCCTCGCTCTCGGCGGGATAGATGTTCACGCCACCGGCGATGATCATGTCGATGATGCGGTCGGACAGGTACAACACCCCTTCGTCGTCGAGGTAACCGGCATCACCAGTGAAGTAGTAGCCCTCAGTGTCGATCTTGTCCGCGCCGAGTGGACCGCGGCCGATATAGCCGCTGATGACTGCGGGGGTCTTGGCTGTGATCTCACCAGCGGTCCCCACCGGGACCGGTCGGCCGGACTCGTCGACGATACGTACCTGGACCTGCCGGAAGGGCACCCCGGTCGCGGAGGGCTTGCGTCGCAACAGCTCCGGCGTGGCACCGGCGATCATGCCTGCTTCGGTCGCGCCGTAGATCTCGTGGACGACGTCACCGAAGACCTCCATGGCCTGCTGTTTGAGCTGGGCGCTGAACGGCGCCGCCCCGCCGAGCAGGAAACGCAGCGTGGAGATGTCGTAGCGCTCTCGGACCTCGTTGGGCAACTTCAGGATCCGGTGCAGCATTGTCGGCACCGAAACCCAGTGGGTGATGCGGTGGCGCGCGATCAGCGCCAGTACCTCCTCGGCGTCGAAGCGGCGCTGGAAGACGACCGTTCCGCCGGTGGCGAGCGCGAATTCGGTGTAGGAGGGCCCCGCCCCGTGGTGCATCGGCAGGTTGATCAGTGTCCTATTACCTGGACCACCCGCCGCGAAGTCGAACTGCACCGAGGTTCGGTAGTCACGCAGCACCGCCTCGTCGACGTCGGTCTGGAAGCTGGCTAGCGGCGCCCCCTTGGGCGCACCGGTGGTGCCCGAGGAATAGATGATCAACGGGGCCAACGACTTCGCGACCCGATTCTGTTCCTCGCCCTCCTCGATCAAGTCGGCCAGCAGTTCGGTGCCTTCAGCCGAGACATCGACCGAAACAACGACTTTGAGGTCCAGCGATCTCCAGGCTTCGACGACTGTCGACGGTTCAGGATCGTCGATCACCGCGGCCTTCACCTCGCAGTCGCTGGCGATGTACAGCGACTCCGGCGGCGAGAGCCGGTAATTCACGGCGACGATGACTGCTCCGAGCTTGGATAGGGCCAGCGAGACGATCAGCCATTCCAGGCGGGTATGCATGCGCACCGCGACGCGATCGCCTGCGGTGACGCCCCGGCGGGCGAGCGAACTGGCCAAGCGGTCGGCACGCGAGTTCCACTCACGCCAGCTCAGTGTCCGTTCGCCTTCGGTGGCGCACACGGCGTCGAGGTCGTCAGGCGAGTAGATCGGCGACGGAGTAAGTGTTGAGGTCATGGAAACTCCTCGGTCGGGCATGGTCAGGACAGTCCGCCGCGGGCACCACCGCTGACAGGGATGACTTGACCGGTCACGAAATTGGACAGCGGCGAGGCGAGCCAGAGAATCGCATCGGCGGCCTCCTGGATGGTTCCGGTGCGCCCCAATGCAGAGCCGAACATCGGACGCGGCGCGAACATGTCACGCTCCTCGGTCGGATCGAAACCCATGGCGGCCAGCGTCTTGTCGGGCACGCCGAGAACGATCTCGCGGCCACCGACCTGGATGGTCTGCTGAGCCGACTGCGGTGCACCGAACCGAGTCTGGATCACACCGAACGCGACGGCGTTGACGTTCACGTTCGACGGACCCCACTCGCTGGCCAGCGTCTTGGTCAGACCGATCAGACCCGCCTTCGCAGCGGCATAGTTGCCCGCGCCGGGCGGGCCGAAGCTCGCAGCCAGCGAGGTGACGTTGACGATCTTGCGGTAGCGCGGGGTTCCCTCTTTGGCTTCGGCCCGTCCGGCGTCGCGGAAGTACGGTGCCGCTGCGCGGCAGAGCCGGAAGGGCGCCAGCAGGTGGATATCGATCATCGCCTGGAACTGCTCGTCGGTCATGTGGTGAAGCGGAGCATCCCAGAAATAGCCAGCACTGTTGACGATGATGTCGATCCCTTCACCAGCTCCTGCGGCGAACTCGACAAGCGCGTCCGGCACCGAAGCATCGGTCAGGTCCCCAGCGAAGCCAACCGAGCCATTGCCGTCTCGTCGGCCACTTCCTTGGCCAAGTCACCGTCGAGGTCGGCGACCACGACGCGAGCCCCGCTGGCGGCCAGCGCCTCAGCGGTCGCTCGACCGATGCCGTTGCCCGCCCCGGTGACGATCGCGGTCTTTCCATCGAGCAGCTTGCTGCTCAGGGTAGGGGTGGTCAGCATGTCAGCGGCCCTTCCATTGCGGCGCACGCTTCTCGATGAAAGCGCGAATTCCTTCTTGGGTGTCCTCGGATCGAATCGCCGGACCGGCGAACTCCATCTGCTTGTGCCAGGCATCCTCGTCGGCCCAGTCGTAGCTGTGCCGAACGATGGCCTTGCTTGCCGCGACGGCCAAGGGGCCGGCGGCCACAATCTCGGCGGCCAACTCCAGCGCCGCCTCGACGGCATGTCCTGCCGGGACGAGCCGGTTGACCAGCCCCATACGGTGCAATTCGCTGGCGGGCAACGGTTTGCCGGTCAACGCCAGTTCCATTGCCACGTTGAACGGGATCTTGCGGGGCAACCGGAACAACCCTCCGCCGATCGCGACAAGAGCGCGGGCGGCCTCGGGGATGCCCATCCGCGTCGCTTCGGTCGCAACGACCAGGTCACACGCCAAGCACAGCTCGAAGCCGCCGGCCAACGCGTCGCCCTCGACAGCAGCGATGAGCGGCTTGGTCGGCGGCGACGCCATCACGCCGAAGCCGCCGCGGCGCTCGGTTGCGCCCATGTCCCCGATAGCAGCGGCCTTGAGGTCTTGGCCGGCCGAGAACGTCGGCCCGGCACCGGTGATGATCGCGACCCGTAGGTCATCGTCGGCTTCGAAGTCGTCGATCACCGATTCCATCGCCTGCGCCGTGGCACCATCGAAGGCATTGCGCCGCTCGGTGCGATTGATCGTGATCAGCAGCACTCGACCGTCCAATTTGTGCTCGGTGAGTATCACGCTGCCTGCGGCATCGGTCATGAAGCGTTCCTTTGTGCTGGTTGTGAGACACGACATCCGTGGCGGGAGTCACACAGACACTATAGATACTAGCTGGCCGACTAGCAAGTTTTCATTTTGCACGATTCGAACCGCCGCAAGCGCCCGAAGTACCGCCAGGCGCAGCATCGCCCGCATCCCGCGCCTGGCCCCTCCTGAACCGAACGCGCCACCCCACCAGCTCGCCGAGGTACCGGTACCCGAGGTGGCCGCCACCGCCGAGACGATCGCCCCCTACCGTGGCCTCGACCCTCGATGCCATCACCGGCTTACCCTCCGCGGTGCTCAACAGCAGCTGGGATCTGCTCGGCTGGAGCACCGCCGCCACGGCGTCCGTCGACCACCGACTCCAAAACAACCTTCGCCCGCGACACCAGCACCAGGCGCCAGACGTCTGCACCCGTGCCGGGCAGTCGCCCGCGCGAGTCCTGCACAGTGTTGCGGCAACCAGCGGACCATCGTCTAGTTCGTGACCCGGTTTACCGATAGCAGGAGAAGTCTTGACGTGGTGCCCATCACACGCCACTCTACTCTAACTAACGCAAGTTAGTCCGGTCGCGACCGTGCTCATCATCGAAAGACATTCACATGACCGCTGAACCACTGGCAACCACGAGCGCCAGTCGCTCGATGTTCTCCCCCACGATGCACCTGCGACGAGTCGCCGGTGCATCCATGATCGGAACCGCGATCGAGTTCTACGACTTCTTCATCTACGGGACTGCCGCGGCACTGGTGTTCGGACCGCTGTTCTTCCCCGTTCTGGGCGAGTCCGCGGCGTCGGTAGCAGCCTTCGCCACCTTCGGCGTCGCGTTCTTCTTCCGGCCACTCGGAGCGATCATCTTCGGCCACCTCGGCGATCGTCTCGGCCGCAAACGCACACTGGTCTACACACTGACCATCATGGGGCTCTCCACGTTCGCGATCGGCCTGACGCCCACCGCGTCGACCATCGGCATAGCAGCGCCCATCGCACTCGTCGTGCTGCGCGCTCTGCAGGGGATTGCCGTAGGCGGCGAATGGGCAGGCGCCGCTCTGCTCACCGCGGAGTACGCCCCGCAGGAGCGGCGCGGCTACTACAGCATGTTTCCGCAACTGGGCCCCGGCGTGGCGATGGTCCTGTCCAGCGGCACCTTCCTTTTCGCGGACGCCGCGCTGAGCCCAACTGCCTTCACCGCATGGGGTTGGCGGATTCCGTTCCTGCTGAGTTTCGTGTTGTTGGGCGTCGGGCTCTATGTCCGCCTCAAAGTAGAAGAGACGCCGACCTTCCGAACGTCGACCGCACGCGGCGAACTCGTCCGATTCCCCTTTGCCCAAGCGGCGCGCCACGAATGGCGCAACATGTTGTTGGCCGGCGGAACACTGACGATGACGCTGGGCTTCTTCTACATCGGCGCGGTCTTTCTCACCAGCTACGCGGGGACGGCACCCGGTGTAGGCGTGCTGGGACTCGATCGGAGCACAGTCCTGATCGGCGGAATTCTGGGTGCGGTGGCGATGATGGTCATGGTGTACCTATCCGCGCGTGCTTCCGACCGTTTCGGTCGTCGCCGTGTTGTCCTGGTCGGCACCATCACATCCATCGCGGCCGGCCCCGCCGCCTTCGTCATCATGGAGCCAGGCGACTCAGGAGCCTTCCTGATCGCCATCACGCTGCTGCTGGGAATTTTGGGCATCCCCTACGGCCCCGCTGCGGCATATCTGCCCGAGATCTTCCGGACCGAGTACCGCTACACCGGTGCGGGTGTCGGCTATAACCTCGCCGGCATCCTCGGTGGCGCGCTCCCCCTCATCGTGGCGCCGCCGCTCGCAGAGAAGTTCGGCGACATCGGAGTCGGAATGTACCTGGCCGCCCTCGGGCTGGTGAGCACCGTATCGATGCTGGCCATCCGTGAGACGCGGGATGTCACGCTCGAACCATCAGCTACTGATGAGATACGTGCCGACTGAGTGGCCATCACCCATCCGGCCTGACCGCTGTGCGGGCCATTTGGTCGCACCGCGGAGCGAAACCGCCTCGTCGACAGACCATTTACGTTCGCGTTGCCGTTGCGATGACGTGCGCCCGCAGACCCCACCTCGATGAAAGATTCACCGAAACCATGAAGATCACCAAGATCGCCCTCGCCACCATCGGCCTGTTGACCACCGGCATCGCCGCCGCCACCACCGTGCACGCGGCCCCGAGCGCGGAGCAGCCGTCGATCGGCTTCACCGCCGAAGTGGTCGACGGCGCCTCGCACATCACCACCGAAGCCGGTGCGCTGGTCGCCGAGGACGGCGCGTTCAAGGTGGTGGCCGCGGACGGCACCACCGTCGCCGCCATTCCTCTGCACTTTCAGCTCGATGACTTCGAGTTCCCGATCGCCGCCGAGATCATCGGCCGCAGCGCCACCCTAACTCCGCAACTCGACCCGGCCAAGGCCGTGTACAAGCCGATCGCCCTTCCGTTCGAAGAAAAGGCGCCGTGGAAGTCCGAGTATGACCGGGAGCAGGCGGCCTGGTCGCGGATGACCAGCACCATCACCCTGGGCGCCGCGGTCGGCACACTGGTGGGTGGCCTCGGTGGCGCGGCTGTCGGTTGCGTGCTCGGCGGCATCGTCGGTGCGACGGTCGCCTCGGCAACGATCATCGGATTGTTCGGTCCGTTCCTGCCCGCGGCCGCTGTCGGCTGCGCCGGCGGCATCCTCGCCATCGGCGCCCTCGGCACTGTCGCGGGCCAGATCCTGGTGACCGCACCGGTCGCGATCGGTGCCGCGATCCAGTACTTCACCACGATCAGCCAGCCTTTCAACCCGCCCGCCAAGTAGTACACGCGACGCGGTCGACGTCGCCGCATCGCTCGCGTGTCGAGGCCGAAGGGCTTGGGCCGCAGCCGAACCAACAAGCATCGTCGGGCTCGAAGGTTCCGATGTACCCGAGCCCGAGTGCGCAATCGAGCAACCCCGATCGCACGCTCGCCGGTGGTGGCGTCGGACCGTGCGGCCTCGGCGGTATTCCAGACGTGTCAATCGTCAAGATCGAGAGGTATGCACAAATGGACGGACTGATGCAGCGCAGATCGCTGGCTCTTCCTCCGGTCTTCCACCGCGCCGAGCAGATCTTCGCCCACAAGACGATGGTGACCGTGCGCCCGGATGGCGTCCGCAGCGTCACGATTGCCGCGTGGGCGCAAAGGGTGCGTCGGTTGGCGACGGTCCTCGACCAGCTGGGCCTCGATACGGGAGCGCGGGTGGGGACTTTCGCATGGAACACCCAGGAACACGTGGAGCTCTACTTCGCGGCACCGTGCAGCGGCCGCATCCTGCACACGGTAAATGTGCGCCTGTTCACTGAGCAGATCCAGTACGTCATCGAGCACGCCAGCGACGAGGCATTGTTCGTCGAGAAGTCGCTACTGCCCATCGTGTGGCCGCTCAGGAACGAACTGCCGAGGGTACGCCACTGGGTAGTTATCGATGACGGCTCTGATGTCGAGATTCCGACTGACGAGCGCGTACACGACTACGACCAGCTCCTGGCGCGGGCGGCACCTTTCGAAGGGCGTTTCGAGGTCGATGACGAAAACTCAGCCGCCGCGATCTGCTACACGTCGGGGACGACCGGGAACCCGAAGGGCGTCGTGTATTCACATCGCTCGATTCTGTTGCACTCCATGCTGAATCTAATGGCAGACCACATTGGACTGAGTGAACGCGACACGGTCCTCCCGGTCGTTCCACTGTTCCACGTCAATGCCTGGGGCCTGCCGTATGCGTCGGTGATGGCGGGCGCGACGCTCGTGTTGCCCGGGTCGCGTACCGACCCCGAATCGATCCTCGATCTCGTCGAGCGACAGCGTGTCACTGTGACAGCAGGCGTTCCGACTGTATGGAACAACGCGGTCCCACATCTGTCGCGATTCGATCTTTCCAGCCTGCGCATCGTGGTGAGTGGTGGCGCCGCCGTACCGGTCGTGCTTTCGGAGGCCTGGCGGGTGCAAGCTGGGGTGCCGATCACCCAGGCCTGGGGCATGACCGAGACCAGCCCCATGGCCAGCTTCGGTAGTCTGCGAAGCCACCATGACGACCTCGATACAGAGAGCTTGTCCATGGTTCGAGCGAGCCAGGGACAAGTCCTGCCGCTGATCGATCTTCGTCTCGTCGACACAGACTCAGGCGCCGAAGTCCCCTGGGATGGAACCTCGGTGGGAGAGCTGCAGGCATCTGGTCCATGGGTTGCCTCGGGTTATCTCGGCGACGGCGAAGGAGGCGACTCATTCACCGAGGACGGCTGGCTGCGCACCGGCGACATAGCCGGTATCGATAGCTACGGCTACATCCGACTGGTGGACCGCTCGAAGGATCTCGTCAAATCAGGTGGAGAGTGGATCTCGTCTGTCGACTTGGAGAACCACATCATGGCGCACCCCGCCGTGCTGGAGGCGGCAGTGATCGCGAAGCCGGATGAGAAGTGGTCCGAGCGTCCGGTCGCGTGTGTTGTGCTCCACGCAGATGAGCTCATCACCGGGGATGACATCCTCAACCATCTCGCGGATCGAGTTGCGAAGTGGTGGCTTCCCGATGAGGTGCACTTCCTCGACGAGATTCCCAAAACCAGCACCGGCAAATTTTCCAAGAAGACCCTGCGGGAACGCTTCTATCCCAGCGACGTGAATACGCCCCAGAGGTAATTTCGATCGCTGCGAGATGGTTTCGGGTAGGCGTCGAAACACGAAATGCTGGCGGGCTCGCGGCGCAGGGGTCAAAGTTGCTCCACCGAAGCAACCGTGACTCCCTGTTGCCGTGAGTATGTCTTTCGATTGGCAGAGCGCTGTCCCGGCGCACGCTGTGAGGTCGGGGCAGATCGCTCACGACACCATCTTCCGAGGCATCGAATCGTGGGCGATGGAGGAGACTATCTGCGTTTCGGCTCGTTTCGCGCGAGCCACGTCGCGATCCAATGATCCGCATGCCGGGTGAGTCTCCGGTTGAGGGCCGGGCTCAGTCTGGCCAGACCGTGAACGATGCCGTTGCCCGCCAGGGCGAGTGGCGGGTACCAGGGAGCCTCGTTGGGCAGACCGAGCTCGTTCATCCCGTGGGTGCCGCTGAACATGCGCTGGATGCTGAGCATTCGGTGGTGGTCAACCCGCCGCCGAACCTGCTGTGCCCACGGGTAGTTGAATTCACCCCACGTCTGCTCGAGCGAGCGGGCCAGAATTGGTGCGTTCTCCAGATCAGGACCCGGTGCAAACATCAGGATCTGGCACATGAGCCGACGACCGGCGTTTTCATCGTCGACCAGCCAATGGTCCTCGATGCCCATGAGGTAGCCGATGTAGCGCCACAGGTGCATGACGTCGCGCCCTTCTTCGGCCGAAATCCACACCCCCAGCCCACGTACGCCGAGCAGATATGTCGTGGAGAACAAGCCCAAAGTGCCGGCTTGGTCGAACTGGTTGACCGGCATGCCGAACTCGGCGACGTCCCAGTTCAGGTTCTTGTCATTGAGCAGAGACAGATTCACGAACGCGTGCATGAGGCGCACATGCACGCTCAGCTGCCAGCCCTGCTTGTTGCGATCCATGCCGTCGGGCCGGATGCACTCGTACCACCATCGCACGGTTTCGGCCACCCGCGGGCCGGCGTTGTCGCCGACCAAACGGCCGGTGGCGATGAGCTGGCGAGTGACGGCGGAGCTGTGATAGCCGCTCATCAGCGATCCGGTGGACAGCACTTCGAAGCCGGTTCTGCCCGTACGCAGGCAGGCTGCGGCACCACGCGCCAGTCGTCGATCGTCGACCCACACGGGACGGGTTTCGACTGCGGCGAAAAACTTCACCAGTGGTTCGGCGGGATCATCGAGGGTGTCGATACCTTGTGCCAGGGCTTGCCTGAATTCGAGCATTGTGACGGTCTTGTCCACCAGGATTGCACGCGCGAGTTCACCGCCGATTTTGTCCTCTGTAGCCACGGCCCGCGCCAAATGCCGCTTTTCCGATTCAGACGGTGCTACGTCGCCGCGCACCAGACGCGACAACCTGCCAAGGCTTGGGTTGGCGTCTTCCTGCGCGATGCCGAATCGGCGCGGAACGACGAATTCGGTGCTGGTTTCCAGTGTCCCAGCACTGGATGCGGCGTGCTGTTGAGAACGTGAGTCATCGATGATCATGTGCCCTGCCTCCACGGCTTTGTCGAGTGAGCGCTGTCGCGTAACCCAGTTCACACCTGTCGGCTGGACGCATACAAGTCAGGTTAGGATGTCTCATGCGGACCGAGTTAAATATGCGTGTTAAACAGCGCAGATCCCCGGTGCAGCAGCGTTCGCGAGACAGATTTGAGGCTATCGTGTCCGCCACAAGTCAGGTTTTGCGCGACCACGGGTACGGACAGTGCAGTACCGGCGCCATTGCAAAGGCGGCTGGTGTATCGAAGAGCTCGCTATATCAGTATTTTCCGGACAAGGATGCGATCATCCGTGTACTGGTCGAACGTGCTGCCGCCCGAACGAGGCTCGTCATCGATGAGCACCTCGACGAACTGTTCTGCCAGGGCCGATTTGCTCCCGACCCCGGGTTGCAGCTGCGATTGCTCGAAGCGCTCGACGAATACCGCGACATCGCCTCATCACTGATCCGCGAAGCTCCCCAGCTGGCTGTGGATCGTTACTTCATGGGTATCGAGCAAAGATGCTGTGATCTGCTCCGCGCTTACGTCAATTCGAATCCGGACCTGGACTTTTCTCCTGCCGAACTCGATGCGCTGCTGCTGGTGATCACCGCCAGCTACCGGGCGGTGTGCCACGAGTATTTGCGCAACGATTTGCGCCCGCAACGTGAATCAATCGCTGCCACTCTGTTCAATCTGACGGTCGGGGCATTGCGAGGCAACCACGAGCCGCCCGCCTCCGGCGTTTGAAATGGGCCACGCCGCGGATCGGCTCTGTCGAGACAAAGCGTCGGAATCGTCTCGGACAGAACCATATTCGTCGTTTCCGGACCGCGACGTATCGTCTTTTGGGAGCCGACTGCGAGTCGGGGAGAAGGCGCTCGAGTTTACCCTGCGAACCCAACGCGAAACACAGTGGTAAGGCGCTATGACCATGGTGGTTGTACCGGCGATGCTGCGAAAGATCGGCGGAAGCGCTAGTACTCCAGCATCACTTCGTGATGTTGTTGGGTAGCATGTGGTTTCGTGGTGGTTGATGAGGATCTGGTGGCGTGGTCGACGGGTTTGGAGGAGTTGTTCGGGCGGGTGGCGGGGCGGTTTCTACGGGCGGAGCCGCGGCGGCGGGCGCGTGCTTATGTGCGGGGTTTGTTGGCGCCGTTGGCGGGCAAGAATGGGTGGACGCTGGCCGAAGCGGCGAGTGAGCTGACCCCGGTCGGGATGCAGCGGCTGCTGAACGCGGCGGCGTGGGATGTCGACGGGGTGCGTGATGACGCGCGCGCGTATGCGGTCGAGCATCTGGGTGATCCGGATGGCGTGCTGGTTGTCGATGAGACCGGGTTTCTGAAGAAGGGGGCGAAATCGGCTGGAGTGCAACGACAGTACTCCGGCACCGCGGGCAGGGTCGAGAACTGTCAGCTCGGTGTGTTCTGCGCGTACACGACAGTGAAGGGGCGAACGCTGATCGATCGAGAGCTGTATCTGCCCAAGTCGTGGACCGGTGATCGGGATCGATGCCGCGGTGCCGGAGTGCCCGAGGAAGTCGAGTTCGCGACAAACAGGTTCTGGCTCAACGAATGCTGGCCCGCGCCCTGGACGCGGGCGTGCCTGCACGGTGGGTGACCGCCGACGAAGCCTACGGGGGTGATTCGAAGTTCCGCAGGTGGCTCGAGCGTCGCCGGATCGGGTACGTGGTCGCTGTCCCCAGCAGTGCGCCGGTGGTGTTGTCGCTTGCCGGCCGTCGCCGTGCGGGCCAGATCGTCGCCGACGCTCCACCGCGGGCGTGGAAGCGTCGTAGCTGCGGAGATGGCGCGAAAGGCCCACGGGTCTTCGACTGGGCCGTGGCGACGGTGCCGACCGCGAGCGAAGCCGGGCCGGGCTGGGGACGTTGGCTGCTGGCTCGGCGTTCACTTGCCCCCAACAGCAAAGGCGAGCTCGAAACGGCCTACTACCTGTGCGGTGCACCCGTCGGCACCAGCGACGAGGACCTCATCCGGGTCGCGGGCGCCCGTTGGGCCGTCGAGGACTGTTTCCAGACCGCGAAACCGAAGTCGGGCTCGACCAATACCAAGTCCGCCGCTACGACGCCTGGTACCGCCACATCACCCTGGCGATGCTCGCCCACACCTACCTCGCCGTGACAGCCGCTGTCTCCCCAAAAGTATTGGCAGCGAACGCATTCCACTCACACTCGGCGAGATCAGACGTCTCCTGGCACACCTGACCACCCCACTCCCGGACCCCACCCGGCTGCTCCGCTGGTCCGCCTGGCGCCGACGACACCAGCATCGGGCAAAACAAGCCGACTACCAGCGAAGAAAGGCATAACATCACGAAGTGATGCTGGAGTACTAGCACTCGACCTTAGCCCGTCTCCAACGTGCCAACCACAGCCCCCTGCGGACACGCTGCAGGGGGCTTTCGCAATCACTCGATTGACTTTGCACCGGCGACCAGGGCTCAGCCCCACTGAAAGTCGATCGGCTTCGAGGCTTCCTCCTCGGTGTAGGCCCGCGTCGGCGACTTCTGCGGCAGAACTACCTTGTAGATCTTCAGGCCCGCCGGAACCCTACGCACCTCCCACGTGAATAGGCAGCCCTGTCTATCTGGTGCCCAATTGCCGCCCACGATCTTTCCCGCCGCCACAGTGACACCCGCGCCATCGATGACCTCGATCGGACCGCCGTCGTAGATCGGCGAAGAATTCGTACCTCTGCACGACAGCCGGTCTCGCTTGGCTTCCCCTGGCGAGATCTCGTTGCGTACATCGACAGTGCGGTCCTCAACGGTTCCTGACATCGTGAACGTCTCGGGTTCGGACGAGCAGCTGGCCAGCAGCACCGAACCGGCGACCAAGCAGAACGCAAGCACGTTGTGGCGCATCATCTTTCCTCCCTGTATCGCCACAAATCGTGCCAGACCGTCGCCGAGCTGTCCGAGCAACACCGTGTTACCGTCCGGTTGGGTCGGCAATCGTAGACGCCGGGCAGCAACCCTGGTCTACTGTGAGATCCCGACATTCACACGAGATATAGGGGGAGCCAGCGATGGCATCGCCTAACCTGGGCCAAGGTCCCGAAATGCAACCAGGACAGGGATACCCCACGGCACCGGGAATGGTGCCGCAGGCTGGAATGGGGCATTCGTCGGCCATGCCCCAGCAATACGCCCAGCCTCACACCCAGCCGTTCACGCAGCCGATGCCGATGCCCGGCGGGATGTATCCGCAGGGATATCCGCAGCAGCCGGGGCCGACGTTTGTGATCAACAATGTCGCCAACGCCACTGCCGTTGCCTCGGCGCGCGGCTACGGCTACGGCCGCCGCAAACGGCAATCCTTCTGGGTCCACTTCTGGCTGTTGATGTTCACCGCAGGACTCGGCAACATCGCCTACGCCTGGTACGTGATGGACTGGAACCGCAAGCACGCGCGGTAGCTAGAAGCTTCGGACCCGGCGTCAAGGCCGCAGAAGGGCCGCACGGCCCTTCTGCGGCCATCAAATCGGCGAGCTGATCGGCGGGGTGAGGCCGACCGCCGTATTCGAACTCGTCGCCGGTCGTCCGAACGAGACCCTTTCGCGCGAGCGAGGCCGGACCTGTTCGGTCTCGCTGTACGTGCTGTAGCACCACCTGCCGACCGCATTCCCGCGCGGCCACGACAGATGCTCGAGCGTTGTACGGTTCTTTCGGTTCAGCAGGTCATGATCCGCTGGGGACGAACAGCGACTGGATCTCGCAGTAGGCGTCCAGCCCCTCGGGACCAAGCTCCCGCCCCAGGCCCGAATGTCCGAATCCGCCGAAGGGAATTCCGGGATCCAGGGCTAGGGTGGCGTTGATATAGACAGATCCGACGCGGAGCCTCCGGCCGATCGTCTCGGCGGCTGTGATGTCGGTGGTCCACACCGAACTGGAGAGTCCGTACTCGGTATCTCGGGCTATGGCGATGGCCTCCTCGACGGTGTCGTAGGCTATGACGCACACCACTGGGCCGAAGATTTCTTCCCGGGCAGCGGCCATGTCATTGGTGACGTTGGCTAGCACGGTAGGCGCTACGAAATAGCCAGTGTCGCCGACACTTCTTCCCCCGGCCGCCACCAACGCGCCTGCTGCGCGCGCGGCCTCGATGTGGCCTAGGACACGATCTCGATGCTCAGCGGTGATCATCGGTCCGACCACGGTTGTCGGGTCGCCTGGGTCGCCGACTGGAAGACCCTCAGCGGTGGCGGCAAGGATGGCGACAATCTCGTCGTAGCGTTCGCGCGGAGCCAGCACCCGACGTTGGGCGATGCAGGCCTCGCCGTTGTTGAGTGCCAGACCGGTCGCACCCAGACCCGCTGCGATCAGCTCGGCCGGCGCGTCGGCCAGAATGATGGCCGCCGCGTTGCCGCCCAATTCCAATGCATGCCTGCGAAAGTCGGCAGAACACGCTTGTGCGATGCGGCGGCCGACAGCGGTACTGCCGGTGAACCCGACCATGTCCACGTCCGGGTGCGAGACCAGGCGCTCGCTGCCCTCTAGATTCGCGGTCACCATGTTCACCACGCCCGGCGGGAATCCGGCCTCGTGCGCAGCTTCCGCCACCATGTATGCGATGAGTGGGGTCTCGGGGGATGGTTTGTAGACGACGGTGCAGCCAGCCGCCAAGGCGGGGGCCAGCTTCGACAGCGCGCCCAGCAGGGGAATGTTCCAGGGCACCAGTGCGGCGACCACTCCGACCGGACACCGCCTCACCCGCACCTCGGCCCGCGCAAGCGCGCTGGTTCGGGTTTGTTCGAACGGCTCCGCGCGAGCCAGCGAGGCGTAGTAGCGCACGAACTCGATCGCATTGGCCACGTGCACTGGCTCTGCGAACATTGCCGGGAAGCCGGCCTCTCTCGTCACGGTCGCGGCCAATTCCGCAGTGCGCGCGTTGAGTGAGTCGGCGAAGCGATTCAGGACCTCGGCGCGCTCTGTGCCAGAGAGCCTTGGCCACGGGCCCTGGTCGAAGGCCGCACGGGCGGAGGCGACCGCTCGGTCTACATCCGCGACGCCGACGGCCGGCACTTCGGCGATGACGGATCCAGTGCTGGGGTCGATTACCTCCGACCGCGTGTCGGACTTGGCCGGTTCGAAGGATCCGTCCACGTAGACGGTCTCTTTCCGCTCGATGCTCACGGGGTGCCTCCTTGCTTCGAGTTGCTCGCGTCACAGCCGATCCTCGCGGCCGTTTCAGCTGAGCCGGTGAATGAATAGCGGCTACCGGGCACTGCGCCCCGTACCCGTTATCAGTGCGCCGTTCACCTGAGGCTCAACCCCCGACCCGGACGACGACAGCGCCCGCGGTATCGCCAGCAGCGCAGCCGGTGAACAAGCCGATGCCGCCTCCGCGCTGGGTGAGTTCGGTGACGAGTTCGGCGATGGCGCGCATCCCGGTCGGGGCTTGCGGATGTCCCCAGATCAGGCTGCAGCCGAAGGAGTTCATCTTGGCCGCATCGATCCCGGTTTCGCGAGCGAAGACGATGTCGTTGACAGCAAAGGGGTTGTGCGTGGTGATCGCGTCTACCTGACGAATGGTGAGTCCGGCGGCATCGAGGGCGCGGAGCGCGGCAGGCACGGGCGCCTCGGGCATGTGGGTGGGGGCAACCCGCGCGAAGCCCGTCGAGAGAATCTCCGCGACCGGGCCGTCGGAGAGCTCGCGGGCCCGCGCTGTGGTGGTGACGAGCGCACCTGCGGCACCGTCGGCGGGATGGGTCTGTGACGCCCCGGTGTGCACACCGTCGGCGACCGCGGACGGTAGCGCCGAGATGGCAGCCCGATCTACCGGTCGGATGCCGGCGTCCTCGGCCACCGTGACGGCCCTGCGGCCGACGGTCGCTTCGATGGGAACCATGTAGTTCCGCTGGAATGCCCGCTCGTCGGCCAGCGCGCCCAGATACTGCTCGTAGCGCAGTGCCGCGATGTCGTCGATTTCTTCTCGGCTGATCTGACGTTCGCGCGCTACGGTCTCGGCAGCGGCGAGCATGGAGGTACCGGCCCATGGATCGCGGGCGAAGTTCGACTGGACGAAATCTTCTGAACGCGGAGCTCCCCCGGGCGCCGACGATTGCGGGTAGATGACAGTCGGTCCGTTGCTGGTGCGATCGGTGGTGATCACCAGCTCGGTTCCGCTACCGGCGGCTACCGATGCGGCTGCGGCGTGCAGGGCTGCGACGGTGGTGGCACAGGCCTGACTGACCATGGGCCCCGTCACCGCGGGTAGACCGATTCTGGCGGCGATGGTCGGGGGCCCGAAGAAGAAGCCGGGCTGGGGAATCGTGATACCGAGCACGACCTCGTCGATGATGCTGGGATCGACCTGGCGCTCTGCGAGGGCTCGAGTGGTGACAGCGGTAGCGAGATCTACGCTCGAGACATCCGATACCGCGCCTTGCCAGCGCACGAAGGGCGAGGACCACAGCAGTCCCCCGGGGATGGCGACGTCGTCGTATTTCATATGTTCGTGCCTTCGTTCGACAGTGAATTGAGTTCGTGCGCTGCCGATTCCACGGCGTCGACGATGCCGACGTAGCCGGTGCAGCGGCAGATATTGCCGGAGAGCTCTTCTCGGATGAGAGGTCGGTCCGGACTGGGGTTGCGGTGCAGTAGATCCAGAGCAGTCATCAGCATGCCCGGGGTACAGAACCCGCACTGCAATCCGTGGTGCTCGCAGAACGCTCGCTGCAGCGGGTGCAGAGTTCCGTCGTCAGCGGCCAGACCTTCCACGGTGGTGATCGACGAGCGGTCGGCTTGTACGGCGAACATGAGGCAGGCGCGCACTGCGCCACCGTCGACCAAGACGGTGCACGCCCCGCATACTCCGTGTTCGCATCCCAGATGAGTCCCGGTCAGGCCGAGATCTTCGCGAAGCGCATCGGCGAGCGTGCGCCGTGGCTCCACGTCGATACGTTCTCTTCGGCCGTTGACCGAGAATTCGATCCACATCAGCAGACTCCGTTCGTCTCTTCGCCGACTAGCTGGAGAAGTGCGCGGCGGGTGAACTCCTCGGTCATAGCGACCCGGTAGGCCCCCGAGGCGTGGATGTCGCTGCCCGCGGTCACAATTGCAGCGGCGGCCTTGGCTGCTTCCCGGACGCGGGCGGTGGTGAGTGGACCATCGGCCAGGATCTGTTCGGACTCCCGCGGTCGGATCGGAACTGGCCCGACACCGCCGATGGCCAGTTGGTAGTGATCGCCGACCTGCGCGGCGACCACGGTCACCAGTCCGAAATCGCCGTGACGGCGGGACAATTCGGCGAATCCCCATCGGTCGGGAATCGGGAGTTCGATTGCCGTGACGATTTCGGTGTCGCGCAGCGACGTTTCGAGCGGGCCGACGAAGAAGTCTGATGCGGATACCGATCGTGGTCCGTCCGGTCCGTCGACCTCGATTTGGGCATCCAGTGCTGCTACGACCACTGGTAATTCGGCGGCGGGATCGGCATGGGCGATGCTGCCGCCCGCGGTGCCGCGGGTGCGGATCGCCGTGTGGCCGATCCACGAGGCGGCCTCGGCGAGCAAGGGCACCAGTGGTTGGTCCTGCAACTCACGGTGGCGTACGAGGGCTCCGATCCGCACACGGTCGGCGCCGTCACGGTCGATGCCGGACATACTGGGAATGCGATTGATATCAATCAAAATCGGTGGTGCGCCCAGCCGCATTGCCAGTACCGGAACCAAGCTCTGGCCGCCGGCGATGATCTTTCCGTCACCGTCGGCTTGGACCAGTGCTGTTACAGCTTCTTGCACTGTGTCCGGCCGACAGTAGTCGAAGGACGATGGTTTCAAACTGCTCACCTCCCAACGAATCTGGGGTCTCGGCGTTCTGCACGAGCGCGTCGTGCCTCGGCGAAATCTTCGCTTGCCCAGCACCTGTCGAAGTCCTGGACGAGTTCGTCGGGAGCGGGTTCGTCCTCGAGCAATTGTTCGAGTGCTCGTTTGCAATACGCCAGCGAAAGCGGCGCGAAGCCGGCGATCCGGCCTGCGAGCTCGATCGCCTCTTCGCGCGTACCGATCCGATCTGCCAGACCGCGCGACAGTGCCTGATCGGCCCCGATCGTGTCGCATGCCAGCAGGATCGCTCGTGCGGTACCTCCGCCGGCCAGCAGTGCCAATCGACGGATTGTCCAGGGATCGACAGCCAGCCCGTTGCGCGCGGTGGGGACGGCGAAGACAGCGGTGGGGGCCGCGATCCGCAGGTCGCAAGCAAGTGCGAGCTGGGTGCCGGCGCCGATCGCGGGCCCGTTGACCGCGGCGATGACCGGGATCGGCGCGGATGTCAGGGCTTGGAGGGTTCGATACAGGGCGGAGCGGAAGCCACCGGTGTAGACGCCGTCGAGGTCGGCACCGGCGCTGAACGTGGTGCCCTGGCCCGTCAGAACCAGTGCGCGGGCGCCGTTCTCGACAGCGGTGGTGATTGCGGTGTGGAGGTGAGCGAGGTGAGCGAGGTCGAGAGCGTTGCGCTTGTCGTGCCGATCGATGGTGATGACCGCAACGTCGCCGTTTGTGCTGGTGACGATCATTGCAGCGCTTCCCAGATCTTGGAAGGGGTAACGGGTAGTGTCAGGATTTCGACTCCCAGGGCGTCGTGGATCGCGCCGGCGATCACCGCGTTGGGGCCCAATGTCCCGCCCTCGCCGACGCCACGCACACCGAGTGGGTTGTCGGCGGGTCGCGCGACGTGATCGATGGTCAGTTCCGGGATCTCGTGACTGCTGGGCATGAGGTAGTCCATCAGCGTTCCGGTCGACAAATTGCCGCGGTCGTCGTACACGAGGTGCTCGTACAGCGCCCCGCCGATGCCTTGAGCTATCGAGCCCGCGATCTGGCCGTCGACGATCCGTGGGTTGATCGCACGGCCTGCGTCTTCGGCGCAAACCCAGTTGAGGATTGTGAGTTCGCCTGTGGCACGGTCTATTTCGATGACTCCCGCTTGGGCACCCGCGGCGAAGGCGCCGCGGATCGGGTCGAAGAACCGGGTGGCTTCGAGTCCGGGTTCGAAACCCTTGGGAAGCTTGTTCGATTCCAGGTAGGCGATTCGTGCCAGCTCGGCGAGGCTGCCGAGCGGTTTGTCGTCGTCGGGCCCCCAGAGCTGCCCAGCGATGATGCGCGTTTCGGAGACGTCGTAGACGGCTGCGGCAAGCGCGAGGATCTGGTCGCGAACGGCCCTTCCAGCTCGGTCGGCCGCGCCGCCGCCGATGACGGCTTGCCGAGAGGAGAACGCACCGAAACCCCACAGAGCCTCGTTGGTATCGCCGATTCGGACGTTGACGGCGTCGTAGTCGACACCGACGGCGTCGGCGACAATCTGCGCGATGGTTGTTTCGAGTCCCTGTCCTTGAGCCGTCACACCGCTGAGGACTGTGACCGTGCCGTCCGGCTCGACTCTGACGGTGCAGGCGTCGTGGCCGGTGCGGAACGGCATACGCGGTCCGGCCGCCGCGGCCCGGCCCAGCCCGGTCAGTTCGTTGTAACAGGCGAAGCCGATACCGATCGGGTTCGCTCCGCTCTCGAGGCGGCGTCGTTGTTCGGCGCGAAACCCCTCGTAATCGATGGCGTCCACGCACTTGTCGAGACATTCGGCGTACCAGCCGGAGTCGTCGACGAGGCGACTGGGCATCCGGTAGGGGATGTCCTCGGGGAGCACGAGGTTCCGGCGACGTATTTCGAGAGCAGGGATTCCGAGTTCAGCCGCCGCGGCGTTGAGCGTCGTCTCCATCGCGTACACGGTGGCAGGCCGGGCGACACCTCGATACGGTCCGGCGTAGGCGGTGTTGGTAGCGACGCCGCGGACAGTGCAGCGGTAGTTGTCGAGCTTGTAAGGCCCCGACAGCAGGCCGCCGGCCATCAGCGGCTCGATCCCGGCGGTCCATGGATACACCGAGTAGGCGCCGATATTGCACGTCACCTCGGCGTCGAGCGCCAGGAGGCGCCCGTAGGCGTCGAAGCCCGCCTTCATGCGGTAGTGGTGGTCTCGAGCGTGCGCCGCCGCTTGCAGATGTTCGCTGCGGTCCTCGACCCATTTGACCGGGTATCCGCGCATTGCGCGCGCCATGAGGCAGAGTGCGACATCCTCGGGATAGAGAATGGACTTGGTGCCGAACCCTCCCCCGACGTCGGGTGCCACGACACGCACGTTGCCCTCGGCCAAACCGAGCAGTTCGGCCAACATGTTGCGCACGAGATGGGGGACCTGGGTTCCCAGCCACAACGTGACCTTCTCCTCGTACGGGTCCCAGAGTGCCACGCCGGCGCGGCACTCCATCGGGTTGCCCGCGTGCCGGTTGGTTGAGAGTTCGCGCTCCACGACCACCGCGGCGGTGTCGAATGCGGCTTCGACATCGCCTGCGTTGAAAGTGCGATGCAGCAGTATGTTGTCCGGGGCTTCCTCGTGTACCGGCACGGCAGACGGCTCGTGCGCCAGGATTGTCGCGGGCAGTTCCTCGTAGGTGACGTCGATGCGTTCGAGAGCATCCTCGGCTAGGTACCGATTGTCGGCGACCACCGCGGCGATCGGCTCGCCCGCGAAACGCGCCTTCTGCCAAGCCAGAACGGGCTGCGCGGTCTCGACATAGGTTGGCAATGCAGACTGGGCCAGGAGTCGGATCGCGGAGAATTCTGGTTGGTCTCCGGTGAAAATCGCGTGAATTCCGGGCATCTCACGTGCTGCGGTCACGTCGACGGAGCGGATCAGCGCGTGTCCGTGAGAGCTGCGCAGAAAGGCGATGTGGCGCATGCGCGGCAGCTCGATATCGGAAACGTAGCGGCCATGCCCCGTGATGAGCCGGCCGTCCTCCTTGCGTGGCACGCTGCGGCCGACAGCGCCGGCCGCAGCGCGTCGATGTGTTACGGCGCTCATGGCATTGCGTATCCGCCGTTGACCGACAACACCTGGCCAGTGGTCCACGACGACTGCGGCGAGGACAGCAGCAAGATCGCAGGGGTGACATCTTCGGGCCTGCCGAACCGGCGCAGCGGATACGCCGAGAGGATGCGCTTCTTCTTCTCGTCGTCCGCGTGCCCTGTGTGCTCGTCCAGGCTGCCGGTCTGGACGAGAGCGATCGACACGCCGTTGGCGCGGATCTTGTACCGAGCAAGCTCTTTGGCGAGCGACTTCGTCAGTCCCAGCGTGGTGGAGCGTGTGGTGGCGGTGACCAGCAGCCGCGATTCCCCGACTCGTCCGGAGTCGCCCATCAGATTGACGATCGATCCCTCGACTTTGTTGTCGACCATCTGCTGGGCCACGGCTTGGCAGACCCGCAGGGTACCGGCAACGGTGATCTCGATCTGCGGGGCCCAGTCCTCCTCGGTCGTGTCGAGGAATGGCTTGCTCTGTGTCACAGCGGAGTTGTTGACCAGAATGTCGATCGGGCCCAGCTCGGCTTTGACCGCCTCGACGGCTGCCCGGACCGCGGCACCATCACCGAGGTCGGAGCCGACGGCGATCGCTCGAACACCCAGTTCGGCAGCTTCCTTCGCGGCCTCTTCTGCTCCCTTGGCCGACGAGTTGTAGTGAAAGGCGACGTTCGCGCCTTCGGCGGCGAAGGCCAGACCGATGGCCTTGCCCAGCCCCCGGCCCGCTCCGGTCACCAGAACGGTCTTGTCACGCAGTTGCAAATCCATTGTCAGACAGTCTCTTTCTCGTCATAGATCCATTGGGTCCCGCCGAATGCGCTCACCAGGCGACCGGCGCGCAGGCTGGGGAAATGGGCAGCCAGTATGGCTGTGTCGGTGTCGGTGAACTCGGCGACGAAATCAGCTCTCGAGCGTGTCGCTTGTTCCGGATCGAAGTCGAAGGCGAAGCGCCAGCCTGATTCGACGAACTCCACGGGAGCGTGGGCCAGGTCACCCACCAGCGCCGCTCGTTGTCCATCGTTGGACACGAGCACGAGGGTGGAGCCCGGGGTGTGGCCGGGTGCGTGTCGAATATCGATTCCTGGTGCAGGCGTCCAATCGGTATCGAACAGTTCGAGCTGATTCGCCAACGGGCTCAGCTTGCGCACCGCACCGGGCTCGGCTTCGGGGTTTTCCACGAAGTGCTCCCAGTCGGCCTTGTGCACGCGGTAGGTGGCGTTCTCGAAGACGATGGCGCCTTTCTTCGTCGCCCAGCCCACGTGGTCGAAATGCAGATGGGTGAAGATCACGTCGGTGACGTCGGAAGTTTCGACTCCGTGGCGCTTCAGGCTCTCCAGGAACTGACCGCCGCGGTATTTGCCGTTGTCGATCGTGCCCACTCCGGCGTCGATCAGGATGACCCGATCGCCAGTGCGGATCAGGTAGCCACCCACCGCCAGTTCCAGGTTGCCGCCGTCATCGAGCAGATCCTGATGCGGCTGCCAAGGGTCGCCGTCATATCCGCTGCGCGCGAGAACCTCTCGCGCGACCTCCGTGCCGCTGCCGTCGAGCAGGGGCACGAGTTGGATGGAACCGATCTTCACGAGGAACGCTCCAAGGGGATGAGGCTGATCACGATGGAAAGGCTCTGCGGTGCAGAGCCGGTGATGGCATGCCCGATGAGGGAACCGTCGATCGTAGTGTTCGGTACGGGTCGTGCCCGGGTTCGCGACTGTCGTCGCAGTCCGACTGCGGCGATCGCCAGCACCAGCCCGGCACCTGCCATCGGCAGGAGGTACTTCGTCGCCACCCCGCCGAAGGTGCCTGCTACGTCGAGCGGCTCGACATCGTCGATAGAAGCAGGCCGGGGAGCCTGACCGGTGCCGCCGGAAGCGCTCGCGCCAGTGTCGGCGACAGCGGCCTCCAGGTTGCGGACGAACTGGCCGAGCAGCTTGTTGGACACATCGGAAATCACGCCGCGGCCGAATTGTGCTGCGCGTCCTGACAATGCGAGTTCGGTGACGACCTGGGCCCGGGTGCCGGCGCCGTGGGGGGTCAGGGTCAGGGTGATCGTCACCGAGACCGTGCCCTGACCACGGGTGTCCTTGCCGGTGCCCCGGATGACCACCGAGTGTGTCGTGTTGTCTTTGCTCAGGAACTCGCCCCGGCCGCCGTACTGCAAGGCGACGGGCCCGAGCTTGACCTTGATCGCACCCTCGAACTGATCGCCGTCCACCGACACGAGAGCAGCGCCGGGTAGGCAAGGGATGACGCGCTCGGCGTCGGTGATCGCCTGCCATGTCTGCTCGATCGGAAGATCAACTTCGAACGTATTGAGTAGTTCCACCCTCTTACCTAACTAATAATCGTTAGTATGGACGGTACGTCTCCGCCTGATCAGGTGTCAACCAACGGCGATGCACAGGAAAGGGCTGGTGATGCCATGGCTCCACGGTGAACCGCGAGGAACGAAAGCTCACGGTGGTCGACTTCGCCGGAAATCCGGGCAGTGACCATGCGATCGCCGGACCGCGACATCCCGGGCCGGACTGAGCTCGGAACATCGAGTGCGCCTCACCATCTCGGCCCATTCGAGGTCAGCGATCCATCGGATCCGGAGGGGCTCGCTCTGTGCGCCCGCGGGCACCGATTGCAGGCCCATGTCGACCGAGAAGCTTGCCTGCGGATCCCCACTCCCCTACCTCCTTACGCGGATGCCGCTTCGTGAAGCGGGCGGCGAGCTTCTAATACAGGCCGCGACGTAGATCGGGCGGTGCCCGCAGACATTGATCACCAGATAGCAAGTAGGAACAAATGCTCGACATCGATCTCATAGCGCCGGTGCCGGCGCTCTTGGCGCAGCACGCTCGCGAACGGAGCGAAACGATCGCCTTCGCGGACTGCGACAGTGCGGTCACCTACAGGGAACTCGACGCTCGAACCACACGTCTGGCCGGACACCTGATAGCGGCCGGTATCACCGATGGTGAACGTCTGGTGATGTATCTCGACAATTGCGTGGAGGCCGTAGAGGGATATCTGGTCGCGCCACGCGCACGGATCGTCACAGCTTGCGCCGACCCGAACGTGTCAACGGCCGAGCTGAGCTACATTCTCGGCGACTCGGGAGCCCGTGCGGTGTTGACCGACCGCTCTCGCCTCGAATCGGTGCTGTCGGTTCTCGACACCGAGCCGTACCTGGTGTCCTTGGTCGTGGTGGTCGGCAGTCCCGACCGACACCTGCAGTCGGACGATCGTGTGATCTGGTACGACGATCTACTGTCGACGACGCCAAAAGCGGAAGCCGACGATGGCGCGGGACTCGATGACTGGTGCTGGATGCTGTATACATCCGGTACGACGGGACGGCCCAAAGGGGTACAACTCACCCAGCGGGGTTGCCTCTGGGTCGTCGGTGCGTGTTGGAAGCCGATCGTCGGTCTGGGCCCTGGCGACGTCTTGCTGTCGGCGCTCCCGTTGTTTCACTCCTACACCTTGGTTCTGAGTGTTGTGGGGGTGGTCGCGACCGGCGCCACGGCCCACCTCATGGCTCGGTTCTCACCCAGTCGAGTGCTCGATTTCCTCCGCAACCATGCTGTCACCGTGCTGCCAGAGGTACCGACCATGTTCCGCTACCTGCTGGATACAAGCGGTGCCGACCGACTCGAGGCGCCCCAGCTGAGGCTGTGTGTGTCTGCGGGTTCAGTGATGTCGGCAAGCCTGAACCGTGAATTCGAGATGTTCTCGCAGGTCCCGTTGTTGGACGGATACGGAATCACCGAAACCTCCACCATGGTGACGATGAATTCCCCTATCGGTTCTCGACCGCCCGGCTCGTGTGGGTTACCACTGCCTGGACTGAGCGTCCGTCTGGTCGACCCGAGCACCGGCACAGACACGGCGCCATCGGAGGAAGGCGAGATTTGGGTGCAGGGGCCCAATGTCGCGCTTGGCTACTACAACCTTCCCGACGCGACTGCGGCCGCTTTCGTCGACGGTTGGTACCGGACAGGTGACCTGGCCCGACGAGATCGACACGGATTCTTGACAATCAGCGGACGGATCAAGGAGTTGATCATCCGTGGTGGCGAGAACATCTATCCTGCGGAGATCGAGAACGTCCTGAATACTGCCGCGTCGGTGGCTGACGCGGCAGTAGTCGCCGAGCCGCATCCTGCGCTCGGTGAGGTGCCGGTGGCGTTCGTCGTGCCGGCTGACGGCCGTCGCGTCGACGCCGAGAATCTGCGTCGCCACTGCCTGGAGAAGCTGGCGAAGTACAAGGTGCCCGTCGATTTCGTCGAGGTCGCCGATATCCCGCGAACCGGATCGGGGAAGGTCCGCAGACACCTGCTGGTCCGGTCGACGACTGAGGCAACGGAGAAGAGATGAAGATTCAGGGAGCTGTGCTGGAGGCGATCGGCCGCGTCCGTCCCTATGCGGACTCGCGTCCGATCGTGGTGACAGAACTCGACCTCGACCTGCCGGGACCCGGTGAAATCCTCGTCCGGATCGAAGCGGCCGGGGTCTGCCATTCCGATCTGTCGGTGGTGGACGGAAATCGCGAGCGCCCCGTTCCGATGTTGCTCGGGCACGAGGCCGCCGGGCGCGTAGAGGAAGTCGGACCTGGGGTCACCGACGTACTTGTCGGTCAGCGTGTGGTGATGGCTTTCCTGCCTCGATGCGGGTCGTGTAGCGCCTGTTTCACGGATGGGAGGTTGCCGTGCCAGGCGGGTAGCGCTGCCAACAACGCGGGAACGCTGCTGTCCGGCGCGACGCGGTTGCGGCGGGGTGACAGCCTGGTCCACCATCACCTCGGCGTGTCCGGGTTCGCCAACTACGCGGTCGTGGATCGCCGTTCTGTTGTCGTCGTGGACGATGACGTGCCGCCCGATGTTGCTGCTGTGCTCGGATGCGCGGTGCTGACCGGTGGCGGCGCGGTGGTCAACGCTGGGCGCCCTGGCCCGGGTGAGAGCGTGATGGTTGTCGGTCTTGGCGGTGTCGGTATGGCGGCGCTGTTGACCGCGCTGGCACTGAACAGCGGTGAAGTGATCGGCGTCGATATGGTGGCGGAAAAGCGAGCTCGGGCCCGGGCGGCGGGAGCATCGGCATACTCGCCTGAGCAAGTCGCCGAATTCGGCATCACCGCGTCTGTGGTGATCGAAGCCGCGGGCAGTGCCCGCGCGCTGGAGACGGCCTGCGCGGCCACCGCCGTCGGCGGTACCACCGTCACCGTCGGACTGCCCGCTCCCTCGGCGCGAGCCGCGATCTCACCGCTGAGCCTCGTCGGAGGAGCTCGCAGCATTGTCGGAAGCTATCTCGGCTCGGCAGTTCCGGAGCGAGATATTCCGAAGTACGCCCAGATGTGGCGTGAGGGCAGGCTTCCGGTCGACGAACTCATCACCTCGCGCATACGGCTGTCGCAGATCAACGCCGCCATGGATGACCTGGCAAACGGCAATGCCGTCCGCCAGGTCATCGTGTTCGACCAGAATTGAGGAGCTTTCGTGACATCCACATACTCGACCCACACGGTCCTGGCGACCTTGCAGCCGCAGCTCTACATCGGCGGACGGTGGCGCCCGGCGGAGGGGGGTCGAACAATTCCAGTCCACGATCCGGCTACCGGGCAGGAATTGGCGTCGGTTGCCGACGCATCGGTTGCCGACGGCCTCGCGGCCTTGGATGCGGCGGCCCAGGCACAAGCCGACTGGGCCGCCACCGCGCCGCGAACCCGCGCGGACATCTTGCGCACGGCTTTCGACATGGTCGTCGCCAAGACCGAGGAATTCGCCACCCTCATCACTCTGGAGATGGGAAAGCCGCTGGCCGAGGCGCGCGCCGAGGTCACCTACGGTGCGGAATTCCTGCGATGGTTCGCCGAGGAAGCGGTCCGGATCGACGGACGCTACGCAGTGGCTCCCGACGGACGGAGCCGTCTGCTCGTCCACAAACGGCCGGTGGGTCCGTCGCTGCTGATCACACCATGGAACTTTCCGCTGGCCATGGCGACTCGCAAGATCGCCCCCGCGGTGGCGGCAGGATGCACCATGGTGTTGAAGCCGGCCGCGCTGACTCCTTTGACGACCTTGCTGCTGACGCAAGTGTTGGAGAAGGCAGGATTGCCAGCGGGGGTGCTCAATGTCGTCACTACCTCTTCCTCGGGGGAAGTCGTGTCGGGGCTGCTCGATGACCCTCGGCTGCGGAAGTTGTCGTTCACCGGTTCGACGGAGGTAGGCCGACGTCTGCTGGCCGACAGCGCATCCTCGGTGTTGCGGACATCGATGGAACTGGGCGGCAATGCGCCTTTCCTGGTCTTCGATGACGCCGATATCGACGCGGCGGTCGAGGGCGCGCTACTGGCCAAGCTGCGCAATATGGGCGAAGCGTGCACTGCCGCCAACCGCTTTCTCGTGCACGAGTCCGTCGTTGCGTCGTTTGTAGAACAGCTCTCTTCCCGCATGGCCGAACTCACCATCGGGCCTGGGATCGAGCCGGGTTCGCAAGTCGGCCCGCTGATCGATGAAGCGTCGCGAGAGAAGATTCACGACCTGGTCGAGCACGCGCGACGTAGTGGTGCAGAAGTCCGCACTGGTGGGTTCGCGCTCGACCGGGCCGGCTACTTCTATGCCCCAACTGTTCTGACAGGGGTCGATCCAGACGCTCGGGTGTGTCGTGAGGAAATCTTCGGACCGGTCGCGCCTGTGCTGACATTCTCGGATGAGGACGAAGCGGTGGCCTTGGCGAATCACACCGACTACGGTCTGGTCGCCTACGCCTATACACGCGACTCGGCCCGGAGCATGCGTCTGATGGAACGGCTGGAAACAGGGATGCTCGGAATGAATGTCGGTGCGGTATCGAATCCGGCGGCACCGTTCGGCGGCGTGAAGCAGTCGGGATTGGGACGTGAAGGCGGCCGAGAGGGGATCGAGGAGTATCTCGAGACCAGATACACCGGCTTCGCCAATCCTTACTCCTGACGCGGACCTGCTACCGCCGGTCGCATCAGCGGCTGGCGGAACTACCCTCACGCTCCCCCACGCGCCGCGCGCAGTCGCTGCCGTCGTTCGCTGCACGTAGCTTGGCTGTGCGGCCGTAAGCTTCTGCCGTCAGCACGATCTCGCTCACCAACACGCTTTTGGCCACGACGTGGTTGTCCAGGCTGAGCGTCCGAAGACGTGTGCATGTTCGAAGTCGTGTTCAGTGCTGACGTGCGGATTCGGGGCTGATGGCTCAGCATCTGCCTGCTGACTCAGTCTCGCGGTCGCGGCTTGACCTGGTCGAGCTGTGACAGCGCGTCCAGCACCTCGTGGGCTGCTCGGGTGCCGGATTCGATGGCGCCGTCGAGGTAACCCGGGTGATCGCCTGCGGTTTCTGTTCCTGCCCAGTGGATTTCGCCTATCGGCGTGAACGGAAGGGGCCAGCGTGCGGCGGTGGCGCCCGGTTCGGGTAGTGCGACGTAGCCGCCGCCGACGTTGTCGTCGAGGTGCCACGATTTCTCGTGCCAGCTCACAGGTTTCAGGACCTCGGTGCCGATCCGAGGAACCAGGGGGCCAAGTACGGCCTCGCGCCGGGCTGCGGCGTCGAACTGGTCGAGTGCGCGTGCTTGCGGGCCGGCTACCAGCATGCACAGGTGGCCGGGACCGCCGGGCGGGGTGGTGTCGAACGCGGCGATCCCGGGGGTGCCGAGGACCAGGATCTCGGCGCTGGTGTTGAGTTCTCGCCAAAACGGCCGGTCGAATACTGCGATCGCCTTGTAGACCGAGCCCATGTAGGTGCGGGCGGCAGCGGTGATGCGAGCAGGGGGCAGAGACGGATGGAAGCTGATGCGGTCCAGCAGCGGCGGTGGAACGGTCACTACGACTTTGGTGGCGTGGACCGTACCTGCGGTGGTGGTGAGAGTGACGCCATGGTCGTCGTTGACGATCGAGGTGACGCGGTACCCGCGATGAACGCGGGAGCCGAGCTCGTCGGCGAGTCCGTCGATGAGGGCGCCGACACCTTCGACGAGCAGGCCTTCTTGGGCCCCGCCGGTGGTCGAGAGCATTTTCCGTAGTCCGCCCTGCCGGCGGATCATCGTCATCACCGTGTTGACCGACAACCGGTCGAGGTCGGCGGTCGAGGAGATCAGGGCCGCCAACTCGAGCAGTTGTCGTGATGTGCGCCCGGGTACCTTGGCCAACCAGTCGGCGACGGTCGTGGTGTTCCACCGCCGGGGCGGATGGATGTGGGACAACGCTTCGAGGCCAAGGAGCAACACCACGGGCAGCAGTGTCGAGGGTGCGGCCGCTGGCACCCGCCGACCGCCGCTGAGGATGGTCGGCAGCGTGCCTGTGTGCATCCGGAACCGCGTGGCGCCGAGCTCGGTGGCCAGGGCTGCGATGCGGTGGTGATCGTGGCCGATCCACTGTCCGCCCAAATCCACGCGTGAGCCCAGCGAGGTGGTCTCGCTCATCGCCCGCCCGCCCAACCGCTCGGCCGACTCGAGCACCCGCACATCGACACCTGCGCGATGGAGTGCGCGGGCCGCGGTCAACCCCGCCAACCCCGCCCCGACCACAGCCACCGTCGTGAACCCGGCCGAGTCCGAGGGCTCAGTACGTGTGGGGTCTTGGCTCATCGTGTCTGCCTTCCCGGACGGACGACGGCCGCCCTGCCCAAATGTAAGTCGGTCAACCGTACGACATTTTGAGTAAAGCACAGCCCGTTCCCGCGCGCAACGGCCGGGAACCGGGAGAGCTAGATGTGCACGTTCAGCCGATCTGTCGGGCCAAACGGCCGGTGACCGGTTGCGGATCGGCGAAGGCGACGAGCATGTCCACGGCCCGGTCCAGGTCCCGACGTGCTCGCGCGGGGTCGGGACAGGCGATGTATTGCACGATCAAGCCATCGAGCACTGCTAGCGCGAGCCGCCCAAGAGTGGCGAAGTCGACCGCGCAACGCTCGCCCGCGGCGTCGGCGGCCTGCTCGCAGAATTCGGCGACCAGTGTCGTGTAGCGGTCGTATTGCAGCCGGACCAGGCCACCGTCGCTGCGCGCGGAGTACATGGCCAGCTCGTACTGCATGACCTGCAAACCGGTCTCATCCTGAACAAGTTTGTCCCAGAAGGTGATGACACCGCGGCGTATCGCATGCGCCACACCGCGATCGAGTTCCAGCCCAACCTGGACCGTGTCCACAATCTCGCCGATCACCGCAGCGATGACCGCGCGCAGCATCTTGTCCCTGGTCGGAAACACATAGTGCAACGTGCCCAACGGAATGCCGGCCTCGGTCGCCACCGCCCGCAGCGTCGTCGCCGCTACCCCGACAGCGCTCAACACCCGGATCGCCGCAGCCACGATCTGACCTTCGCGCTCGGCCGCCTTCACATAGGCCATGAACCCTCCTCGCCCATCGGATCGCGTCCCACGCGATCCAACACCGCACTCGACGTGCCCACAGAAGTCGGACAACCGACTGATTCTAGCGGTGCCCGCCTGCCAGAGACACAAGTGCTGCAGCTTCGGCAATGATGGTCACCCTGCGCGGATCAGGGTCAGCGGGCGCATCGGAACCAGGGCCGGCCTCGAAGTGTTGCGATGACCACCTGAATACGCAGGCATGAGCGCGCGTTCGCTCGACCTCTCGGCCCAGCGGCGGCGCGCCGCCCTACGCGAGCCGTCGGACCTACTGAAGAGAGCTAATAGGCATCACCGAACGCGACTCCGAAATCGACAAGACCCAAACACGCCGCGCCTTCTTTGCGGCTCGTCCCCAGATGACCCTGGACCGCGAGCGTCAGGGCGACGTCGCGAACATCGGCACGAGTTACAGGGAGACATCGGCAGAACGACCGTCGATATGGTTGGTGACCATCTGATCGTTTCAGTGTTCATGGGGATATCTGCAGCGAGGCTGGGTGCATGGCCCCGTGGGGCGCTGAATGAATCGGACCATGGCTGGACATCAGTGGCTGCGCCGACCGCCTCTCACGTGTTGCGATAATCTCGGCGACTACCGATACAGCGGCCTCCATCGGCGTAGTGCCTCCGATGTCCAGTCCGATCGGGGCGCGCAACCGTGTCAGTTGCGATTCGCTGACGCCCAGGGCACGTAGCCGCTCAACACGATCTGCGCTGACCTGCCGTGAACCCATGGCACCTACGTAGGCGATCGGCAGTGTGAGCGCGAGTTGCAGCAACGGGGTGTCGAAGCGCGGATTGTGCGTCATGACGCACACGACCGTTCGCTCGTCTAGATCGGCTGCCACCGACGACAGGAACCGATGTGGCCAATCGACGACCACGCGATCCGCGTCGGGGAATCGTTCCGTTGTGGCGAACACCGCTCGGGCATCGCAGATCGTGACATCGAAGCCGAGCAACTTCGCCAAGTGCGACAGAGCTCTGGCGAAATCCACGGCACCGAAGATGATCATGCGGGGCCGCGGGCGAAGTGCTTGCACGAACAGCATCGCGGGTGCGGCGTCCAGCTGGCTGACCTGAACCAGACCTCGGCCTCCTGATTCGAGTGCACGGTTCAGTGTTGCCACTATCGCGCGTTCATGAATGTGGTGTTTCGTTGCACCGACCAACGAACCCTCGTGGAGACCGAAATGCCTACCTGCGTCGGGGCCGTCGACGAATGTGGCGACAACTGTCGGAAGGCTCTCCATTGCCGAGGTCTGCGCATATCGCAAGGTCTGCACCATCGACGGCGTGACCGGCGCGACGAACACATCGACTGTGCCGCCACAAGTAAGGCCGATGGCGAATCCGTCCTCGTCTGCCACTCCGAAGTGCTCGCGCACGGGCTGTCCGGTCGCCAGCGCAGTCTCGGCCAGCGCGACGACGGCCGCTTCCAGGCAGCCGCCGGAGATACTGCCGAGGACTTGCCCGGCTTCGCTCACAGCCATAGCCGCGCCGGGCGACCGCGGAGCACTCGAGAAAGTCGCGATCACTGTCGCCACGGCGAACCGTTGTCCGCTGTCGTGCCAGTCCAGAAGCTGGTCAGCTAGTTCCAGCATCCGAAGGTGCCTCCAAAACTAACGAATGATAGTTTGCCTAGACTATCGACCGGGTTCCCGGCGGTCAATCGGCGCTTCGGCTGCGGTGGCTGTTCGCGCATAGGGTCCTGGCATCGGCGGGAATGAACCGCCGCCGGATTGCTTACGTTTCGCGACGGGACATCGTTGAACGCCCAAATCGGTTGTCCGCGGAGTCCTGCCGCTAGACCAACAGCGGTGGCCTTGCACCACACTGATCAAGGGGATGGCTGTCTTCATAGAGGCCAGGTCGTTCTTGTTCTATTTCTTCGGATTCCGTTCGGGTGACGGTGCTCGACAAGAACTGTCGTATGGCACCGTGCGCAGCGCTTTCCAGGGCAGTAGTTGAGCGCGGGGCACGACCACGGTTTCCGACCCGCCCCGACAGGCCGAGGACGGTAGTGCCATGGAAGCTGTTCGCGTAGAAAGCATTCAGTGGTTCCCGAGGATGGGGTCGAGCTACTTCGGCTCCAAGTCCAGTGACATTGCGGCGGCCGCTGGAGGCATCAGCCCCATCCTCGATCACGTCTCGAGTCAGCGGGGAGCCATGCGGATCGCTCCGTCGAGCCGAATGACCTCGCCGTTGAGCATCGGATTCGAGATGATGTGGGACGCGAGCGCACCGTATTCCGCGGGGTCACCCAGCCGCGACGGGTGCGGGACCTGAGTGCCCAGAGACGCCTGTGCCTCCTCGGGCAGTGAGGCGAGCAACGGTGTCTTGAACAGGCCCGGCGCGATGGTGACAACTCGGATCAACAGCGACGCCAGGTCGCGCGCGATCGGCAGAGTCATGCCGACGACGCCGCCCTTCGAGGCAGAGTACGCGGCCTGGCCGATCTGGCCGTCGAACGCGGCGACGGAGGCGGTGTTGATAATGACCCCGCGCTCGCCATCGATCGGTTCGGTCTCGGCGATGCGCTGAGCCGCGAGACGGAGCACGTTGAAGGTACCGACCAGGTTCACATCGATGACCTTCTTGAAGGTGTCGAGCGGAAACGCGCCCTTCTTGCTCACTGTCTTGACCGCAGGTCCGATCCCGGCGCAATTGACTGCGATACGCAGCGGGCCGAGGGATTCCGCGACGTCGAGCGCGGCAGTAACCGCGTCCTCGTCGGTGACGTCGGCGCCGACGAAGTGCACCCGCTCGCCGAGCTCTTTGGCAACAGCCTCACCGCTCGACGATGGCAAGTCGATGATGACGATCTGAGCGCCCTCGCCGAGCAGGATTTTGGCAGTTGCCAGGCCGAGGCCAGATGCGCCGCCGGTGACGACCGCAACACTGTCGTTGATGATCATGGTGTACTCCCTTGAATGATGCTGTGTATCAGAGACGCTCGATGATGGTGGCGTTGGCCATTCCCGCTCCCTCGCACATGGTCTGCAGGCCGTAACGGCCGCCGGTCGCCTCGAGCTGGTGGACGAGGGTGGTGAGCAGGCGAGTTCCGGATGAGCCGAGCGCGTGTCCCAACGCGATCGCACCCCCCATTGGATTCAGTTTCGCGGGGTCGGCGTTGAACTCCTGTGCCCACGCCAGCGGGACCGGAGCGAAGGCCTCGTTGACCTCGTAGACGTCGAGGGCGTCGATGGTCAGGCTTGCCTTCGCGAGTACCTTGCGCGTCGCCGGAATCGGCGCGGTCAGCATGAACAGCGGGTCGTCGCCGGCGACCGCGAAAGAGTGAAATCGGGCGCGCGGGGTCAAGCCCAGCTTGTTCGCTGATTCCTCACTCATGATCAGCACGCCGGAGGCGCCGTCGGTCAGCGGCGACGAGTTGCCTGGAGTGATGTGCCACCCTGCCTGAGGGAATCGGGCGGCGTAGTCATCGGTGTAGAACGACGATTTCAATCCTGCGAGCCCCCCTGGCGTGGTGGCGGCGCGGACGGTCTCGTCGACCGTGTGCGAAACCGTCTCGCCAGCAGCATTGGTGACGTCGATCGGAAGGATCTCTTTGTCGAACGCGCCGGAAGTGGCTGCGGCGGTGGCACGTTGGTGCGACTGTGCGGAGTACGCGTCGAGGGTCTCCCGGTCGAGCTTCCACTTCGCGGCGATGAGTTCCGCAGAGATGCCCTGGCCTACCAGTCCCTCTGGATAGCGCGCCCGGATACCGGGGCCGTTGGTGTCCTTGTCGAGGCCGGCAACTCCCATGGGGATGCGGCTCATCGACTCGACTCCACAGGCGATCACGATGTCGTAGGCACCGGCGATGACGCCTTGCGCACCGAAATGCGCGGCCTGCTGGCTCGATCCGCACTGGCGGTCGATCGTCGTGGCTGGCACGGAGTCCGGGAAGCCAGCCGACAGCAACGCCGTACGCGAGACATTGAGCGCCTGTTCTCCGACCTGGGAGACACAGCCGCCGATCACGTCGTCCACCTGCGCAGGGTCGAGATCGTTGCGGGAGACGAGTGCGCGCAATACATGCGCGAGCAGCTCGACGGGATGGGTGCCGGAGAGTGCGCCACCCGGCTTGCCCTTGCCCGATGCGAGGCGGACCGCATCGACGATGACGGCGTTCGTCATGATGAATTCCCTATGTTCGTAGGTGCCACAGGAGTAGTTGCCCTGAATGCCCAGGGCGCTGGGTGTGACTGTGGATGGTGTGCCTCGGTCGAGGGCACCGGAGGATGGTGCCGACGAATGCACTTGACGCGGAGAGTCAGCGTCCCTGCCAGACGGGTATTCGCTTCTCGGCGAAGGCTAAGGGGCCCTCCTTCGCGTCGGCGCTGGTGAATACCCTCTGCATGGCTTCGTCGTTCGCGTCCCAGACGCCCTGCTCCCAATCAGGCCCGAGTGCGGTGCTGTGAATCAGTGCCTTGGACTCGCGCACGGACAGTGGAGCGTTGGACGCGATCTTGTCGGCGAGCTCGAGAGCTACCTCCAGTGCAGTGCCCGCGGGAGCGACTTCGTTGATCAGACCTAATTCCTTGCTCTGGGCTGCGCTGATCGGCTCGCCGGTCAATGCGATCTGAAGGGCGATCTTCTTCGGAATCTGTTGTTGCAGACGAATGACGCCACCAGCTGCTGCGAACAGACCTCGCGTGACCTCGGGCAAACCGAGTTGGGCATTCTCGTCGACGACCGCGAGGTCGCTGGCGAGCACGAGTTCGGTACCGCCGCCGAGGGCGAATCCGTTGACCGCAGCGATGGTCGGTTTGCTGACCCAATGCCGCGCATAGCCGGCGAAGCCCCATTCCGGGTGGCCGTCGGCATCAAGCGATTGGCCGGAGCCAAGCGCCTTGAGATCGGCGCCTGCGCAGAACGCGCGACCGGAGCCGGTGATCACGATGACCCGCACGGCGTCATCTGCTTCGGCCTGCTCGAGCAGCGCGCCGACCGCAGTGGACAACGCCGAGTTGACCGCATTCATGGCGCGGGGACGATTCAAGGTGATAAGCGCTGTGTTGCCCCGGCGCTCGTATAACGCAGCGGGCTCGGCCGAGGCGCTCGGTGTGTCGGACATGTTTGCTCCTGCTGTTATTCCTCGAAGGGTCATAGATCTGCCCATTGCGCTTACTCAGCGCTCGCAAAGTTGTTGATCATGGCTCGCACGAGCTGGCCAGGTGCCGCGGCGAGCTCGTATGTGGAGGCCGTGGTTGCCGCGGTACTTGACAGGAGAACCGGACGGTTGCGCGCCCAGCAGAGGGGCTGGCGGCGCGGGCGGCGTGCACAAGCTTTCAGATGCCGGGTCGAAGAACTGGGCCACGCAACTTCGGCTCCGTGTTTCGTCCGCCCGTCGGCCTTTCCTTCGCGGAACGAGCGACGGGACGGTTCGGAGTTAGCCCTGAGCTTCGTCGGACACCGACGCCCACTCGATCCAAGTCTCCAGTCGCTGGCTGTAAACGGCCTGGATCAGTTGCAGCGGTGCTGAACCGAAGAACACGCGCAGTGGCGGATACTCGGCGTCGACGATCTTGAGTAGGGCGTTGCCGACGGCAGCCGGATCACCTGGGACGGCATTCTTAGACGACCCGGCGATGGCCGCCCGAAGGTCGGCATAGGCAGGCAAGGGGTCGGCATGAACAGCTGACGAGCCAGCCCAATCTGTGGAGAACAGGCCGGGCTCAACCATGGTGACCTTGATTCCAAAGCCCGCGACCTCTTTGGCCAAGGTCTCGCTGAGTCCTTCCAACGCCCATTTCGACGCGTGGTAGCCGCCGAGGTTGGGGAAGGTGGTGACCCCGCCGACTGTCGAGATCTGGATGATGTGGCCGTGTCCCTGTTCCCGCAATATCGGCAATACGGACTGAGTCACCCACAGCGCGCCGAACAAATTGGTCTCGATCTGGTCGCGCAGGTCGGTTTCGTTGAGTTCTTCGACGGCACCGAACAGGCCGTAACCAGCGTTGTTGACAACAACATCGAGCTGTCCAAAATGCCCGTGGGCCTGCTTGACCGCTGCACTTACTGCTGCTTTGTCGGTGACGTCGAGCGGCAGAGTCAGCACTGCGTCACCGAAGGTGGCGCTGAGCTCTGTGAGTGACTGCACGTTGCGCGCAGTCGCTGCGACCTGGTCGCCGCGTGAGAGTGCGGCTTCGACGAACTGTCTGCCGAACCCCCGCGAAGAGCCGGTGACAAACCACACTTTGGCCATGAGAGCACTCCTATCCTATGTCGTCGGTCGGCTGAGGTTTTGCAGGCGGACCTGGCCACGGGCGATCGCCCGTTCCGACTGATCGGAGAGGGCTACCGACCACAGCTGCTGAAGTTGTTGGCGGGCAATTGGGGTTGCCACCGCGGTCAGGCGACCGTCGTGCACCGCGCGCAGGAAGTCGGTGTTGTTGTTGACACCGACGACACGACCCCGGCTCCCCAGCCATAGGCCGCCCCCGAGACTTGCCGCGGCCTCGATAGCGACGCAGTAGATGCCGCCTTGGATGATCTCGTCGGGTTGCCACAATTCGGGACGGACATCCAAGGCGAGCTCCACGCGATCGCCACTGGCCTGCACGATTGTCATTCCGATCAGCTGGCCGATCCTGCCCAGCGCTGTGTTGTCCATCGGCGATGTGTCCTTTCGCCGTACGGCGGTGTGGGTCCGGGTGTTCGCATTTGCAGACCTGATTGGGAACGAAGTGATCGGTTCGGACAGGTTTGTCTGCTCAACCGTCGACCCGTACGACGATGGCGGCCGCGGTGTCTCCTGGTGCGTATCTGGCGAACAGGCCGGTGCCGTCACCGCGATTCGTCGGTCGGTGACGAGTTCGGTGATGGACCGTATGCCGGTCAGTCCCTGCGAATGGTCCCAAATATGGCTGCGGCCATGGGTTTTCATCCTTGCTAGGTGACGCTGGTTTCCCGAGCGACGACTATGTCGTTGACGGCGAACGGGTTGTGGGTGGTGATCGCGTCGACCTGGTGGATGGTCAGATCCGCTGTGTCCAGCGCTCGCACTGCCGCGGGCACCGGGGCCTCGGCCGGATGGGTGCGCTCGACGCGAGCGAAGCCGATAGCCAAACCCGACCTTCATGTCTGCAGTGAGCGTATTGAGCGGTTGCACAGGTTCCTAATTAATAGTCGTTAGTATGTGAACCTAGGTCCCCGCGCAGGGAGTGTCAATGCAGGACAACGAGTCGACAAGACGGGATGGTGCCATGGCGTCCAAGGTGGACAGCGATGAGCGAGAGCTCGGCACGGCAGACTTCGCCGCCGTGCGAGCAGTGACGACACGGTGGCGGGACAACGACATGTACGGCCATTTGAACAATGCCGTCTACTACGAACTGTTCGATGCAGCGATCAACGCCTTGATCATCGAGAACGCCGACTTCGACCCGGTTGCTGCGGGTGCGATAGGTGTGGTCGCCGAGACCGGTTGCCGGTACTTTCGGCAGGTCGGCTTCCCACAGACGCTGCAGGTCGGTCTGCGGGTAGAGCGGTTGGGCACGTCGAGTGTGACCTATGACCTTGCTTTGTTCGCAGGTACGGATCCAGGTGAGCATCAGCGTCTCGTCCTGGCTGCTCGGGGTCGATGGGTGCACGTGTATGTGGACCGTGAAACCCGCCGCCCTGTGCCGGTCCCCAGCCCAATCAGGGACCTCCTAGAGCACTATGTGCGGCCGGTGGCCGCACCCCAGAGCGTGCGGTTGCGCGGAGTCGGATCACATTCGAAAGAACACTCGTTCGCCGAGCACACGATAGATCGCGATCCCGAGGGTTGATGCCAACGCTGGCGGTAGGACACCTCGCTGAGCGCCGAAGCGATCGCCGTCTTCGATGAAGAACGCATCCGGAATCCATGACGGCCATTCCGCACGGTCGGCCGCGACTCGCATGCTGCTTGCCTCAGCGGTGAGTGCACTTCCCGCCTCCGCGGCAGCCCGTGGTCTCCAACCATGGTGTGGCTGATCGACGGACCGTGTCGGTCGGCGATCAGCGCGCGGCGCCGACGATCTCCAATGCGTAGTCGCCATACTGTCGCGCGACATCCTCTGGACCCATTTCTCCGTCGTCACGAAACCATCGGGCGATACTGACGCACATCTCCAGAATTGCGAAGGACGCGAGCTTCGGCGATTCCACGGTGAACACGCCTTCCCGTCGACCATCGATGATGATCTGCCGGAATGCCTTCTCGTGGCGGCGACGGATGTCTTGCGCGACACTGCGATCGGGTTCGTCGAGATGAGTGGTGTCCTGGTTGACGACCAACGCCTCGCGGCGGTGTGTGGCGTGGTGCAGTGCGTAGACTTCAGTCGCGGCCCGCAGCTTCGCAACGTGGCCATCGGACTCGGCCATCACCTTGTTGAAATCGTTGATGACGTTGTCGAGGGTAGTGAGCACGAACTCGCTGAGGAGAGCACTTTTGGACTCGATGTGGTTGTACAGGCTCGGCGTCCGCAGCCCCAGCGCCTCGGCCACTTGCTTGAGGCTCGTGCCGAGGTAGCCGCGCTCTGCGAACAGCGTCAGTGCTGCATCGCGGACTTCGGCGCGGGTCACGGATGGAATATCGGCAGATCGCCGGTCGATGTGCTGGGTCACCATCTCATCATTCCGTAGGAGTCGGATGGGTCTGACACAGTATCTGAATCGGGGGTCACTTGAACGATCGACGGCGCGTAGGGTGCCTGTCGCGGTGTTCAGACCGGGCCCGTTCTCGAGCGGCATTGCCGCGCGGCCGGCGCATTTCTTCACAGCGATCGAGTCAGAGGTTTCGATCGGAGTCGGCGCTGAGATGTCGATCGGATCTGTGGTATCGAAGTGAGCGGTCGACTCGATCGGGCGATCGGGTGCGGGCAAATAAGCCGGAAGGTGACCGGTAGCTCATCGAGCAGCGCATGGCGCATGCTGGCGTGAATCTTAAAGGTGTCTCGGCACCGGTGTCACAAGTGCTCAGAGGGCAAGATCGAAGATCCCCTGTCATCCGCTCGGGAGCTGCCACGTCACTGGATTCTTGAAACGCCTCGACGTACCCGAGGCCAGGCACATTATGTCCGAGCGTGCCGCCGACATCTCGCCGATCCCGGTTGTCGTGGTCATCCTGCTGATCCTCGCGAAGCACACGAGCGGGCGCAGCGAAGGGCTTCGCGCTCGGTTGGATTGGCGCCATCGTCGTGGTCACCATCGTGCCGACTCCGCTCTCCGACTTGCTCAAGAAGCCCCTGGAGGAATCGAACCTCCGACCCTACCCAACGGGTAATCCGCTGGTCAGCTTCCTGAACTCCCTCCATATCCGCCCATTCGGTGTACATCTCGCGACGTTTGGTTACGTTTCCCGACTCGGACTTACACGATCGTGGTGACACGGTCACCAGCAGGTCACCGCATGGGTGATCTTGATTGCTGATGAGTGCTGGTGACGGCGTCACCAGCACTGAGCGGGCGGCGCGGTGCGGATATCCACAGCCACCTGACAACTACGCGTTCATCCACGTGGAAGGAGTTTGCGCATGCCTCGACTCGCCGAAACCTCTCGACAGCCGGTGGCCGAGGGTGTTGGATACCGCACAGAGCTTTCGTTGCAGGTATCAGCACCACACGCGCGCCGCGCGTGGGAGGGGAACACCCGCATGGACCTCGACATCACGTGCCCACGCTGCGGCCGCATCGATTTCGTTCAGAGTGTGCCTGCGCTGCATGCTGACGGCGTATCGACCAGCTACGGCATCAGCCAGTACTCCGGGCTCGGGGTAGCCACCACGGGGTTGGTCCCAGTCATCGGCACCGCCACAGTCGAACGCACCCTCACCACTGCGCTCGCGCGAAGCCTCGCGCGGGAGCCATCCCAACTGCCCTCCGGTCGCCTTACCGTGGTGGGCCTGCTGCTACTGCTGCCAGCGCTCATTCTGCTGGCCCCGGCTATTGCGGCAATCGTCACCACTGACCCCCAGGTACGAACTGTGGGCACGTGGATCGGCGCCCTATTCATGGTTGTCGTTGTCGCGATCCCCGGTTTGATTGTCATGGGCGCGGTGATCCGCCGCGATCTTCGCAACGCGAGGATAAGGCGCGGCCGTCCCAATGCTCATGCGGTGTGGCAGGCGGGGTTCTACTGCCATCGCTGTGGTGTTGCGTACTGGCCCTATTCGCCTGCTCCGGGAATTCCAGCGAGGCAGCCGTTCGCTCCGCCGCAGTTTCGCTGGTTCGTCTGGACCGCCGGTGGATACAACAACGCCTAACGTTCCAATGTGCCTTGCGTTCCAATGTGAACGTGTGCCTAGTCGGGCAACCCGATGGTGAGGGGATCGATCTCGACCCGCAGTCCGCGCCAGCTGGGGTGGCGGAGGGCTTCGGCGTATTCGCGGTATTCGACGGTTCCGACGAGTCGCGGCGACACCCAGTGCACCCCGGTGGCGCGTTCTGGCGGCGGGGATCGGTCGAAGGGCGATTCGGTGACCGCCAGTTCGGTCAGGCGTTGCCGCAGAGCCCGGCGGGCCGCCGCGCTGAAGCCGGTGCCGACATTCCCGACATAGACCAGCCGACCGGCCTGGTCGTAGGCGCCGAGCACCACGGAGGCCAGCGCCCCGAACTCTCCGCCGCCGCTGGACGCGACCCATCCAACGATGATCACGTCGGCACTTCGCCGCAGTGGCGTCTTCAGCCACAGCCGGGACCGCGTCCCGGGACGATAGCTCGAATCGAGACGCTTGCTGACGATGCCTTCCAGGCCGTGGTCGGCCGCGGTGGCGAGCATGGTGTCGACCGGGATGCCGGTCCAGTACGGCGGGGTCTGCACCGCGAGTCCCGCCAGCTCCAGGTCGGTGAGGTGAGCGCGGCGATCGGTGTAGGGCAGGGCCATGGTGTTCTCGCCGTCGATGTCGAGTACGTCGAAGACGAACAATTGCACCGGCACGGCGCGGCGCAGTTCGAGGCTGGGGCGTTGCAGGTGCATGCGCTGCTGGAGTCGGGCGAACGAGGGCGCTCCGGTCGCCGGGTCGGGGCGATGATCTCCCCGTCCAGGATCAGATCCCGGCCCTCGGTGAGCTCTGTCAGGACGGGGCCGAGTTCAGGGAAGCACGCAGTGACGTTGTTGCGGTTGCGGCTGAAGAGTTCGACGCGTCTGCCCCGGGTCCGGCAAATGGTTCGCATGCCGTCCCATTTCATCTCGATCGCCCACTGGCCTGCGTCGGTGGAGGGGCGTCCGGCGGTGGCCAGCATCGGAGCGGGCACAGCCACAAGCATCAGCGTATCGCGAGCGAATACCGACCTGTCGGTACCTGCGGCTAGGGTCACCGACCGTGGAGTTCAAACAGCGGTGACCTCGTCCGGGTCGGAGACGGCGGAGTGAGCGTGTTCCGCGTGGTCGAGATCGGCGTCGGTGGCGACCTCGGCATGGCGATGATCGAGGCCGTCGGCGCGCCCCGGCCGGGAATCTATCCGTGGCCGATCCGGGTGGCGCACCTCGTGTCCGCCGCCGATCAGTCCACCGGACCCGAAGCCGCCGACTAGAGGCCTGTCGGCCCGGCATCGGCATCGGCATCACCGTCCTGGGCGTGCCCTACGATTGCCGACGATTCGGCGGCAGTCGGAAGTTTCGTCGTGAGGGGCGCTGGCGCAGGCGGGTTCACCGCTGAGCTGGATTCGCTGTCGGTGTCGGCGCGTGCGGCGGTGATGAGTTGGCGGGCTTGCTTGGCGCTGATTTCCAGCAGCTCGGCGACCTCGTCGTCGGTTTGGCCTTGCTCACGAATCGCTGCCGCGGCCAGCGCCTGTTGAGCGCGGTGGGTGGCGATCTGTTCGGCGGCCCGCTCGTGCACGCCCGCGATCTGCGCACGCAGATCCTCGATCTCGCGGTCGCGCGCCGTTTCACAGTCGGTGATGGCGTCCCAGGCGGCGATGTACTGCTTGACCGCGGCGGCGATGAGTTGCTCGCGTTGCCGAGCCAGCTGGCGACGGGCGCGGACCCGCTCGCGCGAACGCTCCAGGCGGGCGCGGACTTCCGGACGCCGCGGTGCGCGGGTGGATCGCTTCGGACGTGATGTAGGCATGGGCGGACTCCAAGTTTCCGGGGCCCGTCTGCCTGATTCTCCCGCACGCCAGCCTAACGCAAGAACGCAGCCAGTCGACGCCCCTTGGCTCGCCTGGCCATCCGAAGCTCGCCCTGTCCCTTCGGTTTCCAACCGCACCATCCACACGAGCAGCAATGGAAGGATCACCATGGGCCAGCACTACATAGCAGTCCCGCTCGCCGAGGATGGGACCGAGATCACCGGCTATCTCGAACCTTACGACTATGGCCCAGCTTCAAACTGACAAAGCACTCCTGGCTCGGCAACGAGTTCGTCGAAGCCGTCGAGCGCGTGCTGACCTCGCCGACACGGGTGGTCTGGGCGACTACGCCGAACACGAACCGGACAGCACCAGCAATCTCTTCGACAAAACCGAAACAGCGACGAAACTCCCCGCACCCGAGGACGTTCCGGTCGCCCGGTACGTCATCAACCACGACAAGCAGACCTATGCCGACAAGACGACCGTCGTCGCGAACGCTATCGGGGCAGCCATCCACCCGCTACCTGTGCTCACCGCGGAGGGCAATGGCCGCGGTGGCGGCGATCTCCGTGAAGGTTCCATCACCGGTCACACCACCCTCGTGGGGACATGGGCACGCGACCGGATCACCGTCGCAGACATCGTGCCCGACGGCTACCAGGCTCTCGAGGTCGACCTGATCGAACCCTGGTGATGACTCACTAATGACCGAGGGACCAGGCCGGAGCTAGCGGCCGGGTCCCTCGGCGCCCGACTCTACCCGGGCGTCACCGCCGCGGGGACTCGACCGCATCCCCTCGCCTTCGCTGGATTTCACACGCCTCCTACGTCTTCGGCGTGCTCGCCTCACGCCGCGCTCACGTGTGCGCCCGCGCGCATCCGCTACTGGCTGCCCAGGACGCCGCGATCGAACAGCGGATCGCTTACCGGTTCCGCCTGGATGTCTCCCATGGCCGAAAACGTCGCCGCCGCCGAACCGGTCACCGACTGGAACCCGTGAACCCGATCCACGGAAAGGAGGGACTCCGATGACTGACGACACCGACGGATTGTTCACCCTGCCAAGCTTTTACTCCGACGGCGTGTTGCCGGTCTGTTGGTCGTACGGCATGGGTGTGGAGAGCACCGCGGGGATCGTGCGGACACTGCTGGAGCCGGACTTCGGGCCGCCGGAGCTGTGTGATGACCTGTCGAATCTGATCGTGATGGTCGCCCAGACCGGTGACGAGTGGACCAGCACCTGCGATCTGGCCGCGGTCCACGTGCTGCCGCTGTTGCGTGAGCGATCGGTCCGGCTGGTCGAGGTCGCCCGTGCGGGCCCCTCGGCTGCCGACGGGATCGTGGTGTTGCAGGACACCCGCGAGCCGACCCGGCTGCACCCCGACCCCGACGAGAACGGCTTCTACGCGCTCAGCGCTGAGCATCGCCGCAACGGTGTGCTACCGACCTTGGGTGGGAACAGGATCTGCTCGGCGAAGTCGAAGGGCGAGCCCCTCGATACGTGGCGTGCAACGCATTTGGGGCATACAACGTATGTCCACGCGGTGGGCTACCACGTGGAGGAGACGCGCCGGATCTCCTCGGATTCCTCGGTCGTCCTGAGTGGACGTCGACACCCGATCTACCCCCTACACGCGTCCGGGTGGTCGCGCGAACACTGTCAGGGATACCTGTTCGGGCTGTTCGGGGTGTGGTGGCCGAAATCGTGCTGCCGCCAGTGTTGTTTCGTATCTCGGCCGAGCTGGCCTGAGCAGCTTGCCCGCATCCAGGCCGCACCCGGTGAGGCGTTCAAGCACCTGGTCGATGAGTACGTCGCGATCGCGCTCAACCGCAACTCCGGGCTGTTCGGGCCAGGCAAGTCGTTGACCGATCGGCTGCGCCGCGACAACGCCCACGAAGTCCTGGCTTTGGCTGCTGCCGAGCTGGATCGATGCCGGTGGGCGGTGTATCGGGTCCGTCGCTGCTACAGCGCACCGGGCCGCGCGTGGCGCGCGGTCGATGTCGTCACCCGCGGCGGCCGCGCCGAGGCGGCGACATTCCTTGACCGCTTCGCCACCGAGCTGCGGATCACACCGGAGTTTGATGGCGAGCATCTCCGGGTGTGGCTGACCGAGCCATCGACCAGCTATCCACGGTTGGAGGAGTTCTTCGTCGCCGCCCCCGATTCGGTGATGCCCAAGGCACGCAAGGGGTTCGAAGCACGCTGGTACGGCCACGCCGAGGATCGGCTGCTCGCCCTCGAGGACGCCGCCCACACGGTAGCCGCTACTGCGCTACCGGCGGTGGCGTGAGCCTGATCCATCACGAGCAGTCGAGACCTGCTCACCGATAGCCACTCGTCACCTGCTCACCGATAGCCGTTCATCCTGTCCCGTCCTGTGAACGCCAGCCCGCAGCATCAGCTTCGGGCTGGCGTTGTTTCGATTTCCGGAAGGTGTGCCATGCCTCATCCCATTCTGGCCACGGATCCGCCGTGCGCGCTGTGTTGGCGCCGCAACGCCAGCGACTGGCACCAACTCGACGATCAGCTGGTCTGCGGAAGCTGCTTCCCTGCGCTCCCGCAGTGTGAGCGCTGTTATGCGACGGTGCGCAGCGTTGTCGTGGTCGCTGACGAGCGCCAGCTGTGCCGGTCGTGCACTCGCGGCTGGGTGGGGTGTGTGTCGTGCCGGGAGCTGACCGACCCGCACGTGCGCACCGACACCGACGAGCCGGTGTGTCTACGTTGCGCGGCGGTGTTTTTCGATTCCTGCGTCAACTGCGGCCGCTACAGCGCGGCCAGCCGCTACGTCTCCGGCGGAACCCGCGCCTGCACCCGCTGCGCGGGGACCTACGCTTCCTGCCCGCAGTGCGCGACGTTGTTGCGGCCGGGTCGGGGGTGTGATCCGTGCGCACGCCGGGATCGGGTGTGGAACTACAGCTACAAACCCGACCCGAGATTCCACGGCGACGGACCGCTGTATCTGGGGATGGAGCTCGAGGTCATCGTCCCGGACTACTGCTACGACGAGGCCGTCGCCGCCGCGACCGAGCACCTCGGTGATCTGGGCTACCTCAAACAGGACTCCTCCATCCGCCCGCTGGGGTTCGAGGTCGTCACGCACCCGATGTCGTATCGCCACGCGATCGACCATTTCCCGTGGGGCCTGCTCACGGTGCTCGAGGATCTCGATTGCGAGACCGACCAGACTGTCGGGCTGCATGTGCACGCCAGCCGTGACGGGTTCGACTCTCCCGCCCACATCTACCGCTGGCTGAAACTGCTGTACCGCAACGAATCCGCGGTCACCATCCTGGCGCGGCGGCGTTCGCGTTACGCGCCGTTCGACCGGATCGCGCGCGCCAAGGCACGCGAGACCGCGAAAAGTCATCAGCACGCGCTCGGGTTGGCGCGGTATCAGGCGATCAACCCCTACCCGCGCAAAACCCTGGAGCTGCGGGTGTTCGCCAGCTCCCTGGACGTTCAGTGCGTGCAGGCGGCGCTGGCGTTCACCGCCGCCTCGATCGACTACACCCGCGCTCTGCGGGTGGCCGATGTGCGGGCCGGGGCGTGGGAATGGTCGGCGTTTGGCGCCTGGGTCGCACGCCAGCCCGACTACCAGCCGCTGGCCGCGGAAATGGAGGACCTGGCATGTGCCTGCTGACCTACTACCCACCGGCCATCGGCCCCGATCCGGTCGCGTTGGCGTATGGGGCGACGGCGAATCCGCACGGGCACGGCTACGCGGTGATCGCCGGACGCGGCATCATCGTCGGCCACGGCATGGACGCCGAACCGGTGATCGCAGAATTCACCCAGGTGCGCACCCGCTATCCCGATGGTCCGGCGTTGTTCCATTCCCGCTACGCCACCAAAGGCCTCCGCGATATCGACAACTGCCACCCCTTCCGGATCGGCGGCGACGCGCGAACAGTGTTGGCGCACAACGGGACTCTGCCCAAACGCGTGCACCCGCGCGCCTATGATCCGCGTTCGGACACCCGCATCGCCGCCGAGGACTACCTACCCGGGCAGCCGTTCGGGTCGATCGACACCCACCGCGGCGCACGCGGGCTCGCCTCGTGGCTGGGATCGAGCAAGCTGGTCATCCTCACCGTCGACCCCACCTACCGCCACCACTCCTACCTGTTCGGTGAGCAGGCCGGGACCTGGGAGGGCGGGATCTGGTACTCCAACACCAGCTACCTGTCACCGACCGAGCGGTGGCCTGCTCGCCGCCACTATTTGTGCGGGCACTGCTGGCACCTGGATCTGCATCGCACCAGCCGCTACTGCGGCGCCTGCGGCTGGTGTTTCACCTGCGAGACCGCCTTCCCCGACTGCACCTGCGACCGCCCCGCCGCCACGAGCACCCACAGCGCCAGCCGGCGCGGGGTGCTCGCGTTGACCCGCCACCGCCCGCCGAGGGAACAGCCCCGGGCTGCGCGCACCACCCGCTGATCCACTCCGTCCCCCTGAGAACCCCGCACCCCAGCGCTTCTGGAGCTGGCCCTCCTGGAGCCGGGTGCGGGGTTCTTCCGTCTTCTCCCACCGAAAGGTCGTGATTCGTCATGCCCGCATCCACGCTGGCCGACCCGCTGTGCGAGGACTGCTCTGATCCCACACCCCGCCACGAAATGGTGTCCACGATCGAAGGTGAGCGGCTCTGCGGTGACTGCGCCGAGGATGTCCCCCGCTGTGACCAATGCGCCAACTACTCCCGCGAGCGGGCGTTGACCGTCGAGGAGACCTACCTGTGTGGCGACTGCGTCCACGACTGGCATCGCTGCGCCGACTGCGACCTCTACACCCGCCATGTCACCGCGGTCGTGGGCGGCGGGGACGTGTGCCAGGGCTGTGGCGAGAACTATCCCAGCTGCTCGGACTGCGGGTACCGAGCCGCCGAGATCTCCACGGTGTCCGGCGGCGGCGAGGTGTGTGCCACCTGCGCCGACGAGGACTACCACGAGTGCGCGGCCTGCTACACCCTCATCTCACGCGAGGACACCTACTGCCGGGCCTGCGCGCCCGAACGTTCCCGGCATTCGAAAGTGCACCCCTGGGACCACAAACCCAGTCCACGCTTCCACGGCGAGGGTCCGTTGTTTCTGGGGCTGGAGCTGGAGATCAAGACCCCCAGCGGTGTTTTCACCGACGCCGTCGACACCGCCGTCGACCAGCTCGGAGATCTCGGCTACCTGAAGGAGGACTCCTCGATCAGCCCGTGCGGGTTCGAGCTGGTCACCCACCCCATGTCGTATGCGTATGTGCGCGAGCGGTTTCCGTGGCAGCTGCTCAACCGGCTGCGGCTGCTGGGCGCCTACACCGACGAACACGTCGGCATCCACATCCACCTCTCCCGCGCCGGCTTCGACTCCCCCGCCCACATCTACCGGTGGCTGAAGTTCGTCTACCGCAACGAAACCCAGGTCACCACCTTGGCGCGACGCTGCTCGCCGGAATGGGCGAAGTTCTCCACCGACGCCCGCTCACGGCTGTGGGAATACGCCCACGGGACCCGGGATTACGCCTACCGCTACGAAGCGGTCAACGTCCGCCCCGAGCACACTTTCGAACTGCGCGTGTTCGCCAGCTCCCTGCAACGCCAGCAGGTCCAGGCCGCACTGGCTTTCGCCGCGGCCTCGGTCGACTACACCCGCGGCCTCTCCGCGGCTCAGATCGCACGCCGAAACGGCTGGGAATGGTCAGCGTTCACCGCCTGGCTGCGTAGCCGCCCCCACTACGTCGTGCTGCTCACCGAACTGGAGGCCCTCACGTGTGCATCCTGACCTTCGTCAAACCCGGCATCACCCCCGACCTCGACGCCCTGGCCAACGGCTCGCTCGCCAACCCGCATGGGCACGGCTACGCGGTGATCACCGGTGAGACGATCACCGTCGGCCGCGGAATGGACCCCGCCGCCGTGATCACCGAGTTCGCCGCCGTGCGCGCCCAACATCCGGACGCTGCGGCCTTGTTCCATTCCCGGCTGGCCACCCACGGCCCGCGCCGCCTGGACAACTGCCACCCCTTCCCCGTCGGCGGTGACGCGCGAACCGTGCTCGCCCACAACGGGATCCTGCCCGCCAACGTCCACCCTCGCCTGGGTGATGCGCGGTCGGACACCCGCATCGCCGCCGAGGACTACCTACCCGCCCAGCCGTTCGGATCGTTGGATTCCTGGGCCGGCCGCGAACGTCTCGAGCGGTGGCTGGGCACCGACAAGATGGTGATCTTGACCGTCGACCCCGCCTACAAGCACTCGGCCTACATCTTCAACGAACACCGCGGCCACTGGGCCAACGGATCCTGGTACTCCAACTACGGCTACCTGCCCTATCTCTGGGCCGATGCAGCCGAGGAGTACTGCGACAACTGCGGCGAACCCGACGACGACCGCTACGGCCCGCACTGCCCGGGGTGCGGGTTCTGCACCGAATGCGCGCGAATGTTCCCCAAATGCGTCTGCCCGTTCCTCGACGGCGAGGAACGCTACGCCGACCTGCTCGACCTCGAATACACCTGACCCTCACCATCAACCGTCCTTTCCCACGCGCTGCACCCGCGCATCGAAAAGTTCACCGGTGCGCGGGTTCGCCTCCTGGCGCCTGAATTTGGCCATGGTGGTTACCGGTGTCGGACACGCACGCCCACCGTGTCGTCGCCAACGCCGACGCGCACCGCGTCCGCTTGCTGATCCGCGAACCGGACCACACCCCGATGGGCCAAACACCGTTCCCGCCTCGACGGCCGCCGACGCTCGCGCCGCTGCCTCTCACAACCCGCCACCAAACCAGGCCAGTTCCGGCCTGGTTGTGCTGGCGCCCGAACAGGAGAACCCGCTGATGAACAACGCCACCGACCCGCGACCCGTCGATCCCGAGACCGATGCCGAGTTCACCCGCCGCGTCCTCGAACGCATCGATGAATGGTTCGACAACCGCTTCCCCACCGGCGGCCGCGTCGATGCCATCGCAGCGGGTGATCACCGGCTTGCCGCCGATCCGGTGATCACCGTCGTCGCCGCCGAGCTGCACCAGCTGCGCCGCGCCGGGGAACTGGCCACCGTGCTCACCCGCGGCGGCCACACCTACCAGCGGGTGCGCATCGAGGCCGTGCACCGCCACCACACCGTCCTCGCCAGCGACACCCACCCCGGTGTGCTGCTGCCGCTGCGGTTCATCGAAGCCGTCCACCGCCTCACCCCTCCCACCCGACAGGAGTGAATCCCGATGTCCGACGACACGATCGTTGCGCTGTCCCGCGAGGAAACCCTCACCCTGTTGCTGGACGGTCTGCCCGATTACCTCGCCTCGGTACATCGGATCATCGAGTTCGCGTACGGGATGGCCGCCCGCCTGGGTGGCGAATCCTTCACTGCGCTCGAGCATCTGCTCGACCAGCATGAACGCACCGACCGGCTGGTGCGCGTGAGCCACCGGGCACTGAAGCCCCTGCGGGGTACCGACATCGGTGGCGCCGATGGACGCTGATCTGGTCCGCTACCTCGCCGCCGTGCGGGCCGACCCGCACTACGCGCCCTACCTGCCCGACCACGCCCTCCCGGCCGGGCCGATCCTCATCGTCGGCCAGCACGCCGCCTTCGCCACCCACCCCCGGCCCGCGACACCGATCGCGGTGTTCCCCGGCGGTGCGTCCACCACGACGGTGATCGGTTATCCGGTGATGGCGTTGGTGCGCGTCGAGCACGCCACCGCTGTCATCACCGTCGGCAACGACGGCACCACCAGCACCCGCTGGGAGCACGCCCTGTTCCCCGGGTTGCCGACCGGGATCAGCTGGCATTTGCACCCCGCCGAACTCGACGCGACCGGACGATGGGTCCTCGGCGCAGGACGCTGGTCTGCCGGAGGCCGCCAAGCCGTGCTGCCGCGTTCGGTCACCGCGCAGGTGCCGGGCGCACCCTGCGTGGTCGCCCTGCACGATCACGATCCCCACTCCGGACGGCGCTGGTCCTCGTGATCGCCAACGCCGCCGAGCTGATGGCTTGGATCCGGGCGAATCTGCCGGAACTCGACGAAGACCGATACCACCCCTGGCAAGCCGAACCACCGGTGCCCGGCGCGCTGGTGGCGTGGGTTCAGGTGCGCGTCGGCACACCCGGCCGCGCTGACGCCCTCACCAGCGTCACTCTCACCGCCGCCCCGATCCACGACCACCCGACTCCCGCATCGCCGCGTTCGTCCTCGGCTGCGCCCACCGAATGGAGGTGACCATGACCGACCCCAAACCTGCTGCGCGCGAGACTGTTCCCGCGCGAGCAGCGATTCCCATCCGACTTGCCGCAGCGCCGAGCGCCCACGGCATGGTCGTTCCCTTCGTCACCTTGGCCCACCGTGACCGCACCCGCCCGGTCTGGGGCAAACTCGACCCCACCCGCCTGCGGGACACCCTGTACCGCAAGCTGTGTCAGATCTGCGGCGACCCGCTCACCGACCGCGTCGTCCTATACATCCGGCCCTCGGACTACCTGCGCGGCATCGCCGTCGAACCGGGACTCCATCCCGAGTGCGGCCTGTACTCCAAACAGGCCTGTCCGATGCTGTTCTCCCGTCGGTTCGGGGATTCCGAAGCATTGTCGGTGGCGAACCCAAGGCGTGTCGCGGCTACATAGCTTAGTCGGTCGGCGAGTTCAGCAACCCACGGATGTTGAGTCCTCCAGAACGGGCTGCGCGGATCCAGGGCAGTCGACGGCCTGAGCCCGATATCCCTCGAGTCCTCAAGCGAGCTCATCGCACCGTGTGATCAGTTCGATCTACCACGTAACCAGACACCTGTCGTGCTGCCCGGTGCCCAGGACTCCGACCAGTCCTACAACGACTGCAACGCCTCACTCAGGCCGACACCGACGCCGGTGAGCTCATAGGCGAGATATCAAAGGCCAGTTCTTCTTGCGACTCAACCGACGGCGCTCTTCCGAGAACACCCCCGCTTCCGGGTGTCCAGCCACACATCCGTGCACGCTGCGACAATCACCGGCCACGAGCTCAATCAGGCGCTATGATCCTGAGAAAGTTGTTGGGAGAATGCAGATTTGAAGGGGATACAAGAGTGACCAGCTGGGACCTGGTGGTAACCGTCGCACCACTGAATGACGACGATGACGAGGTCGGTGTAGCGACCCGCCAGCTCAATGAGCTACTCCTCGACCTGGAACTCGGGGCTGCGGAATTGATCTCAGCAACAGATGCTCCCGAGAACACCAAGAGCATATCCACGATCGCAACTACCATCGGCATTAGATTGGGTGGCGAGTCGCTCAAAGCAGCGTACACCCGCATCCGCGATTGGGCCGCACGTAGAGGACGTACCGTCGAAGTAACAATCTCTGGGGACACAATCAAGATCACCAATGCCACGGACGAGCAGTACAATAAGGTTGTCGACGCTTGGCTTGCCCGGCATGGCACAAGCTGAGACCGGAGCTCGCCTGGCACTCGTTATCGCCTCAGGACATTTTGTTAACAGCGATCTACGCGATTTGCCATCCGCCTCTATCGATGCAAAGGGTATGCATTCGATCCTGTCAGATCAGCAGATCGGCCGTTTCAGCGTTACGACTTTGATTGATAAGCAGGAGCATGAACTCAGACGGCAAATCGAAGATTTTCTATCGGATCGACGGAAAATTGATCTGATTGTTGTGTACACCTCAAGTCACGGAATCGAAGATCCTCGCGGAAATCTATACTTCGCCGCTACGGACACCAAAAACTCTCGCTTGGGCTCGACCGCCCTTGAGTCGAGATGGCTTTTCGATCGGCTTGAATATTGTGGTGCAAGAAGTCAAGTGGTCATCTTAGATTGCTGTTTCAGCGGGTCATTCGACCGGAGCAAGGCGTCGAATAATCTCAACCATCACTTCGGGACGGCAAGCAAAGGTCGAGTCGTTATGACGGCCTCGCGGGCGTCGCAATACGCCTACGAAGAAGTGACAGAAGCCACAGGCAATCCCGCAGGCTCGCGATTCACAAATGGCTTGATACGAGGTCTGAGAACCGGGGACGCCGGAAAGAGAGGACCTTGGCAACCCATTACGCCCCACGAGGCATTCACATATGCCCGCGATTACGTCAAGGACAGAGGCGCAGATCAAGATCCACAGTATTTCGCGCATGGCACTGAGGGCGAAATCTGTCTCGCGCTCAGTGTGAGGAGTAGTCGACTTGGTTCCCGCAGCGATACAGACCTCAATACTGCCAAGCGGATAGTTGCGCGCCCACGCTACAAAGGAACACGAGATGGAGTCGTACTGATACCTGACCTCGGAGCAAGCCGTCTCGTGGATACTGCAACCGGCGAAATGGTTTGGGGCGGAAATAGAATTCGCGACGTCCGAAGGCTTCTAGGTTCGCAGAGCGCGTTATTTCTAGACGAAGGACGCAAGTTGGCTCCCGCAGGCCTAGTGCCGAATCCATTTGTTCTACCAGGATTCGGAGGACAATTTCCCTACTCCAAGCTAGTCAAGGCAATCTCTAGAGCTTACGACGACCCCGAAAGCGTAGCTGTCGTTGACTACGACTGGAGACTCGGCACCGAACAAAACTCCTCCGCGTTGGCAAGAATAGTCGAAGAACACTATAATAGATGTCGTTCGAAGCCCGCATTCGGATCTGAATCCGAAATTGTTATTATAGCGCACGGATATGGCGCATTGATCGCACAAGCCTATACCTCGTCGCCGGAAATCCAGAGGATTGTCCGAAATACCGTGGCCGTGGGCGCGCCCTACCGGGGAACCTTGCGCGCACTTCAGCCATTCGGCAATACTATCTTCCGCATATCTCGGGCAGGAATCCTGTTTCCTTCTATGTATGAAATGCTTCCGACGTACAAGGCGATAGCCGATAACGATTCTTTTCGACACCTGTCGCCCGACGATGTGGCAGAGATTGGAGGTGATCCCGGTGTTGCATCCTATGCCCTCAAACGCAACGAACAGATCGCGTCAGTCGATATCGGGCCCGTCACTGCGATTGTCGGGGTTGGCCAACCCACGCCGCACACAGCCCGAATTCATGATGGCAAGGCCGAGCTTTTCTCCGATGCTGAAACCATACGACTTCGCCCCGAAATGGAACTGGACGACGGCGACGGGATAGTCCTCGCCCCGTGCGCGACCAGAGCTGATCCATTCTTAGGTTCGTCGCTAATATTCCCACAGCGCCACGGGACTCTACTTGATTCGAACGAAGTCATCGGGTACATCATGGCTACGGTGACCGCAGGCACAGACGGTGGGAGTTTGTAGTGGCCTATGGATACCTTGGTGTCGACGTCCCGGAGGTCGCTGAAACAGGTCAACCATTCACTATCACTGTAACAGGTGCCGCCCTCGACGACTTCACGGTTTCACTCTGCGAGGCAGAGCGAGGCATGGAAATTCGACGTCCAAAATTCGAAATGCAGCTGGAGGGGGCGCGCGCAACCGAGATTATAGACGAACCAGGATTCTATAAGGTGGTTGCGTCGAGGCCGGGGTTTTCGCCCGTCGAAGCCTTATTCATGGTGATGTCGCCTATTACTGAGTGATTGGCCGAAGGCTTCCGGGCAGCTAGTCGGCATACAATATTCGTCTTCACCACAGATGATGACCTCCGCCGACAGCGTCGATCGTCGCAAACTAACACATTATGTCGGGCTGCGAAAAATTCATGAGATTTGATCACGCGAGAACCAGAAACACTTTCGCCTGACACGAGCGCCGCGGCAAGAAAGTCTGCGTCGATGGGCGGATTGTGTTCGTTACCAACAATCAGGCCCACTTCCACCACCGAGGCAAACCGCTACCACGCGAATACGACCCCATCGCGGTCAGCAAGCGCGCCGGCGAAGATGCGCGACACGCGCGCTCATCCCCCAATTCCTCACCCACGGACTCGGATTCACCATCGTCTCCGGTTACATGATCGACGGCACGATCATCATTCGACTCCTGCAACGCGACGCCGTCGCCACCCGCAAATCCATCGGCCCTCTGCCCACGATCGACGAATTCGCTGACGCGATCACCGCACCCGTCCCCCTCGCGCGGGCACACCTTCTATGTCGGCGGACACGACTACCTCACCCCACAGGACTGAACCGACAACACATCCGGCCAACCACTACCCAGAATCGAGGCTTGCCGACCTACGCGAACCGGCGACAGTCGATTACGCCATCCCACCAGCACCAACCCTCGAATAGGCCAACAGTCGGCCGGGCATCGTCTCAACCACGGGCAGGCTCTCTGAACCTGCGGTACCTACCGGTGCCGGTCGAGATCCGAAGTCGCCGCGCTGCCCCGCTGGTCGGGAACCTGCGGCACTGCCGGTGGCATGGTGTCACGTCCGGGCGAGGAAAGCGTCCACGTAGCGTTGAGCGGCGCCCACGGTGATGCCGAACAGGTCGCAGAGGCGGCGAACATCGCCGCTGGTGGCGTGCGCCTCGTCGAGGAGGCGATCCTCTCGCAGGTCCTGCGCGCGGAAGCCGAGACGGGTGTTGACCCATTTGTAGTGCATCTGGCTCGTCTTTCCGGCGGTCGCGGTGTTGATGAACAGGTAGGGATTCGCCGTCGCGGGCCACCGTCGTGCGCGGTAGTCCAGGTAGGCCGCCACACGGATCGCGACGGGCTCTGCCAACGGGATTGCTCTGTCACCGAGCATGATTCGCTGATCGCGGACGTCGGTCAGCATCAGCTCGCGAAGCTGGCGCGGACGCAGCCCGTGGAATGCCAGAAGCCCGGTCAGCGCCGCGCGTACCGGGTCACCGGAGAACAGCGCCTGCCGCAACGCGGCAGCGTCCATCGCTTCCGGGACAGTCCGCCCGGCCGTGCCGCAGAAGATCCGATCGGGGGGGTCGGCGAATATTTGTTTGCGGGACTTCAGAATTCGAAAGACGGACCGCAGTCCTTGCAAGGTGTCGGAGCGACGTGGACCGGTCGAGGCGAGGGCGGCTTGCACTTGGGCGCGGTCGATCTCGCGCAGCGACGTATGGTGCTCGGCCCAGCCACGCAGCACCGGTAGTGCGTAGGTGAAGTGATTGCGGTTCGTGCGATCGGATCGAGGACGCGCCCGTGGGGCCACGGCGCTGCCCTCACGCATGACCGCGAACCACAGGCGCAGTTCCGCCGCCATCGGCTCCGGCAAACTCTGGACCCGGGCCTCGAACCAGCCGACCACCGCGGGCACGCGATCGTCCTCGAGTGCCTCGGCTGCGGCCAGCACCTGCAAGGTCGGGCCGACCGGATACCGGATCTCGCGCAGCGCTTCGACCTCGCTGGTCTTGATCGGCGCGCCCGCGGTGTCCTGGATCGCTACGAGGAGCCGAAGCGCGCGACGCACTCCACCGGTGACATCTACTGTCCATCCGTGGATTTCGGCGTGCTCGACAGCGACGGCCTCGAGGGACTCGGCGAAGTCGACGAGCCCGGGCTCGGGCACCGTCACCAGTCGAGTGAAATCGCGCACCGCTTCGAACAGCACGAGTTGGCGGTACTCGGCCAACCGCACCTCGCCCGACCGTGGACGAGCACGGGACCGGGTTCGGATCGGCGCGCGTCGAGACCGCCGCCGCTCCGGCGGGGTTCGACCGATCACGAACCGACGGCAGTCGCTACAGCCGGGCGCGTGGACCGCTACAACCCGCATCCGGCCGAACAGTTCCTTGTATGTGACGACCCGGTCTGTGACTGCCAGCGCTGGATGGTTCCCGAGCCCGACCCCCGCGATGGCCGCCGCGAAGGCCAGCCAGCCGAAGCCTGGTACGAAGCATGGCTGCACCTGCACGACTACGTGATCGTCGCCGACCCCGGCAACGACACCGTCGCCCCGGCGGTCGGGATCGAGCTGCGCCCATCCGCCCGTATCCTCCGCCTGCGCAGGATACGTGACGCCGCACCCGGCAGCGAAGATGAACCAGCCGGTAGATCTGCTGGCGCGATCATCGCCAGCCGCGCACTGTTCATGGCCGCAAGCGAGCTCTGATAGGCAGGACAGGTCGTTTCAGGGAATGGTTCGCCCGGGGCGCCGGACTCGGTGATCGATGTCGGGGCGAACCTCGCTCGCGCCGGTCAGCCACCAACGGCGCAACCAGGCCACCGCCGACTCACCGTCCGGACCGAAGTACGGCTGTGCGTCCGAATCCGAATCCCACCCATCTAACACCTTTGTCATGACGACTACGACGCAACCGGCGCCCCTCCGGTACCCACGACCGGTGGCTAGTATCTCTCTGGTTGCCCCCAGCGGTTGACCGGCCGCTGTGGGAAGGTCACCCCATCATCCCGGGCGGCGACCGCCTCGGCTGGCGCGATGAAGTCCAAAAAGATCCACTTGTCACCGGACTGCACGGGAACATGCAGACTCGCGATCCACCGCCCATCAACCAGCCGATGCCACGCGCGCAGCTCACCCGGCATCCGACCACCCAAACGCAGTCCGTGCCTGCGCACACTGGCCGACACCTCTCGACCGGCTTCGCTGGGCTCGACTGCAAGCAAGCGATCGACGTCGACGAATATCGGCCGCGGCGGAGTGCACGGCCGCCACACATCCCACTTCCGTCTATCGAACATATATTCGAGTGTCGCATGATGTGGCAACCAAATGAAGTCGTGTCGGCTGGTGATGATTGGCGGGCGCGCCGACACCGATCCTGGGTCGCGGGTGCGCGGCAAGCGACGTTCATGCTCGAACACATCTAGCTTGGGCCGAAAGGATCTGTCGGGCAGCACTCCCAGTCCTGCGAGCCCAAGGACGTCTGGGAGTTGGCCACAGAGAGATCCTTTCCGGGGTGTCGATTCCGACGAACCGCACCAGCATGCTGCCCCGCATGTGGACGCCGGTGCGATCGCCGTCCGGTATGGATCGTTCCAGCGATTGCGGGGCGCCAGCCGAACCGCCGAGATGTCTCGAAACATTGGCGGGTTCATGCGGCCATCGATGTCCAACGCATTCTCCGCTTCGGCTAACCGTCTTGGCCACCATCCATTGAATTCAGGTGCTCTCTCCATTGCCCCGCCTCCCGGCAGGCGCGGGCGAGGTTGTTGCGGGTGGTCAGGGTGTCGGGGTGGTCCGTGCCGAGCACCCGCTCACGGTCGGCGAGGGTCTGCTCGAACAGCGGGATGGCTTCGGCGACCCGACCCGCCACCTGGTAGGCGTAGGCGAGGTCGTTGCGGGTGGCCAGGGTGTGGGGGTGGTCGGTACCGAGCACCCGCTCACGGTCGGCGAGGGTCTGCTCGAACAGCGGGATGGCTTCGGCGACCCGACCCGCCACCTGGTAGGCGTAGGCGAGGTTATGACGGGTGGTCAGGGTGTGGGGGTGGTCGGTACCGAGCACCCGCTCACTGTCGGCGAGAATCTGCTCGAATAACGCGATGGCTTCGGCGTCCCGACCCGCCACCTGGTAGGCGTAGGCGAGGTTGATGCGTACCACCAGAGTGTGGGGGTGGTCGATGCCGAGCACCCGCTCACTGTCGGCGAGGGTCTCCTCGTTCAGCGCGATGGCTTCGGCGACCCGGCCCGCGTCCTGGTAGACGTAGCCGAGGATGGTGCGGATCGCCAGGGTGCCGGGGTGGTCGGTGCCGAGCACCCGTTCGCTGTCGGCGAGGGTCTGCTCGAATAACACGATGGCTTCGGCGACCCGGCTCGCCTGCTGGTAGACGTGGGCCAGGTTGTTGCGTGCCGCCAGACTGCGGAGGTGGTCGGTGCCGAGCATGTGTTCGTGGTGGGCGAGGGTCTGCTGAGCGAAGGTGGTGGCCCGCTGCAGGTCCACAGATTTGATCAGCTGGCGTGTTGCCCATCTCAGTGCGTTCAGCGCCCGGATCTGGAGTGGGTGCGGTGAGGTTCTGCGGCGCCGCAGCCATCGTCTGGGTGAGGGGCGCGGGGAGGTGAAGTCGATCAGGTTCTTGTCGCGGAGGGCCGCGATCTGGTCGACCAGGTGCGCGCCTTCGACCCGCCGTGTCCAGCCTTCAGCGCTGTCGAACATTCGCGGTTCGATCACCTCGAGGGCGTGTAGCAGGAGTGAATCGGTGTCGCCGTCGTCTCGGGCGCGTTCGAGCAGGACACGGGCGGTGAGCCGGTGGGCGAGCAGGGTCTGTCCGGTGGTGGACCAGGTCAACAGGGATCGGCGGACACAGTGCGCGATCGCCTCGTCCACGAACTCGTTCAAGCGCGGATCCGGGTGCACGAGCAGAGCCCGGTCGACACCGGAGGCCGCGAGGACCGCGAACAATCCGAGCAGCCAGCCCACCACGCGGTCCCGCTCGGGGTCGCCGGTCGAGGCTTCGGCGGCCTCGATGGCCAGCAGCACGGCCTGGTCCACACTCAAGCGGTACTGCCCGCCCTGGCGGAGGCGCAATGCTTGAGGTAGCGGTTGAGCTCGCAGCCGTTGCAGATAGGCCGGGTAGGTCAGGCCGCGGCCCGACGGTGGCCTGATCGCGGTGGCCGCGGCGGCCAGCGCCAGGGGCAGGTATCCGAGTTCCTCGGCGAGGGTGTTCTCGCCGTCGGGGTCGTCGGTGATGCCGGTGGCCTCGCGCAGGAATGCGCGGGCCTGCTCAGGGGTGTAGCCGGTGCCGGCGTCGACGACCAGCGGTGTCAGCGCGGTCATGGCCTGGTCGGTGGTGGTGATCACGACCCGGGAGCCGCCGTGGACCGGCAGCAGCTCGCGCAGCAACTCGACGTGCTCGGCGTTGTCGAACACCAGCAGATGCTTCTCGGTGCTCGAGCCCAGGTAATCGCGCAGCAGACGGGCCGATTCGCGGGTGTCCCCGTCGGGGGCGCTGACACCGAAGCGGTCGGCGACCGCGGCGAGCCCGGTATAGAGGGCCTCGGGGGTTTCGGCGTTGATCCAGGCCACCAACCCCTCACGCTTGTCCAGGATCCGGCGGGCGTAGGCGGCGGCCAGGTGGGTCTTGCCAGCTCCCCGCATGCCGGTGACGACCACCGCGATCCGCTCACCGGCCAAACCTGTTTCCAGATCCTCGACCTGCCCCCGCTCGATGAAGTGCTCCGGCTTCTGCGGGACCAGCCCCGACACCCCCACCCCCGACCCCGCCAAGGGCGAGGAACGCGCCCGGACTTTCGTCGCGCTGCCCTCGTAGTAGTGGTTCGTAGTGACCTCGACATTGCCGCGCGCCGACACCTTGCGAAGAGACGCTGCCGGGGCCGGGCCGATGGGCTCGTGGGCGCTGCTCATGGGTGTGAGGCATCACCGCGGTCTGGCCGGCCGGCGTCGATGTTTTTGAACTCCAGATCCCCGCCGAAACGCCCCCCATCCACCTCGACTCCGGTGCCCGGGGCGCGAACACCGTCAGCCCGAAGGCCACCTCGGGATTTGATCTTGCGCAAGAAGATGCCCCTGGCCGCCTGTGGGGCGGCCGAGGACTGGGCCAGCTGCATCCACAGCGACGCGGCGAACACCCCGACGGTCAACACCGCCACAGCCACCCACACCCACACCGAATGACCACCGCCAGTCGCGTAGTTCACTGCCACCGCCAGCCCCGTCGACAACAACGCGGCCAACGCCGTGGGCACCACCACCCGCGACACCGTCTGCCCTGAAACCACACCGACCTCCCACCCGAACGGCACCGAACCACAGTCCACCGATCATCACAGCACCACGCCCCGAAAACCAGCCCCCACCCGTCACATAGGAAGGGGCACAACCTTTTTCACATCCCGGTCAGTCGCTCAAAATGCCCGCGCCCACGGCTCCGACCAGCCGGAGGCTCGAATCGGCACCCGACTGCACGGCGTTAGCGGCCGCGGTCTGCAAAACCGCAACAACCGTGGGTTCACCCAACTACTCGAATTCTTCGTGTCAGCGCCACCGGAATACAGGAGCACGTGCGTCGACCTTCGACCGCATCACCGACCTGACCCCGTCTGACCTCACAGCGCCGTCGCGCCACGCCAGAGGCGGCTACCGCCCGGCGCTATCGAAGCGACATCGACACCATCCCCCTTTCCTCGGAGGTTCCCGTGACCGAAAGACTGGACCGCCCTGCTGCGCGCACACCTGCCGCATCGATCGCCGAGGAGCGGCGATTGGCGTGGGCGATGCTCGCTCGCGCGGCGCTGACCATCGGCTCCACTGTCGCTGAGCTTCTCGCTGACCTCGACTGGGATCCCGAACAGGTGGCCGCACGCTTGACCGAGACCCCGCACACGTTCGGTGTGCCCGCTGAACTGGCGGATCGGGCAGCGCAGGACCTGGAACGCGCCGCTGCGGTCGGGGCTCGGCTGCTGACTCGCGACGAACCGGAGTGGCCGACTGCTCGGTTTGCTCGCCTGGGCGCACCTCAGGTGTCCGGGCGTGCCCCGATCGCGTTGTGGTTGCGAGGGCCAGGGCGTCTGGATGCCTTCGCCGGACACGCCGTCGCGGTGGTCGGGGCGCGTGTGGCGACCGACTACGGCAAGCGGGTCGCCGACGACATCGCCGGGTCCTTCGCCGAGCGCGGGTGGACGGTGGTCAGTGGTGGCGCCTTCGGTATCGACGCGTTCGCTCACCGCGCCGCGCTGGTGCGCTCGGCGAGGACGGTCTCGGTCACCGCGACCGGGATCGACCGCTTCTACCCCACAGGTAATCGTCGTCTGCTCGAACAGATCACCGCCGAAGGGTTGATGGTCTCGGAGTATCCGCCGCAGACCCCGGCCACCAGAGAACGGTTGCTGCAACGCAATCGGATCACCGTCGCCCTGTCGCGGGCGGTGGTGATCGTCGAGGGCGGTCGTGTCGGCGGCACCACCAACACCGCCCGGTGGGCGCGGGAGCTCGCCCGACCGGTCTTCGCGGTGCCGGGCCCGGTCACGTCGGCGGCCTCGGCGGGTCCGCATGCCCTGATCCGCGACGGGCACGCCCGCCTGATCACCGACGCCGCCCAGGTCATCGACGACCTGCACACCACGCCCGGCCTCTGAACTACCCAGCAGGTTTCGCCCCTACCCCCCACCGGCGCGCTACCCGTGCGCCCGGCCGATCACCAGGAGGTTCGATCATGTCCGCACCCGCCACGACCGCTCCGGCGTTGCCGACCCTGCCGCGTGAGGACTACGCGCGCCTCGAGCAGCGCGGCCAGGCCGGAGCGGTTCCGGCGATCCCGAACTCGGCGGTGGCCGACCGCTGGCACACCGACTACCCGGGCTGGCGCGGCCGCTACTGGGCCTGGATCGGCGAGGACGACACGGTGCTGCGCCTGCGCCCGATCAACGTCGCCCGCCAGTCCACCGCGCGCGCCGCCTGACCACAGCCACACGGCGTCACGGCGCGAACGCGCGGCTGTTTCCCGTTCCGCAACAACCATTTCCGGCGCGGCGGCTCCACCACCGAGGTGGGGTCGCCGCGCCCTTGTCTTGTGAGGAGCCTGTCTTGAGCCCGACCACGCTCACCGTCGTCACCGACCTCGGCACGGAACCCGACGCCGTCGAGGCGGACGCCTCGCAGCAACCCGCGCCGGAGGTGATCGACACCGACCCCACAGAGCAGACCGCGAGCGCCGAGGAAGCGTTCACACCGCCGCCGGACGCCGAGGCGAAATATCTCGACCCCGACGGGTTGCGGATCGCGGAGAACGTGCGCAAGAGTTTCGACCTCGCCGATCATCCGGAGCAGGTCGCCACGATCGAGCAGTTCGGTGTTCGGGCGCCGGTGCTGGCCGAGCGTGAACCCGATGGGTCGATCTGGGTGTATGAGGGCCAGGTCCGCACGCTCATCGCCCGCCACCTGGGATTGCCGCTGATCCCGGTGTGGGTCACCGACGCCCCCACCCACCTCGACCCGGCCGAGCGGCGCATCGCGCGCACCTTCGACCAGATCAACCTCAACGAACGCCGGATTCCCACCCCGGCCAGCGACCAGGCCGCCGGTATCGCCCTGACGTTGGAGCTGGGTGCCTCGCTGACCCGGGTCGCCAAAGCGACCCAGCGCAAACCGGGCGAGGTCCGCAAGATCGCCGCGGTCGGCAAATCTGGCACCGCGAAACGGTTGCTCGATGAGAGTCAGTACAGCCTCGACCAGCTGGCGGTGATCGCCCACTACGAAAACCTCGGCGACACCGACGCCGTGCGCCAACTGCTCGAGGTCTCCCGCTACCAGGTCGACTGGACCGCCAAACGCATCGCTGCCCAGCGCGCCGAAACCCGCGACCGGCTCCAGGAATCCCTGCTTTACGGGGCCTACGGGTTCGGGGTCCTGACGGACCAGCCCGACACCCGCAGCAGTGAGTCCGCCTACATCCCGGCCGCCGAGCTGGCCACCACCGACGGTGACTCGGTCACCACCGAACTCATCTACACCGACCCGACCCGGTGGTTGGTGTTCCTCGAGGTCGAGCGCGACGCCGATCTGGTCGACCGAGAGTCCGCAGAGTTCGTCGACCCCGACACTGTCGACTGGGGCACCCGCGGCGTCCCGGACGCCGAGCCTGGCGAGGGCCTGCGTCACGCCGATACCGTGGCGCACCGCGACCGGTGGACGCCGGTGTACTACCTGCCCGCCGACCAGCTCGCCGATGCCGGACTGCAACTGCTCGTCCACACCGTCGACCCCGATGACCAGGCCGCGGTCGCCGCGGCCGAACAGGCAGCGGCACAGCGTGAACAGGCGCGGCAGGACCGGCGGCGCGTGATCGAACTCAACAAACGCGGAGCCGACTCCTTCGACCGGCGCGACGAGTTCCTGACCAAACTGGTTTCCGGTGCCCGTCCACCGGCCGAGGCCGCGGTTTTCGTCGCCGAGTCCTTGGCCCGCAGGATCGATTCGGCGGTGCTGCACAAGGTGACCACGCTGCTGGGCATCGCGGGATCGACCGACAAGCTCCTCGAGGCGATCCACGCCGCCTCACCGAACCGGGCTTGGATGATCGTGCTCGCCATCGGGCTGGCCAGCTACGAACTCGACGTCGACAAGAGCTTCTGGCGTGTCGGTAAGGGAACGACCCGCCGCTACATGCGCTTCCTCGGCCACGTCGGCGCTACCCGAGATTTCGCGCTCTGCGACGTCGAACAGGCCGCCGCAGGCGAGATCGACTACCACGACATCGACATCGACTCCCCGCCGCGCCAAGCAGCCCCGCAGGAGACGAAATCCCGTGGCTGACAACACCGACGATGCCCAACCACCCGCCGTCGATGAGTCAACCGCGAGACCTGGTGAAGCCCACCGGGCGCAGAGCCTCGTGCCGCGGTTGCGGGTGGATGATCCCGGTGAGTTGCTCGCGGCCCTGCCCGCGTTGATCGAATTCGTGCCCGAACGATCGCTGGTGGTGGTCGTCTTGCGCAGGCCGACCGCACCCGGATCCGGCTCGACAATCGGTCCGGTCCTGCGCTTCGATCTCGACCAGGGCCGCGCCAAGCGCGGATTGGCGGCGGTCATCGCCTCGGCGGTCGCAGACATCTGTGCCGCCGAGGCGGCGACCGAAGTGCTCGCGGTGATCATCGATGACCGCATGCGCGGCCCGCGCCGTCCCCGCACACGCGGTGGCGCCACACCGGGAGGCAAGCTCATCGCCGCGTTCGCGCGGCAGCTGGCGGCCGAGGAGGTGACGCTCAAGGGTGCCTGGGCGGTCGCGGCGATCGAAGCGGGCCGCCGGTGGTGGAGCCTGCTCGACACCGATCAGCACGGGGCACTGCCGGACCCGGCCACCTCGATGGTGACCTTCGCGTATGTGCTCGACGGTCGCCCGATTCACAGCTCCCGCTCGCAACTGACCGACCTGGTTGCCCAGGACCGGGATTCGGCGCAGGCAGTAGCTATCCACCTCGAGGAAGCGCTGTCGATGAGCCACGACCGCTACGTCGCGGCCATCCGACGCGCAGATCCGGATGGCTACCGTCGGCGCGGGCTCGAACAGGTGCTGTATCGAATCGCCGATCTCGACTCCGGTGTCGCACCCATCCCACGGCAGATCGCCGAACTGGCTGTGGCACTGCGTGACCGGACGGTGCGCGATGTGTTGCTCGCCCTCGCGGTCGGCGAGTACGCCGCTGCGGCCGAACAACTGTGGGTGACCCTGGTCCAATCCCTGCCAGGCTCTGACCGCGCCAACGCCGCAGTACTTCTCGCCTACAGCGCCTACGTCCGCGGCGATGGCCCCCTGGCCGGTATCGCCCTGAACGCGGCCCTGGACACCGACCCCTCGCACTCGATGGCCATCCTGCTCGACACCGCCCTGCGCAGCGGAATGCGCCCGCAAGAGCTTCGGCGACTGGCTGAGCGCGCGCTCGGCATCGCCGATGACCTGGGCATCGATGTGGGGCCGATCCACCGGTGATGCGTCGGCGCACATCCACACGACCTCACCGGTGAGTGCCATCCCCCACGGCACCGAGGCCCAGTCGAGGCCCACCGAATTCCCGTTCTCCTACCAACTTTCGAAGGAGCATGACCATGGCTGCCGGAGATACGACGCTCACCGTGATCGGAAACCTGACTTCCGACCCAGAGCTGAAATTCACCCCGGCTGGTGTGGCGGTCACCAATTTCACGGTGGCCTCCACGCCCAGGTTTTTCGACCGCGCCACCAACGAGTGGAAGGACGGCGAGGCGCTGTTCCTGCGCTGCTCGGTCTGGCGTGAGGCCGCCGAGAACCTGGCCGAATCGTTGACCCGCGGCGCGCGGGTAATCGTGTCCGGGCGGCTCAAGCAGCGCAACTGGACCACCGACGACGGCCAGAAACGCAGCACGATCGAACTCGAGGTCGATGAGGTAGGGCCCTCGCTGCGCTACGCCACCGCCAAGGTCCACCGCACCGCGCGGTGGGCAGCCAACCCCAGCAGGCCCTCCGCCGCGCAGCCCGAGGATGCCAAGCAGCTGGTCGCTGCCGGAATCGGCGCGGGCCAGGACCCCTGGTCCGCGGGTAGCGGCTGGGGTAGCGGCGGTGACGATCCCGGGTTCTGACAAAAAGCGTGTGGTGAGCGGTGGGTGAGGGCTGACCGTCTGGCCGACTGCCCCGCCCCCACGAGTGCTACCAGGGCGCGGCCCCGCCACGGCTCCGGGCCCGCGCCCGGACACCACCGAATTTCCCCGCGCGACGCCCCAGCCGACCCCGCACGTCGGTGCCGTGTGCGCCGGAAATTCGGTGCCGCCCGCCTCGGCGCGTTCCCTCCCGCCGCGTCGGGACCCCACCCTGGCCGACCGCACTCAGGCGGGTCAGCCGACCAGCCGCCCAGCCCCGTGCCGGGGTCCGTGCCGTTGCGCGCGAGCACCCCGGCGCGGGGCTGGCTCGTTTCTACGACACGACAGGAACCGGTGATGACTGCTACGACAACCACTCCCGACGTCGCTGAGATCGAAGCTGCTCTTCCCACTGTTTCACCGTTCGCCGACGCGCTCGGCGAAATCGAGTACCTGCTCGAGACCAACCCCGACAAGGCACGCGAACGATTCACCGCCGTGCTTGCCCTGGCCTCCCCGCAGGAGCGGGACTTCCTCGTTCGGGCCGCCGACATCCTCACCCGCAATCCCTACAAGGTCGCGGCCCGCCAGCTCGGGTGGATGGCCAAAAGCCGACCCGAACTTCGCGGCATGATCACCGATCTCACCGCCGACTCCGACCCCGGCCTGCACCGCCCTGCGCTGCCCGACCCTTCCCACGTGTCGATCGAGGCCGCCGAATGGGTGCGCCGCTCCATCCGCGAGCGCCGCAACCGCGACCGCACCACCGCGACACCGACACCCGCCACCGACGCCGCGCGCCTGACCCCGGAGGCGATCGCCTACCGTCGTGCCCGCCGCCCCATGCCCGGTGCGGTGAACCTGCGCCACCGCGACCGCGACCAACGCACCACCGAGCGCCGCCGACTCGGCGAGGCCGAGTTCGCCGCCTACGCCGCCGACCGGCTCTTCGCCATCGACACCGAGGTCGATACCGATCGCAGTGTGCCTGTGCCCGATCCGCGTAAGCCCGTCCATCTGCTGTGGGCGCACGTGCAAGCCGAGCTGTGGGACCGCAGCTACTTCCTGCACGTCGCCGAGTGCTACTCCGAACGCGACCGTGATCTGCTCGCTCCCGAGTCGCTCACGGCGCGACCCACCCAGGGTCAGGCTCGGCAGGGTAGGCACGCCGCGCTCGATGAGGCTGCTCACGCGTTCCTGCGCGAGCGCGAGGCCGACGCGGAGACCGTCGATGATCGCCGGGCCTCCCGCCACCGCACGACCGCCCTGCGGCTGAGGATCAGCACCGCCGACCAGACGCGGTTCGCCGCCCGCCGGACCGGGCTGCCGATCCCCAGCGACTACGACGAGTTCCGGCCCTACACCGACCTCGACATTCCCGAGAAGACGTGGCAGGGTTCGGGTTTGGACTACGACCTCGCGGCCATGACTCCCTACCTCGGGTGGCCGTGCATCAGCTGCTGGATCGACCGCCCCAGCCGCGACCGGCGCGCCGTCCACATCCGTGACGGCCGCCGCGTCACCGACGACGGCCTCTGCGATGTCTGCCGTGCCGACGGCCACCCCGGCATGCCACCGTTGCCCGCCCCCTGGAGAATCCCCAAGAAGCGCAAGGACGGCATGCCCCCGGCAGCGGGCCTCTCGCGCGAGGAGATGCAGCAGTTCGTCGAATCCCGCTGCGCCTACATCGCGGCCACCCACCCCCAGCAGGTGCGGGCGCTGCTCGACCGTGTCCGCGCCGCCGCCGCGAACACTGGACCCACCTGGCGGTTCATCACCCGCTGGATGGCGATGAACCTCGAACAGCCCGCCGCTGATCGACTCGCACCGCGGCGCGCTGCCTCCCGTCGTCGGTGGCCTACCGCGCTTGGGGCCGGGCAACGGATCGGCCGCTGCGACGCCTGCGCCCGCCCCGGGATCGTTCACGCCGACAACTACTGCACCGGCTGCCGCATCGACCTCGGGCTCGTCACCCCGCGCGAACGCACCACCCGCGCAGCCTGACCCGCCCCGTCTCACCATCCATCTCCGGTCCGCCGCGGTGACTCGCTCCCGCGGCGGACCGGTCTCGCCACCTGACCTCGCGAGGAGAACCACATGCACCGCCCGTCGACCCGCCAACTCCGCGACGCCGTGCAGCGCTGGCTGCGGCCACAACCGCGGGTGATCGTCGCCGTGTTTGTCAACACTGACCCGCTCGCTCTGCTCGACGGGTACAGCCCCGGCGCGCAGTTGGTCCTGGCCTACCGCTACACCATGGCCGCCGCGAGCGCCGGAGAAGATCGGATGCTGCTCGAGCGAGTCTTCGCCGCGTTCAACGACCACCCCGTTCACCCCGACGATCAACAGCACGCCGACGCCTGGGCAGCGAAGCGACTGCGGTCGTTGTCGGTCGGCGATGTCGTCGCCATCGATGACCGCTACTACGCCTGCGCGTCCGTGGGCTGGACGTCGATCCCCGCTCCCGGCGTCTGAACCGATCCCGCCATTGGCCGGACCGGGACCACGCGACACGGTCCCGGTCCCCCACCGTCGCCCTCACCCCCGAATCCCTTCCCATCCACGCATCCCCAGCCACCGCACCCCTCATCGCACCCTCCACATTTCGCCCCTCCACCCTCCCTAAGCCACCCTTCCCTCCCCTCTCGCCCTCCTTTTCACAAGCACACCTCTGGCATCTAGGGCAACGATTCGGTAACGACCAGCGGTTTCGGTCGATTGTCCGATATTTCGGTACGCCACAGCCCTGGAAATAATTGCCGGAAGCGTGCTGGATGGGTTTATGACCGCGACGATTCATAAAGTCGTCGCAGGCAACGGCTTTCAGTACTACCTGCGAAATGTCGCCGCCCACGATACCGAGTCGCGCGGCCGCTCCAGCCTGTCGGACTATTACTCGGTTCATGGTGAGTCGCCGGGGCGTTGGCACGGCACCGGGTTGAGCGCACTCGGCATCGATGTCGACTCCGAAGTGACTGAAGCGCAGATGAAGTCGCTGTTCGGGTTGGGTCGCCACCCGAACGCCGAGACGATCGAAACAGCGGTCTACGACCGGCAGATCCACCTCGGCGCCAAACACAAAGACGCCGCCCGCGCCGCCGACAACGCGTCACGTTTAGGGAATCCGTTCCGTGTTTATGCCGAGGTTTCCGAATTCCGGAAACGCTGCGAACACGCCTTCCGCGAACACAATTCCACGCACGGCCGCGACCCGACCGCGGCGATTCCCGATGAGGAACGCGCGCGGATTCGCACGCACGTCGCGTTCGACATGTTCACCGACGACTACGGACGCGCGCCCTTGGGCGCGCGTGAGTTGTCGGGGTGGATCGCAAAGCACTCCCGCCCACCGACCACCGCAGTCGCGGGATTCGACATCACCTTCTCCCCCGTGAAGTCCGTCTCCGCGCTGTGGGCGATCGCACCAAGGGCGGTGGCGGAGAAGATCGAGGCCGCCCACCAGGCCGCGATCACCGATGCGTTGCACTGGCTCGAACAGCACGGCACCTACACCCGCTTGGGCCGCAACGGTATTCGGCAAGTCGACGTCGAGGGCATCGTCGCGGCCTGTTTCACCCACCGCGAATCCCGCTCCGGCGACCCCGACCTGCACACTCACGTGGTCATCGCCAACCGGGTGCGCACCCTCGACGGCCGCTGGCGCACCCTCGACAGCGCCGCCCTCTACCAACTCGTGGTCACTGTCTCGGAGATCTACAACACCCGCCTCGAACACCACCTCGAAACCACCGTCGGTGTCGAGTTCGCCGCCCGACCCGGCACCGACCCCACCAAGCGCCCGATCCGCGAAATCATCGGCATCCCGGTGGTGTTGATCGAGCGCTGGTCACAGCGCGAGGCCGCGCTCAAAGCCCGGCTCGGTGAACTGGCCGCGGACTTCCAAACCCGGTTCGCACGCGAGCCGGCGCCGATCGAAATGTACAACCTGGCCCAGCAAGCCACGCTGGAAACCCGCCCCACCAAACAGCCGTCGCGGTCGCGAGCCGAACAACGCACCGCGTGGCGCACCGAAGCTGTCGAGCTGCTCGGCGGCCGCAACGCCCTGGCCGATGTCGTCGCGGCGGCGTTGCACCCGGTGCGCGCGGCGCGCGCGACCGTGTCGGCGCAGTGGATCAGCGGCGTCGCGCAGCGGGTGCTCGAGGTGGTTTCCGAGCAACGCTCGACTTGGCGACACAGCAACATTCGCGCCGAAGTCGAACGGCAAGTACGCGGCCACATCACCCCAGGTGATTGGGAATGGGTCACCGAAGCGGTCACCACCGAAGCACTCTCGCCCGCTCACTCCATCGAACGCGGTGACCCAGACCTGGCCGAGGAACCCGCTCTACGGGTGGTGCCCGAGTTCGTGCGCCGCCGCGACGGCGGCAATGTCCACGTGCGCGCCGACACCGGGCTCTACACCTGCGCGCGCACGCTGGCGGTCGAACAGCAGCTCATAGAACTGTCGGTGCAACCCGGTGCACGCCAACTCCCCTCGACCATCGTCGCCGCCGCGGTGCGCGACTACAACACCGCCAACCCTGATCGACCGCTCAACGCCGGACAGATCAGCGTCATCGAAGGCTTCGCCACTTCGGGTCTGCGCGTGCACACCGCGAACGCGCCAGCGGGCACGGGGAAGACGACCGCTATGCGGGTGCTCACCGACGCCTGGCACGCCAGCGGCGGACGCGTGCTCGGTCTGGCGCCCACGGCCGCCGCGGCGGCGGTGCTGGGTGAGTCGATCGGCGCGCGGGTGGAGACCGTGGACAAGCTGCTCGACGTCCTACACCGCCACAGCCCGCGCCCAGACAACCCGGCACTGGCGCGGGAATTCACGCCGTCGTTGCCGCAATGGGTACTCGACATCGACCCCGACACGTTGGCGATCGTCGATGAGCATGTCAAGATCGGCAACCACAAACGGCTCCGACTGCTGCAATTCCTGGCGTCGCGCGGGGCGACGATCCGCTGCATCGGCGACGACCACCAGCTGCCCGCGATCGAGGCCGGCGGCGCTGAGGCCGACATGGCCGCCACAGCACCCGAGCAATCGATGACCCTCACCCACGTCGTGCGGTTCGCCTCCACCGCGGAAGCGACCGCGAGTTTGGGGCTGCGCGAGGGTAATCCGGCCGCGTTGGGCTGGTATCTGGACAACGGGCGCGTGCACGCCGGACACCACGGCGCCACCCACGACGACGCCTACACCGCCTGGATGCGCGATCACCTCGCTGGCCGCGACACCATCATGCTCGCCCCCACCCACGAAGTCGTCACCGCGCTCAACGCGCGCGCCCGCACCGACCGAATCCACCGGCAAGGCGGGCGAATCGGCGCGGAAGTGAAGCTGTCCGACGGGCTGTGTGCGTCGGTCGGTGACACGATCCGCACCCGCCGCAACGACGCCCAGCTGCGGTTGGGTGCGCGCGATTGGGTGCGCAACGGCTACGCCTGGACCGTCGAGAAGGTCCACCACGACGGCAGTCTGACCGTCACACACCTACGTTCCGGCCGCCAAACCGGCGCGACGGTGCGACTTCCCGCAGAGTATGTCGCTGCGCACGTGCGGCTCGGATACGCCACAACGATCGATTCCGCGCAAGGAATCACCGCCGAGACCTGCCATGTCGCGCTCACCGGATACGAATCCCGCCAACAGCTCTACGTCGCCCTCACTCGCGGCGTGCACGCCAACCACGCCTACGTTCCCACCGCACTCGACGGCAGCGAGGCCTCGTTCTGGAGCGAACCCGCGGTCTTTCCGCGCACCGCCGTGGAAGTACTGCTGCGCGTTCTCGACCGCGACGGCGCACAAAAATCCGCCCACACCCACCTGCGTGACGCCCTCGATCCGCACCAACGCCTCGGGCGCGCGCTCGATATCTACCTCGACTCGATCGGCCTGGCCGCCGAACACGCCCTCGGACCCGACGGCCTCCAACGCATCGACACCGCCGCCGAAAACGTGCGCGCACACCTCACCGACAGCCCCGCCTACCCCGTCTTGCGCCAACACCTGGCGATCATCGCCATGGCCGGACGCGACCCCGTCACGGCGCTGCAGGCCGCCGCCGAGGCACGCGAACTCGACACCGCCGACGACCCCGCCGCAGTCCTCGACTGGCGATTGGACCCCACCGGCGCCCACTCCACCGGACCCGGGCCGCTGCCGTTCGCTCATGGGCTCCCCCGCGCCCTAGCAGAAGGTCCGCTCGCCGAGCAATTGCGCGCCCGCTACCGCATCATCACCGACCTCGCTCGCCAGATCGGCGACGACACCGCCAGCTGGACACCCGCGACCGCACCACACTGGGCACGACCCCTGCTCGGCATCGACGCGAGCCTGGTGGCCGAGTTGGCAGTGTGGCGCGCGGCCCTGCATGTTCCCGACCGCGACCTCCGCCCGACCGGGCCACCCCGCTACGCCGTCCTCGAGCGCGACTACCAGCAGCGCCTCGATGACCGCCTCACCGAGCTGTTGGGGGATGTGCATCTGCCGGTGAACAAGTGGGCGCCCGTCGCCGAACAGCTCGATACCCGCATCACCGCCGACCCGTACTGGCCAACCCTGGCCGACAAGATCGAGCTCGCCGACCGCGCCGGCATCGACATCACCCGGCTCCTGCACGACGCTGCCGCCCGTCGACCACTGCCCGATGAAATGCCCGCCGCCGCGTTGTGGTCGCGGCTCGAGCTCGAACCCTCCGCCCTCGACCACGGACTCAGCGGCCGCGATCTACGCCCGGACTGGATTCCCTCCCTGCACACCGTGCTCGGCCCGGCCACCGCCGAACGCGTCGTGGCCGACCCCACGTGGCCGCGGATCGTGGCCGCGATCGACCGCGCCACCGGCACCAAATGGACACCCCACGAACTCCTCGCCACCGCCTACGAACTGCTCCTCAGCGCCCAGCCCCACCACGCCCCCAGCCTGCGCCCCGACCAACTCAGCTCCGCCCTGGCCTGGCGCATCGACACCCTCCTGCGCCACAACCCCACTCCGACCGCGCCCTCTCCCGCCGACCCGAGCACACCCGAACCGGCCGCCACCGCGCCCAGCGAGCCCAATATCGACCCCGTCCAGGAGCCCCACATGGACACCGATCACAACCACACCCGCCCTCCCCAACCGACGCCGACCGAGGAAGCCACGACCTACCCCGAAGCCGACAACATCCCCACTGAACTGCGAACGGTCGCCGAACTCTTCCGCACCGGGCAGCTCACCGACGCCGTCACCGCCTTCCGCACCGCCACCGCAACACTCACCGGCGAACAGCAGACCATTCTCACCGCAATCGCGGAAACCCTCTACCGCAACAGTTTTCCCATCGCCCGCGCCCGCCTGACATGGGCCGCCGAACGCTACCCACAGCACGCCGCCCTCATCCGCGCCTGCACCCCCGCCACCGACCCGAACACCCATCGACCCGACGACCAAACCCGCCAACCCACCTACCGCCGCGACCGTCGTCACGAAGCCGCCCACGACCACCGCCAATACCGTGACCCGACCCGGCGACGAGCACCGCGCACCCGCGCCGAAATGGCCGCACACGACCTCGCCGAGGACTACTTCGACCAGCGCGCCGACACCCCCATCCCGCCGCTGGACCAACCGCTCGACGACGGCATCTGGAACCCCTTTTCAATCCACCCTCCCACCAAAAAGCGCCTACCCGGCTACACCATTGATTACGATCGCGCAGCCCTGCCCGACACCCGCGGCCTCGAATGTGTGAGCTGCGGACTCGAACGCCAACGAGTCGACGCCACCCCCGTTCCTCCGCGCCGCAGCGATGATGGACTGTGTGGTCAATGCCGCGAGAACGGCGACACTGGCATCCCCGACCACGATCCCGCCGAACACATTCAGGCGCGCTGCGCGCACCTCACCGCCACCAAACCGCCCGCCGCCGCGCGCGCCATCCTGCGCCGCGACTGGCGCGCCACCCCAAAACCGCACCAGCGCAGCATGATCGAGACTTGGGTCCTCGAGCACCTTCCAGAAGACACCATCGCCGAGCCGGCACAGACCTCGCCGATTGACCAGAGCCCCGACAACCCGCTGATCCTGCTCACCGATGACCAACTCGCCCAGGCCATCGACCACCTCGACCTGCGCCTCGCAATCGCCGACACCGAAACCGCGATCTTCAGCCCACCCGTACCCGACGAACCCGACCGCGACGAACTTGTGCGGCACCATCGCGCCGCGCAAGACGCCGTCCGCTACGCCCACCACGCCGAGAAGCACCTACGAAAGGCGACGCAAGCCGCTCACACCGTTGCCGCAGACCTCGACCACGCCCGCGCCACGCTCGACGCCACCCCCAGCTACCGACGCAGCCAACGCCGCGAATTGCAAGCGCGAATCCGCGCTTTGATGGCCGAGCACCTCGACTTGGAACACCGCCGTGACACTGCCCGCACCACCGCTCGTACCGCCCGACGTGAAGCCATCATGCTCGCTGGGCCTGAATCCGAATGGGATCACGTACTGACCGGCCAGCCCGAGCCACCGGCACTCGAGACGCCAGCCGCACCTGACGAAACCGACACCGAAGAACGCAACCGTCTCGTTGACATCAACGAACAACTCGATCAGCTTCGGGCCGAACAGCAACGCCGCCGCAGACTACTCCCGAGCCAGCGCGAAGCCGAGTCGCAGCTACGCGCGACGGCGGCTACGCCGGACCCCGTGTACGAGTTGAGCGATTGGGGCGTCGCACTACACGAACAGCAACCAGACGACGGCCTCGGGCTATGAGCTGTCAGCGCCCGGTGCTCCCTGGAGGCCTACCACCCCGACACTGACTCTCACCTGGCTGGCAAGTCCGAGCCCTGCGAAACAGTGCTCAGGTGAGTCGGGCAGGCAGGCGGCAGTCCTGAATCGGTCGAGATCGAACTCATGCCGTCGAACTCCATCTAGGAAGGCGTCGAACTCGTCGGCGTCGAAGGACAGCGCAACTTCTTGAACGGTTTGGTCTCTTGTCTCGGCGGCGGTGAAGACGTACGCCCCGTCGAGCTGGCGTTCAATCAGTACGGCCCCGTGGTCGAAGCCGCCGGCACGGAGTGCGGCTTGAAACGCGTCGAACTGTTCATCGGTCAAGATCAAGATTTCGTTCGAAGGGAGCGCCTTGTCCCGACCGTCGTCGGTTGCGAGTTTGTCGTCCCAGATGACAGTCCAGCCCTGCTTTCGCCCTACTCGTACGCAGTTCTGGCCAGCCGAGCTTTGTGCTGCCTTGATGCAGTCCCGGGGTGTAAAGATTGGCAGCATCGTCTTCCTTTCTCACGGCGCGGACTTCGGCTCTGCCTCGACTTCGGTCGAAGCAAGCGGACAAACCTTTTGCCCGACAGCGGCGAAGTTGCAGGGGCGCGCAGGGTCGCCGACATCTACAGGCGCCTCGGGCAACCAGTCGGTGGCGTAGGTGACTCCAGGAGGCTCGTGAACGGTGAAGCCGTCGAAGAATCGAGTGAAGGCATTTCGGTCACGCAGTTGTACGGGGTCCGCGGTGGCTTGATACAGCGCTGCAGCCGCTGCGATCTGCTGTTTGGTCTGATCGTCAGCGTCGTCAAGCGACACGTGCGTGCTCGCGAAGTAGCTACCTGTAGGGAGTCGATCACGGAGCGCCGCGACGACTCGATGGGGGTTGCTGTCGTCGGGGATAAATGGCAGAACCGAGACGATGAGCAACCCGATTGGCTGGGCGAAATCCAGCAGTCGCCGTGCTTCTGGGTGTTCAAGGATTCGGTCTGGTTCCAGCAGGTCGCCCTCAATGATCGCCGTGATGTCCAGGGAATTTTCCGCTCGGAGCAGTTGGTGGGCGCGGGCAACGGCATCGAGATCTTTGTCGACGTAGACGACACGAGTGTCGGGGACAATCGCTCGGGCGATCTCATGTGTGTTGCCTCCAGTCGGCAAGCCCGAGCCGATGTCTAGGAACTGCCGGACGCCCCGCGAGACCATGAAGCGAACGGCGCGGGCGAGGAAGGCACGGTTGTGCACTGCCCAGGTATGGAGGAAGGGAAGTTCTTCGTACACCCTGTCGGCGAAGAGTTGGTCGCTTCGATACACCGGCTCGCCGGTGAGGTAGTAGTGGTACAGACGTGCGGACGTCGGCTTGCCCGCGTCGACTTCCCTGGCCTGAAAGTCGTTGTTGGCCATTAGCGTCCCCCTTGTTCAGGTCGTGTTATGAGATTCTGAGCTGGATGCTCCGGGCGATGTGCTGGATGAATTCGCGCGAATCCTGTGTGCTCAGCGCAGCCGCGCTGAGCCGAGCGAACAGTGTCTCGCGCGTCCCCACGGGTGGTTTGTCGATGATGTAGCGGATTTCGCCGAGGGCTTCCACGACCGCTAGTTCTAGGTCTCCTGCCGCGCCAGGCGAGGGGACACGGATGAGGGTGTAGCGATCCTCCATGCCCCCACCGGGTACCGGGGTGTTGAACGGCAGGACCTGGATCAGGATGTTCGGTCGTTGCGAAAGCTGCACTAGGTGCGTGAGCTGATCCAGCATCACCTCGCCCTTGCTATCGCCGTAGCGTCGTCGCAGGCATGACTCGGACAGCACGGCGTGGAACTCCGGCGGCTCAGGCTTGAACAGGTTCTCTTGCCGGGCCAGCCGCGCTTGTACCCAGTCCTCGACTGTCACTCCAGTGGTGTCGTCGGACATGTGAGCGTGGAGCGCACGAATGTATGCCTCGCTCTGCAGCAGCCCTGGGATGATTTCGGACTCGGCCACACGCAGTCGATTGGCTTGTTCTTCCAGATCGACGAGCAGCCGAAGCTCCTCGAAGTAGACACGACGGTGACCGCTAGTCCAGAAACCTCGCTGGTGTTTGTCGCGCCGCAGCTCCAGCAGACGCTGGATGTAGAGCTCTTCGTCGAACCCGAGGCCTTTGGCGAGGACTTGAAGGTCGCCCGCCGAGATCCTGCCAGTCCCTGCGATCAGGCTGTTGATGCGCGACTGTCCGACTTCGATGATCCGTCCGGCTTCGGCCTGGCTCATGCCAGAGGCACGGATCATGTAGTTGATCTCGCGTCCAAGCAGCAATCCCCGGGCAGTCCGCGTCGCCATGACACCACGGTAACTCTTGAACGGATGATGAGGATTCGGTTCCCGAGGTTTGATTATCAGGTTATGTTTATCGAGGCGAAGGCATCGCCCGCAGCGAGCTCTGCTACCGACTCAGGTTTCAGGAGGAGGCGCGGTGACGATCGATGGCAAGGACATCCGGCGAGCACGCGCGGACCGAGGCTGGTCGCAGGCGCAACTTCTTGGCGCGCTGCGTGCGCGAGCGGTTCAGCACGGGATCGTCTTGATGACGCCAACGAGTCTGAGAGTGGCGTTGTCGCGGTGGGAGAACAATCGCGCACGTCCAGATGGAGTGCACAGTCGCTTGTTGCGTGAGGTCTTGGATCTCCCTACCCACCAGCCTGCTGCTGTCGATGAGGGCGACAGCCTGTTCGGGGTTCTGCAGAGCCACACCAATAGTCTCCGAGTCCTGGATCGGCGTTTCGGCGCACCTGCGGCTCGTCTGCAAACGGCTGCGCATGTCACGGCACTCGAAACGATGTGGCATGGTGCCAGTGGCGCCGATCGAACGGTGATCGCGCGAGCTCAAGCCGATGCCGCCGCCCTCGCTGCATGGCAGGACTTCGATGTTGGGGATTTCACGGCGGCGACCGAGCACTACGCTCAAGCCCGAATCGCCGCGTCCCGGGCTGAGGACGCGATACTCCTGGCCCATACGATTGGCGAGGAATCGGTCCTTCTCGCCGAAACAGGACATGGCTCCACTGCATTGGCACAGGTGGCGCGGGCGGAGCGCATGCCGCGGCTGCCGGCGTTGCTTCGATCCTGGTTATCGGCCACCAGGGCGCAAGTGGCGACGTACTCACCCGGCATGTCAGCTGATGCGCGCGAAGCGCTGATGACAGCTGAGGTCTTGTTGCCCGACCGGTCAGGCGATGAGAACGACCTTCCCTTCATCGCGCACGACCCGATTCATCTCGCGCGGTGGGCGGGCCACATTCTGGCGCGCTTGGGTGATCCCGCGGCAACGGCTCTCACGCTTGATTCGATGCGGGCGATCCCTGAGGATTTCGTCCGCGCTCGGTGCGCCCAGCAACTGGATCTTGCCGACGCGGCGCTCAGTGCGGATCGCCGCGAGGAGGCGGCATCATTGCTCTCTGACACCGCCGAGCGCATCGGGGTGCTGGGCTCGGGACGGCTTCGGAGACGCCACAACCTGCTGGTCAGACGAAGCCGTCATCTCACCGCTGCCGTGTAGCGCGAGCGCAGCGAGCATCCCAACCGCAGTCCCGGTCCCTAACAACTGCGCTTTCGCCAGGAGCTCACCCGTTTGTGCCAACGGGACCCAAACTAGTTGCCCGGTCTCTTCCAGGTCGGCAGGCTCTCCAACTTGACGCGGTCCTCGTCCGATGTAGATGTAGTGGGGAGTCTCCACCAGACCTGGCATCGGCTCTAGGACAGCGGCCAAGACGAGCTCGTCGGCAGTGAATCCTGTCTCTTCGAGCAGCTCTCGGCGCGCGCAAGCTTCCGGTTCTTCGTCATGATCGAGGATTCCGCCCGGCGATTCGAAACCGATCTGGTCGACGATCCATCGGTGCCTACGCAGCAGCAGAGCGCGACCGTGCTCATCGATGATTGTCGCAGTGGCTACCGGATTCAGACGCACAGCGTGGTGACTACGTTCCACGCCATCTGGTGTGGTGATGCGATGGCGAGAAACCGATAGCCACGGCTTGCCGTCATACACCACCTGTCCGGATTGCACCGTGGTGAGCGGCGGCTCCTCGATCATGACTCCACGGTACCGGCACGATTGTCGTTTGCTGAACGCCGGAAATGTTTGCTGGATGCTACGAGTTGCTACGTTCCCAGCGAACGTCGCTGCGGTCACTCTGGATTCATGACCTGGATGGCCAACATTGCGGCATCCCACTCGCGGCGACAACGAAATGGGCGTAGCAACGCTCACCGCGACCACGCGCATGCGCAACGACGTGCGGCTCGCGAGCCTGGTCGGTCCGACAGATCGACCGCCGTGCTCGCCACAGAATCGGCGTTGAGCCCAGCTGCCGCTCAGGTCGTGCTGAGCACGAACTGCAATGCGTCGCCGGAGTTGTGGGTCTTCGCCACAGCGCTTCTGTCGACCGGGTTAGACGACGAGTAGGGGTTCACTGCCATGTGGTTTGGATACGCACAAGCCGAACTGTTGCCTGAGAGTCGGGCTCGTGATGCTGTCCGGCGGGCGATGTTCGAGTACGCGTCGTACTTCGGTTTCGGATCTGGCGAATTGTTCGTCGAGCCGACGGCACCGGAGCTGGTGCTGCACTCGATGCTCAATGAGATCGACCGAAGCGATCCTGTGGTCGCTATTATGCGGCGACTGGAGCAGATTGCTGCATCACGAGAGATAGACCTCCGGCGCGTGCTCGCTGCTGATTCTCCCCGCACGCAGACGTTGTGGCGGATCATGGAGGACATCGAAGGCGCCGGTGGCGGCCATCTGATCGTGCCGTCCCGTGAGCATTTGACCCGGCTCGGTCCCTCCGGCAATGCGGTGATCCAACGGCTGACACAGATGCCACTGGCACACATCTACTTTCTCGACACCGATCCCTCCGCCGGTCGTCGAATAGCAGAGAATGTCCAGACATCTGCCCAGACCTCGCGCGTAGGCGAGCAGATTCTCGTGGAGTCGTTAGTTGGCGCGATTCCCACGGTGACCAGGTTCGACGTGGTTTCCAAGCTGACCCGGCTCGGATGGCCGGAGGTGATGGAGCCGGTTGATGAGTTGTATGTGGCATTGGTCAGCGACGCCGTCGCTGCTGCTGAAGCAATGGGCATGCTCGGGTTCGGGCCTGCTGGCGAGCAAGGTGTCATTCGCCTGCTTCAACTGAGCGATGGCGGCCTCGTGGTCGAACTCGAGCAGTCCCGTCATCGCCTTGATGAGCCCAGCGCCGAACTGGTCAGGCTTTCGACGCATGTGGAGCGGTTCACCGATCAGGGACGCACGTTCACTCGATGCGCCCTACCTGCCGGGCTTGCGCCAGTACAGGGTCGTGCGATCCCAGAACTGGCGGGTGAGCGACTGTGAGCGCCGCAGCGCAGGTAGGACCGGTGATACCGATGCCATCCCACCGGACCACAGACGGGGGCCTCGGCGTGGCGGGCCTGCTCGGGCCGGAGCAGTTGCTTGCCGCCATCGCTGGGCACCTCGTGAACGGCTCGGCGTTGATCGGGTGGGCACGTGAGCTCGGTGATCTACACGCAACCCTGCTCACGAGCGATGTCGACGGGGCGCAACGCCCCGTCGATTACGACGAAGCGGATTTGCGCGACCAGATCGTGCAGGTGGTCGGTGAGATCGATGAGTGGGCGGTGTTCCGGCTGCCCCGCCCAAGCGGCGCGCGCAGGCACACGCACTCCCTCGGCGAGGTGATCAGCCACGTCGCGAAGAACTTCGCCGCCGCGTGGTGGACGATCCGACACACAGAGGATGAGCAGCTACGTCACGAGGCGTGGTTCCACCTGGGCCAAGTCCGTGAAGGCTACGCCGATCTCGTTGCCGACATCCACGCCCGTCGCGTCGAGCTGCCGTTGGGTTGGCACGGCATCAGACCTGCACCGGGCGATATGACCAGCACGGAAGTCTCGCGCGGCCGGTGAATTCGCTGGGCCCGAGCCAGTGAGATGCCATGCGCCCAGCAGTGGTTGGCGACTGTGACAGTGCGGCTGCCGCCCAGGCCCAATCGCGGGTGTCGAGCGCGGAGAGGACATACGTAGTGACACGACGATGGCGGTCAGGGCGACGTCAGCACCCGCGGTGGTCTGACCGCTCGGAGAAGTCCATACGGCCAGGTCGAGTAAGTGCTGCTGCCGCAGTGGGGACGACAGCAGTTTCGGCCGTAGGCGTTGTACGGCACCTGCAGAGCAGGGAGCTACATGCTTCGCGCCGCGCGTCATCACCCGGCCCCTATGACCTTGCAGCTTGAGACAGGAGTATCACTGCCGGTGGATTCCGACGATCGGCCCCTCAGGGGGCTTCCCCAGGCACAGGACTGGGTCCGCCAGTTCACCATCCACTACCCGATCCAACGCAGTGTTGGTCAAGCCGTCGCGGCGTTGCTGCGGTGGCCGCTGAAACGGATCGCCAGCCGCCCACGGCCGCAACCGCGCGCCCATTTGCCTGGCTGGTTTTTCATGCTCGCCGCACGCCTCCTCGACGACCACGCACAGCGCGCCGCGACCGACGACCCGGACGAGCAGGCCGCCCTCGATCGGCGCATTGCCGGACTGGTTCGCCGCATCGACATCGAGTCCGCCGCGATCATCGGAATCCCTATTGCCGAGGTGGGTTTGGGTGAGCTGGTTTCGCAGATGGCACGGTGCTGGATCGCCTACGCCGTCTGCCCGGGTGACCAGACCGCGCTGACCGCGACGCTCGCGACCCAGCGGACCTACGGCGACCGCGTCGAGCAGCTGGCGCAGCGGCTGGCGGGAGGAATCTGGTGACCGCACCGGATTGGTATGACCAGCTTCCGAGCGCGCGCACGCTGTGGCGTGCGCTGCGCACGCCGGTGTTCGATCCCGGCGACTACGCCTACCCGGAGGTGGTGGCCGCCACGGTCGGGCTGCTCGATGCCCACTACCGCCACGAAGCAGCGGTCTGCCAGCTCACAGGAATAGCGCAGTGCGGCGGTCATATTGAGGAAGACGAGCGGCGGGTGGTCACCGACTTCTTCGCTGCGGCGAGCCGTGACATCGCTGCCCTGATCACCCGTGTCGACACCTTCACCCACCATCGTGTGCTCGCCCTCGGTGTGGACGACTGCTCTGCCGCGCTGTATCCGTGTGGGCTCGGGACCGTGCTCGCACGCCATGCCCGCCGCTGCGGTGACGGCGCTGCCGGACATGGACCGACTGCTCGCGGTATGGGATGGTACGTCGTCACCGGCCACGACGCTGGATGGGCACTGGCAGCCGCGCGGATCGGCACGCTGGTGCCCGACTCGACCGTACTGACAGTTTTGGCCGAGGAGGCCAGTGCCTATAACCGCTTGGTCGAGCGGGTGCTCGCCGGACAGGTGCGCCTGCCCGCGCCCACCCGAGCAGATCGGACACCGCGGTGAGAGGCCTGCTGCAGCGCAAGCCGCCGCCACCGCCATCTCCGCCGGTCGCAGTCGGCTACATCAACCTCACCCGCCTGGACCCCGGGGCGAACATCGCCGAGGTCGGTGCCCGCATGCGTCATCGCGCTGAGCAGTGGAGATACGCCTGGGGCGGAACCTATCTCGACCACCACACCACTCGCAGCGACACCCTTGAGGCTTTGGTCCGCCGCGCCGCACGTGACCCCGGCATCTGGGCGATCGTCGTGCCCGACGACGCTCATCTGTCAGCCGGGCGAGCGGTGTTGTGTACCGGAACCACCTTCGTCCGAGGTCGGCAGCACCGACGGCGCCAACCATCGTCCACCACAACATATCCCCCACCTACCCGTAAACCTCCCCCGGTCTGCCGCGCCGGACCAATCCGTGAAGGATTTCCTGTGACTGCCGTTCTTCGGTCGTCGGCCCGCCCGACAGCGAGGTTTCCAGCGTGCTGTGTCCGTGGCCTGGCTGTGCGGGCGGGTGCGTCATGGAACACGCGACCCACGTCATGCTCACCATGTGGTCGACCTACCTCGATCCGGCCACCATCGGCGACCGCCAGCTCGAAGGCCTCATCGGTGCGGCGACCGGCCTGCGACGCAGCATCGCACGCGCGATAGACGACGAGGTGACGTGGTATTTGGGCAACCGGCCCGAGGTGGTGACTCTTGCCGATGACAACGACGAGATCGTCACCGTGGGTGATTTGATTGGTCGAATCACCATGCTGGTCGTGTTCCTCGACCAATGGCCTCTGGAGCAAGGCCAGTGCCCGGTCGCCCCGGCCTTCACCGCGTTCGGCCGCCAGTACGAGTCACTGATTACCGACCTCGTCGCCGGAAAGCGTCGCCAGCCTCGCCGCCGCCGCGACGGCGCGCCGCCGATCCCTCAACCACAGCGCATCGAGCTGGCCTCCGTCCGACGACGCGGCCGCCGCAAGCGCTGACCGGGATCGCCTGGCCTTGGTCAGCCATACCCGGTTCACAACAGGCGCGCGCACGCCCGCCAACGCACGCAACACGGAAGGATTCTCTTGCGCTCTTCGACTCACGACTGTTCCCTTGGCGCGGCGCCCGTGACAACGGCTGCCTCGTCGGCCGTATCGCCGACGGGTCCGGCGGTGTGCGATGACCGGGTCGTTGTCTTCGACACCGACATCGGCTACGACCTCGACGACATGGTGGCCCTGTGGGCGGCGGCGCGGTCGGTGCGCAACCTGATCGTGCTCACCAATGACGAAACCCGCGGCAGACGAGCTCAATTCGCGCGGGCACTGCTCGATCACATGGACCGCCACGACGTACCGGTCGTCGCCGGGCGTGAACTGGGCGGCGATCACCGCTTCCTGCTGGGCGACGCGCTGATCGAGCCCGCGGTGCCGGTCCTTACCGACGTCGTGGAGGTCATCGCCTCCGAATGTGCCCGTGCGACCCAACCATTGACTTGGGTGGGGTTGGGGCCGCTGTCCAACCTCGCCGATGTACTGACCGTCTGCCCGCATCTGGCCGAGCAGATCCAGCTCACCCAAATGGGTGGCTGGCTCGATCACTACCGCGACCCGACCCGCGCCTCCCACAACCTGCGCATGGACCCCGCCGCGGCCGGGCTCGTGCTGCGCGCCGCGCACCGCCCACGCTGTGTGCTGTCGACCCACACCAACGTGCCCGACATCCGAATCACCCCCGACTCGAGCCTCTTTGGATGGTTGACCGCGCGTCAGGCACCAGTGTGGAGCCAACTCATCCGCGCCAACTTCGAGCGCTGGTTCGCCCGCCGCCCCGCCAGCTGGCTGGGCGACCCGCTCACCCTGGCCTCGGCCCTGGGCGAGCCCGTCGTGGACTACGTCACCGAAGCAGTGCGCATCGAATGCGACGCCCGCCTCTACCGCGACCCGCACGGACGCGCGATCGAGGTCTCCGCCGCCGTGGACTACCCGCGCTTCCACACCTGGTTGGCGGAGCTACTTCCCACCGAGGCATGGCACGCCTCGCACGCCGCCCTCAGCACGAGCCCGCGTCCACTCTTTCCCTGCGGCAACGGGACCGGTGATGTTCGAGAACTGCCACAGTCCTGAAGACGTCGCTGACGTCTACCTTCGCCTCGGGTTCCCTGTCACCTGCGTGGGTGGTCGTGTCGCGCTCATCGCCACACCCACACGCGGTGCAGTTGCCATGCCCGCCCACCTCGTGCCGCGCGTCCGTTCCTGGCTGACCGACGTCAGCACCACAACCACGACCCTGGTCGTCGGTCGCCCTCTGTCCGGACCAGCGACCCAGGTGCTTCTCGTCGGCCCGGCTGACAAGCGTCGATTCAGCACCCAAGTGCTGGACTTGCTCGCTGACGCGGGCGTGCAGCCCCTGATCGACGGCCAACGGGTTTGGTTGCCGATGAGCGATTCCGGGACCGGCTGGACCTGGATCGGCGGGATCCAGCCGTTCCTCGGCATCCGCCTGCCATCAGCGACCAGCGTGCTCACCGCCGCACACTACCTACTCCTGGCAACACGGCGCGGCACCCTTCCCTGACACCGCGCTTCTCCCGCTGCCTCAATCGCGCGCAACCTCAGCCGATCCTGAGAGGAGGACTCCCCGCAGTGACCTTCAACCGCCCTACCGCCTCCGCCGCATCCGAGCGCGGCGAATGTCAACAGCTGCTGACCGCCACCGCGAGCCTGTTGCTCAGCCGCGGATACGCCGCGACGTCGATCGGGCGGATCTGCCTGCGAGCAGACACCACCCCAGGGAGGTTCGCTGCTCACTTGGGCCGCAAGTCCGACGCCGCCCACGCCGTCGCTGCCCATCTCACCCGCCGCGCCGTGGACCGCATCAACCGGTTCACACCCCGCGACGCTGAGCACCTCCTCGCGACGCTGACCACCTGGACTCGGCTGCTGACCACCCGACCGGGCTGGATCTGGCTCGAACTCGACCTCGCCGACCTCGACCCGCCCAGCCGCGCCGAGGTCTACGCCCGCGCCGATCGCCTGCGCCGAGCCCTCACCAACCTGCTCGCCCGCAGTCCCTGGCTCGACGTGTCCGACCGCGGCGACAGCGAACGCGAGCAGCTGGTGTCACTGCTGGTCACCCTCGTGCTGGGCACGGCCATCCAACACAGCCACGGCACCACATTCACCACCGAAACGGTGTACTCCCACCTCGCGCTGGCACTCGGTACCAACCGCCGCGACAGCCCCTGACATCGAACACCACCCTCCGAACACTCTCCCCACCCTGATCCCAACGAATTTCGAGGAACCCCATGGAAACCGGCACAGTCAAATGGTTCGACGGGGCGAAAGGCTTCGGATTCATCGCCAGCGACACCGGCGGTGACATCTTCGTCCACCACTCCGAAATCCAGACCGAGGGCTGGCGCTCTCTCGATGAGGGGCAGCGCGTCCAGTTCGTCCGAGGCGAGGGTCCGAAAGGCCCTGCGGCACAGCAGGTTCATCCGCTGTGAACGCCGGTCACCACCCCATTGACTGCGTGCTGGGCGTCGCGGACACCGTCGCGCACCGGCCCGTTACCGCGACCCGCGACCGTCTCCTGCGCGCGGCGATGGCGTTGCTGCTGACCCGCGGCTACGCCGACACCAACATCGACAGGATCTGCCGAGCCGCCGGGACAAGCTACACCACCTTCACCAACCACTTCGGCCGCAAACGCCACATCGCCCACGAAGTCGCCGACACCCTCGCCACCCGCGCGACCCACCGCATCTCTCGGACCATCCCCCGCGACACCGACCACCTCATCACCACCCTCGCCATCTGGGCCAGCATCCTGGCGACCAGACCCGGATGGGTGTCGCTGGAACTGGCCCTCGCCGCACTCGACGACACCAGCCGCACCGAGGTCAGCGACCGAGTCAGCGTGATCGGCGACGCGCTCAACGAACTGCTCACCGCCACAACCAGCTTCGACACTTCCGCGCCGCGGATCGACGTCGATTTGGTGGTGTCGTTCCTGCTCACCGTGGTCATTGGTATGACCGTGCAACACGACAACGGCATCGAGACAACGATCTCCGGCATCAGACCTCAAATCGAGCTCATCCTGCGCGCCGCCCAACTTCCCTGAGACCCGAAAAACGTCTGCGGTGCAGTGCACCGGCCGTTCGTCTTGCCAGCCTCGCGGCCGACGTGCCACCCCGCCGCCGCGACGACCATTCGATCAGGAACACCACCATGGACTCCACTACCGAAACCGACCTCCCCGCCCGCCAGCGCGCCAACCCCAACGGCAGCGATGCTGTGCTGAGCGAAACGCAGGTCCGGGCGATCCCGACCAGCGCTGACCTCGAGCTGCTGCACGTCAAGCTGTTCGGCCTGCGCGCCGAACTCGACCAAGCCGCCGCACCTGGGCATGCGCGGCGTAGCGGCCGAGGAGACGCGCAGTGACCTACAGCGACGCCGACCCGCAGCTGATCCGCAAAGATATCCCGCAGTCGGCGCGGATCTGGAGCTACTGGATGGGCGGCAAGGACTACTACGAGATCGATCGCATCGTCGGCGACGAATGCCGCGAGATCTATCCCGACATCACCGCCATCGCCCGCCAATCCCAGCAGTTCCTCGCCCGCACCGTCACCTACCTCACCGCCGAGGCCGGGGTGCGCCAGTTCATCGACATCGGCTGCGGTCTGCCCGCGCTCTACAACACCCACGCGATAGCCCAAGCCATCGCACCGGAATCCGGAATCGTCTACGTCGATCACGAGCCACTGGTCCTCACGCACGCACGCGCGATGCTGACCAGCAGCCCAGAAGGATTCACCTGCCCACTCGACGTCGACTTCCACGACACCGAACAGATGCTCGCCGATGCAACCAATATCCTTGATTTCAGCAAGCCGATCGCGGTGCTGTTCGTGGGAGTCCTCGGCTACGCCCGCAGCTACCCCGACGCCGCGAAGATCGTCCGCACCACCACCACGGCGCTGCCCGCAGGCAGCTATCTGGGCCTGTGGGACGGCACCGACAACCACCCCGACCACACACGAATGTGGGACTTCTACAACCAGACCGGCGCGGTCAACTACACACCCAGCACCCGCGACCAGATCTGCGGCTACTTCGACGGTTTGGAACTCGAAGACCCCGGCGTCGTAGCGATCAACCAATGGCGACCCCCGGTCACCGACCTCGGCCGCACACCCCAACCGCTGCCCGCCTACGGCGCCCTCGCCCGCATCTCCCCACACCCGTAGAGACGAAAGAGCCAGTCACCTATGCCGAACCGGCGAACACCCGCCAAGCGCCTCACGACCCTGCTGGCCCGACTCGGCCGTTGGCTGATCTCCGACCCCGGCTACCGCGGGCCGGCGGGCGAGCTCACCGATGACGACGAGGTACAGCGGCACACCTTGCCACCCTGGCTGTGGCCCGACTCGCCCCGATAGGCACACAACGCCAGCCCATCCGCGTCGAACACCTACTGGTTCTCAGCGACGGCGACGCCGCACACAATTCGCCGTCCCCCAACCTATTCCGTTGTACACGCCACCAAAAGGAGACATCATCCGTGCCGGACGTTATCGCCCGACCTTCCCCGGAGCAGCGCACTGATCCTGCCCGTTCGTGCCTCTTCTGTCGTCACGCCGATCCGAACGTGAACATCGTCCCTGTCCGCAGCCGCCTCTGGTATGCCCGCTGGGACAACTTCCCCGCCCAACCGGGCCACCTCCAGCTCGTCTCCTTCCGCCGCATTCCGTCGTTCTTTGACCTCACCAGCCCGGAAATGCATGACCTGCGCACGGTCGCGCGATCCGCGCGCCAACTCCTGCGCGACCGACTGCGACCTGATGGCTTCACCATCGGAATCAACGACGGCGAAGCTGCCGGACGCAGCATCGCCCACCTCCACATCCACATCATCCCCCGCTGGCACGGCGACCTCCCCAACCCCCGCGGCGGCATCCGCCGCCTGTTCCCCCACTGCGACGACGCACTCGACCAAGCCGCAGCAACCATGGCCCGACCCGAGGTCTCGGAGGCTTCGATGGACGGGCGCCGGTGAGCTCGTCGACGCGCAGCGCGCAACCTCGCCGGTCCAACGTATCGGTCACCGCCGGACGCGGCGGATACTGTGCGGCAATGGATTCCGAAGACAATCGGGAATCGACTCGCCGCGCCGCCAGTGTGCGAACAGTTGCCGGGCGCCTACTTGTCACGATGGGTAAGCGGTTACTGAGCGATCCGGTGCCTGGACGGGATGTCGGGACCGCGCAGATCAGTCCTGTGCTGCACGGCCGTGGCGAGGTGGCGGTGCTCATCGACGCCGACAACGCGCCTCCATCGCGGATCGGCGCCGTGCTCGAAGCTGTCGACCGCTACGGCACCGCCCACCTCAAACGCGCCTACGGAGACTGGAGCCAACCACACCTGAGTGGATGGCGCGCGCCGCTGCTGGCCCACTCGATCCGACCCATACACAATCCAAGCTGGACCACCGGTAAGAACGCCACCGACCTCGCCATGGCCGTGGACGCGATCGATCTGCTCCACACCGGCAACTACGCCGCCTTCGTCCTGGTGACCAGCGACGCCGACTTCACCGGCCTGGCGATGCGTCTCCGCGAATCCGGCCGCCGAGTCTACGGATTCGGTGAAGCTAAAACACCGAAACCCTTAGTCACCGCATGCGACGAGTTCACCAACATCAACACACTCACACCCTCCACCAGCAACCCCACGCCAGCTGCCTCCGAACCGCCAGCTGCAAGCACACCTGACCCAACTCCCCTCGACACCACCGTGATCGCCGTACTACGCGCCGCGGTCGACCATGCGGCCGATGGTGACGGCTGGGCGCACCTCGGCGCGGTAGGGAACGTTCTCAAGATCCAGCACGGCATCACACCTAAGGCCTACGGCCGCAGGAAGTTCGGCAACTTCGTCAAAGCCAGTGGCCTGTTCGATGTCCAAACCCGCAGCCCTGGCAACGGCAAGTCGAAGGTCACCTACATCCGCAACAAACCCACACCTAGGCACCCAGCCGCTGCCGGACCGCACCGGCTCGACGGATCAGATCAATCGAACACGGTGGGCAGTGCGGGATCGACCCAATGCTGATGCATCAGCCTGATCTGGCTTTCCAAGATGCGGGTCGTCGACAGCACAGGCAGCTGGTCAATGGGAAACCAGCCGATATCGAGCGTCTCCAGCGGGTCCGGGGTACCGGAGTCGTCGACGACGTCGCACAGGTAGTACAGCTTGAGGACGCTGAACAGCAGCTGCGGCTGGTGACCTTGGGCGTCGCGGTCCAGCGCGGCGACGAGCTTGCGGGCACGCACGACAAGACCCGCTTCCTCTCGCACTTCCTTCTCCACGGCTTGGGCGGTGGATTCGCCCGCGTCGCACCATCCCCCAGGTGGTGCCCACCGCTCATCTTGACGGTCCTGGATCATCAGGATGCGACCCTGATCATCGAACACACCCGCCCGTACATCGACTTTCGGTGTGCTGTAGCCGGTTTCGGCGGCCAGGATCGCCGTCAGCTGCTGCGGTGGTCGGCCGCTGACGGTCGCCAACAACTCCGCGGCGAGCTTCTGGGTTTCGGTGTAGCGCTGGTGATCGAATTCGTCGCGGCCGTAGGTCAGACCGTTCTGCGCGATGTCGGCGAGTCGTTGGCCGATGCGCAGGAGGTCGGCTTCCATCGAATTGCCGATGTCGCCCATGGGTGTCCTCCAGGAGTGCCGTCGTCGGGTCAAGGTGCGGGGTGAGCCGGTAGGTCGCGGTGTCGCTGGCAGTGAAACCCAGGCGCTCGTACAGCCGCTGAGCTGGGTGGTTGGTCCAGCGCCATCCGGAAGTCAGTGCCGGTGCCATTCGTTTATGCGGTCCGGGCCGATGCCACCTGACCCCTCAGGCGAGTCGTCGATCCAACCCTCGCCGCCAACTGGCCACCCGCTAAGAGGATAATGCGTTGCGCTGCTGACCCTCGCTAGCCAGGCTCAGGTGATGAGCGTATGGAGGGTGGCTGCCGACGATTGGCAGGTCGTGCGGGCTATACGTTTGGAAGCGTTGCGGGAAGCCCGTGACGGTGTCTTCGGTTCGGGGTTCGAGATCGCCTCGGCGTGGAGTGAGGTGCAGTGGCGGGTCTGGATGGCCCAGCGGGTGTTGTTCGTCGCATGGGCGGACGATGCGCCGGTCGGTTCGGCCGGTGGGTTTCTCGACGACGGACAGCCCTCGCTGGTGTCGATGTGGGTCCATCCGAACGCCCGCGGCACCGGCGTCTCCGATGCGCTTGTCGGCGCAGTCGTCGACTGGGCACGGGCAGCCGGACATCACCGGCTTCAACTGTGGGTAGTCGAGGACAACGACCCTGCTCGCGCGCTATACACGCGGCTTGGATTCATCGAAAATGGCTGGCGCAAACCGGCATTGGACAATCCTGATGTCACCGAGATCGTCGAGATGTCGCTGCCGCTGACCTCGGGTACCAGCAACCAGGCTGATGTCCGGCTGCGGTTGCTCGGGCCCGGCGACGAGCAGCAGTTCCTGTCGGTCCGCCGCCGTCTGCATGCCGATGGCTTCACCTTCGCCAAGGACTACAGCGGACCGTGGGCTGCCTATCTCGATCGGCTCGACAGGACTCGCCGCGGCATCGACCTCGAGCCCGATGCGGTGCCGAGCACCTTCCTGATGGCCGAGGACACCACCGGGCAGATCATCGGCAGCAGCGACATCCGCCATCTGCTCACCGACAAATTGATGCACTGGGGCGGCCATATCGGCTACGTCGTCGTCCCCGACAGACGCGGGCAAGGTATCGCGACCGAGATATTGCGTCAGACGCTGCCGCTGGCAAAGGATCTCGGCATCCTGCACGCCAGGATGACCTGCCGGACCGACAACCTGGCCTCCCGTCGGGTTATCACCGCCTGTGGCGGCGAACTCGACACCATCACCAGCGACGGCATCTGCCAGTACTGGCTCCCAACCTGATGCTCGCCGGGCGGCGGATCACCGGCAACTCCTGCCACCTGTTCGAAGCCCCGCGATATGAGGAGGACCACCGCCGATGTGGAAAAAGAAGCAACCCGCCGTCTACCGCGACCGCGAAGGCCGCACCGACCTGCACTACGCCGCCGCCGACACCGAAGGCGACAACCACACCCGCGTCGCCGAACTCCTCGCCTCCGGCCTGGACCCCAACGACCGCGACAACGACGGAGTCACACCCCTGCACGGCGCCGCCCAATACCACGGCCTCGACACTGCACGCGTACTGCTCGATGCCGACGCCGAGGTCAACGCCCAAGACAACCAGGGCGATACGCCACTGTTCTACGCGTTGCGCAGCCCATGGAGCACTGCGGCGGTCATCCAGCTGTTGCGCGACCGCGGCGCAGACCCGCTGCTGGCCAACGCTCGCGGCACCACACCCCTGTCCTACATCCGCATGATCGCCAACAAACCCGACATCCGCGCCGTCTTCTCCGACCTGCTCGACGACGAACCGTGAGGCGCCCGCCGTGCGGCCGCTGCAGCACCGCGTCGGTGTGCCCACGCCCGTCGCCTCGACATCGACTATCTCGACCTTGATCAGCTCGGCATCGACCGCGACAAGTCGTCTTCGCGCTGCGCGAGGGGGCATAAACACCGGCCATTCACTTCATGGCGTTGAACCGCCAGCCGTACTATCGGCGCGAGCACGCGATGACGGCCGACACCGCAGCCAGGAGCCGCATCTGGAGCTTGATCGGCTCCCAACAGCTGCTTTCGGCCGTCGACCTAGGCCCGCGCGCAGTCAAGGCCATCATCACCACAGGCGCGCGCTCGGTGAGTTACGGCCGGACCCACGACTAGCCGCTAGGACAACCTGCCCTCGGACCTCGGCTACGTCCACGATCAAGGAGACGTTGTGACCACCCCAGTCCCGCCCGCGCTCACCGGCAAAGCCCTCGCAGTCGTCGACGTCGAAGGCAACGGCACGACTCCACCGGAAATCATCGAGATCGCCATTCTCCCCATCACCGCCCGCACCGTCGCGGCGAGCGAAATGCGCTCCTGGCTGATCCGACCGAAGACACCGATCACCCCGATCGTCACCCGCAAGGTTCACGGCATCACCAACGCCGACGTCGCTGAATGTCCGGCTTGGTCGCAAGTTGCGCCCAACATCCGCGCCATGCTCGACGAGCGGATCTTGATCGCGCACAACGCAACGGTCGAACACAAGGTGCTGTCCGCGCATCTGCCCGGCTGGGCGCCGCCGATCGTGCTCGATACCCTACGGCTGGCCAAAGCGGTGTGGCCGGGCTTGCCCGGCTACGGCTTGGACAAGCTGATCGATCACACCGCGCTCGACACCGCCGCGCTGGCCGATCAGGGCTACCACCGCGCCGCCTACGACACCTGGGCGGCCTGGCAGCTGCTGCGCCGTCTAGTCGATGACAGCGGTCTGGATTTCGACGGCATCCTGCGCACCGCCGCGCCAGCCGGATTCGTATCACCGCTCAAACCCGAAGGAGGACTGTGGTGAACCAGATCGACAACGCACTACTCGACAGCCTCGCCCTGAATGCCGAAGGCGACGGGGTGCAGCAGCGCGTCGGCGCGATCGTCCACTTCAACGGCAAAGTACTTCCCCTGCAACGGCCCCCTGCGGACTTCATGGCTCGCATCGGCACCTGCCGCGATCGCCGCATTATGCACACGCCGCGGGCTTCGCAACGCCCGCGAATCGCCGCGACGGTTTTCATTAGCTGTTGACCGTTGCGGCCGATTTCCGCGAGGTCGCGTTGGAGTTGGTCCTCCCACTGGTGCAGGTCGGTCATCGGCTTTCCTCGGTGTGGTCTGCCGGATCGGTCGATGTGACGATGCGCTGGCCGATGCTGATGTGGGCGGTGTCGCGGCGGTCCACGACCAGGGTGAATTCGTCGGGGTTGCGGCCGCCGCGGAACTCGACTCCAATGACGTGGATAGATGCTCCGCTGGCGGAGTCGTAAAGAACGTCGCCGGTGGCGATCTCCCCGGAGCGCAGTCGCCCGGCGACGAGCAGGCCGCCGCGTCCGGGGATGTCGAAGATGTCGGTGACAGTGAAGTCGACCTGGGTCATGGCTGTACTCCTCGGAATCGGGCGAGTGCGGGTGCTTCGGCCGCGTAAGAGTCCACGGATGGTGCTCGTGCCGAGTTCGCGGCCATCGCGAAGCTGGCGGACGTGGGCCATTTCGTGGGCGATCGTCGCGACCAAGGTCTCTTCGTCAGCGAATGCTGCGGGTCCGAATCTGTTTGCGCGCCTCCGAGTTCGGAGGGGGTGACCGCGACTGCGTCTTGGAAGTCAAGGTAGCGGACCTCATCGAGTTCTTTGAGGATGTAGAGCTCGACACCGGTGAGGTCGATTCCCGCGCGTTGCGTCGTGAAACGCTTCGATACTCGTAGGTCGGTCACCAGTACCCGTGGAGATGAAGCACAAGCGGGGCCGCGACGCCACTCCTGTCAGCTCAAAGGCGTACCGGAAGATCGGAGAAGGCTGCCAAGGGGTCGCGCGCCCGGTCGAAACTCATCGAAGTTGCCAAGATCGTGGGGCATCCGCGGGCATGTCGTCCACCTACTGTCATGCGAGCGAAGTCGGAATAGCCGATTTAGGCAGGCTAACCACTTGGGTGGTTTGTCGGGGGCCGGGGAGGTGCGGTCGCTGCGGCGGTCCGCGCACTCAAGGGCGCCGTCGAGCGCATCCTGCGTCGGCGGTGGCCGTCGAATCCGAATCAACGTGTTCGAACGAGATGGGGAACAGTTGCTGGCCGACCTACTGAGATCGAACGGGCACTGAACCGAACTCGCTTGCCGATACTCACGATTCCGACGAAATCTCGTACTTCGCGAAGAGTTCCCGAAAGAACACTGTGAGTTCAATTTTGGCTCGCTGAACTTCGCACAGTTCGGCGCCCCCGAACCGGAATACGTCGTAGCCGCTCAATTTCATGATTCGGTCGGCTTTCGCGTTCTTCGCATACTCCTGGGGGCTCGGCCTACCGGCGTAGTCCGTGTAGTGGTTTGCGCCATCGACCTCAAGGACGATGCGACGGTCGGGCAGCAGGAGAAGGAAATCCATCCGGAATTTGAGGAGCGCGTCCTGTCCGCGTTGTTTCGCTGTCTTCGGATCCCAATACAACCAGATCTCAGGGAGGAGAGCGGGAAGGTTGTAGGCCGATTCACGGTGAATTTCGTAGTACAACTTGAACAGGTTCTGCTGTGCTGGCGAGTTCTCGGGCAGGCATCGCAATAGCCTGTTGTACAGCTGGCGCTTCGCTTGATCACCATCTTGATCGAGATGGTTGCGCTGCCACCAGGTTTGAAGATCGCTCCAGCGCAGCCCATGCCGCGGGATCGGCTCGTCGTAGACCAGGACATCGTCCTCGTTCATGAGTTCGAGATGGTTGTCCAGCGCATTCACCAGCCGCAGATCCGGCTTAGCCGTGGAGGCGAAGATGATGTTCTTCGGCTTCGACGGCGGGCCATCGACCATCGCCATAACCTCGAAGACTGGATATCCATCCTCGGAACCGATTTCCCGCAATTCGAGGCGTTCTCCACGCAGGTGGCGGTTGATGACCTCGACGGTGGCCCTTTGCAACGGCACTTTGGGAACCACGTGGTGGGACACCAATGCCTCAAGGAAGAGGTTGAATCTGCGGTCCGGAGCGTCGATCGCTCCGAGCTTGTCGAACAACTCCTCGCCGGTCCAGTCCTCAGGGTTGCGGTGAACATGCTGGAGGATCTGCTGGCGCAATGTCGGTGCCCCGAAGCGCGGGCTATCGCCGAAGATGCCCCCGAACAATTCGGGCGGGCCAAGGTCCCACAACCGTTCCAGCATCGCGTCGAACCGCTCTCGCGCCACCCTGGTCAGATCTTCGAGCACGAGGTCCGCAGCGATCTCACGTCGCACCCGTTTCGGAATGCCGACCACCGGGACATCGGACCACAGGATGTCTTCGATCTCATTCCGCTGCCTAGCCGTCAGTGTTCCGTCGGCCAATAGCTGCTCAGCAAGATGCTCAAGTTCGTCATCGCGCAGAGACTTCCATACCGCCTCAGCCCGCTGCGCCTTGGAACGCCCTTCCTCCGTAGGCCGCAGCGGTGGCTCTGTCAGCCCCAGCCTCTGGTATTCCTGCGTCATCGTCTTGTGCGTGTCGCCCAAAGCCATGACCGGTGTCTCCAGCGCCGCCCGCAAAGCGCTCAGATCCATTAACATCCTCCCCCACGTCTCGCGTGGAACACCCTGTTGTTCGCGCTCGGCTTTCCTCGCCGGTGGATCGGCGCAATGCGACACCATTGGCATACCGACAGTCTCCTCGCCCCGACCGACAGACGTTGCTGAGATGGCCACAGCATACGCAGCTCGACGAGATCCGACGTTTCACCTCGGACCGGGTCAGTCAGCAGCACCGGCGGAAACTGAACTGAAGAACTTGACAGGGAAACTGTTCTTGTCCGCACTGCCAGAAGTTGTCCGGCGGGCCAGTGATGTCGTGGGTCGACTTCCCGCGTGCCGGGTTCAAGTGAACAGGGCCGGGCGGAGAACCGGTCTGGTACAACACTTTTCCCGATTCCCAGCGTGGCTTCTGCGGTGTCTGCGGGAGTTCTGTCGCGGCCCAGGACGACGGGGACGCAGACCTGGTCGGCGTCACGATGATGAGCCTCGATCAGCACTCAGATTTGACGCCCGAGCGGCAGAGTTTCCGCCCCAACGCCGTCTCGTAGCTTCCGATCGTCGGCGCCCAGGACTGAAGCCGGGCAGCGCTATCGAAGCCGGGGCGATCGTCGACAGCACTAGACGATCGGCCGGTTTCGGTCAGAGGGCCGGTGCGACTTCTGCGGCGATGGCCTGAGCGGCTTCGGCGGGGTCGGTGGAGTTCGACTGCTTGTTGCTCGAGCGGTGTGATTCGGCGTTGGAGTTCGTCGACGTCGGTCGGGGCGCCGAGTCTGGAATCGCGCCATGCCTGTTCGCCGAGCATTTCGGACTGGTCTCTGCTCGCCAGCCCCGGCGTCGACCCGCACAGCCGCTCGCAGGAACATGCAGTGGTGGCAGACTCGTGCGCGTTGTTGGCCGGACAGGGAAGGCGGGTGTCGTGCGGGTAGCGATCGCGGGTGGTGGTACTGGTGGGCATGTGTTTCCCGCGCTTGCTGTGGCACGCGACCTGCGCACTGGGGACGACCCGGCGCAGGTGCTGTGGCTCGGGCAGGCGGACTCGCTCGAGCAGCGGACCGCGGCCGCCGACGACATCGACTTCACTCCGGTCGCTGTGGGCAAGCTGCGTCGTGAACGGAACCCGCTGCGGATGCTCAACCGCGCCAACGTCACCGACATGGCGCGCGTGCCGGTCGGGGTAGCCCAGGCCGTTCAGTGGCTGCGCGCCTTCGCCCCCGACGCCGTGTTGACCACCGGCGGATACGTCGCCGTCCCGGTCGGCGTGGCCGCTGGCCTCCTGCGCATTCCGCTGGTCACCCACGAGCAGACCATCGGGCTCGGTCTGGCCAACAGAGTGCTGGCGCGGGCCGCGACCGCGGTGGCGGTGACATCGGAGGCGACCATCGCGGTGCTGCCGCCGCGCGCCGCCGTGCGCGCGGTGGTCACCGGCAACCCGGTCCGCGAGTCCGTGCTCGCCGGCAGCGGCCCTGCTGCGCTGGAGCGGTTCGACCGCGGGTTCGACCACCGGCTGCCGACCGTGCTGGTCACCGGCGGCGCGCAAGGTGCCCACCAGATCAACACCGCCATCGCCGAAACGCTCGAGGCACTGCTGGCCCAGGCCAACGTGATCCACCAGGCCGGTGCCGCAGATCTGTCGGCGTTGCAAGACGCGGCGGCGGCGCTGCCCGGCGAGCTGGCTGGGCACTACAGCGTCATCGACTTCGTCGACGGCTCTGCGATGGCCGATGCGCTGGCGTTGGCCGAGGTCGTGGTTTGCCGTGCCGGGGCCGGCACGATCGCCGAGCTGACCGCGCTGGGCAAGCCTGCGGTGCTGATCCCGCTGGCGTCCTCGGCCGGTGGCGAGCAGGCGCGCGCGGCGCGGCTGCTCGAGCAGGCCGGGGCCGCGATCACGGTGTCGGACACGGTGACCGGGCAGACCGTCAGCGCGGCGGTCGGCAGACTGCTGGCCGATCCGGACGCCCGCGCCCAGCTGGGCAAGGCCGCCCGCGAGCTCGGGCGCCCAGATGCTGGAGCGCGGCTGGCCGCGCTGGTGCGCGCCGTCGCCGCGCGCGAACCGATCAGCTAGCCGCAAGGGGCGAGCGCGGCGGCCAGCGCGTCGACGACGGTGGTGACATCGACCTCGTTCATCGTGGGGTGAAACGGCAACGACAACAGCCGATGCTGGTACGTCGGCCGATGACGGCCCGGATCCAGAAACGGCTCCGCGACACCGCAGCCGTGGAACGCAGCTGGACCGCTGACTCCGTCGCAGTCGGAAAGCTCAAGGTGCTCGCGTGCGGCGAAGGGTTCACCGCCTACCGGCGCCAATTCGACCGTCCCGACCTTGTTTCATGACTACAGGAACCGCCCGCCCGGGCAGACTCCGAACAGACCGGCGGTGAATACCCCCAATGATGTGAAAATCCGAGCAGCGACAGCCCCGGCATCGGAAGTTTCGTCGGATCGCGAGAGTAAGGAACGATGACGACATGACCGAGACCTCGTCGTCTGCGTCGACTCCGCCGAGCTGGCCTGTGCAGCCCGGTTACCGCGAGGATCTATTTCGCGGGACGGCGGAGTACTACAGCCGGTACCGCCCGGCCTACCCTCAGCCCCTGTTCGAGGACCTACTCAGCCGGTCGGGCGGGGGTGGTCTTCTAGTTGACCTCGCCTGCGGCACGGGAGAGATCGCGATACCGCTGCACGAGCGGTTCACCCACGTCCAAGCTGTTGACCTCGAACCGGACATGATCGAAGTGGGGCGCACCAAGGCCGTAGAGGTCGGTGCGGACAACATCGCCTGGAGCATCGGCCGGGCAGAGGACTTGGCAGTCACCGAACCGGCGCAACTGGTTACGATCGGCAACGCCTTCCATCGCCTGGACCGACCGCTGATCGCCGAACGCGCCAGCCAGTGGCTGGCACCTGGTAGCTGCCTCGCGATTTTCGGCAGCAGCACACCGTGGAGTGGAACCGAGTCGTGGCAGGCGGTCACCGTCGACGTCGTGGCCCGGTGGTCCGGCGAATCGGGACGCCAAGCGGGTGCGTCGTCAGCGACGGCGGCCAGCGGCGACCCGGCCCAACGCACCCATGAAGATATTTTGCGCGAGGCAGGGTTCGTCGACGTCGCCGAGTACCGGTTCGCGACACCGCACACGTGGACGATGGACGAGTTCATCGGATTCATGTGGTCGACCTCGTACACTGCCCCGATCCGCGAGAGTCCCTCACTCACGGAGGGATTTGAAAGGGATCTGCGAGCGCAGCTGCGGGAGTGCGAGCCGTCCGGATATTTGCGGGAGTCGATCGCGCACTACTACATCCTCGGTCGCAAACCCGACGCGTAGACGTGGTGCCTGCCACCGAAGCTGGCGCTCCTGATCGACACGCTCGTTCAGCAGCCGCCACCATCGATGCCGACATCCACTGTCGTCGGCCCCTCGCTATCCTCTGCCGGGCCAACCGCCGGATCAGCCCCGCAGCCCGGCATCGGTTGTCGCTGCCGTCATGGAAGCTGCTGCCCTACAAGCAGATCGGCGACATACGCCTTGATTCAGGCGTAACGAGCGGGCCGGACGTGTCGCGAAGTGGCTGTCGGGAGTGACTTCCCGCGGCCCGGCGGGCCCAGCCCTCTAGCCAGGTCACCCATGGCCCAGCTGCCGGGCCATGGGTACGAATCCGGTCAGAGGGCACGTCCGTCGACGACCTACCAGGTGGCCTGGTTCGAGCATGGCGGGAATCCCAGGGCTCCGCCGGACTGGTGCGCGTCGGCGCGATGGATCCTTACAATCGTGGGCATAATCGCGCACCACAGCGGTTCGGGCTCCTCCAGGCACCGGGTCGCGGTCAGCTGGCGGCCCTATACGCTTGTATCAGCTACGCGGTTCCCGGCTGACGCAGCCCCGCGAATCTTCCTACAAGGAAAGAACTTTCGAGGTGGCCGGGCCAGGGAAGTCCAGCCCGGCCAGCATGCGAATCACGGGCGGTCCGATGTGCGGCCAGTCGAATTCGGCGGCCACTTCGCGGATGTCAGCTTCGGTGCCTGGTGTCCATTTCGCCGCGGATGTCGCGAAAACGAGTTCGTCCGCTTCAAGCCACACCGCAGCCTGGCACTTCTTCCGGATCTCCTGTGCGCGTTCTTTTTTGCTCTTCCTGCTCAGTTGAGCGGCACTTTTGGCTTCACCGATGACCAGGACACCGTCACGGTAGGCGATCAGATCCAACTCCACTTTCGCTTTGCCGTCGCGTACCAACTCGATTTCGGCGAGGTCCTGGTAGGCCGACTGCGCGCCACCTGTGCGGGCGAGATGGGCAGCGAGGGCGATGGGAACCTCGCCGTGGTCGTTGAGCAGTTGCCTTCCGACGGGATGCAGGTCGTAGAACCAGCGTGGTTCCTGCAGTGGCCGGTTCCAGGCTGGTTGGTCGAGGTCGTTGCCGGAGTCGCACCGTTCGCACGTCCAGCGCTGTCCGATCCGGTCGATTGGCTGGAACTGGACCTCGGTACAGACACTGCACCTGAGTACGAGCCCTCGGCGGATGACTCCCGCTCGCAGCGCTTTGTCCAGATCTCGTCGGACCTGTTCCTCGCTGGATTCTGGGGATGCTGCGGTGAAAGCGGAAAAGTTGAGGACGCCGTAGTGGGCTCGGATCCGCACTCCTTCCTCCTGCGGGTAGCAGATTTTCGAGCTCTTGCCTTCGGCATCCATTTTGCGCAGCGCCGGCAGCAGCGGGCCGGCGAACAGATCCATGACCGCGTGTCGATCTGCGAACATCCGCGCCAGTTGGGCAGTCTTGTGCCCCGCCGAGCTCAGTCGGCTGGTGAGGTCGTGCTGGGCCAGCTTCGCGTCCACCCAATCGGCGAGGCTGAGATTGCGAAGTTTGGGTCGCGGCAGCGCGTTGACCGCGGGGATTCCGCTGAGGACGAGGTCGTAACGTTTCGACGGGTACGACGTTCCGTATCGGCTGCTGCGGGCCAGCGTCACCGGTAGTCCGCTCGTGGGTGTCAGCAATTCGCGGGCGGTCAGCCCACCCCCGAGTACCGATCGATTATCGGGCCACGTGATATCGACATGCCACGTGAGATCGGGATGCCTGGCAAGCAGTTGATCTTGCAGCAGCGGCGGCGGCAGCGGTGTCAGCATCGTCCTCGTCCCTGAGGCGTCGACTTCCGTCGGGACGTTGAGCGGGTCGTCGAATTGCTCGTGAATCCCTAGATGAACGGTATTACGACGCGGCCAGACCAACTCCTCGGCCGACACCGCCTGACCGATCTCGTCGGCACCTTCGACCGGATACTGGCCGCCCGCCGCCCGGAAGCGCGCCAGCACCCGGGAAAGATCCTCGGCTGGCAGTGACGTGGACGTGACGGTGACCGTCCCCTGGCCAGAGCGGGCGCTACCGAAGATCTTGATCAGGCCCGTCATCACGGCCGATGGAAGGTCGTCTCGGTCGGCGCCGAGTGTGCTCGGCAACCAGATGCCATGCATGTAGGTGTGCTGCCACAGACGCGCCAGCGCGAAGTCCTCGGCCGCGTCACCCACCACCACCAGTACCGTCTGCGACGAGTCCCGCGTCTCGACGACACCGGCCAAACCGGATGTGGTGTAGTCCCATGCGCGACCGATATCAGAAAGGCTGGCGCCGTCGAGTGGAAGCCGAGCCAGGGATTCGGGAGGCAGTGAACCGGAGCCCATCAACCAGTGGGTCAGCCGGCGCAGCATGTCCTCATCGACGTCGGGTTCCACCGCCGCCGGATTCGGTGCGTCGACAAGTCCCGCGTGGGACGCGACAGCGACCCCCAGCAGGCCACCCCAATTCGGCGGGCACTGCGCGCAATTTACAACCGCCAGACCCGGCATGCGGTTCACGTCAGGGAAATCCTCAGGCCGTTGCCCGAACTGCCGGACAGCATCGTGGCTCCCGTTGGCACTGGCGTACTTGTACGGCGAGCACACCGCAGCGATCTGATCCCTGGCCTGTTTATCGCTGGCGGTATGCGTCTCCAACCAGACGTTGTCCTCCGCCAACGCAACCCAGCGGGCCCGGCCAGTCAGCGGCGACCCATCCACGGTCACCTGTAGATGCCCCGGAAGGAAATATTCGAAGTCCACCAGCTCCCGTCGGAATGTCACGACATAATCCGGATCATAGGTCCGGCAGGCCCGCAGCAACGCAGGTGCAACTTTCCCGTCCTGGTGTGGCACCAGGACGAATCCCGCCCCTCCCCACGTCCTGCTCGCCAGGTACAGAGCCCGTCGAGCCCAGTACGACCAATTCTCCCCGCCGTCGAAAACGATCACGACGCGCGCGCAGCGAAGCCCCCGCCGCACCGTGGAATAGGCGACGGCCGTCCCAGAACTCATTCAGTTACCTAACCACACGGCAACAATCGAGGAGCGGGCAAGCCGACCGGCCATGTGCGCCAAGCCATCACACCAGCGTGTCTGCCCATCGGGATGCCGAACGCTGACGCAGGGAATAGCGCAGGATTAGAACATTGCTGTTCCCCGCTCGCCGCCTCCAAGGCGTTCTCGCCCAGAAGGTCCAACGCAAGGGGCAAAACAGGGAACTTGATCGGGCCACGTCGCCAGGACCGGGCACACGGCACTGGGCCCACGGCTTCAAACACAATGCGGCGCCATGGCTTCCAGTGATCGAGTCTGTGATGTCGCGGACTTGGGACCACGCGGTGACGAGTGCGATCCGGCCGGGTGCAATCCCAAGGTAGTCGTTGTGCCACAGCATCTCTAGAGCGCATGGCAGTCCAAGACGACCGTTAGCCGTGACAGGTCGACGACCAGCATCTGCCACCGGTCCCCCGACGCTCCGATGACTAATTCCCCTGTTCTTCCCTCGTCAGAGTCGGACTGGCGTCCTGCACTCTTGTTGCGCGTGTTGGAATGCTACGAATTAGAAGCGTAAAGACGTTGGCACGGAAGCAGTTTCAAGTCGCCCGACATGCAGTCGTCCACGGTGACCGCCCGTGCCGAACACTGCCGCCGCATGTGGCGGCGAAGGCCTCCCCGACGCCTGCCTCCGCCCGGTAGGCAGGATGACCTGCCAGATCGACAACCTGGCCTCGCGGCGGTTATCACCGCCTGTGGCGGCGAGCTCGACACCATCACCAGCGACGGCATCTGCCAGTACTGGCTTTCAACCTGAACCTGGGCGGGCGGCCGAGATCGAAAGGCTAGGAACTCTACTTTCGTGTCCGTGCCAACATCCAGCTCGGCAGCCGTTCTTTCGGGACTGTGTGGACTTTTCCCGACCGATCACGAACCCTGTACATGGCCGACCGTGTCTCTTCCGGGCCGATCAGGACGGTCAGCGGAATGCTGAGCTCCGCGAAGTCTCGGAGATGACGGCGAAGCGGCATGACGAGCCTGCAGTCCCACACCGCGATTCCGCGACTGCGGAGGGTCGCAGCCAGGTGATCGGCGTGTTCGGCGGACTCGGTATCTGGGAAGGAGAGGACGGCGATGTCCGCGGCGGGGGGTGTTTCAACCAGGGACGCGGTTAGGTCGGCAATCCGTTCGAGTCCCACGACGGCTGCGTACGCCGAGGTTGGAGAGTCGACGAAGTGTGAGGCGAAACGGCCGTAGCTTCCGCCGTCGCCGAGCACGACGGCGTTGTGTCGCAGTATGAACGCCAGCCCGTCGTGGAACTCACTGGCATGGAGTTCGTTGAGGTCCAAGACGGCGGAGACTTGGTGGCGCTGAAGCTGCTCAACGAGTTGGTGGGCGTTGTCGATCTGGGCGTGGAACGAGGCTGGAACCTGAGCTACCACACCAGACTGGCGGTTCCCCGCGAGAGAATCCGCCGCCGCTATAACCGTGTCAGGGGCGCCATCAGCGCGGAGCAAGGCCCCTCGCTCAAGAGCTGGTGTTCGCCGTAGCCTGTCCACGTAGCTGCTGACCATATTGGGAGGCACGAACTGCTGCACCAGCTCATACCAGATCCCAGGGTTGCTGATCGTGAACTCCGCAGTGAGATGCGGTGGCAGGAAGGCTGCGATGGTTTCGATGAGCCGCCGAAGTGCGCAGAGTTGGCTTTCGGGGTCCGTTGTTGCTCGGGTGATCTCCATCAGCCCGAGATGGTGGAAGTGTCGACGCGGCTTGCGTTCGTATCGGAAGACGGGGCACTTGTAGCTGAGGCGCTGCTCTGGCAGGCCGCGGTTGGCCGCGAGCCTCAGCAGTGCGGGCAGGCTGTCGGAGACGAGTGCCAGTTCTCGTCCCCGGCGATCGGGGAACCGGTAGATGCGATCGCCAGAGGCGTTGTGTCCTGTGACGAATGTGTCAGCGAACCCTACTGCGGGAACCTGTACCGGTTGAAACCCGGACAAGGCGCTTTGTGCGAACCAGTGTTGCTCAGCTTGCCGCAGTGCTGGCATTGCGATCGGGTCCACGTCGCTGAAGCCACGCGGGAGATCCATGTGACGTGAGGTGGCTGTCATCGTCCTGATTCTCTAAATCGGTTTGGGGACAATGTATCTGAAGAGCTGTTGCCTGATGCTCCAGAAGGGGGCCATTCGATGAGCAAGAAGGTCGTCGTTGTGTTCGGAGGGGACACACCTGAGCATGAGGTGAGCTTGGGGAGCGCGCGGGCAGTGCTAACCAACGCCGACGCACTCGGGTGGGATGTTCTTGCGGCGGGGGTGACGAAGTCTGGGCGATGGCTGGTGGGCGACGGCGCGCTGGAACGCTTGTGGCGCCGGGCCGATCCTGAGCGCTTGGCCAAAGGGGTGACTCCAGATGACGAAGTCCCGGGGGCGGGGGGCAGCGTCGAGGAGTTCGATGGCCCGCCCGGGGCGGGAACATTCGCGGGCTATCAATTGGGATTCCCTGTGTCTCACGGCCGTTGGGCTGAGGACGGGACGGTGCAAGGGGTGCTGGCCGCGCATGGCCTGACCTTGGTGGGCTGCGACATTGCGTCATCGGCAGTGTGTTACGACAAGCGGCTCACGAAGACGGTCCTGGCCGCCGCGGGCCTGCCGACCGCCAAAGGCGTGGCGGTTCAACGAAGCCGATTTGCTCGCTCGCCGCACTCTGTCGCCGATCAGATCCTCGAGATCGTCGGACCTTTGCCGTGGTTTGTGAAACCCGCTCGTGGGGGCTCCAGCCTCGGGATTGGTCGCGTGCTGTCCGTCGACGGGTTGGGCACAGCGTTGGCGGAAGCGTTTCGTTGGGACTCGGCAGCATTGGTCGAGGAGGCAATTCCGCACCGGGAGTTAGTGCTCGGTGTGGTCGGGAAAGCCGACGAGGCGCCGCTGATGGTGTCCCCGGCTGGGGAATGCGTGCCGGTCGGCGACCTGTACACGTACGAGGAGAAGGTGCGCCTCGGCAACCCGCTCTTCGCGTGCCCGGCCCCGATCAGCCAGGCTACGGCCGCTCAAGCTCGCCAGTTGGCGATCGACGCGTTCACAGCTCTCGGCTGCTCGGTATTCGCTCGTGTCGACCTGTTCCTGGACGAGCGAACTGACACACTTCTGGTCAACGAGGTGAACACCATCCCGGGACTGACCGTGGTCAGTGTCTTTCCCAAGGTGATGGGGGCCGCAGGGTGGGACTACCCCAAGCTGTTGACCGAGCTGACGCGGCTAGCGGCTGGCGAGTGAGAGGCCTATCGAGGTGGTGTCAGGAGCGCTGCCAAGTGGCCGGGTCGGCGGCAACCTGCGCTCCGGTCTCCAAGTCTTTGACCTCATGGCGGCCCTCGTCATCGAAGGGCGGCAGCCACACGAACGGGATCGCCTTGCGGGAGGCGTAGCGGAGCTGTTTGGCGAGCTTGTCGGCCTGGTGATACACCTCGGTGTTGAATCCGCGCTGACGCAGCTGGGCCGCGGTGGCCAGCGCGTCGGCGTAGCGTTCGTCGGAGGGGACGACGACCAAGACGTCGGTGGGACATTTGCGGGTGGTGTCGAGCATGCCCTCGCTGACCAGCTTGGAGAAGATCCGCGTCAGCCCGATGGACATGCCGATACCCGGCAGCGTGCGGTTGACGAACGAACCGACGAGGTTCTCGTAGCGGCCACCGGAACAGATGCTGGGATAGGTGGGCCAACCGTCGAACTTGCCCTCGTACACCGTGCCTGTGTAGTAGTCGAGTCCGCGTGCGATGGACAGGTCGGCGACGATGACGCCCTCGGGAAGATCCGACAGGGAGTCGAGTACGAATGCCAGTTCATCGAGGCCCTCGGCCAGCAGCTCCGATTGCACACCCAGCGACTTGACGTTGTCGAGGACCGCGGCGTCAGCACCGCGGATCGCAGCGAGATCGAGCACGGCACCGACCTGACGTGCGTCCAGGCCCAGTTTGTCACTCAGGATTCGACGGACGCCTTCGGGGCCAACCTTGTCGAGCTTGTCGGCAGCCTGGATGACCGCGACCGGGTCGGCGATGTCGAGGCCCTGGTAGAAGCCTTGCAGAATCTTGCGGTTGTTGACGTAGAGGGTCCACTTCGGCAGGTTCAGCGCCGTCATCGTTTCGATGATGATGCGCGGCAGTTCGGCATCGAAGTGCAGCGGCACCCGGTCGACACCGATGACGTCGATGTCGCACTGGGTGAACTCGCGGAACCGGCCTTCCTGGGGCCGCTCACCGCGCCAGGCTCGCTGGATCTGGTACCGCTTGAACGGAAACACCAGGTCGTTCAGGTTGGCGGCGACGTAACGAGCAAAGGGGACGGTGAGGTCGAAGTGCAGGCCCAGCCGTGCGTCGCTGGAATCGTTGGGGTCGGCCTGCAGACGCCTCAGGGTGTAGACCTCCTGGGAGGTCTCGCCCTTGGCTTGCAGGGTCTCCAACGCCTCGACCGAGGGTGTCTCGACCGAGGCGAAGCCGTAGCGTTCGAAGCAGGCCCTGATGATGTCGAGCCAATGCAGTTCGACCATCCGGACCTCGGGCAACCACTCGGGGAAGCCACTGATCGTTCCGGGCTTGACGACCTGCGGACGGCTCACAGATGTTCCTTCGGCATCGGCATGGCGGGCGCCCAGCTCGACTGCCGAGCGCCCCGTTGACTATGAGGATGTTACGTGGCTGCCGTCAGTCGATCGCGGCGGGCGAACACGTCCCGCCCTTGGGCGATCACCGTCGAGTACCAATCGGGTCGGCCAGCGATCTCGGTGTGGTGACCTACAGCACGGCTCAGGAACAAGGTTTCGAAGACATTCACGGGAATCTGCTGGTCATCGTCTGCGGTCAGCCACGCAAGCAGGCATTCGCGCCACAGAGGCCAGCTCAGGCCGCGCTCGGCCTCACCGCTGAGCGCGAAATCGACCAGGTGGTCGTGCAATGGTGGTGGAAAGCAGTGCAACTGCTTGTCGTGGGCGTCCTCACGCAGTTGTTTGGCTGTCGTCTGCGCGAGTCGTTCGATATCAGGGTCGTGCACGGGGACCACGAACCCAGCGTCAACGGGTGTCTCGGCAGGGCTGGGGCTCCACTTCACCGGCGCGCTATTTCGTGCGATGCGCCTGACGTGGTGGCGGACCGAGGCGCTGGTCTCGGCGAACTTGTCGCCCATCCGGAATTCTCCGGCCGGGCGCGGTCCGAAGCTACGCAGCGGATTGCGTCGGCGCACCTCCAGCCGGACCGCGGTCCAATCGCTCACAACGGCCGTCGCGGCGACGAGGACGTGGAATCCGAAGCGCAGATCGTCCGCGGCCCAGTCGGAACTCAGGAGGTCTCGGACCGCGGCAGCCGACAGGGCGAGGTCTCCGCACAGCGGTTCGCGAAGGTCGACCCCAGACGCGCCGGCGAGCAGCGGGTAGGTCAGCTGATAGGTGAGGTCACCGCCGTTCCACGTCGGCGGACGCAATGGATAGACGAAGTCTCGACCGTTGTGTACGCCGGCGATCAAGCCGTGAATCCATGTCTGGTCAACCGCCGCGAGGTCGGTGTCGATAATCAGCGTCGCGTCGGCGCCGCTGTCGATCGCCGTCTCCAGGATCGCTCGGCCGTTGGCTCCTTGTCCTGACCAGTAGCCAGTCTTGACTACTTTTTTCGGGTAGCTGGTCGCGGTCGAGAGGAAGGCGTCGCTGGTTCCATCGACCGATGAGCTGTCGGCGTTGACGTGGACCGCCTCGACCGTGAATGGCAGAGTTCGCAGTGCTGCGTCGATGTCGCTGACAACCTTGCCGATGGTAGCTGCCTCGTTGAAGCTGGGAAGGCCGACAAGAACGCGAAACGTCATGGAGACTCCTTGGCGCCGTTACGGTGCTGTCGATCGATTCGGTGAAGTTTCGAGCCAGATCGCTTCTGGGGAATTGGTCAGCTCGTCATTGGTGCGGATGCACAGGCCATCGAAGTGAGTCAGTGATCCATCGGTAATTGCGCAGTGGAGGATGAACGGGAGTCTGGCTGATTCGATGGGGTGAAAATCGGTGGCATCGACCAACGTGAGATAGACAATGTCGAAGGTCGACAGGTTGTTTGCCAGGTGCTCGCGGATCCCGGCCAGGAGAGTGTCGGTATCGGTGGTGCCAGCAAGTATCGCGCGACGACCCGATTCGAGCGCCCAGTAGACCGCGCCAACTTCGCGTAGGCGCTCTGGCGGCAGGAACCGCAGCCTGGAGGATATGGGAATCCCCGTTTGTCGATCCCGTACGCACGGGACGTGGCGGATTTCGCAGTCGATAAGCAGGTCGGCTACCGCCCTCTCGACAAGGAGTGATTGTTCGATGTCTTTCATTCCGAAGTAGCTGGCTGTGGGGCGGCACAGGCTGATCCATCGGATCGCGCCGGTTACCTGCCCGCGTGAGGCGTAGTCGAAGATTGAGCTGTTGAGGCGGTGCGCACGATCTCCCTGATCGATGTAGGTCGTGTAGTCGGGGGGATACATCTCTGCGTCGGTGGACGCGATCACGAGCGTGGCGCCGCACTGTTCGGCGAGATCGATGTCTGCATCGAGGTCGTACTGATAGACGCATCCTTCGAAAAGTTGGATCTTGTTGGGGTAGACGGTCACGATGGTCTGGTCGTTCTCTGCTGCGGATCTCTTGATCAGTTCACCGTGCGCGGAGTGCAGCGCTCCGAGGGTGTGGATCGATCCCACTGTCGCTTCGGAGCGCCAGAGCTTGCGAAGGACCGGTCGTGCCTCAGAGATAGACCGGATGACCTGTGCACTTGTCATGACTGTGAGCTCCTGATCGACGGGACTGGGGTTGCGTCGATGACCTGACCGCGCCATTGCTCAGCGAGATCGATGGCGTCACTGGCGTGGCGGGCGAACCCGGCGCGATGCCGGATGCGGATTGCTGTGGTGGAATCGGGTGGCACAGGGGTGTCTGTTGGTGTGCGTAGCAATCGCGTTGCTATGGCGTGAACGTTGAAGGTCGTCCTCAGTACTTCATCGACCGGTGCGCCGTCATCGAGATCAGTTCGAGGTAGCAACGCGGTGTCGTAGCGAACCAGTTCATGGCATGCGGCACGGACTGTTGCGTCGTTGACCACTGAGGTGACGAAGTCCGTGAGTAGCTGGGCCGACTGCGTTCGGTCGGTGAACAGTGTTCGCCGGATCGTGCTGCGCACGTGGCGGTGGAAGTAGCATTCCGCGTCGACGTAGTCGAAGGCATCGGCCAACTGCTTGGCCATCTGATCGGTGCGACCGGCTAGGAATGCTCGGAACTCGTCGAGGGTTTGGGTCGGCGCCATGGCGGCCCAGACTGCGAGGCCACGCATCGTGGTTCGGGCATACCCTGTGCCGGTGAGGATCTCGTCGGCCAGCAGCAGGCTCAGCCCCGCTTGGTTGTCTTTGCGAGGCAGCGTGTGGTGTTCGAGCACGCCCTCGTAGTCGACTGTCGAGTCGGGGCGCAGTGTGACGAGACCGAACTGGTCACGGTTGGTGTCGTAGGTGGTGTTTGGAAGCACCCACAACGGATGCACCAGAAGCTTCGGGAACTGTAAATACAGTTGATCGTAGGCATTTCGGAAGTCTTCGAGCGTTTCTCCCGGGAGCCCGAAGATGAGCTCGGCGCCGACCTCCCCGCCCGCATCTACGATGTGGCGGGCTAGCTGGAGCATCTCTGGTCTGCCGCGTTCATCTCGGCCAGCCAGGGTCAGGGCTTGGCGGCTGAGCGTCTGTAGCGCGAGGTAGACGTTGGTGCTCACGCCACCGGCGTGAAGAACTTCGAGGATCTCTTCGACGCGGCTGGCATGGTTTTTGGCCCAGTTGACGTGGAGTGTGTGCGGTGTGCCGTATTTCTGGCGCATCTCGGCGACCATTTCGGCGATTTGGACGTCGCGTGGGAGTATTCCGAAGTTCGCGTCGCACAGGAAGATTGCTGGTACGCCAGCTTCGGCGATGGTGGTTAGCTCGTGGCGCAGGCGCGTCAATTCTGCCTTGCTCAGCTTCTGGCCGACCGCGCCGCCCCAGAAGCAGAACGAGCAGTGGTAGGGGCATCCGCGGTTGGTTTCCCACAGCGCGACATCGGCGGTGGTCAATTCGGGTGATGGCGCCCGATACGGTGATGGGATCTCGTCGAACGATCGCGCCCGCGGTCGGCTGGCGCTGGATGTTAGTTGGCCTCCATCGCGGAAGGTAATTCCGGCGATGTCGGCCAGCTGTGGCTGTTCATCGATCAGCCAGTGCGCGAGGTCTGTGATGGTTTGCTCGCCCTCGCCGTTGACAACGATGTCGACTTCGGGGATCTGCGATAACCAGCGCACGCCCTGATCGGTGACGTGGTTTCCGCCGAGCACGATCGTCGCATTCGGCAGCAGCTGTCGAAGCGTGGGGATCAGCTGTCGGTAGATTGCGATGTTCCAGCCTTGGCAGGAGAACCCGATGAGACCAGGACTCGCCTCGGCGATCTGTTCTGCGATTCTCGCCAGGCTTATACCGGCCAGGTAGGAGTGGATAGTTGTGGTGGTGCTGTCGGCCAGGGTCGGGTCGGATTCGAGAGCCGCTCGCAGGTACATCGCCCCGAGTGGGGTGTATCGCACGGTGGTCTCACCCGATAGGTCGACCAGGCTTATTCTGAGGCGTCGATGGTCTGGAGCCGTAGCGCTCATGTCGACTTCCGGGTGTCGCTGGCGATCAACGCCTCGAAGTCGTTGACGAACTTGGTGAGTCGCAGGCTCTCAGGATCGTCTGAGGCGGCCAACGCGGCGAGGAGTCCGGTGCAGCGGTCGGCGAACATCAAGCCGAGGGTGCCTGAGACCTGCGCGCGCGTGAAGTCAGTTTTCACGGCGCTGGCTCGGAACATGCTCAGCCCGGACAAGTCGGCTCCGCTGAAGATGGACTGATTGACCCTCGCGTAGGTTGCGGTGACATGCCGCAGGCTCGCTTCGGTGAAGTCAGCTGCCAGATACGCCTGGGTCAGGTTCGCGCCGTCGAGGTTGACAGACGACATACATGCAGACGCGGGAGGGTCGCCGATGAACGATGCCCGATAAAGGTAGGCGCGTTGCAGGTCAGCCGCGTTGAAGTCGCAGTTGCGGAAGGTCGCGTAGCGACCGGCGAATCCGCTGAAATTGGCTCGGGCGAAACTGCATTCGGTTGCCGTCATGCTCTCACCGGTTGCCTCGGTGACGGTGGCTTCGCAAGCGCTGACATGGTGCCACCACGAGTCGGCGAGTGCAGCGTCAGCAAAGTTCGCGCGGTCCAGGCAGACGTGTGACCACCGACCGCCGGTGAGATCAGCGCCGCGGAAATTCGCGTCGACCAGCTGGCTGTCGAGCACGTCGATGCCCACGGCGCTCAGTTCGGTGGCCACGATCCTTTGGGCGCGGACTTCCGACAACCGGAGATTGGGAAGGCAGGCACCCGACAGCCGCAATGTGTCGGCAGCGCTTGGTCGCTGGATTACCATTCCGCGTCCGCGTGCACGATCCAGAACCATTCCACGGAGGCCGCAGCGGGTGATGGCGCAGTCGCCGACCACCGCTGAGGACAGGTCTGCGTCGTCCATCCGGCATTCGTTGAAGACTGCACCACGCAGGTCGGCTCCCTTGGCCCGCGCCGAGGCGAGATTGCACTGGTAGAACGTCACACCGGCCAGTTCGGACTGGTCCAGCCGGGCTTCGGACATGTTGCAGCCGTGGAACAGCGCCCCTGTCGCGTCGATCAGCCCGGTCAGGTCGGCCCGGACGAACACGCTTGCTTGTGCGGCCAACGCGTGAACGTAGGCGCCGTGCAGGGTGGCGTCGGTGAAGTTGGTTCGTTCCAGCCCGGCACACACCAGCGACGCACCGGTCAGATCTGCCGCGGTGAGGTCGGTGCCGTAGAGGGCGGTGCGATTCAGCGTCGCCCGCCGGAGATCGAATCCGGAAAGATCCAGGCCGCTCAGATCAGCCGCTGTTAGGTCGATTCCACGTCCGGTTGTTGCCAAGCAGGACTTCGTAAGGTCGCTCACTGATTGTCGTGCGGTCGCTCGGTCATCTGACTGGGCGGCCTCCGCAACCCAGGCGATGCGATCGTTGGCCGATGCAACGCCTGGCGGCGGTAGTGGGTCGGCGTGGCCGTCCAACTCTGGTGAACCCTGAACTGCGGTACCGTGCACGTGCACCCCCTGTGCGTTCGACGGTCTCCGCGAGTGAGTCCCGCCAAAGAACTTATATAGCAACCACTTTCACGATCTGATCCACGAGGCATCCTACCGGTGAGTGGCTGCGGCTGCGGGGTTATTGCGTCGCTCTGGCCGCTACGATTGGTCCGCACTTGACGTGAGCGCGGCGGGCGCAGCGGACCTTCCGCATCGAGTCAGATATTGGCATCGATAGCGGTATGGCAAAGAGCGAAGGCGGGGAAGTTCGTGGCGCATGTGGTTGTGATCGGTGCCGGAGGTGTGGGCAGCTACTTCGCGGCCCTGTTGGCTGAGCACGGACACGAAGTGACGCTGGTCGCCCGCGGCGAAACACTTGAAACGATCAGCAGGTTGGGCCTACGAATTGAGGAAACGGGCCGGGAGCCCCGGGTGGTCACCGCATGTCGGGCGGTCGCGACCCTTGACGGTGTGCCGGTCGCCGATGTGGTGCTGGTGTGTGTCAAGTCGTGGCAGGTAGCCGCGGCTGCGGTGCAGGTGGCACCGGTGATCTCGAACCATACTGTTGTGGTTCCCGTGCAGAATGGCGTCGATGCCGCCGATCGTCTTCGTGCGGCACTTGGCGCCGATCATGTGGTGGGCGGGGTATGTACTGTGTTTGCGCGGCGGACCGCGCCGATGTCGGTGCAACGGCTCGGCGATCCGCCGTCGCTGCGTATCGGCGGCTTGCCCTGCCGCTCACCAGAGGCGAACCGAATCGAGACGATCGCGTCGATGCTGACGGACGCAGGAATCGCAACGACGATCTCCTCCGACATTCGACGAGACTTGTGGCGGAAACTGATGTTCATCGCGTCGTTCGGCGGTGTGACCGCGTTGTCCAACGCTGCGGCTGGGGTCGTGCGCAGCCAGCCACGGACTCGAGCACTGTTCCGGTCTGCTGTACTTGAGGTGGCTGCCGTCGCTCGAGCAGCCTCGGCGAATGTCACGGATGCCGACGTCGATGCTGCGGTGGCGCGCCTGGACGACTCTGATCCGCTTGCCACGGCGTCGATGATGAGGGATCTTTCGGCTGGCAGACCATCGGAGTTGTACGACCAGACCGGCGCAGTGGTCCACTACGGCGAATGGCTCGGCGTGCCGACCCCAACGCATTCGGTGATCTACGGTGCACTGCTGCCTCGCGAACTCCAAGCACGAGGCGAGAAAACCGAGCCACGTTGGTCACCACCGCATCACATGGAGAACAACACGAGGACGTGAGTCCCGCTGAGCGCCACGCTCCGGGCGAGCGCAGTCGGCGGCAGGCCGGCATCAGTACCGACATCGGCGCACCAGGCGCCGGGACGCTCACCGGACGGCGTCTGAACTACCGGAGCCTCATCCCCCCCGGGCAAGCCGGGTTCGGTTCGGGCGCATGCCCGGCACCTGATGCTGACTTCAGCGTGGCAGCAGCGAATGTGGTGGGGCGACAGCGTCGATCGGACAACCGGATGCGCAGATTCTGCGGTCGACACCACCGGCAACGGCCTACGGTGTGTCCGTATTGAACGCAAATCAGCGCAGGTCAAGGGGTGGACATGGCCGAGAATTCGACCTTCGCGTGGGACACACCCGAGTTCCGCGCGCACCTGGCCGCCCGGCGTCCCGGACGGGCGTTCATGCTAGTCCGCAAGGCCACGGAATGACCCAGGCCCGGTTCGGTGAACTCATGCACTGGGACCGCACCCACGCCGGGCGCGTCGAACGCGACGAGGTCACCAGCATCTGCGATATCTACCAGATGGGTCGCACCGCCGATGCGCTGGGCATCCCCCGGCTCGCGTTGCTGCCCGCCTTCCTCGAATCGTCCGACGTTGGGACCATCGAAATCACCGACAGCGAAGGAGCCGACGTGGACCGTAGGCAGTTCGGGCAGGCCAGTGCATTCATCCTCGCCGCCGCCCTCACCACCACCCCGGCCGCAGCGACCGCCCACGCCGCGACTCCTCGGCTCGCGGAATCCGACCACGTACGCTACTTGGCCGGTCTCGCCGATCAACTGTGGGCACACGACAACGACTTCGGCAGCGGCGGCCTGGTCCAGACCGCGCTCGACCAGTTCGCCATTGCCAAACGGCTGCTCGACCACGCCGACTACGACCGCCGCACCGGCACCGAATTGACCGCTGTCGCAGGAAATCTCGGATTGGTCAGCGGCTGGCTCGCCTACGACGGCGGCGATCAGACCACGGCGGCCACCTGCTACAAGGACGCGCTGATCCTCGCCGAACGAGGCGGGGACGGCTCACTGGCCGCCGACATCATCGACGCCCTACGGCAGCAGGCATGGACCGGTGGCCGGATGCGCGAAACGCTCCAACTCAGCCTGCGCGCCAGCGACCGCAGCCGCTACGACCCATCCGCCCGCCTGCAAGCCCTGCTCGCCGCCCGCGAAGGCGTCGCCTACGCCGCCGTCGGCGACCGCAGCCAATGCGAACGCGCCCTCGCCGCCGCCTGGCGCCAAGTCGACCGCGGCCTCGACGACCCCAACGACCCCGTACGGCTGCACTACATCACTGAGGCCGAAATACGCACCATCGAAGCTCACGCCCGCCGCTATCTCGGCCAGCACGACAAAGCCGTCACCATCTACCACGAAAGCGTCACAGGCGGCACCCGCCCACCCCGCGACGAAGCCTCCTACCGCGCCTACTACGCAGCCTCCCTCGCCCGCCTCGGCAACGTCAGCACGGCTGTCGAGGAAGGACTTGCCGCTCTCACGATGCTCGAAGGCCCGGTCAATTCGCCACGGCTGGTCTCCGAACTCAGACCGGTCTACATCGCCGCTGGACACATCAGCAGCGACGAGGCAGACGAATTCCGAAAACGCTTCAGCCAACTTATCCCAGCCAGCTGAACGTACTTCGCTGAGGTACTGTTCTCCTTCTGCGGTGTCGGTGTCGACAGTCCCCATCGAGGCGCGGTCCTCGATGCGGTGACCGCTGATGTCGAGGGCTGGTTCTCCGCGCACCCTGGCCAGGTGTGGCGCGACCCCAAGGGCTATAACGTCGCCACGGCTATCGTCAGCGAATAACACTGCACTCAAGGAGATTTGGCTCTGTGAAGCTGCTCGTGACCGGCGGCGCCGGATACATCGGCTCGATCGTCGCCCACCAACTCCTCGACGCCGGACACGACGTGGAGATCATCGATAACCTCTCCACCGGCTTCGCGACCAACCTGCCCGCCGCGGCCACGTTCCATCACATGTCGATCCACCAGGCCGCCGAGATCCTTACCCCCGACGCCGGTTTCGACGGAGTCCTGCACTTCGCCGCCTCCATCGAAGTCGCCGAATCCGTCCAGAACCCGGAAAAGTACTGGCACAACAACATCGAGGGCTCACTGGCCCTGCTGCGCGCGATCCGCAACGCGAAGGTGCCGCGGTTGATCTTCTCCTCCACCGGGTCGATGTACACCGGCGATGGCAAGACCTCCTTCGACGAGACCGCCGAAGTACGACCCAAGAACCCGTACGCCGCGACGAAAGCAACCGTTGACCAACTCATCGCCGGAGAATGCGGAGCCTCCACCGTGCTCGGCGCCGCATCGCTGCGCTACTTCAACGCCGCGGGCGCAGTAGTCAGCACCGACGGAACTCATCTGGGCGAACGCCACGACCCCGAATCCCATCTGATCCCGATCCTGCTGCAAGCAGCGGGCGGACAACGTGACTCGTTCACCCTCTTCGGCAGTGACTACGAAACACGCGACGGCACCTGCATCCGCGACTACATCCACGTCGCCGACCTCGCCGCCGCTCACCTCCTCGCCCTCGACGCCGTCCAACCCGGCCGCCACGAGATCTACAACCTCGGCAACGGCGCTGGCTACACCAACGGCGAAGTCCTCGACACCGTCCGCGACGTCACTGGCGCCGACTTCCCCGTCCACCACGCTGACCGCCGACCAGGCGACCCAGCCGTCTGCATCGCATCCAGCGCCAAAGCACATCGCGAGCTGGGCTGGAAACCCGAGCGACCCGACCTCGCCACCATCGTCGGCGACGCCTGGCGATTCCACAAAGCGGTCCATGCAATGGAATGATCTCGATCCAGGTGGGCGAAGGGCGACAAGGCTGTCTCCGCACTGCATGCCAAAGGCGTCAACACCGGCATTCACTTCATCGCGCTCGCCAGCCAGCCGTACTATCAGCGCGAACAGGCAATGACAGCCGACAACGCACGGATCGCCAGGGCGGTGTCGGACCGCATCCTCAGCCTGCCGCTCTACCCCGGCGCTGACCGACACGACGTCGCCGCCGCAGTCCGCAAGATCGCCACCGCCTACCAGCGCCGAAAGGACAACCGCCTCATGGCGAAAAAGGAAGGCACGCAGATCATCCTGACCAATCTGCACGGCGAGGTCCTGATGTATTTGCGTGACGACAAGCCCGAGCTCCTCTATTCCAACATGTGGAGTCTGCTCGGCGGCATGATCGAGCCGGGCGAGACCCCACTCGGGTGCATCGTCCGCGAAATCGCTGAGGAGCTGCACTGGACTGAAACCGGGGACGGTGTCCAGCTCGACGCGGCCAGGGTGACGTACCTGTGCACACGCGATCTCGACTTCGGCATCGAGCACACCTTCACTGCAGCCGCTGATTTCGACCTAGATGACGTCACCCTGATCGAGGGGCAAGCTCTGCGGTGGTTCACCGCTGATGACGTGGCAACCACCGAGCTGGCATACGCCGACAACGCGATCCTCGAAGCCTTCTTCGGGTCGCTGGAAACCCCGACGAGAACGTGAGCCGCAGTCGTCTCGCCATCCTCGCCGCGCGAAGCGACCGGTCATCCTGCCCGATGATGCGGATCGGCTACTGACTCGATCGTCGGTTTGCTCGTGTTCGGTGCGACGGGTAGTGCGTACCTACGCGGCGCGGGGGAAATGCTCGGTCAGCGCCGCGTACACCAAGGCGGGCTGCTCGAGCGCCGGGCTGTGCCCGGCACCGGGGATCACGATGTGGTGTCCGGCGGCTCCGACGGCTTCGGCGATGTTCTTCCCGGAGATCGGATCGGGGTAGGCGTGGTCCTGCGCGCCTGCGATGGCCAGCACTGGCACCTGGCAGTCCTTGAGGTCTTCGACGACGCTGTCGCGGGCGACGACCGCGTCGGCGGCGTCGCCGATGCTGGGCGGAAGCTGGTCGAAGTAGTCCATCCAGCGGCTGGTCAATGTCTGGTTGTAGGCGAGGGTGTCGTCGCCGAACATGATGTGGGCGAGCAGTTCTCGCACCGGCATGGTGCCGTTGCCGATGTCGAGCGCTCCGGTGGTGCCGTAGGCGGTGAGGTGGTCGACGAGCAGATCGAATTCGTCGCGTCGGTGTTCGTGTTCGGCGGAGGCGCCGATTGCGGTGGCGGTGCGCACAAGGTCGGGGTGCCAGGCGGCCAAGCGCAGCGCGATCATGCCGCCGAGGCTGTTCCCGACGACGTGCGGTCGGGTCAGGCCGAGTTCGGTGATCAATGCGGCGAGGTCTTCGGTGAGCGCGGGCAGCTCCAGCTCCTGGCGCATGGCGGGCGAGCTGCCGCCTTGGCCGCGATGGTCGTAGGCGACGACGCGGAATCCGTCGCTGGCGAATCGCCTCAGCAGCGGGTGCATCATCTCGCGTGTCATGAACAGTGAATGCGCCAGAACGACAGGGGTGCCGTCCTCGGGTCCGGCGGCGGTGTAGGCGAGCATCGCTCCGTTCGCGTCAACCGAGCCGGTCGTAGCCGTCTTCATGGGTCGATCTCCTTTGCAGGGTAGTGGGATTCAGTTCATCGAGCGCAGAAGGTTGTGCCGCGCCGGGGGCGCGCCCGGCTGGGACATCAGTCCGGCCGCGGGGTTCATCGATGGAGCCGTCGTCTCGAGGCAGGAAACACGACGGGCAGCTGAGCCACGGCACGGTGGAAGGGGCCGGGCCGCCATTGCAGGTCGCCTGGGTCGCAGCCGAGTCGCAGTTCGGGCAGCCAGTCGAGGAGTTGGTCGATGGCGTCTTCGGCGATCTCGTAGGCGATTTCTCGTGCCGGGCAGGCGTGCGGGCCCGCGCTGAACGACAGGTGCGCGGCGTTGTGGGTGAAGTCCACGTACCCGGAATTGTCCGGTGTGCGGATGATGTTGGGGTCGGTGTTGCAGGCTGCCATGCCGATGAGCACGGGCTGGTGCGCGGGCAGCATCACCTCGTCGATCACCATCGGCTGGGGCGGGTAGCGAACGCACAGATTCGCCAGCGGAGGGTTGCGGTAGAGGACCTCGTCGAGCGCGTCGCGGGTGGTGAGGGCACCGCCGACCAGGTCGCCCTCGAACCGGTTGTCCGTCACGAGCAAAAGCACTGTGTTGGCGATGAGGTACTGCAGCGGTTCGATCGCCGCGGCGTACATCGTCAGCAGCTGTTGGGAGATCTCGTAGTCGCTCATCCCGACCGCGTACGCCATCAATGTGGTGGTGACATCCGCACCAGGCTGTTGCCGCTTCGATGCGATCAGGGCAGTGAATGCGTTGTCGAGGATCGTGTTGACCTCATCCGAGCCGGCGGTCGCGTCGAACATCAACGCGAACCCCATGGCAAGCTCGGCGCCGATGTCGGCTGGGCAGCCCAGCAACGCGTTGATCGTGTCGAACGCGAGCGGATAGGCGTAGTCGGTGATCAGATCCGCTCTGCCCTGGCCACTGAAGGCGGCGACGAGCCGTGCGCCGATTTCGGCGACGACACCGTGCAGGGCATACCGGTCCACGGCCTTGAGTGCCGCGACGGTCGGCGCGCGGTATCGCTGGTGTTCCGGGCCGTCACTGCGCAGCGCGTTCGACCGGTACTCCATCATCGGCCGAACCGGACAGTCGGGCGGGATGGCTTCCTGCCACGTGCGGGGATTCACCGGGAAGTGCTCGGTGTCGTGAAGAATTCTCAGGGCGGTGTAGTAGCCGATCACCAAGGTTGCGGGCACGCCGGGCGCCAGCTCCACCGGCACGAAATCGCCGTAACGCTGGCGCATCTGCGCGTAGACCGCATGCGGATCCGCCGCGAACTCTGGTGAATACAGGGCGAAGACCCGGCCGAGGGTATCGGAGGAATGCCCGTGCGCGACTGGGCACCTGCGGAGGGATGTTTCGGGCTGGCTGGTGATCACGCAGAGACTCCTGGGCGGCAGCGGGCGTGCGGGATGGATTCGACGGCAGCGGCCAGGACTGGTCGTGCTGCGGCGAACTGTCTGCCGCACAGCGTGTTTCGGCGCGGCCTCATATCCGAGGGCGCAGGATCGGTTGTGCGGGTCAAAAGATGCTGTGGCGATTACTCTGCCTACTGCGGACGCCACGAAATAGCCTCTAGCGCACCACTACCGTCACACCAGGGCGCTCCTGGCGGCATACTTGGGCCCGCGACCGCGGCGGAAAGGGGGATCACGGTGGAATGGACGGGCTTGGAAGCCATCGCGCTCAAGACCGCCACCCGACGATCGATCCGCGAGTTCGCCGCCGACCTCGGCGTCGGCCACAACACGGTCACCAAGTGGAGCCAACGCGGAGCGGCCATCACCCTGCGACCGCTCACCCAGCGCGTGCTCGACGAGGCCTTCGCACGTGCCGACGACGCAGCGAAGGCACGCTTCGCCGAGATTCTGCGCCGCGCCCGAGCCGGGCAAGCGGCCTCATCACCGCCGCCGCGAAGGCCAGACGGAACCGACATCTTCGGCATCAACGCCACACTCTCACCGCCGGCGCACCGCGGCGGTGACCACACGCCCCAGCTCCCTGCCGCCGGGGAAGGCGACAGTCCTGCGTTGAGCGGCCTGCAAGAGTTAGCGGGCCATGTCGTCGATCTCGATCTGCGCATCGATCTGCAGATCAGCGACGACGGCGCCGCGCGAGTGCTCTACCGCTACGAAACGGTCAACCTCACAGACCGACCGCTGACGCGGATGTCGCGCGAGCTGTGGTTCCAGTACACCACCGGTGGACTGAGCATCGAAGCGCTGGCGTCGAGCACTCGGCAGGTGGGAATCCAGCGCATCCACGACACCCCGAATCTGGCCAAGTTCGCCTGCCAAATCTCCCCACCCATCAAGCCAGGCGAGACCGCCAGGATCGGATACTGTTGCGAGGGCGGTCTTTTCGTCGACGCCCTGTACTGGCGGCAGTCGATCTACCGCCACACCCGACGATTGAGCATTCACCTGCGCCACGCCGGAGCCGGGAGGATCCTGACTTGCTCGGCGAGCGAGGAACACCCCGACGGCGCGGAGAACTCCGCGACCGAAGGCCTCGTCTGGGATCACGACGGCCGCGACGTCGTCGCTACCCTCACCCGTGACCATCTTCGCCCGAATCAGTCGGTCACCTTGCACTGGGAGGTTACCCGTGAGCACCCGTGACGCCGTCGAGGCAGCACTTCGGGCATGGAACCAGCACGAGCTCGACCGAGGCGCACCCGCGGTCATCGACTTCGACTTTCACCCACCCACCACCCGACACCACGATCCCGCCGACCGGCTCACCACCTTCCGGCGACTCACCCAACTACGCGAGGACACCACCGAACCCGCCGTCCTACAGCGCATCAACGCCGACCTCGCCTACCTGCGGGCACTGATGGGCGAACGCGCCACGCTCGACGACTACATTCGCGCGACCCAGGGCTGCCCCGCCAACGGCTGGCCACCCGACTACATCACCACCCGAGGCGAGATCGCCCGCGAATGCCTCGACCGTCTCGGCGTCGCGTGGGGCACCAACACCATGGCCGATCTCGCCGCCATCGAAGGCCCCCTCGACGCGACCGACGCACCCGATGCCATCCGCGACGCCGCCACCGAATACGAGCCGGCCGTCCGCGCCGCCACCGGCTCGCACGCACCTTACGACCTGAGCATCGAAACCGCCGACGTCGACGCCTACTGGGCCTACTGGCTCGACGGCGCCGGTGACCGCGTCCGCCTACGCCTCAACCTCCGCAACGCCAGCTACACCAAAGTCCAAGCCCGCCAATTCGCACTCCACGAAGTCCTCGGCCACGGCCTCCAAAGCGCCAGCATCGCCGCGCGCTGCGCCGCCGAAGACGTCTCCTGGGTGCGGCTGCTGTCGGTGCATGGCCCCCAACAGGTCCTGCTCGAAGGCTGGGCCCAAGCCATGCCCCTGTTCATCACCCCCGACGACGAAAACCTCATCACACGAGTGCGTCTGGACCACTACACCCACCTAGTTCGCGCCGAACTCCACCTCGCCCTCAACGAAGGCACACCAATCGAGGACTGCGCCAAACTCGCTCACTCCCGCGTCCCCTGGTGGCACGACAACCACATCGCCGACATCCTCGCCGACCGCAGCACAAACCCGCAGCTACGAAGCTACATGTGGGCATACGCCGCAGGCATCGACTGGTTCACCCACCTCGCCACCGCCCCTGCCACCACCATCCAAACGGTCCTGCACAACGCCTACCGCAGCCCACTCACACCCAACGAACTCCAACAACTCTGGCCGCACGGCCCTGACATCGGAGGACCAGGTGCCCACGCCACGGCGTGAGTCCTATCTGCGGTGAGAAGATCGAGGAGTTCACGTACCACTGTGGCGGATCACATCGGCTGTAGTTGCCGATGGATGTCGCCGGAGTCGTCGAAGCACCAGGTAGGAGCCCGGGGTGTTGTGGTCGAAACCCGAGTGACATCGCCAGCGTCAGATCAGCCGAATTGCTCACTTTGAATGCCATCTTGAACGCGGCGTCCCGGCCCGGCGGAGTCGTGCTCAGAGGGGCGTTGAGGCTCAGGTCGCTGCGGCTTCGCACCTGTGCGGGGGTCCGCTAGGCTCGCCAGTCATGGCCGTTTACCTCGTAACCGGCGCCGCAGGTTTCATCGGCGCGAACTACGTGCACTTTCTGCTGGAGCGGGAGCCGGATGCGCAGGTCGTGGCGGTGGATTACATCGGGTTCGCCGGGAACATGGCCAACCTGGACCCGGTGATCGACCGCATCAGCTTCGAGAAGGCTGATATCGCCGACCTCGAGGTGATCGAGGCGATTTACCGCCGCTTCCAGCCGGACTACGTTGTGAATTTCGCGGCCGAGTCCCACAACGACCGTGCGATCCTCGGCCCGTCGGCGTTCATGCGCTCCAACGCCATGGGCGCGCAGGTGATGGCCGAAGCCAGCCGCCTGGTGCGAGTGCGCTCGCACGTGCACGTGTCGACGATCGAGGTGTATGGGGAGCTGCCGCCGGGTGATAAGTGGTTCACCGAGCGCAGCGCCCTCAACGCCAAAACCCCGTACTCGGCCGCGAAGGCCGCCGGGGATCAGATGGTGCGCGCCTACATGGCGACCTACCCGGAGATGAATATCCGGCTGACTCACTGCGCCAACAACTTCGGGCCGTATCAGCTGCCGGAGAAGCTCATCCCCTTGGCGGTGACGAATGTGTTGCGGGGCCGCAAGATCCCCGTCTACGGCGACGGGTTGCAGAGCCGGGACTGGCTGCACGTGCTCGACCACTGTGATGCGGTGCACCAGGTCTTGCACGCAGAGCTGGGTGAGATCCCGAAGGCGGCGGCGACCGATCCCGGTCTTCTGCCGATCTTCGACATCTCGGCGCGCCATGAGGTGACCAACCTCGATATCGCCCGCATGGTGGTGACCGAACTCGGTTTGGATCCGGCCGAGTGGATCGAACATATCGAGGACCGCCCGAATCACGACCGCCGCTACGTGATCAACCCCGAGAAGCTGGAAGCTGTGCTCGGGTGGCGGCCGATGCGGCAGTTCGAACCGGAAATCGCCGAGACCGTCCGCTGGTACCGCGACAACCGCGATTGGTGGGAACGCATCCTCGCTGAGAAGGGCGAACTCGGGTTCGATTGGAGCCAGCGGCCCATCGGAGCCCAGTAACCAGCCGACGGGCCCCGCGCTCGTCGGCTGCCGGGCGATGCTCAGGGCTTATTGATGATGACGTGGTGGCCGATGATTGCGGCGTCGGCGGGTGAGGAGAACAGGAACGCCACGGCCTGTTCGGGGGCGGCGATGATCGGCTCCCACCCGGAATTCAGGGACATGTTCAGCACCGCTGGTGTCCCGGTGAACTGGTGGAACTGCTCGATCAGACGGCGGTAGAGCCCGGTTCCCGGATTCACGGTGTGGGGGCGGCTGGTGCCGTCGACGTGGGTGGCCGCGATGATCGCGGTGTTGTCCACGGTTGGCAGGGTGAAGGACATGAACGGCGCGTCAATCGGGCGTCCAAACAGGTCAGGGACGTATTCCGACAGCACGGACGGGCCGAAGGGCCGAAACTGCTCGCGGCGTTTGATCATGTTGACCCGGCGGCGCATCTCGCCTGTGGAGGGGTCGGCCAGTAGCGAGCGCGCGCCCAGCGCGCGAGGCCCGAACTCCATGCGGCCTTGGAACCAGGCCACGATCTGCTGCCGAGCGAGCGGATCGGCTGCAGTGGCGGCAGGGTCGTCGGTATGCCGGAATTCGATCCCGCACGCGGTGAGCATCGACCCGATCCGGTCTTCGCTCCAGGACGGGCCGAACTGGGTGTGGGTCAACCGCGGGGGCCGCATCCCATGGTCGGCGAACGCGCCCTCGCCGCGGCCTGGCGCCAAGTCGACCGCGGTCTCGACAACCCCAACGACCCGGTACAGCTGAACTACATCACCGAAGCCGAGATCCGCACCATCGAAGCCCACGCCCGCCGCTACCTCGGCCAACACGACAAAGCTGTCACCATCTACCACGACAGCGTCACAAGCGGCAGCCATCCGCCCCGTGACGAAGCGTCATACCGCGCCTACTACGCCGCATCCCTCGCCCGCCTGGGAGACACCACCTCTGCCGTCGATGAAGGCCTCGCCGCCCTCACGATGCTCGAAGGCCCAGTCCAATCACCACGCCTGGTCAACGAACTGCGGCCGGTCCACCTCGCCGCAGCCCAGAGCCGCAGCGACGACGCCAACCAATTCCGAAGCCGATTCGACAGCCTGGTCACGGCAGCGTAGATCATCGCCGGCCACCAGTGGTTCGAGCACGTCACGACACGGTCGGCGGGCCTATCCCGGCGCACTGGGAACAGTCGACCCGACACATTCGACGTCAGCTGAGCGCCGTCAACCAGCTGAGAATCTCCTTCGGGCCGACAGACGGCGCGCACGGGGACTACCAAGGGCCCCTCGGTTTTGCGCATTCGCCATGGCCCATAACGCAATTCGTAGCCGTCGAGTTCCTCCACAACAATCCACAACTGTACACACCAGTCCAGGCACGGGCCGTATTCACGAACCACGGGCCTGTGAGGGTTACGCCTGATTCGGCGCAGCAGAGAATGATCGCGTGGTCCGGGCCAGAACAGTCGGCTACGAGGCAGCCCAGTAGCAGCCGCAGTGGACTGCAGGGACGGTCTCACCCGAGCTGTGCCGTGCCGCCCAGCAACGGTTTCGCCAGCGCCGTCGGGGTGATGTCGTAGTCATCGAACGTAGTCCGTCAGCTCCATTCGTCGTGGCTACCAAATGGCTCTGACCAGCGCGCGAGTCCCGCCGCGGTGAGCGTTATTTCGTGGTCGACGATCGAGGACAAGGCGGTGCGGGCGGCGTCGAGCGCGGTGTAGGCGCTGGCTTGTGCGAGAAAGCCTGGATGGGTGGGGACCGGGACCAGGCCGCAGCTTCGCCAGTAGCTGGACAGTCAGCGAGCAGCAACGTTAGCCGGCGAGGCTGGTGGGGTCGACATCGTCGGGGGTTGGGGATAGCACGATCAGTCCGTCGTGGGAGGACAGCATCCGGTAGGCGATTTCGGTGAGCATCCAGGCTGCGAGTTGGTGGCCGCGCAGGGGTGGTGCAACTTCGGCGTGGAGCACGACGACAGCGTCGTTGATCGGTGTGGCGTCGAATTGCTGTTGTATGTCGTCGTCGAGCCAGTTGCCGTCGAAGAGTGCGGAGAATTCTTCGGCGGTTTGGGAGTAGGAGTCGAGGACGTTGTCGGCGACGTGTTCCTCGCCCAGTCGAATGGTGAGGAAGTCGATGCAGCCGACACATACTCGTTCGTCTTCGACTTCCGCGGGGTCGTCCACGCTCATCGTCAGTTGCGCGCACCAGTCCAGGGCCGCGTCGTATTCGCTGATATTGAGGCTGCGGTACCGCGCCGTGGGCATGCTCAGCCTCACGGTGTCGGCACCGCTGCGACGGGCGTGTGCGGCGAGTTCGGCCAAGGTCATCGACACAGCGGGCCAGTATGCCGCACCCGCAAGGGAATCGGTCAGGTTCGGAAGGTCAGGGAGAAGAACCGTTGTTCGGGTGTGGCGGTCAATCGCAGGTCGATGTCGGCGAGCTTCTTGGGCGTCGTGGTGTCCCCCTTCGTAGTCAGATTGTCGGGTCGTGGTGCAGCGCGGTCAAGGCTTCGAGGCTTCCTTGATCCAGAGCACCGCGTCCGGGTCGGCGAACGCTATCGCCGAGTCGGTGCGGGTGAGCCGGGTTCTCCCCGAGACCATTTCGAATCCGGCGTCGTAGAGCGCTGGCACGACCTTGGCCGCAACGCGCTCGGCGGCGGCCGCGCGCCCGGGAGTTCCGGGATCGCCGTAGTCGTCGAGGTTGTTCGAGTCATGCTGGATCGTGAGCCCGCGCCTCGGTTTGCTGACGGTGTGCACCCAAACTTGCTCCGTGTCGTCGGAGGTGAGGACGGCGACCCCGGCGTCGGCAAGGATCTGGTTGACCTTGTCCTTGCGGTCGATCAGCGACAGCACCGACAGCACGGTAGGTCGGGAAAACATGGGCACCCGGCGTGCGACTTCGTTGCGGGTGACGCCGCGCTGCAGCGCATATGCCATCACCTCCACCAGCTCAGCATCGGCGAATTGCCACTGCTCCACGGCGACGTCGAGGTGTTCCAATACCTTGTCGCGGTCGTTGTCGGTCACCATGTCGGCCAGGCTATCGGTAAAAAGTTTGACCGGTCAAGAGTTTGACCGGTTCGAGTCAGGGCTTCTGTGTTGTCGTGGTGTGTGGACATGGCGTTTCTCTTTCTGTGGGATGGGTGGGTCAGCACGCCGTTCGTCGGTGAACGGAGAGGCTTTCGGGTTGTCGTGATGGGATGGCGGGGTTCGGGGTCGCCGCGGTTGTGCGGGGGCCGTGTGCGGTGAAGGTTCGCGCGGGCGCATGACGACGCAGCAGCCGCTGGAAGCGGCGTGTGCTGGCCGGCCAGGGGTTGGTGATGCGGCCGGTGGAGTGTTTGAACCAGCTCGGGCCCACAGCGGGCCAGACGGTATGTCCGAGCGCGTCGTCGAGCCAGCGTTGGTGTGCCCGCATCGCCTCGTGAGTGACTTCGATCGCGGCCGCGCCGATCTGGTTGCGCCAGCGTAAGCAGTCGATGATGTAGTCGATCTGATGTTGCTTCATCCCCGGGTTGCTGCCGGCGGGGTTGAACGAGTTGGGTCCGGCGAGCAGGAAGGCGTTGGGGTAGCCGTGCACGGCCAGGCCGAAGAAAGCGCGTGCCCCGCTGCGCCACTGCTGGTGCAGTGAAATTCCTCCCCTACCGCGGACATCGACGGGGACGAGGAACTCGCTGGCTTTGAATCCGGTGGCGTAGATGATCGCGTCGGCGCGATGGGTTTCGCCGTCGCCGGTTCGGATGCCGGCGGGGTCGATGCCGGTAATGGGGTCGGTGATCAGCTCGACGTTGGGTCTGGTCAGCGCCGGGTAGTAGTGGCTGTCGAAGATGATGCGTTTGCCGCCGAGCCGGTAGTGCGGGGTGATCTTCGCGCGCAGCACCGGGTCGGTGATCTGGTGTTGCAGGTATCGGCGGGCGGCCGATTCGGCGGGTCGGGACGACCAGCCGCGGCGCATGATCGGCGCGAGCACGGCGTCGGCGCCCACGCCGAGGCCTTGCCGGTAGAAGTGGTGCGCGCCTGGCAGCCGCAACACCGTCCGGGTGATCAAGCCGAAACTGGTGGCGGGCTTGGGCAGCACCCAGTGCGGTGTGCGCTGGAACAGGGTGACTCGGCGGGAGGCCTGGGTCAGGTGGGGCAGGATTTGGGCGGCGCTGGCGCCGGTGCCGATGACCGCGACATCCCGATCGCGCAGATCGACCTTGTGGTCCCAGCGCGCGGTGTGGAAGGCCGGTCCGGCGAAGGTCTCACGGCCAGGGATCTCGGGTAGGTGGGGCCGGTGCAGTTGGCCGACAGCGAAGACGACTACTTCGGCCAGTACACGCTCGCCGTCGCCGGTGATCAGTTCCCAGCGCGCTTGGTCATTGAGGTAGGTGGCGTGGGTGATCGCGGTGCCCAGCCGCAGGTGCGGGCCGAGGTCGTGGTCGGCGACGACGGTATGCAGGTATTCCAGGATCTGCGGTTGGCTCGGGTACCGGATGCGGGTGTCGCGGTAGGGCTGGGCGGACAGTGAGTACAGGTGGGCTGGGACATCGCAGTGGCAGCCGGGGTAGGTGTTGTCACGCCACACCCCGCCGACGTCGTTGGCGTGGTCGAAGATCGCGAAATCGGTGATTCCGGCACGCCGCAGCGCGACGCCCATTCCTAGTCCGCCGAACCCGGCACCCACGACCGCGACTTCCAGTACGTAGCGCTCACCGGTCGCGGTTCCGGTCCGGCGCGGCTGTACCGATACGGCGCTCACCGTGTCACCGCCCGGTGGAACAGGGTTTCCTCGGGTAAGGGGGCGACGACGGCGGGCAGGTCGGCCCAGGTTCGCAGGTCCACCGGTAGACCGGGTGCGCATAGGTTCATCCCGCATCGGCGGTAGAACGCCGCGACACCGGCGGCGTAGGTGGGAAATTGGCCGTAGACGATTCGGGCGTCGGCTTGCGCGGCGAGGGTGAACGCTTCGGTCAACAGTGCTCGCCCGAGGCCGCGACCACGGTAGGCGGGTAGCACTGCCAGGGCATGGATTTTGATCGTCGTCAGCGCCGCCTGCACGACCGCGGCCTGACTCAGCACGGCCAGCTGGGAGACCAGGTGGATCGAGGGCCCGGCCGCCAACCCGCCGACCACCCGGCCCTCGGCGAGGGCGACCAGCGCCATGGTTCGCGCGGCCAGCACCGTGGACACGCCACCGACCGCGGCGAGGTCGTCGCGTGCCTGGGGGCCGTAGTCGCGGGACAAGCCGGTCCCCAGCACCTTGTTGTCGTGGGCGTGGAGCAGGTTTCGTGCCGCGCGGCGCGCGTGTGGGACACCGCAGAGCCGATGCCAACGCTGGAACTCGCGCAGCTCGGCTCGGAAACGGGCGGGTCGGACCTCAACGGTCACACCGCTGGAATTGGGCGAGGGGGTCATGGGATCTCCTGTGTGAGAGGGAAGACGCTGACGACTGGCCAAGCGGCACGGACGCCAAAGTTGATGGGTCGCAGCACTATTCGGGCTGCCACTCGCGTTGCCCGTCAGAGTTGGTGGTGACGCGCCCGAGTTGGAGGTCGGCGAAATGGACACCGAAGCCGCGGGTGTTGGGTCGGGTGAGTTCGTCGAGTAGTCGCATCGCGGTCGCGCGCGAGAGCGCGGGCTCATCGTCGGTGACGGTGGTCAGATGCGGGTGGGTGATCTGGGCGGGCGTGGTCAGCGCGTCGCCGAAGGCGATCAGCCGCCGCCCATCGGATTCTATGAGGTAGCTGGTGTGGCCGAGGCTGTGTCCGGGGGTGGGGATCGCGGTGACGCCCGGGAAGATTTCCTCGCCGGAACCGATGGTGCGGACCTGGTGGGCGAAGATGTCCAGGACTTCGCGTGGGGTGCCGTCGACCGCGGCGAGTTCGGGGTGTTGCCATTCGGTGTGTCCGACCACCACCGTGGCGTCGGCGAATGGGCGGGCGGTGTGGCCGGGTGGGTGGGCCCACAGCCAGCCGATGTGGTCCATGTGCAGGTGGGTGATCGCGATGAGGTCGACCTCGGCGGGATTCTTGCCCGCGGCGGCGAAGCTGTCGAGCAACTGCCCGCCCCGCAGCAGCCCGACCGCCGTTGGCACCGCCAGCGGGCCAAAGCCCGCGTCGATCAGCATCGACCGGCCGTCGTGCTCGACCAGCAACGCGCCGACGCTGGCCACGAGGTAGCCGTCGCCGTTGATCAGATTGGCGTGTTCGGTCCACACGTGCTCGTCGGCCTCTGGCAGCCACGCGTCGGGTTCGAGTAGGGCGACCCCGTCGGGCAGATAGGTGATGGTGTGCTCGCCGATGCGCTGGCTGTGGACGGCGGCCGGGCGGGCGCTGCGGTGAAGGCTGAGGGGCATTGCGGGGACTCCTGTTCGTGGGGAACGGTGGGGGCGTGTGTGCGGCCGCCGTCGCTGGCGGCGGGACCGAGTCGGTGGGCGGCGAAGGTCTCGCCGTTGTGGTGGTCTGGTCATGTCGTGGGGGCGGGTCGGTGCGCGCATGTGGGGATCGAGTGGCAAGGCATGGGTCCTGTTTGCGGGCAGCTGGTTCCGGCAAGCCAGATCGCCGCCCTGGGGTTAGGGGTCTGGGCCGGCATCGCGATAGGCCTCGGTGGTGCTCGCCTCGCCGCCGTCGAGGCTCGCGTCGAGGTCGAGGTCGGAAGCGAGATGGGCTGGCATGGCGGCGGCGATCGCGGGCGCGCTCTGTCAGCTCTGCGGGTTTGGGCAGGTCGGCGTCGAGATCGGGGCTGGACGGGGTCCTCGCTGTGCGGACGTCGCGGCGCAGGCTCGACAGTGAACGTCGAACACTGGCCGCGACCGCGGGGCTTGCGTGGTTGCGCCATTCGGCGTTGAGCTCATCGAATCCGTCGTGCAGGTGCCGCTCGGTGTGCTGCTGCAAACGCTCGTCGGTGATGGTGAAGGCGCGGGCGCGTTCGCGCCCGCTCATCCCGAGCGCTGCCGCGGTATGGGTGGCGCGCGTCCACAGCGCATCCATGTTGCGCCGCAATTGCTGGGCGGCAGCGGGTTCGGGCTCGCTGGTGAAGCCGTGGAGGGTGAGCAGGTGTTCGCGGGCGGCGGTGATCGCGGCCATGTCGACGAGCTGGGCGGTGTCGGCGATGACCCGTTTGACCGTCCTGCGGCCCGTCTGCTGGCGTGTCGGGTTCCGCAGCAGTTGCTCGTCGGTCCAGGCGCGCCCGGTTTGCCCGGCTTGGCGTGCCTGGGCGACCCAGCCAGGGGGGATACCTTGGCTTCGTGCCGCGATCTCGGCGAGTTCGCGCTGCCGGTCGAGTTGCCCGAGCTGGTCGACTACCGCGGCGCTGTCGGCGGCGCTGTGCATGGTGTTGCGCAGTCGGGCACCTTCGGCGGCGAAGCGGTGGATCTCGCGCAACAGGGTGGCGTGCTCGGGCCGGAAATCCCTTACCCGCAGTTCGGTGTTCGGGCCGCTCATCGCTCCATCCCGTCCACCGCTGGCAGGGGCGTGATCTCGGTCCAGGGATCGGCGCCTTCGGGATCGCTGAATACCGGTGGCGCGGCGGCGGATTCGAGGCCGAACTCTGCGCTGTAGGTCAAGTTCGCCGCGTCGACGGCGGCCTCGATCTGTTCGGCGGCGCTGCGCGCTGGCTGGAACAGCGGCTGCGGCGGTTGCACCGCGGCACCGATGCGAGCCCGCAGAGTCTCGAGCCGCGGTAACGCTGCGGCGGTGTCGATCGGTATTCCGGCCTCGGCCAGAGCGGTGGCTTGCAGGGCGTAGCTGCTGGTGTCGGTGCGCATGGCGTGCTGCCAGCGTTGAGCGATTCCCTCGGCGGAAACGCCGTAGAGCATCGCCACCGAGGCCTGTACCCAGTCCTGGGTAGTGCCCCACAACTGGTGGCCTTGTCCAGCGGTGAGGCCGAACAGGTTCGCCACCCCCACGGTTCGGGTGTGCAGCGCGTGGAGGTTGGTGTCGAGCCCGGCGCCGTCCGCAGTGCTAGGGGTGGGGCGGTGGGCGGCCTCGAGTGCGGTCCACTCGCGCAGCCGCTGCACGTCGCGGTCGAGACCGTCCAGTATCCGGTCCCACTCGATCGGTTCCGGGGCACGTAAGTACAGGTCCGGGTGCCAGGTGATGCCGTGCTCGCCCCGCTCACGGACGTGGTCGATCCACGCCCGCGGCACAGCCGCGGCCAGCGCCGCCTCGCTCAACGCCTCGCGCGCGACGGAGTGGTGGTGGAACTCGGCATACCACGACGGCGGTGGGCGTTGACCGGTCCGCTGCTGGTGTTCGGTCGCGGTGGCGTGCAGGGCACGCAGGAGCACCGACTGGTTCTGCACACTTTCGAGCACCTTGACCTGCGCTGGTGTCGGCTCCTTCACGACCGGCCTGCCGCCGAGTTGTTACCAAGTGCACGGAAGTCGGGGCCGAACCCGAGCCGGTCGATCGAGGTTGTGGCTCCCGGCGGGCCGAACCAGTTCGCGGGGATCGGCACTGAGGGCAGCCCGGGTGTGGGATTGTGCTGCTCAGGTGTGCAGCGGTGCAGCGGCCCGTTGGCGGCATCGAGGATCAGCCGCATGTGCGGGTCGATGTGGCGGGTGAACAGGGTGCTCATCGCCATCTTGTCCTCGGCGCGCAGCGCGGCTTCGAACACCGCGTGCAACCCGGCCAGACGCACCGCGACCCCGTGGTGGCCCCACCACTGCCGACACCACGTGTATTGGCCCTCACGGTTGTTCGCCGCGATCCGCACCGAGGTCACCGGCAGCAACCACTCCTGCACGAACTGGCTGAAATGCGCGAACCGCGGCGGCGGCTTCTTCTCGCCGTTGCTGCTGCCGGTGTTGTTCTTGGGTTTCGCCAGGTTGCCCCAACTGGCCGGGACCGGGTCGAACGGCAGCGACGGTGTGGCCACGTGGGTGGTGCGGGTGCAGCGGTGCAGCGGTCCGTTGGCCGCATCACCGATGACCTTGAAGTGGGCATCGACGTGGGAGAGCAGGTACGAGCTGAACGCGTTTCCGGTCCGGGCGCGGCCCTGGGCTTCGAAGGCGCTGTGCAGGTGGGCCATCCGCACCGCGACCGCGCGGTGGGCCCACCACTGCGAACACCAGGTATAAGTGTTCTCTCGATTCGCCTCGGCCAGGCGCACGCTGATAACCGGCAGCAGCCATCCCTCGACGAAGTCGGTGAAATGCGCGAACTGCGGCGGCTTCGGCTTCTTCGTGCCGCCCGCAGTGGACGGGGTCGGGCTGGTCATGGCTGCTGCCCCGCCGTGGAATCGCGACCGTCGCTGGGCAGGACGATCGGTTGGGCGGCTTTGTCGAAGCGCGCCAACGATTTATGGATCAGGGGCGCGTATTCGGTGTCTTGCCACCAGATCTTGCGCACCACCACCGGCCCATGGCCCGGCAGCCGCACCACAGCGCGGTCCTTGGGCAACGCGCCCAGTAGCGCGACATCGAGGATCGGTTCGGCGCGCCAGGACAGGCTGCGCTGGACGCCTTGGGCCCCGTGGCTGCGGGAGCGGTCGGCCACATCGTGCGGGCCGGTCATCGCCGACCAGTGCTCGAGGTAGTCGGTGGCGGCGATTCCGCCGCCGTAGACCTCGATCGACTGCGCGCGCATGGTCTTCAACCCGCTGGCGCCCCACAGGTCTTCGCCCTGCTCCAACACTTGCAGGATGGTCATCAGGATGATGCCGCAGCCCCCGGCGTAGGTGTAGTAGCTGGGCAGTTCAGCGATGCGGGCGCAGTTGGCGGCCTCATCGAGAACGCCCAACAGCGGCACCGCCAGCCTGCCGTCTGGGCGGGCGCGGGCGGTATCGAGGGCGGCTTCCAAGATCTGGCCGACCAGCGCCGAGGTCAGTGGTGTCGCACCATCGGGTCCAGCCATCGACAGCGCATACAGCGTGTCGGTCGAGGTCACGAACTTCACCGGTTCGAATTCCGGCAAGCTGTGGGTCGGGTCCTGCTCGGATTTGTCCACGATAAGCCGCGTTTTGCCGCGGCTGTTCTTGTCGGTTTCCTCGCGCACGGCCAGCCGTCGCCGCCGTGGCGGGGTCACCATCCGGGCGTAGCCCTCATCGGTCAAGACGTTGAGGTAGCGGCGCGCCATGTCGTAGAGACCATCCCTCTGGCGCGCGTAGAGGGCCTGGGATTCCAGGATGCGTTCGGCCGGCCGGGGGTGGCCGTAGCTACGCAGAATCAGCGAGGGAGTCTGGTCCTGGTCGCGGCCGAGCCATTCGGCCACATGCAGCAGATCCCCTTGCGCGCAGGCGGCGGCATACATATACAACGCCAACAGTTCTTGGGCGCCGCCGTCGAAATAGGAATCGACCTTGGCGTTGGCGGCCTGAGAAGCCGAGCCGGAGGCGGCGGAGACGAAGAACCCGGCCAGCTTGCGTGCCGCGGGCAAGTTGTCGACTTGGGCGAGCAGGTTCACCCAGAACCCGCATTCGACTTTTCCGGTGACCGCTTGCAGGTCACACAGCCAGATCCGGCCGCGCTGTTCGCGCCCGTAGACGGTGTGCCGGAACAAGTCGGGCTTGTTCGAGGTGGCCAGGCACGGCCCCCACGCCGCGAGCACCGCGGGGATGGCCCAGGCCATGGTCTTGCCGGTGCGGGTGCCCGCGGCGATCGTCACCCCGAGCTCGGTGGGTACATACAGCTCGACCCCACCGATCACGGTTCTACCGAGGGGTGGGCCTTTCATCGCTTGGATGTCCGGGGCGGCGTCGCGCAGCAGCCGCCGGTTGGCGGCGATGTTGTCGCGTGCCCGCGCGAGCCGGATCTGGCCGGGGCGTTGCATGGTGCGCGCGGCAGCGTCGATTTCGTTTCCGGCCGACAGCGCTCGCCACCCGGCCACCGCCGCGGCGATGCCGACGGCGAGGAAGGCGACCAGCACCATGCTGGACTGCCAAGGCCACCGATGTTGGCCGGAGAGCACTGCCAGCAGCGCGCGGGCGGGGTGGGCGATGACGGATTGTCCGGCCCACCAGCTGCCCACGCACAGCGCCGCCCACACCAACAGCGCCACGACGATCACCGCCAAGGCCAGTAACAGCAGGGCGGTCTCCTCACCGATCCCGCGTTTGGTGCGGCGGCGGGTTTCGCGGGTCGAGAACATGAACAGAACTCCTTCGTGGTGAGTTGGGTTGGTACGAGGTGGTTTTCACGAGGAAACGTCGACGCCGAGGTCGCGGTGCTCCACCCCAGCGATGGCGTCCTCGGCGTGCTCGGTGCTCCAGTCGGCGACCTCGCCGTCCGGCATCGCGGCCTCGATCGCGGCCTCGGTCTGCGCGCCGCCTGTGAGTGGATCTGGTTCGGTCGCCTGCGAGTCGCGGTGGGCCAATGGGGGGTAGCCGGGCTGTTGGTGCCAGTAGCGGCCGTCGCGGCCGGCGAGGTAGACCGCGTCGATATCGGCCAGCGCGGCCCCGGCTTCGGCGGCCTCGACGCGTGCGGCGCGCGCGGCATCCAGTAGCGATTCCAGGCGCGCGATCTGGGCTTGGTCGTGCTCGGGTGAGCCGTCCCAGGTTTCGACCAACCGCGTGTGCTCGGCGGTGAGGTCTTGCACCTCGCGCAGCGCGGCGATCTGGCGGGTCTCTCGCTCGGATTGCGCACTGGCGCTGGTGTCGGCCACCGGTGCCGACCGCAGCCGGTCGGGCAGCAAGTCGGTGTGCTCGTGCTCGCCGCGGTCGAGGTCGCCGGCCTGTTCTTCGATCGCCAGCAGGCGATCGGTTTCGGCGATGATCATGTCGACACCGGCTAAGTCCAGCTCCGGCCCGCGCCCGCCGAGGGCTCGGTCGAGCAGGGTTGTGCGGTGTGCCTCGGGGGCCAGAGAGCGCTGTGGTGGTTGCCAGCGAGCACCGTCCTGGTCCGAGCCGGTGACGATGACTTCGAGGTGGCCGGTGAGTTCGGCGGCCTGGCGCAGGTTGCGCCACACCAGCTCGTCGACGGGTAGATCACCGGCTGCTTGCGCTTGATCGAGTCGGTTGAACAGCTGGCGTGTGGTTTCGGGGCGGACTTCCCACCCGGCGACCGCGGCCTGCATCTGCCCCCACAACGTGCGAGCCTCGACCGATTCGTGGCGGCCGTGCTTGGCGGCCAGCTCGTCAGCGCGGGCGGTGAGTTCGCGCCTGTGTTCAGCAGTCTCGCTGTGCGGGGCGATCTCCCGCAGCTGGTAGTAGAGCGAGAAATCGGCGCGGACCTCGGCTTCGAGACTGGTCGAGGCCTCGCGCCAGTAGGCGGGGTCGGTCGGTCCGCGGGGCGGATCGGGCCAGCTCATGCCCGAGCCCCCGGCTCCAGCTCAACGTTTCCCGGCGAGTGGGACAGGTGTGGTGATGCGGTGGTGGTGGACATCGACGACCTCCGGACAGTGGAAGGCGTAGCGCCAGGCGACCGCCAAGTGGTGGTGCGGCGCAGGAATGTCCCGGCAGTGAGGGTTCGACGTCACGGTCTGTTGGCCCGTGACCAGACGTCAACGAAACGCATTAGGCAGGAAAAGGTTCAGTTCGTCGGTGCGCAGTAGAGCCTTTCCGGTGTCGTGGTCATATCTCGGTGCCGAAATCGCTCGCGAGGCCAGGCTCGTAGGAGTCGGCGGGATAGTCGAGTTCACCGGCCCCGGCGGTGTCGGCGACGGGCAGCGCGGCGGCGGCGCCATCGGGCAGCGCGGCCTCGATAGCGGTGGTGATAGCGGTGTGGTCCTCGACTACACCGCTGTCGGACAAGGCGGCGTCGACGAAGCGCGCGCGCAGCGAGGCGCTGGCGGCGTCGATCATCTGCCGCGGCGTCGGTGGCGAGGCGTGCGCGCCAGCGGTGGGGGTGGCGGTAGCGGAGTCGGCGGGAAGGTAGGGCGGGATCGCCAGATCCGGGCTGGCGATGGCGTAGGAGTTCCATTCGGCGACCACACTGAGCTCGTCGTAGGTTTCGACGAACACCGCATGCGCGCGGCGTGCGCCTTCAGCGCTCGCGCCCCAGAGGGTTTCGGCCTCGGCGGGGGTGATCTCGGCGGCGTGTGCCAGGGCGGTGACGCGTTGGTGGCGAGCCGCCATGTTGCGGGCGAAGCGTTGTTCGGCGAGCGGGTCGGTGCCGAAGCTCCACCGGCCGGTGGCGATGCGGTCCGCGCGCGCCGCGGACAGACTGGCCATACGTTCCAGATGCCACAAATCCAGCCCGAGCATGTCGACATACATCTGCTGAGCGGCGTTGTCGCGCGCGGGTGCGTGCCGTGCGGACGACCGGATGGGCGAAGGGGCGTCACGGCCACCGAGTTCACGCATGTCCTCGATCCAGGTGGGATCCAGCCCCGCCGACAGCGCGGTCTGTTCGGCCAGTTCGCGCTCGGCTTCCAGGGTGTCCAGGTGTGCTAGGTAGGCGGTGCGGTGCTCGACGTTGCGATCGGGGTCCTCGGTGATTTCGTAGCCTGCGTTGCGGACGCGGGTGTGTTCGGCGGCCAGCATCCGGATCCGTAACAAGAGCTGGGCTTGCCAGCCGGCCACGGTGTCCGGCGGTGACGAGTCGGGGGTGGTCATCGCCGCCGCCTCAGGGCTCATAGCCAGGCGCTGGACCGGGATCGGTTGTCCGGTGGTCGGTTTGCGCGCTGGCTTCGCTGCCCCAGCTTCGACCCGAGTCATTCGGGAGTGCGGCCTCGACCGCTGACCCGATCCCCGCGGCGGTCGCCGACATCGCGGGATCGAGTGTGGGGATCGCTTCGGTCGCGTGATGGATCAGCACGGCCGGGGTCGGTGGTGCGAAGTCGAGCTGAGTGCCTGTTTCGCGGGCGAAGACGAGGTTGTCGCTGCCGCGGCGGGCCTGCGCTTCGATGCCGGGCCAGGCGTAGGTGCGCCACCGCTCATGCAGTGCGGCGTCGTCGTAGCCGCGCACCATCCCCGCCAGCTGCTGCCATCCGGCCGGGTCGCGTTCCCACAACTGGCTGGCTTCCTCACCGGTCAAGCCGATGACGTGCGCGGCGGTGTTGGCGCGTTCCCACAACGCGACCATGTTCGCGTCGAACTGCGCATCGGCCCCGCCGTCGCGGGCGACTCGGCCGTCGAACCCGCGCAGCCGGTGCTCCACGCTGATGACAGCCATGTGCTCGAGCTGCCACGCATCCGAGGCGATTTCTTCGATCAGCTGCGCGCGAGCGGGATCCTCGCCGTGTCGCAGTGTGGGCGCGGCATGGGCACTGTCGTCCCATTGCAGGCCGCGCTGCCCCGCCGCCCGCGCCTCGGCGATCGCCACGGCGGGAACCCCGACGGCGGAGGCGTGGAGCTCGATCTCGGTGCGGTCGGCTTCCAACTCCCGCAGATGAGCCCGCCAGGTTCGGATCGGGATATGCCCCTCCCCGTAGTGCGGCTGATATTCCGGATGCTCCTGCAGCAGTACCCGAGCGTGCACGGCGGAAAGGTTCTGGATGCGTTCGAGCAACCGCACTTTCCAGCTCGGTAGTCGCTCCAGCCCGGATAGCGAGTGATTCATCAGGTGTTCCTTTCGATGGAAAACGTTGCACCGCAGTGCCTTTGACCGCTCACAGGAGCTCCGTCCCCGGCGCCGGGTCGAGTTCTCGCTGATCGGCAGCGAGATCGGCGGCGTCACCGGCCGGATCGAGGTACCTGGCAGCGGGCGCGCTCACCCCCGCCGCATCGATCGCAGTGGCGATCGCGGTGGCGGTGGCATGGTCGCGGCCGGGATCGGGGTCGGTGACAGCCAGCGCAGCGGCGTTCGGGGAATGGTCGTTCGAGGCGGTGGCGGCGAGTTCGACCATGCGATCTGGTGAGGTCGGCATCTGGGCTGCGATGTCTTCCTGGGTGATCCCGGCCCACTGCAACACCAGCACCGGAGCCGCCACCACCGGGAACTCAACGCCTGCTACCTGCTGCCAGCGCATCGACAGTTCCTGATCGCTGTAGCCGCGCACCTGCCCGGCGACCACGGTGCTCCAGTGCTGGGAACCACGGCTCCACACCTGATGGCGTTCCTCTTCAGTCAGCGTCAGCGCATGCGAGACCGCACCCAGGCGCTGCCAGGTCATGCCCATGACCCGCCGAAACTGCGCGACCGTGTCGGCGCTGACCTCCTCACGACGGATGTGGGCGGCGCCGACTCCGGCCATGTCCTGCAACCCATGGACCTCCCGGGCCAGCGCGGCGATCAACGACTGCCGCGCCACGCGACCTGAGCCGAGCAGGACCTGACCCGGCTGCCAGGCCAGGCCGCGGTGACCGGCGGCGCGGGCGTAGTCGATCCACGCCTTGGGCACCCCGATCGCCAACGCGACGCTTTCGAGTTGCTCACCGGAGTGTTCACCGATATCGAGGGTGCGCAGCAACTCTGGCGACGTAGGGTCCGGGCCATCCGCGCGAGCGGACTCCCGCAGCTGCTGGTTGTCGCGCGCCAGGTTCTGGATCGCCTTGAGCAGATGCGCCTGCAACGGCGTCGGAGCGTCCACCTCACCGACCCCCGCCCCACCGTGGACCCGCCACGACCGTTTCGCGGGCGGTCATTGGTCTAGCCCTAGATCCGGTACCGGTCCCAGTTCGGGCTCCACGGGATCGATGACGATCTCGGCGTCGATGACGAGCCGGTAATCCACGTCGGTCACCCCCGTCGCCTTGACGGCTTCTTCGACGACCTCGCCGTCGAGGACCTCTACCTCCGCCTCGGCGGCGACGTCGCCGAGATCGTGCTCGAGGTGTGTGGCGTAGCTCAGTTCCTCAGTGAGGCCGGCAAGGTCGTCGAGCGAGCCTGTCCACGGCCCGGCTTCCTCGAACGCGGCGGCGAGCTCGGCGAGATCATGTTCGAGAAGTTCGTCGACGTCGAGGTCGGTGTCCTCGGCCAACCGCTCCCGGTAGGCCGCCGCGGCTTGGGCATGCTGATCCGACAGCCTCTCCGCTGCTTGTGCGCTGGCGAACGCCGCCGCTGAAGCCATCCCCGCCCCTGAATCACCGAGGTCGGTGAGCGAATCGCTGAAACCGGCAGCGCGACGGCGGATCTCGATGAGCAGCTGCTTGTACTCCACCTCCAGCTGGTGGACCTCGACAGCGCGGGTTTCGCGGTTGATGTAGCCGTCGATCCGATGCTGGTGGATTTCGGTCTTGTGCTCCCGCTCGAGCTCTCCCGCGGATTGGCGACGTGCCAGATCGGTATCGGCCCGCTCGATCTGACGCTCCTTCTGCCGCGTTTCCAGCTCGTGCAGCTCTCCGTCGCGCCGGATGCGGGCACGGACTTCCTCGACTTTCGCGGTATTCAAATCCCCCATCTGGCGGGCGGATTCGATCGCATCGACTACCCGGATGTGGTGTTCGGTGATCGAGCGTTGTTCCTTCGCGGTGGCGTGGTTCATGCGCTGGAGGTGTTCGGCTTTCGTACGCGCCTCCCCGCCGCGTCCGCGCATCAGCGCGGCGGTGGTGTGCGCGGTCTGCAACGCCTGCACAAACCCTTGCCGCACAACCTGGCTGCTCTCTTCGACCGGATCCCCGCTCACACCGCCACCTCCATCCCCGACAGCAGCCACGCCGAGCTCGCGCTGGCGCGGCGGACATCGGCGTAGACGGCGAAGTCGATGCCGGCCTGGCCTTCTGGCTGGAGGGTGGCGGCGAGAACGCGGCTGGTGGTGGTGGCGGTGTCGGGCGGGTGATCATCGGCGGTGATCCGCACCGTCGTGGTGAGCTCGACACCGTCGTGCTGCCAGTGCTGGAACTGCTCGGTGGTGATCGGCGCCCACACCAGCGCGGCCGGTTCGGCTTGTTCGGCGAAGCGAGGGTCCGTCAGCGCCGAGGCGGCGCGGAACGCGGCCCGTGGGTCGGCGTGCTCGCGCGGCCGGTAACCGAAGACCGTGCTCACCGCCGCGGTCAGGACCGCCTCGGCCGAGCACGGATCCAAGTCGTGGAAGGGCGGGGCGAACCGATCCGCTCGGCACTCGGAGGTTGCCAGCGTGGTGTCGGGACTGGTGGACGAGCAGCCGACCGCGCCGGTGAGTACCGCGGCCGTCGTGATGACCAGAATTGTTCTGTTCATGCCGGTTCCTGCGGTGGCTCGAGCAGTCCGCCCAGGTCGGTGCCGCACCAGTCGATGAAGGTGGGGCGGGTGCATTGTTCGGCGGCGGGGTGGTGCACCGGGTCGGTGCTCACCTCCAACACCAGCGCGGCAGCGACCGCGGTCTCGTGCAGCTTCACTAGTTCGACCCCGCGGTTGCGGGCCAGGACCAGGTGCAAGGTGGCGGCGTCGGCGCCCCACTGGACGCGAGCCTGCCCCGCCAGCCAAATAGCCTGCCGTGCCGAGGTTTCCGCCGCCGCGGTACCGGTGTCGATGACGCATTCGCGGGGGAAGCGGTTGTGCCAGATGACATGCCCGTCGGCGCGGCAGATGGTGAAGGTCGTCATCGTCGCCGCCGAGAACAGCCTCAGCTGCGGACCGCGCTGCGCCATGGTCACCAGTCGGCGGTGCACGCTGCGGCGCGCGGCCTCGACCTGGCGCAGGCCTTCGTAGTCGATCCCGGCGATATCGTGCAGCGCGGTCACGAACCGCTCGAAACTGGCCGAGTCGCTGAAGCCGTGCCCGATCGCGACCTGGTCGAACTGGCGCTTCCTCGTGAGCTTGCGCAGCTCGGCGGCACGCAACCGCACAAGTTTCTCCGGGGTGACCCGGCCACCGGTGACTGGTCTGGGTAGTGGGTGGGTGTTCATGTGCGACCTCCTGGGAGGCTGGTGTCGGGACTCGAAGCGGCGGCGGCGGAGTAGCGGCGCACGTCGATGTGCTCGCCGTCCCACGCCGAAAGCGGGGTGAGCGTCACGGTTTGCCCGGACTGCGGGGCGTGCAGCAGCAGGTCGCGGCCTTGAGAGTCGCGGCCGTAGTAGATGCCGACATGATGGGAATCCGCATCGCCCGGGGCGGTGAAGAAGATCAGATCTCCCGGCGCCCGCTCGGCGAACGGAACGATTTCGGCGGTCGGGTGGTCTTGCTGGGCTTGGGTGTAGTGCGGCAACCGGATTCGCCCGCCCGAGGCGTGATAGACCGCGTAGAGGGTGAGCCCGGAGCAGTCGAAGCCGCCGCCGGTCGGGCCGGTGGTGTCCCCGCCGCCCCAGACATACGGGGTGCCCATCCAGCGGGCTCCATGCTCGATCACCGCACGCCCGAACTCGCTCGCCTCCGCCGGCAGCGGGGCGCCGGAGCCGTTCGGCCCACAGCCTGCTGCCGGTCCCCCGCTTGATGTGCGGAGCATCGACGCTGGGTCGATGTCGGCGAACAGGACATACAGCCGTCGCGCCAGCTCGAGCTGCCCGCTGTAGGCGTTCGGTGCCGAACGTTCGATCTCCTGGGCCAGCTCGGCCGGGGACATCGCCCCCGCGGTAATGCCGAGTCGTTCGGCTTGGTCGTAGAACCAGTTGATCTGATAAACCGGATCCATCAGGACCGCGATGCCGACCGATCCCCAGATGCTGGCGCGCATCTGGTGCGGGCCGACTGAATCGTGGTCGTAGCCGAGCCCGTCGTTGGCGTAGTTCAGTGACTCCGGAACTGCGGGATTGGCCAGGTTGCGGAAGCTGGATTCGGTGGCCTGCGCGGCCAATTCGGCGATGATCACCGACTCCGGCATCCGACGCTGCTTGCCGATCGCCACCCCGTTGCGCGCCAACTGCAACTGCCGCTCCGACAGCCCCGCCACCGTCTGCCCCGTCGGGCCACTCACCCCCGCGGCACCACCGGACGCCAGCGGTGTAGCGCAGGACATGGCAGGGTCGGCGCCGACGACGATCAGCAACAACAGCAGCAATACCGCTGGCAAGCCCAGCGCGGTGGCGGTCACCGCGCGCGAGGAGGTGTCCACAATCCATCACCTGCTCGCTTCACCACTAGTGGGGAGGTTGTCGAACCGGCGGTTGGTGTTGTGCACATCCGCATCACGCTCGGCCGGTGTGAACACCATCCGGAAAGGAATCCCAGGCTCGTTGGCTTCACCGGTCTTGAGCAGGAAACAGCCCGTGCCAGGAGGGGTTTCACGTCTCGACGGGTCGAGGTCGTCATCCGAGGGCGGCCGCGGTGCCGCCCAGGAGGTGACGAGCAGTTTCTCGGTGTCGGTGATCCCGACCGCGTTGCGGATGCGGTCGATCTCCTCCGGCCCCACCGGGCCGATGAGTTTGGCGCGCGCTCGTTCGAAGAAGCCCAACGCTTTGGCTTGCGCGGCCGGGGAGTCGAAGGCGGCGAGGTCTTTGATCGTGTGGCTGCACATGATCAACCCGGTCGCGAGCATCCGGTTGAGGCGGGTCAACGCATCGACACGGTCGACCATGAACTCCCCCACCCCGAGCACCCGCCAGATCTCGTCCATGACGACCTCGAACGTGCGCGGCGGCGCGAGCCCAGCATCAGCGAGCGCGTGCGCGGCGGCGACCGCGCCGAATCCTTCACTCCAGCAGACCATCAGCACCGCGGCCAGCAGTTTCGTATCGCCCTCGGGGATACGAGAGACATCCACGCACACCGCTGCGCTCGTCAGATCCAGACGGGTGGTGGTGGGACCGTTGAAGATCGCCCCGAACGGGCCCTCCACCAGCGCGCGCAGAGACCTACGCAGGGATTTGGTGCTCGCCCGGTAGGCGCCTTCGTCGTCTTCCTCGGCGAACCGGCGTAGTTGCTCGCCGCCGCCGGAGATGACCGCGAGCAGATCTTCCAGCAGCGGCGGATTGTCATAGCTGAAACCGCCTGTTCCGCTGTAGAGTTCGCGCAGCCCGGCGGCGATCAGGACTTCTTCGTAGTCGGCGACCCGCGACCCGCGCACCAGCTCGATCAGCCCGGCGACGATGTTGACCTGCCCGGCTTCGACGCGCGCGGTGACTTGGCGGCGTTGATCGGGGTCGGTGAGCCGCTCGACTATCGCGCCGAGTGCTCCGACGTCGAGGGGGTTGAGGGTGCCGTGCCCGTATCCGACGTCGACGACCTGACCGCCGAGGCGTTCGACGAGGTCGCGGTAGTCGGGTTTGGTGTCGCCCATGCACAGCACCGTTTCCCCGGCCGCGACCGCACCGGTCACCATCCGCCGGATCAGGCTGGACTTACCGAAACCGTTGAGCGCCAGCACAAATGCGATCGGTGCGGTGATGAACCCCTTGAGGAACCACGACATCGGGTCGAAATGCACCGGAGCGCCGGTGATGTAATGCGCACCGACCGGCGTGCCGACCGTGGGGGCGCTGGCGCCGACACTGAACGGGAACAACCCGGCGACCTGGACGGTGGTGGCCCGCCATTCCGGGGTGGCCGCGACGACGGCGGCGCGACCGCCGCCGGGCCCGCGATAACCGCGGTCGGTCAGGTGGGCCAGCGATCGGTCGAAGCCATCGCGGCCGCGGTCTTCCGCGCGGCGGGCGGCGGTGGCGCGTCGATGATCATCGCTCGATATCGCCAGCCGCGCCCGCCAACCACGCAGCCCGGGCTTAGCGGCGGCGGCCTCGGCCGCGGCGCGCGCCTGGGAGGTGAGCACACGCACGCCCGCGACGATCTCGGTACGAGCAGGCCGTACCTGTTTGGACTGCTTGGCGTTCATGCCAGCTCTCCATCACTCAGGTTCGATTGGAGGTGGACGGGAGCAACGAGCCGCAGACCAGGGGCCTTTACCGTGATTCGTGCTGTAACCGGCGTGTTGAGGTTGTCTCGGCTTTTCTGAAGCGTTCTCATGTGTCTCGATCTCCTTCCACGTCGGGTGAAAGCGAGGTGTGTGGGTTGGGTGTCAGGGCGGTCCAGGATCTGCGGTCGGTGCGGCCGGCAGCCTCGGCTGAGGAGTTGGAGCAGTTCGAGACCGATGTGCTGGCCGAGTTCGTACTTGCGCGTTCGGCCGCAGGTCTTGTCGATGAAACGATCCGGTGTGACCTGAGCAATCTCGAGCAGATGCGGTCGTGGTTCGGTCGTCCGTTGTGGGAGATGGAGCCGACCGACGCGGACGCCTACTTCGGGAGGGTGCTGCGCGGATCGCCGAGCAGCACAAAGTTCGCGCGTTGCGCGGCCTTGTCGGTGTACTTCGAGTTCCTCGAGCTTCGACACAAGGTCGAGTTGCATGCAATGACCGGCCGGGTGGTGGAATGCCCGATCGACGAAATGAATCGTCCTCGCGGCCAACGCGACACCCGAGTGCGGATCCCACCACTGCGTGAGGAGGTCCAGACCTTGTTCGCGGGGTGGGCACAGGAACTGACGACGTGCAGGAAGTTCGCACCAGCCGCCCGGAACTACACCGCGTCGCGCCTGATGGCCGATGTCGGATTGCGGATCAACGAAGCCCGCCACCTCGACCTGGACGACATCCGTTGGGAGCTCGGATATTTCGGCAAACTCCACGTCCGCATCGGAAAAGGCGCACGAGGGTCGGGACCGCGGCAACGGATGGTTCCGCTGCTCAACGGCGCCGACCGCACCCTGCGCTGGTATGTCGAGGACGTGTGGGGACAGTTCGGCGACGACCACACCCGCCCCGGCGCGCCTCTGCTGCCCACCGAACGCATCAACGCAGACGGAACACGAAATCGCGTCGGCTACAACGCCTTGCGTCGTAGCTTGGCTGAGGCGACACGGACGCACCTGCCGACATGGGCAGGGCGGATGTCGCCGCACGTCCTGCGCCACTACTGCGCTTCGCAACTCTACTTGGGCGGCGTGGACCTGATCTCGATCCAGGAAATGTACGGCCACGCCTGGGTGAGCACCACGATGAAATACGTTCACGTGCACCGAAGCCGGATCGAGGACGCCTGGATCGCCGGTCAGCATCGCGTCGGCACGCGTTTGAAGGGACTGATGTGAATGCGCTGGAATCTGCGTCTGGCCGCAGCGAACCGCGGCATCTGGCAAGCCTCGCAACTGCAGCGCCTGCTCGCCGAACGCGGCCTGATCATCTCTGCGGGAAAGATGTCGCACCTGTGGTCGGGCCAGCCCGCCTCGATCAAACTCGCCGATCTGGACGTGGTCTGCGCCGTGCTGAGCTGCGAGGTCGGCGAACTGCTGATCCCTGAACCCGAATCGGTGCCATGTCCCGCCTCCGGCAGCGACGTTGTCGCCGCAGGCCAACAACAACCTCGCTCCCCGGTCGTGCCCCGCCGCCGCGACGGGCGTTCGATGCCGCCGACCTGACCGATGGCCGTCCAACATGGCGTCGCCCGCCGACCGGAGATCGCACGCTCGGTGACCAGTTGCTCCGAATGCCTGGCATGGGGCCTGACCTATGCTCAGGGCGTCTGCTTGCCCTGCTACAACTTCGCTATCGGCTACCGCCGCAGCATCGGTTGTTGCCTGGCCTGCCACCGCCGACTGCCGGTCATGAAGGGCTACTGCCGCCTGTGCTGGTGCCAGGCCCGACTCGACCGAGCCGCCACCGCCGAAAATGCCCGCGACAGAACGGTTCTCGCCACATACGCAGCGAAAGTTCGGTACCACCAGCTGTTTCTGGCCGACCTCTCTCAGCGCCACGCGCCGCCACCGACAACGCCGCGCCGACGCGGGGCGAAAGGCCGCCAGCCCAAGCAAGCGCCGCCGGTCGCGTCTCGACCCAGTCTCGACTCCGTACAGCTGATGTTGCTGCCAGACCTGCCACGCACCTATCGGCGTGGCCGTGTCGATCTGAGATCGAGTGCCCCGCCGGACAATCCATGGCTGGCCTGGGCCCTTCACTTGGCCTGGACCACGGCCGAGAGCCGCGGCTTCGGCCTCAAGGTGCGCTCGGCGCTGAACCGGAACCTGGTCATGCTGCTGGCCACGCACGCCGACGGGGAACTCGTCCGCGTCTCGCAGTTCCACTCGCTGGTCTGTACGCGTAGGGGTGGTGGCGCGCTCGTCCACGTCATCGACATCTTGTCGGCGATGGAGATCCTCGCCGACGACCGGCCCGCGGTGTTCGATATCTGGCTCGCCGCCAAACTCGACGGCCTCGCCCCCGCGATCGCCCATCAGGCCGAACGCTGGGTTCGCGCCCTGCACGACGGTGGGCCCCGCCAGCGCCGCCGCGCACCTGCGACCGCGATGCGCTACTTCAATGCGGTACGGCCCGCACTGCAGACTTGGTCGACCAGCCACGATCATCTGCGTGAGATAACTCGTGGCGAGGTCCTGGCCTACCTCGCCGAACTGAACGGTAAGCCGAGGCTTGACACGCTGGGAGCGCTGCGGTCGTTGTTCGCCTGGGCCAAACGCGACGGCGTGGTCTTCCGGAATCCCTGCGCCCGGATCCCGGGCACACCGCACGTCCGGCCGATCTACCAGCCTCTGTCCGACGACGAGATGACTGCTGCGGTGCGCGCCGCAGACACTCCACAGGCGCGTCTGTCTGTTGTGCTGGCCGCCATCTACGCGGCCCGGCCCGGGCAGATCCGGGCACTGCTGCTCGACGACGTGGACCTGGGCAAGCGGCGCATCACCATCGGCGGCCGTGTCCTTCCGATCGACGAGGTCACCGCTGCTGTGTTGCGCGAATGGCTCGACCACCGGCGCAGCCGCTGGCCACGCACCGCAAATCCGCATCTGCTCATCAGCAAGGAGACCGCTCTTCGCACTGGACCGGTCAGCACCAAGATCCTGCCATCCCCATCCCAGCGTGGTCTGGGGGCGACTCTGGAACGACTGCGCATCGACCGCAAGCTCGAGGAAGCCATCACCTGCGGTGCGGACCCGCTGCATCTGTCGGCAATGTTCGGAATCTCCGACACCAATGCGATCCGATGGGCCGCCAACGCCCGGCAACTGCTGTTCGACCCTGACGCCGCCGACTCGCCAGCTTCCGCACCAACCCGAGCACGCACCCACCCGAATATCACGGGAGAGCACTCGGGTTCCCGCTGACGACGCTTCAGTTTCCGTGAACTCGTTCAACTCGATACCCGCTTCGAGATGGAGGTGTGCTCGGGCAGGATCAACCCGATCCCCAGCGAGGCGGCGAAGGCGGCGGCTTGGCTGCCGTAGCAGCGGCGCACCCCCAGCCGCGAGGCCGCGGCCATCCCTTTGACCGAGGCTTCGATCCCGGGCAGGTCCCCGTCGAGGTGATCGGTGACCGTCACCAGCACCCCGAACCGCGTCAGCCCGGCGCCGCGGGCTTGTTCCTCGCGGGCGGCTTGGGTGTTGGCCACGCGGATCCGCGCTGAGGCCGAGGCGATCCCGCGTTCGGTCTGCTCCGCGGCGACCGCGTCGCGGAAGTCGGAGTCCACCAGGCTGGTGGCCTCGGCGGCCGAATGCAGCCGGTAGACGATCGCGACCCGCTTGCGCGGCACGTCCGCGCGGGGACGCAACAGTTCCTCGAGCACGGTCTCCATCACCGCCCCACGCGGGGCCGCGTCCATCTCCCAGGTGATCGAGCGCGCACCGTCGTGGAGGTAGTGATCCCACCGATCCTGATGGGCGATCGGACCGACGCTGTCCCACGACTGACTCGACGTGATGTCCGCGCCCGCGGCTTCGACATCGCGTTGAGCAGCCAGGTCATAGCGGGTACGCACCAGCCCCAGCACTTCCCACGCCTGCAGCGGGGTCGCGGGTAGACCGGCGCGGGCGAGTTGGGAGAGAACGCCTTGCAGGCGTTGCCCGATCTCGCGGGCCTGCTCGGCTTCGTCGCGACGAATGCGGCCTTTGCCGATGGCGCGGTAGGTGATCGCGATCCGCGCTTCGATCCGCACCCCGACCCCGCCGACGTCGGCGGCGGCTTCCCGCATCACCGACTGCGCATACGCAGGCGCGTCCGGGCGAACCAGGCGCGCGACCTCCCGCGCTTGCTTGAGCCGGGTTTCGACCACGTTCTCCAGCACCGCGGTCACCGCCACCACTTCCCCGCCACGGCTCTGCGTGGCCAGGAACTGGCCGTACCCTTCGACCCACGAGTCGATTTGGGCCTGGTCGACGAGTTCCTTGCCGCGCGGGATCACCCGCAGCACGACGGTGTAGTGGTCGCTGCGGCGGATGTGGATCATCGCGAACCGTTTGCCGCCCGCGGTCTCGTACTCACTGAGCTGCGAATCGGCCAGCAGCCCAGGCAGTTTCGCGACACCGGGGATTCGGGAGAAGCGGCCCGCGCGGTAGAGGTGCTCGCCGCGGGCTTGGGCGGCGGCGAATTGCACCCGCAGCAATAGGATTTCCCAGCCGGTGCGGCCGTTGCGGGTGATCGCCAATGGGGTGAATACCACCGCGGACGCGACGATCAACCCCATAGCGACCGATAGCGAACGGGTGACGAGGAACCCGACCATCACCGCGATGATCATGGCGAGCCCGAGCATCGACACGCCCCAGGTCAAGCCGAAAAACCCAGCCGAGCGGGGCTTTTCCCACCGGCCGTACATGCGCGCTGTCATCGCCGCACCTCCCCCGGGCCCAGTGCGTCCGGATCCCACCCGGCCTCGCTCGCATCACGGACCTGGCTATCGATGGCAGACACCCCGTGCTGGGCGAGGTCCACTCCCATCTGAGCGCCCATCACCGCGGCACCGGCCGGGCCCGCACCAGCACCCGCTGCCGCACCCCCGCCACCGCCACCGCCACCGCCACCGGCACCGGTGCCGGCACCAGCGGCATTGGTGCTGGCGGCTTTCCCCTGACCAGTACCGCCGCTCGGGCGTGCGCTGCCGCCTCCACCGGCCCTGTGGCTTATCGCGGAGCCGCCAGACTCACCGCTCGTGCTGGGTCCTGCCGAACCACCACCACCTGTCATCGGGCGTCCGCCACCACCGGCCGAGGAACCAGACGGTGTGCTCGGTGGTGAGCCGCTGGGAGCGTTTTCGCCTTCGCTGACCTTGCGGCCGCCCGAACCTCCTCCGATCGAGGCCATCGCCACACCCGCCGCGCCGCCTGCCAGCACCGCTGTCGCGCCACCGCCTCCTCCGAGGGTGGCTACCGCCGGGGCGACCAACCGGATCAGGGCGGGCAGGACGATGACCGACATCACGAGCAAGATCAGTCCCAGCAGCACCATCTGCGGGTCTTGCTGGTCGCGTCCGGCCACAGTGAACGCGATCGCGTACACCAGCGCGCCCACCGGTTTCCACAGCACAAACGCCAACGACCACGCTAGGAGCCGTTTGTAGGCTTGCGAACCCGGCCCGGTTCCCGAAGCGGCTGCTGCGATCGGAAGCACAGCGACAACCAGGATCAGCAGCGCTTGCCGGATGACGAGCATGACCAGTTGGATGAGGGTGCTGATGATGCCCAGTAGGAACAGCACCAACAGCACACCGGTCCCGAGCCCGGACCGTGACTCGAGGTCGAATTCCACGAGTTCGGCGACTGCGCCGTGCATGTCTCCGCGGGAGGCGTCGAAAATGACCCATTCGGCGAACCCATCGCCTGCGCGAGTACCAGCGGTGATCACCGCGGCGAAGGTCATCGAGGCAAAGACTGCGCGGGCCAGCATCAGAAAGGTCTCCTGAGCTTCCCCCGCGGTGCCGCCGCGCTTGGCCAGCGCCAGCCGTGCTGCCGCGAACAAGATGCCCGCCGTCAGCAGTACTACCTGAAGGCCACTGGTGTACTCGCGCACGCCGGAAAGCGCTGTGCCCGGCCCGTCGTTGGAGTCGGTCAGTTGTGGTGAGGGCAGTGCTGTCCACCAGGTCATGAGAAACCGCAGAATCGTGCCGAAGCTCTCACCAAGCTCTGTGACGAGGTCGTCCAGGACCGAACTGGCAGCTTCCGACGCGGTTTGTTGAATTTCTTCGCACGCTTGTCGCGGCCCTAGCGGTAAGTCACAGACATCGGGCATCGGCAACTGGGTTCGCCAGTACTCCGCACCGTGGGGCGCTGAAGTGAGCGTGGTGGTCATGGCTGTCCCTTCCACGACCCGAACCCGGTCAATGTGGAGACGGAGGTGCCTGGGCCCCAGAGGGTTTCGATGTTGTCTGGGACTCGCACACGCCAGTCACCATTGATCCAGGCCATCGGCCAGTCCGCGACGGTGTACCCGTGGGCGGAGCGGGTGGCGACCTGCACGACGGCCAGGTCGTCGCGGTAGCCGGGCTGAACCCGGACCCCGTCGGGCACCACGACGTATCGAGCCGCGTCGGTGGTGCGCTGGCGTGAGCGAGCGAAGCGGTCGAGCAACGCTTGGCCGCCGCCGTAGTAGCGCTCGCGCACCACCTGCTGCCAGACGCCTTCCGGCGCTGAGAGGGCACGTGCCATCGCATCGACCGCCGCTAACGCCGCGCCTTGTGGTGTGCGCGCGAACGCGATCGCGACACCGTCGTAGATGGCGGTGGGTCCGTCGCTGCTCGAGAATGGCAGTGCTGCACCGCCCCACCCGCGTTGCCACTGCATCCGCGCGGGTGCCGCGCTCAGGTAGTCGGGGCGTGTTGGGTCGGGCCGGGCAGTGAAATCCTGCGGCAGTACAACACCGGAGTCCTGGGCTGGGGTTTCGAGTCGGTTGCCGAACAGGTCGGTGCTCGGCGGCCGTGGCGTCGTCAGCGACGGTTCGGGGTAGGTGCGTTCGGTGGGTCCGTGGCCGGGATCAGCGGGGATGTCGCGAGGCTGGTCGTCGCGGGTGATGGTGAGAACGAAGGCTGCGATCACAACGGCGGTGATGCTTAGCAGCAGGATGATCAGCAGGCGTTGGGTTTTCATGATTCGGAAGGTCTCCTCACCGGGGCGTGAACGTGACCATGTCGGCCGGTGCTACCGGCACAGCGGTCACCGGGCTGGTGGTGGGGTCATCGGGCAGTCGCAGCCGCCAGTCCTCGCGCTGCCACAGGACCTGGGTGGTGTTGCGGGTGACGGAGTTGTCCGGATGCAGGCTGTAGACCGCCACGTCGGTGGCGTCGAGGGTGTAGCGGGTCACCTGGTAGCCCAGGATTTTCGGTGCGCCCTCGGCGATTGGGGTGGTGATCGAGATCTGGGCGCGCGCGGTGGCCCAGGCATCGCGGCCACGCCCAGCCGCGAGCATCTGCTGACCGACCGCAGCCCATTGGCTGTCGGTGGCGACCGACAGCCGCACCGTGGCGTGGATCGCAGCCAGCGCGGCACCGGCCGGGGACCGATCGAACCCACCCGCGACCGGGCCCTCGGTACGGTGGGGGCCTTGATCGGCGACCGGTAGCTCGATGCCTTGGAAGGGCCGCCACACCACCCCAGTCGGAGGTGTCGCGATCGCCGCCGACGAAGGTGTCGGGGTTGATGAGGTGGTGTCGTCGCTGGTGCAGGCGAGGAGCCCGGCGGCGGCGATGGGTCCGGTGAAGGCCAGCACGGCGGTGACGCCGATGCGGTGGTTGCGGGTGGTGTTCACAATTCTCCTGGTAGGCAAGTCAAATGGGGAGCACGGCGAGGGCGATCGAGCTGGCGGCGCCGAGGAGGGCCGCTCCGAGCAGTGCGCCGAGGAGTCCTTCGAGGCTTTCTTCGCGGTAGCTGCGGATCGCGAGCAGCCCGGCGACCCAGACCGCGCGAGCGATGCACAGCAGCAGTACCAGCCATGCCAGCCAGCCCAGCAGCTGCGTCAACGGCGAAAGGACCTGCGCGGGAAGGGGTTCGGCGATCACCATGGCGTTCTCCCGTGTTGGTGGTCGCGGTAGGCGACCTCAAGTGCGGCCAGGATCGGTTCGGCAGCTCGGGCGGGGTCGACGTGCGGCAGGGAGTGCCCGGCACCATGGATGGCGTCGTAGTCGGCCCACAGACGCTCGGCCAACCACTGTGCTCGGCGCGGGGCGATGATCGGATCCGATTGCCCGGCCAACACCCAGGTGGGGATCCTGCGTAGGACGCTGACCACCTCGTCACCGAACGGGGTTCCCTGGTAGGCGCTCAGCGCGGTGCCGAGGGCATCGACGTCTGCCTTGCTCGTGTCGATGCGGCTGCAGCGGGGCAGACCACCGTTGGGTGGGTCGTAGAGGTTGCTGGTCAGCTCGGCGAGCAGGAGATGTTCGCGCCGTCGAGCCCCACGGGCACCGTGGGCCTCGAGCAGCGCGGTGACGTCGCGAAGGTCTGGCCACGGGTTGAGCAGGACCAGTCCCGCCAATGCGCCAGCCCGGCGCGGGTAGTGCTGAGCCCAGGCACTCACCAGGAGCGATCCGGCCGAGTGCGCGACCAGGATCACCGCACCGTGGGCGAGGGTCAGGATCGTGTCGAGGTCCTCGACCAGCACCGGCACGGCTGAACGCGCGTGGTGCCGATCGTAGAGGTGGCGTTGCGGGCGCGAGTAGACGATCTGGGTGATGCCGCCGTCGAGGCGAGCGTGCAGGTGGGCGGTCAGCGGCGTCCAGTAGGTGGAGTCGGTGAGCAGTCCGGGAATGTAGACCACGCTCGCCGGGGACAAGACCGGCCCAAGTCGCGTCGCCGACAGCGAGATCCCGTCCGCGGCAGCCATATTCACCTGCTCGACCTCTACGCGTGTGGCCGGTCCAGGTGAGCCGATCGCTACGCAAGGAAAACTCTGGCCGGGGCTGCGTGCTGCGTACCGCGTGGCTGTATTTAGGTGGGGATGGTTCCGGTTGGCGGGCATGGGGTTATGCGCCTCCGGTGACGACGGCGTTCATGATCCCGCCGGCGCCGGTGGCGATGATGCCGCCGACCAGAGCGCCGAGGATGATCTTGGGAGATTCGACCGCCCCGCCGTGGAAGCGTTCCCACCCAAATTTCCCGCCCGCGTATATCAGCGAGGCGATCCCGGCGAGCATGACAATCCAGGACAAGTAGTTGACCAGGTTGAGCAGCTGCGGAGCCCCAGGCGGTTCAGTGGGGGTGATCCTGATTTCCTGGGCGAGAACGGTCAGCGTCTCGCCGACCGCGGAGGCAGTGGTCATGACGTGTGCTCCGAATCGGGTTGTGCCGCAGCAGTTGTACGGGTGGCGACCAGGTGGGTGATGATCTGCGTGCCCGCGGTGTGCACGTCGTCGGGGACCGCTTCGCTCAGCCGAGCGTGCCGCCGCCTGCGCGGCGGCGGGTCGAAGGGGAGGTGCTGCGCCAGCTCGCCCAGTTCCCGCACGACCAACTCGTCGTGCCAGCCGATCTCATACACCGTCTCCACCAGCTCGGCGACGACGTCGCGGTAGCGGCGCACCGCGGCGGGAACCTTCCCCGGCCGCGCCGCCGACAGCACCAAGCCGATGACGGTGACACCGTCAGGCGCCAGCCCGACATGCCATTCCCGCAACCGCTCGGCCGCGGCAGTGAGACCCGGCATGCACAGTCGGGCCGCCACGAGGACCCGCTGAGTGGTCGCAGGTGAAGCAGGCCAGGCACGGCCGGTGTCGGCCGCCGGGGCCCACCATCGCGCCAAGGTCGAGGTCCCCGCGCCGCCGTGGGCGCCGAGCACTGCGAACAGTGGCGGATGCGCTCCAGTCGTGGGCAGCGGCTCCTCACGGACCGGCGCTCTGCGCTCGGCTGCGGGTGCGGTGATCGTGTCGGGATCGAAGCGGCGGTCCGCGCCGGGTTGCGAGGTGTGGTCGCCGGTGGTGTGCAGGTGCAGCGGTGCGGCCATGGTTCAGCCCCGCTTCTGGACGTTGGTGATCACCGTGGCACCGTCTGGGTTGTGGCCGACGTTGATCAGTTGCAGGTAGTCGATGCGCTGCCCGTCTGGATGCAGCTCGACGAGATGCACGTCGGCGGCACCGTCGGCGATCGGGGTGATCGCCACGCAGTGCACGGTGCCCGGCGGGATGGAGGCGATACCGGCGGCTAATGCCTCGGGGATGATTCCGACTTCCGGTGCGATCAGCCGCAGCGCGGCCTCGGCGTTGCGTTGCACGTAGTAGGCGTGTTCGAACGCCGCGATCACCCCCGCCTGGCTATGGGTGTCCCCTTGGCCGTCGGTGACGGTCTGCCCGGAAAGGCCCGCGCACGCCCCGGCCGCAGCCGATGTAGTGGTGGTCGGCGGGCTCGCTGTCAGCGTCGGGATCATCGCGGGCGTGTAATCACGGTCGGCGATCGAGACGATCCCGGCGACAACGAGCACCGCGGCCACACTGAGCGCGGTCAGCAGAATCAGCCATACACGCCGCGGCATCCAGGTGGTGCGGACACCGCTGGGGGCAGCAGGCGCAGCGGTGGGTGGGTGTGCCACCCACCGCCACTCGCTTCCGCCACCGTCGGCGTCCTCTGTGCTGTCGTCGGTGGGAACCGCTTGTAGGACAGCCGGTTCGGTGCGTTCGATCCATCCCAAGCCGTGCTGGGGAGATATGTCGGTTTGCGGGTACGGTGTGGGGATGTCGGCCATGGCTGGTGGTCACCTCCTCGGCGTTCGGTGTTCGGGGGGGACGGTGGGGCCCTTCGGGCGGAAGTGCCGGGGTAATCAGCGCTCGCGGGCCCGAGACGGCTGATCGGTTCTCCGCCCGAAGGGGTTCAGGGCCCGCCCGGCGGGGTGGACGTCGCCGCGGGCGCGCTGCTAGTCGAGTGGGATGGTGTGGACGTGGTGGCGCGGGAAAGCGGTTTCGGCGTGGCGGCACCCGACCCCGAGGTTGTGGCGGCGAGGTCGCGGGCTGCGGCGGTGAACCAGTCCGCGGTCACCGCGAAGGTCGAGCGGCCCGCCGGTGTGGCGGGAACACTGCGGTAGGAGCCGTGGCGGCCGGTGGTGTCGCTGTACTGGGCTGAGGCGGACAGGGTGTAGAGCTCACGGGGGTCGGTGATCGTGGAGGTGATCGCGGTGAAGGCGTCGTTGATCCAGCGGCTGGCTGTCTGCGGTGGCACCAACTCCACCACCGCGCCCGCGAGTTTGGCTCCCAGCGTCGCAACCGCCGCCCATGGACTGGCCAAACCAACGGTGGCCAGCTCCGCGACCGTCGTCGGGGTGAACACCTTCTGCGCCACCGAGATCACGGCGTTCAGGCCGATACTTCCGATTCTGAACAGCGCGGCCAACGCTTCGTGCGGCCCGGGTGGTGTGGAATTCGGCTGGGAGGCTTGCGCGATGCGCTCACCGAGAGTTTTGGCTGGTTGGTAGGACAGTTGGTCCAAGCTGGTACCGCTCAGGTCCTCGTTGACCACACCTACCGCAGTGGTGTAAATGGTTGCCGAAAGCAACTGCGCGACAGTGGAAATCGCCGAGATCGGGTCGCGCAGGTCGGATCGGGCGGCGATGTTGGCGACCGTTCTCGCCAACAGCGAGCCGGTCGGGGTGTCACAGGTGGCATCGCCGGGAACGCACAGGTCGGCGACCCGTCCGGTCAGCGCGCCGTACCCGGGCGCCTGCGGCGCGGCGGTGATCCCAGCCCCGGACAAGGCGGGGCTCGTCAGGGCGATCGCCGAGACCTTTTCCCCCGCCGTGCCGGGCGCCGGGGATGGTGTAGTCGATCCGGATCCCGGCAGCACCGCGGTGCTCGCTGCCCGGGCGGGGTTGGCCAGCAACGCGATCGCCGCGACTTGGTCCGCACCGACCCTCGCGATACCGGTGCCGACTCGGTGGGCGAAAGTCGATACGGCAGGTGCGCCGTGGGCGTAGCCAGCGGCGGCGATCTTGGTGTTCGGGCAGCGGGTGAGGACCTCGGTCGCCATCTCCTCGAGCTGCTCCGCCGCCGCGGTGACCGCTTCGTCGTACGGTGGCTGGGCACGGCCAGATTCGCGGCCGTAGGGGACATAGGCCCGTTGGACGAGCTCGCCTGCGACAGCGGCCATCGGCCCGAAGACCTGCCCCAACGCACCAGAGTCGCTGGTGGACGCGACACCTGGCGAGGACTCTTGCCCGCCCTGGACGCCCAGGACATACAGGCTTGGGCAGGTTTTGCCCATCGGCACATCAGGGTCGGCGTGGGCACTGCCGAGGACCGTCGTCGAGATCGCAGCAGAGCTCACCACCACCGCCAGAACACGGCGAAGTAGTCGCCTGGTCGTAGGTTGAAAGTTTCTGCGGTACACGGTGATTACCTCGATCTCGATGGGGTTGCCTGCCCGCACCCCGGCGAGGGGTCCCGGGTGCGGGCAGGCGATTCAGGTTGTCTGCGGGGCCGAGCGGGTGGTGGGGCGGCGCAGCAGGTAGCTGGCCAATCGAGCGATGGCCTCGCTGGCTCCGGCTTGGGCGGTGTCGCGGTGCGCGGTCGGGTATTCGCGCCAGGACAGGTCCACGCCGAGGGCGCGGTATTCGGTGAACAGCCCGCGGCCCATGCCGACGGGGACGAGAGTGTCTTGGGTGCCGTGGTAGAGATGCACTGGCGCCAACGGTGTTGCGCGGCCACAGGTTTCGTTGCCGAGCACATATCGCCAGATCGGGTCGTTCCACGGATCCGGGCGTTCGCACCACCGCCCCAGCGGCACGTCGCGATAGGTGCCCAGCAGTCCAGCCAGGTTCATGCCACTGGCCGCTTCCACCGCCTGCTCGCCGTCGTCGGTGAGGATGTGAGCGGCTGGCAGATGCGCGTACGCGCGCCCTAGCCCGGTGAGTCCGGCCAACGCCAGCCCCGCCCACGCCCCGCCGTCGAGCCCGAGCACCAAGGCCCCGGGATCGGCGACGACCGCCCCCGCCGCGACACCACGCAGGTCCAGGTCGGGGGCGTAGGTGGGCTGTTGTTCGGCCGCCCACACCGCCGCCCGCCCGCCGTCGGCGTATCCCCACACGACCAGCGGCACGTCGACCGCGTCGAGTTCGGGGAGCACGCGCACGGCGCGGGCGAGGTCGAGCACCGCGTGCGCGGCGGCGCGACCGGCCAGAAACTGGTGCGGCCCCAATCGGGTCATCCCGAGGCCGATCCCGTCAGCGATCGCGACCGTCCACCCGCGGGCCAGGGCCGCGGAGATGAACACCGCTTCGGGTTCGGCGCCGTCGGCCAAGAGGCGCGAGGGTGCGCAGCCTCCGCCGAGACCGTGAAACGACGGGCAGTACACCAGCATTGGACCGGGACCGCCCCGTTCGGCGCTCACGGGGGTGATGACCGTGCCGGAGGCGGGGATGGGTGCGGAGAAACCAGTACGGGTGGCGTAAACGAGCTGCCACGCTCGTCCGGCTTCGTCCATGTCGGTGAGTTCGATGCTGCGGCGGCGCAGAATGTCGCCGGGACGGGGGTCGAAGCCGATCTGGCTGCCGGTGAAGAAGTCGTCGACCTCGTTGACTGGGAGGGGTTCGGTTGGGTTGGTCATCGGCGGGTTCCTGCGATGTCGTGAGCGGCGGCGACCATCCACGCGACGCCGGAGTTGAGTTGTCCGGTCAGGGCGTAGCCGTTGTGGCGGGCGACGGTGTCGGCGTAGCGCAGCCAGATCGCCGGATTGACGAGGTCGGCGTTGTCGGCGACCAGCTGTCCCCACGCCGCGCCGAGCTGTCCGGCGAGTTTGGGCAGCAACCCGAGCGGGTTCGCGGCGACGGTGGCGGTGACCTCGTTCCATCGCGCCGCCGCCGCACCAACGTCACCGGGAGTGGGTGCGGGGGTCGGCGGCGTCGATCAACCGCCCAGCCAGCGGCAGCTGCGGGGCGTAGTCGACGTTGCCGCTACCGACCTGAAAGTCGTTGAGTATCACCGTGGTCCACGCATCACCGAGCGCTGCGTGGAGCAGCGCGTTGAGGGAGCCGATCGCGGCGATCGGGTCGCGCAGGTCGGCTTGGGCGGCGATCTCGGCCCCCACACGCAGCAGCGCGGCACGGTCCGGCGCCGAGCAGGCCAGGTCCCCATCCACACAGATGTCGGCCACCCGCCCCGTCAACGCGCCGTAGCTGGTCGCACCGTCGGCGATACCGCCACCCGCGGCGGGCGGGTTGGTGATCTGCACCGCCGACACCGCGACCCCGCTGGTCCCCGGTACGGGGTCGGGCACCGTCTGACCAGGGCGGCCCGGGAAGATCGGAGCACCGATCGCGCGGTCGGCGTGCGCGTACAACGCGATACCGGCGATACGGTCGGGTTCGACTGGTCCGACTCCGGCGCCGACGTCAGCGGCGAAGGACGACATCGCTTGTGCACCTTGGGAATAGCCGATCCCGGCGATCATCGTCGCGGGGCATTGTTCGGCGATCTGGGTGACGGCGGCATCTAGCTGGGCGCGCGCGTCGCTCACCGACGCCACATACGGGTCTGGCCCGCCGCCGGGGACCGCGCCGCCGAATCCGGCGCCATAAGGGATGTAGCTGCGCTGCACCAACCCCGGCGCTGCCGACAACACCGGCGCGATCAAAGCACCGACCACACCGGTGTCAGCCAACGGATCCGCAGTCGGCGACGACTGGCCGGTGCCTTGAATTCCCAGCACATACAGTGCCGGGCAGCCCGGCCCAATCGGCACCGCCGAAACAGGGCCGGTGCTGGTCGTCGCCGCGGCCAGGCCGACGGCGGCCATCACCGCAGCGGCAGCCGCAGCAGCGCGGGCGCGGGCGTTGGTCGAGGTGTTCATGGCTGGCCGACCCCTACTCCGGCACCGAACCCCGCACCGACAGTGCCACCGGCGACCGCACCGACCGCTGCGGCCGGGACACCGATGACCGCGGCACCGGCAGCGGCACCGGCGGCGGCACCGATCGCAGTCCCGGCAACCCCTGAAGTGACGGTCCCGATCACCGGTACCGGGACGAAGGTGCCGAGCGCGGCTCCGGCAATTCCGCCGATAGTTCCGCCGATCAAGCCGCCTACGACCGCGCCGGCGGTGCCTACGGGTACCCCGGCCAGGGTCGCGCCTGCCGCGCCGCCGATCCCGGCGCCGGCGAGGGTGGCGCCGCTGACTCGGTCCGAGCGCCCCGCCGGGATGCCGATCGAGTCCAGTGCGGTCGCGACCTGCGCCTCGGCAGCCGCGGCGGCGTCGTTGATGACCTCCGCGCAGTGCGGGGGGACCCATTCGGGGCGTGGGGTCTGCCATTGGCCGATGCGGATGGTGTTCTCCGGCGCTTCGATCGGCGCGACCGGCGGCACCGGCTCGGGCAGGTGCAGTTCCTCGATCCGGATCGGCTCGACCGGCGCGTCCGGCGGCGGGGCCGGGCGTGAGGGGGCTTCGTTGCGGACCTGCGGCGGCTGGGAGTAGTAGACGACCGGCGGCGGTGGTGGTTGCGGCGCGGGTTCCGGTTCCGGTACCGGCGGGGCGGGTGGCGCCGGGGGCGGCGTCGTACCGGGCTGCGCGGGCCCGGTCACCCCGGGCTGGTCGGCGATCACCGCTGCGGTGTCGGTGGCGGCGCTGGCCGCTCCGGCCGCGGCGATCACCATGGCCATCGGAACCGCACCGGCCAGCAGCACGCGACTGGCGCTCGACTTTCCGTATTTGGGCATGCGAAATAATCCCTTTTCATCATAGGGAGGAATTGGGGTTTTGGAATCGGTGAATGCGCGAGGGCCGCGCGGTATTTGCGGCTCCCAGAGGCGACTTTGCCTCTGGGAGAACACTTCTCAGGGTGCTTGCGTCAGATGAAGGGCAGAGCGAGCGCCAGCGCCTGCGCTGCCACGGCCAGGCCGTTTGACAGCACCGACAAACCGGCGTTCACCCAACCGAGAATCACGAAGGGATCCAAAATAGTTTCCTTTCAGGCGGTTCGGACTTGCTCTTCTATCCAAACCACGAAAGGTGTTGGAGCGCTAGGGTTCTGGCGTACCGATTAATCGGTACGTTTCCTTTCATCACAGCGATACACGCCGTATCCAGGGCGTTTGCCGATGATTTGACGAGCCAACTGTCGTACCGATTTTTCGGTACGCCCCTACGAGCACCAGCCGAAACAGGCGAGGTGGGCATGCGCGACGTGCGTCTGGGCCAGCTATCGCTGGGCGAGCTACGGGACCGAAAGCCCTTGCCGGGGCGCTACCTGGTCTGGTAGGAACGAAGCATCATCCCGGGGGTAACCGCTTATCGTATCGCTACTAGTCCTGTGACGGAAGACAATTGGAAAAGGGGGGAACTGGCATGGGCCAGAATCCCACACGCCGATCACCAATCATCAGAAGACCCAGACCACTGGTCGCCATCCCGACCTTCGGCAGCACCTGCCGACTGATCCGCGAGGATCGGAAGCTGTCTCTTACCAACGCCTTCCCTCGCCTCGGAATCTCCAGATCCCGCCTCCAGCAGATCGAGGAAGGCCGTCCACCCACCCTCCAAACAGTCGATCGGATAATCGCCGGCTACGAGGTCGACCCGTTGATGGCGCGGCACCTACGCGAACTTCGGGCCCCCGCCGACGAACTTCCGCCAACCGACTACCTGCGTCAGTGCGTGCGCGAGAAGACGGACGCGATCGCTCATCTGCGCGACCTCGATGAACGCGGCGTCTTGGCCGCCTACCTCGATCCGTTCTGGAACCTGCTGGCCTGCAACGAATCCTTTCGAGCTGCGGTGCCAGGACTGACGGAAACCGGGCTGATCGCTGCCTGGCTGTTCAGCCCGGCCGCCAGAGACGTCTTCCTCGACTGGCCCAGCGAGGCCACCCACGCGGTCGCTTCGAGCAAACCCATCCTCGGCCGATACCGTGACTCAGCGCAAGCCCTGCACTTCATCCAGGTCCTGGGACATATCCCAGAGTTCGTCGACTTGTGGATCTCGAGCCTCCGCGTCGCCTACGGCCGCGACACCGCCGACCTACTACACCTCCGAGACCCCGCATCTGGAGACCCCGTGTCGTACAGCCTCAGCATCTCTAACGTCACCCAAACCGAGCACGTGTTGCTCGTCACCGCGATCCGAAAGCCCTACTCCGGACCCGCGATACATCACCCGTTGACAGGTTCGCGACACGCCGAAGCGACACGCCCATAGCCTTCGGATCCGCCGTGAGAACCACACACGTCTCAAGCCGACGATCCCGACCCCGCCGCCACCGTCTGCGCCCGCCTAGATCGCCTTCCAGCTATCTAATGGCACGCCATCCATAAGCTCGCGTCGCGTTCGGGCCGGACCATAAACTGACCGCTTGGGGCCTTCGCCGCCGCGATTTGCTATACAACGCCACGGAATTGCACATAATGAATGAGAGGAATCTTCCATGTCTGACTTCCGAAATGTGATGTGTGGCAGCCACGCCGCCGCGCTCAGCCCGCCCCGGCAGTCTGCGGGCGGCACTGCCACGACATCACCCTGCCGCCGGAGTGCATTGTGGACAATGACCCGGAGCTGACCACGCCAAGGCGGGCACAGTCGGCGCCACCTCTGCCGCATGAGCCGACCTATCCCGTTTCCGTTGGTGCACGCGCAGTGCGGAAGTCGCGCCGCTGGTACGAACAGCAACTCAGGGCAGGCCGCCTACCCGGACACAAGGCACGCAGTACCTGGTTCCGCACTACCCGGCGACATCACCGCAGCACTCAAGGCAACCCGTCGCCCTGCCAATCCGACAATGTCAGCAGTGATCTCCTGGACACAACACGATGAAATCCGCCGTCACGGCGCTGGTCGGGCAGGGCGAACTTTCCCCGAAGGCCGGACCCGGTGTAGCCGGGGGCGCCGGGTAGTTGTCGTCGACCCGGGATACGGCACCGAGCGATCTGAACCGCCTGGGTCCCTTGGAGACCCCACCCAGTCCAGGGCGGTTCAAGGAGTGAATCGCGAGATCGGGAATCGCCCTCACGATCGGATGGCATCGGCAAGAACTTCGTATGCGTGATCCCACGCGATACGTTCCTGTTCGAGGAGTAGGCCCGTTTGGTGGTTGGCTGCGTGGTCGAGGAGATGTTCATAGAGGCGCCGTTCCGAGTTGGTGAGGTGCGGTAAATCGATCCGCGTCGCAGTCGCCCCTTCGACGGCGAGGTGGCGGAACCGGTCGAGAGTTGCGAGATCCATGTGTACGGTGTCGGCGCGAACACCGAGTCCTCGCAGGTCACTGATGAACGCAAGGCCCGGTAGATCTATGTCGCCCCAGTAGATCACCTTACGTGCCGAACGGACCCATGCGATTCGGGCATAGTGAGCGACGCTGAACCCCGCGCCGTGAAGCACAACAGTTCCAGGGTGGTCATCGGTGATCGCGTAGCCGGTTTCCTTGTTTTCGAGGATCACGACGGTGTCCGGCGTTCGAGGCCATTGGTTGAGGTCATCGACACCGGCGGCGAAATGCCGCATACCGGCGAGCTGTTGACGGAGTACGGGATCGATGACCGCGACCTGTACAAGGTAGGGCGGGATGCGCAATCCGAGGCGTTGGTGTAGTTGGATGCGTCGGGACACCGGAGCGTCGTCGTCTGCGTTCTGCTCGTCGGATGGTTCGTACTCGAGGTCCTCGCGGGGTTGTTCATCACCGAGGAGTGCCAGCAGCAGTGTGGCGTGGCGGGCGAGCCATTTGGTGTTGATTCCTTCGATCGGCAGCTGGCGGAGCAGCATGCCGGAGGTGGGGTTATCGGCAATCCAGCGTGCGGTCGAGGACAGACATTCATAGTCCTGGTCGGGTAGGTCAGTGAGACGGCGGATGATGCGGTCGAATTGTGCCCCGGGAAAGGTCCGTGCGAGTTCGGTCAGCCGCGTGCCGCAGCGGCGCCATATCGCCTGCGTGTCGGGAACGGCGGTGGCAGCCGCTCCGGGTGAGCTGAACGTCAGTGTCTTGGGCATGCTGTGGATGCCGGTGGGGAAGCGGGCATTGGCATAGTCGAGTACCCCAGGTCCGCTGTAGCGTGCCCAGTCGTCGGCCCAGGCATGGCATGCGACGGGGTTCTCGGATCGTTCGGCTCTGGTCGGTGGCTTCAGGTTGATTCGAAGCGGCCACGATCCTTTTCCGCGGGCCCAATCGGGGTAGTCGCGGTCGAATCGCTCTCGTATGTCGCGCTCGATGTCATCGGGATGGCGCATCGCTCAACCTTTCCGGGACTTGCGGTGTTCACGCGGACTCACGGGCCGCCTCGTACTGCTCGCTCATCCTGCGTGTGAGGAGTTCGCCGAAGGTAGCGATTTGCGCGGTCGAGCAAGCTTCTGTTGCGGTGACATGTTTGTCGACGAGCACGGCTTGCCCGATGAATGGTTCGACGATCCCGGACATCCGAATCGGCGCAGCCATGATCAGTTGGAAGCCGAACTCCTCGAACGCTGCCAATGCTTGCTGTGCGAAGGTCTCGTCGGATTTGCTGAATGCTTCGTCGAGCATGAGCGGCGCGAAGGTTGGTCGTCCGTCGGAGTCACGGTCTGCGAGGTTGTAGCTCAATGCGGCTGCGAGACAGAAGGCAACCAGTTTTTCTTGTTCGCCGCCGGAGTTGGAGGCGGTGTTGCGATATGCCTTGGTGGTCTCTCCGTTGTTGTTTTCTTCACGGCCGTAGAAGGTGAAGCTGTTGCGGACGTCGAGTACGTTGGTTCGCCAGCGTCGTGCTTCAGTGTCGGTCCCGGTGAAGCGTGCCATCAGGTCGCGGATTCTGTGTACTTGCTGTATCAAACGGCTGCGATCACCGCGAGTGGTTGCTGCGTCCCTCAACAGGGTATCGACTTGGTTGCGGAACTCCTTCGCCTCAGCGGGTTCGTTTGTCTTGCGTACGATTTGGAGGTGGGTTCCGGGGTCGAATTCCACGCGTTTGAGGCCGGCGTTGACCATGTCGATGCGCGTTCTGATGTCGTTGGTGGCCTTTTCGATGGTGCCGTGCAGCAGGCTGATGGACGGCACCATGTTCTCGCTGATCATGCGCTGGAAGTTGTCCATCGCCTCCGGCAGCTTTCGCTCGACGATGTCGGCGTGTAGCTGTGCGAAATCGCCACCGCTGTGCGCGACGTCGCCGCTGATGTCGGGTGCGCTGTCCGGCCATTGCTCGAGGAATCGGGCGATCGCTGCCTTGATCTTCGAGTGGGCGAGGATGCGTTGGCTGTTCGCATTCTCGCGGCGGTGTTCGAGTTCCTTGCGGAAGGCGCTGCGAACCTGTGGCATCGAGTCGACAGTTGCCGGAACTTCGACGGCAGCGAGTATTTCGTCCAGGTAGGCGCGGTCCTCGGGGTCGTCGATGGTGTGAGGTTTGAGCTGTTCCTGATCGAGTATCGCGATGAGCTTCTCTTGTTGCTCATTGTTCTCATTGAGCTTGTTCTGAAGTGCGGCACAGGCCGCAACGAGTTTCCTCCAGCGGTCCTCGGCGTCGTCACGACGCTTCTGCAATGCATGCAGGCCGATGTTGTCGGCTTTGAACTCTTCGATACGCTGCTTGAGGTCTGCGACTCGCATGCTGGCGGATCGGTGATCGATCTCGCTCCAGTTGGTGTATGCGGTGAGCGACCGCGCGGCCTCGCGTGTGGCTGTAAGCGAAGTAACGGTGCGGTTGAACTGGTCGGCATCGTGAGCTGTTCGTGTCGCCTTCTCCTCGAGAGCAGCGACTTCATCTTCGAGGGCTTGACGTTTCGCGGCGACGTTTCCACCAAGAATGTAGGAGGTAGGGCTGGTCACCGCGGCCCGATCGTCTTTGCGATAGTGGCCTCCCGGCAGTTTCACGGTGCCGCGGATGGTCACCGCCCGCGGGTATTCGTCCAGGTCGCGTGCGTTGTCGACGCAGATATGGTCGAACTTTTGCGCGAGCTGTGCAGTGAGCCACCCGGTAAACGGGTGAGAGAGGTCGACGGTGAGTTTCGCCGCCAAGGAGTCGGCCTCGACGCGAGCGGGCACAGTTGTCGCATTAGGAACGACGTGGTATTCGACCAGGCTGCGCAGATCGTGCTCATCGATGAACCGTTTGACCGAATCCTGGTGTTCTTCGGGTACCAAGAGACGGAGGCCGAAGTTTCGTAGCACCCTCTCCGCGGCCGGTCGCCACAGCTCTTCGCCGTCGGCGATGTCGATCAACTCGGCAGCATACGGCAGGGCATCGGTCGAGACACCCGCGCCTCGAGCGATCAACTCGCGTCGAGCGCGATGCTGCTCCGGGATCAGCGTGCGCGCTGAGCGCAGCGCCGCCAACTCGTCACTCCGGGCCTGGAATGCGTTGTTCGCTTCTCCAGCTGCCGCATAAAGCGTATGGAGCTGAGGCTTCTTGATGTCCAGCTCGTCCTGTGCCCGGTCAGCGATATCGCCGAGTTCGTCGTGGAGTGCTGCAAAATCCTCGGGGCACTCGGGCGCAGGTCGCCCGATCTGGCCTACCAGCGCGGTATACGCGGTGTGTGCCTTCCGAACCGATTCGGCTTCGGACCGCCTCAAATTGAGGGTCGATTCGAGATCTCGCAGACCTGCCCCTTTCTGATCGAGCTCCCGGTCGAGCGCCTTGTAGGTCTCGAGCGCGTCGTCGTGGCGGGTCGTTTGCTTACCGAGTTCGAGATCTGTATCCCGCACGGCATCGTCGATGCGGTCGAGTCCGTCTTCGACGGCCCGCAGGTAGACCCCGCGCAGGTAGTGCTCCATCGAGATGCCTGACAGCGACTCGGCTCGGCTGTGCAGGCGGATGGCCGCCTGGTAGTTCTGCCAGTTCTCAGGAACTTCCCGGAGTACTTGTTCCTGGTCGAATGCGCGTTTTGCGGTGTTGTATGCCTCATTGAGCGGTATGAACGCATTGACCATTTTCTGCGCTGCCTGAAAGGTCGGCGGCTCGTCCAGCATGTTTTCGCGGATGAACAGATTGAGATCTCCGACGTTCTTCATCGCTTTTGCCTTGCCCAGCAGAGACAGCGCGGTCTTGGAAGTACCGAGGCCGATCCGTTTGGCCAGCTCAAGGGTGTAGCGGGTTTGGGTATCGAAGTGGGTGTCCGGGTAATTGTTCTTGTACCAGGCCAGGTCGTAGCCGCGTGCAGCCCACTGTTCCATCACCCGCAGGTCGAAGTCTCCTTGGTGGAGCTGGTGCATGGTTTTCAATGAGCCGCCGTCGACCTCGCCGCCTGCGAACCATTTGACGACTACTGCCGTGGTGATGGAACCGAGTCCGTCGGCGTAGGTGGCCGCGATTCCGGACCAGGTCGATTTCCCGGCACGCAGATAGCGAACCTGGGATTGCTCGTGCTCGTCGTTGGTTTCCGACCACGCGCCTCTGACGTAATCGGCAAGTGAGCGGGTTGCTTGCTTGGCTCCGCGAGCGGTCAGATCTGCCGAAGCGTTGAACCGCTGGTCGTGCGTGGGTAGCAGAACCACAGAGTGTGCATCCATCAGCGACGACTTGCCTGACCCGGACGGACCGGTGAACAACACACCGCGCTCGTCAACAGGCAGGTCCTTGTACCCATCGAAGGTTCCCCAATTGGCGATCTGCAGCCGGGCCAGACGGTACTGGCCGAGATGGATCGCGCGGCGCGGGTGGTGTGGCCCACCGGCGGACGGGGAGGTCCGCCCGGCGGTGTTGGCCTTTGTCGCGGAGTGCAGATCAGGCACCGTGCGCCTCCTCGCCGTCAGCGTCCTGCAATGGTTCGGCATATGCGATCGCGCGGTAGCGTTGCTCCAATGCTTCGATCCGGTCGGAGGTGAGAAGGGAGGTGATCACGCCGTAGATCACGTAGCGGTTGGTGCCCGGAACTTGTTTGATGATCGCCGCTTCGCCCAGTGCTTTGATCGCCGCTCGAATCTTGTTGTGGAAGTTACCTTCGTCGGTGTCCTCGGGCCGCTTGTAGGCCAGCATGTGGTCGATCATGTCCTGAGTGGTGACAATCGGGTCATCGGGTGCCGTCAGATACTGCTGGTACAGGTAGAGCACGAGTGCGCTCGCCGCGAGGCTGAGCGTTCGCGTGCGCAGAATGGTTCTGCTGTGCGGGCTCGGGTCGACGGCTGGCTCGGTGAAGGCGTAGCGGTGCTCTCGGTTGATCTTGAGCACGACTCCGAGCTCGGCCAGACGACTGCGGAGAATGTCTTCGTACTGAAGTACGCACGACCAGTATTTGCGGTCTGCCTCGCTGACGTATGGCGCGGTAATCAGTGCCTGCAACGTCCAGCACGCCTCGGGCGCCAGTTCGCTGGTGTCTCCATCGAAGCGCGGCTCATGGTGGCCGGGTTCGACGCGCGATCCGGATACTGCTTGGTCCGGCTGGTTGAATACCTCTCCTGGATCCAGCGCGACAGCCGCGGGGGTGAGACCGGTATGTAGGTCGGCGAAGACTTCGTCGAAGGGTTCAGACATCCTCGTCTTCTTTCGTGGGTGGTTCGAATAGCATCTGCTGGGCTCGCAATGTGCGTGCGTAGCCGGTGTGGGCCCGCTCGACCGGCTGGGGAATCGGCGTGCTGAACAGCACAGACGGCAGGGTGATTTCCCGCGGTCCGCGGCTGGTGTGCGCGACCACCGTGACAACGGCGTCCGGTTGTGCTGGGGGTGAGCCGAGTGACCAGAGACCGACTACGTCACCTGTTCGTGGGCGATCCAGTTCGGTGAGGACATCCTGCAGGTCGGCGTGGCCGCCGCGTCGACGCAGAGCTGTGTTGACGGCGTCGCGAAGCGCAGCCCAGTCGATCGACTCGCGGCCTACCATTGCGGTCACATCGACCGGCGTGTCGGGGATCTCGACCAGCGGGTCGGGTTTGTCGGCTACCCCTTCGTGCAGCCGTAACCGTCCCACAGACGAGGTGTCGACCCCACTCATCGGGACAGTGAACCCGATATCGCGGCCTCCGTGGGTGCGTTTGAATGCCTCCACGGCAGCGGCCTGCGCGTTACTGATACGTGTCCGAATACCCTGATAGTGCAAGGCATCGCCGCTTCGGACGAATGCGTTCATCCGGCGGAATGCGACTTGGCGGGCGTCTTCGACTTCGCTGATCCGGCTCCACATCGCGTCGATGAACCCGTCCAACGGCTCAGCGAGATCCCCGGGAAGCTGATCCAGGTGATGAAGGATGGCCTCGATGTCCGACTCGAGCTGACTGCGTTGCGACGGCCGTGACACCAAAGTCGCGAACGACCGAAAAGCCAAACCCTCAGGGGATTCACTGATTACGTCATGGCCGTCGAACATCCGCTCGAGGGAGTCGGCGAACTCGGCAGGGTCGTCAGCGAACGTGCGCCGGATCAGTTCGGCTGTGTTGGCCTGCATTTGCTCGCCATACCGTGCGATATCCGAGGGCATCCGTTCGATCAGTTGCACCAGCGCAGAGACCTTGTCGATGAGTTCACGTTGATTTATCTCGATCGGGATGTCCTCGTCGAGTGCATCACGCTGGGCCGTCAGTTGCGCGATCTGCTCGTCGAGAGCGATCCGACGCGACTCGGCATCGGGGTTCGCCTCGGTCGCGATCTGCCGGATCTCCATCATGACCATCGCCAGGGCCGATTCGGTGGCGATCGAGGAACGCCGTCTCAGGTTGCGCATCTGCCGCACGGCCTGGGCCGCGCCCGAGGTGAGCTGATAGCGCTCGATGCGACTGTCCGGGTCGATTGTTCTGCGCACCCATCCCCGTTTCGTCCATCGGATCAGGACGGCGTCGGTGTCGGGGAACGAGACCAGTTCAGCTTCCTCGCCGTGGGGGTAGCTCCGCAACAGCCGCGGCAGGTCTTCGTCGAGGGCCGCGGTCAACGTCTCCCCATCGACAATCTGACCGTTACCCAGATGCGCCGCCATCAGAGCCAGGTGCAACAGGGCGTCGTTCGACCGCAACAGTGACATGGTGACGTCGGTGTCTGCATTGCTACGGAACTCATGCAGCAATCGTTCAGCATCACTGTTCGGCACCAGCTCCCCCTAGATTCGTCGCTCTACGGCCGCCTCGCCAGCATAGGTACGTGGACCGACAGCGAAACTGCTCGCCGGGTGGCGGTCGCAATCTCAGGACCACCGTTGCGCAGGGCTTCAGTCGCGTGGCCAGGACGCGCTCGCCCCGGCCACGATCCTGTTAAGTCAGCGCTTGTAGGCCGCTGGCAAGGTCGGCGTTGACCAGCTCGTCGCGTTCATCGGCGGTGAGCCACCGTGCTATCGAGCTGCCACCGGCTGGCCGCTCGACCCATAGGACATCGTCGACAGCTTCCGCGACCGCGTGCAGATGGCTGATCACCATGACGAGGCGCTCGTCGCCGGTCTGGGCGCGCAGGACTTCGAGTGCCGATTGCAATGCATCGGTGTCCAGGGTTGCGAAGCCCTCGTCGAGGAACAATGACCCGAGGCGGGGGCCGTTGAGGGAATGCAGTTCTGCCAGGGCAAGAGCCAAGGCCAGCGACGCCAGGAATTTCTCGCCGCCGGAAAGCCGGTTGGCACTGTGCTCAACCTGGCTGCTGCGGCTGACGATATCGCAATTGGGGGCGAACCCGAACTGATTCTCGGTCAGCTGTCCGAGCAAGGTGCTAGCGATACCGAGGAGCGTTTGGGTGTTCAGGGTCGTCAGATGGCCCAGGAACTTGGCGTCGACGAACTCTCGCCGTAATACATCCAGCGCCGCGTAGCGTGCTTCGCCGGCGGCGATCGCGAAATCGAGGTCTGCCGCCTGCTGTATCTGCGCCTTTGCCACACTTTCAGCCGTGCGCCAGTCTTTGGCCTCTTTGCGCGCCTCTGTCATGGCCTCGATGAGCGGGTGAACCGACTGCGGCCTGGTCCAGTCGACGGTCGCGTCGATGCCTGGCACGTCGGGCAACTGTCGGGCCTCCTCGACGAGTTTGGCAGTGGCTTGTTCGTATTCCAGGGTGTGTGCAGCGCGCGCGCTGGCCAGGTCGGAGTTGACCTCGGCGGTAATCTCGCACAGGTCGGTGAGGAGCGTGCGAGTCTCGTCGACGCCCAGTTCGGCGGGGAATCGCGGGGCTTGATGCGTGCCATCATCGAGATAGTCGATCGCTCGATGCAGTTCTTTGGCCCAGGTACCGAGGGCGCTCTGTAGTTCCGCCAGCGGCCTATCCAGGAGTTGGTTGGTTTCTTGGTCCAACTGGTGCTGCTGGGTGAGGACATCGGTCATCTCCTGGCGAGCGGCCTCCCGAGCGTTGACCAGAATTTCTATATCGGACTTCGCGGCAGTGACCGCATCGGTTGCCTCGCTGACAGATTCGTCTGTGATGTCGAGTATTTCGCCCGCCAGCATGTTTCGGATGCGGACGGGCAGGCCACGAACCTCGGTAGCGGTGCGAGCGATAGCCTCGGTTTCACTGGCTGCAACTGTGCCAGCTTCCTCGACTGCCGAAAGATGTGCTCTTTGACGGTTTGCGAGCGTTTCGCGGTCAGACCTGATGGTGAGAGTGGCCCGAAGCTCGTTCTCCCGGAGCCGCGTAATGTGGGCCGAAACTGCCTCCTCGCACCTGGAGATCGCTGAGGTGATCGGCTCTGTCAGGGTCTGGTCCGGCGCGACGTGCCCTGTCGGGGCGGCCAATGTGTCCATTGCGGCGGCAAGCATCGTGAATGATGCTGCCGCATCGAAGGTTCCGCCGACTCGTGCGACAAGGGAGGAGAATTCGTCGAACTGTGTGCGCGTCGCGTCCGCGGCGCGCTGCGCGTCGAGCTCCGCGGCGCGAAGTCTTTCCACGCTGTTCGAAACTGCCTGCGATGCGGTGATGATTCTGGCCTTGGCCACGGCAAGTTCGCCACTGATCTTTCCGCGCAGCTCCGTGGCGTCGCCCAGAGCGGCCCTCGCCTTAAGCATCTCATCGGTGCCCGGAGTTGCGTCGGCCTCGAAAGAGGCTGGCACTTGCTGTCGGCAGACCGGGCAGTTATCACCGGGATGGACGTCCGCCGCGATCAGGGCTGCCCGATCTTGCCGATCCAGTGCATCTATTCTTTTCTCAGCGGCGGTGACTTCGGCAATCGCGGCACCGAGTTCTTGCTCGAGACGTGCATTCACCTTGTTGGCGTCGTCCAGCTCATCGTTCGCCGACCTTCGCGCAGTGGTTGTCTCGGCGATCAGCAGGGCGGCCTTGGTCGAGTCGGCGATCTGTGTACGGAGTTCGCGGGCACGGTTCCACACACTCTGACCGACTTCGGCGGCTGCGTCGGCCTCGTCGACGAGTGGCTGAATCTGCTCGGCTTGTTTGTCCAATGCGGCCTCGTCGGCGGCGATTCGACTGGCATCTGCAGCCAATTGTGCGGTGCGGGTCTCGAGGCTAAAGCGCTTTTGACGGTGACCTTCGATGCGGTCTGGGAGGTGAGCAAGGATCGCGGCAGCGTCGGCAAGAGGACCGAGGCCCTCCCCAGCCTGCTCTCGCTGTCGAATCTGTTCCACCAAACCTTGTTCACGAGTCTTGATTTCGGCTGCACTGTCGGAGAGCGAAGCTCGTCGTTTCTCAGCGTGTTCGGCGATCGGCGCGAGCTTGTCGAGGGTCGCGACCGCATCATGCACCACCCCGTCCGCGAGGTTGTCGGCGGCCTTCTGGGCCGCGACTGACGCCCCACGAGCCGTCGAGACCTTCTCCTGCAGTGTGGTTATTGTGTCGATCGATGTCACCAGCTGGGCTGCCAACTTTTCAGCAGCTGAGGCCTTCGAGCAGCAATCGGCGGCGGTCTGCTCCGGCTTGTCGGGCATGCCCTTGCGTTTTTCCGTTGCTTTCTCGAGGAGCGCTTTCAGCTCTGATGCCCGCTCTCGAGCGAGGTCCTGGACCGCCACCAGCGAATCCGCACCGAACAGCTCGCGCAGATGTTTCTTGCGGTCACTGGGTTTGGAGGTCAGAAGTTGGTCGAACTTTCCCTGCGGCAGCAGTCCCACACGTAAGAACGTGTTGTAGCCCAACTGCAGAACGGCTTCGATACGGCTGGTCACAGCCGTCGCGCCGTCGACTTCCTCGCCGGTGTCGAAGTTCTTCAGATGGTGTCGTCCAGCATTGGAATTGGTGGCGTGGATCGTGCGATGCACCTGCCACCGATGCCCTCCGTGTGTGAAGGTGAGATCGACGCTGCCGATGTCGGCGTGGTCGGCAATGAGAAGTTTTGTCTCCCGGCCGTCCCACGAACTTTTGCCGAACAGCGCGAAGGTGATCGCCTCCAGGATGCTGCTCTTGCCGGCGCCGGTGTCGCCGAGCACAGCGGTCAGACCCTTGTCGGTGAAGTCGATAGTCGTTGGTTCGGGGTAGCTGCGGAATCCCTTCATGGCGAGTGTGATCGGTTTCATCGCGGTACCTCCGAATCAGTAGAATGGCCGACGGTCAGCACACCCGCACGATCGATGCTGTCGAGGGACCGCCCGTCGATTGCGGCGGCCAGCAAGTTCTCTTCACAGCAGGTTGTTCGGTCTATCGGATCCGGGTCCGCCTGTAGGTCAGCGAAGGTGGTCATCACGTGGTCCAGCACTGGTCCGGAGACACGACCTTCGGAGAGGTATTCGCGCAGAATATCTTCCACACTGGGGAGGTCCGCGGCTGCCGTTCCCCGGTCGAGGATCTGCTTTTCGGCACCCTTGCGGATTTCATCGATGCCGACGATCGTCGCCTTCGGCAGCATCTCTGCCAGTGTCTCCGCAAGCCTCAACGTCGGACCGTCGGTGTGGACCGCGACCTTCACCCACGCATCGCCGACTCGGCCTGCATCGGTCCTGATCTGATCCAACGTCCCGACAAGCTTGACCAGTCGTCGCCCGGATTCCAGTGGCACAATCTCGATTCGAGGATCTCGACCGGGCGCGATCTCGGCGAGAACCACGCTCTTGGTGTCGCGAGTCTCGCCGAAGTCCATCTGGAGCGGACTACCGGCGTAGCGGCCGGTGAAGCCGATCCCATCGATCCGCTGCGGCTTGTGGATATGGCCGAGTGCACCGTAGTCGACCAGAGGCAGGCTGGTAGCCGTCGCAGCGTAGTCGGACTCGATGGAGATCTGCCGCTCGGAATACGACGGCGTGGCTCCCTCGACGAACAGATGCGCCGCAAAGACCAACACGTCACGCGGACCACGATCGCGAGCAAGGCGGCGATACACGTCAGCCTGCACCGCCCGCATCCGCTCGGCGTAGGTTGCGGTCGCAGTCACCGGGTCGGCGAAATCGTAGGCGAACCGATTCGGGTGCAGATACGGCAGCGCACCCACCCGAACCGTGAATTCTCCTTCAGCGGTCGGATATTCGGCAACCAGCAGCCCGTCGGGCCGAGCGTCGGTCGCGAACCGCACCCGGGCTTCGTCGGTCCGGGCACCCAGATCGCTGAGCATGAACTCCAGGAACGACAGCACGTGTCGAGTGTCGTGGTTACCAGCGACAACCACCACGGGCGCGATGTCGCCGAGACGTCGCAGTGCCCGGGCGGCTCGGCGCATGTCGTCCAGACTCGGTCGATGACCGTCGAATAGGTCTCCACTGTGAACGATCACGTCGGGTCCGAAATCAGCTGCGATATCTACGATCTCGGCCAACACGGCATCGAATTCTGCGTCGCGCCGGTGGCGTCCGATCTGGCGTCCCAAATGCCAATCGGACGTGTGGAACACGCGTGCGGTCAAGGAGTACTCCGAAGAATGTAACGGGCGGGCATCCCATGCACCGCCGCGGTCGAATGGAGTCGAGCAGCACTGAGATTACATCACACTCGGGAGGATGTCAGGAAAATCTCTGGAAGCCTGGTAGGCTCCGGAGCCATGAGCAACCCACTGGACGCGCTGGACAAGAGCATCGCAGAGCTGCGACGCGCGATCCGCGACGCGTCCACCGCTGGCGACTCGGAGCGGGTCGGCGAACTTCGGGCGCAACTTCGCCGGACCGAGCGTGCATGGGATGCCCTCATCGAAGCCGACGCAACGACACCGTCGACTGCGATTCCGGACCAGCCGACGGCGGCCGAACCACGCGCGATGACACTGCCCGCCCGCGAACACGTGCAGCGAGCACTGGTTCTGCTCCAGGCCCCCGCAGCGCCGAAGCTGATCGTTGACGTCCACGACGCGTTCTTCCCGGGAGATCTGACGGCATCCAAGCTGTCGAGCCTGCGCCGCGACGAGGAACGCTCCTACCGTTCAGCTCCTGGCGCCCGGCCCTACTACCTGTGTCCGGCGCTCAACCACGACCTCCTGTCGCCGACCAGAGCGTTGCTCACGATCAGTACCTGGCCGCTCGAGCAGCGCATCATCGGCCCGCTATCCCCCCGGGTGAACTTCCTGACCGGTGCCATCCGAATCGCCGAGGCCATTCGCGGGATGCAAACGGCCGGTTCAGAACCCACGCCGGCCGCGATGCGCTTGCTATGGCGCTTCGCGACCAACATCCCTGGCGCGATGCCGCCGGAGTCAAGCCTCGTCGTACACGACATCGGGCAAGTAATTGATGCGTCGCTCGCCGAGCTGGAAATCCATTCCGACGCCGATCATGCGACCAGAACCGCGTCCGCGCAACGGGCACGAAAGCAGCTAAGCGACGAACAGCAGCTGTTCGGCGCCCCGATCCGACAGGCCCGGCTCAAACATGCCGACTCCTGACCAGGTTAAACCCCGTTAGGCCCCTCCAGTCCCCCTCCTCAAGGAATCACACTGCCGTGAAGGTAGCTCCCGACCCCCGATTGGACGCGTTGCGTGGGTCTGCACCGCGTCTGAATTACAACGCTCGGTCACTGGCCGCGCTCGAAAACAATCCGCGCTGCACCTTGAGGGCGGTCCTGGATGCCTCCGGCTCCAACAAGACCGCCATCGCCGCCCATACCGGATACCCTACTCAGTTCGGCCAGTCCATCTTCGCTATCACGCGAGGGAACAACTTCGAGAAGATGGTGAAGGCCAACGGATGCGCCGAACTGCTGCGCGTACTCCGAGAGGTCCTCGAACTCCCGATTCCAGAAGTCGGATACCGGGATCTCAACGATGTCGGCGGCGCCAGTGGGCTCTCGGTCCGCTACACCGAGACCGAGAAGCTACTGCTGGCAGCCGCCCGAGGCGATGCAGACGGCACTCTCTACGACCACCCACTGCTGCGGTTGGAGGTCGGTGGCCAGCCCGTATTCCTCGAGCCTGACCTCGTGGCGTTCAAGTTCGGCGCCCAGTTCTACGTGGTGGAGATCAAAAGCTTCCCGATCGTCGACGGGCAGGCGGACACAGCACTGGTGAAGTCGGCGACAACCCAGGCATGCGCGTACATCCTCGCGCTACGCACCATGCTCGCCGCTGCCGGCATCAGCAACCCCGACGAAATCGTGTCCGACAAGATTGTGCTGATCGGACCCAAAAACTTCACTAACCGCCCGACCGGGGCCTTCGTCGACGCGCGCAACCAGGTGAAGAACCTCGCCCGCCAGCTGGCCCGCATCGAACGCATCGGCAACCAACTCGACCTGCTGCCCGAAGACCTGACCTTCGACCTCGCCGAGGACAAGGACGGACGCCCGCAGCGCCCCCGAGACGAACTGCTGGATGCGCTCGACACCGTGCCAGCCGCATACCGTCCCGACTGTCTCAATCACTGCGAGATGGCCTTCTTCTGCCGCTCACGCGCACGGGCCGCCGGATCCCTTGATGTGATCGGGTCGACCGTCACCGAGCCCCTCGGCGGCATCGACACCATGACCATGGCCCTCGGGCTCGCCCGCGGCGAACTCGAGCCGAACCAGGAGCAAATCGAGATGGCAGTCGCTCTGCGCCACGCCGCACGGCTGCGAGCTGAACTGGTCGACACCAGCAGCACATCGATGAGGAGCGCGCGGTGAGTAAGGTTTCGGCCCTGGCGCGCCTGGAAGCACTGGAGTCCATGAAAGCGCTGCCCATCACGCAGTTTCGGCACCGACGGCTCTCGGACAAGCCACTGGTCGTGATCCCACTCGTGATGGCTGGCGAAGCCGGCTCTCCACTCGCGGTGATGATAGGCCAGACCAAACGGTCACCACGACTGATCATCGTGGGTCAGCCACGAAATCCTGATCAGCGTTTCGTTTTCGCCGCGGAACTCGGCGACGTCGTGATGGACTACATCAACGACCACCGGCTGAACCGCCGGGAAATTCATTCTCGAAGCGGCGAGTCGCGATCCCGATTCACCGGAGCCCCGCAGGTTCTCGTGCCCAACCGCGGTGGCATCAAAGCACTCGTAGATCTGGGCCGTACCTGCCGCTTCCGTAAGACAACCGGCGACTTCCCGGTCTCTGCTGTCGTCCCCGAGTTGGGTAGGTGGCTCACATTCCTTACCGACTCGGCGGAGCAGGCCGGAACCTCGATGCTGCTGGCCCTCACCGATCTGCTCACCGAACACTGGGCGACGGGCCAGAGCACCCTCGAAGACCAAAATCTGGCTTCCGTCATGGCCTGGATTGCCCCACCAACCGGTGTAAGCGTCGAGCAGGCGCTCTTGGACGCCGAGAACCCGGTCATCTGGCCGCCCGCCGGACCCTCGACATCACCGGAGTTCGACAATCAGCAGTTGCACTCGGCGATCAAGGGATTCGACGCCGCTCGGGAATCCGGCGACACGGCGGCCTTCAATGCCGCCCAGCAGGAGCTCCGCGACCTCATCGGCGACCAGATCAAGCCGACCTGGCGAATGATGTGGGACGCGATCGCCCTACTGCACGGCGTCCCCGAGGCACCTAGCGCAGCAAAACGTTTCGACGCGGACTGCGCGTCGTTCACGGACTTCTCCGACTATCAGGAGACTGGTGCCGCGCTGCCCCAGCGGGCGCGAGACGACGCAGTCGGCGCCGCGAGACGACTCAGTCGCCTGGAACGCTCCATCGAAGCCTTTGAAGCCGACATGGCCTTCGATGACCCCTTCGTACTTGCCGACCGACGCAGCATCGGCGAAGCGTTTGCCGGCACCGTTGAAGCCGTGGAACCCGACCGGGTCGTTACCAGTGACAAGAACCGTCCGATATTGAGACCGCTCATCGCTATCCGAACCCTCGACCCCACCAGGCTCGCAGATGGAACCCAGCTGATCAGCCCCACGATGCCAGTCGGCCACAAGGCCAAGATCGTCGGAACAGTGCTCGACGAAGACTCGACCCTCGTCACTGTAGAAGTCGTTGGCGGCATGGGCCGTCCAGGAAAACCGACCATCGGATCGATCCCCGAACTCGGTCAGATTGTCGCCTACCTACCGGATCCGGGCTGGCGGGCCACGCCTACCTTCCCCGCCAGCGGGACAATGCCATGGACACATACCGACACAACGGCAGCAGACCTTGACATCTCAACTTCCGCCACAGCAAGCACAGAGGAGTGGGGCGATGAGGACTAACAGCCCGCTCATCCTCGACCCCGCCGCGCGAGCTGCGGCAGTCACCGACAAGATCTTGACCGACCTCGCCAGCTCCGGCAACCGAGCAATCGTCGTCGACTCACCGCCCGGAGCAGGGAAGAGCACTCTCGTAGTTCGCGCTGCGGGCAACCTCGTCGCAGGCGACGAACGCCCAATGATCGTTGCCCAGACCAACAATCAGGTCGACGACCTCATCCTTCGTCTGGCGCGCGAACACCCCGACATCCCGATCGGCAGACTCAGCGGCGGCGACTACCGGCCTTCGCCGGTGGTCGCCGACGCCTGCACCGTCGAGACGAACATCGCTGCCTTGGCCGCATGTCAGATCGTCGTCGGTACATCCGCAAAGTGGGCCTTGGATCGCGACAGCCAATTCAGGTGGGCGATCCTGGACGAGGCGTATCAGATGCGCTCCGACAAGCTCCTGCAGATCGTCGAACGATTCGATCGGGGACTGTTCGTCGGCGACCCCGGCCAACTCGATCCCTTCACGGTGGCAGAGACAGAACGGTGGACGGGCCTTCCTCACGACCCGACCAAGAACGGCGTCAGCGTAATGCTGCAGCACAACCCACACACCCCGGTACACGAGCTGCCAGTCTCCTGGCGCCTTCCAGCTTCGGCTGCGCCCACAATCCAGGAAGCCTTCTACCCGCTCTCCGAATTCACCTCCGGCACAGAAGAGGGCACGCGAACCTTACAATTCCGGACTATGGGCTTCGGCTCGACAGCTCTCGACGAGACACTCGAAATGGCCGCCACAACCGGATGGGCACTGCACGAACTCCCCCGTCGACATGTCCCCCGAACAGACGCCGAGACCATCCAAACTGCAGCAGACCTCGCAGCCAGACTGCTTGACCGAGGCGCCATCGGCTTCTGCGAACACCACCCCGACGGTCGTGAGCTGCAGGCCAGCGACATCGCGATCGGAGTGGCTCACCGCGACCAAGCCGACCTCGCCCGGGTCGCGCTCACCCGAACAGGTAACCCCGCAGCGAGTGAAATCACCGTCGACAACGCCAACAGACTCCAGGGACGCGAATACGAAGTCGTCATCGTGATGCACCCGCTATCAGGCCGACGCGACGCAAGCTCGTTCCACCTCGAAGCTGGCCGACTCTGCGTTCTCACCTCACGGCACCGCCAGGCTTGCATCGTTGTCGCCAGAGCGGGCATCACGGACCTGCTGGACAGCCACCCATCAACCGAGCCCATCCATCTGTCAGTCCCGGCCAAATTTCCCGATGGCTGGCAAGCGAACCAAGTTGTAATGGCCCACCTCACCCAGCATCGCGTTGGAGCCTGACACGTAGGGTAAGGTCAGCGGGTTGAGATTCACGCTGGACCCGGAGGTCCAGCGCTGCACGTGATCAGGGAGGTCCGTCACCGAAGTTGTTGTGGCACAGGACTATCCCCGGCAGGACTGGCTGGGTCAGCCGCACTGTGCGCCGTCATCGGCTAGACCCTCCTGACGCGTGCGAAGAGTCGTGCCATTCTCCCACCCCGACCTGTGGCATCACCCGGGAACGGCCGATGTTCCAACGATGCGCTACTGCATCGGCAGTTCCGTGTGACGTCGGCAGGTTCGGCTAGCTATTGCGATTCTTGCCGAGCCCGAAGGCTCGGCGCTGGGCGGGAGACGGTGTGGCGAGGTCGATTCCGCTCGCGTTGAGATTCTCGCCGAGCCCGGAGGCTCGGCGCTGCCTGCTGAGCGAGGTAGGCGTACGGGTCGCGGGGTCGGTCGTTGAGATTCTCGCCGAGCCCGGAGGCTCGGCGCCTGCGACCGCGTACGGCACCGCCTACGACGCGCGTCGAGGTGTTGAGATTCTCGCCCAGCCAGGAGGCTTGGCGCTGCACCGGCGCGTACTCACCAGACTGCGTCAATACTGGGCTATTGAGATTCTCGGGGACCCGGACCCGGACGCTGCGCCGACTTCGTCGCCCAATACATCTTTCCCCGCAGGTTGAGATTCTCCCCGGTCCGGGAGGCCCGGCGCTGCTCTGAGGTGAGCAGTTCGGCGGTGTAGTAGGTCGTGTTGAGATTTTCGCCGGACCGGGGAAAGTCCGGCGCTGCTCTCCCCACCCACATCACCAGGACCGTGGACGGCGTTGAGATTCTCGCCGGACCCGGAAGTCCAGCGCTGCTAGTGCGGGCCGATCAACTCCGAGCGGTCACGCAGGTTGCGATTTTCGCCGGGCCCGAAGGTCTGGCGTCGCGTTCAGGTTCCTGAGCGCCTCATGTGGTTCATCGATATTGAGATTCTCGCCCGACCTGACAATCCGGCGCTGCCCGAGGGGTGCGCGTTGTCCATCTCGTCGAGGTGGGTGAGATTCTCGCCGAACGTTGCGACTCGGCGCTGAGGCGAAGTCGCCCATCTTATCCGACGATTTTGGTGAGGGTGACCGTGTCGGGGATGGCTGTTTCGTTGATGGTGATGGTGTAGTCGGTGAAGGCGCGGATTGGTGTGGTGGGTGGTTGTTTCGTATCGGGGGTGACGATGATCGTGTCGGTGAGGGTGTGTGCGGGGGCGCTGCCGTAGGCGTCGGGGTGGGTGAAGACGTAGAGGCCGCGCAGGGCCATTTCGGCGCGGGCGGCGGCGCGGTCGTGTTCGAACATCAGGGTGAAGCTGCGCCACAGCAGTGCCAGGTCTTCGGAGGTGACGCCGGTCCGGTTGGCCAGTGGGGCGCTGTAGTGGCCGACGCCACGGTAGAGGCCGTAGGGGATGGTGTGCTTGCTGCCCATTTCGGTTTCTTTGTCGGCGTCTTCGCGGGTGCGAGTGACGCGGGTGATTCCGTGTTCTTGGGTCAGTACGGGGTGGATGCTTCTGGAGAATCCGAGTTGCAGCGGTCCTTGGACGCGGCCCGCGGTTTTGGCGGCTTTGCCGTTGTCGCCTTTACCTGTGGACATGACAGCGCCGAACATGCGGACGTCGTAGAAAGTTTCACACATCCAGCGTTGCGCGCGTGACACGGAGTCCTTGCCGCTGTCGAGTTTCAGTTCTGTGTAGGCACGTTCATGCTGGGAGTTGAGGGATACACCCGCTTGGACGTAGATGTCGGTGCCGGGTTTGCCTTCGCCGAGCAGGCTGACCATGTTGCGAATCTTGCGTTTGATCGCGACGTCGGTGACCAGCCCCTGCATGGTTTCGGGGTCGGTGCGTGGCATCCCCGCGGCGTCGGGGTCTCCGTTGGGGTTGCCGTCGGTGATGTCGAACAGGAACACGAAGTCGTGTTTGCGGGTCGGGTCCAGGTGAACGGGATCGGTCATGTGGCGGCTCCTTTGTGGGAATTAAGTTGATGTGGTCAGCAGGTGAGCGCGGCGGCCGCGTTCTCCTTGTCGCTTCTGGCTTCTCGCATGGCGGCGAGGTCAGCGGCACGTTGATGGTCGTAGCCGAAGATGAATTGGGTTTGACCGAGGTTGTCGAGGTGTTCGGGCATGCCATCGGCGCGGTCGAGCAGTGCGGTGAGTTGCACTAGTTTCCGGTCCAGTGCGATGCCGGCGGGTTTAGTGCTGTCTTTGCCGGTGAGCTTCTTGAGGTGGCTGTTGGCGTTGGAGCGCAGCCGCCGCATGGTGGTTGCGGGTTGGGTCATCGCGACGGTGAAGTAGCGGTCGCGGATGGTGGTGTTGATGTCAGGGATCGCGGTGCGTTGGATTGTTTCCAGGACCGCGAACATGCGGCCCCACACATAGGCCGGGTCGGTCGCGGTCTCGTCGAGACCGGGCATGATCGTCTCCTTTTCGGGGGAATGCCTATAGGGCGGGCGGTTCACGCACAGGCGCAGCGTCGCGACGCGGGCAAGGTCTACGTGGTGGTCGTTGCGGATGCGGTGGAGCAGTCCGGCCATCAGATGTGGTGGCGGCGCGCCTCCGTGCAGTGCGCACCGGAGGAGGTCTTTCTCGATGCCGTGGGCGGCGCTACCGGCGACGTAGCGTTTGCGGTGCCGGTCCCAGCGGCCGCTGGCCTGCACCATGGCCCACAACGGGACGTAGTGCAGACCGTCTTCCCACGGCTGGGTGGATTGGTGATCGCGGAACCAGTCCGCTAGACGCTGTTTGATCCGCCTGACCGGGACGTCGATCCAGTCTCGAACGATGACCCGGCTCTGGTTGGCCGACAGCGTGAGCGCATAGAACTGGTTGGCGCTGTCGAGTTCGTCTTGCTCGTCTGCCTCCGAGTCGTGTTGGTTTCCGGCAGGGCGGGGTCGGCCGATGTGGGGTTGGCGGAGCAGTTTCTCCACCGCTTCGCGGTTGGGTGTATCCAGGTCCATCCAGCTGGTATCCGCGGGTACGCGAAGCCACCACGTGAACACGGTGTCCTCACCACGGCGACGCTGGTCCGGGTCGGCCAAGAGGTCATTGAGCGCAGTCATGACGGTGGCGCCACAGTCCTCACACACGGGAGTGTTGACCAACTGGACAGCCCCCATCCGCCCTTGGGCCGCCGTGTTGATCGAGACGAGTGCGGCGTCGCGGCCTTGCTTGGGGCGGCCGTGGCTGTCGACGCCGACCGGGATGAGGCGGCCCTTCACCATGTCCGGAATGGTTTTCAACAAGGGCCCGGCCGTGCCGCAGGACAGACACAGCCCTTCAGCGCCGCTGCTCTTGCGGGCTCGTGCGACCTGTACCCAGAATGCAATCGCCGAGGGCCGTTGATGGGCCCACGCGCCATCGATCATGACACCCACGAGGTCGGACACGGACAGTTCTGCTTCGGTGGCATCATCGAGGTGGTTGAGCAGCTTCAAATGGCCTTCATCACTGAAAAATTCGCTCACCTGACGTGCGACCGGGTCGCTGCTTGATTCAGCCCACTGCTGCAACAGCGCGAGGTAGTCGTCATTGCGCGTTTGCGCGGTGGTGTGGGCTTTGTCGCTGTCGTCTTTGGCGATGCCGAAGACATACTCGGCGGTGTCCACGAGCAGCATCGGTGGCGGCTTCTGCCCCGCCCGCACCAGATACGGTACTGAGATCAGTGAGCCGGCTCTGTGATCGCCGGTGCGGCGGTCGAGCAGGCTCGCTGTGCCAGCGGTGTCGATCGAGATCACCCACCGCACTGCACGGTCGCGGTGGTAGTGGGGGCGGTTGCCGCTGCCGCGGGCGGCGAGTTGGGTGATCAGCACGACGCCTGCCGCTGGTGTGCACGCCGATGCTGGCTACGGCCCGGCGTGGGTGGCGCTGCGGTGGGCAACTCGAGCCCTCGCGGCGGGATGTGAAGTGTGCCGTTGTCGAGTCTGGCGAGAAACCATTCGTAGGTTTCGCCCCCAGTCTCACCATAGACGATGGTGTGCAGCATGACACCGAGGTCCTTGTTGGCGTCCTGTCCATGGATCGGTCGTTCTTGGCTGGGATTGCCGAATTCTGCGGTGAATTCTCGGCACCCCAAAAACGGTTGGGTGAAGCATGCTCCCCTGTTGACCCGGCGTCGGAACTGCTCGCGATACTTCACCTCGGTGCCGTGGGTGTCGGGCAGCAGCTCTATCTGGGCGTAGATGCGGTAGGCGACATCACGCAGCGCGACCGTATTGCGTTGGTCACGATCGGCTTCGGCCTCGTAGCGCAGGCTCTGGTCTACCATCGCCCGACGTACCCAGTCCTCGGTGGTCATCGACTTGACCTCGTTGCGTCGGATCGAGAACCAGCGAATCGGTCTCAGCACGTCGATCTTCTCGATTCGGTACTCAAAGCCCGGTTTCCAGAAGATTGCCTTGAGCACCCCCTGGGCAGCCGAGGGGGTCATCACCTCGTAGCTGAACCGTTCTGCCTTCAATTCCGGTCTGGTGAAGCACGCGTACTCACCGCGTACTTCGACCACCAGCGGTGGATACAGACGTCTCGGCGTAGTCAAAATATGAAATCTCCTGTGCCATAGTCGATTCCTCGGTCACGGTGATAGTCACCGAGCCATTCGTACAGATCCCCCACCAACACTCTTGTGAGTCCGTCGGCCACCGCACGCGCGGCGAGGCGCCGCGGAAGACTTGCCGTGTACGGCTGCAAGCGTCGATACACCGACGGGTCCACCGGCCCCTCGGCGAGGAGTTCCTCCAGCAGCTCTCGACGTTCGGCCGGGTCGCCGTAGGGAACGACGACCGATACCGTGCGTTCCTCGATCATCGTGAACAGCTCGGCGACCTTGGTGAAGTTGAACTCGCGACGCAGCTGCCTGATTCTCACTGCAGTAGTTGAGTTTTCGATCCCGTCGACGGCATACCGTGTCTTGTAGTAGCGGCTCATAGCGTCGAGCTGGTCCAGCTCGCGGCCCGGGCCGAATTGCGTTCGGGTGATATCCAGTGCTGAGCCATAGATCAGTTGCGCTGCCCGGATGTCGCCGTCGGCAGGTTCGAAAACCACAACTCTGCCTTCGGATCTGACTCCGTGGCGATTACAGCGCCCTGCGGCTTGCAGCAATGCCTCCGCGGGCGCCAGTGCGCGGTACACGACCGGGAAGTCCACATCCACTCCCGCTTCGACCAACTGCGTGCTGACCACCGCCACCGCTCGCCCGAGCCGAAGTCGAAGATTGATTCGCTTCAACACCTTGCGTCGATGCGCACCCGCCATGCGTGTCGACAGATGCAGCACTGGTCCGCCGCATCCCCGCACAGCGCTCAGTTCCCGGTGCAGTCGGGCAGCGTCGCGAGTGGTATTGACGATCAGCAACACTTGGCGCAGATCAGCGGATTCCTCCGCGATCTCGGCGAACGACGGCTTCGGGCGACAGCGCCACTCGAATCGCACCCGGCGAAGTTCATCGAAAAGTTGCTGCGGCTCGGTGATCAACGGCGCCGCTGGCACGTCCCGGAAGATGTCGAGTGCGAAGTACTCCGGCTGCGTCGCCGAAGCCAACACCACACTGGTGTCGAAGCACTCGACCAGATGCCGCAGGACCGTCAGAATCGGCATCAGCATCGCATCCGGAAGAGCCTGCACCTCGTCCAACACGATCACCGCGCCCGCCAGACGGTGCAGTTTCCGCATCGCCGCCGGACGGCAGTCGAACAGAGACTCGAACAACTGCACCGTTGTGGTCACCACCACGGGAGCGTCCCAATTCTCGACCGCCAGACGATGCTGTCGTCGCCGATCATCGGCCATACCGTCGACGTCCACGCTCGAGTGGTGTTCAAGCACATTCTCCGCGCCGAACAAGCTCCGATAGACCTTCGCGTTCTGCTCGGTGATCGACGTGAGCGGGACCGCGACGATCATCCGCCGCAGACCACGTCGTCGCGCGTGGTACACGCCGAAACCAGCCGCCGCGATCGTCTTACCTGCACCGGTGGGCGCCGCGAAGGGGTAGATCCCCGGCTCCCCCGCCCCTGACCCGGCCGCCACCGCCTGCGCATACACCCGTGCCCGAACCTCATCAACCGGCGACGATCCCCATTGCCGGAGCTGCTCGGCTAGATAGCGACTACGATTCGCTTCGAACGACTCCACCAGCGACGACAACGGCTGCACCTCCACCGGCGCCTGACCAGTTCGATGCTCGCGGGTGTCGATAACATCGGCGTCGACGACCGCGCTGAAGACCATACGCACCATCAACTCCACGGCCTCGCCATCAGCGTCGCGAGTCAACCAGTCCGGAAGGACCACCGGCAGTACACCCTCGATCTCTGGAACGAGAGCAACAACATTCCCGACAGCCTCTTTCATCGCAGCCGAATTCGACCGTTCAGCTTGTGTCACTGCATCTTTCAACACCTGCTTATCCCGCAGCCCGCCGTGATGACCCCACACGACCATCGCGAACACACCCAGCTTCGCTTGCCGCGCGGCAAGCCATGTCCCCGCCCGCTTGTGATCGATTCCCCGCCCATCGACGCCAAGGACCCGAGAGTTCGTCGCCTCGGCACGCAGCAATCCCACCTGCCACGCACGAGTCGCCTTCCCTACGTCATGAACCAAGCCCAAATAGAACGCGAGCGCACCCGCACCGAATACCTCAGCGAATGCCCGAGCACGCCCCGCGGTACCACGCAGATGCACCCCCAGCTCATGACGGCGCTGCTGAAAGTTCTTGCTGTGCGCCCAAAATTCCGCCATACCACCCCTGCCGAACCGAAGAGCTCAACGACGCAGCGACCCTACGCCACAGGTCTGACAAACTCTCTGCGATTACGTCGACTCCGGCTCATCAGCTGCCGCCGTTGGCCTCGGATCCGTGCCTGGAATCGCCTACTGCTCAATAACCTCGGCGACACGCTGAGGATCTGTACCTGCGACGGCGGTTCGTGCTGGCTGCGGTGCAGCCTGATACGGGAAGTACCGAAATTGCTGAAGGTCTTGGCTTACACGACGGACTTGCGCTGAACCACAGGTGGGTCACTATCTCACTTCGGCGCGGTCAAGTTGCTCACCAGACCCCACCTCCAGCGCGCCGAGCCGGACCTAGCCTTGAGCGGGTGTCGCAGTCTGGATTCTCTCCAGACCCGGGAATCCGGCGCTGTATACCGTTCAGCGGCTTCGCTCTCCGCGGCCGGGTTGAGGTTCTCGCCGACCCAGGAGACGGCGCTGCTCGATCGCGTGGACCGGTCAGGAAACCCACAAGAGGTTGAGATTCTCGCGGACCCGGAGGTCCGGCGCTGCTTGACGGTGCCGAAGATCGCATCGATCACGATGACGTTGAGATTCTCGCCAGACCCTGAGATCCGGCGCTGCCTTTGGCGGGAAGTACCCCGGCGACGAGGCCTACCTGTTGAGACTCTCGCCGGACCCGGAAGTCCAGCGCTGCCGTGTAATGCTCGGAGATCCACTGTGGCACAGCTGTTGAGATTCGCGCTGACCCCTGAGGTGCGGCGCTGCCTGAAGACCAGCATGGTCGACTTCGCTCAGTCCATGTTGAGCTTCTTGCCGAACCCGAGAGTCCGGCGCGCGCCGCCGTAGTGGGGGCGTACAGCCGTCGGGCTTGTTGAGATTCTCGCCGGACCCAAAAGTCCGGCGCTGCTGCCGCGGGACCGCGCTGGTACGGCCGAAGACCGAATTGAGATTCGCGCCGAACCCGGAGGTCCGGCGCTGCCACCGCCGTGGCGATGAGGTCGCCAACCATCTGGATGTTCAGATTCTCGCCGATACCGAAGGTCCGGCGCTGCACACCCCGGGATATCGGTGCCGATGTACAAGGCACCGTTGAGATTCTCGCCGGAACTCATCGGTGGTCGGAAACGGTGGATGAACGCCGCGCCGCTGGGCCGGGGACCGTGAACGGAACCATGCCCTTCACAGCAGGACCGGACGGCACATAGCCGAGTTTGCGCAGCATCCCAAGGCTCGCCTTGTTCGCGGCGTCGACGGCCCCGCCCAGCGTCACCAGATTCTCAAGCTTCGGATGGTCAAAGAGGGCTTTGAGTGCGGCCGGTCCGATGCCGCCGTGCTGTCGCAGGGGATCGATGACGATGTTCACGCCGCCGTGGAAAGGCGGCATCACCGGCTCGCCTTCCCGTTCAGTCCAACTCGCGCCGGTCACCTGTACGCAGATGAACCCGACCGCCGCACCGGTGACCGCATCGCGCACCATGAAGCGCACATTCCGCCGGGCGATGTACTTGCCAGCGCCCACCTTGGAGCCCGGCGTATCGCCTTCCAACTGGTGCTCCAGTTCGTGGACGTACTCCAACACATCCTTGTCTTTCCACCACTGTTGCAATGTGGGCAGGTCGCTCGGCGTGTATTCGGTGAGCACGATCTCAGGCAAGGTCATGGCCGACAACGTATTCGCTCGTGCCGAGCGGCGCAGTAAGACCGCGAGGTCGGGATCTCCCGGCAATCACCACGCCGCGGACGGCCGCGAGCTGACCTCGACGCCGCAATAGCAATGGATCTCGCGCGACGACTGCGCTTCGGCATGACGGGCCAGGATCGCAGGCGCTTGTCGTCGTCGACCCCGCTGCGGTGCCGGCCATTTTGGCCGCGGTGCGCGGGAGCGTCGCGGTCTTGCGGACGATGTCGTGCTGGTGGCCCTCGGCGAGTGTCAGCGCCAGGGCTAGGGATACCTCCGAGAACCCTGACTCGTCGCTGGATAACGGGTACCTTGGCGGCACACCTCGCGCGACAGGAGACCGGGAATGACAACGGGTGGAAGTCCTTCCGCGCGGCGAGCTCCGGTGGCCGGTCGCGGCCGGTCGCTGCGTCCAGCTGCCTCTGCCGCTCCACCGACAGAGCCAGTGGATCCGCCCCCGTCTACTGCGTCACGGGTGGGCCGGTTTCTGCACTGGCCGGGATGGCCCAAACTCGGTGCCGCCATGACCACCATCGCCACCGTCGTCGTGGCGGCTGGCACCGTGGGTGCTCTCTACTTCACCAACCAGTCCCTGCGGGCAACCAACAATCAGTACGGACTCTCACAGCAGACTGCGGTCACCGATCGCTTCCGCCTGGCCGCCGAGCAGCTGGCCTCGGACAAGATCAACGTCCGGCTCTCGGGTATCTACCTGCTCGAACGCCTCGCCAAGGACTCCCGGAACGATCACGCGACTGTGTTCGCAGTCATTGCGGCATTCGTACGCACCCAGGCACCCGCAACCGACTGCCCAACTCCACCTGCTGCGAGGCCAGTGGATATCGAAGCTGCGCTGACCGTCATCAGCCGCCGGGGCACGAATTTCGAGCGTGTCGAGGACAAGCCAGAACTTCACGAAACCTGCCTCACTCGCGCTGGTCTGTACCAGGCGGACCTGGCCCTCGTGACCCTGAGCGGCGCGAACTTAGCTCATGCGAACCTAACTCGTGCGCAGTTGTACCGAGCCAACTTCTCCCATGCGGACTTGAATGACGCGCATCTGCGCAACGCGAACATGAACGAGGCGATCCTGTCCTATGCGAACTTGAAGGGCGCCTACCTGTTCGACGCCAACCTGACCGGGGCGACCGTCAATGGCGCAGACCTGACTGGTGCGTATCTGCTTGGTGCAGATCTGACCGGTGCGAAGCTGAATAGCGCGAACCTGCACGTTGCGAGCCTGGCAAGGGCGAAACTAAGCGGGGCGGACCTCGGCGAGGCAAACGTGCACCGGGCGAGTCTGAGAGACACGGACCTGAACGACGCAGATCTGATTCTTGCGGACCTGAGCAGCGCGAACCTGACTGGGGCGAGCCTGATCGGCGCGGATTTGTTCCGCGCGACGCTGACCAACGCGAACCTCACCGGGGCGAATCTCACCGGGGCGGCACTGGATGGTGCGAACCTGACCGGCGCGAACCTCACCGGGGCGAACCTGACCGGGATTTCGTACAACTCTGAAACCCGATGGCCTGAAGGCTTTGCGCCACCTCGATGACGAGGTCAAGCCTCCGAAAAGCTCCAAAACGTCAGGCCATTTCGGCCGCCTCGGTCGCCCTCGCTGCAGTACCACGCCGTGGACGACCGCGAGGCTGACGCCGTCGGAAGATGGCGACACCGGACCCGGCGATGGTCGGTGCGCGGCTGCCAGCAGCACGGGAAGCGGCGGGAATGTCTCTGGATGCGGTGGCGGCCCGGACCTCGTGGAGTAAGGCCGCGTTGGGGCATTTCGAGACCGGTCGCCGCACTCCGAACGCCGATGTGATCTCCTGCTACCAACGACTGTTCGGACCTGCGATCGACCCGGTAACCTCGATGACCGCTCTTGGGAGGAATGACGTGGACAGACGCTCGTTCCTACGCCGCGCCGCCTACTCCGCCGCGACCAGCGCCAGCGCCCTGGCGCTGCCAGGCGAACCGGTCCAGCGCCTCGTCGCCACCGACCGCTCCCGCATGGTCGGCATCGGCGAGGTCCAAGCGCTGCGGCAGGTCATCGATGCGTTCGCGCGCCTGGATGAACACCGCGGAGGCGGTGTCGGCCGTACCGCGGTCGCCGAACTGCTGGCCACCGACGTCGCCGACATGCTCCGCGCCCGCCACTCGACAACGGTTGTACGCGCGCAGGCGTTCTCCGCTGCGGCCGAGCTCGCCTACCTCGCCGGATTCAAAACCCACGACGCCGCCCACCACGGGCTGGCGCAACGCTACTACCTGACCGCGCTGGACCTAGCCACCGAATCCGGGATACCCGGCCACGACGGATGGGTGTTCCGGATCCTCGCACTCCAAGGCGCCGACCTCGGACAACGCCGGTTCTGTGTCGACCTGGCCGAAGAAGCCCTCCGCCGCGCACGCGGCAAGGTCGACATCGCCACCGAGGCCGGGTTCACCGTGGCGCTCGCACGCTGCCACGCCGAAACCGGCCGCCATGCCGATGCCCGTGCCGCTCTCGTCGCGACCGAACCCGGAATCCACACCGACCAGGTGTCCGCGGCTCCCTCCTGGTGCGCGTGGTGGTGCGGTGACAAAGCCACCACGCACAACCAGACAGCGAAAGCCTTCCGCGCCCTCGGTGAATGGCGCGAAGCCGAGACCCACCACCTCCAAGCCGCCTCGTACTGGGACCCCGCCCAGCACCGGCGGGTCTGGGGTCGAACCATCGCCGACGTCGGTGTCGCGCGCTGGGAATACGGTGACCACGCCGGAGCAACGGACGCCTGGACCACCGCGGTGCCGATCCTGAAATCGCTGCAATCGACCCGCGCCGACGACGCACTCAACCGCATCCGCCGCGGAGCACCCGAACTGGTGTAGCCCACCACCCCTTCGGCGCCGGTCGGTGCACAACAAGGGTTCGCTGTCGCTGAAAGCGGCAGCGGGATCTCTGGATTCGACGCCCGGGTTCGGTCAGGTGAGCCAGTCGGTTGCGGCAGGTCAACCGCGGCACTGTAGCGATCTGCGTGCCACAGTCCGGGCAGGTGCGGATCTCGGTTCTTCCGCCCTCGGACATCCTGCCCGACGGGAGGTCGACGTGTTGGCAGTCGCAGCCGGAGCAGGGCATGCAGGCCGGCCAGCAGACCATCTGGCCGTAGGAGTTGTTGTCGCTCATCATTATTCGCTCCGCACGGGCTCTGCGAGCTCGCCACCCTGGCCGCCGGGTTGCTCAGCGGCTGGTCGTAGGGTTCCAGCGACGAGACGAAGCGGTTATCGGGCAGCGGGATTGCGCACGGGCAGGACCGGAACACCGTGCTCGGCGCCCATCCGGTCTACCCAGCGAATGAACTCAAGCGCCGATCCGGCAAACATCCGGCGGACGCGGTCCTGGATGGCGCGCACGTACTGACCGGGCAGGAAATCGCGCGTGCTGATCTCGACGCAGCCGTAACCGCAAGAGCGTCTGCAGAACTCGGTCTTCTCCGGAAGACCGCAGTAGCCGACGGGGTTCTGCGAAGCGTGGTCCGGGGTAGTCGCCAAACGATTACCCCGGGCGCGGCGGGGAGGCTTCGGACGGATTCCGTTGCGATTTGAGATTCTCGCCGGACCCGGAGGTCCGGCGCTGCACCGTCCGCAGTCTGCCCGCGCGCGGGAACCAGATCGTTGAGATTCTCGCCGGACCCGGAGGTCCGGCGCTGCTCATTCCGCGGTTCATCGCCGCCATGCTGGCCGGAGTTGAGATTCTCGCCGGACCCGTAGGTCCGGCGCTGCGCGGATCGACGACGAGACTTGGCGTGCGGCACGGGTGTTGAGATTCTCGCCGGACCCGGAGGTCCGGCGCTGCCCCGAGACTGGATCGGGAACCTGCATGCTCCCGTTGTTGAGATTCTCGCCGGACCCGGAGGTCCGGCGCTGCGCCGCGGCTCACGGCCGTCACGGATCCAGATGGCCGTTGAGATTCTCGCCGGACCCGGAGGTCCGGCGCTGCCTCGCCTGCGTCTACTGCGACAAACCCTTGGGTGAGTTGAGATTCTCGCCGGACCCGGAGGTCCGGCGCTGCTCCATGATCGGCGTCGCCATCTCGTGGAAGTTCTTGTTGAGATTCTCGCCGGATCCGGAGGTCCGGCGCTGCGACATGCGGCCGCTGGCTCCGTTGGCTCGTCCGAAGTTGAGATTCTCGCCGGACCCGGAGGTCCGGCGCTGCGTGCGAGCGCCATCGTGTCGAACACGCTGCCGATGTTGAGATTCTCGCCGGACCCGGAGGTCCGGCGCTGCGTGACCGAGGAGATCCGCCTGCCCGACGGCTACGCGTTGAGATTCTCGCCGGACCCGGAGGTCCGGCGCTGCGACCGTCGCTGGATACGATCTGACGTTCTCGCCGGTGTTGAGATTCTCGCCGGACCCGGAGGTCCGGCGCTGCCTTGGTGTCTTTTTCCAAGGTGGCGATGACCTTCCAGTTGAGATTCTCGCCGGACCCGGAGGTCCGGCGCTGCGCTCGCGGGGGTCCGTGAGGTCGGGCCGCTCGAAGTTGAGATTCTCGCCGGACCCGGAGGTCCGGCGCTGCCGCCGTGGTCGATGGCGAACGCGGCGAGCCGACGGTGTTGAGATTCTCGCCGGACCCGGAGGTCCGGCGCTGCCCTTCGCGTACGCCTGCAGCTGCGGGACCGTCCACGTTGAGATTCTCGCCGGACCCGGAGGTCCGGCGCTGCCTCGTCCTCGGACAGGCCCGCGTTGCGCAGGTTGTTGAGATTCTCGCCGGACCCGGAGGTCCGGCGCTGCCTCCGCCGGGATCTCCGCGTCGCGATACTCGGTGTCGTTGAGATTCTCGCCGGACCCGGAGGTCCGGCGCTGCGATCCGACCGAGCGTCAGCGCCGACGACAACGAGTGTTGAGATTCTCGCCGGACCCGGAGGTCCGGCGCTGCCTGGACTTGATGTAGTTCTCGAGGTCCGTGGCGTCGTTGAGATTCTCGCCGGACCCGGAGGTCCGGCGCTGCGCGCCCGTAGGCGCTCACCTCGGGGATGCCCTCGGCGTTGAGATTCTCGCCGGACCCGGAGGTCCGGCGCTGCCCTGCATGAGCTGCAGTTATGCTCCGCGAGACAGTACACCGATACGTCAAAGACAACTCGCCGACGAGATCTGCCCACATCGCCAGTTCGGAACCCTCCTGGAACTTCAGCCGCACCCCAGGTTCCGACCCGAACACACAACCCAGAACAACCACCCCATCACCACTTGGCAACCGTGCGCTAGGAAGCCTAGGCGGCTACCTAGACCAACCCCCGCAACCTTCGCAGGGTTCGCGGCACGATGCCACCGAACTGCCTCGCATTATCCTCGGAATCATATTGGTGGAATGGGATTTGCGGGCTGCCCGTACCGGCGATGCGAGCTCGCCAGGGCATGAATATGCGACCTGCAGACGCGGGCCATGGACCACGCTGTCACCTCAGGAGATAAACGAGGTGTAATCTCGCTCGACATGAACACATTCGCGTTGCAAGCGTGCAGCGCGCCGTGGACTCTTACAGATGTAAGGACTCCTTTTCGTAGCGAATTTGCGCTGCCATAGGTGTCTTTTCGTCGTTCGGAGACCATCCGCGCACACCGCAGCGAGCGGTGGTGACGCCATTCTCGCCTGGTGACCACCATCGCGGCATCCGACGTGTCGACATCAATGGCGCGTTATGGCGAAAACCGTTGTGCACACCGCGGACTGGGAGCCTGCGACCCGCCTGGACATGCGCCGCCACAGCGAGGGCGTCATCGTCCGCGTCAATGCAGCCTCATGGGCGGCTAGCCACTCCACCTCCCGGCACGTATCCGTCGGCAAGTCGGCATCGACCCCAGCCACCGCGAACTACTGAACCGCCGACCCAACCAACGCGGCGTTCTGCTCATGTGCCGATCCGTGTCGTTGACGACCTGCTCGGCAGAGCAGGAGCGTCGAGCCAGGGGCGCGGGACTCAGCCGCAGCTCCCCGTGGCGCTCGAGTGGTCGGCGGGGCGATATGACCTATATCGGCGCGGGCCAGCCGACGACGCCGAAGGCCACATCCTGAACGTGGACTACATGGAGAGACGAGCCTGTCCTCGACCAGTCGAGATGGAGGACGGGCCACTTCCCCGTCGGTCCCGGGAGCGCCACAGCGTTCTCGGGCCGCTGTGACCGGAGCGGGGCCGAGAGTGAGCGGGTGCGGTCCGACACGAATCGGCTGCGGCGGAAGGTGCGTTCCGATGTGCCGATCCTCCAGTTCCGATTCTTGGTGGCGGTGTCGCCTCGATGCTGGGGCTGGCAATGCGTTGGCGTGGAGTCGGTCTCGCTCCGAGGGGAGCTGGATGGTCCGCGCGCTGGTAGGCTCGCGGTTGGGAATCAGGCAGACGGGCCCGTGAGGAGTTCGTCATGCCGAATTCGAGTTCGAAACTGATCTGCTGTGCTGTGCTGTACTCGAAAGCGCCCGGCAGGGCCAAGGTTTCACACAGCAGAGCGCGAGTAGGGCACTCGCAGTGTTGCCCGCGCGACGCGACGCTCGCCGTTGCGCCATGCATTCCCGATCGGGACACCGTTGCGGCACTGCTTCGCCCGCTTCGTAGTCCTTCGAGGCGCAATCGCTTTCCGATCATCGCCGAGGTGCGCGGCCGCCGGATCTATTGTCTCCCAGGACTTTCGTTCGAAGCGTTCTCTCATGCGTGGTAAGCCGACGCCGAAACCGGCTCGATCCTCGGGTGGTTTCGCATCGACCGAGCCCACGTTAGGTGCCGATACCAGCGGGTTGGACGAGATCTGGCTCAGTACGCACGAGGTTGCGCGCCGCCTGCAGATTCCGGTGAAGACGCTGGCGGCGTGGGCCGCGGGTGGTCGCGGCCCACGCTATGCGCGGATGGGCAGGTACCGCCGCTACCGGCTCAGCGACTTGCTCGCCTGGGAGCAGCAACAGGTGGAGCGCGGAGGCGGCGGTCGCAGCAGTTCGTGACCGCCTAGCGCTGGAACCAGCAGCTGCGGCGGCGGATGCCACTAACACTGACAGCAATCTTCTAGCAACTATTTGGCTCTTGCGGCCAGTTGGATGGTCGCTGCACGCTGACCGGCGCACTGAAGCATCTTCGCCGGGCGCAGCTCCCTGACCACTGAGACCGAAGCACGACGCGACGCCGGGCGGTCATCGATCGGGGCGAACTGGCGGCAATCGAGATGATTCGGAAGGGAGGCACGTGGGAGGACGGCTACCGAAGCCGGTGGGTACCTTCGGGGTGCCGACCAAGCCGAAGAAGCAGGCCAACGGACGCTGGCGGACAACCGTGCGGTACTACGGCGCAGGTGGGGCGCATCAGATCGAACGGATCGGCTCGAGTGCCGACGATGCCCGAAACCGGTTGGCCGAGGCGATGCGCGACTATCGAGACCAGCTCGGCCAGGGACGAATCACGCGCACTACCAAGCTGATCGATCTGGCGGCCGAGTTGCTGCGCGAGCTGGCCGGTGACGACGCCTACGCCGCAGGCAATGTGGAGGATTACCGGCGCGAGATCTATGTCTCGAAAGACCGGCGTGCCAGCCGGAAGACGATCAAGATCGAGAACTCGCTGGGTCGGCTGCAGATCTGGCAGGCCACCGCCAGTGAGCTCGACCGCCACCTCAAACACCTCGTCTCGCTGGGATTGCGACGCAAAGCCAAGCAACACAAGATCATCCTGCGCGCCATGATGCAGATCGCGGTCCGCCACGGGGTGATCGACACCAACCCGATCGACGGGGTCGGCGGATTCACCCGCCGCCGCGTCACGGCGCGAGGCAAGGTGCAAGACCACGGCGCGCTCCCAGCGTTCCGGGCGCAGGTGCGTGCGTGGGCGCGCGGAGAGGCCATCCCCGGCACCCCCGGCTACGTCAGTGGGCCGGCGCGGGATTGGACGGTGGTGTGGGTGGTCGATGTGATCACCGGGACCGGGATGCGTCCACACGAGGTGTTCGCCCTGCTGCTCGACGACATCGATCTCGACGCCAGCGATCCCTACCTCGATGTAACCGGCACCCTCGTCGAGGTCAAAGGCGAGGGCTCCGGAGGATGGGTACGCAAACCAGCTCCCAAAACCGACAACGGGTGGCGGCGCATCCTGCTGCCCGAGCACACCGTCGAGGCGGTCCGGGAGGCGATCAAGGACCTCGAGGTCACCGCCCGGCCCAACCCGATGGGGTTGTTGTTCCCGGCGCGCAACGGCTCGGTGCGCAACCCGAACAACTTCGGACGCATCTGGCGGGCAGCGCGTGGGGAGAGCTTCGCCTGGGTCACTCCGCGAACCTTCCGCAAGGGCGTGGCGACCGCGGTCGATCACGCCTACGACGACCCCGAGCGTGCCGCGCGCCAGCTGGGCAACACCCGGGAGGTGGCCAAGACCCACTACATCGACATCCCCGAAACGGTGCCCGACAACCGGGACGTGCTCGAGGCCTGGGCGCGGGGGTCGCGGGAGCCGAAAACGTGAGATTTTTGTGAGAAACGCTCGAATTCCGACGTCCGGCCGAGAACGAGAAAACCCCTTCCGACCTGGTCGGAAGGGGTTTTCTATGTCGGGCTGACAGGATTTGAACCTGCGACCACTTGACCCCCAGTCAAGTGCGCTACCAAACTGCGCCACAGCCCGTGGTGCGCCCGCTTGGGGCGCTTGAAGAGATTACAACAGTGTATGTCTGGAGAGCTAATCCGCTGGTCAAACGGGGTGGCTCCAGGCCGCGCGCGGTCGGTCCCGCCGTGGCGCGTGGCCGCGATCCGAGCCGCTGCGAAACCTTCCGGATCTCGTCGATCCCTTCCCGCCAATCGTATTGCGCGAGCATGCCGAGACAAACCGAGCCAGGGCTCTCCTAGTGCGGAGACCGCGACGTGTCGTAGTGGCGGCCGGGACCCTCCAAGCCATGGCGGACAGGGGGCGATGAGCCAGGGTTATCGGACATGAGCAAGCTCGGCACCCGATGCAGCGCCCTCGTCGATCCACAGGCGCTCAGACCCAGCACTGGGCTGGATCCAACGCCTCCGAACGAGCGGCACTACCGCTCAATACCGAAGATTCCACGACACCAGGCCGTGATTCAGCGCCCAGCTGGAACATCTCGCGCAGTGGACAGCCAATATCAGAATTATCTGCAACACAATATCGATAGCGCTGAGGAATATTCGATACTAGGTGCCGGCCTACTGGTGATGCACATCACGTCGATCGGCCGCGGCGCTGTCACCACCCCTCGACACCGCCCCACGAATCAATCTGAAAATCCAGACGACGACGCATGCCGCGTAGCGGAGAGACCCCCGCCCTGACCGCGGCCGCGGGCGCCGAAGGAGATGTATGACGATTCCCGATCAGCAGAATCAGACGAAGAGGAGTGCGCGGCCGGCACCGGCGACCAGCGAGTCGGAGGGATACGCCCGCGGTTTGACTCCGCGGACGATACAGATGATCGCGATCGGTGGGGCGATCGGCACCGGTCTGTTCTACGGTTCGGCCGGAGCGATCGAGCAGGCGGGGCCCGCGTTGATTCTGTCGTATCTCGTTGCGGGAGTGGCCGTCTTCGTCGTGATGCGCGCGCTTGGGGAGTTGCTGACGTACCGGCCGGTGTCCGGCAGTTTCGCGGAGTACGCCAACGAGTTCCTCGGCCGTTTCGCCGGGTTCGCCACCGGTTGGACCTATTGGGCGGTGTGGGTGAGCACCTGCATGGCCGAGATCACCGTCGCGGGCAAGTACGTCGAGTACTGGTTCGACATCGAACCGTGGATCACCGCGCTGGTTGTGTTGACGGCGCTGTTCGGTGCGAACATGATCTCGGTACGGCTGTTCGGGGAGGCCGAGTTCTGGTTCTCCGCGGTCAAGATCACCGCGATCCTCGGCATGATCCTGATCGGGATCGGAGTTCTGACAATAGGATTCGGCCACGCCGCGCAGCCGTCCGTTACCAATCTATGGGACGACGGCGGAGTGTTCCCCCAGGGCTTCGGACCGTCTTTGATGACATTGCAGATCGTGCTGTTCGCCTACGTCGGCGTCGAACTCGTCGGTGTGACCGCCGGCGAGGCCCGCGACCCGAAGAAGACGCTGCGGAAAGCGATCAACACTCTGCCGATTCGCATAGGCCTGTTCTACATCGGTTCGCTGTTGGTGATCATGTCTGTTGCCAGTTGGCGAACGTTCCACGCGGGAAGAAGTCCGTTCGTCGAAGTCTTCGAGCAGATCGGAATCCCCGCCGCGGCAGGCATTGTCAACTTCGTCCTGCTCACCGCCGCACTGTCGTCGTGCAACTCGGGCATCTACTCCACGGGACGGATGCTTCGCAGCCTGTCGCTGCGCGGGGAAGCACCGGCCGCGGTCGGCGCACTCAACTCCCGCTCGGTGCCCTTCGCCGGAATCTGCCTTTCCGCCGGTGTCATGGTTCTGGGCGTAATCGTCAACGCCATCTCCCCCGACAGGGCGTTCGCCTACATCACCTCGGTCTCCACCGTCGGCATCATCTTCGTCTGGGGAATCATTCTCGTCTGCCACATGATCTACCGCGCCCGCGTCAGGGCCGGCGCACTGCCCGCCAGCGACTACCGGCTGCCCGCCGCGCCGGTGACCACTTGGTTCGCGCTCGGACTTCTCGTTCTCGTCGTCGTTCTGCTGTTGTTCACCGGCAGCGGGCGCACCGCCGTCGCGGTCGGCGCCGTCTGGGCGGTGGCCGTCGGGGCGGGATACCTCGCTTGCCGTGTGCGCAACGCCAAGTCCGAATGAAATCCGAAGGTGGATCGAACAACTCGTCTCTCAGTTACAGGCAGAACGTGATGTATTCGAACGGATCGACACCCACAATGGACCGAATCAGGACAGTCCCGTTGTTGGAACCCGCGCATCTACTTCAGGCCATCTCCGGATGCCGTACCGGCAGCCTGCCTCTCGTGGAATGGGTACGAGAGCTCGGCGATATGCATGCCGAACTGATACCCGCACAAATCGCCCCGATGCCGCAGTACAAAGCGGTTGCTCGTGAACGGCTTCGCTTAAGGATCGACCGAGTCGTGCGCGAGATCGATTCGTGGGCGGCGCGCAACCTTCCACGTACGAAAGGCGCACGCAAGCACACGCATTCGCTGGGCGAGGTGTTGAGCCACATCGCCAAGCTGTATGCGGAGACGTGGTGGACAGTGCTGCATTCGGCGGATGGCGAAACGCGCCACGAGGCATGGTGTCACCTGAGCGAAGCCCGAGAGGGCTACGCGGAAATGGTGGCGGAGATTCGAGCACGGCGTCTCCAATTGCCATTGGGATGGATGGGAATTCGAGCTCGGACGTAGCCGCCAGTTCCGGAATCAGGCCGAGGTACGGCGACACTCCTGCCGTCGCGCGGGTGCGTCAGATCGGAGAGCTGCCGAAACTGCCCTCGAGCCGGTTCCGCGAACCCGGGTGGATCAGTCGGGCCGCGCTGACCAGGCCGGTCGACGACCAGGTACGCCGCCGGATCAACAGGCACGGTTCCGAGCGTGGGATACCGAGCAATCTGCATTCCTCGGCGCTGGCCAGGACCGCCTCGACGACGTGCTCACCACGCTCCAGCGGGGCCACCTTGCTGAGATAGGTGTTCGGGGTCAGCGTGGTGAAATCCTGCTGGAGATACTCCGGCGCCTCGGCCGGGTTGACGTAGCGGTCCTCCACCTGAATCGGCACGTCGTCCTCGAAATGCACGATCAGCGAATGGAACACCTTGCCGCCCAGTGCGTTACCCAGCACCGGGTGACCCATCTCGACGTCTTCGGCCCGGACGAACACCACCTCGGTGCGGTGCCGATGCCCGCGCTGCTGGATCTCGTCGGCGATGTTCTTCACCTCGAACAGCGGTGAGGCCGTTTTGGCCTGCGCCACGAAGGTGCCGACGCCCATCACCCGGTTCAGCACGCCGTCGGCGGTGAGGTCGCGCAGAGCCCGGTTGATGGTCATCCGGGACAGGCCCAACGCGTTGACGAGTTGGTTCTCGGAGGGGATCTGATCGCCCGGCCGCCACCGGCCGCCCTTGATCTGCGAAGCGATCAGCTGCTTGACGCGCTCGTACGCGGCGAACTCGGTACCGAGTCCGTCGTAGAGCGCGGCCAGGTCCGCGTCGACTATTTCGATCGCCACCACCGACATCCGTTCCCTTGCCTCACGGGGCTTCGCACCGACACGCTCCGCGCCGACACCCGTAGCCGCCGGGCGACGACCGACAGCGCCGCCGAGTCTCGGTCGCCCGATTCCGATATCGCCCCGAGGATACGTCGCGGACGGACCGGTCGGGCCACGCCGCGGTCGGCACCGCACTCGGCGTCGCCGAACACCCTCCCACACGCCAGCGGCGCTGCGTTCGCTTCGACCACTCGTTCCAGGGCGCGGCTCGACCGCGTCCGACGCGGGACGCTCGCGCCGCGCGCTGTTCGGATCGACATGTCGCTCATAGCTTCCCGTAGTGGCCGATGCGTAGTGGCGCGAGCAAGTGGAAGACCTCCGAGCACGCTTGACAGGTGGTTGTATATACAGGACTATACACCCATTGAGTGACCCCGCGCACACCCGTCAGAGGAGAGAACATGACCGACGCATCCACGCCCGAACCTGGCCCACGTCCCGTCTCCGCGGACCGCGGCACCGAACTGAGCACCCTCGGCTGGCAGCAAGAAGGCGCGCTGCGGATGCTGATGAACAACCTCGACCCCGAAGTCGCCGAACGCCCCGACGATCTCCTCGTCTACGGCGGCACCGGCCGGGCCGCGCGCAGCTGGGCCGCGTTCGACGCGATCGTGCGCACACTGAAGACCCTGAAATCCGATGAGACGCTGCTGGTCCAGTCGGGCAAGCCGGTCGGCGTCTTCCGCACCCACGAGTGGGCGCCCCGCGTTCTGCTGGCGAACTCCAACCTCGTCGGCGATTGGGCCAACTGGGAAGAGTTCCGCAAGCTGGAGCAGCTCGGCCTGATCATGTACGGCCAGATGACCGCCGGTTCCTGGATCTACATCGGTAGCCAGGGCATCCTGCAGGGAACCTACGAAACCTTCGGCGCGGTGGCGCGCAAGCGATTCGGCGGATCCCTGGCGGGCACCATCACGCTCACCGCGGGCCTCGGCGGCATGGGCGGCGCCCAGCCGCTGGCGGTGACGATGAACGAGGGCGTGGCGATCTGCGTGGAATGCGACCCGGCGCGCATCGACCGCCGCATCGATCACGGTTATCTCGACACCAAGGCCGAGACGGTGCAGGAGGCGCTCGACCTGGCGATCCGCGCCCGCGACGAGCGCAGGCCGCTGTCCATCGGCGTGCTCGGCAATGCCGCCGAGGTCTTCCCACAGCTGCTGGCCATGGCAGCGCCGATCGACATCGTCACCGATCAGACCTCGGCACACGACCCGCTGTCCTACCTGCCGATCGGCGTCGCGCTCGAGGACTGGCACACCCTCGCCGACAAGGATCCGGCCTGGTTCACCACGGAGTCGCAGGCATCGATGGCCAAGCACGTCGAAGCCATGGTCGGCTTCATGGACAAGGGCGCGGAGGTCTTCGACTACGGCAACTCCATCCGCGACGAGGCCCGAAAGGGCGGCTACGACCGCGCTTTCGAGTTCCCCGGATTCGTCCCGGCCTACATCCGGCCGCTGTTCGAGGAGGGGCTCGGCCCGTTCCGCTGGGCCGCGCTGTCCGGCGACCCGAAAGACATCGCCGCCACCGACCGGGCGATCCTAGAGCTGTTCCCGGAGAACGAGCACCTCCGGCGGTGGATCGAGCTGGCAGGCGAGAAGGTGAAGTTCGAGGGTCTGCCCGCGCGGATCTGCTGGCTCGGTTACGGCGAACGACACCGTGCCGGGCTGAAGTTCAACGAGATGGTCGCCTCGGGCGAGCTCTCCGCGCCCATCGCCATCGGCCGCGATCACCTCGATTCCGGCTCGGTGGCCTCGCCGTATCGGGAAACCGAGGCGATGGCCGACGGCTCCGACGCCATTGCCGACTGGCCGCTGCTCAATGCCCTGGTCAACACCGCCTCCGGCGCCTCGTGGGTGTCGATCCACCACGGTGGCGGCGTCGGCATGGGCCGCTCCATCCACGCCGGGCAGGTGTGCATCGCCGACGGCACCGAACTGGCCGCCCAGAAGCTGGAGCGCGTACTCACCAACGACCCGGGCATGGGCGTCATCCGGCATGTCGACGCCGGCTACGACCATGCCGCCGAGGTGGCCCGCGAGCGCGGCGTGCGCATTCCGATGAACTCTTGACAGCTTGTATATACGCCGGATTCACTGCAGAAAGCCAGGCCCGCCAATGAAGAACGACGGCAACCAAGAGGATCTCCTCACCCTCGAACGTCGCACCATCGACGTCGTGCCCGACGACGAACGCCACGGCACCCCGCGCAGTCAGTTCACCCTGTGGTTCGGGGCGAACATGCAGATCACCGCCATCGTCGACGGCGCACTCGCGGTGGTGTTCGGTGCCGACGCGCTCTGGGCGATCCTCGGTCTGCTCATCGGCAACGTCGTCGGCGGCGCGGTGATGGCGCTGCATTCGGCCCAGGGTCCGCGTATGGGGCTGCCGCAGATGATCTCCAGTCGCGCCCAGTTCGGCGTCAAAGGCGCGGTGGTGCCACTGATCATGGTGATCCTCATGTACCTCGGATTCGCCGCGACCGGGACCGTGCTGGCAGGCCAGGCCGTGAACAAGATGCTCGACATCGACAGTCCGACGGTCGGCATTCTGATCTTCGGCGGTCTCACCGCCTTCGTCGCGATCACCGGCTATCGCTTGATCCACATCGTCGGGCGCATCGCCACCGTCATCGGCATCATCGGCTTCACCTATCTGGCGATCCGGCTGTTCGCCGAGTACAACGTGGGCGATTTCGTCGGCACCGTCGGCTTCGACACGGTCACCTTCCTGCTCGCGATCTCCCTCGGCGCCGGTTGGCAGCTGACCTTCGGCCCGTACGTCGCCGACTACTCCCGCTATCTGCCGCGCGGCACCAGTGAGCGCACCACCTTCTGGTCCACCTTCCTCGGCAGCGTGATCGGCTCGCAGTGGTCGATGACCTTCGGCGCGCTGGTCGCCGCCGTCGCGGGTGATGCCTTCCTCGGCAATCAGGTCGGTTTCCTGGGTGAACTCGCCGGACCCGCCGTCCTCGCGTTCCTGATCTACCTGGTGATCGTGGTCGGCAAGCTGACGGTCAACGTGCTCAACGCCTACGGCGGGTTCATGTCGATCCTGACCACCGTCACCGCGTTCAACGGCCGGTCCCATATCTCCACCGCCGCGCGCGCTCTCTACATCCTCGGCTTCGTCGCGGTCTCGATGCTGATCGCCATCGCCGCGAGCGCGGACTTCCTGAACAACTTCAAGAACTTCGTGCTCGTGTTGCTGATGGTGTTCACCCCGTGGAGCGCGATCAACCTGATCGACTACTACCTGATCTCCAAGGAACGCATCGACCTGCCCGCGCTCTACGACCCGAAGGGCCGCTATGGATCCTGGAACGTGCCCGCGCTGGTCTGCTACGCCCTGGGTGTCGTCGCACAGATCCCGTTCCTGGCGCAGAAGATGTACACCGGACCCATCACCGACATGCTCGGCGGCGCCGATATCTCGTGGATCGTCGGCATCGTGTTCACCGGCGCGATCTACTACCCCGTCGCCAAGCGCACCAACAACCCGCCCGCGCAGATGATCTATCCCTCGCAGACCGAGATGGTCGATACCCGGATCTAGGAGTCATCCATGCCGACCACCGCACTCACCGACATCGGACTGCTCGTCACCAACGATCCCGCCTTGGGCGACGGCGTCCTCGGCCTGCGCCGGAACGCGGCGGTCGTCTTCGAGGACGGCATCGTCGCGTGGGTCGGCGATTCCGCCGACGCGCCCGCGGCGGATACCGGCCACGAGCTGGGCGGGCGCGCCGTGCTACCCGGATTCGTGGAATCGCATTCGCATCTGGTGTTCGCGGGGGATCGGGCCGAGGAGTTCGCGGCCCGGATGTCCGGGCAGCAGTACGCCGCGGGCGGTATCCGGACCACCATCGAGGCCACCCGGGCCGCCACCGATCAGCAGCTCGAGGCGAATGTCCGGCGGTTGATGGACGAATCACTGCGGACGGGCAGCACGACCGTCGAGTGCAAATCCGGGTACGGGCAGTCGGTCGAGCACGAATTGCGCAGCGTTCAGGTGGCGGGACGCTACACCGACGAGGTGACGCTGTTGGCCGCGCACGTCCCGCCGCCGGAGTACGCCGGGCGCGTCGACGACTACGTAGCCATGGCGTGCGCGGAGATGATCCCGAAATGCGCGCCGCACGCGAAATGGATCGATGTGTTCTGTGAGCAGGGCGCTTTCGACCGAGATCAAGCACATGCCGTGCTCAGCGCCGGTGTGGCGCACGGGCTGATTCCACGGGTGCACGGAAACCAGCTGCGGCAGGGGCCCGGTGTGCAGCTGGCGGTGGAGCTGGGCGCGGCGTCGGTCGACCATGTCACGCACGTGAACTCGGCCGATATCGACGCGCTCGCCCACAGCGACACCGTCGCCACTCTGCTGCCCGGCGCCGACTTCTGCACCCGCGGCAGCTATCCCGACGCTCGCGCACTGCTCGACGCCGGGATCACGGTGGCACTCGGCGCGGACTGCAATCCCGGCACCAGCTACACGACCAGCCTGCCGTTCTGTATCGCGATCGCGGTACGCGATATGCGCATGACTCCCGACGAAGCCGTCTGGGCCGCCACCGCCGGTGGCGCGAGGGCGCTGCGCCGCACCGATCTCGGCGCCCTCACTCCAGGCGCCCGCGCCGACGCCCTGGCGCTCGACGCACCTACCCACCTGCACCTGGCCTACCGGCCCGGTGTTCCCCTGATCAGCCGAGTGTGGCGCGAAGGCACGCTCGCCTACTCGAAGTGAGGAGGCCACCACGATGCACCCCGCGCCCCGCTGGACCGGCCGCACCGACGGCACCACGCCCGAGCATCTGCGCTGGCATCAGGTCGTCGAACCGTACGTACCTGGCGCCGAGCCGGGCGCCTGCGTGTTCGTCGGCTTCGCCAGCGAGGAGGGGGTGCGGCGCAACAAGGGCCGCATCGGTGCGGCGGCCGGACCCGATGCCCTGCGGCAGGCACTCGCACCCATGGCGCTGGCCGAACCGCATCGCGCGTTCGACGCGGGCACCGTCGCGGTGACCGACGAGAAGCTGGAGGAAGGCCAGCGTGACCTCGGCGCCACCGTCAGCGCCCTGCTGGACGCCGGTCACTTCCCTATCGTTCTCGGCGGCGGGCACGAAATCGCCTACGGCACCTACCTCGGCGTCGCCGGATCCGCGCGGCGTACCTCGACCACCCGTGTCGGAATCCTCAATCTCGACGCGCATTTCGACCTCCGCGCCGATCCGGTCCCCAGCTCCGGCACCCCGTTCCGGCAGATCCTCGAAGCCGAGGGCGACGCCGTGCGCTACGCCGTGCTCGGCATCAGCCAGCCGAGCAACACCGCCGCGCTGTTCCACACCGCCGCGAAGTTCGACGTCCGCTACCTCCTCGACGACGACTGTGACTCCACCACGTCGCTCACCTTCGTCGAGAACTTCCTCGCCGAAGTCGACTTGGTGCACCTGACCATCGATCTCGACGTCCTGCCCGCCGCCGTCGCGCCGGGCGTCAGCGCGCCCGCGGCGTTCGGGATCCCCCTTTCGACGATCCAATCCGTCTGCGACCGGGTGACCGCGAGCGGCAAACTGGCCGTCGTCGACGTGGCCGAGCTGAATCCCAGCCTGGATATCGACAACCGGACCGCGCGCGCCGCGGCACGGCTGCTGCACCGCATCGCCACCCGGCACGTCCCGCACCGGGCCCTCGGCTGACCGCTATCAGCGGGACCGATCATCGAGACCGGGACACACCGGGTCGTAGAGCCGCTGGGCCCGCCGCAGATCTACCTTTTCGCCGTCGTCGAGTTCGAGAAAGAAGTCGCACTGCCACTTCTGGGACCGCATCGCTTGCCGGTTCTGGGTCGCGGACCACGGCGGATACACCCGAAATCCGCGCTTCCCGCCGCGACCGGCCACGGAAACGACGCCGTGCTCGACCAGTGCCGCCTTCGGGAACACGAACTGACCGAAACGCTGCTCTTCTCGGGCGGTGATCACCAGCAGATCGACGCCGTCCTCGGCCGCCAACGGCTCCGTCGACCCATCCGCCGCACGCCTCCACACCGTGACGAACAGGCCGACCTTGGTCGGTGTCAGCTTGCCGACTCGAAACCTGATCGACCCGCGACCCACGCGGGAAACGAACGCCCCGTACTCGGCGTTCTCCGTCTCGGGAAGCGCCGCCGCGAACGCCAAACCCAGCGAGTCGAGAAGAAGCCTCGCCTCGGCCACATCGGGATGCACACCAACCAACTCCTCACCGAACAAAGACCCGCAACGGCCTGTCCCATGCTGAACACCACGGCACAACAGGCCGGAGCCCCCGGCAAGGCAGCCTACGAGGCGCACGTCGATGTACGACCCGGTGTCCTTCTTTTGTCGGATGTGGGTGGGAGTTCAGCCGCTCGACGATGAGAGTCCTGCCGGTCCGAAAGGAATTGCATGACTTTCACTCTCGTCGCGGCGTTGATCGGGCTCGCGCTCATCGACAGCACCAGCTTCGGCACGCTGCTGATCCCCATCTGGTTGTTGCTGACTCCGGGGCGGTTGCGGGCCGGGCGGATCGCGGTCTACCTCGGGACCGTCGCGGTGTTCTACTTCGGGGTCGGAATACTGTTGGTCCTCGGCGCGGACGCCGCGCTTTCAGCGGTGGGCGCGATCGAAGTCCCACCGGTTCCGCTGCGAATCGGGCAACTGATCCTCGGCATCCTCATCATCGCGCTGAGCTACCGGCTGGAGGCCAGGGCCGAACGACGGGCCGGGACGCCAGGCAGGATCCAGCGCTGGCGGTCCAGAACGATGGCGGGCGACGGCAGCGCGGGGAGCCTGATGAAGCTCGCACTCGTGGCCGCCGCCCTGGAAGTCGCCACCATGCTCCCCTACCTCGCCGCCGTCGGACTGATCGCCAATGCCGATCTCCCCTGGCAGCTGACCGGCTTCACCCTGGCCGCCTACTGCGTCGTCATGACCCTGCCCGCCATCGCCTTGGCACTGGCCCGCCTCGCCGCGCACCAGCGGGTCGATCCGTTCCTGCAGCGAATCAACGACTGGTTCACCCGGAACAGCGCGAAGGCCCTCGGGTGGACCGTGGGCGGGATCGGCATCGGCATAACTCTCAACGCCGCGACCGTCCTCGCCGTCAACCCGACCTGAACCGATCAGGGGATCGCGCCGGCACCACCGCGGAGGTCTCCCGGAAACGGCGAAGATGATTCGACCAGGCGGCCGCGGTAACCAGTCGATCCGGTAGATCCGCGTGTGATTCGCCTCTTTCGAGAATCATCTTCAGGCATCTGGATCTGATCTCGCAGAATCTTCACACTAGATCCTGAAGCGACCCCGACCGATAGGGACTCGCTCTAGCTCGAACAGCGACGAGACGATCAGGAGAGCTGATGAAAATCGGGATCCCCCGCGAGGTCAAGAATCACGAATACCGAGTGGCGTGCACGCCCGCCGGTGTCCGTGAGCTTGTCTCTCGCGGACACGAAGTGTTCCTCGAGGCGGATGCCGGCGCCGGATCGGCGTTCGACGACGCCGCCTACAGCTGTGTCGGCGCCCACGTCCTGCCGACGGCGGACGAGGTCTGGGGCGTCGCGGATATGGTGCTCAAGGTGAAAGAGCCGGTGGCCGAGGAGTATTCGCGGATGCGCGCCGGGCAGCTGCTGTTCACCTACCTGCACCTGGCCGCCTCCAAGGAGTGCACCGACGCCCTGCTGAGCTCCGGCATCACCTCCGTGGCCTACGAGACGGTGACCGGACGCGACGGCAGCCTGCCGCTGCTGGCGCCGATGAGCGAGGTCGCGGGCAGGCTCGCACCCCAGGCGGGCGCCTACCACCTGATGCGCAGCGAAGGCGGCCGCGGCGTGCTCATGGGCGGGATTCCCGGCGTGCGACCCGCCAAAGTCGTCGTACTCGGCGCGGGCGTTTCCGGACGCAACGCCATCGCCGTCGCGGTCGGCATGCGCGCCGACGTCACCGTGCTGGATCTGAACGTCGCCCGGTTGCGCGAGGTGGACGACCTGTACCGCGGGCAGGTCCGCACCGTCGTCTCCAACGCGTTCGAGGTCGAGAACTCCGTGCGCGAGGCGGATCTGGTGATCGGCGCGGTCCTGGTGCCCGGCGCCAAAGCCCCCGAACTCATCTCCCACGATCTCGTCGAACAGCTCAAGCCCGGCTCGGTGCTGGTCGACATCGCCATCGACCAGGGCGGCTGCTTCGCCGATTCCCGGCCGACCACGCACGCCGAACCCACCTACCGGGTCCACGATTCGGTGTTCTACTGTGTCGCGAACATGCCCGGCGCGGTCCCCAACACGTCCACGGTGGCTCTCACCAACGCCACCCTCCCCTACGTCATCGCCTTGGCGGAGCGCGGCTGGCGCGACGCCGTCGCCGCGGATCCCGGCCTGGCCGCCGGACTGAGCACTCACCAGGGCACGCTGCTGTCCGAATCCGTCGCCGCCGCACACGGATACACCGCCGGACGGCTCGTGGCGGCCTGAGCGTCGTCCGAGGCCTGGGCGGTGGGCGTTGTTCAGGCGCATCTTCGCACCGCCCCCTCGCCTCGCCGTCCTCCTGCGCTGCCCGACCGCCGTGCGTTTTCGCAGTTCGGAGGTGGTCGAGTGGCGTTAGGGTGAAGGGGGGTGAGTGCGAGGAGTCGAAAGATGAGCACCACTGTTCTGATCGTGATCATTGTCATCGCCCTGGTCATCCTGCTGGTCGCCGCCTGGGTGCTGATGCGCAGACGGCGCGAACACCAGCGGGTCGAGGCTCGGGCTCTCCGTGACCGCGCGGCCGAACGCGACGTCGAGGTCGCTCAGCGGGAGGCGCGGGCCGAGGAGATCGCCGCCAGGAGCCGGGCGGCGAAGGCGGAAGGCGAGGCCAAGGTGGCGCAAGCCGAGCAGCTTGCCCAGCAAGCGCACATGGATCGCAGCGCGGCGGCGGATTCGCGAACCGAATTGGACAAGGAGTGGGAACGCGCCGACAAGGTCGATCCGGACACGAAGTTACGCGAGAAGCAGCGAGGCGCCGACACCGAACAACCGCCCCGCAGCCCCTGACATCGACACAAAGAACCGATCGCTTCCGCCGGAAGTGACCGGCTCCTGAGCAGTCGGCACCCGGATCGGTCGCGATCAGGACGCTAGCCTGCGAAGTATGACCGACGCGCCGGACCGTCCTCTGCTGTTCCTCGACGTCGATGGACCGCTGATTCCCTTCGGCGGAGTTCACGGGCATGAGGCGGAACCGATGCCTCTCCGCGACGGCCGGCTTGGTTCGAATCCGCTCGCGACCCGGCTCGATTCGGAGATCGGGCGGATGTTGGCGGCCCTTCCGTGCGAACTGGTTTGGGCCACGACCTGGATGCACGACGCCAACCGATTCGTCGGCCCGATTCTGGGTTTACCGACCCTGACCGTGATGGATTGGCCGGATTCACCGGACGATCGCATCGACGAATGGTTCGGCCTGCACTGGAAGACCCGTGCATTGGTCGAACGGGCTGCGGGGCGTTCGTTCATCTGGATCGATGACGAGATCAGCGCCAGCGACCGGGAATGGATCGCGGAGCATCACAGCGGCCGAGCGCTTCTGCATCACGTCGACCCTCGAACAGGACTGCGGCCGAACGACTTCGACATCATCGCGGCATGGCTCTCCAGTGCCTCATCGGGAGTCACCGCCCGTCAGCGCGGCGTTCTGCCGCATTGAAATCGCCCGCGGCCCTAGCCTGGCTTGAAACCGATGGAAGTGTGCGTCCAGAGACAACGCGGCAGGCCACCGACAGGTGAACGGCGGCCGCCACGAGGAAGATGCCTCTCCGCTATCTCAGGATCCGGGGGACAAAGCTCAGCGGACGAACGCCTTTCGCAGTGCTGTCGCTGCTTCGGATCGGGCTTTCGCGCTGTCGTCGAAGGGGTGCCGGACGAATTCGTGGATCATTCCGGGATAGCGGCTGACGGTGACCGGGACGCCGGCCTCCTCGAGACGCCGACCGTACTGTTCACCCTCGTCTCGCAGTGCGTCGTATTCGGCGGTGATGACGAGTGCCGGTGGAAGCCCGGCCAAGTCGGGGGCGAGCAGGGGTGAGACTCGGGGATCGAGCTTCTCCGCTTCGGTGGTCAGGTAGTGGTCCATGAACCAGTACTGGGTGGCCCTGCTGATATTGCCGTACTTACCCGCGTACTCGCGGATGGAGTAATTCGACCTCCGGAAATCGAGGTCGGGATAGATCAGGAGCTGGAAGGCCAGAGCAGGCCCGCCGTGCTCCCGCGCCATCAGCGCGACAACCGCCGCCAAGTTGCCTCCGGCGCTGTCGCCGCCGACAGCGATGCGGGTGGGATCCCCGCCTATTTCGGCCGCGTGCTCGGCGACCCATCGCGTCGCGGCGTAGCAGGCATCGGGCGCCGCCGGATATTTGTGCTCCGGCGCCCGCGGGTAGTCGACGGAGACCACGATGGACTCGGCGCCGTTCGCGAGACTCCGGCACAGGCCATCGTGGGTGTCCAGATCGCCGAGCACAAACCCGCCACCGTGGAAGAACAACAACACCGGGAAGGGGCCATCGCCCGCCGGAGTGTAGATCCGGACTCCGAGCTCCCCATCCGCCACGGGGATCACGCGGTCTTCGACGGCGGCGACAGCTTCGGGCTCCCCCAAAAGAGCGACACCCCTGCGCACCCCTTCGCGCGCCAGCTCGAGGGGAAACGTGTGCAGCTCACCGAAATTGAACTGGGCGAGCCGCTCCAAATATGCCTCGACCTGCGGGTGCAACGAGATCTGGCCTTCTGTTTCTTCGGTCATGCGCCTATGGTGCAACTTGAAGCACAGTTCAAGTCAAGGAGTGATCGGGCATGACGTCGCTGGATATCGCCGAAGTCGCCGAGCGGGCCGGGTTGGCTCCCTCCGCGTTGCGGTTCTACGAGAAGCGCGGCCTCATCGAGCCGGACGGCCGCAACGGTTTACGCCGCACCTACCGCCCCGATGTGCTCGCCCGACTGGCCCTGGTGACCTGCGCGCGCTCGGCCGGTTTCACCCTCACGCAGATCGCCAGGTTCCTGACAGCCACCCCCCACGACGCCGAACTCCGCGCCCACTTGGCCAAGAGAGCGAACCAGCTCGACGAGGACATCGCTCGCCTCACCAGAATGCGCGACGGCCTCCGCCACACCGCGACCTGCACCCACCGACCGCTGGTCGACTGCCCGGAATTCCAGCGCATTCTCGCCACTCCGGAAGCCGAGGCAGCGGAGGCGCCCGTGTAGCCGAATCCGCCGACCCCGCTCCCATTCGACGACGCCGAACGGTTCGCTCTCCACCCACGGTCGGATCGCCGTCTCCACCTGCGGACGGTGGTTCGGTGGCCACCCGGCGAACTATCGTGGCGTCATGCCTGTTACCGCCGGTACCGCTACCGAACCGCCAGTCATCCCCGGGGTGCGCCGATCGTTCAGCACCGCCCGCGGCGTTCGATTCCACGTCACCGAAGCCGGGCCGGTCGACGGCCGACCGGTCGTGCTGCTGCACGGCTGGCCGCAGCACCACTACGCCTACCGGGATCTCCTCGCCGACCCGCCCGAGGGACTCCGGATCATCGCGCCCGATCTGCCGGGCTACGGCTGGTCGGGCCCGGCGCCGCATCGATGGGCGAAGGACGACGTCGCCTCCGATGTGCTCGCGCTCCTCGATGCGCTGAACCTGAAGCGCGTACTGCTCGTCGGACACGACTGGGGCGGTTACGTCGGATACCTGATGGTGCTGCGCGAGCCCGAACGTTTCGACGGCTACCTCGCACTGAACATGGCGCATCCCTGGGTACCCGCGGCAACGGTGACGCGACATCTCTGGCGCTTCCTCGCCTACCAACCGCTGCTCGCCATCGCGGGCGTGCCGCTGCAACAGCGCACTCGCCTCCTCGAACGGCTCATCACCGCCGCGATCACCGACCGCAGCGCGGTCGACCCCGAGGTGGTGCGAATCTTCGCCGACCGCTTCCGCGATCCGGTCTGCGCCCGCGCCGCCACCGACACCTACCGCACGTTCTGGCTGCGCGAAATCCCGAGTGCCGCACGGCATCCCGAGCGTCGGCGCGTCACCATCCCCATTCGCGCACTGTTCGGCTTGGACGACGTCGCTCTTCATCCTTCCCTGGCCGCCCCCGAAACCGCCCGCGCCGACGACTACACCCTCGAAACCGTCATTGGCTGTGGACATTTCATCGCCGACGAACGCCCCGACCTGGTCCGCGCCCGCCTGATCGAGCTCGCGGCGGCCACGACCTAGCGAACTCCGTCACGACAGACAGCCGACACCGACCCTACCCACTTCGCCGCCCGGAACCGGTGCGGCTGTTCGGCCTCGATGGCCCGCAGGGAGGCCGCGCCACGCGGTGCGATCTCGTACCCCGTCGCCAAGCTGCGGGTCAGGCCGAGATTCTCGTGCGAACCGGCGAACGAGCGCGGCGATGCCCCGAGCACGTCGGCTACATCGCGTGGCGTTCCGCGACGAGCGCCTCGGTCACCACCGCGGCGATATCCCGGGTGTCCACGGAACTCAGCGCCGCCGGCGACCGGGAGCCGCAGCGTTCCCGCGCCCGCGAGGGCGATATCGCGGAGCGGCCCCTCGGTGACGTTCTGGTGGAACCAGTTCGGGCGCACGATCGTCCAATCGAGCGCCGAGGACTGCTGCCGCAGCGCCAAACGGCGCTGGTCGACATCTTCCGGCGCGTATTCCATACGGAAGGAATGGTGCTCGTGGAAGTTGAGGCTGTCGGCTCCCCGGGTACGCTCACGCGATGTCGTCGGCGTTTTCGGTCAGTGCAGCGATCAGCGCGACCCCGGCTGTGCTCGTCCCGCTTCGCTCAGCCGGAAGCGCACCGCGGTGACGCCGCGCTGGCTCGGCGGGGTCCTGTTCACGCCGGGCCTGATGGCCTTCACGGGCGACATCGGCGACACCGCGGCTCATTCCCATGCCGCCGTGCAGATCTTGCTCGTCACCGCAGGCGACGTGACGCTGATCGACGCCGCCGGACGCTCCACGACCGCCGAGGTGGCGATCATCCCGCCCGGTGTACGCCACGAAGTGCGCGCCACCCCCGGAGCCAAAGGCTTCATCGCCTACCTCGACTCCGCCGATCTCGTCGGCCGTGCCGCCCTCACTCGACTGCGTGGCCTGCCAGCCGATGCGGCCATCAGCTGGATCACTGCGGCAACGCCGCGCACCAGAGTGGAAGCACCGCAACCGCATTCGATGCCGCGCCGGTCCGCGCACCCGGTGGTGACCGAGGCGCTTCGCGTGGCAGCGGTCTCCACGGGCGGCCCACCGTCGCTGGGCGATCTCGCGGCCGCCGTCGCGATGTCGCCGAGCCGCCTGTCGCATCTGTTCACCGAGCACGTCGGTCTGCCGTACGCGGCGTGGCGGCGTTGGACTCGGCTTCAGCTGGCCGTCGGCACCGTGCGCGCGGGCGGCTCGCTGACCGAAGCCGCGCACGCCGCGGGTTTCACCGACAGCGCTCACCTCACCAAGACCTGCCGCGACCTGTTCGGCATCACCCCCACCGAAGCTCTCATCGCCACCGGCTGGCGACCACCACCCGCGCGGCTCAGCTGATTTCTACAAGCCTCGACCATGCTGCGGCGGCGACGCTGAACCCATGTCCACAATCATTCGCCCCCTGGTCCGCTACGGCTACGCACCGCTCTTGCTGCTGGGCATCAACGGCGCCGGAATCGCCTTGGCCGCAAGCGGAGCGAACAAAGCCTGGCTGCTGGCCCTGCTGGTTGCCGCTATCGCATTGTCGTTCGGCGCCGAACGCCTGCTGCCGTATCAAGGTGTCTGGAACAGCTCCCACGGCGACGTCGGGCGCGACACCGCGCACACCTTCGTCAACGAAACGCTCATTCTCACCAGTGTCGCCGCCATCCCGGCCTTGGCCGCGCTCGTCCCCGGCGACGGGATCTGGCCCACCGAGTGGCCTTTCGTCGTTCAAGTACTGATCGCGATTCTGGTCGCCGACTTCGGCATCACCCTGACGCACTACGCCAGCCACAAGATCGGGCTGCTCTGGCGGTTTCACGCTGTGCACCACAGCGTTACGCGGTTCTACGGCCTCAACGGCCTGATGAAGCACCCCCTGCACCAGACACTCGAGATGACCGCGGGCGTCACCCCGCTGCTGGTGGCCGGGATTCCGGTGCCGGTCGCGGCGGCGTTGTCGCTGGCGGTCGCGGTGCAGCTGCTGCTACAGCACTCCAACGCCGACTACCGCGTCGGCCCACTCGAATACGTCCTGGCGCTCAACGAAGGCCACCGCTTCCACCACCTCAAATGGGCGGGCATCGGCGACGTCAACTTCGGGTTGTTCACCCTCGTCTGGGATCACCTGCTGCGCACCTTCAGCTACGACCCCGCCCGCCGCTTCACCAGCGCCGACCTCGGCATGGCCGCCAAACCCGACTACCCGGTGGGCTACCTGGCTCAGCTCGCCGAACCCTTCACCCGCCACGGCGCCTGCACCACGGCCTCGGGCGACCACACCGAAAAGCGTTCGGACGCACCATCGATCAGTCAGGTGCCGCCAAGTCGAGCGCGAGCCAGTTCGTGATATGCCAGCCGATGTAAGCGCGAAGCATGCGCGATGTGTCAACCGAGGGGAAATTGGTCGAACGATTCGGCCGCAGCCCACATCGGGGTGACGGACTGCCACCCGAGAGCGAGTCGTCGTGCGTTCCGCCCTCGGGTTCGGCAACTGGTCAGTGACCTTCCGGCGCCGCCAAGGCGGATTCCGACGCCTTGGCGACCTCCATGTCGATCTCCTGGATCTGGATCGTCACACCGTCCGGATCGACGACCCGCAGGCTGCGACCGAAGTCCTCGTCGAAGATCTCGTACTCGTAGCCCTGCTCGCGCAGCCGGTTCGCGACCATCTCGAGCTTCTCGTCGGTCGCGAACCCGAGTTCGACCGAGCCTGCCGGGCGCCCTTTCGAGACCCTGAAGTCGTGCAACCCGACGGCCCCGGCGTCGGCCGAAAGTTGCGCCCACACATTGACACTCGCGTCCGCGTCGAACGCGAGCCCCAGACCGGCGTAGAACCTCCGGCACGCCTGCACATCCGACACATACCTGATCGGCAGCACAGTCAACATTTCTTTACCTCCTTCTCGGAACGGACGAACCGAGTGTCAGGCGGCATTCGCGCACAACGCCCAGTCCCGCCGTGCGGTCGCCGGAATCCGACACACACACGGCTGTGTCGACGGAATCCGACACGCGACAGCCGATTGGGCGGTAGGCGAGGATCCGCCGATCGGTGTGCGGCATCCGCTTTCGCCACCGGGTCTCGCGGACGAGTTCACCGCGCCGCGCCGACCGCGCTCGCCCACGGGTACTACTTCTTGACCAGGCTGAACTGCACGACGTCGATGTAGCCATCGCGGAAGAACCTGCCGCAGCCGCTCAGGTACTTCGAATAGGTGTCGTAGGTTTCCTCTGAGGTCAGCGCGATCGCCTCGTCGCGATGTTCTCTCAGCGCACGGGCCCAATGCTCGAGCGTGACGGTGTAATTCGGGCCGAGCGGATGCACGCGCTGGACGTCGAAGTGCGCCGCGCGGGCGTAATCGATCACCCATTGCGGCTCCGGCAGCTGGCCGCCCGGGAAGATCTCGCTGGCGATGAACTTGCCGAATTCGAGTATCTCGCGATTGATCGGCAGTCCTTTCGCGCGCCACTCGTGCCGGTCGAACTGCACGATCGTATGCAGCAGCATCCGTCCGTCGGCGGGCAGCATGCGGTGACACTTGCCGAAGAACCATTCGTACCGCTCACGCCGGAAATGTTCGAACGCGCCGATGCTGACGATACGATCCACCGGCTCGTCGAATTCTTCCCAACCCTGCAGCAGCACACGGCCGCGCCTGGGTCCGCGATGCGCCTCGAACAGGCTGTTGACGTGCTCGTATTGGTTGCGGCTCAGCGTCAGCCCGATCACGTCGACGTCGTAGCGCTCCATCGCGCGCATCATCGTCGAGCCCCAGCCGCACCCCACGTCGAGCAATGTCATGCCGGGCCGCAGATCGCATTTGCCCAGCGCCAGGTCGATTTTGGCCAGTTGCGCTTCCTCGAGGCTCATCCCCTCGCGTTCGAAATACGCGCAACTGTAGGTGCGAGTCGGATCCAGGAACAGCGCGAAGAAATCGTCGGACAGGTCGTAATGCGACTGGACGTCCGAATAGAACGGGACCAATCCCTCCGTGCTCGTTCCGTTCTCCGGAGACATAGTCCTCCTCGCCAGCTGGATGAAAGATGCGTCGAACAGGAGGAGCGCGTACCACAAAATACTCTGCGGTGAGATCGCGCGGGCGCGATCGGCAGGAGTGCGCCGTCGAGACCGGAGACATCCGCGCGCTGGGTCCGGCCAGCTGACAAGAGCGCCGGAACTCGGCGGCGCCCCCGTTCCGAGAGCCGCCGAGCCGAAGAGGCTCGGCGGCTCGCGGAATCCGTGTACTCGGTCGCGGGGCGGTCAGGACGACATGGGCAGGTCCACGTAGGCCGGACCGTTCTGGTTGGAGAGCGTGACGGTCGTACCCGCGATGGTTTCGTCGCCGTACAGGTGATCCTTGGTGTCGACGATCATCGTCAGATGGTGACCGGCGGGGATCCGGTAGTCGGCCGCCTGCAATCGAGCGTTCACCACGGTCGGGCGACCGGCCTCCGCATTCTGCACGGTGACGGCAGCATGGGTGATGATCTGCATTTTGCCGGTGAAGGGATTGTGGTCGAACAGGTAGGCGAAAACGGTGACCGTCTTGTCGGAGGGAGTGACGGTGACCTGCATTTCAGGGGCGCCCGCGATGCGACGGGGCTCGGGGAACGGCTCGGTGGTCCAGACCGCGGCGGCGCCACGGTCGACGTCGTCGAGCAGCTGCCGCTTGGGCATCAGCAGTCGTTCGAGGAAACCGTCGAACACCAGCGTGCTGGCCGCCCTGACCTGTTCGGTGCCCGCCTGAATGCTCTGGCTGTAGGTCTGCGCCGGAGATGTCGTCAGCGCACCGTCGGTGGACCCGCCGCTCGGCGCGTTCAGGTAGTAGCGCAGCATCGAGTTCGACCAGGATTTCAGGTCCGCGGCGGCTTCTGTGGCGAAGTTGTACATGGTCTCGGTGTGCACGACGCCGTCTCGGTCGATGCCGTTGTCCACACCGAGCAGGTGGTGGTCCAGCCAGTCGTAGGCGGCTTCGGTGGTCCGGGTGTAGACGCCCAGGAGGATACCGGGAATCTCCACCGCACCGTGGTCGCCGACGGCGAGGTCGAGGCGCTTCGGGCCGGGGTAGCGATCGAAGTAGTCGAGCAGCTGATTCTGCGGGAAGATCGTTTCGTGCCAGTAGCTGGTGAAGAATGTTGGCACGGAACGCTTTTTACTCACGTGCGCGGGCGAGCGCGGCTTCGCCCACTCCAGCACCTCGTCGATGTTGGTGTTCTCGCGGAAGTCTTCGAGGACCTGCACCAGTTCGTCGCTCGGCCGATCGCTGATCGCGGCGAGGGCTTCCGCGGCCGCGATGTGCCGGGTCCGGTTGTCGTAGAGCGCTTGGCCGAGGTCCGCCCAGGTGCTCAGCGCGACCACCGCCTTGACCCGCTGGTCCTCGTTGGCGACCAGCTGGCTGATGCCGGAACCGTAGGAGATGCCGAGCATGCCGATGCGGTCCGGGTCGGCGTCGAGTCCGCTGTTGGCGAGCGCCCAGTCGATGACCTTGCGTCCGTCCGCGATGTCCTCGGGACCTGCCACCGTCAGCTTCCCGTCGGAACCCGGCAGACCCCGTTCGGTGTACGCGACGACGGCGTATCGGCGCATCAGCAATCGGATGATGGCGCCGCCGTACATCTTCCAGCCCTTGGGGTCCAGTCCGGCGGGAAGAATGACGAGCGGGTGCGGGCCGCCGGTGTTCGGCCATGCGGCGAAGGCGTCGAGCAGCACGCCTTCCGCACCGGGAATCTGCTCGGCGCCGAGGCGACACTGGGCTCGGACTGCGGCGATATCGTCGACGAGGTCCGCGGGGACACCGGTCGCGTCTCCGGTGAGCAGATCGTGCACGACCGCGTCGACGTCGTGGTCCTGATCGGGGGAAAGTAGTCGCAGTCGGTCCTGGCGAGGCTGGGTCATTGCATTCCTTTCCTGTTCCGTGCGAGAGGGTTTCCTGAAGCCGCGCCGCTGGTTTCGAGGCGCGAGTAGGTATCGGAATCGCGAATAGTGTCGATCCTGCAGACGGGGAAGCGGATTCGCCGCACCGGTCGAATTGCCGACGATCGCGCCCGGCGAACGCCGAGTTGATCGCGAAACTGTTCAGCGAAGAACATCTCGTGGTCGCCGACCTGGGTCACCCAGGACGAACAACCGCTTGATCGACGGTCCGAATACCCCGTCCGGCTGTCGCCGTGGCCAATAGACGACCGACATCACCCAGCCTGCCAAATTGGCGACCGGGGTTCCACGACTACGGCGAGATGGCGGTGACTATTCGAGGAATCGAACCGTACGAACTGCGTCCACTATCACGAGAGACCTGTCGATGACCATGCCGCGCCCCCTGCTCGTAGTGCCCACACAGAATCGAACCCGAGGTACGGATCAAGTACCGTTGTGCGCCTTTACGTCTCGAACGCTGTACCGATCTCTGCCGCTCCCGATTTTACCGTATGAAAGCGAGATCGAATACGGCTACTCGACAAGCGCCTCGCGCGCACTCCGGTATCGACTACCGAACGAGGACGATATCCGCGTGCGCGGCTTCGTACCGAAGGAAGTCGTGTACGGTCGCGACACCGTAGCTGGATCTCGGCTCCCCTCCCGGCGGTGCAGTGTTCAGTAGACAGTGCAGCCACCGATGGGATTGGCCTTCGGGCCGGTCAACGAGGTAGCGGAAGGCGTCATCGCGCCCCTGACCGAACTTCATCGACGGCAGGCCCGCAGAGACCGAGCAGGGCTCGCGCCGCCCGCACTGACCAAGGGATATACCGATGCCAGTAACAACGCTACTCTCTGGCGCATCGAACACGATTCGAACGCGACGCGCTGCGGCAGGCAGGCGTCAGCGGGGTGCTGGTCCTGGATGGCATCAACGGCCTCGGACTACCGCCCACCCCCGACGCCGACGCCGACGATCGCCAGGTACGAGGAACTCGTCGCCACCGCGTACCGCCACGGCAAGAAGATCTGGCTGGGCACAGTGCTACCCGCCACCACCCGCTCCCCCGCCGGCGGCATAGCTACGGATGCGGAATGACCTCGGGCAAGTGCTCGATCGCCTCGACGATATCGGCATCGACACGACCGAAGACCACGTCGAAATAGACGCGCAGATACCCGCGCTGGAGTTCTATCGACCGATCCGCGTCGATGGAGCCGACCGCCTTGGTTCTCGTGTCCGCGGGGAGGAGTCCGGCCGTAGCGAGTTGCGGCAGGATCGCCTGCTGGTCGCAGAAGGACATGTGCTCGGTGCCCGACACCCGCAGCGGCAGTTTCGATCCGGTGTTGTTCCGCCAGTGGGGTTCCCAGCCGGGCTTACCGAACCATGGCGACGATTCACTCGCGAGCATCAGCAGCGGACGATTTATTCCGTCGTCGGCGACCGACCCCAGGATGGGTCCGTCCAGATTGACACCCGCGCGAATCCTTGGGTCGTCGTGCAGAGCCTGGGTCGTGGTCGAACCGCCGAGCGAATGTCCGAACATTCCGACGTGTGAGAAGTTCATGTTTTCAGCAAGATGCGCAGGCAGCGTATTGCCGAGATCCGAAGGCTGGCCCGCAACGTAGGCGGCGAGCCGATCCAGCACGAATCTGGTATCGGCGACCCGTGTCGGCAGCAGGAGATCCCGCAGCACTTCCTGGGGCGAATCCAGCGGAACCACCGTGCGTTCGATCCGGCCATCTGGGAAATGGACGGCGAACGCTTCATGCGTGTGGTTCATCGCGACCACGACGTAGCCATGGCTGGCCAAATCCTCGGCTTGGGCGGTGCTCCAGCCAGTGGTGTCGCCCATCCCGGGAGAATTCAGCAGGATCGGGAACCGGCCGATATCGGTGCGGGCGGGCAGATCCTCGTGACTGTGGCTGAGCCCGAGTGTCCAACTGCCTTGTGGTACACCGAGTTCGGTGAGGTAGACGTGCTGCGCCTCTTGTCCGCCGAGCGGCATCCAAGGTGCGGGCGGTGAGGTGCTGTCCTCGGCCGGATACCAGATTTGGATCATCAGTTCGCGGCGTCGACCGGCGTCCCACGGGTCGGCGCGGTCTGGGTCGATCAGATGTAGTTCGGTGACGCCGACGGAATATGGGCCTGTCGGAGCAGGAAACGAGAGAGTCACAGGGTGGCTCGGTGACGTCTCGGGTGACGCTCCCGCCGCGCCCACGGTGCTTGCGGCGACCATCAATGCTGTTGCGACGGCAAACACGAATCGCCGTAAACCCTTGCGCGCTATGACAACTCCCCAGGTCGAGCGGCCCTCCGGTTCCACAGCCTACAAGATCGACCACAGGCCGAAGCCAGCGGAGATCTGGCCGCCGTTGTCGATTGATGGCGGCCCTGACGCCTACGTTCACTACTCCGCCGCCTCCGGCTCGGGATTCGAATCCCTGAAATAGGGACAGCGCGTGGAGTTCGTAAGCGGTCAGGGCCAAAGGCAGACAGGCACAGGACGTCCGCACGATCTGAGCGACGCAGCCGTCAGTCGGTCCACAAGCGGGTGTCGTGGCGCTCGATCGAAGCGCGGATACGCGCGACGGCGGCATCCATCGACTGGGCGGGGAGGCGGCGTCCGTCTCGCAGCCGCACGGATACCTCAGCCTGTGCGATCTCGGCGGGTCCGAGAATGAACTGGTATGGCGCCAAACGGTTCTCGCGTACACGCGCCGCGAGACTGCCCGCTTCGGTACCGGCGACGCGGGCGCGCAGCCCGGCATCGACGCACCGGTCACGAAGCTCGGCAGCCGCGGGTTCCTCGGCGGCGGATATCGGCAGCACCGCGACCTGAACAGGTGCCAGCCACGCCGGGAATGCGCCGCCGTGTTGTTCGATCAGGTGGGCGACCGCGCGTTCGACGCTGCCGATGATGCTGCGGTGCACCATGACCGGTCGATGCTTGCCGCCGTCGGGGCCGATGTAGTGCAGATCGAATCGCTCGGGCTGGTAGAAGTCGACCTGCACGGTGGACAGGGTGGATTCGCGCCCCGCGTGATCGGCTACCTGAACGTCGATCTTGGGGCCGTAGAACGCGGCCTCTCCCTCGACTGCCTCATACGACAATCCGGCCCCGTCGAGCGCCTCGCTCAACAGCTTGCTCGCGCGCGACCACATATCCGGTGCCGCAACGTATTTCCCACTCGCTCCGGGCAGCGACAGCCGGTAGCGGGCGGCGGTGATCCCCATGGCGCGGTACGCGGAGCAGATCAGGGCCAATGCGGCGGCGACCTCGTCGGCGACCTGATCCAGGGTGCAGAAGATGTGCGCGTCGTTGAGCTGAATGGCGCGCACACGGGTCAGACCGCCCAGCACCCCGGATAATTCGGAGCGGTACATCGCACCGAGCTCCGCGATCCGCAGCGGCAGTTCGCGGTAGCTGTGTGAGCGGGAACGGTAGATCACCGCGTGGCCAGGACACAGGCTGGGACGCAGCACCACCTGCTCACCGCCGATATCCATCGGCGGGTACATGTCGTCGTTGTAATGCGCCCAGTGCCCGGAGATCTCGTACAGCTCGCGTTTGCCGAGCACCGGCGAGTACACGTGCCGGTAGCCCACCCGTCGTTCCGCGGCGCGGATGTACTCCTCGAGGGTGTGGCGCACGATCGCCCCGTCGGGCAGCCAGTACGGCAAGCCCGCTCCGATCAGCGGGTCGGTGTCGAACAGGTCGAGTTCGCGGCCGAGTTTTCGGTGGTCGTGCATGTGGGTCTCCTCCCAGTCGAGGGCGAATGACCACGCGAGAAAGCCCCGGGCATTCGCCCGGGGCTTCGATCAGAACAGGGTTCAGCGCGCCGGGACGTCGTCCGGCGTCGTCGTGGACTGAGCGCGCTGCATGCCGAGCACGCTACCTCACGCCGGATCCCGCCGCGCGCACACGCCTGCACCGCCGCGTCACCGCGGCGTGGATGGTCTTCTGCGTCGCTCACGTGGTGATCATGGGCCCGGTCTACCTCGCCGACAACGTCGTACTACTGGGCACTCTCGCGCTCGTCCTCAACAAACCGATGCTCCTCGCCGCGTTCGCTGGCACCTGGGTCTGGGTGCGTCGCACTGCGCGGACCGACGACCGCGCCGCCGAACGCTGACCGTCGAATCCATCCAGCGGCACCGCGATCCACGACACTCCCCGGAACGCGGACGACCCCCGGCGCTGTGGCGGCCCGCCTCTTCTCGCGCCATCGGGTTCGCTCGGCGGCCGGATACTGCTCCCGGCGTAACGGTCGGTCGGCTCCATACCGTCACGAAGCGCGTTTCGCGGCGGGTACCGAGGCCTCGTCGAGCTGTCGGAGCAGCTCGTCGGTGGTCACCACCGCACCGCAGCGGCGTGCCGTGTAGTTCAGCGCCATGAGGTGTTCGTCACGGCTGAAGTCGGCCGTGGCGTCCAGTGCCAGGAACGGGCGCACGTCGCTCATGAATGCCTCCGCGGCGCTGAGCATGCAGCCCATGTGGGTGTAGACGCCGGTGACCATGAGGTGGTCGCGGTTGTAGTAGCCCAGCAGCTCGCGTAGGTCGGTGCGCTGGAACGCGGAGTAGCGCCACTTGGTGACCTGGATGTCGCGCTCGTCGGGGCGCAGTTCGGCGATGACCTCGGTATCGGCGCCGGTGGACATCCCGCTGCCCCAGAAGTCGGCGAGAATGCCGCGCCGCGAGGGGTGCTGGTTTCCGGGCTGCATGGTGTAGACGACCGGAATTCCCAACTCGTGGCAGCGGTTTCGGAGCCGCGAGATATTGGCGACGAGAGTGTGCGCCGGTTCCTGCTCGAGGTCGTAGGCCGCGAGGAAGTACCGCTGCATGTCGTGGATCAGCAGCGCGGTACGGGACGGCTCGACTGTCCATGGCACCTGGTTGTCGGTGACTTCCGCCGCGGTCGGCATGTCGTAGGGCGCGATCGGGGGAATGGGCATGTGAATCTCCGGTTTTCGTGTGCGTTGTGCGAGAACGGCCGAGGGCCGGAAGAGCGGTCGCGGTGTGCGGGTCAGGCCACCGTGAGGGGAAGATCCGCGATACCGAGCGGAGCGAGGATGCGCTGGAATTTGCCGGTGGTCTCGGCCAATTCGGCCGCCGGATCGGATTCCGCCACGATGCCGCCGCCCGCGTGCGCGAGCAGGCTGCGACCATCGGCGGACAGCTCGGCACAGCGGATGCTCACCATCCACTCGCCGTTGCCCTCGGCATCGCACCAGCCGACGGCACCCGCGTAGAAGCCGCGATCACCCTCGAGTTCGGCGATCAGCCGCGCGGCCGCCGCGGTGGGCGTCCCGCAGACGGCGGGCGTCGGATGCAGCGCCGCGGCCAACTCCAGCGCCGAGGGTCCATCCGCGCGCACCGCGGCGGTGATGGGCGTACCGAGGTGCCACATCTCCGGTGTGCTGGTGAGTTCCGGTGCGGGAGCGTTGACTTCGACACACCGGTCGCGCAGCACGCCGCTCACCTGATCGACCACATACCGGTGTTCGTGCTGATCCTTGGCGGATCCGAGCAGCGTCCGAGCGACCTCGCGATCGGCCGCCTCGTCGTCGAGCACGCGGCGCGCCGATCCGGCGAGTGGATGGCTGAGCACCTCCGGCCCGTCCCGTCGGACCAGTACCTCTGGGCTGGAACCGATCAGATGCTTTCCGGCGTACGCTGCGCCCGCGGCGGACAGATCGACCAGGAAGCCGTTGCCCATCGGGTCGGTGGAGACAAGGCGATCCAGAATGGCGTGCGGCCGAACGGATTCGGCGCTGCGTGCGCGAATCGCCCTGGCCAGCACTACCTTTTGGATCGGATGAGCGGAATCGGCCAGCATCCGGACGGCGGTGGCCACCCGGCGCAGATGGGTTTCGGGCTCGGGAACGGCGGCCTCGAAGTCGAAGCGCGGCGTCCGCGCCGCGGCGGGCCGGTATCCGCTGTCGCTGGTGGACAACGATTCCGGGGCCCACAGCGCCGCGGGAGCGTCGGGCAGGAACGGCAGTGCACCGACGATATGGCTGACCTCACCGCGGCGCAGCGCGGTCACCGCGTCCCGCGCGGAACGGAAGGTGCGACCGCTGCCGTGCGCGACCACGGTGCGATAAGGGCGCGACAGCACGAAAGCGGGGTCCGAAGTATCGGCTGATGTGTCGGAAATGGGGATCATCCTCTCGGTTCACCTATCGAGGGTCGCGCCGCCGTCCACCCGGAGATCGTGCATGGTGATGTGGCGAGCGTCGTCGGATACCAGGAAGCGGATGGCCGCGGCGATATCCGCGGGTTCGGCTATGCGCCGCAGGGGAATACCGAGGCGGTAGGTCTCGGGGTCGCCATCGAGCAGACCGGCGCGGGTGGCCTCGTCGAGACCGTCGGCGTACAGGCCGCTCAGCATGGACGTGTTCGTGGAGCCCGGCGACACCAGGTTGACGCGCACGCCGTGCGGGGCGACCTGTAGGGCAAGGGCGCGCGTGAAGGCGGTGGCCGCCGCCTTGGAGGCGCAGTAGGCGGCCATGCCAAGCCGCGGCGTGCTCGCCGCGTTCGAGGAGACCACCACGATGGCCCCGCGTCCGGCGGCGACCATGTCGCGGGCGGCGCGCTGGGTGACGTGCATGGTGCCGGTCGCGTTGACGGCGAAGCTGCGCTCCCACGCCTCCGGTGTGATGTCCAGTGCCGCGCCGGGATCCATCACCCCCGCGGCGTGCACCACCACGTCGGGGGTGCCGTGCGCGGCGCCGAAACGGTCGAATGCCTCGGACACCGACTCGCGGTCGGCGACGTCCACCTCGGTGGCGTGCACGGCTCCGGCTGTGCGGGCGTCGATTTCCCGTGCCACGTCGTGCACTCGCGGGTCTCGGTCCCATAGCGCCACCGCCCGCGCGCCGTTGGCGAGTTCGGCCGCGACCGCCGCGCCGATACCCGCGGCCGCCCCGGTGACGACGACCACCCGCGCACCAGAATCGATCATGAACATGAGGTTAGCCTAACCTGATAGGAATGTGGGGGCTCCGCTTTCCACACGGTCGCGGAGCGACCCGAATGCCCTGCGAAATGAGGTGTCCCACAATGGCATTGACCGTTCCACCGAGCTTCACGCCGTGGCCGTCGGAGGAGGCGAGACGGTATCGCGAGCTCGGTTGCTGGACCGGAGAAACGTTCGGCGACCTGCTGGACGCGCGCGCCGCGGCTATCCCGGAGGCGGTCGCCGTCGTGGACGACGCGCACCGCTGGACCTATGCCGAGCTCGACCATCGCTCCCGGTCGCTGGCGACCGGCCTGGCGCGATTGGGTATCGGCCGCCACGACCGCGTGCTGGTGCAACTGCCCAATCGCGCGGAATTCGTCGAAGTGATCTTCGCCCTGTTCCGCCTCGGCGCGCTGCCGGTCTTCTGTCTGCCCGCCCACCGGCAGGCGGAACTCGTCCCGATCGCCACGGCGAGCGCCGCGACGGCCATGATCACCACCGGTGTACATCAGCGTTTCGACTATGCGGCGCTCGCCGATTCGATTCGTGCACAGTCGCCGACGCTGCGGCACGTCCTCGTCGTGGCCGACGATCCGGAACAGCGGCTGCCCCAGAGTGCGCGCCGTATCGACGAATTCCGCGACGAGCCGGGCGAACTGCCGCCGGTGGACGCGAGTGACGTTGCCTTCCTGCAACTCTCCGGCGGCAGCACGGGCATCCCGAAACTCATCCCACGCACCCACGACGACTACCTGTACAGCGTGCGCCGCAGCGCGGAGATCTGCGAACTCGACAGCGACACCGTGTACCTGGCGACGCTGCCCATCGCGCACAACTTCCCGATGAGTTCGCCGGGCATCCTTGGCGCGCTGTGGGCGGGCGGCACTGTGGCCATGACTCCGGATCCCACTCCGGCGACGGCGTTTTCGGCGATCGAGAAGTTCGGTGTGACCATCACCGGTCTGGTGCCGCCGCTGGCCCGGCTCTGGGTGGAGCGAGCCGAGGCCGGTTCGACGCCGGACCTGTCCACTCTCCGGGTGGTGCAGGTGGGTGGCGCGCGCTGTCAGGAGGAATTGGCGCGGCGCATCGGACCGGCGCTGGGGGTCACCCTGCAACAGGTGTTCGGCATGGCCGAGGGGTTGGTCTGCTACACCCGCCTCGACGATCCGATCGACGCGGTGATCGCCACCCAGGGTCGGCCGATGTCGGAGCACGACCGACTCGAGGTCGTGGACGACGACGGTGCCGAGGTGCCGCCGGGCGGTGACGGCAACCTGATCACGCAGGGGCCGTATACGATTCGCGGCTACTACGACAATCCCGAGGCCAACGCCCGCAGCTTCACCGCCGAGGGCTGGTATCGCACCGGCGACATGGTGCGGGTGCGACCCGACGGCAACCTGGTGGTGCTCGGCCGCGCCGGTGACTGGGTCAACCGCGGCGGCGAGAAGGTGTCGGCCGAGGAGTTGGAGGAGCACCTGCTCGCCCATCCCGGCATCCGTGACGCCGTCGTGGTCGGCACCCCGGACCGGATACTCGGACAGCGCATTTCCGCGTTCGTGCAGGCCGCCGATCCGGAGCACCAGCCGACCCTCGCCACCGTCCGCGCCTTCGTGCGCGAGCGCGGGGTGGCGGCGTGGAAGATGCCGGACTCCGTGGTGGTGGTCGACCGGTTCCCGGAGACGGGGGTGGGTAAGACCAGCCGCAAGGAGCTGCGACAGTTGCTCGCCGAGGGCACGCACGCGAAGTGACGCCGACGGTGGCGCGGTGCGAGCCGCGCCACCGGTCCTCACGACAGGGCTTCGAGCCAGGACCCGAGCACGGGATCCGCTGCGAGAGTGGGAAAGTCGATGTGCGCATGCCCAGCCGCTCGCCACTTCTCCACCAGCGACATGATGCGCACCGAATCCAGTCCGGCGTCGAGGAGGTTGGTCTCGTGGGTCAGCTCGTCCGGGCGCACGCCCAGAGCCGCTGCCACGTCGCCGATTACGCGCTCGCGGTCGGCCACCGCGGTGTTCTCGTTGGTCATGGTTCCTCACTCGTCTCGGTCGTAGTCGGCGACGCCGCGCTTCCAGTACCCGGCGATCAGGTAGTCCTTCGGGTCCACCCCGAGGTCCGTGCGCACCCAGCGGCGCAGCGGTTTCAGCACGCCCGCCTCACCGGCCAGCCAGACGTACACGCGCTCTCCGGCGGACACTTCGACGGTGCGCACCGCCTTTTCGAAGCGGTCGCTCGTCCCGGGTTCGGCCGCACCGCGATGCACCCAGCGCACCTCGACACCGGCGGGCGGATCGAGCGGAATCTCCTCGTCGGGTCCGCTCACCTCGATGAACGCCCAACCGGATGCCTCGCGCGGCAGCCATTCCAGCCAGCGGGCGATGGCGGGCAGGGCGGTGATGTCACCGGCGAGCAGGTACTTGTCGTAGGTCTTGGGCACCACGACACCGCCGGGCGGGCCCGCGATGTGAATCTTGGTGCCCGGCACCACCTTCAGTGCCCACTCCGAGGCCAGGCCGCCGGGGTGGATGGCGAAGTCGATGCTCAGTTCGCGGTCCTCGGCGCTGAAGTGGCGCACCGTGTACTCCCGCGAGACCGGTCGCGGCTTGCCCCACGACAGGGACAGTCCGTCCTTCTCCGGCAGCCGCAACACCCCTTCCTCGTCCGGAAAGATCAGGCGCACATGCTCGTCCGGCACGTAGCTGTGGAATCCGGCGAGATCCGCTCCGCCGAAGGTGATGCGCAGCAGCCCGGAGCCCACCTGCTCGGTGCGGATCACCTCCACCTCGCACAGTCCGATCGGATAGCCGACCTTGGCTCCGTGCTCACCCGACAGCACCTCGACGATGCGTTCGGCGTAGGCGGCACGATCCATCAGAGCTTCTCCTTTCCCAAGAGCGGCGCGGCGGCCAGTGCCGTCAGCGCGCCGAGTACCAGTACGGACAGCCCGTAAACCACGAGAGCGGTTCCGGGCGCGAAGAATTGACCGACCACACCGGCCACCATGGAACCGACCGCCGTCCCCGTGACGGACTGCACCATGAGCAGGCCGGAGATCCGGCCGCGCAGCTCCTCGGGGGCCTGCTGTTGCAGAATCGTGTAGCGCAGCACCATGTTCACCGCGCGAGCCAGGCCGAATCCGGCCAAGCCGAGGAACACCGGAGCGGTGTGCGGGAAGAGTCCCGCCACGATCACACCGAGCGGCATGGCGGCCAGCGAGATCAGCAACGCGCGGCCGTTGCGGCGGCTGCGGCCGATCCAGCCGCTGGTCAGCGACCCGAGCACCGCACCGGCGCCGGGAGCCGCGTAGAGCACGCCGAGAGTCGTTGCCCCGGCGCGGAGTTCGTGTTCGGCGAGGGCGGGCAACAGCACCAGCGGCCCGCTGACCAGCATGGCGATCAGCCCGGTCACCAGTGCGGCGCGAATGATCCTGTGCCGCGCGGCGAACTCGATCCCGATCGCCAGTTCACGCAGTGGATGCCCGACATCGCGTTTCGGCGGCGGCTGCGGTCCGATCGACCGGATCAGCCCCACGGTGGCCGCGGTGGCGCCCGCCGAAAGGAAAAAGGCCAGCTCCGCACCGGTTTTGGCGATGAGCAGACCGGCCAGCGCCGGTGTGATCATGGTGCCCAGATCGGTGGTGAGCGAGGTCAGCGCACCGGCCGCCGCCACCTTGTCCCGTCCGACGAGCATGGGGATCAGCGCCATGAGCGCCGAACTGCTGACGCCTCCGGCCAGGCCGTCCAGCACACCCGCGGCGTAGATCACCGCCAGGAAGGGGTCGGACAGCAGCGCGTTCAGTCCGAGCACGAGGAAGCCGAAACCCGCCGCGCTACGCGACCATTGGATGACATCGCGCCGGTCGTACCGGTCCGCGATCACCCCGCCCGCCAGGCTTCCGACGAACAGGGCGACCGCGGTGACCGTGGTCACGCCGGCGACATGCAGCGAGGATCCGGTGAGCTGGTAGACCTGCACGGGCAGGGCCACCATGAGCAGGCCGATCCCCAGCACCGATACCAGCCGGGCCGCGAAGGCATTGCGGAACTCCCGGCTGGCGCGCAGCGGCGAGGTATCGATGAGCAGGCCGCCGACAGCTGTCACTTGAAGCGCTCCCCCAGCAGGTCGAGGGTGGCCATGACGTTACGGTAGTCGGGCCGCTGGCTGGTGGCGGGCAGCTCGTAGACCTGGCCCGCCTTGAAGGCCGGGAGCTGACCGATCACCGGATCGTCCTTCAGCTGCGCGATGGTGCGCCCACCCTCGAGCTGCACGACGAACAGCGCCGGGGCGTCGACGACGGTGTTCAGCAGTTCGGGACTGAAGGCGACCCAGTCGGCGGCCGCCGCGCGCGTCGGGTTACCCGCCTTGACCTCGACCTTGTCGTCGATGGTGAAACCGACCGCGGTAAGCAGCGTGGCCAGCGGGGTGCCCGGCGCGATCACCGAGGGCTTCAGATCCTTGCGCGACTGGAAGACCGACACAGCGCCCTGCGGCAGCTCGATGCCGCTCCGGACCTTCGCGACCTTCTGGTCGTACGCGGCGATCAGGCCGTCCACCTTCGCGGACTGGTTCACGAACTCCGCCACCGCCTTCAGCTGGTCCTGCCAGTTCGGGCTGTTGGAGGGCACCAGGGCGGTGGGGGCGATGGCGGCGAGCTTGTCGTAGTTGTCGATGGACTGCTGGCCGGGGAAGCCCTGTCCGCCGCCGATGATCAGATCCGGCTGCTGGGCGGCGATGAACTCGAAATTGATGTTGTCGCCGGAGGGCAGCACCTCGGTGCCCTGTTTCTTGGCGTCCTCGGCCCAGGCGGCGGGGAACTCACCGGGCTTCAGCGCGACGCCGAGCACCCGCGGATCGGCCGCCTCGACTTTCGCGCCGAGGTCGTAGAGGTACCCGGCGAGCGAGCCGTTCACGACCACGATGCGCTGCGGATCGGCGGGCACGGTGACGGCGCCGCGGGCGGTCTGCACCTCGCGGGTGCCGGACTTGCTCGTCTCGTCCGAGGACGAGCTACTACAACCGGCCACCACCGCGACCAGCGCGAGGATCAGTAGGGCGACGGCGGCGCGCAGGCGCGCCGTCATTCGGTACAGCGACATGGACAGGCGTTCTTTCTTCTTGTTGGGCAAAGATTCACGCGCGGATGACGGGATCCGCGTCGAGCAGCGCCGCAACCTCGGTCCAGCCCCTCGGGGACACGATGTCGAAGTGCGAGTAGGGAAGTCGGCGGACCACCAGCCGCGCGCCCACGGACCGCCAGCCGGTCAGCTGGGCCTCGGCGCGTTCGGGTTCGGTTCCGGTGTCACCGGCGAACAGGGACATGACGCCGTGGTAGCGCGGTGAGTCGGACTCGGTGACCATGCGCAGCAGCGCGGTCGCGGCGTCGCGGATGGACGCCGCGAGTTCCGGTGCGTCCTCGGGGATTTCGGGCAGCAGCCGGTCGAGTTCGGCGGGCTCCGCGAGACTCCGAGCGGCCCGTTCGGTGAGATCCACCAGGGGGTGGGAATCGACGAGACCCACGTAGGCGACCGGCTCCCCGGCCGCTTCCAACGCGGCCGCCACGGCGTGCACGATATTGCCGCCCAGCGAATAGCCGAGTAGGTGGTACGGACCCTGCGGCTGGATGCGGCGGATGGTGGCCAAGTAGTGGCGCGCCAAGTCGTCGAGGGTTCGCGCGTGGAAAGCGTTGTCGCTCAATGTGGGCAGCTGCAAGCCGATGATCGGCCGGTCCGCGCGCAGCAGGCGGGCCAGTGGCCCGAACTGCCATGCCGTGCCGCCCACCGGGTGGACGCAGAACAGCGGCGCGGCGGACCCGCCGGTGCGCAGCTCCAGAACGTGATCGAGGCGTCGACCCAGCATGGCGAGACCGTCGACGGCGATCGGCGCCGCTTCCGCCGTACCCAGGCGCGCCGCGAGCCCCCGCGGTGTGGGGGCCGCGAACACGTCGTCGAGGACGGCCGGGATGCCCGCGCGCCCGAGTCGGCCGATCAGCCGGACCGCGGTGAGCGAATGGCCGCCCGCCGCGAAGAAGTCGTCGTCCGAACCGATTTCGGGTGCCGAGAGCACCGCCGCCATGGCTTCCCGAATGGTGTCGACCGGTCCGTTGCCGCGGCTCTCGGTCGATGTCCGCTGGGGCGCGGCCGGTCCCGACTCGTACTCCGGCACCGGCAGCGCTCGGCGGTCGATCTTCTCGCTGGCCGTTCGAGGAATTCGGTCCAGCACCACGAAGGCCGCGGGAATCATGTGCGCGGGCAGCGCCTTTCGCAGGTGCGCGCGCACCGCGGCGGTGTCCAACTCGGTGCCCGACCGTGCGATCAGGTAGGCGGCCAGACGCTGGTCGCCCGGCTCGTCCTCGCGCAGCAGGACGATCGCTTGGGCGACACCCGCGCAGGTGAGCAGCGCGGATTCGATGTCACCGAGTTCGATGCGCTGTCCGCGCAACTTCACCTGGCTGTCACCGCGGCCGACGTATTCGAGTTCGCCGTCCGGATTCCACTTCACCAGATCGCCGGTCCGATACATCCGTTCGCCGTGCCCGTGCGGATCGGCCACGAAGGCGGCGGCGGTCAGATCGGGACGGGCCAGATAGCCGCGGGCCAGCTGCGTCCCGGTCAAGTACAGATCACCGATGACCCCGGCGGCGACCGGCCGCAGGCTGTCGTCGAGGACGCGCACACCGGAACCGTCGGCAGGTCTGCCGATCGGAACGATCACGACGTCGGCATCGACGGTCTCGTGGTAGGTGATCGACACCGCGGCCTCGGTGGGGCCGTACAGGTTGTTCACCTTCGCTCCGGTGAGTGCGCGCACCCGATGCGCGGTCGCCGGTGGCAGCGCTTCACCGCCGGTGATGACGCAACGCAGATTCGTGCACCCGGACAGATCGGCCTCCTCGGCGAGCACGGTGAGCATGGAGGTCGTCATCTGGATGGTGGTTACCCGCTCCTCGCGCATGAGCTGAGCCTGGTAGTAGGGGTCGCGATGCCCGTTCGCCCTGGTCAGCACGATGCGCGCGCCGACGTGCAGCGGCAGGTAGAGCTCGAGCAACGAGGCGTCGAAGACGGGTGGCGTGCGGTACAGCACCGTGTCGTCCGGGCCGAATCGCTGCATCCGCCAGAGGGTTTCGAAGGTGTTCACGATCGCCGCGTGCGAGACCGTCACGCCCTTCGGCACACCGGTGGAGCCGGAGGTGAACAGCAGATAGGCGGAATTGCCTGGCCGCAGCGGCGCTAGCCGTTCGGCGTCGGTGATCTCGGTGTCGGCGAAGCCGCCGGTATCCACGTCGTCGAGGGTGCGCAGAACCAGTGCCGGAGCGGCTATTTCGAAGATGCGCTCGATCCGCTGGGCGGGCTGGTCGAGATCCACCGGCAGGTAGACACCGCCGCTGCGGCTGATCGCGTGCGCGGTGATCACCGAGTCGATGGTGCGGGGCATGCCGACCGCCACCACCGTCTCGGGACCGATGCCCTGCGTAATCAACCAGCGGGCAAGTCTGTTCGCGCGCGCATCGAACTCTCGGTAGGTAATCGTCAGCCCGTCGGCCGTGATGGCGGGTGAGTCGGGGTCGACCGTTGTTCCCCAGTCGGCGAGGGTTTCACCGTGCAGGTCCGGCACGTCGATCGGCTGTGCGCTGTTCGCGGTGCGTTCGATGGCGCGTGTGCTCGCTACCGGCTCCGTCAGCGGTCCGGGAGGATTCAGCAGCGCGGCGGCGTGCACATCCTCGGTGCCGGTGACCGCGGACAGGATGGCGCGGAGCCGGTCGGCGATCCAGTCGAGTGTGGTGTCGGCGACGGCGCTGCGGTCGTAGCCGATCAGCAGTTCCAGCCGGTCGCCCGGCGGCGCGACCAGAGTCAGCGGATAGTGCGTCGCTCCGTGATTGTGGAAGGCGCCGACGCGGAGCTCGTGCGAGTCCGGTTGCCGAGCACCGGAATTCGGGAAGTTCTCGAAGACGACCAGGGTGTCGAACAGCTGCCCGATACCGGCGATCCGCTCGATCTCGGCCAGCCCGGCGTGGTCGAATTCCTGCATGGCGAACTGGTCCTCTTGCAGTTCGGCCAGCTGATCGAGCAGTGCGCGGTCGGGGTCGAGGAGGCAGCGCACCGGAACGGTATTGGTGAACAGGCCGACCATCCCCTCGACGCCGGGCAGTTCGGCGGGCCTGCCGGAGACGGTCGCGCCGAACACCACATCCCGGCGTCCGGTGAGTGCGGCGAGCACCGTCGCCCACGCGCCCTGTACCAGGGTGTTCATCGTCAGGCCGCGGCGGCGGCCGAGTTCGGTGAGCGCCGTTGCGAGCGAATCGGTCAGCGGCACCTGCCGCCGCAGGAACTCCCGTTCGCGCCCGGTATCCGCACGGAGCAGTGTCGGCGCGGTGACCCCCGCCAACCGCCGCGCCCACGCCGCACGGACGGTGTCGTGATCGCGAGCCGCGATCCAGGTCAGGTAGTCGCTGTACCGGGCCGGTGTCGGCAGTTCGTCGCCGTGATAGGTCGCGAGCAGTTCCCGCAGGACGATCGGCGTCGACCAGCCGTCGATGATCAGATGGTGTGCGTTGAGCACTAGCCGGTACTGCTGCCCCGGCATTCGAATCAGCGTGGCGCGCAACATCGGCGACTCATCCACCGAGAAGCGGTGCTCGGCCGCTTCGGCTTCCAGCCGGTCGGCGGCGGTGACCGCGGCGCGCACAGGCAAGCCGGAGAGGTCGACCTGTCGCCACGGCATCCGGACCGAGCGCGGTACCGCTTGCAGTGGCTGATCCAGCCTTTCGTAGTGGAAGGCGGCACACATATTGGGATGCCGGGCGACCACCGTGTCGAAGGCCGCCGACAACCGCCGCTCGTCGAGCGGTCCGGTCAGATCGACACGGGCGGTCAAGGTGTACACGTCCGCGGCGCCGTCGCGAATCGCGTGGAACAGCAACCCCTCCTGCAATGGCGAGAGCGGCAGCAGTTCGGCGAGCGGACCGTGCGCGGCCTCGAGCGCGTCGATCGCATCCTGGGGTACGGACACGCCCTGGCAGTCCGACGGGGTGAGGCCGCCGGGGAACAGCACCGCGTGCGCCGCGAATGCCTCCAGCGCGAGTTCCCAGTGCCGCTGTAGTTGCGCGACGGTGGCCGCGCCGAGGATCCGGCTCGCCGCCGTCCACTCCACCGCGATACGCGGACCGGCCGAGGGGCTGGCTTCGTGGACGAAGACGTTGAGCGAAAGTACCTCCGTCAGCGCCTTTTCCGGCGGCTCCAACACCGAGAACGCGTCCTGTTCCGGCAACCGCCAGCCGATATCGGTCCCACCGTTGAAGCGGCCGAGGTAGTTGATCAGCAACTCCGGCGAACGCTGTGCCGCGAGCACCGGTGCGGTGTCGGGATCGAGCCTGCGGAGCACGCCGTATCCGACGCCGTTGCCGGGGACCGCGCGCTTGGCCTCCTTGACCGCGCGCAGCAGCCGTCCGGCGGCGGCTCCGCCCGCCAGCGCATCGGCCAGACCATCGATGTGGTCGATACCTGTCGCGGGCGTCCAGACCGGGTACTCGCTGGTGAACCAGCCGATGGTGCCCGCGAAGTCGGTATCCGGCGACAGCGGGTCGCGCCCGTGTCCCTCGACAGTCACTGGACGTCCCGACTCCAGCGCCTCGCCGCGGTCGTGCCGCCACCCGTTGACCGCGAGCATCAGGGCCGCGAGCAACACCTCGTCGGTGCGCGCGCGGTAGGCGGCGGGCAGGGTGGACAGAATCGCCTCGGAAACCTCGGGACTAGCGAAAGTCCGACTGCGGCGGCCGGTTTCGACGACATCACGAGCACGGTCGAGCCGCCGCTCCCCCACCGGAGCCACGGTGCCGTCGCCGAGTGCGCGCTGCCAGGACTCCAGTTCCGATCGATAGCCGCCCGCGACGCCGGCATCGGCAAGCATGGTGGCGTACCGACGCCACGAGCTGCCCTTCGCGGGCAACCGAGCCGGGCGTTCGTCGCGCGCCGCCGCACACGCCTCGTAGAGCTCGGGAACCAGGATGCGCCACGAAACACCGTCCACGACAAGGTGGTTGGCGACCAGGACCAAACGATCGGCCGTACCCGGCGCGGTACGGACCAGCGCGCCGCGGATCTCGACGCCTCGGGCGGGGTCCAACTCGGCAGCCAGCGCGGCCGCTGTCCGTTCGACCTCCAACCCGATCGGAACCGACGCCACCACGGAATCCGCTTGCTGATCAGTATTGTTCGCTGTCGGCAGTACCGTCTCGACGACCAACTCGCCCGCGCGCACCGCGCCCGCTTCGGCCACCACGAGCCGGGGCTCGGCGTCCGCACCGTCGAGTACCAGCCGCAGTGCGTCGTGTCGGTCGAGCAGCGTCTGCATGCCCGCGACCAGGTGGTCGAGGGCGAGATCCTCGTGCAGTTCGAGCGCGGTCCACTGGGCGTACCCGGCGATCGCCGTCGGGCTCGGATTCGCTTCGAGCAGCGCGGCGACGAGAGGCGGGATGGGAACGACACCGGTCGCCTCGTCCGGCGCCACGCTGCCCGCCGCGTCGTCCACCCGCTCGGCAGCAGCCGCGATGGTGGCCAGATCGCGCTGTCCCAGTAGCGCTTTCGGCTGGACGAGCAGACCGTGTGCGCGCAGCCTGCTGGTGACGCTGATCGCGGTGATGCTGTCGCCGCCGAGTCCGAAGAAGTCGTCCGTCGCGCTCACTCGCGACACGCCGAGCACCTCGGCGACCACGGCGCACAGCGCCCGCTCCGGCTCGGTGCGCGGCGGTCGTCCGGTCGAAACGAGCTGGGGCGCGGGCAGTGCCGCGCGATCGAGCTTGCCGTTCACCGTGGTGGGCAACGCGTCCAGCACCACGATCGCCGACGGAACCAGGTGGTCCGGAACGGTTTTCGCGAGCCAGTGCCGCAGCTCGTCGGCGGAGGCGAGCGCGACGCCCGCCGCGGGCACCAGATAGCCCACCAACTGGGTGCTGTCGGCGACCTTCCTGATCACCGCGGCCGCCGCGGCGACACCGGGCAGGGCGCCGAGCACGGCCTCGACCTCGCCGAGTTCCACGCGGTAACCACGCACCTTGATCTGCTGGTCGCCGCGACCGAGGAATTCGTAGCCGTGACCGGGCAGCCAGCGGGCGCGGTCGCCGGTGCGGTACATCCGCTCCCCCGCGCCGAACGGATCGGCGACGAATCGCTCGGCCGTCACCGCCACGCGGCCCAGGTAGCCGCGCGCCAATTGCGGTCCGGCCAAATACAACTCACCGATCTCGCCGTCGGGGACCGGTTGCAGCGCGCTGTCGAGCAGATAGGCGCGGGTACCGGCCAGCGGACCGCCCACGTGCGGGACCGCGCCCGTCACCGGCGCGCTCAGCGCGTCGACGGTCGCTTCGGTCGGGCCGTACATGTTCCGGGCGGGCACACCGGAGCCGACGATCGCCGACCACAGCGCGGGCGGGGTGGCCTCGCCGCCGATGAGCAGCAGTTCGGGCCGGTGCCGCGCGCCGAGCAGGCCGTTGTCGATCAGCGCCGCGGCCATCGACGGGGTGGTGTCGACGACGTCGATGCCGTCGGCAACGAACGCGGCGACCTGTGCCGCGGCGTCCTTCTGCACGTCGGTGTCGTAGAGGTGCACCCGGTGGCCGCACAGCAGCCACAGCAGCTGGTCCAGCGCGGCGTCGAAGGCGAACGACGCGGTGTGCGCGGTGTGCAGTTGCCGGTCGCCCGCGCGCTCGGCGGCCTCGGCGTAGATGGTCGACCGGTGGTGGTGCAGCAGTCGCGCCGCCGCACCGCAGGACACCTGCACGCCCTTCGGCCGTCCGGTGGAGCCCGAGGTGTACACCACATAGGCGAGCTGGCCGGGCGAACGCGGCGCGGCGAGTTCGGTCGCGTCCAACGGTCCGCTCGCGAGCCCGTCGATCGCCTCACGAATAGCTCTGGAGGACAATCGGATCAGCTTGTCCGTGCGGTCGGCGAAGAGCTCGTCCCCCGCCACGCCGGATGTCAGGATCGCCACCGGCGCCGCGTCGTCGACGATGTCGTTCAGTCGCTGTGCGGGGTGCTCGGTATCGAGCACCAGGTAGGCCGCGCCCGCGTGCTGGACGGCGAGGATCGCGATCACGATGTCCGCGGTGCGCGGCAGCGCGATGCCGACGATGTCTTCGGGCCCGACGCCCTTGCCGCGCAGATACCTGGCCAAGCGGTGGACCCGCGCCCCCAGCTCGGCAGCGGTGAGCCGGTCCGCGCCGCTGACGAGCAGCACGGCATCCGGCTGTGTCGCGACGAGACGGTCGAATACCGCCGTCGGGTCCTCTGGATGACCGGGAAGGGCCGCGCTCGCCCGCTCCGCGGTGATACGCGCACCGATTTCCGGTGGATAAGGCGCGACTCTGCCGATCGGCCGGTCCTCTCCGTCGACCAGTTCGGTGATCATCCGGACCAGCGCGTCCAGCCGCCGCCGCACCGTCTCGGCGTCGAGCGAACGCGTATCGACCTCGAAACCGAGCTGGATCCGGTCCTGCGCCAGCGGAGTGACGGTCAGGCCGAGGTCTTCCGGTGGTCCACCGGCGACATTGCGCAAAGTCCCTGTCGCACCGGCGAAATCGAGTGCGAAGTCGAATGCCTTGAGGTTGATGCCGATACCGTGCAGCAGCGCTCCGGTCTGCGCGCCACCGAAGGCACGCGCCAGCTCCTCACCGCGAAAGCGCTGGTGGGCGCGGACATCCCGCAGCGCGTCGGCGACCCGCTTGCTCAGCTCACCGAGCCGGTCGTGACTGCACACCGAGATCCGCAGCGGCAGCACGTTGACCGCCATCGAGGGCGTGGTGAGGGCGGTCTTGCCGACGCGCGCCATCACCGGCAACGCGATGACCACATCGGTCTCACCGAGCAGCCGGTGCACAAATCCCGCGTAGCAGCCGACGATTACGTCCGCCCAGGTGGCGCCCGCCGCTTCCGCCACCGCTTTGATCCGCACCACCAGGTCGGCGTCGAGGACAGCGCGCGCCTCATGGGTGTGCGTCGCCGGTCCCTCGTGCGCGCGACCGCGCCCGTCCAGCGGCGGCAGCGGTGTGAGCAGGTCGCGCCAGTAGTCCTGGTCGCGGGTGTACGCCTCGCTCGCGCGGTACTCGATGTCCTCGGCGACCAGCGTCGCCACCGACCCCCACCGCAGCGGAGGAACCGCGCCGCCGGTGCCCAGTGCTGTGTAGTGCGCGGCGACCCGGCGCGACACCAACGCGGCGCTGTAGCCGTCGATGATCAGGTGGTGGTAGAGCTGGACGCACCACACATCGCGATCGGATAGTCGCAGCAGCGTGTAGGTGAACAGCTGCCGGTCCACCATGCCCCGGCAAAAGCGCGCCGCCCGTTCGCGTTCCGCGGTGACCAGCCGATGCGCGGCGGCGACCGGGTCGGCTTCCTTCCGCAGGTCGACCAGCGGGCGCAGTTCCGGGGCCGCGTCGGTCATCCACTGGCGCGGGCCGTCCGGCGTTTCGATGAAACGCAGTCGCATGGTGTCGGTTTCGGCGATGGTGCGCCGAATCGCGTTGTCCAGCAGCGCCACATCGATGGGCTCGGGCCCCGAGATCTCCAGCACCTCGCCGACCAGGTAGCTCAGCGATTCGGGATCGAGCCGCTGGGCGTTCCAGATACCGAGTTGCGCCCCAGTGAGAGGTAGCTCGGAATTGTCGGTCCTAGGCTTGTCCCGCTCCACCGAAACCACCGCAACTCCTCTCACCGCAACGACATTCGGCCCCTCTTCCGCCCCTGAGGACTCCGCGAGACTCCCGCGAAAGAGCAGCAAGGGTAGGCTAGCCTAAGCGCGCCGATTTGTGGGGAGCTACCTTCGCCACCCGCCGCTACCTGCGCTTTCAGTGCGCCGGCACGGTCTGTTCGGCCAGCGGAACGACCATCGGCGCCCCGGTTTCCGGGTCGTCGATGATCCGCGCGCCGAGCGAGAAGACCTCGCGCACGAGTTCGGCGGTGACGATCGCCTTCGGCGAACCCGCCGCTACCACCCGGCCGTCCCGCATGGCGATGAGGTGATCGGCGTAGCGGAACGCGTGATTCAGGTCGTGCAGTACCGCGACCACGGTGCGGCCCGAGTCTCGCTGCAAGGATCGGCAGAGATCCAGCAACTGGATCTGGTGGGCGATATCGAGATAGGTGGTCGGCTCGTCGAGCAGGATCACCGGGGTGTCCTGGGCGAGCACCATGGCGATCCACACTCGCTGGCGCTGGCCGCCAGAGAGCTCGTCCACCAAGCGGGCCGACAGTTCCGCGACGCCGGTGGCGGCCATGGCGGCAGCCACCGCGTCGGCGTCGGCCCGCGACCACTGCCGCAGCAGCGACTGGTGCGGAAAACGGCCGCGTGCCACCAGATCCGCGACCCGAATACCGTCCGGGGCGGTGGAAGTCTGTGGCAGCAACCCGATTCGGCGTGCCGCCTCCTTGGCCGGATACGAGCCGATCGCCTTGCCGTCCAGCAGCACCGCACCGGACTCGGGGGTCAGCAGGCGGGCCAGCGCGCGCAGCAGGGTGGATTTGCCGCAGGCGTTCGGGCCGATGATCACCGTGAAGGCCCCGTCGGGCACATCCACCGACAGCTGTTCACTGATGGTTCGGCCGCGGTAGCCGAGGCGTACCGAATCCGCGCGCAGCCGTGCGCTTTTCGCCGTCACCGGGACGGGCGCGTCGTTGTCGTTCATCGCTTCCTCTAGTTCCTTCGGGCCTCGACGACCAGCAGATAGGCCAGGTACAGCCCGCCGATCGAAACGGTGACCACGCCGACCGGGAGGGTGGTCGGGGCGAATGCGCGCTGGGCGATCCAGTCGCAGGACACCAGCAGTAGCGCGCCCATGGCCGCGGCGGGCACCAGGGCGATGGACGGGCTGCGAGCCAGTCGACGGCCCAATTGTGGTGCGGCGAGCGCGATGAAGGCGATCGGTCCGGCGACCGCGGTGGCCGCCGCCGTGAGGGCCACGCTCAGCACGATGAGCACCGTCCGGCTGCGGCCGACGCGAAGGCCGAAGGCGTGCGCCAGATCGTCGCCCAGTTCCAGGATGTGCAGCTTGGGCGCGAACGGGACCACCAGGATGCCCAGGATCGCCAGCACGACGAGCGCGGGTGCGACCTGCGGCCAGGACAGACCGTTGAGCGAACCCGCGCCCCACGCGGCGGCCGACATGGCCGCGTGCAGATCGGCGCGCAGGACCAGCCAGGTGTTGACCGAGGCCAGCATCGCGCTCACGCCGATACCGACGATGATCAGCCGGAATCCGCTGACCTGGTGACGGAACGCCAGCAGCTGGATGGCCAGCGCCGTGGCGAGACCGCCGATCAGCGCACCCGCCGCGGTCGGGAAGTGGCCACCGCCGCCGAGGGTCAGGATGACGATCAGCGCGCCAGTGTAGGCGCCGGTGTTGAAGCCGACGATATCCGGACTGCCCAGCGGGTTTCGCGTCACCGACTGCAAGATCGCGCCGCTCACCCCGAGCGCCGCGCCGAGTGCCAGTGCCAGCACCACGCGCGGGAAACGCCACTCCCACACCACGAGTCGGTCGAATCGCTGATCGCCGACGAACAGCGCACGCACCACCCGATCCGGCGGAATCGCGTAATCGCCGGTGCCGAGCGCCAAGACGGCCACCGCGAGGGCCAGCGTCAGCAGCACCGCGCATACCACGGCCGTGCGGAGGCCGATCCGCGCGGTGAGAACGCGATGGCGCACGACCAGCGTACGGCGGCCGAAGTCGATCCCGGCGGTCACGCGGCACTCGCCTTCGCGCGGCGGGCCAGCCAGATCAGCACCGGCGCGCCGAGGAAGGCGGTCACCAGACCGGCCGGAACCTCGTCGCCGGGCAGTATCACGCGGCCGAGCACATCCGAGCTCAGCACTAGGGCGGGCGCGAGCACCATCGAATAGGCGACGATCCAGCGCTGGTCCGGGCCGACGAGCCATTTGGCGATATGCGGCACCGCGAGGCCGACGAAAGTGATCGGGCCGACCGCCGCGGTCGCGGTGCCGCACAGCAAGGTGAGCGCCCCCGCGGTGAGCAGCCGGGTGCGGCCGACATTCACCCCGAGCGCATGCGCCATGTCGTCGCCGAGTGCGACGGCGTTCAGCGAGCGCGCGGCGATCACGGCGGCGACCAGCCCCACGGCGATGAAAGGCGCTGCCCCGCCGATGATGTCGTAGCCGCGACCGGTCAGCGAACCCGAGTCCCACTGGCGCATGGCGTCGAAGGCGCTGGCGTGCAACAGGATCAGGCCTTTGGTGGCGCCGGTCAGCACGGCGGTCACCGCGACACCGGCCAAGGTCAGCCGAATCGGGTCGGCGCCTTGCCTGCCCGCGGTACCCAGTCGATATACCACGATGGAGACCAGGGCCGCGCCCGCGAAGCCGAACCACACATACGAAGTGATCTCGGTCGCACCGAGGAAGGCGACCGCCAAGGTGATGGCGAAGGCCGCTCCGGCGTTGATTCCGAGCAGGCCGGGATCTGCCAGCGGGTTGCGGGTGAGTCCCTGCATGAGGCAACCCGCCACGCCGAGCGCGATACCCGCGAGCAGGCCCAGCAAAGTTCGAGGCACCCGATACTCGGTGACGACCATATCGTCGGGCGAACCGTCACTGTTCCACAACGCGGACCAGACCTCGGCGACCGGAATCGATTTGGTGCCGACGATCAGGCTGAGCAGGCCGGCCACGGCCAGCAGTACCACTATCGATAACCACCCCGACCAGGGTTGTAGCCGCTTGGGCTTGCTATCCATCAGATTCGTTTCCTCTACGGTGTCTCGCGCCGTTTCGGCTCGTCCGACGGGCACGCTCGCCGGGGTCCGAGAAGCTTAGCTATGCGTAGGTCTTGAAACTTAGGTTTGCCTAGCCTAGCGTGTCGTGCTGTCCGGTTTCTCAGCTAGCACTCAGCTGCGGCGAGGACATCGGCATCCCTTGGATGCCACCCGGACGAGAGCCGTATCCAGTTGCCCCACACAGCTATTCATCAGCGACGTGGCGGGGTGGACGGCGCATGCCGTATGAGGGAACAGAGAAAGGTCACCACCCGTGAAACTCACCAAGGTCGCTCTGTTGGCCGCCGGACTCAGCACCGCACTGGGCGTCACCGCGGGCGCGAGTCATGCCGAACCGCAAGCCGAACCGGCCGCGATCAACTACACCGCCGACCGCACCGACAAGAACCTGGCCATCGAGACCGACGCGGGCGCCATGGTTGTCGAGGACGGCGTCTTCAAGATCAAGGCCGACAACGGCGCCACCGTCGCGGGCGCCGAATTGAAGTTCCGCGTAGACGAATTCGAGTTCCCGATCGCCGCCGAGATCTCCGACCGCAAGGCCGTCCTGACCCCGCTGTTCGACATCGCGCACGCCATCTACAAGCCGGTCGGCCTGCCGTACGAGGACAAGGCGCCGTGGAAGTCCGAGTACGACCGTGAGGTCGCGGCCTGGAGCCGCATGACCAGCACCATCTCCCTCGGCGCCTCCATCGCCACCCTGGCGGGCGGCATCGGTGGCGCGGCGCTCGGCTGCGCCGCGGGCGCCGTCGCCGGCGCCGCACTGACCGGTGCGCTGCTGACGCTCTTCGGCGCGGGCCCGATCGCGGGCTGCATCGCGGGTGCCGCCGCCGTCGGCTTCCTCGGCACCCTGGCTGGCCAGATCTTCATCACCGCGCCGGTCGCCGTCCTGGCCGCCGTCCAGTACTTCAGCACCATCAACTCCCCGATGCCGAACCAGGCCGCTCCCGCGAAGTAATTTCCCGGCACGACAAAGCAATTCGATCGGAAGCTCCGCACCGGAATGGGCAGACTTTCGTATCGAGAGTCAGGCCCGGCGCTATCGTCGGGCCTGACTCGTCCGACCTCTTCGAGCGCGGCCGAGTTGGATGGCCGGGCTTGCGCCGCGGATACCGTCGTCTCTATGCTCGACGCCGCGACTCGTCGCCGTAAGCGTTCACGTCAATCAACGCACCGATCTCACCGACCGGTGGATCGTTGCCCTTGACGACCTTACGGAGCGTCCCATGTCCGAGACGACAACCGCCCCTCGCCCAGTCCGCAAGCTGCCCGCACGTTACGCCGCGGTGCTGCTGCCCATGCTGCTGTCGATTCTGATGACCTGCGTGGTCTCGCTGATCAGCACAGTGATCAGCGACGGCCTCGCGGTCGGCCAATGGCTGCGCGCGTGGGCGGTGTCCTGGCCGATCGCCTTCCCCACCCTCCTGCTGATGCTCCCGCTGGTCCGCAGGCTCACCGCGGCCATGGTGCGCACGCCGTCATAGGCGGCGGGCCGCTGCTCGGCAAGAGCCCGATCAGTGCTTCCGCCACCGCGTTTGATTCGCCCGCGCGGTGGTACCCGCCCGGCGTATCGGACCGACAGCGCGGTCGGACCTGAGACCAACCGCGAAGGGGCACACGCATGGTCGGCGACAAGCACACGCCGCGAGCGCCCCTTCGCATGGCCGTTGTATCGCGGAGGAAAGACATCGTGATGGACAATCCCACTGTGCGAAGCGGCGACGACCAGGACTTCGATCCGGTCGTCTGGCCCGACCCCAGCCCCCTCAGCTCCTGGTGGGCCGACGTCATGTCCGGATCGACGGTGCGGCCCCGCGCATCGGCCACCACCGCGGCCACGAGCTGACCGCTGTCAGCGATCTTCGAGCGGAGTTCGCGATCTCGGTCACGCCACGGCACATTCCGAGCTACCGTACCCAGGCATGGACAACGTGGAGCTGGATCCGCCGGTTGTGGCTGCACCGAATCGAACCGGACTCGTTCTCGACGTAGCTGCCGTCGGACTGGTCAACCCGCTGGCAATCGGCGAGGAACCCATACGACCCTACATTCAGTGCACAGACGCGCGCGTCTTCCTGCTCCCGACGGCATTGCACGACTGGGCGATCGACGTGATCGCCCAGCACCACGCCTGCCTCTCCGCCGGGGAGACGCCAATGTTCCCGCGCCAGATCGAATTCGGCGTCTTGGACGGGGGTTTGTACGCGGAACTGTTGTAGCCCTTCGGTGTCGGCGCGAAACCTGCAGTGCGGCACCGCGGAGCCGACTGCCGAGGCGATCGCGACGGTAATGTGGCCCGCGGCACTCGCTGTGACGTGCCGAGGGAGGTACATGGTGGCCGGTCGGGTACCGCAGGGTCGCTTCGCGCGAGGGAGCCGGCTGGGCCGGTTGGCGGCCGAGCAAGCCGTGCGTGGAGTGGGAACCCGGCTGTCGATGGTGGGCAGGACCGAGGAAGCCCGGCGAATTCTGGCCGAACGGTCCACGCTGCAAACCGCGCAGCAGATCGTCACGGTGCTGGGCGGTATGAAGGGCGCGGCGATGAAACTCGGGCAGATGTTGTCCGTCCTCGACGTGGATCTCGTTCCCGAACCGCATCGGGAAATGTTCCGAGTCAAGCTTGCCGAATTGCGCGACAATGCGCCCGCGGTCGAATTCTCCGACATGCGGAAGGTGATCGAGAACGACCTGGGACCGTTGGCGCGGATCTTCGGCGATTTCGACGAGACTCCGGTTGCCGCCGCGTCGATCGGCCAGGTGTATCGCGCGCGGCTACACGATGGGCGTGCGGTCGCGGTCAAAGTGAAGTACCCCGGCGTGGACGACTCCGTCGAATCCGATATGCGTAATCTCGCGATGCTGAGCAGGCTGTGGAAATCGATGCTGCCCAGCGCCGCCGACGAGGCGGTGCTCGACGAGATCGCGCGCAATATCGCCGGTGAGCTCGACTACCTGCGGGAAGCGCGAACCCAGCACCGAGTCGCCCTGCGCTTCCGCGACCATCCCTTCATCGCGGTCCCCGACAGCATCGCCGAATACTGTGGACACCACGTGCTGGTGACGGAGTTCGTCGACGGGCTGGCGTTTCGGCGATTGCGAACGCTGCCGGACAGCGAGCGCGATCGGATCGGCGAACTCGTCTACCGCTTCTACATCAATCCCCTGTTCTCCGATCACGAATTCTGCGGCGATCCGCACCCCGGCAACATCCTGCTCACCACCGACGGCCGCGTCGCGTTCGTCGATTTCGGCCTGTACCACAACATGGACCCGGCGCATGTCGCCTTCGAGCGCGACTGCCTCCGCGCCGCGGGCGAGCACCGAGCCGACGACCTCTACCAGGCGTGGGTAGGTCGCGGCATCATCGACCCGGACGCGGGCGTCACCGCGCGGGAATGCCTCGACTACGTCTGGGCAGCCGCGGGCTGGCACTTGGTCGACGAGGAGCTCACGATCACGCCCGAGCTCGCGACCGGAGCAGTGGTACTCGCCATGGATCCCCGCGCCGCCGAGTTTCGGGGTATGCGACGCCAATCCCTGCCGCCGGAGCACGTTTTCTCGCGGCGTGCGGACCTGTTCACCTTCGCCGCCATCGGCCAGCTCGACGCGACCAACAATTGGCATCGGATCGCACGGGAATGGCTCTACGACGAACCAGCGAGCACGGACATCGGCCGGGAGACGGCGCGGTGGCGAAACAGGACGCGCCAGCGGAATTGAAATCAGGCCGGTGTGCGAATGCCGACCGAAGCTGCCGTGCGCGGCGGCCGAACCCCGTCGGCGCGGGCGACCAACGCCGAGCGCAATTGCCACAACCCGCGGGCATCGCCGGGATCGAATCCGGTGAGCTGCCCGATACGCCGTAGCCGATAGTCGACGGTGTTGGCATGCACTCGCAGTCGTCGAGCCGCCTTCTGGCGGCTGAGATCGTTGGCGATGAAGATTTCCAAGGTCTCCAGCAGATCCGGGTGTTCGTCCAAGACGGCGAGCTTGTCGGCGAGGACATCGCGGCCGAGGCCGGGGCGATTCAGCTGGTGTTGCAGAGCGAGGTCGGTGAACCGATAGAGCCCGGGTTCGAGGCCGAGATGTGCTGCGGTGTCGAGCAATTCGTGTGCTCGATCGGCCGCCGCGGACACCTCGTCGGGCCCGGCGACGACAACGGCCGCGGTGATCGGCACCCGCGCGGCTTCGGACAAGGTTTCCACGACGCCGACGAGCTCCTCGTCGCGGCACAGGGTGGTGGCGACCAGAACGGTGCCGCCATCCACCGACAGCAGCGCCAGTGCCTGGTCACCGAACAGGTGCGCGAGGGCTGCCTGCAGCCGACGGAGTTTGCGTCGCGCGACGACCCGCCCGTCGACGGCAGGCCGGCTCTCATCGGGATGGGCGGGCACCGACACCGCGAGCACGAAGTACTCCTCCGCGATCCGTATCCCGCATTCGCGCGCCATCGCGGAGGTGGCGTGACCGCCCAGCAGCGCCGAGGTCAGGGTGTGGATCGCACTGTGGTGTTGTGCCGCGACGGATTTGCATTCGCGCACATAGGCTTTGCCGATGGTGGCCGTCACCGACCGCAACAACTCCAAAGCGGTGAAGGCTGCCGCGACGGCGTCACTGTTCGTCCGCGGGAGCGACCTCGAAAGCAGCATTTCGATACCGGCTTTGAAGCCCTCGTGGACGATGTGCAAGACGGTGTCGATCGGGATTCCCTCGTGGGCCCACCCCGCCGCGGCCACCCGGATACGCTCGACGCCTTCGGGCGAAGGGTGTCCGTTCAGCCGGTCGATCACCCACTCCATGCAGGTGCGCACCACGAAAGTGAGCTCGCTGCCTGCCGTCGCGCCCGACGTCTTGCACGGCATGACCGAGTCCAGCAGGTAGGCGATGAGGTCTCGGGCCATCCTGGCCACCTCGTTCGGCGAAGGCCGCTCACCGGAAACCACTTCGGGGCGGCCGATTGTTTCGCTTGTCACTGGTGACCTCCCTGTCGTAGAAGAGCCGCCACTGCACGGTAAGCCGAGTTTGCGCTCACCTTCTACTTCGCTTCGCGCTCGGCGAGACACGAGCCGGTTCGGTGCGTCTGCCTGCGGAAACGACTGCCCGCTCCGTCGGTCGGCGGAGCCTTTCCGCTGCCCAATATGCTCGGGTGCTCATTTCTTGGACGCGCCCGCTTCCGAACGCACCGCCCGTGGTCGCCCCGGTGTGCCCACTCGTCGAAGACCGGGTACCCGCACGCGTCGGCCGGGTTAAGGTGAGCAAAGCTCATTTTCGAGACTCGCAAGGCAGGAGTGCGTGATGCCGTCGAGAGTTGTCGGCCAGCGGCGCCGTCCGACGCAGGAGCGGGCGAAGGCGACCAGGGAACACATTCTCGACACCGCGGCGCGGTTGTTCGGGGACCGGGGAATCGCCGACACCTCGACGAATCGGATCGCTGCCGAGGCAGGGCTGAGTATCGGCACCTTGTATCGGTACTTCTCCGACCGCACCGAAATCGTGGAAGAGCTGCTCGAGCGGTTGCTGGTGAGCATCGAACGTCGCTTCACCCAGCAGGTTTTCGATGTCAGTCAGACGTCGGCGGAGCAGTTGGTGAGCGGTGTGTTGGGGGTGATCACCGACGAGCTGGTCGCTCGAGCCGATCTGGTTCGCGCACTGGTGGCGGGTGTGCAGTTCTACAGCAGCGGAATTCCCGAGTTCGAACCGCGGCTGCGGCTGCTGGTCAAGGTCATGATCATCCAGCTGCTGGGCCCCGGGAACGACCACGAATACGACGTCATGACCTTCGTGGTGATCAACACCGGTTTCGCTGCGGTGCTGCGCGCATCGACCATCGAACTCGACAGCTGTCAACGCAAGGAAGCGATCGACATGACCGCCCGAATGATGGCCGCCTGGATCGAAGCGCAACCGACCTACGTCCGCCGCTGACCGGAGGCGTCTTCATCGATCCCTCGACGAGGCTAGGGTGCGCGGTCGACATCGGTGCTGATGTCGAGTCCCGCGGCACGCAGCTTGTGCCGCAGTTCCCGGGCGTTCAGGTCAGCCAAGTACCGGTTGTAGGCGGCCAGCTCGATGTCGTCGGCGCTCGGCGGCCGTGACCATGGCAGCGGCGGCTGATGCACAGTCGCTGCGGCCCAGAGGTTCTCGTCACGCGCGAGCATCGATTCCCGTTCCAGTCGCCGGGCCCGGACCGCCGCGAAAATCAGGAAACCCGCGAACAGCGGCCACAGCAGAACGTAGCCGATGTTCTGATCGATGCCCAGCGCCGATTCCGTCCGAGACCAGTGCCACGCCCCCAGAACGGCACACACCACCGCGGTGAGGACGAGCAGCAGGACCGCACGCTTGGAAATGAACCTCGTAGTCACACCCCAGTGTCTACTACAAGCTCCGTAGACCTCGGGCGGCGGTGCTATTCGCGCACGACCGAGGCAGCCAGGGCGTCGGCGTAGACCGACAGGATTCCGCTGGTGTGCCTCGATTGGCGTGGTACGTCGGTGTGTGCCGTGAGTGCGCGGCGCATGTCGTGCAGTCGGGCGCGGTCTCGGGTGAGGGAGTCCAACACTGCGGCAAGCGATTCCACCGATGGGTCCGGGGTGCGGATGCCGCCCTCGTCCGGGACGGTTTCGGAGAGTTCGGGATCGCAGTACAGCACCGGGAGGCCCATCGCCATCGCTTCCAGGAGCACCATGCCCTGGGTGTCGCAGTCGGAAGTGAGCAGCAGCAGGTCGTGGGTGCGCATCGCGCGCAGGCAGTCGGCCTGGTCGACCTCGCCGTGCAGGTGCACGCGGTGGCCGAGGTTCGCCTCGGCGACCGCCGAGCGGGCCTGATCGGCGAGCGGTCCACTGCCGTAGACGGTCAGGGTGCAGTCTTCGACGCGGCGCGCCACCTCGATCGCCTCGAGCGGACGTTTCTCCGCCGACAGGCGACCACACCACAGCGCCCGCAACGGTGCGTCCGGATCCGCCGTCGTGCTCTCCGCGACTCGGACGCGGTCGAGCAGTTCGTCATCGATTCCGTTGGACACCACGTGAATCGGACGAGCCACGCCGTGCCGGGCAAGGCGGCGGGCGAAGTGCTGGGTCGGGACTATCACCCGGTCGGCCGCCTGGGCCTGCGCGATCAGCGGCCGCCAGGCCAGCCTGGCGATACGGCTGTCGCCATCGTGCGCTGGGCGTCCGCGCAACGGTACGAACCAGCCGTGCATCAGCCGCATGGTCAACGCGGACAGATACGGTGCGGGCGAGTACTTTTCGATGACGGTGTCGTCGCGGCTCTGCATGGTTTGGACCACGGGGATGCCGTGCCTGCGAGCGGCGCGCGCGCCGGAGATCCCGCAGCCGTAGGTGGTCAGCGCGTGCACGATGTCGATCGGGCCGCGCTCGGCGAACGCGGCGTCGATCAGGCGCCGGTTGGCGCGGGTCGGCAGCACGACGGGCAGCCCGTTGGACATCGAGACCGGCACCGCGCGCAGAATCACCGTATCGGCGTCGGGCGTCGTGTCTCCCGGTGCGGGAGCGCAGAATACGGTCACCCGATGGCCGAGCCGCCGCAGGCCGTCACACAGCGACCGCATCGCGGTCTGGACGCCGCCCAGGGTGTCCGGGTGGAAGTCGGTGAAGATCGCGACGTGCACGGAATCGACCACGGCTCAGGCCGACGCCGAGACGACGAGACGCTCCACCGCGTCGGCCGTGGCACGGACGCCGTTCTCGGCGGAGACGGCGCGGCCGAGTTCCTTCGCCCGCCTGCTCGCCTCGGGTGTCAGCGTCCGAACCAAGGCGTCGTGCAGCCGGTCCTCGGTCAGCGACGGATACGGGAAGTCGGCCCCGATGCCCAGCTCCGATATCCGCCAGCCGTAGAAGAACTGGTCGCTGTGCACGCCGATGACCACCGCGGGCATACCGGCGCGCAGCACGTCGTGGGTGTTGCCGCTGCCGCCGTGATGGACGACCGCGCGACACCGCGGTAGGACCCGGTCGTAATCGAACGAATCCAGGACGAACAGCTTTCGGTCGTACCCGACCCCACGGGGGAACCCGTCGCCGCGCACGGTCACCAGGGCGCGAGCGCCCAGCCTGCGGCAGACGGCGGCGATGAGTTCGCAGCAACCGGCGGGATCGAGGATCGGCATTCCGGTCATGCAGAAGTAGATCGGCGGCTCGCCCTCGTCGAGCCATTCGGTCAGCGCCGGATCGACCACCGCCTCGCCCCATGCCTCGCGCATCCGCGCGGGCATGATCGGCGCGCCGACGACAGTCGAGCGGTCGGGCCAGTCGGCCGGTTTCGGCAGGAGCACCGGACTCACCATGTGCACCAGCGGAATACCGTCCTCACGTATGCGCCGGAACGGGTTTCGCGGCTTCCCCGGCAACTCCATCAGCTCGCGCACCCGCCGGTCCACCCGGTGATACGCCAGGCCGTACGCCATTTCGAAGGCCGAGTAGCTGGCCAGCCGTAGTCGCCGCGCGGAGATCATCCGCTTGACCATGAACGATGACGGGAATTCGCCGGTACGCTCCAGCGGATACGGCAGACAGCCCACGACGGTCTGACCTGTCTTCTCCGCGCGCTCCATCGCCCAGGGCAGCGTCGACGCGCACGAGACGATCACGTCGGCCGATTCGCAAGCGCCGCTGAGCACTTCGTGCATCCGATCGCCGCGCTCGCCCGCCATGATCTTGACCGTGTCGAGCATGATCCGGACGAACGGCAGCGTCTTCCCCGAGGAGAGCGCGCGCTTGGCCGCGGGCGATTCCAGCAGTTCCGCGGAGTTGAACGGGATGACGTGCGGGTCGAGCCCCGCGCGCCGCACCACGTCGGCGTAGTTCTCGGTGGCGGTCATCTCGACATGGTGGCCGCGCGAACCGAATTCGTCGGCCAGTGCGAGATACGGCTGATGATCGCCCCGGGTTCCCGCCGTCAGCAACGCGATTCGCATACTCTCGACTTCCATTCGTTGTTCGTCCACAGGCGAGATACGCCCGCGCTGAGTGTTCGTCCGGCCCTCGAAGCGGCCCGGCCGCGGCGCGATGCCGATGTTAGTGTCTGCTGATGACCGAAGACACGCGGCTCCGGATCGGGATTCTCGGGGCTGCCCGCATCGCGCCCGCGGCCGTGATCCAACCGGCCGGGCGCAATCCGGAGGTCGTCGTCACGGCGGTGGCCGCCCGGGATGGGTCGCGAGCGGAGCTGTTCGCCCGCAAGCACGGCATACCGAGGAGCTACGACAGCTACCAGGCGCTGATCGACGACCCCGATCTCGACGCGGTCTACATCCCGCTGCCCAACGGCTTGCACGGCCGCTGGACCCGCGCCGCCGTCCAAGCCGGAAAGCATGTGCTGTGCGAGAAACCGTTCACGGCCAACGCCGCCGAAGCACGCGAGATCGCCGATCTGGCAAGCGCTTCCGATCGTGTCGTCATGGAAGCGTTTCACTACCGCTACCACCCGCTGATCGCGGCAGCCGAGAAGATCATCGCCTCCGGCGAATTGGGAACGTCGCTGCGCGTGGAGGCCGCGTTCTGCTTTCCCCTGCCGAAGTTCTCCGACTTCCGCTACGACTACGCCCTCGCGGGCGGCGCGCTGATGGACGCTGGCTGCTACGCCGTGCACATGGCCCGCGTCCTCGGCGGCGAGAACCCGGAAGTCGTAGCGGCGCAGGCGAAGCGGCGCGACGATTACATCGATCGGGCCATTGCCGCCGAACTGCGCTTCCCGTCCGGACACACCGGCCGCATCCGGTGCTCGATATGGTCGGCCGACGTGCTGCGCGTCGGCGCCACCGTCATCGGCGAACGCGGCCGGATGCGGCTCGTCAATCCGGTGCTGCCGCACCTCGGGCATCTGCTCACGGTCCGCTCGGAAAGCGGCAGGCGGATGCGGCGCTTCGGCAATAGGACTTCCTACGACTATCAACTCGACGCCTTCGCGTCCGCCGTGCTGCGCGGCGAGCCGGTGCCGACAGCACCGGACGACGCCGTGCAGACCATGACCGTCATCGATGCCATCTACCGCTCCGCAGGTCTGCCGCTACGCCAGCCGAGCTGAGGTCTCGTCGAGAAAGTCGACGATGTGCCCGAACACGTCCAGCGCGGCGCCGCGGCCGATGAACGTGTCCAGGTGCCCGTAGGAGGGAATCTCGGTGTAGCGGACATCGATTCCCGGATTCCGTGCCGACAGCACCTCGTAGCACAACTTGTTCGAATCGAGCCACGCCTCGTTGCGGCTGCCGGACAGCAACAGCACCGGACAGTCGATGCGGTCGGCGTGGTCGAGGGCGTTCTCCGGCAGCGCGCCGTAACGGTCGTCGTCGACGTTCCATCGGACCGCGGCGTGCGCCAACTCCATCTGCCGCAGATGCGGCAGGACCGACAGCGGTATCGCACCGAACAATTCGGCCAGTCTGTCGTGGGTGCGCGGGTCCAGGTGGTCGTGCTCGAACAGTTTGGCGCCCATCCCCCACCCGTGGTGCACCATGCGGCAGGTGGGGTCGGGGCAGTCGCCTTTGCGCGACAATGTCGCGTACAGCAGGGTGCGCTTGGACCAGAGCCCGACCTTGCGGAAGTCGGATTCGATGTGGCCGACACGCGAACCGAGCAATTCACTGCCGAGCAACACACGCACCCGCGCGGACGTGCTGACCTTCGGCGTCAGAAAGACACCCTGCGCGACGACGCCCGCCAGTCCCGGTAGCAGTCCCGCCGTCATACTCAGCGAGAGCGCCAAGGCGCCGATGCAGTGCGCGACGACGTACAGCGGACGGTCCCCGATCCGCTCCCTGATCCGCGCGACCGCCTCCGGGATGTCGTAGAGCGCGACGTCGTCGAAGGTGTAGGCGGGACCGGATTCGTTGTAGGGCAGGCGGCAACTGCCACGCCAGTCGAGCAGCCATGATTGGTACCCCGCATCGGCCAGCACATCGGTGATATCGCGAATCTCGGGCAGCGCGAACATCTCCGAGGACACTCCGTGCCCGTGCACCAGCAGCACCGCGGGCGCGTCGGCCGGTCCCACGCGGCGCAACGTCAGATCGACGCCGTCTGCCGTACGAAAGGAAAACGTCTCTACGGCAGGTAGTTCCGGTGTCGCGCGTAGGTCTGTCATCGGCGGTGTTCCTTCCGCATGGCTCGGCGCAGATCGAGCAGATCGGTTCCGACCCGCAGAATCGGTTCCACCAGGCTCTTGCCGAGCTGACCGCCGAACCAGCTGAGCCACAGCATTTTCGCCAGGCGCCGTTGCCGTTCGGGCAGCCGGGGATCGATCTGGATGCCGTCGATCTGGTCGGGTAGGTAGGTGTGCATCGGCACGGCGACCTCGCCGGTGTAGGACGCGGGCTCTCCGGCGCGGCCGAGCTCGATCACCTGTGTTCCGAGCTGCCGCACGAGGCGTCTGCGCGCCGCGGCGAACTTGTATCCCTCCAGCCACCACTCGCCGCCGGAGGCGTCGCGCAGCGTGAGGCGGTAATGCATGATCGGGTGCCGCACTTCGTGGCGCAGCGGCAGTCCGTCGTGCGGACGCACCGTCGCGACGCCCTCGACGGTGAGCGGCTCGTCGTGCAGACCGGTGCAGGTGAGTTCGCCGGTGACGTCGAGTGTTCGCGCGGTGAACACCTGCGCGCCGCTCGCGACGGACAGGGTCAGGCGTAGGTCGCAGAGGATTTCGGCGGGCTCGCCGATCGGGCCGACCATCCCGGCGAGTGTCTCGTTGAACCGCAGGTAAGGCTGTTCGCTCGCCTGCGGCCCGAGGCCGGTCATGGCCGCGAGCATCCGGCCGCGCGCCGCCGGACCGGGTGTGGCGGGTGCGGGCAAGCCGTTCGCGGAGACGAAGGCCTCGGTGCGTGTGGCCGATGCGGGCGGCGCGGTGACCATAGCCGCCAGCTGCCGACGGGCGACCGGACTCTGCAACACCTGCGCGAGCGATTCCAGCTCCGGCACCGGTTCCTCCCTGATCCGGCGGACCACGTCGTCGCACCACTGCTCCCAGTGCTGCACACGAATGCCGATGCCGCCCAACGTCGTTTCGGCGACGATCCGATCGAGTGAGGTGGGGGCGCCGGTGAGGTGATAGGTGTGCCCCCAGGCGCTCGGCGTACCGACGATCTCGGCGGCCACCCGGCTGACCCAATCCACCGGTGCGGCGTTGAGGTACCGGAATCCGGGTGCGGTGCGGAAACGCATCAGTGCCGCGGTGATTCCGGCATTGAGGTCGCGCGGGTTGTGCGCACCGGTCTCGGGGTGGCTACCGATGCCGCCCGGCCGGAGGACGGTCACCACGAGTCCGTGTTCGCCCGCCCGGCGCAGCACGGCCTCGGCGGCCCATTTCGATCGGTCGTAGCCGATGGGCAACGTGGCGACGTTGGCGGTCGGATCGTCCTCGCCCAACGCGGTGGCGTCGGTTCCGTTGAACACCGCCAGCGAGGAGATGTGATGCACCGGTTTGGGCTTGCCGGTGCAGGCCAGTTCGGCGAGGGTCAGCGGGCCGAGGACGTTGGTCCGGCGCAGCGACGGGTAGCCGCGCAGGAAGTCCACCGCGGCCCCGGCGTTGACGATCGAATCCACCTCGGCGGCGAGAGTTGCCCAGCGCTCGTCGGAGAGACCGAGCCGTGGTTCGCGCAAATCCCCGGCGAGTGGTGTCACGCGGCGTAGCACTTCCCGCGACCACGGCAGCATGAAGCGCCGCACGGCGTGCTCCAGCCGTTCGGCGGCGGCCTGATCGTCGGCGGCGCGAACCAAACACACCACGTGGGCCTCGCTGTGCCGCAACAGATCCAGCAGCAAGTGACTGCCGAGGAAGCCGGTCGCGCCGGTCAGCAGGATGTGGCGCGGCGCGACCCGCTCCGGTGGCGCCACCAGCGGCAGTCGGTCGACGCCCGCGAGATCGGCGAAGAGCTGGGCCAGATCGTCGGTATCGGCCTCGTCTTCGGTATCCCGCTGCGGTACAGCGGTTTCCGGGTGGTCGGCCAGCCAGCGGTTGGCCAGCCTGCGCGGGCGCGCGTCGAAGAACACCGTGTCGAGGTCGAGGTGGATGTCCAGCTCACGTGCCAGCGCGGCGACGAATTCCACCGCCGCGATGGAGGTGCCGCCCGCGTCGAAGAAGTCGGTGTCGGCGTCCATGGTTGTCGCGGTGAACCGGTTCGCCAGGGCGGTCACCGCCGCGATCACCGCGTCCGCATGAGCCGGCGGCGCGGCGGAGTCGGTGGGCGCCGTGGCGGGTCCAGGTTCGACCGGTGGCGTACCACCGATCCGCTGGGCCGAGTCGCCGAGAGCCGCGGCGGTGGATCCGGAGTCGACCGTCGGTACGTCACCGATCCCTCCGACCGAGTGGCCGAGAGCCTCGGTGGTGCGAGTGCTCCCTGACCTTCGGACTATCGAAGATGCTGCGTCGCTCGATGTTTCGGCAACCGATGCAGCACCGGTACGCGCTAGCAAAGCGGCGACATCGAGCCCGCCAGCGCCCCGTTCGAGTGCTTCGCCGTGCACTCGACGATCGACAGCCGGATTGCGGACCGTCGTCGGCTCGTCGGAATCGGTCACCGGGCCACGTCCTCTCCTTGTGCCTCGGTCTCCCAGGACCGGAACGCCCGCAGGCGCTGGGAAGTCACCGACACATCCAGCCGCTGGTCGGCGGGTCCTCCGACCAGCCGTGCGGCCAACCGCCGAGCGGGTTCGTTCCGGGCGGTGTGCTCGACGGACATGCGTACCGTCGAGCGGCCGAGGGCGTCGGCCCGATCCGCCACCCAAGCCAGCAGCCGCTCCTCGACGCCGCGACCGAGGGCGCGGCAGCTGAGCTGCCAGCCGCGAATCCGCAGCTCGTCCGTGTCCGCCCGCAGTGCGAGCACCGAGATCAGGCCGTAGTCGCCGAAGCGGTCATGCGCCGATGCCGTCCACACCTCGCCCTCGGCGCGCCATGTGTCGAGATCGTCGGTGGTCACCTCGGCGAGGGTGAACTGATTGGTCCGCAGGACGAGTTGCCGAGCACGCGCCAGGGTGGCGTCGCTCAGCGGCTCGATATCGACCTCGAGGTTCAACCCCGCGAGGAATTCCGCGAATTCCGTTGCGGCGCGAGCGCTGTCGCGTTCGTTCTCTTGCCGATAGAAGTCCGCCCGTGCCCGATCCTCGGCCGTCGCCGCGACCGGAACCATCGGCCACAGTCGCGACAGGAACGACTCCAGTTCCGCGGCGGGCGGGCACGTCACCGACAGCACCTCGGGCAGCGACGCGCGCATCCGCGCAACCTCGACCGGGTTGTCGTCGAGGTAGCAGAAGCTGTCGAGCCCGAGCCGCAGTGTGCGTGCGATCCGCTCCAGCCGCTCTGGCTTGCCGTCCCAGCCCGCGGACACGGCGGCGAAATGCTCGCGGCGCAGCGGGCTGTCGGGCCGGTCCAGGATCGCGCGGACGACGTCCTCGTCGTTGTTGGACACCAGCGCCAGCAGTGTTCCCGCGGCGCGCCATTGCAGCAACCGCTGCGCCAGCGCTTGGCGCGGTTCATCGAAAACGACTGCGTCGGAGCCTATCTCGCCAGCTGTACCGCTCCACAGGGTGTCGTCACCGTCCACCGCTATGACCTTCGGCACGGGCTCCGTCACGGCGGTCGCGGTGGCGACCAGGGTGAGCGCGACCGCCGCCTGGAATTCGGGCGTGAAGGGCAGGTGTGCCAGGATCTCGGTCCGGCCGTCGAAGGGGTTGTCCACCGGGTGGCGGCGCGTCCACTCGCCCGCTTCCAGCACCGCGACACCGGGACGATCGCGCAGGCGTTCGGCGACCGACCGCTCCCATTCGAGCAACCGCTCCGCCGAACCGGCGGAAGGCAGGATGCCGACGATGATCGGCCGACGCGTGCGTTCGACTACCTCGAGGACTGCCGCCGGGTATTCGGCGGCCAGTTCGGCCAGCAGGTCGTCGGAGATCTCGCCGAAACGTTCCAGGTCGGCCGCGCGTAGCAGCACGATGCCCAAGTCCGTCGACGGCTGCGCGAAAACGCCGGACGGGTCCCGCAGGCAGGACAGCACATGGTGATACGGCGCCTCCACGACGGTGATCGCCGTGGCATCGGAGGCCGCGGGAACCAGCTCGGGCAACCTGCCGAGCGCGAAGGTCGCGCCCAGCGCCGCACGGACGCCGGAAACAGACTGCTGTCCAGCGATTTCCGGCCGAGCCGCCGCACCGGGGTCGGTGACGACCGCCGCGACCGTCGCCAGATAGTCCGTGCCGAATTCGGCGCAGGTCCGCGCGTCGATGATGTCGCTGTTGTAGGTGAACCACACCTGGCCGGTGTCGGGCAGCACCGCGACCATGAGATCGAGATCGGAGTATCCCGTGCTCACCGGAACGATCGCGGCGGGGGCGACAGCCGAGTTGGCGCGCAGGTAGTTGAAGTACACCTCGATCATCGGCGCGTTGTCGCGGTGCAGCCCCTCGGCGGCCAGCGCGGCGAGCACTTCGGCGAAGCCCGCGCCGGGCGCGAGCAGGTTCCGCAGCCGCTCGCCGGTGCGCCGCAGCACATCGGTGACGAGGTCACCCGCTGGTGCGGAGGCCGGGAAGGGCACGGGCACACCGAAATATCCGACGGCATCGGTCGCGTCGGCGTGCATGCGAGTGTCCACCGGCACCGCCAACGCGAATCGATCCACCTGCTGCCGACGTGCCAGCAGAATGGTCAGCGCGCCGAGGAAGACCGCGGCCGGGGTGATGCCGAGGTCTCGGGCCCGGTCCGCGACCCAGTCGTGCAGTCCGGCGGGCATGTCGAGCGCGACCGACTCCGCGCCGTAGCTGCGCCGGGCCGAACGCGGATGCGCGAAAGTCAGTTCGAGCCTGCGAGATCCGGAGAACGCGTCGCGCCACCGAGCGATCGCGGGGTCGGCGTCGGCGCGTCCGCTCGACTGTGCGGCCAGCAGCTGGTGCATGTCGCGGTTCGTCACGCCGCCGCCGAGGTCGACGCCGGATAGTTCCGCGGCGAGCTCACCGGCGACCAGCAGCATCGACTGCACATCGCTCATGCTGTGATGCGCGCCGAAAAGCACTGCCTGGTCGCTATTTTCAGCGTTCAGCAGTTCGAAGCGCCACAGCGGACCCGTCTCCAGGTCGAACGGCCGCGCCATCAGTTCTCGAAAACACCGCTCCAGTACGGCGTCGTCGAGTCGATCGAGATCGCGCCACGCCGCCAGCTCCCCTGGCTCGCGATGAACCTCGAGCTGGCGCCCGTGCTCGGCGCTGGGCCGGATGGTGGTGCGCAGCGCGGCATGCCGGCGGGCCAGCCGCGCCAGCGCTTCCTCCAGCTCCTGCCGGGTGACCGGCGTGGCCAGTCGCACGGCGACGCCGCCGGTCTGCGCGGCGCTCGGGATACCGAGTTGCTCGGTCCGCAGCAGCCGCATCATGTCCCTGGTCACCGGTAGCACTTCGACCTCGGGCACCTCGGTGGTCGCGTCCGTTCCGGCGGAATCGGCTTGGCTCAGCATTTCTTCGACGAGATAGTCGGCGAGGTCGGCGAGGCTCCGCTCGGCGAGAATGGTGCCGAGCGGCACGGCGATTCCGGTGTGCTCGCGCACCTTGTTGCGCAGTTCCACCGCCATCAAGGAGTCGAGGCCAAGGCTTTGGAACGTCTGCTCGGGCGCGACCGTTTCGGCGGCGCTGTGGCCGAGCACCTCCCCGGTCCACTCGGTGACCGCGGCCGTCGCCAGGGTGGTCGCCTCCGCGCGCGGCAGCGCCCGAAGCTGTTCGGCGAAGCGTGATCCCGCCGCAGCGTGGACGGGTGCGCGGTCGGCTGCGGCTCGCCGGGGCGCGCGGCGCACGAGCCCGCGCAGCAGCGGCGGGACGGCCGACGCGCGGCGCAGCACGTCGGTGTCGAGCAGCAGGGGAACCAGCATCGGATCGCCGAGCCGCAGCGCGGCGTCGAAACAGGCCATGCCCTCGGACACCGAGAACGCGCGGATGCCCGCTCGCGTGATACGCCGGATGTCGGCCTGCGCCATGTGGTCGTGCATGTCGACCTCCCACGCGCCCCAGGCCAGCGACTGCGCGGGCAGACCGAGCGACCGGCGATGCAGCGCCAGGGCGTCGAGGTAGGCGTTGGCCGCCGCGTAGTTGGCTTGGCCCGGTGTGCCGAACAGGCCGCCCGCCGCGGAGAACAGCACGAACATCGACAGGTTCCGGTCCGCCGTCAGCTCGTGCAGGTGATGTGCCGCATCGACTTTCGGGCGCAGCGCGGCGGCGAGCCGGTCGGGCGTCAACGCGCCAAGTGTGCTGTCTTCGAGCACCGTCGCCGCGTGGACCACACCGGCGAGCGGCATACCGTCGAGCAATCGCGCCAGAGCGGATCGGTCGGTGATGTCGCAACGCGCGAAACGCACACGCACGCCACGGCTTTCCAGGTCGTCGCGCAACTCCGCGCCGCCGGGTCCGTCGATACCGCGACGGCTGACCAGCACCAGGTCTCGGGCGTCGTAGGCGTCGGCCAGATGACGGGCCAGCGCCGAACCCAGCCGACCAGGGGCCCCGGTGATCAACACCGTTCCGTCCCCCAGCGGCACCCGGCCCTCCGGGGCGCGCCCTGCCGTCTTCGGCAGCCGAACCAGCCGCGGCACGAACGCCACGCCGTCGCGCACCGCGAGCTGTTGTTCGCCCGCGGCCAGGAGCGCGGCGACATCCACTTCGGAGTCGGCCGTATCGAGCAGCACGATCCGGCCCGGATTCTCCGACTGTGCCGAACGGACCAGTCCCCACACGACCGCGCCCGCCGGATTCGGGCTGTCCACACCGGGAAGCGCCACCGCCCCACGGGTACGCACCACTAGCGTGGCTTGCTCGAAGCGGTTGTCCGCCAACAGCTTTTGTAGCGCGGCGAGCGTCCGCTGGGCCGTGTCGTGTACCTCACTCGGCGAATCACCCCCGGGCACCGGCAGAACGATCGCGTCGGCGACCTCCGGCTCACCGAGATTCCACTCGCTCACTGTGATCGTCCGGTTCGGCACGGACAGCGATATCCGCGACCACTCCATCCGGAACAGCCGACGGTACGCGGGCGCGAGCGAGGCGGCGTCCCACTGCGCGGCGGCTACCGGGCGCGACAGGACCGAACCCACGGACACCACCGGCTGCCCGGTCCGATCGGTCGCGGACATGGTGACGGCATCGGAGCCCGACCTGGTGAGCCGGACGCGCAACGCGGTCGCGCCGGAGGCCCACAGCGCGACATCCGTCCACACGAAGGGCAGCAGGGCGTTCCCACCGTCGGCGGCGAACAGCGCGGTGGCGTGCAACGCGGCGTCCAGCAAGGCCGGGTGGATACCGAACCGCGCGGCGTCACCGTGAGCGGCTTCGGGGAGCTCGACCTCGGCGAAGATCTCGTCCTCGCGTCGCCATGCCGCCCGCATCGCCCGGAACAGCGGACCGTAGTGGTGCCCGCGCGCGAACAGCTTCGCGTACAGGTCCTCGACGTCGACGCGCACCGCTCCGGCGGGCGGCCACGCCGTCGAATCCAATTGCGGGGGAGCCGGTTCGGGCTCCTCGGCCAGTACACCCTCGGCGTGCAGTGTCCACTGGGCATCCGGATCGTGTTCGTCGCGAGCGTAGACGCGCACCGTCCGGCGGTCCTCGGCGTCCGGGCCGCCGACCACCGTCTGGATCTGCGCGGATCCGCGCTCGGGGACGAGCAGCGGAGCGCGCAGCACGAGCTCGCGCAGCACCGGAGCGTCCACCTCGTCACCGGCCCGAATCGCCAGGTCGACCAGCGCCGCACCGGGCAACAGCACCGCGTTCGGTCCCGCGTGATCGGTCACCCACGGCTGTTGCCCGCGCGACAGTCGGCCGGTCAGTGTCACTCCGCCCGAATCCGGCTGCGGCACAGCGGTGCCCAGGATGGGGTGCGCGACATCCGTCAGTCCGAGCGAGGCGGTGTTCCGGCTCGCGGAGTCGGTCCAGAACCGCCGCTCGTCGAAGGCGTAGGTGGGCAGATCCACCCGGCCGTATTCGGGAACCAGCCTGGTCCAGTCGAGTTCGTGCCCCGAGACGTACAGTTCGGCCTGCGCCCTGGCCAAGCAGGTCGGTCCGTCCTGGTCCCTGACCAGCGATCCGACGGCCACGACCTCGCGCGCGAGTTCCTCCGACACCGTCTTGACGGCCGCGGTCAGCGACGGGTGCACGCCGAGTTCGACGAAGTACCGGAACCCGTCGGCGATCATGCGTTCGATCGCGGCGGCGAATCGCACGGTCTCGCGCGCGTTCCGGTACCAGTAGTCGGGCCCGATCGGTTCGTCGGTCATCGGGTCGCCCGAGACGGTCGAATACCACTGTGTCACCGGCGAATCCGCCGCCATGTCCGCCAATTCGGCCAGCAGCGGATCGCGGATGGATTCGATCAACCGGCAGTGCCCGGCGAAGCCCGGACCGGTGGCGCCGAGCCGCGTGTAGATTCCCGCTCGCTCCATCTCGGCGAGCAGTTCCGCCACCGCGGCCTGCTCGCCCGCCACGATCGTCGAGCGACGCACATTGACCGCCGCGATCGACACCCGGCCCTCGAACTTCGCCAGCCGCTGGCTCACCTCGGCCTCCGGCAGGCCGATCATCGCCATCGACCCGGGTTCGGTGATGCCCTGCATCAGGCGGCTACGCGTGAGGACGATCCGTGCGGCGTCACCCAATTCGATGACACCGGCGCAGTAGGCGGCGGCGATCTCGCCCTGACTGTGGCCGATGACCGCGTCCGGGGTGACGCCCGCCGCCCGCCAGGTGGCCGCGAGCGCGGCCATGGTCGCGAAAAGCAGCGGCTGCACGACCGGGAAGTCGGCGAGATCGGCGTCGGTCATGGTCGCCAGCCTGTCCACCAGCGACCATTCGATGTGCGCGCCGAAAGCCTTGTCGCACTGCGCGAATTCGGCCCGGAACTCGGCCGAGGAGGCGAGCATGTCGCGGGCCATGCCGACCCACTGCATGCCCTGGCCCGGGAAGACGAAGGCGGTCTTGGCGTTGGTGAGCACCGGGCCGGCGCCGACGACGGCGTTCGCCGAGGACCGTCCGTCCACCAGATCGCGCAGGGCGCCGATCATCTCGTCTCGATCGCTCGCTACCACGACCGCGCGACGCTCGAACTGGGTGCGCTGCAATGCCAGCGCGCGCGAGACCGGGCCGGGCCGCAATCGCGGATCGGCGACCACCAAGTCCAGCAGCCGTCGAGCCTGACCGTGCAGCGATTCCCGGCTGCGGGCCGAGATCGGCAGCAGCGTCACGCTCGGGTCCTCGACCGTCGGGTCCGGCGCCACCGTCGGTTCGGCCGGGGCCTCCTCGAGGACAAGGTGCGCGTTCGTGCCGCTGAGACCGAAGGCGCTCACACCCGCGCGGCGCGGCCGATCGCCCTTCGGCCACGGCATCGGCTCGGAGCGCACGACCAAACCGCTTCGCTCCCAGTCGATCTGCGGTGACGGCTCACTCGTGCCGAGGGTGGCGGGGATTCGCTCGTGTTGCAGCGCGAGCACCAGCTTGACGATGCTGCCCACGCCCGCCGCGGCCTGGGTGTGGCCCACGTTGGATTTCAACGATCCGATGCCGAGCGGCCGGCGCGGATCACGGTCGGGCCCGAACACCCGGCCCAGCGCGCGTGCCTCGATCGGATCGCCGAGCGCCGTGCCGGTGCCGTGCGCCTCGACGTAGTCGATATCGTGCGGCGCCAGACCCGAGACGCGCAGCGCCGACCGCAGCACCTGCTCCTGGGCCGCTCCGTTCGGCGCACTCAGTCCCTGACTGCGGCCGTCCTGGTTGACGGCCGAACCACGAATGACGGCGAGGACCTTGTCGCCATCGCGGCGCGCGTCCCCGAGTCGCTTCAGCAGCAGCAGACCGGCGCCCTCGGCCCACACGGTCCCGTCGGCGTCGGCCGAGAACGGCGCGCACCGGCCCGTCGGCGACAGCACGCCCAACCGGCACAGCTCGATATGGGCGGTCGGCGACATCAGCAGCGTCGCGCCGCCCGCCAAGGCGAGGTCGCACTCCCCCGCGCGCAGCGCCTGCGTCGCCAGATGCACCGCGACGATCGACGAGGAGCACGCCGTGTCCACAGTGACTGCCGAACCGTGCAATCCGAGCGTGTAGGCGACCCGGCCGGACGCGACGCTCGGCGACAACCCGGTGCCGACCTGGCCGTTCAACTGCTCCGGCGCGGGATCGGCCAGATAGCCGGTGCTGTAGACGCCGAGATAGACACCGGTCGCGCTGCCGTGCAGGGCGCGCGGATCGCGACCCGACCGTTCGATCGCTTCCCAGCTGAGCTGCAACATCATTCGCTGCTGCGGGTCCATCACCGCGGCCTCGCGCGGGCCGATGCCGAAGAACGCGGCGTCGAAACGGTCGATGCCGTCGACGTAGCCGCCGCGGAAGGTGTACGCCTTGCCGGTCGCGGAGGTATCGGGGTCGTACAGGCCCTCGATATCCCAGCGGCCCGCGGGCACCTCGGTCAGGGCGTCGCGGTTGCTGTCCAGGAGGCGCCACAGCGCCTCGGGTGAATCCACCGCACCGGGGAATCGGCAGGACATCGACAGGATGGCGATCGCGTCGTCGTCGGCCTCGTCGTCCTGAGCCGAGTCCAGAACCTCGGCACCGGACACCGCCGGCTCGTCGGCTTCGGTCGGGGCCAGCGCGGTGGCCACCCCGTCGATCGTGGGATGGTCGAACAGCAGATTGGTGTCGAGGAAACGGCCGACGAAATCCGACAGGTCGATCACCATCTCGACCAGATCCGCGGAGCCCAAACCGAATTCGACCATCGGCCGGTGCACGTCGATGCGTTCCGGATCCAGCGCCGCCTGCCGTGCGATCGCCGTCACCAGCCAGGATCGGATCGCGGCGGCGGACGGCTCCGCGCCGGTATGCTCTGCGGATTCGGCGCTCTCCGAGTCGGTTTCGTAGTCGTCCAGCTCGTCTTCGGGCGAGCGAACCGGCCCCGCCGACAGGGCGAGCAGCTCGCCGGACAGATACGCCGCCCGGCAGGCCGAACGCTGGATCTTCCCGCTGCTGGTCTTGAAGATGGCGCCGGGCCGGATCAGCAGCACCGCCGCGAGCGTGAGTCCGTGGTCGGTCGCCACCGCGGCGCGCACCGCGCCCTCGATCTCGGCCAGCTCGCCGGGCTCCTCGCCGCGCACCTCGGCCACCACGACCGGCTGCTCGCCGTCCGCCCCGAGGTCCACGGAGAACGCCGCGACACATCCGGGCCGGATCCCGTCGTGCGCGGCCTCGACGGTCTGCTCGATGTCCTGTGGATAGTGATTGCGTCCGTCGACGATCAACAGATCCTTGCGCCTGCCGGTGACGAAAAGCTCCCCGTCGGCGACGAATCCGAGGTCACCGGTACGGAGGAAACGGCGATCGTCGTCGGGCAATGCCGCACCGAAGATCTCGGCGGTAGCCCGCTCGTCTCGGAAATAGCCTGTGGCCACGCTGTTTCCGGCGACCCAGATCTCACCTTCGTCCCCGTCGCCGCGTTCGACGCCGGTCTCGGGATCGACGACCGCGATCGACATTCCTTCGGCCGCACCGCCGACACCGACCAACTCCGCACCGCGAGCGCGGTTTCCGACAGCGTTTCGTCCCGGCACGTCCAGAAAGGTCGGCGGCGCCGCGACGGGTGGTGCGGTCACGATCAGGGTCGCTTCGGCCAAACCGTAGACCGGGTGGTGGGATTCGGCGCGGAACCCCGCCCGGCCGAAGGTCTCGGTGAACCGCCGTACCGTCGCGGCCCGCACCGGTTCGGAGCCGTTGAACGCCACCCGCCAGTGGCTCAGATCGAACCGATCGATCTGTTCCGGCGTGATTCGGCGGGTACAGAGCTCGTACGCGAAATTGGGACCGCCGCTGGTGTGGGCGCGATAGGTCGAGATCGCTTGCAGCCAGCGCTCGGGCCGCTGCAGGAAATGCAGCGGCGACATCAGCACCGAATGCGCGCCGAGGTAGACCGTGTGCAGCAGCGGCGCGATGAGTCCCATGTCGTGGTACATCGGCAGCCAACTGGCGAACAGCGCGCCGTCCCAGGATTCGACCAGTGCGCGGTCGTGACCGAGGCCCGCGGCGATGGCGTCCTGGTTGTGCAGCAGATTCCCGTGCGTGAGCAGCACGCCGCGCGGCGCGCTCGTCGAACCGGAGGTGTACTGGATGAACGCGACCGAATCCGGTCCGAGATCCGGCTCCTGCCACGACGATGCGAGATCGCCGGGTATCTCGTCGGTCGCCAGCCAGCGCACACCCGCCAGCTCCGGGATCTCGGCGCACAGGGCGGCGGACTCCGCGACGACCCGGCTCGGAGCCAGCACCACACCGACTTCCGCGTGCGCCACCATCCGCCGCAGCCTGCGCAGCGACCGGTTCTCCCATTCTGGCAGTGGCGCCGGGACGGCGACCACGCCCGCGGCCAGACAGCCGAAGAACGCCTCGGCGAACTCGGGTCCCGCCGGGTACAGCAACAGTGCCCGTTCCGGCGTCGCGTCTTGCAAGGCCGCAGCGATCGCCCTGGCGCGAACGCCCAGGTCCGCGTAGGACATTTCGCGGACGACGCCGTCGACGTCACCACTGGCCAAGAATCGATACACCAACTCGGCGGGTCGGTTCTCGACCTGAGCGAACAGTGTGTCGACGAAAGACTTGAGCACGAACTACTTCCTCTTGCCGGTAACCGAGATTCAGCCGGTCTGGTTTCCCCGCGGCACGAGGAGTGGCAGGCCGTGCGTTGTGACTGACAGCGCTCCACAATATAGCCGCCACCGCGCCCCTCGCCGGGACGCGAGCAACCGTCCCGCGCCCCGAAAAATAGGGGCAGCCGTCGTGCGAAGTACGCTGCTGCCGCAGCCATTTCGTGCTTGCGAGTCGTCGAGACAGCGGTGAGGATTGCCACGTGTCACAAGCCCCGATATCACTGCGCGAACTCCCCCGGCTCCGCAACCGCCACCTCGGGCAGATCGGTGGACTGATGCGCCCCGGCACCCATCGTTCGCCCCTGCTGGGACTCGGGGAACGATTCGTCGTGTCGCCGCCGGGCTTTCCGACCATGCTGGTCACCCACGAGATGGACGACGTGCGGGCGCTTTTCGCCAATCACGACGACTTCTCGATCGGCCAGGTGCTGAGCCGGTTCTCCAGCCACGACGTGATGTTCGGCAAGCAGACGTTGATCTTCCTCGACGGCGAGGAGCACCGTCGCGAGCGCAAGCTGTTCGCTCCGCCCTTCCAGAGCAAGGCGCTGCGTTCCTACGAGGAGCTCATGGTGGAGGTGGTGCAGCGCGAACTGCCCACCTGGCCGGTCGGTGAACCGTTCGAATTCCTGAAGGCCGGTTACGATTTGGCGATCGGCGTGCTGCTCGGCGTCGTCTTCGGTGATGTGGCGGAGCCGCGGCGGGGACGGCTGAAGCAGGCGATCAGCGCGTGGTTCGGTGAGATCGAGAGTCGCGGTTTCCTCGCCGTCACGCTGCTCACGCCGCTGGTCGGCGGGCTCACGCTGCCCTATCCGCCGCTCACCCGCCGCCAGGCCGAGGTCGACGCCGTCATCCTCGAGGAAATCGCCGCGCGCCGCGCCGCGCCGGGCGAAGGCCAGCGGAAAGACGTGCTGTCCCGGTACGTGGACACCGACCTCGATCAGCACGACGACGCGGCGCTCGCCCGCAACATGCGCGGGGTCCTGTTGGGCGCGTACGAGACCACCGCGATCACGCTCGGCTGGATCGCCGCCATGCTGGCGGCCCACCCGGAGGCCATGGCCGAACTGGATGCCGCCGCCGACGCGGGCGACGGCGCCCGGCTCGACGCCTACCTGGACGCCGTGGTCGCCGAGACGATGCGGCTGCGCCCGGTGTCCCCGTTCACCGGGCGGCGCGCGATCCGCGACACCGTGGTCAACGGCGTCCGAATTCCGAAGGGGGCCATCGTCATCGTCCCGATCCTGCTCATCCACGAATCACCGCGGCACTACCCGGATCCGATGGTCTTCCGCCCTGAACGCTTCCTCGACGAGCGACCGAACAGCCACACCTGGCTGACCTTCGGCGCGGGTGCGCACCGCTGCCTCGGCGCCCAGTTCGCTTTGGTCGAGGCCCGCATCCTGTTCCGCACCGTCCTCGAACAGCGCCGCATCGACGTCGTCCCCGGACCCGTCGAACCGCCGCGCCGGTACCACACCGGGCTCAGCCCGGCGGACAACGCCCGAATCACCCTTCGGCGCCGCTGACCCCTCCGCACAGCCGGTTCCCTGGTTAGACTCGCCGTATTAGAACCTGTTCTAGGAGGCGGTGTGGCGGAGGAGCTGATCTTCGCGCTCTGGGGAGTCGGCGACCTGCACGACTCGCGACTGGCCCACCGGCTGGTCGCGGCGGGCGCCGAAAGCGTGCGGCTGAACGTCTCCGACGCCGACGTGGCCGACGCGATGCTGCGGTTGACGACCTTCGACACACCAATCGAAGCCGTGCTCGCCCTCTCGTCCCCGTCCGGCTGCGACCTCGGCGCCGTGCTCGACGCACTCGGCCACGTTTCCGGGCGCCACGAGGGCTGGCGAGTCGAGGTCAGGACGCCGCTCACGCCGCCACCGGTCGCGATCGGCGAGCGCACCCCCGCCCTGGCCAACGTCGCGTTCCTGCGCAGGCCGCCGGACCTGCCGTACGACGAATGGCTCGACCGGTGGCGCACCCACCACACCGAGGTCGCCATCACCACCCAGGCCACCTTCGGTTACGTGCAGAACCGCGTCCTCGAGCCGGTCACCGACACGGCGCCGGACATCGCCGCGGTCGTCGAGGAACTGTTCCCCCCGGCCGCCCTGCGCGACCCGCACGCCTTCTACGGCAGCGGCGGCGACCCCGCCGAACTCAACCGGCGCATCCAAAGCATGATGGCCAGCGTGGCCACTTTCGGCGCCGACCGCGACATCGACGTCGTCCCCACCAGCCGATACATATTGCACTGAGCCGCACGAACACCCGGACGTACGGGCCCCGTCAGATCACCCGGTCCAGCGCGCGGAGGTCGGCGTCCAGTTTTCGGTAGAGCCAATAGGCGGCGACGAACGCGAGGCCGCCGCCCGCGCATAAGCCGAGGACCGAGTCGCGGACGAGGTAGAGCTCGTCGGATTCGAGGGCGCTGAATCCGGCCAGGACGCCGAGCACCGGGACCGACGCCGTTATCGCGAGGTAGACCGTGGTCCTGCGGCGCAGCGAGTGCAGACCGGCGGAGTCGCGCGCGGTGCTCCGGCCGTGGCGCAGGTGGAGCGGATAGACGCAGCGGACGATGTAGAAAGTGGAGAGAAAGAACGTGTAGGCGACGGAGATGGTGCCCGCCACCAGCACCGTCATCGCGGCATGGATCTGCAACCGCAACGGGAGGTCGGTCATCCAGCGCACCATCAGCACGCCCGTCACCGTGGCGATCAGCGCGCCGAGCAGGGTGTTCAGCGCGCACAGGTCGCCCCACAGCAGCGTTCGCGACCGTACTCGCGCGAGCGTGGCCTCGTCGTAGCGCCTGCCCTCGCGCAAGCCGCGCAGGACCGCGAGCATCTCGCGCGAGATGTAGACGTAGATGGCGACGGCCAACGGCAAGACACCGAGGACGCAAGCGATCACGCCCCGGTCCATCTGCGCGTTGACAGCGTCGGGCACGCGCTCCCTGATCAGTTTCTGGGCGTGTACAGCCAGGTAGGCCGTCGCAAGGCCGATGCCGAACAGCGACGACAACCAGAGGATCGGGGTCGGCCACCGCGAAAGACGCGCCCGCCAGCTGTTCGGCGGCGGATAGACGAGGTCGCGGGCCCGAGCCTCGAGGCACAGATCGAGCTGCTGCGCCAATTCCGAACCGTTCGAGTAGCGGTCCGCGGGGTCGGGCGACAGGCACTTCAGCAGGACCCGGCACAGGGCGGGCGGGCAGTCCGGCGGTAGATCGGACAGGAACTTCGAGTCGACGGGTCGGCGGCGCAGTTCGAGCATGCGGGCCAGCGACGTCTCCGACTCGCCCGCGAAGGACTCGTCCTCGAAGGGACGCCGCCCGGTCAGCAGTTCCCACAGCATGACGGCCAGCGCGAAGATGTCGCTGCGCGTGTCCAGGTCGGCGGCGGTCGCGGGCAGCTCGGGATGACAGGCCGCGAGCTGTTCGGGCGACATGTACGACAGCGATCCGCCGAAGTACGCCAGCGGACTCGTGCCCTTCACGCGCTTGCTGAAGCTGACGTTGAAATCGGCCAGCTTCGGAATTCCCTCCGCACTGAGCAGCACGTTCGCCGGTTTGATGTCGCGGTGCAACACCCCGCGTTCGGACGCGTGCTGCAGTGCGTCCGCGAGTCGGCGGCCCAGCCAGGCGACCGTCTCCGGCCAGGTCAGCGCGGCGGTCCGTTCTCGGATCGCCGATTCGGCGGGCCGCACCTCGCCCTTCTCGGCGAGCACGGTGTCGACCGCGTCGAGCAGGAGTTGCCCGCTGTGCTGTCCCTCGGGCGTCGAGCGCCGCAAGCGCAGCACGTCGAGCAGCGTTCCGCCGGGGAGGTACTGCATGTAGAGCAGCTTCAGCTCGCCGTCGGCGATGAGTCGCTGGTCGAAGATCCGCACGATGTACTCGTGGTCCAACTGGGCCAGGGTCTGCGGCTCGCTGCCGTGGTTGTGCGAGATCTTGACCGCGACCAGGCGCTGCATCGATTGCTGCCGCGCCAAATACACCTGGGCGAACGCGCCCGCGCCGATCCGCATCAGCAGGTCGAAGTCGTCGACGTGGTCGCCGACGTCGAAGGCGTCGAGCCGCACTTGCGCGTTCGGGCGGGCGACCATCGTGCTGTGGTAGTCGCTCGCCTGGGCGGTCTCGGGGGTGATCGCCGTGTCGGCGGCGACCGTGCGTGGAGTCGCACCGGCCGCGAGCGCGCTGCGGCGCAGGGCGTGGAATTCCTCGTAGACGAGCTCGTCGGGCATCGGTCCGTCGCGCAGCTCGGGGAACTCCGCGCGGTATTCGGTCAGTCGTTTCGGGATGCGATGGCGCAGGAACCGGTATTCGAGATCGATCTTGATCAGTTCGATCAGCACCATGCGCCGCGCGGCGGGTTCGCTCGGTAGGTACGTCGCCAGGTCGGGTGGTGAACCGGACTCCCAAGCCTCGGAGAACAACGCGACGGCCGTGGCCAGTGCCGTGCGGGTTCGTTCGGCGGAGTCGACCACGTCGAGCGGCTCGTGCATCGGTGGTCCGAAATCAGCCTCGGGCGATCGCGCGAATGTGCGCGATGCGGCCTTGCGGTAGTTGCCCCACGGTGACTCCTTTCCGCGAAACCTCCCCGATCCAGGGTATCGCCCGCAGACCAGCGCACGGGCGGCAACAGCGGATCGGTCGTGGAAGGCGAGCACAGGCGGCCGCACTACTCAGGCTTGTTTCTCTGAGCAGCGAAGTCGCTATCGCATGGCTAATTCGATAGCCACTCCGCGTCCGACATCCGCCGAGGAATCCACGGGCGATTGGAGGCGTTGACCGCGACATTCGGCCCGCCACCCCGGAGAGGACAGGTATGGAACTCAGCGTCGTCGTCGCTTCGCGCCCCAATGTCTCGCCCGAGCAGGACGTGGCGACCGGCATCGCGGCCGACCGGCTCGGGTATCGCGACATCTGGGTCGGGGAAGGGTGGATCTGGGACGCGTTCGCCCTTGCCACGGCGATCGGCCTGCGAACCACCCGGGCCGCGCTGACTGTGGGACCGATTCCCGTTTCGGTGCGCGACCCCGCCTCGATCGCACGCGCGGCCGCGTCGACGGCGGCGCTGGTCGGCAGACCGGTCGGGGTGGCACTGGGCACCTCGAGCGTGCGAATGGTCGAAGGGGTGCACGGGCGTTCGCGCAGCAGGCCCGTGAGCGCGATGGCCGAGAGCGCGGCGGCGGTGCGTGCGCTGTTCGCCGAGGACCAGGTCGGCTTGGTCGGCGACGCCGCACTCGTGCGGGAGAAGCTGAAGGCCTACACCGCAGCGGGTCTCGACGAGGTGGTGCTGGTCCCCGCGACCGACGGCGGCCCGGGCGGCGAACGAACCCTGACCGCCTTCGCGGACTGGCGGTGATACGCCGTTGTCCAGAATCAGATTTCGTGTTCGACTCGAGGCCGAGCGGTGCCCGGTGACACCTCTTTTTCCGTCTCGTGGGTGATGCGGCGTTCGAGTTCGGCGCCCTCGATGTCGAGGTCGGGGACGTAGCGGGCGAACCAGCGCGGGTGGTACCACATGCGGTTGCCGACGAGAGCCATGACGGCGGGCACCAAGGTCAGGCGGACGATGAACGCGTCGAGCAGGACGCCGACGGCGAGGGTGAACGCCAAGGGTTTGACGATCGGATTGTCGACGGTGGTGAAGGCGACGAAGACACCGAACATGATCAGCGCGGCGGCGGTGACGACGCGCGCGGAGTGACCGACACCGTTCTGCACCGAGACCGTCGCGTCGGCGGTGCGGGTGTGCTCCTCCTTGATCCGGGAGACGACGAAGATCTGGTAGTCGCTGGAGAGGCCGAAGATGATGGCCAAGGTGATGATCGGAAGGAAGCTCAGCGTCTGGGCCTTCGTGACGTCGAAAAGCTCGGCGCCCCATCCCCATTGGAACACCGCGACCTGCGCCCCGAGCGCGGCGAAGACCGAGAGGATGAATCCGACGATCGACGACAGCGGGACCAGGATGGTGCGGAAGGCGATGGTCAGCAGTACCAGCGCCAACCCGACGACGACCGCGAGGAAGATCGGCAGCGCCTCGGCGAGCCGCCGCGAGGTGTCGATATTGGCCGCGGTGGTGCCGCCGACCAGATACGTTGCGCCGGTGCCGTTCACGATGCGCTCACGGTCGTCCCGCAGTCGGTTGACGAGGTCGGCGGTCGCGGGATCGTCGGGTCCGGTCTTGGGCACGACCTGAATCAGCAGCAGTCCGTTTCCCGTGCCCGCGGGCTGCACGGCGACGACGTCGGGTTCCTGTTGTAGCCGACCCATCACCGTCTGCGCCACGTCCGGGCCGGTGGCACCGGACAGGTCGGTCACGACGAGCAGCGGCCCGTTGAAACCGGGACCGAACGACTCCTCCACCAGGTCGTAGGCCTTGTGGGCGGTGCTCGAATCCGGCTGCGTCGCCCCGCTGGGCAGTCCGAGCTCCATACGCGTGGCCGGAATCGCCAGCACCGCGAGGATCGCGATACCGAGGATCAGCAGCGGAATCCGGAACCGGGTGACGAAGCGTCCCCACGCGTGCCCGAAGGTGCGTTCGGGCTCGTAGGCGGCGATGCGCGCCACCTCCTGCGGTCGTCCGGGGTGCAGCGGCGGCGAGATGAACTTGGCGACCAGATCACCGGCGAACCCCAGCAGCGCGGGCAGCAAGGTCAGCGCGACGAGCATGGCGACCAGCACCGCGCCCGCCGCGGTCAGACCCATGACGGTGAGGAACGGAATGCCCGCCACCGCCAAGCCGCACGACGCGATGATCACGGTGACCGCCGCGAACACCACCGAACTGCCCGCGGTCCCGACCGCGAGCGGAATCGATTCCGCCGCCGTCATTCCCAGCACGATGTTGTGCCGATGCCGGGACAGGACGAACAGCGCGTAGTCGATGCCGCAGGACAGTCCGAGCATCAATGCCAGTGACGTCGCCGCCGACGGCACATCGACGAACGCTGCGACACCGAGGATTCCGGTGATACCGATACCGACACCGACCAATGCCGTGACGATGGGCAGGCCCGCGGCGACCGCCGCGCCGAAGGTGATCAACAGGATGATCAATGCCACGGCGACGCCGAGAAGTTCAGGGGTGTGCGGGATCTCGGCCGTGAAACCCGGATACACCGCGCCGGAGAACTCCACATCGAGGCCCGCTTCCCGCGCCGGGTCGGCGACGCGGTTCACCTCGTCGAGGGTGTGCTCCTCGACCTCTCCCGCCGACACCGAGAACTGCACGCTGCCGAGTGCGACGCGCTGATCCGGCGACACCGCCTTGGCTTGGAACGGATCGACGACCGCGGCGACCTGCGGCAGCCCTTTCAACCCGGCCATCACCTGCTCGATCTCACCGGTCACCTGCGGATCGGTCACCTCGGCCATGCCGGGCGTCGCGAAGACGACCTGCATCTGCGCGCCGCTGAACGCGGGCATCCGCTGTTGCAGCAACGACACGGCATCCTGCGATTCGGTGCCGGGGACCGTGAAGTTGTCGTTCGTCTTCCCACCGGTTCCCGCGGCGAACGCGATCGCGGCGCCGAGCAACACGATCCAGATCGCCAGGACCCACCAGCGGCGACGGGCTACGACCTGGCCTAGGGCGAACAGATACCGAGACATGCGGGTCCTCTCACGGAGTCACCAGAGCACACAGCGACGACACGCAACGCGCAATGCCCGTACGATAGCACGTCAAGTGATGATTTCCTCATAAACGCACCAATGGTCAGCAATCATTCGGCGACGCGGGAGGGCCGGGCGCTGGGCGCGAACCGTGGCAGCGCCGCGCAGAGGACCGACGGGTTTCTTCCGCAGCGTTGCACGGCGCCGTCCGGTCGGACGAGGGCGGCGGCCACGCGACCGCGGCACAGCCAGCGGTGCAGGTCCGTTCCCGGCGCCGCGGCGAGCACGACACCTCCGCGTTCTTCGACCCGCGCCCGGTCCTCGGGCGCCAGGTCGACCGTGGTGACGATCGCGAACCGTCCGCCGACGATCTCGTCGATCGCTCGCCCATCGGGAAGCCGATCGTTCGGCGTCAGCCGACCGACCGGACCGCGTCGAAACAGCGAAGCGTCGACCAGACCGGAGCGGCGCAGGGGCGGGGATTCACCACTGGTGAGCATGCGGGTGAAGCCGGGGAGGCGATGGAGCCGCGGTGCGACAAGGCCGCGCAGGCGATTGCCCAGCTCGCCACCCTGGGTCATCATCACGCCGGTGAGCTTGGCCAGTCGAATCATGGCTCGCGCGTGCGGCTTTCGCTCGGTCTCGTAAGTGTCGAGCACACGCTCGGGCAGCTCGCCGCGCAACACACCGGCCAATTTCCAGGAGAGGTTGGCGGCGTCGCGCAACCCCGCGCCCATGCCCTGACCGATGAACGGCGGTGTGAGGTGAGCGGCGTCCCCGAGCAGGAAGATCCGGCCGTCGCGCCAGTGGTCGGCGAGCTGGGCGCGGAAGGTGTACGCGGCGACCCGCACGAGTTCGAGGTCTTCGTCGGGGACGTCCGCCGTCCACGGGGCGATCAGTGGACGCAGCATAGCGATATCCGGGTAGTCGTCGGCGGTCTCGCCGGAGCGAAGCCGGAACTCCCAGCGGTACCGCGTCTTTCCGATACGCATGTAGGTCGCGGCCCGGGCCGGATCGCAGACCTGGTGTACCCCGTCCCAGTGTCCGAGGTCGGCGGTCGTGGCGATGTCCACGACCAGCCAGCGCTGCTCGAACCGTAGATCGCGCATGCGCGCGCCCACCGCACCGCGGACGAGGCTGTTGGCGCCGTCGCAACCGAGGACGTATCGCGCGCGGACGCATTCCGCGCGGCCTGTCGTCCGGTCGGTGAAATCGACACGGACGCAACCGCTCTCCTCGGTCACGGCTGTGACTTCGGCGTTGCCGCGCAGGGTCGCGGCGGGATGTCGCGGGAGGTTCGCGCGCAGGATCGCTTCCAGCTCCGGCTGGTCGAACAGGTTCGCCTCCGGATGCCCGCTGCGCGTGCCTACCGGGTCGCGATCGAATTGCGCGAGCACCCGCAGGCCGGGATCGAGCAAGCGCAGACCGAGCACCGGGCGAGAGATGGCGTCGAACTCGTCACCGACGCCGAGATGCCCGAGGATGCGGCGGATTTCGCCGTCCAGGTGGACGGCTCGCGGCTGCGGATAGACGCCGTCCCACCGTTCCAGTACGAGGCATTCGATACCGTATTGCGCCAGCAAGGTCGCCGCGGTGAGTCCGGCCGGGCCCGCTCCGACGAGCACGACCGGGATCGTGCGCGTGGTCACGGGAGGGCTCCGCCCAGTGTGAGCACGTACGCGGCGGTGGCGAGGCCGGTCACGGCCGCCAGCACGCCGCCGAGCACAGTCGAAACGATTGTCATTGCGCCACCACGACTTTCCAGGCGATCGCGTAGCGGCCGAGGATCGCCTCGACTTCCCGCTCGTCGATGGCGGGATCGAGTTCGACCGTCGCGACGACCGCACCGTCTTCGACCACCGCCGTGATGGCGCGCACTCCGGCATTGCCGCCAAGGGCCTCGAGCAATTCGCGGCGGGTCGCGTCGGCGCGCAGTCCCAGCTTGTACGGCTTGCCGACGTCGGTGACCGGCAGCGCGTCGAGCACGGTGACCGTCTTCGGGGCAGCGGCGCGCTCCTGCACCCGCTCGGCGGCCCAGGCGACCAGCTCGTCCTCGGAGATGTCCGCGCCCGCGGTCAAAGCGACATAGGCCACGGGCACCTCGCCGGAGTGCGCGTCCGGGCGACCGACCGCGCCCGCCGCACAGACCCGTGGGTGCTCCAGCAGGGCGTCTTCGATGGCGGCCGGGTCGATGTTGTGGCCGCCGCGGATGATCAGGTCCTTGGCTCGGCCGTGCAGATGGATGAAGCCGTCGTCGTCGATGTGGGCCAGATCGCCGGTGTTCAGCCAGCCGGCGACCAGTGTGCCGAGACCGTCGACGAGGTGACCGCCCACCGCACGGCCTGTCACATATCCGGCGAAAACCGTTGGGCCGCTAATGATAAGGACGCCGGTCTCGCCCACCGGCAACCTCTCCCACGTACCGTCTCCGGCGAGGCGGACGACCGCGACGCGCTGGTAGGGCATGCGCTGCCCGACCGCACCCGGTCGAGGCCGATCCGGGAAGCTGCGCGCCGTCGCGCAGGTCGCTTCGGTGAGGCCGTAGCCCTCCACCAGGGTCACGCCGGTATGTGTCTGGAAGTTCTCGCGCACGGCGGGCGGCAGCGGTGACGCGCCGACCATCGCGTAGCGCAGGCTGGAGATGTCGGCGTTGATCGGGCTTTGCGCGAGCACGGCGTACACGGTCGGCACCGCGCTCATCGCGGCGATCTCGTAGTGCGCCACGATGTTCCAGAACTCCGCGTACAGGGTGAAGTCGCGGTAGCCCAGCGGTCCGGCCCACACCACCGATTGGCCGCGGAACAACGGCGCGAGCAGGGTGACGACGAGCGCGTTGACGTGGAACAGCGGCAGCGCGGCGAAGACGACCGCGTCCTCGTCGAGCAGGGAGTTGGCGGCGATCATCCACGCGTTGGCCACTTCACCGGAATGCCGGTGCGCGGCCAGCTTCGGCACACCGGTGGTGCCGCCGGTGTGGAACAGGGCCGCCAGATCCGAGGCCGCGGGCGGCACTCCGACGAAGCGCGACGAATCCTGGTCGGCCGCAAGGTCATCGAGATAGCCGACGTGCACACCGTCGATCGCGGGCAGCTCGGGCGCTTGCTCCGCCGCGGCGGTGGGGCGCAGCACGAGCAGGGCGTCCACGAGACCCCGCGCGGCCAGCTCACCTGCGCACGCCAAACTCTCGGCGCCGAATTCGGGCCCGGCGACGATCAGGATTCGAGCCCCGGATCGGCCCAGCAGCTTGGCGATGTGATCACGCGAGAGACCGCCGTTGATCGGTGCGGCGATCCCGGCGAGCTGGGCCGCGAGGGTGGCGGGGATCAACTCGGCGCAATTGGGTGCGATGAGCGCGACCGCGTCGCCGCGGCGAACCCCGAGTTCGTGCAGCAGATTCGCGTGCCGGTGCACATCGGCGAGCAGTTCGGCGTAGCTGCGGCGCAACGGTTCTCGCCAGCGCGCGGCCTCGGGCAGCACGGTGATCGCCTCGCGTCGCGGCCACCGCGCCGCGGCACGAACGAGCAGCGCGTAGGTGGATTCGGGCAGACCGCGCGCCGCCAGGGGCACGGATTCGATGGCGGCCAAATCCTCCGGCTCGGCGTAGCGAGGCCAGAGCAGATCTTCGGCGGAGGCCGCGAGCGTCGTCTCGGTCACCGGGCGTACCTCACGACCGTGCGCTGGCGACCCAGGTCCAGGACGCCGTCATCGGTGCCGATCGCCGCCTCGACCACGTCGCCGTCTTTCAGGTACTTCGGATTCTTGGCCTGGCCCTTGAAGAACATCTTCCACTTGACCTTCGGCGGCAACAGCGACCCGATGATCTCCACCGGCTTGGGCGGGGCGCTGATCGCGGTACCCACCGGTGTCCCGGTGAGCAGCAGATCACCGGCGTCCATCCGCTGGAACCGGGTCAACTCACGCAGCGCCTGCACCGGCCGGTAGATCATGTCCGCCACCGTCATGTCCTGGCGCACCTCGCCGTTGACCCACAACCGCAACCGCAGATCGGTGAACCGCTTCAACTCGTCGGCTTCCAGCAGCACCAGCGCCGGACCGACCGGGGTGAACGTCGGATACGACTTCGCCTCGTAGAACTGCGTTTTCGGCAACTGCACATCTCGTGCGGAGATGTCGTTGGTGACGACGAGACCCGCGATGTAGTCGGCCAGGTTCTCCGCGTCGATCTCCGAGCCGACCGGCATCTCGCGGCCGAAGACCAGACCGATCTCCACTTCGTAATCGAGCAGATTCACGTGGGCGGGCCGGACGACATCGTCGTGCGGGCCGCTGATCGAGCCGGAAGCCTTGCGGAAGAACGTCAGCGGCACGGTCTCCGGATCCATGCCCGAGTCCTTCACGTGCGAGGCGAAGTTCGTCATCTGCGCCACCACCCGGCACGGCGCGGTCACCGGCGAGACAAGCGAAAGGCTCTCCACCGCAACCACATCCGCGCTGACAGCGGCCGCGGCGATCGCCGCACGGTCGGCCAGCAGTTCCCGCGTCGTCGTCGCGGCGGTATCGATACGGGCCGCACCGGCGGGTGTGCGCACCCACCAAGCGTCGGCGGTACGGAGAACGGAAACACTCATGACTTGGCTACTTTCAACAGGCCGCCCAAACGGCGGAGATCGAATTCGTTGTCCTCACGCAGCGCGTCGACGACCGCGCGCAACTCCCGCAGCGACTCAGCGCCCGGCGAGATGCCAAGGAAATCCTTGGTGGCGGGCGGACCCCACTGCGCCAGACCCGACGCGCTCATCGGCGCCCAGCCCGGCTCCAAACTGCAGTCGAACATGTCGCCGTCGCTGAAATGCTCGACCATGAAACCGTCCGGATCACGCCAGTAGTCGAAGATCTGGCTGCCTTGGATATGGCGGCCGATCCCCCACGACCGGTGGTAACCGCGCTCGCGCAGATACTCACCACCTGCGGCCAGCGCGTCCAGATCGGCGACCTGATACGCCGAGTGCACATACCGGTTGGACGGCCCCAAGGTCAGCGCGAGCGTGTGGTGATCGGCCGGAGTCGAACCCAGATCGCAGCGGATGAAGCTCATCACCGGCCCGCGCTCGCGTTGGCCCGGGTAGTACAGGAAGTCGCTGACGATCATGCCGAGATTGCTCAGGTACCAATCCAGCGTCTCCCGATACCTGGTCGACTGGACCACGACGTGCCCGAGCCGCTGCACCCGCGCGGGCACCCGAGGCGGCCGCTGCGTGGCGTTCACGCGCACCACGTCATGTCCGAGATTCAGCACATGCGGCTGCTGCACGGGCAGGGCGGGAAGCCGGTGCGTCTCGGCGACGACCCGGACGCGCAGTCCGCTCGGATCGACCAGATCGACGGTCGACCCGCCGAGCGATTCCGGCAGCGGCACCACCTTCGAGTCCGTCGCGGACGCCAATCTCAGTAGATCGGCGGCGTCGGTGGCCTGGAACGCCGGACCGACGAAGCGCGACCGCGCGCCGCGGCGGATCAGCGCGCACGGCGAGCCCACGTCGGTTCCGCGCAACCGCACCTCGTCGGCCGTGCGGTGCGCCGTCGTGAACCCGAAAGCATGCGCGAAGGTCTCGGCACGCTCGAGATCCGGCTTCTCGAACTCCAGCCACGCCAGATCGAGCACCTTCACCACCGGATTGCGCGCTCGGCCCGGATGTTCACCCGCCAACGCGCCGCGCTCGCTGTGCAGACCGCTGTGCACATCGTGCTGGCCGCTCATCGACCACTCCCTTTCGAAGTACTGACGATATCGTCACTCACGACCAAGTATTCAGTCAAGTGTTTCTGACAAATTCGTCACTACTGACCCGCGCGCTACTATGACGTGCGAAGACGTCAGGAGAGGTGGACTGCGATGACCGGTTCGGAACCCAACCGCTTGGAGCGCCGCAAGGCGCGCACGCGCGCCGCGCTGGTGGGCGCGGCCCAGTCGCTGCTGGCCGAGGGCAGGCTCAACGTGCCGATCCTGGAGATCACCCAGGCCGCGGACGTCGGCATGGGCTCGTTCTACAACCACTTCCAGAGCCGGGAGGAACTGTTCCAAGCCGCGGTCGAAGAAGCGCTCGACCGACACGGCGCGGTCCTCGATTTGCTGTGCGAGGACCTGGACGACCCCGCCCAGGTGTTCGCCCAGAGCTTCCGCCTCACCGGCCGCCTGCACCGCCGCAACCCCACGCTCAGCAAGGTCCTGCTCGCCGACGGCCTCGGTCTCGTGAGCTCCGAGCGAGGACTCGCACCCCGCGCCCGTCGCGATATCGAAGCGGCGGCCCGCGCGGGACGGTTCCAGGTCCGCGACTCGGAACTGGCGATGACCATCGTCGCGGGCGCCGCGTTGTGCCTCGGCAGGCTCCTGCACGACCACCCCGAGCGCGACGACGCCGAGGCCGCCGATCAGGTGGCCGAGGACCTGCTGCGCATGTTCGGTCTGCCCGCCGACGAGGCCACCGAGATCTGCCGCCGACCGCTGCCGTCGCTCGACGCGGCGCCCCAGGACGGCACCGCGGCCTGACACCTCAGCAACGTCTCAGCCCGCGGTGGCAGACTGGCTGGACACGGCAGATCCGGATTGGCGGGATAGCGAGATTGATGGATTCACCGAACACCGTGCGCGACGACGACCTGGCACACTTTCGCACCGAATTCGCCCGATTCATGATGTCGTACCAGTTCGTCACCTCGGAGTTGATGACCAAGATCAACATCCTGAAGGACGAGTTCACCTACATCCACAAGTACAGCCCGATCGAGCACGTCCGATCCCGCCTGAAGTCGCCGGAGAGCATTCTGCACAAGCTGCGGCGCAAGAACATCCCGGTCACACTGCCCGACATCAGGAAGAACATCGTCGACATCGCGGGTGTGCGCATCACCTGCAGCTTCATCCAGGACACCTACCGGATCGCGGACATGCTGACCAGCCAGTCCGACGTCACCGTCAACGAGGTGCGCGACTACATCGCCAACCCCAAGCCCAACGGCTACAAGAGCCTGCACATTCTGCTCGAGCTGCCGGTCTTCATGAGCGACCGCGTCGAGCACGTGCCTGCCGAACTGCAGATCCGCACCATCGCCATGGACTTCTGGGCGAGCCTGGAACACAAGATCTACTACAAGTACGGCGGCGAGATCCCGGACGAGTTGCTCGCCGAACTGACCGACGCCGCGGACGCCGCGAACCGCCTCGACATGCGCATGGAGCACCTGCACGAGCGAGTCGCGCAATCCCGCCTCACCGCCCCCGGCGAAGAGGGCGCGATCCCGCTGCCCGCCCCGGTCGAACTGCTCGAGTCCCTCGCCCGGGAACACCGCATGTCCCGCTAGCGAGCGGCCCTCGCAAACCGTCGGTCATCCAGCTATCCCCTTCTGCCGAGCCTGAGTCCCCCCAACCGGTGACCTCATGTCGCCTCAGCCGGCGCGTCCGTAGTCGTCGGCGAGACGCTCGATGTCGTCCTCACCAACGGCCTGAACCTTGTGCTCGATGCCGTCGAGGGTGACGATGCCCTCGCCGGCCACGATGAACCAGTGCTCGGCCCTGCGCTGATGCCGCTGATAGCTGAGCCGCTGGCCCGGCTTCACCGTGATCGTCCCGCAGGCATCGCGACGCCCGGCGCGCTTCTTCAGTCGGAGGCCGCCTCTACGATGCCGTTGACACCCGAATCCATTGGGGCCGTGTCGACAACGACCTGGAGAACGACGTGCAGCTTTCCGATACCGCGAACGGGCCAGACGAGCTGCGGGAGCACGGCTGTCTGTGGTTCGGCCGGGGTCGCGGCTGATGCTCGAGGCAACGATCTCTCGCATCCTGACCGTGCTGTCCGAGATCGCCGAGCGCGAGGGGGACGAGCCGGATCCGGGACCGCGCCCGCCCGCGTCGGCGCCCGCCGTCGCCGACGCCCGGCGGGCACGGGGCGGTGATTTCTCGCCGGAGTATCTCGACTTCCTGCACCTGCACGACGGCTGGCCGGAATTCCCTTGGGGCATCACACTCTTCGGCACGAGCGAGCTGACCGACGACGAGACCTACCCGTACTACGAGGAGACGCTGGAGGACTGCGAGGCGCCGGAGGAACTGATGGACGCCGTGATCGTGGGCGCCTCCGGCAACGATCCTTCCCTGGTCCTGCTGCTCGGCACCGGCGAGGTGGTCGACTTTCTGTACGAGGAGCGAGCTCGGTATCCCGGCTTCGCGGCCTTCCTGGCCGACAGGCTCGCCGCGGTGGAGTCCTATCTGGAGCAGCTGTCGCAGTGCGAGGAGGCCGCGCGCGCCGACTGGACCCCGGCACATCGCGCCGCCAAGGAAGCGCGGCTCGTCGAGGAACTGCGCCGTGCCGCGACCTCACCTCGCGCGGCGGTCCCGGCTGCCGCGGTGCCACCGGCGCACGACCCGATGCCTGCTGCCGTCGAGCCCGGCGAGCTGAGGGTAGGCAAGAAGAATCCCAAGGCGTCGGTGATGCTCGCGCTGGTGCTGTACCTCGGCTCCTATCCCGCACCGGATGAGGTGATCGGCTGCTTCCGGGCCTTCCGTCGCCATTTCCCCGTCGACGGCGCCATGGTCTGGGCCGTGCCGAACGCGTTCGGCGGCTTTCCCGAGGACGCCGAACACCCCGACGACGAGTCGTGGGCCGAGCAGATGCGCGTCGATGTCGGCGGTCACTTCGGCATCCGCATCTCGGTGCGGGCCGGGGCCACCGCCGAGCGCTCCTACACCCTCAACGTCCGCGGCATCCCGCCCACCGACGACGGCCGCCCGCGCGCCTCGTTCTGCGAGGTCATCGTCCCTGTCGACGAGGACCCGGAGCGGCTCGCACGGCTGGCGACCGAGTTGACCGAGCTGCTGCCGGTACGGTCGGGCCACGGCGGATACAGCGCGTACGTCTGGGACCGCGACTCCGCCAAGGACCCGTACCAGCACGTGTTCTCTTGGTGCCGTCGCTTTTTCGCCCTCGACGTCGGACAGGTCGACGGCTGGCTCGAAGCGGCGACCGAACGCGTGGTGGGCGCCGGCTGGCTGACCGTCCTCGGCCCCGCATTCGTCACACACCTCTCGGGCACCGCACTGCCGACCTTCACCACCCCCGGCATCACCGTGACCCGCGCGCAAGGTGGCGGGGTCGTCATCCGGGCGGGCGAGCGCCCTTCCCTCGGCGATGTGCACCGCGGTGAGTTTCCTTCTGCCCTGGCCGAGATCGGCCGGTACCTGCTGCCGCTCGAGACCGGCGGCTGGCATCACACGTCGACCTGGTGGCCCACACCCGGCCAGGTCTGGCAGCTGACCTACGACGAGCTTCCCGGCGGTTTCACCGACCACCGCGCCACATCGGCCTGGCTGACCCGTCTCGTTGACCCGCAACGCTTCCTCGGCCCCACCGCCCGCGAGCAGGCCGAGGAACTTCTCGATCAGCTCAGCCGCCGACACGGCGGCGACTGGGCCGACCAGTGGCGCGCCGATCCCGACGACTTCGCGTGGCTGCTCGGTCTGCTCACCAACGCCGCCCATCCCGCGGCGAGTTCGGAGAGTGTCACCGCCCTGGAGTTCGTCACCGGCTTCCCGGGCGACGCGCCCGCCGAGGCGTACAACCGGCTGATCTACGCCTACCTGCGGCACGACCACCTCGACCGCGCCGAGGCTCTGCTGCCGACCGCCCTCGAACACGCCCCGCGCGCCCCGCACATCTTCCACAACGCCGCCTGCGTCGCGGCCCGCACCGGCGACCACAAGCGCGCCTTGGAATTCGTACGCGCCGCGAAGCAGCACGGGTACGTCGATTTCGCGTCGATCCGCGAGGACGGGGACCTGCGTGGTCTGCACGACGACCCCGCCTTCGTCGAACTCTTCACGACCGGCTCCGACTCCGACTCGGGCTCCGGCTCCGGCTCCGGCTCCGGCTCCGGCTCCGGCTCCGGCTCCGGCTCCGGCTCCGGCTCCGGCTCCGGCTCCGGCTCCGGCTCCGGCTCCGGAGAGGAATAGCAGAGCGTGCAGGCAGCAGGGAACGCCCGTCGGGGATGCGAGCACAGAGACGACCGGCTCGTGCAACCAGCTCTGCTCCGGCGGGTCGAGTGTGACATCAATTCCGCCTCGATGGGTTGTGCGGCAACGTGTCTCGCTCGGCGTAGCAGGCCGGACACAGCGGCACCGGTCGGGTTCGCACGCCGAATCCGGTGCCCGATATCGACTCTGGACAACCTTGTCGAACCGTTGTTACTGTCCAGTAACAACGGGTTCGGATCGTCCATCGAGATGCCAAGGGGGGCAGAGCATGCCACATTCGCAGGCACGCAGCGCGGGAATCGTGGGTGGCGGGATCGGCGGGCTCGCCGCCGCGATCGCGCTGCGTAGCGCCGGATGGCAGGTCACCGTCTACGAGCAGGCGCCGGAGTTCACCGAAGTAGGCGCGGGAATCTCGTTGTTCCCCAACGCGATCACCGCATTGGATGCGCTCGGTCTGGGCGCCGCCATCCGGGCCACGGGGATCGGCGAGGGGCCCGGTGAAATTCGTAATGCCGCGGGGCGGGTTCTGTTCACCCGCTGGGCGAAACCGCTGCCGGGCGGATTCACGGTGCTGCACCGCGCGGACCTGATCGCGCTTCTCGTCCAAGCAGTGCCGAGCGACTGCCTGCGGCCGGGCAGCACGGTCGAGGACGTCGCACTCGATGGCACCCTGCGTGTCGGCGGCGAGACGGTGCGCCACGATCTGATCGTCGGCGCCGACGGAGTGCACAGCGCGATCCGACAGGGCCTGTGGCCGGGCGACACCGCCGTGCGCCACACCGGGATCACCGCCTGGCGAGGCGTGCTCGACACCCCCGCACCTTTCGCCGGTGGCATATTGGGCGTGCACGCGGAATTCGGCGTGCTACCGATGCCGGGTGGACGCACTTACTTCTTCGCGGCCGCCCAACCCGGCTTCGACAGTCTCGACCATTTCGCCGAGTGGGCGTCTCCGGTGCCCGAAATCCTCGCGGCGGCCGATCCGGCACGGATTCTGCGGGGAGAGTTCCTCGAGGTGCCGGTGCCCGCGACACTCGCCCTCGGAAAGGTCGCGTTGGTGGGTGACTCGGCGCACGCGATGCGTCCGGAACTCGGGCTGGGCGCCGCCATGGCCCTCGAGGACGCGGTGACGCTCGCGGCCCACGCGCCCGATCTGCGCGCGTATTCGAAGGCGCGGCGGCGACGGGTGCGGACAGTGTCGTGGATGTCGCGCCTAGCCACCGGCAACAACATGCCCAACTCCCGGTGGCGCGCAGCCGCGCGCGACGTCAGTGCCCGCGCGGTACCCGATGCTTTGGTCCTGGCCCCCGTATCCCGGCTGTTCCGCTGGCGCGCACCGGCTTCGGTCTCCACCGATACCGCCACTACCTCGGAGGCCACCCGCCCGACCGTCGAATCGCCGTCAGCGCCCCGTCGCCAATAGCCCCGACAACGACCACCCCCGAGACCGGTCCGGTAGGTCGGTTATGGCGTTGCCGCACACCTACGATGGGACGGCAACACCGCTCGACGTGGTGTGTCAGTGAACGGTCAATCCACCTGGGCGACAGCAGCTGTGCCGATCTTGTGGTCTGTGATCGAGGAGGCCGCACCGGATACACCCAGCGCGCCGATGATCGCGCCGCCGACCCGGATGATCACGCCACCACCATTGGGTACCAGCGAGTGTGTACCCGATTGCCGCGGGCCGCCAACGATCGGCTGTCCCTGAGACGCGGCAGTGGTCATGTGCACGGTGTCGAATCCCAGAGCAACGGCGATATCTGCCTTGCGTTTTGCGAGTTCGGCCGTATACGAGGCCGCACCGTCCATACGCGTGAAGGCCACCAGTTCGCCCCCGGCCTCCACGACCGCAAGCGAGACGACCTCCCCCAACTCGGCTGCAACCTTACGAGCGGCCGAGATCACCGCCCCGGCCTGATGCAGCGAAATACCCATGAGCCCATCCTCCCGCACCCACAGCATCGATAGGCTTACCGCTGGCAGCGTGCCTTCGAGTGACGCCATCACATTGTCGTAGCCGGGCAGGCGAAAAGGTGGCGCTGCAGACGAGCGTGGCTCATGGAAACTGATGCGACGGTACGAATAGCTCGGCCCCGAACCGTCACTTCGGTCCGGTCGTCGAGGTCGTGAGCGCGGAAGGTTTGGCGGGCCTCGGTCGCGGTGGGTGTGAGATCGACGAGATGGCCGTGCATCCGGGGATGGGCTTTCAGGATCGCGGCGAGCAGGGTTCCCCGGCCGCCACCGACATCGACGATCGTGGTGAATCGGGACCAATCGAAACCGGCGACGAGTCGCGGGATCTGCTCTCGGAAGCGCAGGGTCATCTGCCGATCGAACGACGCACGGAGAGAGTGGTTTTCGGCTAGGTCGGCCCAGAAGTCCTGTCCGTAGCGGCGCGGGTAGGCCGCTTGGCCGGTGGTGATGCTGTGGGCGAGTTCGACGATGGCCAGTTCGGCGCGACCGGCAGCGGAATCCAAGCGCAGCAGGATGTTGGTGAAGCCGTTGCCCGCGTCGGCGCACAGGTTCGCTCCGAACTCGGTGGTGCGGTAGCCGGTGGCTGTCCGTTCCACGACCCCGAGTGTGGTGAGGTGGCCCAGCAGCAGATCGAGCGGGACCGGTGCGACGTCGAGTTCGACCGCGAGTTCAGCGGCGTCGGCGCCGTTGCCGACGAGCCGGTCCGGCAGCCCCAGGGTCACCGCGACCCGCAGAGCCATCGGCGTCGCCAGACTCGCCATGCGACGGAGCGCATCGGCATCGTCATGTCCCATGGGAGGCACTGTGGCATGCCGAAGTGGCCGGGGGCCAACGAATTCGGCGTGGACTCGTTCGCTGCGCCAGGTGACGGCCACGCGCACCGGCGCCTTGGCGGTCCGACAACTGTTCGCCGGGTGGACGCGGCGAGCGTGGTGTGTCGCCGGGAGGCGGCCGCGGGCTGACCCGCGACCGTCCGTTTCCTTCTAGCTCGACTTCTGCCCGTCCAGCGTTTCGCGCAAGATGTCCGCGTGCCCGGCATGCTGGGCGGTCTCGACGATGACGTGCAGAAGCACCCGGCGCACGCTCCGCGTGGCGCCCGGCTCGTGCCACGGCGCCTCGGGCAGGGGTGCGTCGCCGACAGGTCGGGCACGGAGGCGATGATCTCCGCGCTACAGGCTGCGACTCGTTCGTAGCGCGCGTTGTCAATCGCAGACAGCGCCGCCGGACGCCGAGCCGACCAGCTTCGTGTACTTGGCCAGCACACCGCGGGTGTAGCGGGGCGGCAAGGGTTTCCAGCCCTCGCGGCGTTGCACGAGTTCGCTTTCGTCGACCATCACATCGAGCTTGCCCGCGGCGACGTCGAGGCGGATGCGGTCGCCGTCGCGCACGAACGCGATCGGGCCGCCGTCGACGGCTTCCGGGGCGACGTGCCCGACGCACAATCCGGTGGTGCCGCCGGAGAACCGTCCGTCGGTGAGCAGCAGCACGTCCTTGCCCAGGCCCGCGCCCTTGATGGCCGCGGTGATGGCCAGCATCTCGCGCATCCCCGGACCGCCCTTCGGGCCCTCGTACCGGATGACGACCACGTCGCCCGCGGTGATCGTGCCGTCCTCGAGTGCGTCCATCGCGGCGCGCTCGCGGTCGAAAACCCTTGCCGTGCCGGTGAATACATCGGAGTCGAAGCCCGCCGACTTGACCACGGCGCCCTCCGGCGCCAGGGTCCCGGTGAGGATGGTGATACCGCCGGTGGGATGGATCGGCGAGGCCATCGCGCGGATCACCTTGCCGTCGGGGTCGGGTGGGGTGATCTCGGCCAGGTTCTCCGCCACCGTCCGGCCCGTCACGGTCAGGCAGTCGCCGTTCAGCAAACCGGCGTCGAGCAGCGCCTTCATCATCACCGGCACGCCACCGATGCGGTCCACGTCGGTCATCACGTGCTTGCCGAAGGGTTTGACGTCGGCCAGGTGCGGCACCCTGCGACCGATCCGCGCGAAATCGTCCAGCGACAGATCGACGTTCGCCTCGTGCGCGATGGCGAGCAGATGCAGCACGGCGTTGGTCGAACCGCCGAAAGCCATGACGACCGCGATCGCGTTCTCGAACGCGGGTTTGGTCAGGATGTCGGAGGCGGTGATGCCCTGGCGGATCAACTCCACCACCGCCTCGCCACTGCGCCGGGCGTAACCGTCGCGGCGGCGGTCTGTCGCGGGCGGCGCGGCACTCCCCGGCAGCGACATGCCGAGCGCCTCGGCCGCGCTGGCCATGGTGTTGGCGGTGTACATACCGCCGCAGGCGCCTTCACCCGGACAGATGGCCCGCTCGATGGCGTCGACGTCCTCGCGGCTCATCAGCCCGCGCGCGCAGGCGCCGACCGCTTCGAACGCGTCGATGATCGTCACCTCGCGCTCGCTGCCGTCGGAGAGTTTCGCGATGCCGGGCAGGATCGAACCGGCGTACAGGAACACGCTGGACAGATTCAGCCTGGCCGCCGCCATCAGCATCCCCGGCAGCGACTTGTCGCAGCCCGCGAGCAGCACCGAGCCGTCGAGCCGCTCGGCTTGCATCACCGTCTCGACGCTGTCGGCGATCACCTCCCGGGAGACCAGGGAGAAATGCATTCCCTCGTGTCCCATGGAAATGCCGTCGGACACCGAGATGGTGCCGAACTGCATCGGGTAACCGCCACCGGAGAAGACACCGTCTTTGCATCCCTGGGCGAGCCGGTCCAGCGACAGATTGCACGGCGTGATCTCGTTCCACGACGAGGCCACGCCGATCTGCGGCTTCTCCCAGTCCGCATCCCCCATACCGACCGCACGCAACATCCCGCGCGCGGCGGCCCTCTCCAGTCCATCGGTGACGTCGCGGCTACGCGGCTTGAGATCGGAAACCTTCTGATTCTCGGACACGATTCCCCATCATCCTCGCTCCACCCCGATTACGCCGCCGACCACGCCGAATGCTTCGCCTACCTCGGCCAGAAGACGTGATCATCTCGAACAACGAGCGGTTCCGAGTTCTCGTCCTCATACCCGCGAAGCCGACCGAGCTCGACGGAACCATCGAGTCGGACCATGCCGAAGTCCACCCGCCGGTACAGCCAGCGCATCAGCTCGCCGATCTCCGGAAACATTTCAGGATGCACTTCCTGCCGTGCCTCGAGACGCCAACCGGTCGGCGTTCGCTCGAGGCTCGCGGTCAGCATTCCGCCGGTTTCACACCCTGGCCCGCGCTGCTCGAGCAGCGGTTGCGGATCCAGCTCGACCAAATGACCCTACTCGTTCTCGATCAGCCAGCGGCTACCGCTCTCGATCCGAAGCCCGATTCCGGTAGTTCACCGAGCCCCAGATGCCAACGCAACTCGGCCCCTCAATCCCGTGAGAACGCCGCTGCCGCGGCGATTGCCAAATCCTGGTATGGCTTTCCGCTCACGTCGGCGACCACCTGGTGTGCGGTTCCGCCGGTGAGGGGGAACGGTGCAGGGTAGCGGGTGGAGACGGATTGGCCGTTGTCGCGGCCGACGCAAACTCCTTCGCCCACACCGGAGAACGTCACCGGCTGGGTGCGCATGTCGCCGAGGGAGCCGACCGGGGTCTCGTCGATGTACAGCACGGCCTCGCCGGTGGGGGTGAAGTTGTCGGGGCGGGTTCCGTGGCGTTCGTAGCGGATTCCGAGGATGTGGTCGCCGAGTGGTACCGGACGATCGGAGACGATCATCTGTTCCTCCTCGCCGAGGAAGTTGTAGATGTAGTACAGGTGCTCGTCTTCGATGAACAGGGTGTGCCCGCCGAGCCGTCCACCGTGGGCGAACAACACGCCCTTCGCGTCCGGCCTTTCGATCGTCGTCTCGGCGAGCAGGGCGAAGGATCGGCCCCGAATCTCCAGTGCCGCACCGGGTCCCACTTCGGCGCCGCCGGGATAGTAGACCGACCTGTCGCGCTTGGCGGCGTACGTCGGACGGTATCGGGTCATGGCCGAGACGATGTCGAGGTCGTTGAGCGGCAATCCCTGGTACTTCTCCGCCTCCGAGAACCACAGCGCCTTCAGCTCTTCCAGCTTCTCGGGATAACTGTCGGCGAGATCGTGCACCTGGCTGCGGTCGTGCTCGAGATCGAACAGTTCCCAGCGGTCCTGGTCGAAATGTCCCCAGCCGGAGGGGCATGCCGCGTGGATGGCGTCGGCGAACCACCCGCGATGCCAGATCCCGCGCGTCCCCAACATCGAATAGAACTGCGTGTGTTTGCCGGTATCCGCGTTCGCGTCGTCGAGCAGTGCGCGAAAAGTGCTGCCCTCCAAAGGTCGCTGCGGCACATGCTTCACGATGTCCGGCGGCGCGATGCCGATCAGGTCGTAGATGGTCGGGGTGACGTCACAGACGTTGACGTACTGGTGGCGCAACTCACCACGGGCCGACATCCCGGCGGGCCACGACACCACGCACGGATCGGCGATGCCGCCTTCGTGCGAGGCATACCGCTTGTACAGCTTGTACGGAGTGTTGAACGCCATCGCCCAACCGATGCTGTAGTGGTTGTAGGTGCTCGGCGAACCGAGCTCGTCGAGCTTGGCCAAGTTCTCCTCGATCGTGTCGAGGTAGCCGTTGAAGAATTTCATCTCGTTGGACGTGCCGTTCGGACCGCCTTCGCCGCTGGCTCCGTTGTCCGAGAACGCGACGATGATCGTGTTGTCCAATTGGCCGCTCTCCTCGAGATAGTCCAGCAGCCTGCCGATTTGCGCGTCGGTGTAGGACAGGAATCCGGCGAACACCTCCGTCTGCCGACGGAACAGCCGCTTCTCGTCTTCCGACAACGAATCCCACGGCCGTACCGTGTCCAGCATGGGCCACGGCTTGCCGTCCGCGCTGGTGGCGTGCGCGTAGGGATTGACGGGCGAGAGCTCGGTGCCTTCCGGCAGCAGACCCATGCGCTTCTGATTCTCCAGCACGACCTCGCGGTACTTCTCGTAGCCCATGTCGAAACGTCCGCGGTATCTGTCGGCCCACTCCCGCGGCACGTGATGCGGCGCATGCCCGCAGCCGGGACACAGATAAAGGAACCACGGCTTGTCGGGGGCGATCACTTTCGCGTCCCGGATGAACTCGATCGACTTGTCCGCCAGGTCTTTCGACAGGTGATACCCGTCCTCGGGTGAATACGGCGGCGCGACTTGGTGATTGTCGTACACCAGATTCGGATACCACTGATCCGCCTCCCCGCCGAGGAATCCGTAGAACCGCTCGAACCCACGTCCCAGCGGCCAATGCCGTTTCGACGCGGCCAAATTCTCTTCCTCCAGCGGCGTCATATGCCACTTGCCGACCGCGTACGTATTCCACCCGCGCTCGGACAGCGCCTCCGACAGCAGGGCGGTGTCGGCGGGTATCCGTCCGCACATATTGGGGAAGCCGTCGCTGATCTCCTCGATGGTCGCCATGCCGACCGAGGTCGCGTTCCGTCCGGTCAACAGCGCGGCGCGGGTGGGTGAGCACAGGGCGGTGGTGTGGAACTGCGTCAGCCGCACGCCGCGCTCGGCGATGCGGGACATGGTCGGCATCTCGACCAGACCGCCGTAGCAGTCCCAGGTCCCGATGCCGATGTCGTCCCACACCAAGTACAGCACGTTCGGCGCGTTTTTCGGGGCCGTCGGCTCCGCGTACGGTCCCCAGTCGGGCACCGAATCGCGGATATCGAATTCGACGCGTCCCTCGAACTTTTCGGCCATCGGCCACCTCCACGACAGAGCTGTTGAATGGCCCGTCCGCCCGTGGCCGGTGACCGATCCGGGGACACACGAGCCCTTATGTGGTTGCCCGCCACGCGTTTTCACAAATCCGCGGAATCCGGGGGGCCACGGCGCTGCGACCCTTGGCCACTACGACGACCACGCGGCGAATCACCGTGCCGGAACGGCAACTGACCGGTGCGAGATCATCAGGCGTCGACTTCCGTCCGCGGCACGGCTTTTCGAACGGGTCCGAACGCGCGGGCGGACGAACGAGGACAGACCCCTTCGGCGCCGCGGCAAGCGTCCCGCCCAGTTTACCGCTGGCCACCGGCGCGATCGACAGAACTTCGGAGATTCGCAGCGAATTCTTCCTGTCGAATGGCCGAAGCAAGCTAAAAGTTCAAGCAACTTCGTGCGAGTCAGCGGGGAGACCACCCGAGCACTCAGCGGTCGTAGGAGGCGACGCCGACCGGACCCACACCGACACACAACGTGAGACCCGTTGTGTAGGAACCGATTCGAAGGAAAGATCCGCCACCGACCACCCGCACGTACACCGTGTGCGTCCCGGAGCGGACCGGGACGACGACCGGTCGCCCGCGCTCGAGGCCGACCGTGAGCTGCCCGTCCCGATCGGCGACGTAGTTCAGCTGGGCGGTCCAGTTGTTGTCGAGCATCGGCCCGTCCAGCGGAACCGCGACCGGTGCCGTGCCCGCGATCCGGTGGTCGCAGCCGGGATCGGGACCAGGGCGGATGTGCCGGTTCCACCAGACGACGGCGTCCACGATCTCGCCCGTGTCGGTGATCATGCGCAACCGCGGCGTCGAGTCGGCGAACGCGCTGGGCGGCGCGACCGGTGCGAGCACGTTCTCGGCGAGGTTTTGCGGATAGGCGTAAGGCGCCAGGACCGCCCACGGCACTTCCTGTTCCAGCAGCGGCGCGTCCTGTTCGCCGAGCGCGGCCGTGACGTTGGTGAGGTAGGTGCGGGTCGGGCCGATCGCCCACGCGCGTGCGAAGGTCCACGAGGACCACAGGCTGCTCACCACGAACGCCGCCGTGAGCCCCACCAGGGCGGGCGCGACGAACCGCCGCCTGCCCAGCCGCGCCCACAGCTCGGATTCGCGGGGACGCGCCCGAAGCACCAGCGCACCGGCGAGCGCCATCAGCACCGCGACGTCGGCCAGGTACCGGAGGGATTGCATGATCTCGGTGGCGGTGTGCGGTCCACTGCGAATCAGCGCGAGCGGCAGCTGCGCCACCACGACGTAGACCGCGACCGTCACCAAGACCGCCGTCACCCGCCGACGCAGGAAGACGGCGGCCACAGCGAGCAGACCGAGCACCACCCAAGCGAAAGCGACCGCCCAGTCCGGCGGCGCTGCCCACGGCGTGGCGGGCAACCACCGTTCCCACACCCACGGCCCGCCCGACAACGCGGGCACGACACCCAGCGACGTGGCGGTGCGCAGCAGCTCCCCGACATCGTGCCCGTTGCCGTGCACGGCGGCGACGTCGACGACGCTGAGATAGACGCCGAGCCACGCCACCAGAGCCACACCGCAACCCACCCACAGCATCGCCCCGCGACGGGCGACCGTCCGGATGACACCGGTGTGACCGTCCACGTGGTGCGTCGAGGCGGCGGCCGCGAACGCCACGAACGGAACGACCACCGACTTCTCGAAGGACAGCAGCGCCAGGACCAAGACGACGATCCCGGACACCGCGTACCGGCGCCGCCCGGTCCGCACCAGCAACACCGCGTCACCGATCACCCAGGCGAGGGCGAACTGCAACGGCAGCGCGTTCAACGCCGCCGCCCACCACGCGAACGCGGGCAGCGTCAGCGGACACACCAGGTAGAGCACGAGCGGCACCAGCATCGCCCGGCGTCTGCCCAGCACGACGATCAGCATGCGCAGCACCGCGAGCGAGGCCGCGAGTTGCAGCAGGATCAGCGAGATCACCGGACCCGCCCACTCCAGCGGCGCCGCCCTGGTCACGAGCCACGCCGCGCCGAAGGCCAGCGGCATGAAATGACCGTCGTGGTCGTAGAGCAGCAGGTCCGCGGACAACAACTCGTAGCGACCGGCGCGCCCGACCAGAACGAGGTCGTCCCAATAGAAATAGCCGCGACCGGCGATCCAACCGCGCAGCGCCACCTGCGCCACGACGAGACAGCAGGCCAAGAGGACAACGGCGCGCGGAGTGGACGAGGTCAGCGCCGCGCGTGCCCGCCGCGACCACCCGCCGACCGGCGGCAAGCCGCGCGCGGAGACGACCGGCGCCGGACGCTCGCCGATACGCACGTCGGTCATCGCGGGCACTCCTGTTCGCGATCGTGTCAGCCGGGCGTGGTCCGAGGATCGCTGTGGTGGATCCCCGCGCCCAGTCTGCCCGAAACCTCACCGTGCCGGAGCACCGCCGACCGCCGGTGGGCACCGCCGCTCAGGCGCTCGAACCGACACGGGTGGAGCAATCCTCGAGCATCACCGTGCACAAACGAAACTTTCCGCCACAATATTGTCTGTCCCCCCGGACGATTTCCGACGCACTCGTGCCTACCTGAAAGACATCGACACCGGCGCTCGCCCGAGAGCCGTCGTCCTCGCCCACAGCGAACACACGGAGTACGCGATGTTTACTCGATGGACGAACACAGCCGCCTGCGCGGTGGCGACCCTCGCCGCAGTCCTGTCACCCGCCGCCGCTTCCACCCCCGCACACGCCAGTCCACCGCACTGCCCCGACGTCCACGTCGTGGCGGTTCCGGGGACCTGGGAGACCTCGAAAACCGAACCGGGCAAGGGGATGTTGGCCGCCGTCGCCGACGACCTGCCCGGCGACGTCTGGACCGACTACGTCGCCTACACCGCGACCGCGTTCCCTTGGGAAGGCGAGGTGTACGGCCGGTCCAAGCGCGAAGCCATCGACACCGCCCGCGCGCTCATCGCGGACACGGCCCAGCGCTGCGCGACGACGCGATTCGCGTTGCTCGGCTACAGCCAAGGCGCGGACGCCGCGGGCGATCTCGCCGCCGAGATCGGCACCGGGCTGGGCGTGGTCTCGCCCGACCGGGTCGGACTGGTCGGTCTGATCGCCGACCCGCGCCGCTCCCCCACCGACACCCTGATCGGCCCGCCGGTGCCGGGCGCGGGAGCGGGCGGCCCGCGCCTGGGTGGATTCGGCTGGCTGAGCCCGCACACCTTCACGTTCTGCGTCCCCGGCGACCTGTACTGCGCTACCCCGGACGGTGACTACGCCGCCCGGATCGCCGGATTCTTCGCGCAGGTCTCCAACCCGGACCCCGCCCTGTTCGACAAGTATCAGCAGCAGGCGGGCGAGCTCATCAACGACGCCATGGCCGCGGGAGGCTTCGGACTCCTGCACGACCAGCTCAACAATTCCGCCTACGAGGAGCGCAAGAAGCAGATCGATGACTTCCTGGCCTCCGGCGCCCACCAGAGCTACCCGTCCTACCGGATCGCCGGGGGCGCGACCCCGCTCACCTGGTTGCGTCAACGGCTGGTCGGACTCGCTCAGCGTTGATCGGCGCTCGCGGTAACCGTCGGGCTCGAGTGCTGAATCGCCAGATTCGGGGAGGCGTCCCGCCGATTTTCGGCGGACCGGTATAGCGGCGACGCGCGCCGGAATCGATAGGATTCCGGCGCGCGTCGGCGTTTCCGCGGACCTTTGCCGAGTCACCGGTCCGCGGAGTGAACGCGCGATAGGCTCGGACCGGGCAAGATCATTCGGTGCGACCGGCGCAGGGGTGATGCCACTATGTGTCGACTCTTCGGACTGACCGCCGCTCCGCGACGAGTCAAAGCAAGCTTCTGGCTACTGGACGCGGCCGACAGCCTGGACCGCCAGAGCGAGGCGAATCCCGACGGAACCGGGCTCGGCACCTTCGACACCGCGGGGCGGCCGCTGGTCGAGAAACAGCCGCTTGCCGCGTACGAGGACCGGCAGTTCGCCGTGGAAGCCAAGCACCGCGAGTCGGCCACATTCCTCGCCCACATCCGGCACGCCTCTACCGGCGACCTCAGCACGAAGAACACCCACCCCTTCACCCAGGACGGGCGAATCTTCGCGCACAACGGCGTCATCGAGGAACTTCCCCGCCTCGACGAGGAACTCGGCCGATACCGCGAACTGGTCGAGGGCGACACCGATTCGGAACGTTTCTTCGCCCTGATCACCAAACACATCGACGCCCACAACGGGGACGTCACCGCGGGCATCACCGCGGCGACGCACTGGATCGCCGACCGGTTGCCGATCTTCGCGATCAACATGCTGCTCACCACCGCCACCGAGCTGTGGGCGCTCCGTTACCCCGCCACCCACGACCTCTACGTGTTGGACCGCGAACCCGGCGAACACCTCGAACACAGCGGCACCGCGGGCACCGTCCGAGTCCGATCGACCGACCCGGCCCGCGTCCCCACCGTCGTCGTGGCCAGCGAGGAGATGGACGACGACCCCGACTGGAACCTCCTCCCCTCGGGCGAACTCCTCCACATCGACCACAACCTCCAGATCCACCGCACCCTCATCCTCGACCGTCCCCCCTCCCACCCCTTGTCTCTCTCCGACCTCAGCGCCGACGCCGCGGCCTCCCAGCAACACCGCTGAGCCCCGGCACCGCTCGATCTCTTCCAACAGCCGCATGCACAAGCGCCCAGGGCCTGGGTTGTCCGAGTTGGGCTTTCGATGATGGTCAGCCCAAGAGCTTGTCGGGGGTGATCGGGAGGTCGCGGACGCGCACGCCGGTGGCGTGGTAGACGGCGTTGGCGACGGCGGCCGCGGCGCCGACTATTCCGATCTCACCGGCGCCCCTGGACCCCATGGGGTTGGCGTGTTCGTCGACTTCGTCGAGCCAGATCGCATCGATGTCACGGACGTCGGCGTGGGCGCTGACGTGATAGGTGGCGAGGTCTTGGGTGACGACGTGGCCGAAGCGGTGGTCGCGCACGCTTTCCTCGTGCAACGCCATCGACAAGCCCATGGTCATTCCGCCGATCAGCTGGGAGCGCAGGGTGCGGGCGTTGATGGCGCGGCCGATCGAGAAGACGCCGAGCATTCGGGGGACGCGGATTTCGCCGGTGTCCCGGTCGACGGCGACTTCGACGAAGTGGGCGCCGAAGGAATGCATGGCGAACTTGTCGGCGTCGGGATTCTCCGGCATTTCCGTAGTGGTTTGCGCTCCGGCGGAAGGCTTTTCGCCGTGTTCCTCGCGAAAGGCGCGCGCCGCGGCGACGATCGCCGTGCCCCATGAGCTGATGCCCGACGACCCACCGGCGACCGAGGCGGCGGGCAGGTCGGTGTCGCCGATCTGGAGATCGACCGTCGCGGTATCGCAGCCGAGCGCGTCGGCGGCGATCTGGGTCAGCGCGGTCCAGGTGCCGGTGCCGAGGTCGGCCGCGCCGATCTGGACCGTATACCGGCCGTCGGAGCAGTAGACGATGCGGGCGACGTTGCCCGGCATGGACGAGGCGGGGTAGGTCGCGGCGGCGACGCCGGTACCGAGTAACCACTCGCCCTGCCGACAGCTTCGAGGCGCCGGAACGCGTTCGGCCCAGCCGAACCGTTCTGCGCCGGTGCGCAGACATTCGATCAGATGCCGCCCCGACCACGGATTGCCCGACGCGGGTTCGGAATCGGGTTCGTTGCGCACGCGCAATTCGATCGGGTCGATGCCGCAGGCGGCCGCGAGTTCGTCCATCGCGACCTCCGCGGCGAACATCCCGGGACACTCGCCGGGCGCGCGCATCCAGAACGGCACCGGAACGTCCAGCGGCGCGAGGCGATGCGAGGTCCGGCGGTTCGGCGCGGCGTACATCATTCGCGACACCAGCGCGGTCTGCTCCGCGAATTCCTTGACCTTCGAGGTCGATTCGACGACTTCGTGCGACAGCGCCGTCACTGTGCCGTCGCGGTCGGCGCCGAGCCTGATCCGCTGGATCGTCGGGGTGCGGTAGCCGACGAGGGCGAACATCTGCTGACGGGTGACGGCGAACTTCACCGGGCGGCCACCGCTGCGCTGCGCGGCCATGACGGCGAGCACATTGTGGGCGTGCGGGGCGCCCTTCGAACCGAACCCGCCGCCGACGTGCGGAGCGATGACCCGCAATTGTTCGGTCTCGAGGCCGAACAACGGCGCGAGCGTCTTGCGCACCGGATGCACGCCCTGTGTCGAGTCGTAGAGCGTCACCCGGGTGCGCCCCGAGGTCTCGTCCCACAGCGCGATGGACGCGTGCGGTTCCATCGGATTGTTGTGTTCGATCGGGGTGGTGTAGGTCTGGTCGACCGTCACCGCGGCGGCGGCCAGCGCGGCGTCGACGTCGCCATCGTCGGTATCGGCGGGCTCGGTCTCGAGCAGCTTCTCCGGCGCGTACAGCTCGGGGTGGTCTGTGCGCAGCTCGGTGTCGTGCGGCTCGGCTCGATAGTCGACGCGCACCGAATCGGCGGCCTGCCGAGCGATTTCGGCCGACTCCGCGACGACCGCGCCGATCAGCTGTCCGCGGAAGTGCACCCGATCGTCTTGCAGGATGCTCAGTTCGCCGTCCGAGGTATCCGCGAGCTTCGGAGCGTCGAAGACGGTCAACACGGTGACCACACCGTCCAGCGTCTCGGCGGCGGAGGTGTCCATCGCGACGACCCGCCCGTGCGCGATGGTCGCCTGAATGGGATGTAGATAGGTGGGTCGCTCCACTCGGTGCTCGAATGCGTAAGGCGCCCTGCCGGTCACCTTCGCGGGACCGTCGAGCCGAGTGAGCGGCGCACCCATCGATTTCGCTGGAATCAGTGTCATCGCCGCGCCTCTTCAGTGAGGGTGCGCAAGGTCGCGACCAGAGTTCGTTGGGCCAGTTCGACTTTGAACTCGTTGCCGTCGAGCGGCCGTGCCTGCGCCAGTTCGGCCTGTGCCGCGCGGCCGAACGACTCGACGTCCGCCTCGGCGCCTTCCAGCGCCGCTTCCGCCTGCCTGGCCCGCCACGGCTTGTGCGCGACGCCACCGAGAGCTATTCGCGCGGAAGCGATCCCGCCGGATTCGAGGACGATCTCGGCGGCGATCGAAACGAGCGCGAAGGCGTAGGAGGCGCGATCGCGCACCTTGCGGTAGGTCGAGCGCGCACCGGAAGGCGGTGCGGGCAGCTCGACAGCGGTGATCAGTTGCCCGTGACTCAGCACGGTGTCCAGATCGGGCCGATCGCCCGGCAGGCGATAGAAATCCGCGACCGGGATCCGTTTCGTTCCGTCGACGTCCTGCACCACCACGCGGGCGTCGAGCATGGTCATTGCCACCGCCATATCCGACGGGTGCGTCGCCACGCACTGCTGTGAGGCGCCGAGAATGGCGTGGTAGCGGACGTATCCGCCGATCGCCGAACATCCGGCGCCCGGTTCACGTTTGTTGCACGGCGTGGTGACGTCCTGGAAGTACGGACAACGGGTGCGCTGCAACAGATTTCCCGCCGTGGTCGCCAAGTTGCGCAACTGCCCGGACGCGCCGGCGAGCAGCGCCCTGGACAGCGCGGGATAGCGAGTGCGCACGAGCGGGTGCGCGGCGAGATCGCTGTTGCGCACGGCCGCGCCGATCCGCAGACCGCCGTCGGCGGTCTCCTCGACCTCGGCGAGCGGGAGCCTGCTGACGTCCACCAGCAGGCGCGGCTCGCGCACGCCCAGCTTCATGTGATCGACGAGGTTCGTCCCGCCGCCCAGGTACGCGGCATCCGGGCGAGCCGACACCGTCGCCACGGCATCCTCGGCGGTGGCGGCGCGGCGGTACTCGAACGGGATCACGGCGCCGCCGCCGCTCGGATCGCGGCGAGGATGTTGGGGTAGGCGGCGCAGCGGCAGAGGTTGCCGCTCATCCGTTCCCTGATCTCGTCGTCGGTCAGTTCCGGCTCCGCGGTGAGATCGGCGGTGACGTGGCTGGGGTGACCGGCCTTCGCTTCGTCGAGCATCCCGACGGCGGAACACACCTGCCCAGGCGTGCAGTAGCCGCACTGGAACCCGTCGCGATCCAGGAACGCTTCCTGCATCGGGTGCAGCTCGTCACCCTCGCCCAGCCCAGCCGCGGTGACGATATCGGCGCCGTCCTGGGCGACGGCGAAGGTGAGGCAGGTGGTGGCTCGGCGACCGTCCAGCAGCACGGTGCACGACCCGCACTGTCCGTGATCGCAACCTTTCTTCGGCGACGTCACGCCGAGCTGCTCGCGCAGCGCGTCGAGCAGCGTGGTGCGGTTGTCGACCCGAAGAGACCGCTGTTCACCATCGACGCGGAGGGTGATGCCGGTCCGGGTGTTCGAGGCATCCATCTTCGCCGCGTACCCCGCACCGAGCGGGCGAATCCTCCGGCGCCGAATCCGTGGCGAACCGAGAGCTACCGATGGACGCCGGCGAGGTCCGGAAGTCCGCCGGCGGTCTCCTCCGCGGGTGCGGAAGTGCAGGGCTGGCGCCGGGTCGATTGATGGACGGTTGACCGAACAAGCGGAGGTCAACGCGCGCGCCTGGTCCACTGGCAGTCGCATGGGATCCGCCCCAGGGAGAGGACGAGGCGTCATGTCCATCGACGTCGCGAAGGTGACACCGGCAACTCGTGGCGGCACGGTCGTGCCCGCGCTCGCGGCGCTTTCGGCGGGCGGGTTTCTCGCGATAGCGATCTGGGTGTCCAGCCGCCTGGACGTGAGCGAGGAACTGCACCGCGTCGCGCTGTTCGTCCACCTGGCGGCGCTGGTGGTCGGCCTCGGCGCGGTGTTGGTCGGCGACTACGCGGCGCTGCTCTGGCTGACGAGGCGGGTGACGACGGCACAGCTGCTGCACGACATCGGCCGGTTGCACCTGCCAATCTGGGTCGGCCTCGCGGGGTTGGTGGGCAGCGGGATGCTGCTCGAACCCGAATTCGAGGTCCTCGCCACGCGCGTGAAGTTGGCGCTGGTCGCGATTCTGATGGTCAACGGAGTCCAGGCGATGGCGCTCGAACGGCGGATGGCCGCGGCGGGGACCCACCTCGGCCTTCCGCTCGTGTTGCGTGGCGTCGTGACGGCTCTCGTCTCCCAGAGTTGTTGGTGGGCGGCGATGTGGATCGGCTTCACCGCGACGCAGTCCTGATCAATTGACCGGTTTTGATTGTCCTGGCGTTCAACGTATTACGGTCAACGCACGGCACTGCTGCACTGGTTCGGGGGGCATCCGGCCACATCCTCGTCGCGGCCGGACGCGCCCGGCATCACGCAGGAAAGGCAGCACCCGATGCGAAAATCTCGACTAGCGCTCAGCGTTCTCACCGCCTGTATCACGGCCCTCGGTGCGGTCGGCTGTGGCGCGGACACGAACCCTCCCGCCCAAGCGGCGAACCTCACCCTCAACACGACCGAGCCGGAGAACCCCCTGGTGCCCGGCGACACCACCGACGCCGGTGGCTCGAAAATCCTTCGTACCCTGTTCAAGGGTCTGGTCGACTACGACCCGAAGACGGCCGCGCCGCGCAACGCCGTCGCCGAATCCATCGAGACCTCCGACTCCCGAGTCTTCACCGTCACACTGAAGCGCGGCTGGACCTTCCACGACGGCACACCGGTGACCGCGCACAGCTTCGTCGACGCGTGGAACTACACCGCGTATGCGCCCAACCAGCAGCAGGGCGCCGGATTCCTTTCCGTGATCGAGGGTTTCGACGCGGTGAACGCGCCCGACCCGAGCGGCACACCCGCGGCGAGTTCCGGCAGCCCCGCGGCGCGCACGATGAGCGGACTGCGTGTCGTCGACGAGCACCGGTTCACCATCACGCTCGCCGCGCCGCTGCCGAGCTTCGTCAACCGCCTCGGCTACCTCGCCTACGCGCCGCTGCCGAAGCAGTTCTTCACCGACCGGGCGGGTTATCTGGCGCACCCGGTCGGCAACGGCCCCTTCGAGTTCGTCTCGCACGCAGCGGGTTCCAGCTTGACCATCCAGCGCAACGACGACTACTCCGGCCAGCAGAAGCCCGCCATCGAACGCGCGGAGTTCCGCTTCAACAAGACGCTGGAGGCGGCCTACGCCGACGTCGTCGCCAACCGCCTCGACTTCCTCGAGGTGCTGCCCGGCGACGCGCTCGTCGGCGGACGCTACAAGCAGGATCTCGCGGGCCGCCACTTCACCCGCGCCGGAACGGGTTTGCAGTCGATCACGTTCCCGCTCTACGACCCACGCTTCGCCGATCCCCGGGTGCGCCAGGCGATTTCGATGTCGATCGATCGACAGCACGTCATCGATACGGTGTTCACCGGTGATCGCATCCCGGCCCCGGGACTCGTGCCATCCACCGTGCGCGGCGCGACCGAGGGCCAGTGCGGGGCACTGTGCGAACATCGACCGCAGCAGGCGCGAGAACTGTTCGACAGCACGGGATTCCAGGGTCCGATCGAGATCGCGTCCAACGTCGATTCGGCCAACGAGAAGTGGCTGACCGCGGTGTGCTCGTCGATCACCGCCGCGCTCGGCCGCGAATGCCGGTTCCAGCCCGTCTCGACGCTCGGCGAGTTCCGTCGCCAGATCAACGCTCACCAGATGCGGACGATCTACCGCACCGGCTGGGTCGCCGATTACCCGTCGATCGAGAACTTCCTGAACCCGCTCTACCGCACCGGCGGTTCGTCCAACACCGGCCGCTACAGCAACCCGCAGGTCGACGCGCTGCTCGCGCGCGCCGACGCCACGGCGAACGAACAGGAGTCCTGGAGCCTCTACCAGCAGGCCGAACGGCTGGTCATCCAGGACATGCCCGCGGTGCCGCTGGTGGTCCCCGGCGTGCAGACGGGCTGGTCGGAACGGCTGCGGAACGTGACCGTCACGCCCTTCCGCGACCTCGACCTGGAAACCGTCACGATCGCCTAGCGAACGCCCCGTCGTGCCTCGGTGGTCGTCGAGGCACGACGGCGCACGACTTGACCCTCACGTCGCGTGAGGCTCGACGATGAAGTCATGACCGAGACATATCCCGCCTTCGACATCAGCCCCGTTCCCATTCCCGCCTTGGACGCCACACCCCCGGAGCTCTTCCGCGGCCTGTACGGCATGCCGATGTTCGTCACGGCGCCGACGCCGGATCTGGCCGCGTCGGTCGACTTCTGGAGCCGTGGCCTCGGGTTCTTCGACCTGTTCTCGATCCCCGGCCAGCTCACCCACCTGCGCCGCTGGGCGTTCCAGGACGTCCTGCTCGTGCAAGGCGAGCGGCCCGCCGACGCACCGCCGCTGACCGTGAGCTTCGCTTGCGTGCTCAGCCAGCTCGACCAGATCGAGGCCAAGTGCACCGAATTGCTGCCCGGCTGCACGACAGGGCCGCGACAGATGCCGTGGAATTCGGTGGAACTCGAGATTCGCACACCGGAGAACACCCGGGTGATCATGACCGCCGCCCGACCGTACGATCCGGACAGCCCGGAGGCCGAGCAGCTCCGCGCCATCGGGATCGAACCGCCCCGAGGGTGACGGAGACGCGACTGCCAGACTGGTCGGCGTGACGAATCAAGCCTTGGACGAAGACGGCGGTCGCACCGTCGGCGCCGTCGCGTCGCTGGTGGGCGTCACGATCCGGACGCTGCACCACTGGGATTCGATCGGGCTCGTCCACCCGTCCGAGCGCACCGCCGCGGGCTATCGGCGCTACACCGCGGCGGATCTGGCCCGCATTCACCGGGTGCTGGTCTACCGCGAACTCGGCGTGCCGCTCGGCGACATCGCGGCGCTGCTGGACGCGCGGGCGGCCGACGCGCTCGCGTCGCTGCGCGAACAGCGGGACCAGTTGCGCGAGCGCGTCGCCCACCTGCGCCGGATGGGCGACGCGCTCGACCGCATGATCGAGGCGAGAGAATCCGGCATTCTGCTGTCCGCCGAGGAACAGGTGGCGATCTTCGGCCAGCACTGGCAGCCGTCCTGGGCCGAGGAAGCACGCGATCGCTGGGGTGACACCGCCCAGTGGGCGCAGTACGCCGAGCGCGCCGCGGGCCGGACCGCCGAGCACTGGCGACAGATCGCCGAGAGCGTCGAGGCGCTCAACGCGGAACTGGCCGCGGCCCATCGCGACGCGGTGCTTCCAGGAAGCGATCGGGCCAACGCGCTGGCCGAGCGGCACCGCGCCTCGCTCGGCGCGTATTTCGACTGCACCCATTCGATGCACGTCTGCCTGGGTCGCAAGTACGCCACCGACCCGGGATTCGCCGCCTTCTACGACGGCATCGAGACCGGCCTGAGCGCCTGGATTCGCGACATCATCGACGCCAACGCGCGCGCCAACGGCATCGATCCCGCCACGGCGACCTGGGTCTGACCGCCTGTCGAATTCGCGCCGATGGCCCGGGATTCCGTCCCGGAGAATTGTCGGTGGGCGGCGCTACGGTGGCGGCGTGAACCGGACGGATCGGCTGTACGCGATAGTCGAGGAGTTGCGGGCGATCTCCCCGCGGCTGCGCACCGCGCGGGAGTTGGCGCAGCGGTACGAGGTGAGCGTCCGGACCATCGAACGCGACATCGCCGCGCTGCAGCAGGCCGGTATCCCCATCTACGCCGACGTGGGCAGGCGCGGGGGGTACGCGCTGGAGAAGAGCATGTCCCTGCCGCCGTTGAACTTCACGCCCGCGGAGACCGTCGCGCTGGCGGTCGCGCTGGCCCGCCATCGCGGCGGCCCGTTCGAGCAGGCGGGTCACAGCGCGCTGCGCAAGATCTTGGCGGTGCTGCCGGAACGCAACGCGGCCGCCGCGCGCGAGCTCGCCGGGCGCATCCGTGTGATGGATCCGCTCGACGCGCAACAGATCAACGAGATTCCCGCGGTGATCGAACGGGCCATCGAGGTCGGGCGGGTGTTGCGGATCGGCTATCTCGACCGGTTCGGCGCGCGTACCGAACGCTACGTCGAACCGTTCGCGTTGGTGAGCGGGACGAACGGCTGGTACCTGGCGGCATGGTGCAGGCTACGCGGCAATCCGCGCTGCTTCCGGTTGGATCGGATCGCCTCGGCGGCCGCGACCGAACAGCCCGCGCCGCACCGCGCGTTCGACGGTCCCGCGTTCGACATCCCCGACGATCGGCTCCGAATCGTCGCGCTCTGAACGGATTCGAAAACACCGACAGGGGGTTGTCGCCACGGCGGGAGATCGTGATCCGGCAAGTCAACGACCCCGAGATTCCGGAGCGAAATCGAATGACCACTCCCGCCTACAACACCGTCGCCTGGTTCCAGGTCGGCAGCGACAAGCCCGAACTGGTGAAGAAGTTCTACGGCGAGCTGTTCGGCTGGACCTTCAGCCCGTACCCGAGCGGTGACCAGGGCTACGAACTGATCCACTACCCCGGCAGCGAGGGCCCGAGCGGCGGGATCGCGCACACCGCGGAGGCCTCGGCCAACCACGCCACCTTCCTGGTGGTCGTCGAGGACGTCGCGGCCACGCTGGCGGCGGCCGAAGCATTGGGAGCCAAAGTGGTGACGCCGCCGGTCACCAGCAACGACGGACTGGTGTCGGCCGACCTGCTCGACACCTCCGGCAACTTCTTCTGCGTGTTCAGCCCCGCGCCGACGTCGTGATGCCACGGTGAGCAGCTTCCGGCGCATCGGTGTTGGATGCGCCGGAAGCGCGAGGCGCCATGAGCGGAGCCCATCGGCCTCCGATCGGATTGGCGTGGACGGGTGTTCGGATTCCAGACGCACCGCTCAGCGCCGGCGTCGCCTCCGCCGATCGAGCTGAGGTACGTCGAAATCGGTCACTGGGCGGCCCGGTGGCCTGATTGCGTCGAGTCGCGTTGCTCGGCGATCCGGCGGCGGATCTCGCCCCACGACAAAGGCAACTCGTCCACCGGTGCGCTGAAGAACACGAAGGTGGCGTCTCGCATGACCTTTCGCTTGCGCTCGACAGTCGACTTGTGCGGCTCGGAGCCCGCGTAGGCGTAGATGGCTGCCTTGTCCTCCCAAGCCGAATAGGTCCAGAATGTGCCCTTCAGCATCTCTGCCTTCAAAGCCACGCCCAGCACTCCCGGCGAGCGGCGGGCCTGCCACCACAGCGCCAGCGAGGCGATCAGGAAGCCGGGTGCGCTGCGCAGCGACTCGACCTCGAGGCGCGAGGCCATACATTGGACCTCGGGCTTAGTTGGCATGCCGACTGTCGTCCACGGAAGCGTGGGCATAGACCGCTCTTTCGATCAGAGGGGTGGCGGCGGACCGCCGATTGGTTCCACCATATTCCACAGTGGGATGTGGGGTTGTCAACGACGCAGCCGCCCTCGACCCGCCCCATCAGAACGGGGGCGGTCGTCAACCGAGGTCGGCGAGCTGCGGGACGGCCGGTGCGAGCCCGTCGATCCATGCGGCAGGCGAACCGGTGGTCGGCACGACGATGACGGTGTGCACGCCGAGCTTCGCGTAATCGGCCATCTCACGGACGAATTCGTCGCGGGTGTCCGGCGTCGGGCGCGGGTTGTTCGCGATGATCGTCTTGCGAATCCGGTCGTAGTCGCGGCCGAGATCGTCGCAGTGCCTGCGCAGGACGTCGAGCTTGTGTTCGACGTCCTGCGGCGAGGTGCCGAACAGGTTGCACGCGTCGCCGTACTGCGCGACCAACCGCAGCGTCTTGCGTTCCCCGCCGCCACCGATCAGCACCTTGGGGCGGTGGATCGGCTGCGGTGAACACAACGTCTCGGCCAACTGGTAGTGCTTGCCCTCGAACGGTCCGTTGTTCTGCGGGTCCCACATCTGCTCGCAGATTCGCAAGGCCTCTTCGAGTCGCTCGAAGCGTTCGGCGACCGAGGGGTATTCCACGCCGAGCCCCCGGTGCTCGCGCTCGAACCACGCGGCGCCGATACCGAGCGCGGCCCGCCCGCCCGACAGGATGTCGAGCGTGGTGACGATCTTCGCGAGCAGACCCGGATGCCGGTACGTCACGCCGGTGACGAGCAAGCCGAGCTCGATCGTCGAGGTGTGCGCGGCGAGGAAGCCGAGCGTGGTGTAGCCCTCCAGCATGTTGGCTTCCGCGGGAAGGCCGGTCGGCTCGATCTGGAAGTAGTGATCCATGAAGGACAACCAGGTCGCACCCGATGCTTCGGCCGCGGCGCCGACCCTGGCCAGTTCGCCCGCGATGGCGGTGGGTCCACCGTCGATGTCGAAGATCGGAATGTGAAAGCCGAGTTCCATGGTGTGGTCTCCTCGTGTATCGGCAAGCCCGTGACCACAACGCTACGACTTGGAGTGCGCTCCAAGGCAAGTCGAGCGCAACGACGTCACGACCTCGTCGGCGGCGCGCTCACCGGAGACGACCGCGCCTTCGAGGTAACCGGTCCAGCGCGGCGCGGTCTCCGTACCCGCCCAGTGGATCGGGCCGCTCGGCTTCGCGGCGTCGGTGAAGACGTCGAGCGTGCCGGGAAGTGGGACCCCGGAGTACCCGCCGCCGACGAACGGATCGTGATGCCAGGACTTCTCGTGCCAGCTGAGCGGGTTCCGCACGGCCGGACCGAGATGATCGGCCAAGGCGGACAGCACGGTGTCCCGACGGTCGGCGGGGGTGAGCCGATCCAGTTCCCTGGCATCCCGTCCTGGGACGAGCACACAGAGGTGGCCGGGGCCGGTCGGCGGTGAGATGTCGAACGAGGCGGGCACCGGACCGTCCAAGGCGACGATCTCGCCGCTGAGTCCGCGCTCACGCCAGAACGGCCTGTCGTAGACGGCGATCGCCTTGTAGATCGTGCCCATGCGGAGGTTGTCCTGGAGGCGTCGGCGTTCGGCGGGCAGGCGCGGATCGTGCCGGATCTCCGCCGCGACGGGCGCGGGGACGGTGACGATCACGCGCGCGGCGTGCACCGAACCGGCGGGGGTGGTGAGGGTGACACCCTCGGCCGATCGCGTGATCGCGGTGACCGGCCGCGTGAGATGCACCGCGTCGCCCAGTTCGGCGGCGAGCGCTTCGGCCAGCGCACCGGCTCCGCCCGAGAGCAGCGATTCCTGCGCACCGCCCGCGGTGCCGAGCATGACGCGCAGACCGCCCGCCGAGCGAATGCCCACGGCGAGCGCCGCTACGGAGACACCGTCGAGATCGCAAGCCAGCGCTTCCGACAGGACCACCTCGACCAACCGGCGTGCTCGCGACCCGGGGATCCGGCCGACCCAGTTCGACACCGTCACCTCGTCCCACCGGCGGCGCGCCCCCATGCGCGCCAGCAACTCCAGCCGCAGCAGCGCCGATCCGGCTGCCGCGGCGGTGAGCGGGCCGATCCGCACGCGTCGCCCGCCGTCGAGCACGAGGCCTTTGCCCACGCTGGGCGTCGGGAACAGTGTCATACCGAATTCGCCTGCGAGCGCGGTCATCCGGGCGTGGTCGTGGCCGATCCACTGGCCGCCGAGATCCACCGGGGTGTCCGCGGCCGAGCGCTCGGTCCTGGTGCGGCCGCCGACGCGGTCGGCCGCTTCCAGGACGAGTACGTCGATGCCGTGCGCGCGTAGGGCACGGGCCGCGGTGAGTCCCGCGAATCCCGCGCCGATGACCGCGACCGTCGTTCGTTCCATCGCCAGCTCCTTTATGCAACGCTTGTTGTAAAACAAGTGTTGCATAAATGCTAGGCTGTGGCCATGCCGCGCACCGTCGATCGCACCGCCCGCCTCACGGCCGTCAGCGACGCCGTCGTCGGCCTCGCCACGGAGACCGGTTTCGCCGCCGTGACCATCCGTTCGGTAGCCGAACGCGTCGGCGCGTCGACCTCGGTGGTGACGCACTACGTCGGCAGCCGAGACGAGATGCTGCGCATGGCGGTTCGACGCGAGGTCGACGCGCGGCGCGCGCAAGCCGAGGACGCCATGGCAAGCCGCCGCGGCGCGATCGGGTTGCGCGCGCTGATCGAATGGGCCGTGCTGACCGCCGACGAAGCGACCCACCGGTTCTGGCTCGCGCTGGTACTCGGCGCGCCCACCGAGCCGGTCCTGCGCGCGGAGCTCGACGCGTTCAACGAGTGGTGGGACGCCGCGCTCGAAAACCTGTTGGCGCAGGCGGGAATCACGGAGCTGGAGCGCGCCGCGGATCTGCTGAACGTCGTCGTGGACGGCCTCGTCGTCGGCGGGTTCGACGAGGGCGCGCCGTGGCCGCCCGCCCGCCGTCGGCAGGTTCTTGCCGCGACATGGCGCGCCCTCGGAGTCGCCGAGTGAACGCTCGGCGAATGCGCCGCCGCTACGAAACCGGCGGCGGTGGAAGGGAACACGAGGGCCCCTCGGCGGAGGGGCCCTCGCTCGTTCCGGTGGAACGATGGATCGGCAACGCTCTTCTTCGGCTCGGAGCGAAGACGCTCCAGCGAGGCCGATTCAGAGCGGCGCGCGAGCGGCGGACAGGAATTCTTCCCTGCTGATCCGGCCGTCGCCGTCGATGTCGACTTCGTCGAAGCGGGTCATCAGGATGTCGATGTCCTGGCCCCGGCGCTCGTAGTGCTGGATGAATTCCTCGCGGTCGATGTAGCCGTCGCCGTCGATGTCCAGCATGTCGAACTTCTCGTGAATGTCCTGAATATCCATTCGGTTCTCTCCCAGCTTCTAGGCGGGGCGGCGGCTGCCGCTCCGACAGGACAGGTTTCGAGCCGTGTTGGAGAAACTGACCCATCAAGGATAGGGGTGCGCGGTAGCGCGTGCGCGAAAATCGAAAAGTCGGATCGGACGCTCGGGATCTAGGTGTCCACGTCTTTGATCGCGGATCCCGCTATCGCCGAGGCTCGCCACAACTCGACGGCGAGCAAGAATGCCTGCACGCGTCCCTCGACTTCATCCAGAACCACCCCGTCCGGCCAGGAAACTCGGCAGTGATACCAGCAGCGGCGCGCACGATCGCATCGCCGCGGCTCGGGCGAGAGCAGATCCCGGCAGACGCGCCTGGCGAGTTCGGCGAGCGCCGCCGACGTCTGCGCCGGTGTGCCCACGTTGCCGACCCGCCACCACAGCTCCTCCGTCCGGCCGGGTCGCGATATCTCTACGAGGTAGATCAGTTCGGTGTCCTGATCACTCATACACAGGCACTTTGCCAGATACCGACCGGTCTACCCGTAGCTTCGCGCGCGTGTTTTCAGAATGCCGAGAAAACGCTTACGGCGGGCCGGCGGACGCGCCGCACCAGCGATATAACCCGCTCGAATTCAAGATCGATGGCCCGGATGTATTGCCGGTGGATATACCCGCGACTTCCATCACCGAGTGCTGTTGCGACAGCGGCGCACAACTTCCGGCGCCGACGCGTGGCCGCTGACCGGGCTCATGTCCGGCGCGACCGATGTCGGACCGACGCGGGCCGTGTTGGTGTTCGGGTTGGTCGGCGACTCCGGCTACTTTCAGGGCGGTGCCGGACGACGGGGTTCGGTGCGACGACGATCCCTGAACGGAAAGCGATGAGCATACCTACAGTTCCCGGCCATCCCGGCGCGCCGCCCGGGTATACGTGGCGGTGCGTGTGGCCCGAGTCTCGGGCCATCGGGTGGTCGGTGGCGTCCTTGGCCGCGCTGGTCGGCGGGGCGGCGGGTTCGGTCGTGGGAATGGTGTTCGGCGACCGGTCTGTCGTGGGGATCGGCGGGCTTCTGCTATTGCTCGGCGGGATCGCCGCGATCACCTATTTCGTCATGGGCATCGAGGATCGCCCCAAGGTGCGCGCGGGCGATGCGGAGAACACCTTCGTGCTGCGCTATCTTCCGGTTCGCCTGGCTCCCGTGCTCGCCGGGCTCGCCGCGGTGGCGGTGGCGGCGCTGTGGCTCGGCATCGTCACAGGCGAGCTCGAGCCGACGCTGTGCGGGATCGCGCTCCTCGTCGCGCTCCTCCTCTTGGCGGGTTTGACCCTCTCCTACCGACGCACCGCACGACTTTCCTTCTCCCCGGACGCCATCCGGATCACCACGCGCAACTTCGACTGGGAATTCCCCTGGGACGCGGCGCACTTCGCGGCGGGCTTCGACCCCAAGGGCGCCGAGACGATCGAGATCCGATGTCCCCGCCACGCGGTGACCACCCGCCGGACCCAGAGGAAGACCCCAACCCACCTGCGCCCACCCGCCGACAGCCCGGACGGCCCGTGGAAGATCGCCCCGATCATGTGGGGCGTCCGCCCGAACTCCCTGTACTCCACCATGACTCACCTGCGCACCAACCCCGCCCTCCGCACCCAACTCACCCGCCCCCAACTCACCGCCATGCTCACTCCCCCACCCTGGCGCACCCGCCACGCCCTGGACCTCGACCCCGCCTTGGACCTCGACCTGTAGTAAGACATCTCCGTTGAACTCAGCCCGTCAACCGCCAGCCCCGCGCCCGCTCACGCTCCCGCCAGAAGTCCTGGTATCTCCCCGGCTGGTCGATCAGTTCCTCGTGCGTGCCGCGCTGCGCGATGCGCCCGCCGTCGAGCACCAGAATCTGGTCGGCGGACGCGACGGTGTGCAGCCGATGAGCGACGACGATCACCGTCCGCTGCCGCGCGAGCGCCCGCAGCGCCGCGGCGATCGCCGATTCGTTGTCCGGGTCGAGTGCGGCTGTCGCTTCGTCCAAGAGCACGATCGGCGCCTGCTTCAGCAGCGCCCGCGCGATCGAGACCCGTTGGCGCTCACCACCGGACAGGCTCACTCCCCCTTCGCCTACCCGCGTGTACCAGCCGTCGGGCAACCGGTCGACGATCTCGTCGACGCGCGCCGATCGGGCAGCCGCACGGACCTCTTCGGCGGTGGCGTCGGGGCGGCCGAGCCGGATGTTGGCTTCGATGGTGTCATCGAACAGGTACACGTCCTGGAACACCATGGCCACCTGGCTCATCAATGTGTCGGTGGACTGGTCGCGCACGTCGACGCCGCCGACTCGCACCGCGCCCGCGTCCACGTCCCAGAACCGCGCGATCAGGCGCAGCAGCGTCGTCTTCCCGGACCCGGACGGTCCGACGATCGCGGTGAGGGTGCCGGGCCGGGCGTCGAACCCGATGTCCCGCAGGATCGGCGCTCCGCCGTAGCCGAAGGCGACCTTCTCGAAAGACACCGCGCCCGGCGAGGTGACGGGCTTGTCGCCCTCGGGAAGCGGACGAACGGCGAGAACCTCGTCGATCCGGTCGATGTCCTCGGCGGCCATGCGCAACCCGGCCGCGTGGTCCACCAGCTCGATCAGCGGTCCCGCGAAGCGCGTGACCAGCACCAGCAGCGCGATCAACTCGGCGGCGTCGAGTGAACCGCCGAGCGCCAGCGCGACACCGATCGCGATCAGCGCGACGAACGTGGCCTGCACGGCGGCCGAGAACGCGACCAGCGCAGCAACGGCGTTCCGGTTCATCTCGCCGTAGGCGCGCCGCTGCCTCACGAGGGCGTCGTCGAGCAGCCGGTTGCCTTCGCCGATGCGGCCGAACGCGCGCAGCACCTGCTGGCGCTGCGCGAATTCCACCACCCGGCTCGCCGATTCGACGGCGGCGCGATCGATCGCGCCGAAGCTGCGCGCGATGGCGTCCTGAGCCCAGCGGTGCGTCGCGAGGAGCATCGCTCCCGCGATCAACAGCGCCGCCCCGAGCCGCGGATCGAACAAGAACATGCCCGCGGCCACGACGGCGGGCGTCACCGCGCCACTGATCACCGGCTGCATCAGGTGCGCGGGCACGCTGACGATGTTCGTCGTGCCCTGCGACATCGAATGCGTCAGCCTGCCGGTGCGATCGGCGCCGAACCAGCCGAGCGGCACCCGGGCAAGATGGTCCCCGACTCGATGGTGCATGCCGAGCAACAGGTCGTCGGCGATCTGCTGACCGTGCATCGCCTGCGCGTAGTAGACCACCGAAGTCGCGGCCGTGACGATCGCGAGTGCGGCGAGCCAGGGCATCGCGGCGTCCCGATCGCCGTCCAGCAGCGGGCGCAGCACGGGAACCACCAGCAGCACACAGATGCCCTGTAGCACCGAGAAGGCGACGATCAACCCGATCCACCGCGTGAACCTGGTCCGATGCGCCGGGTCCACGATGCGAAAAAGCATGCGTATCATCGTGCTTCCTTCCGAACGACAACCTGCGACCGCCACATTCGCGCGTACTCGCCGTCGGCGGCGACCAGTTCCTCGTGCCCGCCCGCCTCGACGACCCGGCCGCGAGAAAGGACCACGATGCGGTCGGCGTGCCGGATGGTGTGCAGGCGGTGGGCGATCACCAGCAGCGTCCGCCCCGCCACCAACCGCGACAACGCGTCCTGCACCGCCGCCTCGGATTCGGGATCGGCGAACGCCGTCGCCTCATCGAGCACCAGGACGGGCGTATCGCTCAGCAGTGCGCGGGCGATCGAAATACGCTGTGCCTCACCACCGGACAGGAGCGCGTCCGCGCCGACGACGCTGTCGTAGCCGCGCGGCAGCGCCTCGACGCGTTCGTGGATCTGGGCGGCCCGCGCCGCGGCAGCCACCTCCGCCGCGTTTGCGTCGGGGCGGCCGAGGGCGATGTTGTCGCGAATGCTGGTGCGCAGCAACGCCGTTTCTTGGAAGACGAAGCCGACACGGCGGTACAGCTCGCGCTCGGACATGCGGCGGACGTCGACGCCGCCGATCCGCACGGCGCCGCCCTCGACGTCCCAGAAGCGCGGGAGCAGCCGCGCCAGCGTGGACTTGCCGGAACCGGAGGCGCCGACCAGGGCGGTGACCGTGCCCGGCGCCATCACGATGTCCACGCCGTCGAGCACGGTCGTCTGCCCATCGTAAGAGAAACGCACACTGTCGAATTCGACCCGCCCGTCGACAGGCGCCACCGGGTCGGCGGCGCGGCCCAGCTCGGAAGTGGCGAGCAGATCGGCGATGCGGCCCGCCGCCTCGGTCGCCACCTGCATCGCCTGCGCGCCGAAACCGAGCGCCAGAATCGGCGCGCCGAGCCCGACCGCCAGCATCACGAACGCGATGAGCTCGGCGGGTTCCACAGCGAGCAGGACGCCACCACCGAGCGCCACGAGCAGCAGGACCGGCGGCGAGACGAGGGCGGTGGACAGCGCTTCCATGCGCCGCATCGGACCCGCCCACTCGCTCAGGAACCGCGCCAGATCGTCGGCCGCGCGGCGGTAGCGATCCCGTGCGCGCCCCGCCTGCCCGAAAGCCTTCACGACCGCGATGCCGTCGACGAATTCGACGACGGCAGCGTTGACACGGTCCAGTTCGGCGCTCCACTGCGTCATCCGTGCGGACCCGTCGCGCATCATCCATGCCACCGCGGCGAACCACAGGACGATCGGCGCCAGACAGATCAGCGTCAGCCGCCAGTCGAGGACGAACAGATAGCCCAGCGCCACCACGGGCACGACGACCGCCGCCACCAGATCGTTGATCGCGTGCGCGACCGCGTGATGGACCGCCGCGACGTCGTCGGACAGCACCCGCTTCACCCGTCCGGAGCTGCGCTCGGTGAACCAACCCAGTGGCACCCGCCCCAACCGGTCTGCCATCCGGCGCCGAATCAACAGGCCGACATCGGCGTCCGCGATGTGGCTCAGCGTGTACGCGGCCGCCGAACACGCTGTGCGCGAGGCGAATCCGATGCCGCCGAGCGCGACCCACAGCCAGACCGCGCCACGGTCGGCCGGGCCGCCGCCGAGGAGTTCGCGGCCGATCTCGACCACGGCGACGTACGGGGCGAGCGCGGCCAGCGCCCCGAGCAGCTGGAGCGCGCCCGCTACCACCAGCCGACCGCGCACGGGCGATAGCAAGACACCCAATCCCGATTTCTTCGGAACCGGCGGCGCGACCTCGGGAAGCACAGGGTCCAGAACGGATGTCATAACCAACCCCAATTTTAGATCAGTGTTCTAATTTCGGAGGCTACCGGTAGGGTCGGCACGGTGTCCAGAGGTTCGAGGCGGGAGTATCACACCGGGCTCTCACGGCAGGCGATCACCGAGGCGGCCGTCGCACTGACCGCCGAGCGTGGGCTCGACGGGTGGAGCATGCGCGAACTCACCGCGCGGCTCGACACCTCGCTGTCGGTGATCTACCACCACGTCGGCGATCGCGGCCGTGTGCACGCCGCGGTGATCGACGAGATCTTCGCCGAGATGTCGTTGTCGCTCGACGAAAGCGATTGGCGGCGTTGGCTGTACGACATCTTGTCCGCGATGATCGACCATCTGGTGCGCTATCCCGGCGTCGCGGCCTGGCTGTTGCGCAACGGCCCGCAGACCGAGCGACTACTGCCGACCATGGAGGCGGGAATGCGCCGGATGGTCGACGCGGGCTTCGGGGACGAAGCCGCGCACGCCTATTCGGTCGCGTTCAACACCTGCCTCGGCCTGATCGCCCTCGGGGACCAGAAGCCTGCCATCGGCGATGAAAGACATGGTGCCGCAGCGGAATCCGGCATGGCGGGCTTGGCGCGGATGCTCGAATCGCGACCGTCGGACGGACTGGACCAGATGCGCGATCTCGCCTCCGCCGCCGCGATCGATGACGACGCGGCGCGCGAGACCGCGCATCGGGAGTACTGCCGCTACGCGCTCGAGCGTGTCCTCGACGGATTGGAAGTCAGGTTGCGGGAGCTGACCGGTGCTGCGGGTCAGCTCCCGGCGCGGTGAGCCGCTGAGGGATCAGTCCGGCGGTTCCTGGGCGTTCTCGGTGGCGGCCATTTCCGGGGCGACCTCCCTGGTCGCCATTCCGGCGTCGCGGCCCTGGTCGGTCGGGCCTGGTGGCTTGTCGCTCTTGGACTTGTCGTTGTTCTCGTCGTCGGTGTCTTTCGCGCGTGACATGGGGGCCTCCTTCGTCGTCGCTTCGGTCTACCCACCCCGCCGCGCTTCAATCCCGCCGCTGTGCTGGCATGGAGGGATGGCTGTGTCGCAACGGGAACCGCATTCTTCGGAAGATCGACCGCTCCTGACCACGGAGTGGTCGCGGGCGATGGGCCTGCGCGTGCCGGTGGTGAACGCGCCGATGGGTGGCGTCGCGGGCGGGCGGATGGCCGCGGCGGTCACCGCGGCGGGTGGGCTGGGGATGATCGGTATGGGCAGCGCCGGATCCGCGGCCGCGCTGCGCCGGGAACTTCCGCACACGACGTCCCTCGGCGGGCGGTTCGGCATCGGTGTCGTGGACTGGGTCGTCGCCGCCGAACCGGAACTGCTCGACGTGGCCATCGCCGCGGCGCCGACGCTGATCGCGGTGAGCTTCGGGACGGATCCATCCTGGATCGAACGCGTGCGATCCAACGGAATACGCACGGCCACACAGGTATACAACGCGACCGAGGCGCGGCGGGCCGAGGACGCCGGTATCGATGTCCTGGTCGCGCGGGGCGCGGAGGGCGGCGGCCACGGCGCGGTGGAGATGGGGACGCTGCCGCTGCTGGACGCGGTGCTCGACGCCGTGACAGTGCCGGTGCTCGCCGCGGGCGGCATCGGGTCACCCGCGAGTCTCGCGGCCGTTCTCGCCGCGGGCGCCAGCGGGGCGTGGCTCGGCACGCACCTCGCCGCGTGCGCGGAGTCGTCGCTGTCGGAGGCGAGTCGCCGCGCGATGATCGCGGCCGACGGCACCGAAACCCTCGCCACCACGGCGTTCGACGTGGCGATGCGATTGCCTTGGCCGACAAGGTTTCCCGCCCGGGTGCTGCGCAACGACTTCGCGGCCCGGTGGACGGGTCACGAGGACGCGCTGCGCACGGACGAGGCGGCGCAGGCCGCGTTGACCGCCGCGATCGCCGCCGACGATCCGCGAACCGCGCCGGTGGACGCGGGGCAAGGGGTCGGCATGATCACCGCGGTCACCCCGGTGGCGCAGGTGATCGACGAGCTCTGCTCCGGCGCGGCGGAGCTGCTCGCGCGCGGACGCTGACAGCACGAGACCCGCGCACGCGGGCTCAAGCACTTGATTCAATCAAGTGATTGAGGCAGACTCCGACCGTGAAAGGAGCTGCCGATGTCCGCTGATGTCGACGAGGGCCTACAGGCCCCCTATGAGATCGAGTTCCCGTTCGAGCGCACGGTGGGACCGGTCGTCGGGACGTTCCTCGCCGGGCTGCGCGAGAAGCGGCTGTTCGGCGCGCGGACCGAGCGCGGCACCGTGGTGTGCCCGCCGCCCGAGTTCGATCCGGTGACCGGCAAGGAGCTGAGCGAGCTGGTCGAGCTGAAGCCGGTCGGCGCCGTCGAGTCCTGGACCTGGGTTCGGCACCGCCCGGGCGATCCGGTCGACGGCGATTTCGCGTGGGCGCTCATCGCCGTCGACGGTACGGAGGGCACCTTCTTCCACGCCCTCGACGTCGGCGGCGACCCGGCGCGGATTCGGCGAGGCCTGCGGGTGCGGGCGCGCTGGGCGGAAGAACGCCGCGGCGAGATGTTCGACCTCCGCTGTTTCGAGCCGGAGGGCGACGATGAATAGGACACTGCCGGAACCGGTTTCGCTGATGCCGACGCCGCTGCGGATGGAGTTCACGTTCGTCGCCGGTGTCGGTCGCTCGCGATTCCTGCGCGGCCTGTCCGAGCGCCGCCTGCTGGCGAGCACCTGCCCGTCGTGCCGCCACGTGTATCTGCCCGCGCCGGAGTTCTGCGCACGCTGCCTCGTCGAACTCGACGAGCCGACCGAACTCGACGGGCGCGGAATCGTTTCCACCTTCTGTGTCGTCAGCTTCCCGTTCCCCGGTCAGGAGATCGAGCCGCCGTACGTGGTGGCCTACATCCAGCCGCACGGCGCGGACACCCGGCTGATGCACCTGATCCGCGAGGTCGACATCGCCGAGGTGCACATCGGCATGGAGGTCGAGCCGGTCTGGCAGGAGGGCGCCGAGCTCGAGCCGTCGTGGATGAGCATCCGCCACTATCGCCCCGTCGCGACCGAGGAGGTTCGGCATGCGTGAGATCGCCGTCGTCGGCTCCGCACAGTCCGCCTGCCTCGCCGCGAACCGCCGCGACGACATGGCGGGCATCCTGCTCCCGGTGATCCGGGAAGCGCTCTCCGGCATCCAACTCGACCGCGACCGAGTCGATTTCGTGTGTTCGGGCAGTCACGACTTCCACGAGGGACGCACCTTCGCCTACATCGACTCGCTCGACGCCGTCGGCGCCTGGCCGCCGATCGCGGAGTCGCACGTGGAGATGGACGCCGCCTGGGCGTTCTACGAGGCGTGGTCGTGGCTGCAATTGGGGCACGGCGACATCGCGCTGGTGTACGGGATCGGCCGCGGTTCGCTGCCGCGTGACCTCGACCAGGTCGTGCCCACCCAGCTGGACCCCTACTACCTCACGCCGCTGCGCCCGCATCGCGACGCGATCGCGGGCGTTCAGGCCTGCGCGCTGCTCCAGTCCGAGGTGACCACGGAGCGCGAGATGGCGCGGATCGTCGCGCGCAGCCTGGCGGACGCCAAGGCCAACCCGCACGCACAGATGGCGGGCGAGTACGAGGTCGACGAACTGCTCGCCGCGCCCTATGTGGCCGCGCCCTTGCGTGGCCACGACGTGTCGCCGGTCGGCGATGCCGCGAGCGTCGTCGTGCTCGCCGCCGGTGACGTGGCCAGATCGCTGTGCGAACGTCCCGCCTGGATCCGCGGCATCGACCACCGGATGGACGGGCACTACCCGGGGTCGCGCGATCTGACCAGGGCGCCCTCCGCGAACCTCGCCGCCGCGCGGGCGTCGGCGACCGCGGGCTTCGCCGCGAGCGAGGTCGACATCGCCGAACTGCACGTCGAATACTCCGCGCAGGAACCGCTTCTGGTTCGCGAACTCGGGCTCGGCGCGGCGACGGCGATCAATCCGTCGGGCGGGCCGCTGGCGGGTAGGCCGACCACCGCGACCGGTCTGATCCGTATCGCCGAGGCGGCCAAGGGCATTCGGTCGGGCCGAGCCCGCCGAGCCCTCGCGCACGCCACCAACGGCCAAGCGCTGCAACAGAATCTGGTCTGCCTGCTGGAAGGAGACCCGGCATGACTGAACCCGTCGCCGTCATCGGCATCGGTCAGGGCAAGCAGGCCAAGCGCCGCGAGACGACCATCGGCGCGATGGTGCGCGAAGCGGTCGCGGCCGCGATGGCCGACGCCGAGCTGGAGCTGGGCGAGGTCGACGCGATCGTGCTGTCGAAGACCCCGGACCTGTTCGACGGGGTGATGAACCCGGAGCTCTACCTCGCCGACGCGCTCGGCGCCCGCGGGCTTCCGGTGACGCGAGTCTTCACCGGCGGCAGCGTCGGCGGGCACGCGGCCATCTACGGCGCGCACCTCATCGAGGCGGGGTTGGCGCGGCGCGTGCTCGTCGCGGCGTATTCCAAAGAGTCCGAGGGCAATTTCACCTGGGCGCTCTCCCGCGGACTGCCCTTCAGCGCCAAACTCGGCGCGGGCGCGGGCGGCCATTTCGCGCCGGTCATCCGCGAGTACATCCGCCGCTCCGGCGCACCGGAACACATCGGCTGGCAGGTGGCGGTCAATCACCGGCTCAACGCGCTGCGCAATCCGTACGCGCACGTGCACATGCCCGACATCACCGTCGAGAAGGTCAAGGAGTCCCGCATGCTGTGGGACCCGATCCGCTACCTCGAATCGTGCCCGTCCTCCGACGGCGCCGCCGCGATCGTGTTGTCGGCGGCCGCGCAGGTCGGGAAGACAGCGCGCCCGCCCGCCTGGATCCACGGCATGTCGTTCCGCACCGAGACCGGCCACTTCGCCGGACGCGACGAGGTCAACCCGCGCGCGGGCGCGGAGTGCGCCGCCGATGCCTACCGGCAGGCCGGAATCGTCGATCCGGCAAGGGAAGTCGACGTGGCGGAGCTGTACATCCCGTACAGCTGGTACGAACCGATGTGGCTGGAGAACATCGGCCTCGCTCCGCTGCACCAAGGCTGGAAACTGGTCGACGACGGGACGACGCGATTCGGCGGGTCGCTGCCGATCAACCCGTCCGGCGGCGTGCTGTCCGGCAATCCGACCGGAGCCACCGGCTTGGTCCGCTTCCTAGAGGCCGCGCTACAGGTCCGCGGCATGGCGGGCGAGCACCAAGTCCCCGGCGCGCGCCGAGCCATCGGCCACGCCATGGGCGGCGCATCCCAATTCCACGCCCTCTGGGTCGTCGGCGACGAACGGCCGAACACGTGAGGCCAGCTCCCCGCGGATCTTCCGCCCGCCTCGCACGGGACACCACCACTGCGAGGCGCGCGGAGCCGGTGCGAGGGCGGGGATGAACCGAGACAGGAGTTCGAAGATGCGGCGGGTGCACGTCGTCGGTGTCGGGATGACGCCGTTCGTCAAGATCGGGTCCAAGCCGTGGACCTACCCGGAGATGGTCGGCGAGGCGGTGCGCGGCGCGCTGGGCGACGCGGGGATCGGCTACGACCGGGTCCAGCGTGCCGCGGTCGGCTATGTCTTCCAGCCCTCGGCGGCCGGGCAACGCGCGCTGTACGACGTCGGCATGACCGGCATTCCGGTGGTCAACGTCAACAACAACTGCGCCACCGGCTCCACCGCGCTCGTGCTGGCGCGCGAGTGGATCGGCGCCGGTCTCGCGGACGTGGCGCTGGCGGTCGGGTTCGAGCAGATGACCAAGCAAGCCATGGCAGGCCCCGCGACACCGCCGAAGACGACCACCGTCGACGGGCACCTGCGAGTCATGTCCGCGCACTACGACTTCGGCGCCGCGCCGATGACCACCCAGTTCTTCGGCAACGCCGCGCTCGAGCACGGCAAGCGCTATGGCACGACGCCCGAACAACTGGCCGCCGTCGCGGTGAAGAACCACGAACACTCGACGCGTAATCCCTTGGCGCAGTTTCAGAATGCCTACACGCTGGAGCAGGTGCTCGCCGATGTGCCGGTGCACGGTCCGCTGACCCGCTCGCAGTGCTCGCCCATGTCGGACGGCGCCGCGGCCGCCGTGCTGGTGAGCGAGGACGTGGTGCGCGAACTCGGTCTGGAGGGGCAGGCCGTGGAGATCCTGGCCCAGGAGCTGGTCACCGACGACGAGTCCGCGTTCGCCACGGGGTCGATGATCGATGTCGTCGGAGCGCCGATGACCCGCGCCGCGTCCGGTCGCGCCCTCGAGGCCGCGGGGATCACCATCGACCAGGTCGACGTGATCGAACTGCACGACTGCTTCTCGATCAACGAGCTAATCACCTACGAGGCGCTCGGTCTGTGCGGGGAGGGCGAATCGGGTGCGCTGGTGGAGTCCGGCGCCACCACCTACGGCGGCGCTTGGGTGGTCAACCCGTCCGGCGGACTGATCTCGAAGGGTCACCCGCTCGGCGCTACCGGACTCGCGCAGACGGCCGAACTCTGCTGGCAGCTGCGCGGGCTCGCCGCGGATCGGCAAGTGCCGGACGCGCGCATCGCTTTGGCGCACAATCTCGGCCTCGGCGGCGCTTGCGTCGTCACACTGTACGCGGGGCCGTCATGAGCGAACGTAGTGAGCGAATCGTGTCGCAGCGCGCTTCGCGCATGCCGGAGCCGAGCGTCAGCGAGGCGCAGGCATGAGCGAACGGAGTGAGCGAATCGTGTTGCAGCGCGCTTCGCGCATGCCGGAGCCGAGCGTCAGCGAGGCGCAGGCACCCACGTGCCCAACGACGGTCAACGACGAGTGCTCGGAGCTGAAACACCTATGACGACAATCGATCTCGACGCCCACCTGCGCCTGCCGGTGCACAACGGTCACAGCCTGCTCGCCGGGCTGCGCAGGCACCGCCACGATCCGGTGCTCACCCTCGGTGACACGGTCCTCACCGGCGCCGATGTGCTGGAGGCGATCAGCCGCTACGTCGCCGCGTTCGCGGCCAACGGAGTCGACACCGGCACGCCGGTCGGCGTCCTCGCGCTCAACCGGCCCGAGGTGCTGTTCACCATCGGCGCCGGGCAGGTGCGCGGTCATCGGCGCACCGCGCTGCACCCGATGGGCGGGCTGGACGATCACGCCTACGTGCTCGCCGACGCGGGCATCACCACCCTGGTGCTCGACCCGGTGCCCGCCTTCGTGCAGCGAGCCCGCGAACTGGTCGACCGGGTGCCGGAGCTGAAGCGGGTCCTCGTGCTCGGCGCCGTGCCGCCGGAACTGGCCGATGTCGGCGTCGATCTGACGGCCGCCGCTGCGGCGTTCGACGCGGAGCCGATCGAGGCCACCGACCTGCCGCCCGACGCCGTCATCTCGATCAGCTACACCGGCGGCACCACGGGAAAACCCAAGGGCGTCATCGGAACCGCGAGCACCATGGCGACGATGACCCAGATCCAGCTGTCGGAATGGGAATGGCCGCAGCGGCCGAGATTCCTGATCTGCACGCCGCTCTCGCACGCGGGCGCGGCCTTCTTCCTCCCGGTCGTCCTGCTCGGCGGTCAGTGCGTGGTGCTTCCCCGCTTCGAACCGGGCGAGGTGCTGCGCGCCATCGAGGAGCACAAGATCACCGCGACCATGCTGGTGCCGTCGATGCTCTACGCCCTGCTCGACCACCCGGATCTCGCGACCCGCGACGTGTCGTCGCTGGAGACGGTGTACTACGGCGCCTCGGCCATCGACCCGACCCGGTTGACCCAGGCGATCGAGCGTTTCGGGCCGATCTTCGCGCAGTACTTCGGGCAGTCGGAGGCGCCGATGGCCATCAGCTATCTCGGTAAGCGCGAACACGATTCGGCGCGGCTCACCTCGTGCGGTCGTCCCTCGGCGGCGCTGCGCGTCGCGCTGCTGGATACCGACGACAAGGTCGCCGCGCCCGGCGAGGTCGGCGAGATCTGCGTCTCCGGACCGCTGGTCGCGGCGGGTTACCTGAACAAGCCGGAGGCCACCGCGGAGACCTTCCGCGACGGCTGGCTGCGCACCGGCGATCTGGCCCGCCAGGACGAAGACGGGTTCCTGCACATCGTCGGCCGCAGCAAGGACATGGTGGTCACCGGCGGTTTCAACGTCTTTCCCCGCGAGGTCGAAGATGTCGTCGCCGAGCATCCGTCGGTCTCGCACGTCGCGGTCGTCGGGGTGCCCGATCCGCGCTGGGGTGAGGCGGTCACCGCGGTCGTCGTGCTCGATCCCGCCGCGCCGAACGACGCGACCGCCGTGGAGACGATGATCGCGGAGATTCAGGAGACCGTCCGGCAGCGCAAGGGTTCGGTGCAGGTGCCCAAGCACGTCCTCGTCATCGACGAGCTGCCGCTCACCGGTCTCGGCAAGCCCGACAAGAAGGCCGTGCGCGCCCTGGCCGCGGAGCGGCTCGACCTCTGACGAACAAGGCGAAACCGGCTGGCGGACAGCCGGTTTCGCCTGTCAGCGGATGCGGTAGCGGCGCAGCAGCGACAGCGTCGTGAGGGTGCGGTCGAGGTAGGCGTCGTACGACTGATCCGGTCGCGGGCCGAGCACCTGCCGCTTGAGCGTCGCCACGTTCGTCGACTCGGTGAATTTCAGCAGACCGGCGTCGCCGTTGCGGACTCCCATCCCCGACGCCTTGAATCCGCCTGAGGGCGCGCTCTTTCCGGCGTAGGCGAGCGCGGCGGAGTCGTTGACATTCACGTGTCCGGCCGCCAGCCGCGCACCGACCGCGCGCGCCGCCGACAGATCGCGCCCCCAGACGCTCGCGCTCAACCCGTACCGTGTGTCGTTCGCGAGCTCGACCGCCTCGTCGACGGACGAGAACGGATACAGCGCGACGACAGGACCGAAGGTCTCCGCCCCGAAGACGTCCATCTCCGCGGTGACGCCCTCGAGCACCGTCGGCGCGTAGAACGTCGGCCCGAGCTCCGGCATGACGTGACCGCCGGTGAGCGCCCGCGCGCCACCGGCTTTCGCCTGCTCGACCTGCTCCGCCACGCGGGCGCACTGATCGGCCGAGACCAAAGCGCCCATCTCGATGTCGAAGTCGTAGCCGGGCCCGACCCGCAGCGCCGCGACGCGCGCGGTGAACTCGTCGCGGAAAGCCGCATACACCGATTCGTGCACGTAGATCCGCTCGATGTGCAAACACAGCTGACCGGTGTTGTCGAAGACCCCGGAGATCGCGCTGTGCACCGCCGCGGGCAGATCCGCGTCGGCCAAGACGATCATCGGGTTCTTGCCGCCCAATTCCAGGCACGATTCGACGAGGCGCTCCCCCGCCTGCTTGGCCACCAGCCGACCGGTCGCCTCCGATCCGGTGAACATCACGAAGTCCGCGCCGTCCACGACCGCGGGACCCACCACCGGCCCGTCGCCGCAGACGATCTGAACGAGTCCCTCCGGAAGCCCAGCCTCGAGCAGCAGCCGCAAACCGAACGCCGGACTGAGCGGAGTCCGGTTGTCCGGCTTGAGCACGATTCCGTTTCCGGCCATCAGCGCGGGGATCGCGTCGCAGTAGCCGATCGCGAACGGGAAGTTCCACGGCGCGATCACGCCGACGACCCCGCGCGGCTTGCGGATCTCGGTGGAGGTGCTGACCAGTGGTATCGCGCCGGGATGCCGAACGGGACGCAACAGTCGCGGCGCGCGCTTCAGATAGTGGCCGATGACCATCGGGATGTCGCACAGCTCCTCGAAGGCCATGCGGCGCGCCTTGCCCGTCTCGATCTGGATCAGATCGGTGATCGTCCGGTGGTTCTCCAGGACCAGGCGGTGGAAGCGCTCGAAGACGGCCAGCCTGCGGCGCACCGGCCAGCGCGCCCATTCGGCCTGGACAGCGCGGGCGCGGTCGAACGCCGCGGCGACATCGGCGGGCGAGGACTGCGGCAGTCGCGCGACGACCGTTCCGGTGAAGACCTCCACGACCGGAACGGTGTCGGATGGATCGCCCGCCACCAGGGCGGTCAGTCCCGAGAAGTCGTGGGCGGGAACGGTGGTCGTACTCACGAACGGCACTCTATCAAGTGATTGCATCAGTTGATAGAGATAACGTCTGCGCTGGGCGAACGGTCATTACAATGCAGCAGGTGACCAGCGCAGCGGACCGTGCCGAGCTTCGAATCAGCGAAGAAGAACTAGCCATGCCGACCGACCGGCGCCTGATTCTCGCGGCCGAGCGACTGTTCGCCGAACGCGGTATCGACGCGGTGTCGCTGCGCGCCGTGATGTCGGCCGCGGGCGCGAATGTCGCCGCGGTGCACTACCACTTCGGGTCCAAGGAAGCCTTGATCGAGGCGCTGATCCGGCAGCGCAGCGACGCGGTCGCGACCCGGCGGGCCGCCCTGCTCGACGAGGTGGAGCAGTCGGGCGTCGTCGGCGCCCGCGGCTTGGCGGAGGCGTTCGTGCTGCCGGTGTGGGAGATGGCGACCGGCGAGGGCGGATCCTGGGTCAAGTTCATCGCGAGCGTTCTCGGCAGCGGCCATCCCGCGCTGTCGACCGTCGCCGAGGGGTTCGCCGACCAAGCTCGCCGTTTCATGACCCTGCTGAGCCGCGCCTTCCCCGACCTCCCCCGCCACACCATCCGATTCCGCTTGGCGCAGGCCATGACCTTGACCTTCCAAGTCCTCGGCGATGTCCATCAGACCCAAGATCTGCTCGCCATCTCCGGCGTCCAGCTCAGCCCCGAGCAGGTGATGAGCGAACTCGTCGACGTCGTCACCGCCATCCTCGCCGGACCACCGTCGGACTGATCCGAAGATCAAGTGAACCCGATTTACTAAATGGTGTTCACAAATAGAGTGTGGTGTGGTTCACTCCTGTGGAACGTGTTCCAAAGGAGGTACCGTGTCCGCGCCATCCATCTCGCACGATTTCGATTTCACCGATCCCGACCTGCTCGCCAGCCGTCTGCCCGTCGAGGAGTGGGCCGAGCTGCGCCGGACCGCCCCGGTCTGGTGGGTCGACCAGCCCAACGGCGTCAGCGGCTTCGACGACGGCGGGTACTGGGTGGTCAGCAAGCTCGACCACATCAAGGAGATCTCCAAGAACTCCGAGGTGTTCTCCACCAACGCCAACACCGCGGTGATCCGCTTCAACGGCGACATCACCCGGGACGAGATCGACATCCAGCGCGCCATGCTGGTCAACACCGATCCGCCCATCCACGACAAGCTGCGGCGGATCATCTCCCGCGGCTTCACCCCGCGCGCCGTGCAAAGCCTGCGCGACGCGCTGCACGAACGCGCCGAGCGAATCGTCCACGAGGCCAAGAAGACCGGCGGCGGCGACTTCGTCCAGCAGGTGGCGTGCGAGCTGCCGTTGCAGGCCATCGCCGAGCTGCTCGGCGTGCCGCAGTCCGACCGCGGCAAGCTGTTCGACTGGTCGAATCAGATGATGGGCTACGACGATCCGGACTTCGACGGCAACCACAAGCTGGCCACCGCCGAGATCATGGGCTACTCGTGGAACCTCGCCGAGGAGCGCCGCAAGTGCCCGGCCGACGACATCGTCAGCCAGCTCGTCACCGCCGACCTCGACGGCGAGGCGCTCGGATCGGACGAATTCGCCTGGTTCGTCATCCTTTTGGCGGTCGCGGGCAACGAGACCACCCGCAACGCCACCACGCACGGCATGAAGGCGTTCATCGACTTCCCCGAGCAGTGGGAGCTGTACAAGGCGGAGCGGCCGCGCACCGCGCCCGACGAGATCGTCCGGTGGGCGACGCCGGTGATCGCCTTCCAGCGTACGGCGTTGCAGGACACCGAGATCGGCGGCCAGGCCATCAGCAAGGGCCAGCGCGTCGGACTGTTCTACGCCTCGGCCAACTTCGACGAGGAGCGCTTCGAGAAGCCCTTCGAATTCGATGTCACCCGTAACCCCAACCCGCACGTGGGTTTCGGCGGCACCGGCACGCACTTCTGCGTCGGCGCGAACCTGGCGCGGCTGCAACTCGACCTGATCTTCAACGCCATCGCGGATGTGATGCCGAACCTGCGTGAGGTCTCCGAGCCGGTCCGGCTACGCTCGGGCTGGTTGAACGGCATCAAGAGCTGGCAGGTCGCATACGAATGACACAACCCGCACGACGGGGCCGGATGCCCGCGATACACGACGCGGACATCCGGCGGGTGGCCAGGACGGTGCTGGCCGACCAGGGGCCCGAGGCGCTGACCCTGCGCGCCATCGCGCGCGATCTCGGCATCACCGCGCCCGCGCTGTACCGCCATTACGCCTCGCGCGAGGACTTGGTCGCCGCGCTGCGCCGCGACATCTGCGTGGACTTGGCGGACGAGCTCGCGGGGCAGGTCGCCGAGTTGCCTGACGACGGCGTCGTGCAACTGTTCGCCATCTGCAAGGGCTTTCGGCGCTGGGCTCTCGCCCACCCGCACGAGTTCACCCTCGTGTTCGCCTCGCCGAATGGCGAGAACCCCGGCGGGATAAGGCAATTCGACGAACCGTTCGGCCGCGTCTTCCTGGGCGCGGCGGGCCGGTTGCTCACCACCTACGACCTGGTGACCCCGCCGACCGACACGATTCCCGACGCGTTGCGCGAGGATCTGATCGGTTTCCAGACCGAATTGCTCGCCATGCTCGCCGAATCGAGTCAGAAGTTCCCCGCCGAGAAGCTCGACTTGGGCGTGGCCTATCTGATGATGACGCTCTGGGCGCGGCTGTACGGGCATGTCACCCTCGAAGTGTTCGGCAACTACCCGATGCCCGTCAGCGACCCCGACGCGCTGTTCGACGCCACCCTCGCCGACCTCGCGGGCAGTATCGGGCTCGCCGGGCTCAGCCCGCGGCCTTCCGGCTGAGCTGTTCCCATTCCCGGTACAACTCGGCGCGGGCGCGGTCGATTTCCAGAACCTGGTCGTAGGACTGGCTGCCGACGATGAGTCGCCGGGGCGGATTCGGCAGGGCGGCCAGTTCCATGATCACCGGGGCCGCGTTGCTCGGGTCGGGTCCGGATTCGTCACCCCACATCTCGGCGAGTTCGGCGCGCAACGTCTCGTAGTGCGGGAGGGGTTCGGTCGCCGTGGTCCCCGCGGTGAAGAGCCCGGTCGAGTAGCCGCCCATCTCCACGATGACGACCTGGACGCCGAACCGCTCGACCTCCATCGCCAGCGCCTCACTGAGCGAGTCCAGCGCCACCTTGCCCGCGCCGTAGAAGCCGACGGACGCCATGCCGCCGCTGCTGCCCATCGAGGTGATCTGCAAGATCCGCCCGGATCCCTGCGCGCGCAGGTGCGGAAGCACAGCCTGAACCACCCACACCGCGCCGAAGAAGTTCACGTCGAGGTGCGCGCGGATCTGCTCCTCGGTGGCCTCCTCGACCATGCCGTACAGCAGCCCGCCCGCGTTGTTGACCACCACGTCGAGCCTGCCGAACGCCGCCACCGCACGCTCGACGCCGTCGAACACGGCTAGGCGATCGGAGACGTCCAGCACGAGCGGAGCCAAGTGGTCCGGATATTCGGCGACCAGATCGTCGAGCGGCGCGATATTACGCGCGGCGGCCACCACGCGATCCCCCGCCGCGAGCGCCGCCTCGGTGAACGCCCGGCCGAGGCCACGCGAAGCGCCGGTGATGAACCACACTTTGGCGGTCGTCATGGAAAAGCCACCTCCTCTAGTCGAGACGATACGTCTCGGTTCGCTCAAAGTCTGCACGCTCGGGTCCCTTCTGTCAACACGAACCGTTCCGTCTCGTTGGCCTGCTAGTCTCGACGCATGTCGAATGCCCCCCAGCCGGACCGTTCCCGGCGCAGCGAACGCTCACGCCAGGCGATCCTCGCGGCGACCCGCGAGCTGATCTCCGAGGTCGGGTACGGCAAGGTCTCGATCGAGGCCATCGCGGCGCGGGCGGGCGTCGGCAAGCAGACGATCTACCGGTGGTGGCCGTCGAAGGGCGCCGTCATCTTCGACTCCTTCCTCGCGCTCAGCGAGGACGCGGACGGGCAGGGCTTGAATCTTCCCGACACCGGCGACCTGGAGGCAGATCTGAAGCTGGTCATGCGGGCAACAGTCGCCGAGTTCGCCGATCCGGACTTCGAGCGGCCGATCCGCGCCCTGAACACCGAGATCGCCAATGATCCCGAGCTCGCCGCCCAATACCGCGAGAAGCTGGCGGGCCCGATGGACGACGCCAAGAAGGCCCGCCTGCGCAGCGCGCAGCAAGCCGGTCAGCTAGCCACGGACGCCGACCTCGACCTGGTGCTGGAGGTGCTCTACGGCCCGCTGTTCCAGCGGTGGTTGCACCGCTCGGGCCCGCTCACTCCCGACTACGCCGACTCGCTCGTCGACCTCACCCTGCGCGCCTTCCGGCCCTGACGATCAGAGCTGCGGCAGCGGCGGCAGCTCGGTGGAGGTGAGTTTCTGCGCGGCGCGCTTGTTCATGCCGAACATGCGCAGCATTTGGAAGGCCATCTCGTCCGACAGCGCGTCGGCGTCGGCGTCCGGCTTTGCGTCGAGCAGTTGCAGCAGGCCGAGCAGCGAACCGCCCGCGGCCATCACGGCCAGGTCGGGGTCCATCGGTTCGAAGCGGCCCGCCTCCTGTGCGGCGATGATGTCGCGGCGGGCGCGCGGCGCGAGACCCTCGTCCCGCAGCATGATCGACATACCCGAGTTCAGCACGACCTTCACCATCTCGGGGATCTGCCGTTGCAACCGTCCGGTCAGGCGGAAGCTGACGGCGAACACCTCGGCCGGGTCGTCGTAGAGCGCCACGATCGCGTCGCGCATCTCGCTGTAGACCTGCAGCGCCGAGCGCACCGCCTCGTCGAACAGCTGCTCCTTGGACTCGAAATGGTTATAGAAGGAACCGAATCCGACGTCGGCGGCGTCGGTGATCTCCTGGATGCTGACGGCCGAACGCCCCTCCGAGAGGAACTTGCGCGCCGCGCCGAGCAGTGCGTTGCGGGTGCGCTCACGTCGCCGATCGACGCGGTTGCGCACTACGGGTTCGGTGGTCATCGGCCCTCTCCCACTCGGAATCGTCCCGAGAATCGTAACTGAGGAAACGATCAGAGACGATTCTCGGCGCGGCGCGCAGCCGTGCGCGCGACGTCGATCCATCCTGTTGATCCGACCATCTTTTCTGATGTTCTCATCATTTACTCTTGACAAAGAGTTTCCTCGCAACTGATGATTTCATCATCTGAACTGTGGAGGTGGCTTGTGACAAGCATCGACAAGGGGGTCGACGCCGGGCGGACGGTTCGAGTCGGCGACCGCGACATCTTCTTGACCGAGTTCGGCTCGGGCCCGGCGGTGGTGCTGTTGCACGGCGGTGGCCCCGGCGCGTCCGGGCTCTCGAACTACTCGCGCAACATCGAGGCGCTGGCGCGGCGCTTCCGGGTCATCGTCCCGGACATGCCCGGCTACGGCCGCTCGACCAAGCGGATCGATCAGTCCGACCCGTTCGGCGATCTCGCCGCTTCGGTCGGCGGACTGCTCGACGCGCTGGACCTGCCGAGCGCGCACCTGGTCGGCAATTCCTACGGCGGCGCCGCGGCGCTGCGGTTGGCGATGGACCGCCCCGAGAAGGTCGGCAGGCTGATCCTGATGGGTCCGGGCGGCGTCGGCACCACCCGTGCGCTGCCGACGAAAGGCTTGCAGTCCCTGCTCGCGTACTACGGCGGCGACGGCCCGAGCCGGGAGAAACTCGCCACGTTCGTGCGCGACCACCTGGTCTACGACGCGAGCGCGATCACCGAGGAGCTGATCGACGAGCGGTATCGGGCCAGCCTGGATCCCGACGTGGTCGCGAATCCGCCGCTGCGCAGGCCTTCTGGGCTGCGGACGGTGTGGCGGATGGACTTCACCCGTGACCCCCGGCTCGGCAAGGTGAACCATCGCACGCTGGTGATCTGGGGCGCCGAAGATGGGGTCAACCGACCCGAGGGCGGCCGCATGCTCGCCGAGCGCATGCCCAACTGCGACCTGTTCCTGGCCGCCAAGACCGGCCACTGGGTGCAGTGGGAGCGCGCGGACATGTTCAACGCACTCGCGACCGCGTTTCTGGAGGCGAAGTCGTGAACTATTTCCTGCGCCCGAACACCGACGGTTCGGTGTTCGGAGCGGTACATCTGGGCTACATCGCGGTGCAGTCCCAGCGACTGACCGACTGGGACCGCTTCGGCGCCTTGGCGATCGGCATGCACGTCGACCGGCTCGACGCCGACACCCTGCGTTTCCGGCTCGACGACCGGTCGTGCCGATTCCTGATCGAGCGCGGCCCGGTCGAGGACGTGACCGCCCTCGGCTGGCAGATCGACGATCACGAGACGTTCGACCGGATCATCGCCAGGGTCGCCGATCGCGGGGTTCCGATCGAGGAGGGCACAGCCGACGAAGCCGCCCTGCGCGGCGTGGAGCGGCTCTGGCGTTTCCCCGGGCCCAAAGGTATCGCCACCGAGATCTTCACGGCCCTGGTGACCACACCCGAACCGTTGCGAATGCTCAGCTCGGGCTGGGTCACCGGCGAGGCGGGTATGGGTCACGTCGCGATCGTGTCCAGGGAGCCGGAGTCGCTGCGCGGCTACTACCACACCGTATTCGATTCCCGCCTGTCGGATTACATCGACGAGAACGTCTCCGGGCTGATGATGAAGATCCGCTTCCTGCGGGTCAACGAGCGCCATCACTCGATCGCGATCGCCAACGTGCGCGGGGTGAAGATCGACCCGATCCGAACCCGGGTGCAGCACATCAACATTCAGTCCGCGACGTTGGACGACATGCTCGCGTCGTTCCAGCGCGTCACCGATCTCGGGTTCCGGATGGCGTGGTCGGTCGGCCAGCACACCAACGACCGTGAGCTGTCCTACTACTGCGTGACACCGTCCGGCTTCGAACTCGAGGTCGGCTGGAACCCGATCGTCATCACGCCGGAACGCGAGGCGACCTGGGAACCGAGCACCTATCAGGGCATCAGCATCTGGGGCCACACCACCGTCGGGCAGACGGTGCTGGACAAATTCGCCCAATTCCGCCGCGCCCTGGAAACCGTACGCACGCCGGAGATCACGGTGCCGGAACTGTCGGGAGGACTTTCTCGATGAGCGAATTCGACTACGACGTCGTGGTCGTCGGGCTCGGACCGACCGGGCTCACCCTGGCCAACCTGCTCGGCCGCCGCGGCGTGCGGGTGCTCGTGCTGGAGCGCGAACCGGAGTACTACGGTCTGGCCCGCGCCGTCTACACCGACGACGAAGGCATGCGGATCTTCCAAACAGCCGGTGCGGCAGACGAATTGGCCGCGGACATGAACATCGACTCCACCGTCCAGTGGGTCCGCGCCGACGGGTCGCTGCTCGCGCAGTTCAACCAGATCGAGCGTCCCCTCGGCTGGCCGGTGGTCAACTTCCTCTACCAGCCGTATCTGGAGAACTCCCTCGAGCGGGCGCTGGACAGCTACCCGCACGTCACCGTGCGGCGCGGCCGCGAGGTCGTCGGCTTCGATCAGGACGCCACGAGTGTCGGGGTCGAGCACGCCGCCTGCGTGGGCACCGGCTACGGCAAACGGGAACCCGAGACCGATCTCCGGACCTCCGAACGGGTGCGAGCGCAGTTCCTGGTCGGCTGCGACGGCGGCCGCAGCGTGGTGCGCACCCAGCTGGGCATCGACATGACCGGCACCAGCTTCCCGGAGCGCTGGCTCGTGGTGGACCTGAAGGCCAAAGACGGCGTGGACGCGTTCCGGCACCTGCCGTACTTCAACTTCGTCTGCGAGCCCGAGCTGCCGATCGTGTCCTGTCCGCAGCCGGGCGGACATCACCGTTTCGAGTTCATGCTGCGCGAGTCTCAGACCAAGGAGGAGATGGAGGACCCCGACAACGTCCGCGCGCACATCTCCCGGTTCGTCGACCCGGACGAGGTCGAGGTGCTGCGCAAGCTCGTCTACACCTTCAACGCCGTCGTGGCGGACAGCTGGCGCGATGGGCGCATCCTGCTGGCGGGCGACGCCGCGCACATGACGCCCCAGTTCATCGGCCAGGGCATGAACTCCGGTGTGCGCGACGCCGACAACCTGTCCTGGAAGCTGACCGCGATCCTGCGCCACGGCGCCGACCCGGCGATCTTGGACAGCTACGAGTCCGAGCGCCGCCCGCACGCCAAAGCCATCATCACCATGTCGGTGTGGATGAAGAACCTTGTCTCGGTGGACAACCCGGTGGCTGCACGATTCCGTGACGTCGCGCTGACCACCGCGCTGCGGGTGCCGGGGCTCGGCGGCTGGATCCGCGGGGCGAAAATGAAGCCGGAGCCCCGGTTCCGCCGCGACGCCTACCTGGGTCTGCCCCGGCGCGGGCTGCGCGGGGTCGAGGGCACCCTCGCTCCGCAACCGGAGGTGCGCACCTACGACGGCAGGCATCGCCGCCTCGACGACGTGCTCGGCCTCGGCTTCGCCGTGCTCGGCTACGGCGTCGACCCGCGCACGGCGTGCTCCGCCGAGGATCTGGCCGTGCTGGACGGGCTCGGCAGTCACTTCGTCACGGTCTATCCCCTCGGCAGCCGCCCCCAGGGCAAGCCCGGCGACGGTCGGGGCGGCGGCGACGCGGTGGCCGACATCGAAGACCACACCGGCGCGCTGGTGCGCTGGTTCGGCAAGGCCGGAGTCCGCCGCGGCGGAGTGGTGGTGCTGCGTCCCGACCGGTTCGTGTTCGGCGTCGCGCCGCGCGGCGAAACCGCGCCGCTCGTCGCGGAATTGACGCGGCAGCTTCGCCTGCCCACCGGCCACGCGCCGCTCCCCGAGCGCATCACCGAGCACCTGATCACCCCCGACTACGAGGAGTCCCGATGACCTCGACCGTCACCGAGAGCCCGGCGGTCTTGGCCGCCGCGCAACGGCTCGCCGAGGCCGCGGACACCGGCGTGCCCGCCGCGCCCGTGCGCGACCTCATCGGCAGCGACGACGTCGCCGTCGCCTACGCCGTGCAGCGGCTCGGTGTCCGCGCGCGCGTCGAATCCGGCGCGCGGGTGGTCGGCCGCAAGATCGGCCTCACCTCGCCCGCCGTGCAGCAGCAGCTGGGCGTCGACCAGCCGGACTTCGGAGTCCTGTTCGCCGACATGGACATTCGCATCCCACTGGCCGACCGGCCGCGACTGCTGCAACCGAAGATCGAGGCGGAACTGGCCTTCGTGCTGTCCGCCGATCTCGACACCGAAGAGATCGACGCCCGCAGTGTGCGGCACGCGGTGGACTACGCCGTCGCGGCGCTGGAGATCGTCGACAGCCGAATCGCGGACTGGGACATCACTTTCGGCGATACCGTCGCCGACAACGCATCCAGCGGGTGGTTCGCGCTCGGGGAGCAGCGGCTGTCGCTGGCGGATTTCGAGCCGCGCGAAGTCAGCATGAGTATGCGGCTGGACGGCGAGATCGTCTCCACCGGAACCGGTTCCGCCTGCCTCGGCGATCCGCTCAACGCGCTGGCTTGGCTCGCGCGCACCGCCCGCGGCCTCGGCGACCCGCTGCGTGCGGGCGAGATCGTGCTCTCCGGCGCGCTCGGCCCGATGGCGCCGCTGCGGCCCGGCGCGCGCGTGCACTCCGAAATCCGTTACGGCGTAGCGACGCTCGCAACCGTCGGCTTCAGCATGGAGGAAACCGCATGACCCGCACCAAGGTCGCTGTGATCGGCTCGGGCAATATCGGCACCGACTTGATGATCAAGGTGCTCCGCCTCTCGGACACCCTGGAAATGGCCGCGATGGTCGGCATCGATCCCGCTTCCGACGGCTTGGCGCGGGCGGCGCGGCTCGGGGTGCCCACCACCGCGGACGGCGTGCGGGGCCTCATCGCCATGCCCGATTTCGCCGAGATCGATATCGTGTTCGACGCCACCTCGGCCCGCGCGCACCTGGCCAATGCCGAAGCCCTTGCCCCGCATGGGAAGCGGCTCGTCGACCTGACACCGGCCGCGATCGGTCCGTTCGTGGTCCCCGCCGTCAACCTCGACGCGCATCTGGACGCGGACAACGTCAACATGGTCACCTGCGGCGGGCAGGCCACCATTCCGATCGTCGCGGCCATCTCGCGCGTCACGCCGGTTCCGTACGCCGAGATCGTCGCGGCGATCGCCTCGAAATCGGCGGGTCCCGGCACCCGCGCCAACATCGACGAGTTCACCGAGACCACCGGCGCGGCGATCACCGCCGTCGGCGGCGCCGAGCGGGGTCGTGCCCTCATCGTGCTCAACCCCGCCGAACCACCGCTGATCATGCGCGACACGGTGCTCGCGCTCATCGACGATCCGGCGCGGCGCGCCGGGGACGCGGTGCGCGAATCCATCCGGGCCATGATCGAATCCGTCGCGGCGTACGTTCCCGGCTATCGGCTCGAGCAGGACATCCAGATCACACCGGTGCCGCGGGACGCCCCGGTGCGCACGCTCGTCGGCGACCGGCCGGTGACGCATCAGGTGTCGGTGTTCCTGGAAGTCGAAGGCGCCGCGCACTATCTGCCGGCGTACGCCGGGAATCTCGACATCATGACCTCCGCGGCGCTGCGCGTCGCCGAACAGATCGCCCGAGGAGCCAGGGAGGCAGTGCGATGACCGAGGTTTTCCTCCAGGACGTCACTTTGCGGGACGGCATGCACGCGCTGCGCCACCGCATCACCCCGCAGATCGTCGCCGACATCGCCGCCGCTCTCGACGCGGCGGGCGTCGACGCGATCGAGGTCGCGCACGGCGACGGCCTGTCCGGCGGCAGCCTCACCTACGGACCGGGCAGCAACACCGACTGGGAGTGGCTCGCCGCGACGGCCGAAGTGCTGACCACCGCTCGGCTGACCACGCTGCTGCTGCCCGGCATCGGCACCATCGAGGACCTGCGGCGCGCCTACGAGCTCGGCGTGCGCTCGGTGCGGGTGGCGACCCACTGCACCGAGGCCGACATCGCCGCGCAGCACATCGGCTACGCCCGCGAGCTCGGCATGGACGTCTCCGGATTCCTGATGATGAGCCACATGAACAGCCCGGCGGGGCTGGCCGAGCAGGCGCGGCTGATGGAGTCCTACGGCGCGCACTGCGTGTATGTCACCGATTCCGGCGGGCGACTCACCATGAGCGGTGTGCGCCAACGGGTGCGGGCCTACCGCGCCGTGCTCGATTCGAGCACCGAGATCGGCATCCACGCGCACCAGAATCTGTCGCTGGCCGTCGCCAACAGCGTCATCGCCGTAGAGGAAGGCGTCACCCGGGTCGACGCCTCGCTGGCCGGACTCGGCGCCGGCGCGGGCAACACGCCGTTGGAGGCGTTCGTCGCGGTCGCCGACCTGACCGGATGGAACCACGGCGCCGATCTCGACGCCCTCACCGATGCCGCCGACGATCTCGTCCGTCCGCTCATGGACCGGCCCGTGCAGGTCGATAGGGAAACGCTGGCCCTCGGCTACGCCGGGGTGTACTCCAGCTTCCTGCGGCACGCCGAAACGGCGTCCGCCGCTTATGGAATCGACGTTCGCACCCTGCTCACCGAGGCGGGACGGCGCGGACTGGTCGGGGGGCAGGAAGACATGATCATCGATATCGCCCTCGATCTCACCGGCCGCGGCTAGCGGCCTGCTTCATCGCACCGTGGGCCTCGAGCGCCGCCATGACCGAGCGCCCGCCTGACCAATCCTCCAGAAAGCGAGTCTCATGACCGAGTCCACCCTGTCTCGTCGGCGCATGCTCGGTGGCGTCGCCGCGGGCACCCTTGGTGTCGCCGCGCTCGGGGCCGCGCCGGAATTCTCCACCGCGCGTGCGCAAGCCGCACCCATCCGCAGGCAGCCCGCCCCGAGCGGCACCTACCGCATCGACCTGCACGCGCATTTCCTGCCGCCGGACTACCGCGCGGCGCTGCTCGCGCACGGCCACTTCACCATCGGCGGCTACCCGACGCCCACATGGTCACCGGAGGACGCCCTCGCCTTCATGGACTACTACGGCATTCAGGCGCAGGCACTTTCGGTCTCCGATCCCGGTGTGTCGTTCCTGCACGGCAAGGAGGCCAACGATCTGGCCCGCTACTGCAACGATTACGCCGCCCAGTTGATCAAGACCCACCGCACCCGCTTCGGCGCGTTCGCGGTACTGCCGATGCCGGACATCGCCGCGTCCATCGAGGAGGCGATCTACGCGCTGGAGACCCTGCGCCTCGACGGTGTGGTGCTGCTCTCGGCCTATGACGGCGTCTACCTCGGCGACCCACGCTACGAACCGCTGATGATCGCGTTGAACCAGCGCCGCGCGTTCGTCTTCGTGCATCCCGCGGCCATCCTCGCCGACGCGAAACCCGAACTCCCCCTCCCTGATTTCATGGAAGAGTTCACCTTCGACACCACGCGCGCCGCGACCATGATGATGGTCACCGGCATGACCCAGCGCTACCCGGACATCCGGTTCCAGCTCTCGCACGCGGGCGGCACCCTGCCGTTCCTGTCGCACCGCATCGGCGTGGCGTCGCAGACGGTACTCGGTGACCTGTGGCCGCAGGACCTGCCCAAGCCCTCCATCCTCGACATCCAGAACCTGATCTCGCGCTTCTACTACGACACCGCGCTGAGCGGCTACCCCGCCGCGATGGCCAGCGTTCTCACCGTCACCACTCGCGACCACATCGTCTTCGGCTCCGACTGGCCCTTCAGCGCCGCCACCCTCCCCCAAACCGGCGACCACGACCCCGCTCCCGGCCTCAGCAACATCTTCGACGCCGACCAACGCATGGAAATCGAACGCCACAACCCCCTCCGCCAACTCCCTCGCCTCGCCGAAGCGGTGAACACGTAAGCCGCTGAGCACTATTAGAGCTCATCCCACATTTCCCACTCTTCGACGTCGGCGGAGTTTCCACTGGGAAGCCGCCACCACCAGTGACTTTCGGGCAGTCCGGTTGGAATTTCTTCTTCTGCCAAAGGTTCGATATCCGGGGCAACCTCACGAAGCGTCTGGTCGATCTCGGCAAGATCTTCCCTGTTGTCTTCGCTGAGCCGGTTTGCCACGCCCGGGTATTGGTCGCACAGCAACTGGAGCGCCGATCGCCGCAGGCTGGGTTCGAACCAACCGCCGCTGCGTGCGCGGAACGTTTCCGTGAGGGTTTCGCCGATGTAGAGCGAGAGCGCGGGCTGGTCCTCTTGGAGCAGTGCTGCTACTGCGATTTCGAAATCGGCCAATTCTTGCGGCGTAGGCGCATCGTCACCACAGAGCCCCGCGTGCACGCCGACCAGCGCGGCCATCGTGTCCGCAAATCCTGCGGTCCGGCGTATGGCATTCGCAGCGCCAGAGGCCGAGTGCTCCAGGTCACGACGGAGGCCAGCCAGCACGTTGACCATGCATTGCTGGGACGAAGGAAAATTGATGATCACAGTCTACTTCCTGCTCTTCGCTCGACCATAGGTCGCCAGTATTGCCCTGCCATTGGCGTCGACATTAACTATAGCTTGGACGACGCGGTCGTTTCCGTCGCTATCCACAAAAGTGCGCTGGAAAATCAGCGTACGGCTGCCATTGCTCTGGACGTACAGGTTGCCGAGCGTACCTTCCCGCACCGTCTTTGCCGCGCTGTCGAAGTATTCGTCGAGAATCGACACACCGAGGGCATCTTCCGGCGGTATCTCTTTGTAGTGTTTGTAAGGATGATATGCTGCGGTTGCCGGTCTACCGAAACCGATGTACTCTAGTTGCCGGACCGCTTTCTCCAAAGCCGCGCCGTCTAGCGTTGGCGAAAGAAAAGCGGGCTGTCGAACACCCGACTCGACGTATGCAATGTCGCGAGCGAGATCGGCGGATATCAATGAGTCGTCCATATTCTCGACAGCCACCGCATCTAGAGACCTATTTGGATAAGAGGCGGCATTTTCCTGCGCCTCTTTTTTTACGATATGGAAGCGCGCAGAGTAGTATTCGAACAGGTCTGCGAACTCACGCGGATTACGGTATCCCCCGTTTTCCAATGCGAACCTGAACGCCCTGGAATCCAGAACTGGCGCGATCTTCGAACCGAACCGCGTGTCTTGCATCACCTTCGCGAGGCGCAGTCGACCCGGATGAGTGGGCCACGCTGTGCCGTAGATATCGTCCACCTCCATACCTGCATTTCGGAGGCGCCTGTCCGCCGCCGCCAACTGACGCATCTGCACCTCGTTGAGCGGAAGAGGGTCGCCGGTAAATGAGCTAGCTTTGGGCAACTCGAACGAATTGGCAGTCGGCCGGAACTGAGGTAGGCGAGTTGGTGCCATCGACTGTCCAAGCGGCGCCCGGGGCGCACCCATGCCAGGCAGGACATTCCCTGATGGAAAGTCGAATGTTCTCGGATTCTCTCGATACCACGGAAAATCTAGGACTGCTCCAATTTCGCCTTCTAGAGTAGCCTCACCAACCGTCTGAGTTGAGTTGTTGGGGGGGCCGAGCGGATTTCCGCGATGCGCGGAAAACGGACCGAGCAAGTAGTCTCGAACGGCCCGTTCGCCCGCCGCAATTGCTTCTTCGCGGGTAGCGCCTTGGGCGGCTGCCCTTTGGACTGCCTGACGTCCCGCCGCTGCTGCGCCGACGCGCTCGATGGCACTTGCGGCAGGAAATGCGAGCGACGCCACTACGACTGCTGAGAATGCGACTTCGAGCGGATGATGCTGGGGACGGGTCTGAAAATCGGGAGTATATAAAGTGCCATCCGGCCCCGGCTTGGTGTGTAAGCCTTCCATGATGTTGTCGAATTGCAGCCCGTTGTAGGCTGTATCCAATAGAACAACGCCTGCCCGGCCGACCGGCACCACTGTCAAGTCGGCCGCGCTGTCGATCGCATCCGTGAAGCGTTGCTGATCTTCCAAAGATCCAGCCCGTTTAGTCGGATTCATGGGATCAAATGCGGCGCGAGTTTCAGGGTAAGGGTTCAGCCCCGACGCGAGGTCACCTACCCAACCGATGACCGATGTACCGGTGTCGATGACAGCCCGGCTGGTCGCCGATTCGTCTCTTGGCGGAGCGGTCGGACCTATTCCATCGCGGCCCGCGCGAACCGACGAAGCCTGATCGAACGTTGTGCCGACGCCCTCGAAGGGTGACGTGACGAAATCGATCGCGCCGCGCCCGAGGCTAGTCGCTGCGCCCCAGACCTTGCCTACCAGGCTGGGTTCGGTGTTTTCCTCCGCTGCGGCAGCATCATGTGCGGGCGCTTCCATACCGGCACGGCTCAGGATGTCGATCAGGCTACCTTCGGGTGCCAGCTCACCCTGCTGCAGACCTGAGGGAACGGTCGAGCCCGGTGCCAAAATACTCAATGGGTCGACGCTCGGATCATGTGCTGGCATTTGCATTTCTCCGGCGGGCGTTAGACCTAGAACTACTTGGCCGATTACAGTTCGGCTAACGGCCACTGCGTCCTCGGGCTGCGGGCTTTCATGAGGCAGGGATCTGACTACTTGGGGCGTCGGCGTGGCTGTGGCAGCGCCGTCGAGGTTGTATATCTGTTGGAGAACACGGTTATTCGTAATAGGCCCGAGTTGTTGTTGGACATCCCGGCCGCCACCGTCAACAGGCAGGTTCGTTGCGGGCAGGACAGTCCCGCCGGACAGGTCGCGCGGAGGGTTGGCCGATGCTGAAGGTGTAGCTGACGGTAGGCCAACGGGAGCAGAGGCCGGTGGCAGGGAAACGGGCACCTGCGAAGTGGGTGGTATAACCAGCTCTGGCTCTTGTGGCGGCGCGCCCTTGCGCTTCTCTTCCTCCGCTTGGAGTTTGTTCTGGCGTGCACGTTCCTTCGGATGTACTTCGGGTGGTAGTCGAGGATCGAGGGGACTATCAATGAACCGGATCGACGGTTGGTTGGTGGAGGTCGGTGGCACCGACGTGGCCTCGATACCGACAGCGCGGTTCGACGGGACGGATGTGGCGAGGGTGCGCCGCGCTGCCTCGATCATCGAATTCCGCGCTTCTATGCGCTCGACCATCTGCGCGGACGTTCTCGGCGTCATTCCGTGGTAGTTGTAAATCCTCGTATCGGCACTCGGAAGCCGGTCTTCTTCACGCGGTCTCGCGGTATCGGGACCAAGGCTGACTGATCTGAACCATTCTGCTCGCTCCGCGACCCAGGAATAGTCGGGAAGTTCGGGGCCTAACATGATTGGACCTCTCGATATAGCGGACAGCGCCGCAAGACGTCTGGCCGATTGGCCGGGGCGTAGTTTCAAGCCGCCTCGTCAAAAGAGCGGGAGCGCGGAATCCAGTCCCGGCGCTGCTGTCGTTCGTTTTGAGCGTTTTGCGACGGAAGTCTGTCCGCAGGAAGGCAGGTGTCATCCGCGTCCGAGGTCTGGCCGTGGCTCGGGTTCGCCGTTCCGGTCGAACTGGAAGCTAATGCACGGAACAGTGCGAACGTAGGGTGGGGTTAGCTGCCGAGCAGCTCCGATTGGCGGGAACCCCCACTGAAAATGTCCCCTCTTCGGGGCAAGGCACAGCTGTGCCGCTGAGATATCTTCACCTACGCGTCGCGGCCGTGTCAACAATCGGGTGATCGACAGAGGGCCACCGTCACCACCGTTGTGCGGCGCAGAGTGTGCAGTTCGTGCGCGGCGAGGTGGCAGGACGCGGTCAGCACGGTGCGTGAACGGTGTTTGCACCAACGCACGGCGGGCGTTCATACGGGGGGGCGAGACTGTATTTGCGGGGTTTGGGTCTGTGGTTGCTTCGGTGTCGCGGAGAAAGCGGACCGGCCGCGTTCAGCGGCGATCCACGGGGCGGCGACGGATCGGTCGATTGGCCACCGCTCCGACGCTGAGTCCTTCGCCGCACTGAAGCTGGTGATCGCGTTGGACGCGGCGGCGGAACGGGTCTCGTGGACTTCACCGTCGTCGAAGACGCGCAGCAGAACGTCGTGCATGTCGTAACCCGTACGGTCGGTCTCGGGGGATGATCGAGCCGAGTTCCCAATCGGCGACGGTGATCTCGGGCTTCCGGCAGGGACCGATGGTCGGCGCTTGCTCCAGGCTGTGCATCGCCTTCGTTTACGTTGCGGATCGAATCCAGCGGCGGAAAGGGCGGCGGTGGTGGGGGCGGGGGCGGGCGGCCCAGCGGGGGTTGTCTTCGTCGCGGCGGTAGGCGGCGACCTGGCCCGCCACCGAGAAGCGCAGGCGGCGCGCTTCGCCGAGTACTTCGCCGTCGGCCGCCACCGCTTCCGGTTCGCGCACCTGCACGATCAGCTCGGGCACTTGCAGTTCGTTGTAGACCTTGCTGCGGCCGATGGCGGCCAGCAGCAGGGCCAGCACCGCGCGGGTGCGGGAGAACCGTAGGTCGGCGCGCAGCCAGCGGACGTCGAGCATGCCGTCGTCGAGCCGGGCGCGGAAGGCGGGCACCGCGCCGTGCGGGTGATAGGCGCCGTTGCCGATGAACAGGAACCACACGTCGTGCCAGGTCTCGTTCAGGCGGATCCGGACCGGCTGCGCGTCCCGCAGGACGACCACGAGGGCGGCCGCGAAGGCGGGCCATTTGCCCCACCTCGGCTGCCATTTGTCGCGCAGCCGAACGAGATCCGGGTACGCGCCCAAGCTGGCGGTGTTGATCAGATAGTGGGTGCGCGCGCCGTCCTCGGTGTCGAGTTCCACGCTCGCGATGTCGACCGCGACCGCCTCGCCCGCGCCGGTGGCGTCGACCACCTCGCGCAGGTCGTAGACGCCGAGATCGCGCGCGAAATGGTTCAGGGTTCCGGTGGGAACGACGACCAGCGGCAATTCGTGGCGCAACGCCACGGCCGCCGCCGCGCCGATCGTCCCGTCACCGCCCGCCGCGCCCACCGCGAACGCCCGCTCGGTGCGCGCCGCCAGCGCCTCCTCCAGCTGCTCGACGCAATCGCGGCCGGGCTCGGTGCGCAGCACGGTGGCCGCGGGCAGCGCGGCGGCGATGTCGTCGGTCGGGTCGTAGCCGGGAGCGCCGGACACCGGATTCACCAGCAGGACAAGGCCTTTGCCCTCGACAAGCATCGGCACCTCACGCACCGCGCGCGCCGCGGCCTCGTCGGATTCACGGACCGGCCACCAGCGGCGCGAGGCCATCGCGACACCGGCCCCGACGGCCGCGCCGACGACCACGTCGGAGGTCCAGTGCACTCCGGTGTGCACCCGGGAGTACGCGACCGTGGCGGCCACCGGCGCCACCACCACCGCGGTGCGCGGACTCTCCAGCGCCACCGCCGTGGCGAACGCGATGGCGCTCGCGCTGTGCCCGGAGGGGAACGACGAGGAGGTCGGCACCCGGACCAGGCGCCGATGCGGCGGCAGCAGTTGCGCGGCCGGTCTGCGGCGCGCGATCAGCGATTTGAGTATCAGGTTGACGGTCAGGCTGGCCCCGGCCACCGAGACGACGCCGCGCAGCGCCGCCCGGCGCGTCGCACCCTGGCGGGTGGCCAGCACCGCCGCGAGGACCGTCCACAGCACGCCATGGTCCGCCGCCCGGGTCAACCGCACCATGCCGCGATCGACCGCCGTCGTCGGAATCCGTGCCACCGCACCGGTAACCGCCCGATCCATCTGCTCCACCCGGCGAAACGTCCGGCCCAACCACGCGCTCACCCCGTCGAAAGTACAGCCCCCGCAACGCGCCGCGCAGCACACCGTGCGCACGCTCGGCCGAGGCCACGAGAATTCGACGAAAAGACCTCGCGCGCCGCCTTCCAGACCGCCGCCCGCCTGACCGAGAACCAGCGGGAGCGAAGCTTGTTGCCACGCAAGGCGTCCGCGGGGGATGGCGGCCCGTTTCACCTACTGCTCGCCGGGTACGCGCCAGAAGGACGGAGGTTGGTGTGATGGCGGAAGCGACGACGGCGCGGCGGGTGCGAGCGCGCGCCCATATCGGCGGGCCACTGGCGCTGCCGTGGCGATCGTGGTGGGGCGTGTTGCGTCGTACCGTTACGGAGTTCCGGTCGGACAATCTGACGGACTGGGCCGCCGCGCTGACCTATTACAGCGTGATATCGCTGTTTCCTGGCGTCATCGTGCTCTCCTCGCTGCTGAGCCTGGCCGGACCCGATGCCACCCGTTCGCTGATCGACACCATCGACGACATCGGACCGGGTGGTGGCAACACGGTCGTGGTGCAGGCCGTCGAGGAGCTACAGCGGTCGCGTTCACTGGCCGGGCCGCTGGCGATCATCGGTGTGGCGACGGCGCTCTGGACGGCGTCCGGATATCTCGGCGCGTTCGTGCGCGCCGCCAACGCGGTCTACGACACCGAGGAGGGGCGGCCGCTCTGGAAGACATTGCCGCTGCGCCTCGGACTCACGGCCGTGACCGTGCTGCTCGTCGCACTGTGCGCGATCGGCGTCCTGGTGAGCGGCCGCATCGCCGACACCGTCGGCCAGTGGCTCGGGCTCGGGTCGGCCGGGGTGACGGTGTGGAGCATCGTGAAATGGCCGGTGCTGGCGGTGCTGGCCAGTCTGGTGTTCGCCCTGCTGTACTGGGCCGCGCCCAATGCTCGTCAGCTCGGCTTCCGCTGGCTCACGCCGGGCAGCCTGCTCGCGGTGGTGCTGTGGATCGTGGCGTCGGCCGGATTCGCCTTCTATGCGACCAATTTCGGCTCTTACAACAAGGTGTACGGCTCGTTGGCCGGGGCGATCGTCTTCCTGGTGTGGTTGTGGCTGTCTAACGTCGCGATCTTGCTCGGGGCGGAGTTCGACGCCGAGCTCGCGCGCGGGCGCCGCATCGAAGAGGGACAGCCCGCCGACAGCGAACCCATCCTGCCGCCGCGGGACGAACCCGATCGGGACGAGGACTAGCGCTCGCCGAGCGTCTCGATCCGGCTACGGGAGCGCAAGACCCCAATGTTGGTGTCGACGAAACTCCTTGCGGTAGAAGCGATCTTGCCGGGGTAGCCCTTCAGGGTGATGGCTCGTAAGAATCTCTTCGCGCTTGTAGGTGTTGTCGCGGTGGGCGTCGGCCTGTCGTTCGCGTCGGTCCGGCCGGTTTCCGCGGCGCCCGCGGCGCACGTGGTCGGCGAGGCGCCGCTCGGCGAGGCGGCGGTGCGGATGGACGTGTATTCGCCGTCCATGGACGCCGTGGTGACCAACCGCGTGATCCGCGCCGCGGGCGGCGGTCCCGCGCCTACGTTGTACCTGCTGACCGGCATCGGCGGCGGACAGGACGGCATCTCCTGGTGGGACGACACCGACGTGGTGCGCTTCTTCGCCGACAAGCACGTCAACGTGGTGATGCCGGTCGGCGGCGCGTTCAGCATGTACACCGATTGGCAGGCCGACGACCCGTCGATCGGCCGCCACCGCTGGCAGACCTACCTCACCGAGGAACTCCCCGCGGTCGTAGACGAACAGCTCGGCGCCACCGGCCGCAACGCGATCGCCGGTGTCTCCATGAGCGCGGCCTCCGCGGTCGACCTCGCCATCCAGGCGCCCGGCCTGTACAGCGCGGTCGCCGCCTACAGCGGATGCCCCTGGACGTCCGATTCGCTCGGCATCGCCTTCGTGACGGCGCAGGTGGTGCGCGGCGGGGCCAACCCGGCCAATATGTGGGGCCCGCCGGGCGGCGCGGGTTGGCGCGCGCACGACGCCTTCGCCCGCGCGGGCGCGTTGGCCGGCAAGGCCGTCTACCTGTCCGCGGGCTCCGGCGTACCGGGAGCGATCGACCGAGGATTGCCCTTCCCGCCCGTCGAGGCCATCGCGAACGCGTGCACCGCGGCGTTCGCGGGTCGGCTCGACGAGCTCGGGATTTCCGCGGTGCACGTCGAACGGCCGACCGGGTCGCACACCTGGGGGCTGTTCGAGCAGGATCTGCACGAGTCGTGGCCGCATCTGGCCGGTGCGATCGGCGCGTGAGCCGGGTCCGGCTACTGCCGCACGCTCAGCCACCCGTCCATCAGTCCGTGGTACCGGCAATAGAACGGATGCGAGCCGATCTCGGCGGGCGCGGGAAAGGTGACGGACCGCCCCGGATCGATGTCGTGGTCGAACAGTCCGGGCCGCTTGCTGGTGATGCTGTGTTCCACCAGATCGTTGTTCACCACCGTGATGTCCGCGTTGGGGGTGATCGGCGGCGTCCGCGGGTAGGCCAGATCCTGGATCGTGATGGTGACGGCGGGAATCGGCGGCGGGCCGGGCGGTGGACTGGATGCGGCGGGATCCTCTTCGGAAGAATCGCCGCCGCACGCCGCGGCCAGCGAGATCAGCGCCAGCACCGCGGCCAACCGGGTCGGGCGACCGACCCGGCGGACCGCTTTCATGGCTGTTCGCCGCGACCGCTGCGGCTGCCGACGTACGCGAGTTCACGCACCCGCCCGATCACCTCGGGCAGGATCCGGACCTCGTCGGGATGGTTGGTCATCGGGTCGAAGAAGTCGGTGCGGTAGTCGCCGGGGTCGGCCGGATGCAGCGTGACCTCGGCGAGCCTGCGCTCCGGCTTGCCCATCTCGCTCGCCGAGAGGACGAAGGTGGCGGGCTCCCCGCGCAGGTGGTCGGCCAGGGCGTCGAGCGACGGGGTCTCCGGCTGGTCGTCGTCGGGTTCGGCGAAGATCCAGGTCGCCGCGGAGTCGCCGAGCCGGTAGGGCATCAGGCAGCCGTACCTGGCCGTGCGCCAGCTGCGTGCCGGGGTGATCACGAAGCGGCTCAGCGAACCGGTGCCGGTGGTCGCCAGCGCGAAGTCCCACGGGTGGTCGTCGCGATCGAGTACCCGCAACGCGAGGCCGAGCACGTCCGGCAGCCCGGCCGGGGTGCCGATGCCCTTGGACAACCTCGCGAGCACCGCCCGCTCCCCCTCCCCGAACAAGTACTCGTACTCGGGTTCGGCGTGCAGTCGCCCGGACAGGCGCAGTCCGTTCGGATGGAAGACCCGAGCATGGCGCAACTTCGCCACTCCGGAGAAAACACCGCGCACGGCATCCGCTGCGAGATCGGTCATCGCGACTCCTTCGATCGGGGCGGTCGACATCCACCGACTGCCCCGCCGCGCGGACAATAAACCGGGCCGCGATGTGGCAGGAGCGCTCTCGTGGGTACTCCAAAGGCGATGACAATCACATCCCAGTACCGCAAGGCGGTGAACACGATGACATCGACCCGAGCACTCCGACCGACCATCGAGACGGTCAGCGTGCGGGTACCTGCCCGGCCCATCGGATTGACGATGCTGCGCACGACCGTGGAATCCACCGCGGTGGTCGCTTACGCCGACGCCGACGGCGCGGCCGAGCTAGGGCTGATCGTCGAGGAGGTAGCGCGCAAGCTCGTCGACTCCGCCACCGACGACTCGACGCTCGACTGCACCCTCTCCTGTGCCGGCGACATGACGCGGGTGCGGCTGTCCGCGACCACCCGGTCGGAACTGCACCGCGAGCCCTACGCCGTCGGCTGGCAGATCGTCGACGCGCTCACCAAGGACACCCGGGTCACCCGCTCCCACTTCGACCGCGCCAGGCACGGCTACCCGACCGAGGTCGACTTCGATTGGCAGCCGGGAGTTTCCGCCGCCTGACCGTGGCCGCCCGCGCACGGACGGCCACGGTGCGCCTCGATCTCAGGCCGGAGTGTGCTGCTCGTGCGTGAACGGCTTGCTGCCTTCCACCGCGGGGCTTCCTTCCGGATTCGTCTCCGCGCCGTGGTTCTCCCGCTCGCTGGTGCCGAGCCACTCGGAGGCCGGGTTCTCGATATAGCGCCACTCCATGCCCTCCGGCCACGGTCCCTGTCCCTCGTTCCACGGGCCGCGGGCGCTCGCCGAACCGTTGGACATGTTGAAGGCCACGTTCTGGAAGCGGTCGTCGCCGGGTAGTGCGCCGGGAGGGAAGTTGACCGGGAGCTCGTTCAGCGCCGCGGTGAACTGCTGGAAATGCGCGACCTCGCGACTCATCAGGAACGACAGCGTGTCCTGGACACCCGGGTCGTCGGTGAACTGCTTGAGGTACTCGTAGACGATCTTGGCTCGCGATTCCGCCGCGAGATTGCTGCGCAGGTCGACCGATGGTTCGCCGTTGGAGTTCACGTAGGACCCCGACCACGGCACACCCGCGGAATTGCTGACGTCGGGACCGCCGCCGGACAGCGAGAAGAACAGCGGATCGGCCGCGACCTGATGCACAGCCTGCTCGCGCCCGTCGGAGGTGGCGATCACCGGCATCCAGTCGCAGCGTTCGTTGGCCTGCTTCAGATCGTCGTTGAGCCCGTCCAGCAGCATGGTGATCATCGAGCCGACGATCTCGAGGTGACTGAATTCCTCGGTCGCGATGTCCATGAACAGGTCGTACATCTTGGGGTGCTTCTTGCGCAGCACGAACGCCTGGCTGAAGTACTGCATCGCCGCCTTCAGCTCGCCGTTCGCCCCGCCGAACTGTTCCTGCAACAGGGTCGCGAACCGCGGGTCCGGCCGGTCCACCCGCACCTCGAACTGGAGATCTTTGTTGTGGATGAACATCTCTCTCCTCGATGGTCGTGAAGTGGCAAAACACCGATGGGTGCCGCCTACCCCCACGCCCAACCCCGAAACCAGACCTGCCGAACGCCGTCGGCGGGCCTGGCGCCCTTCTATGAGCGACGCGTGAAGTCGTCCGTCCTCACGCGTCCCCGGCGCGGTCGAGGAACCACTGCGCGAGCCAGTCGACGGCGGTTCGGCCGTCGGCGTCGATGACGTAGTGGCCGTAGCTCTGGTGCGCGCCCGAGGTGACGAAAGCGGTGGCGCTCAACGCTTCCGAGATCAGGCGCAGCACGGCGTCCGGTCCCTGGCAGCCGACCGTGCCGAGCACGTCGCGGGTGAGCCGGTGCAGTTCCGCGCCCGCCGCGCCGGTGAGGTCGTCCGCGGCCAGGGTCACGAAGCCGAACAGTGTCGGGAGCACGGCGTGCACCCGTGCCGCGAGGTCGAGCGGCGGCGCACCGGAGCGCGACGCTTGGACGACGTCCCACAGATCGTCCTGCAACAGGGTCGCCTGACCGACCAGCGCGGGCGCGTCGATCTCCGCGACCGCGCGCACCAACTGCGCCGCGAGATGAACGGCGCCGCTGTCGTCCGGGATCAGGCCGAGCAGCCGCGACACCTCGCGCAGGTCCTCGCCCACCGTCCGCAGCAGCGGCGCGAACGCCGAATTGAGTTGCGCGACAATGTCGTACAGTTCGCGCACGACGGCCGCGAAGTCGACACCGTTCGCGATCATATCGGCCAGACGGCCCAGCGCCGCGCCGACGGCGGGCAGCCGCGCCGCGAAATGGACGGCGTCGGCGGCCACCGACGCGATCCGCCCGATCAGCACCGAGGGCCACAGCTCGGCGAGCACCCGCCATGCCTCGCGCAACGCCTGCTCGGGTTCGGTGCGCACCAGCTCGAGCAGCGGCGCGGTCGCGCCGGCGACGACGGCAACGGCGTGGCCGGTCACAGCGGCGGGCTCGCGGTCGGGCTCCGCGAGTGCGTCGAGCACGGCCAGCGCGGCGCCGATATCGGATCGGGCCACCCCGTCCAGCACGGCCGCCGCCAGCCGCTCCGACGCCGAGCCATCGGCGAGTTCGTCTCGCGCCGTGGGATGTTCGTCCATCCAGCCCGCCAGTTCACGCAGCGGGCGCAGCGACGCGACCAACCCACCCGCCGCGGCCGCCAGCCGCGCGGTGGCGCGCGCCCCCGCGGCACCGTATCCACCGAGCTGGTCGATCGCGGCGGGCAGCTCCGCCAGGCGCACGTCGCCGAAGTCGGAGGCAAGCAGGCTGTTCAGCGCGGTGGTGTTCGAGTCGTCCACGGTGGTCTGGTCGGCGTCGGTCGGCTGGGCGAGCAGCCTCCCGAGAGAGGCGAGCAGCGGGTGGGTGGCCGCGTCGGTCGAGCAGTACCTGTCCTTGGTCGCGCAGATCTGGGCTGTCACCGCCGAGACCGCGCAGAACCCGCTCGGACGCGGCCCGGCGATGCCCTGCCCCGGCACGGGCGGGCCGACCAGGGTCGCGCCGCCGGTGCCCTGGCGCGGATCGGCGAGCAAGCCGACCGCGAGCACACGGTCCGCGGCGACCGGTGCGCCGGTGCAGCCGATCGCCGCGGCCACGTCACCCATCGCGTCGGCGCCCTGGCTGTATCCGGCGAGGACGAACTTCGTTGCGGGACAGTCGCGGCCGAACTCGTCGATGGCGCGCGTCGCCGCTTCGACGCCGGTCGCCTTGCTGTCGCCGTAGGGCATGCGGTCGAAGGCCGCGGCTTCGTAGGCCGGGAAGCGGAAGTCGAACGCGTCGCCGAGACCCGTCGCCAGCGCGGTGGCGAGCGGCGCGAGCATGCCCACCGGCGCGGATTCGTCCGCCCACGGATTCGTCTCCCAGGTCCCCGGCAGGAAGACCCCCGCGACCGCTGGACAACCCGCGTCCGCCTCCGCACGAGCGACGACGGGCGCGATCACGGTGACCAACGCGATCACCGCCGAGATCAGCAGGATCGGCACCCGCCCCCTGGCGGAACGGTCGGATCGATTCACCTGAGCACCTCCTGCCGCTCCGGCGCGGGCCGAGTCCCGAATATCGCCAACCCATTTCACCAGCGACGCACCGATCCCCGAGGTGAAACGCGCAAATTTCACACATTGGCCGCGAGAAACCGCCTCATCGACCAATCCGCGCGCGGGAGCTGACCGAAGTCCTTTCTATCGAATCAGACCGTGGCCGGCTCGGCGCGCGACGACGGCGGAGCATGCCCGACAGGAAGTGATACCCGATGATCCCCCCAGAACAGCCCGACGCGGACCTGCTCGAGCTGGCCTACCCCTACGCGATGCACGCCGTCACCGAGATCGAGCGCGAACTCATCGAGCGGCGACGCGCGGCCGCCGATCGGACACGCGCCGCGGAGTTCGACGCGATGGTCGGCGCGACGCGAGAAACGTTGGCCGCGTTGAGCATTCTCGATGCCCTGCCCCCGCCCGCCGGTCTGGAAGACCGGTTGATGCGTGCACTCGACGAGGCCGTATCGCGCCGACGGGCCCGGAGGCTGTCGCGCAAGAACTGGCTCGCCGCCGCGATGGCGGTGCTGATCGCCATCGCGGCGGGCGTCGTCGCCAGTCATCGCGGCCGATACCGGCGCGCGCCCCTTCCTGCGACCGATGCCTTGGCGGCCACGGTTCAGCAGGCGCGCGGTCCCGAGCAGCCGATGCCGATCGCGCGAACGAATCTTCCCTGACCCCAACGCGAGAAGGCGGGGCGGCGAGCACCCCGCCTTCCGCGACGATCAGTTCGCCGAGCCCGAAGGCTCCTGCGGCGGGTTGTTGTCGACCACAGCACCGCGGTGCTCGACGAGCACCGGATGAGTGATCTTCATCTCCGGCGGGCCCATCGTGGGCGGCGGGTTGACGTACCCCGGACCATTCGGGTTCAAGACCGGCGGCTGTTGCTGCAACTGGCCCGGAATGGTCTTGGTCGGGCAAACGAACACCAGGTCGGTCGTGGCCCGTGGCCGCGCGTACGTCACGACCGGGACCTGGCCGACCCCATCCGAGCACGTCACAACGGACTCCACCCGGTAGGTGTCGTCGGTGTCGTTGCGACAGCTGTATCCCTCGCACGAAACGCCGGGCGCGAGCTCCTGCGCGACCGCTTGCGGCGCGAGTACCCGGCCGCTGCCATGACGACGGACGCGACGCCGAGGCCGAACGTCAATCTTTGACGCATCAGTGAATCTCTCCTATCGAAGCCCCGACCTGACGGTCAATATACCGATGATCGCCGCCCGCGCCACCTGCACGCGTTTCACCAGCGGCGTTGCCCGACAAGATGTTTCGTCGATCGCGCAAGCTGTCACGGAGCGGGGGCCAGCTCGCCGAACCAGTCGAGTGTTCGCGGCAGCGCCAAGCGCACGGTCGCCGAGTGGTCGACGGGTCCGAGATCGACGACGCTCGCCCGGTCGCCCAGGTCCGCCCGGCACAGCTCGGCATTGGCGGCGGGCACGGCGCGGTCGGCCGAGGAGACGTAGAGCCGCACCGGCGCAGGCGGCGTCCAGTCGCAGACCCCGTCGCTGTCGGTCATGGCGCGCAGCGCCGCGCCAGTCGGGTCGAGCGCGAGTTCCTGGAACCGCGGCGTCAGCAGTTCGCGCGGGGTGGCGGGCAGCCCGGTGGAGACGGAGAGGATGTCGTGCCGACCGTCGAAGAGTTGCTCGACGCGCTCGGCGTAGGGCGGTTGAAACGCCTCGCTCGGATCGTCGTAGAGGTGGTAGATCCGGTTCATCGCGGTGAGCCAGTAGGCGATGTAGAGCACCGCGGCGCGCGGGGTGATCCGGCCGTCGAACGCGGCGGGCTTCTGCACCTCTCGGAGAGCGTAGGGACCGCTCACCGCCGCGACACCAGCCAGGGTGAACCCCGATTCCGGCTCGGCGGCCACCCGCTGGGCCAGGGCCATCGCGGCCTGGCCGCCCTGGGAGAACCCGGTGACCAGCAGCGTGCCGTCGAGTTCGCGGCCCTCTCGCTCGGCCACCGCGCGGGCGGCCCGCAGCAGATCCGCCGAGGCGCTCGCCTCGGTGGGCGCGTGCGCGTACGGGTGCGGACCCGGGCCCTCGCCGAGACCTAGGTAGTCCGGGGCGACCGCTGCGTAGCCCGCGGCCGCGAACAGGACGGTCCGCGCCCGATCGGTCTCGGCGTCGGCCGAGGGCGCCTCGTCCTTGCGCACGATCGTGCCGTGCGCGTAGCTGACGACCGGAAGCTTGCGCGCCTCGCCGCGGGGCAGGACGACGAGGCCGCTGGCGGTGGTGCCGTCGCCGTCGGGCCCCGAGGTGCGGTAGACGACCCGGTAGGCGTCGACGCCGTTGCGGACCGGGGTCTGAATCGCCCACTGGTTCAGGTACGCGGCGGTCTGCTCCGTCGTCGCGCCGAGCACCTGCGTCACCGAGACGACCTCACCGGGCGCGGCCGCGACGACGCCACGCTGCTCGCCGCACCCGACGAGCCCGCCGAGCAACAGCGCCAGCGCCGCCACGAGCGCCGCCGAGGATCTGATCATCCGCCTCGGCGGACCACCCGCGCACCGGAAATTCTCCTCCGTCGCCATCAACCCACACTCCCACCGTAGACCGATATCACGCCACCTACCGGCCGGAATCGGGCGCCGCACCTGTCTCAGCGTTCGCAAACCGGGCTGAGTACGGGGACCCTGTCCGAAAAGTTTCGGCCCGGCAACGCTGACATCAGCTAAAATTGTCGATACCTGGAATACGAAGTGGGTCGGCGTCCTGTTCGCGTCATCTCGTTTGGGGGCAGGAAGTCTTTGGGTTTCGCCCGTCGGTCCGGTGCAATGTCGCACGCCGCGGTGTACCGCGACACGACCATGTCGGCGCCCAGCCCACTGCCGAGGAGGCACGCATGGTCGACAACGCCGCAACCGAGCAGTCCGAACCCGATCCCGCCATCGTCATCTGGCCCGAACCCAGCCGACTCGAGCCGTGGTGGCAGCGCGTCATGTTCGGCTCGAGCGCCCGGCCTGCCACTCCGCGCGAGACTCGCTACGGGACCACGAAGCAGTAGCCCTTCCAGCATTCCCCGCCTCGCGCCAGAGCTTCACTTCGGTTCCTCATGCGTCGAGGAGCGGTTCTTCGCGCTGCTCCTCCTCCAGCTCGACCGCGGTCCAGCTCGCCGGAGCGGGGCCGAATGCGTTGCGCGCGTTGGAGATCACCGTCTTGGCCAGCACGCGGTTGCCGGTCGCGCCGATGATCGCGCCGATGCCCGCCGGGATCACCCTGCCGAAGGCGAGCACGCTGCGTTTGGCGATGGTCCGCACGACGATCTGCTTGACCGGCCCCTCGCCGAGACTCGACACGACGGGAATGCGGTTCGCGAGTTCGGACGCCCAGTTCTTGGCCGAGTTCGCGGTGTTCTTGCCGACGAACTGGACGCCACCAGGTCCGAACACGATCCCGGACACCAGCGCGGTCTCGCGGGCAACCTCCTCGGGCTCGACGCCGTGGATCGCGGCGACAGTGAGCGCGTAGAGCACCGACGCCTCGACGAAGAAGACGGTCTCCACGCCCATCGCGGCCAAGCCGGTGATCACGCCGATGCCGGGCACCGCGGCGCAGATACCGACCGTGACGCCGCTCGCCGTCACGGCGGTCAGGTAGTGCCGCTGCACACGTTCGAGTACCTGCTCGGGCGTTTCGTCCGGATGCGCGGCGCGTAGCCAGTCGCCGTAGCGTTCGACCAACGGCGTCTGCCAGCGAGCGCCCTTGTCGATCGCCGACAGCACGACCTTGTCCACGCGTTCCCGGATCATCGACCACGACCTTTCCTGCGTCCCGCCCGTGGGGCGGGGTCACGAATCACTCGACCACTGAGGGATACACAGAATCCGCGGTAATACACGGCGAAGTGTGCCTTGTCATAGCCGATCGGTCCAACTCTTTGCCCGACGTGGCGTCCGACGCGCCGTTCGTGGCGCGACCGTGACCGCTTCGCAGGCATCGCGCAACACCTTGTGACATCCGGCGAATTAGGACCAGAAATACTCTCTGTCTGCGTGCTTTCGGTAACGACACGGCGTCATTCACCCGAATCGAGCTGGCATAGCAAACCATTGGCTTACGCTGGAACCACCTCGGTAGCCCCGAGGTTGCAGGGTGGGTCGCGATGCCCCCGAAACGCGCCCACCATCGCCGAGCAGGTCAGCTGGGACTCGGGTCCCGGCTTCAGCCCGAATCCCATCTGGCCCGCCGGAATTCCGCTTCTTGGTACGGTCGTCCCATGGAGGATGCCGAGGAACTCCTCGCCGCCGTCGTCGCCTGGGCGCGACAGGACGACCGGATCACCGCGCTCGTGCAGACCGGATCACGCGGCCGCGGCGACCGGATCGATCGATACTCCGATCTCGACTTGGAGATCATCACTCCGCAGTGGCGTGACCTCTTCGCCGACCAGAGCTGGCTGGACCGTTTCGGCGCCGTCCTGCTCAGCGTGTCCTTCGAGGACGAGGACCGCCCGTGGCCCGCTCCCCTGCTCGTCGTGTTCACGGGCGGGCGCAAGATCGATGTCACCGTCGCGGGCGAGGAACGCCTCACCGACATGATCGAGCACGGGCTCGACGAGCTGTACCAGCGCGGCTTCCGCGTGCACTGGGACCGCACCGGTCTGGCCGCGAGACTCCCCGCGCCCACGGGCGAGACCCCGAAGCCGATCGTGCCGGATCTCGCCGAATTCACCACGGTCACCGAGGAATTCTTCTTCGAGGCCACTCAGGTGCCGATCTACCTGAACCGCGGTGAGCTGTGGGTGGCGAAGTTCCGTGACAACACCATGAAGGAGTGCCTGCTCCAGATGCTGGAGTGGTACGGGGCGACCGACCCCGACCGCCAGCGTTACACCTGGTACATCGGCCACCACATGGACGAGTGGCTGCCCGCCGATCTTTGGCGGCGGGTCCACGAGACCTTCGGCCGCTTCGACGCCGCCGACGCCCGGCGCGCGCTGGACGCCACGGTCGACCTGTTCGCCGATGTCGGCGCGGAAGTGGCCGCCCGCCTGGGTTTTCCGTGGCGCGACGAATTGGTCGACGGTGTGCGACGGCTGCTCGCCGAGTACCGGGCGCACCGCTGAGCCGGCGCGACGCTCAGTAGGGTTGCGCCCGATCCGCCCACGCCGCACCGAGTTCCGCCGCGAGGCTCCGCGGGAAGGAAACGCGGCTCGGGTCGCCGTCGGAGGTGTAGCGCAGGCCGGGATCCTGGGCGAGCCGGTCGAGCCAGTGCGCCGAATCGAACGGAACGGCACCGCGTCCGGACCTGATCCGCGGGATACCGGCCGGGTCGATCTGGCCGTGCGGCGAGGGCGCGGGTTCCGCGCCGACCAGCATGACGGCCTCGAAAGCGTAGGGCGTGCCGTCCCATTCGCCCGTGGCGGCGAGCCGGCGGTCGGCGGGAAAGATGCCGAGCGGCAACGCCATGGTGCGCACCCGGGCGCCCGGCGCGGCCGCGGCGACGGCCCGCAAGTTCTGCACCAATTCGCGTTGCACCCCCGCCGCGTCCAGCCCGGAGAGGTTGGCGTGGGACGCGGTGTGCGCGCCGAGGTCGTATCCGTGCTCGGTGAGCCAGGCCAGTGCGCGGGGGTCGTCGCCGAAGGGCTCGTTGTTCACGTAGAAGGTCGCGGTCGGCCGGAAATCCGGGTGCCGGGCGCCGAACTCCTCGAGAACGGCCACCGCGCTGTCGGGCGCGGGGCGGCCGTCGCCGGTCAGCGTGAGCTGGCTGACGGTCGAATCGTCGAAGGTCAGCACCACGGGGTGGGTGCCGGCGGGGATGTCGATCGCGCCCGAGATATAGGCCGCCGCCGTGACCGGGCGGTAGCCCTCGCGGTACAGCCGCTCGAGTTCCGCGCGGAATTCCTCGGGCGTCTGGTCGTATTCGCCCGCAGGGTTCGGCGTCACCTGGTGGTACATCAGCACCGGGACGAGCCCCAGTTCGTTCGCGCCGACCGCGGCCGGGTCCACCCGCACAGGCACGGATTCGGATGTCGTCGAAGTCGAAACGGATTCGGGAGCAGCGGATTCCGCCGTCGTCCCGCAGCCGAGCAACAGCGCGGAAACCAGTGCCGACAATGCCCATCGATACGCGAAGGCGCCAGTGCTCGCCATCGGCTCACCGTACGCGGGCCCCGCATCGAATCGACGACATATGGGCGAAATACCCGACATCGGGCGCGCCGCCGTGGATAGTAGGGGAACCTGAGGTGAAAGTTGGTGTGCGCGTTGCTCAAACGTGTTCCGGAGAGCCGCGCTCGGCGGCTCGCGGTGATCGCGGTGACCGTCGTCGGGTCGATTCTCGCCGTCGCGGTCCTGATCACGGCTTTTCGGCCCGAGGGAGAGCGGCTAGCGGTGACGGGACTGCCCGCCGGTGTCGTCGGTGCCGCCGCCGCGCCGGAGCTGGCGCTGCGCGTCGACGCGGCGGGCCACGATCCGGATGCCGTCCGCCTGGAGCTCGACGGCTCGCCGGTGGCGGGTGCGGTCGAGGGTGACGACGTCGTCTATCGCCCGGGTGTACTGCCCGACGGGACATATGAATTCACCGCCGAGATCCCTTCGGACGGCCCGCTCGGCTTCTTGCGCTCCGGTCCGCGCGCCACCGCCTCCGTCACGGTGGACACGACGCCGCCCACGATTCAGCTGGACCCGACCAAGCCGGTGCGCTCCTACCGCGAGCCGGTCGCGCTGCGCGGCAAGGCGATCGGCGCGCAGTCGGTCTCGGTCGGTTCCGTCTCGGTGCAGGTCGCCGAGGACGGCGCCTTCGAGATCACCCTGCCCCGCGCGCCGACAGGCGTCGAACTCGTCGCGGTCGACGCGGCCGGCAACACGAGCCGAACGCCCCTCACGGCGACCATCGAGCTGCCCAGGATCAGGGCGGTGCACGTCACCGCGCACGCGTGGTCGCACGACGGACTGCGAGAGAGCGTCCTCGACCTGGCCCGTTCCGGCCGCATCGACACCGTCCAGCTCGACATCAAGGACGAGGACGGCGTCGTCGGCTACGACTCCCAGGTGCCACTGGCGCGTGAATCCGGCGCTGCCACCGCGATATACGACGCGCGCGCCGCGCTGACCCAGCTGCACGACATGGGTCTGCGGGTAATCGGCCGCATCGTGGCGTTCCGCGACCCGACGCTGGCCGAATGGGCCTGGCACGGGGGGCGCACCGACTGGGTCGTGCAGAATCCCGGTGGCCGGCCGTATTCCAGCCACTACGGCGCGATCGCGTTCACCAACTTCGCGCACCCCGAGGTGCGCAAGTACAACATCGATCTCGCCGTCGAAGCGGCCGCGCTCGGCTTCGACGAGATCATGTACGACTACATCCGTCGCCCGGACGGCAGCCTGTCGAGCATGGCGTTCCCCGGCGCGACGGTGGACCCGATCGTCTCGATCGCGGAGTTCCTGCGCGAGAGCCGGGACCCGGTACACGACGCGGGCGCTTTTCAGAGCGCGGCGGTGTTCGGCATCGCAGTCACCCGCCCCGACCAGATCGCCCAGGACATCCCGATGATGGCCGCGCACCTGGACTACGTGGCGCCGATGGTCTACCCCTCGCATTGGAACTCCGGCGAGTACGGCGTCGCGAACCCGAACGCGCAGCCCTACGACATCGTGCTGCGCTCACTGCAAGATTTCCGGCGGGTCACCGAGGGCACCGGCGCGAAGGTGGTGCCGTGGTTGCAGGACTTCAGCCTCGGGGTCACCTACGGCCACGCCGAGGTGCAGGCCCAGATCGACGCGACAGCGGCCGCGGGGATCGACAGCTTCGTGCTGTGGAGTCCCGTCGTGCGGTATCACCTCTGACGCGCTGCCGTCCACAGCCCGCGCTATGCCCGTAGCGCAGGCGAAGATACGCCCAGAAGGGCGCCCACAGTATTACGCGCCCTGCGCGGAATCATTGTCGCGACGAGCCCGCCCGGCGATAGTGCTTGCACGTTCGATTGGTCGCCGCGCACGGGAGGTCCGCATGGGTGAGGCAGGTCTGCCGTTGATCCGCCGCCGCACGGTGGACTTCATGCGCGTCCCGCACGGAGTCTGTCGCCGCTGAGCGGTGGCGCCACGCCGCGCCGCGCCCCTCGATCAGGTAGCCCTTCCCCCGCTCACCTGCCGTATCGGCATGCCCTTTTCCGGGGCGGTGGGCGCATTCAGCGAAAGAACCGAAAGATGTTGTCCCTGAATCGACGACCGCGGGTGGTCCGCGCACTCGCCGCCGCCTTCGCCATCCCCACCGCCGTGGCGGTTCTGGCCGGGTGCGGCTCGTCCGAACCCGCCACGACCGCCGATGGCAAGTCCGTGCTCCGCTACCAGGGGCAGACCGGCCAGGTCACGACGTTCGAATTGGCCGCCGATCTCGGCTACTTCTCGGAGATCGAGCTGCGCTGGGAGGGCGACACCACCAGCGGTCCCGCCAACATCCAGGCCGCGGCCACCAAGCAGATCGAGTTCGGCAGCGCGTTCAACGGCGCCGTCGTGAAGCTGGTGTCCGGCGGCGCCCAGGTCACCTCGGTCCTGAGTTCCTATGGCGCCGATGAGCTCTCGTTCACCGGCTACTTCGTGCGCGAGGATTCCGGCATCACGTCGGCTCGGGATCTGATCGGCAAGAAGGTCGGTATCAACACCCTGGGCGCGCACCACGAGTTCGTCACCCGCGAGTGGCTGCACCGAGAGGGTTTGAGCGAGCAGGAGATCGAACAGGTCGAGCTCGTGGTGGTGCCGCCGGTGAACACCGAGGAGGCGCTGCGCAACCGGCAGATCGATGTGGGCGCGCTGGGCGGTGTGTTCCGGGAGACCGCGGTCGAGCGCGGCGGGATCCGCCCGCTGTTCACCGACAAGGCGATCTTCGGCGAGTTCGACTACGGCACTTACGTCTTCCGCAACGACTACCTCCAGCAGCATCCGGCCGCGGTGCGCGATTTCGTCCAGGGCACGGCCCGCGCCACCCGCTGGCTGCAGGTGACGCCGCGCGACGAGGTGCTCGCCCGCTTCGAGTCCATCATCGACAAGCGCGGACGCAACGAGAACACCCAGTTGCTCGAGTACTGGCGCAGCCCCGGCATTCCGGTGCCCGGCGCGGTGATCGCGGAGAAGGAACTGCAGATCTGGATCGACTGGCTGGTCCGCACCGGCGACCTGCCCGAGGGCAAGCTCTCGGCGAAGGAACTGTTCACCAACAAGGACAACCCCTACGCCAACGGGACCTACGGACCGACCACCGGCCCGACCGGAGAGGTGGTGGCGAAATGAGCGGCACCGCAGTGAAATTGCGTCTCGAGGGAGTGCGCAAGCAGTTCGCCGTCCGCGGGTCGCAGGAGCAGTTCACCGCGCTCGCGGACATCTCGCTCGACCTGCACGAGGGAGAGTTCCTCGTCCTGGTCGGTCCCAGCGGCTCGGGCAAGTCGACGCTGCTGGATCTGCTCGGCGGACTGAGCAAGCCGACCGAGGGCCGACTCCTGCTGGACGGCAAGCCGATCACCAAACCCGGTCTGGACCGCGGCATCGTGTTCCAGCAGTACGCGCTGCTGCCCTGGCGTACCGCGCGGACGAACATCGAGTTCGGACTCGAGGCCAAAGGGCTGCGCAAGGCGCAGCGCCGGGAGCTGGCCGACCACTACCTGGAACTGGTCGGCTTGGCGGGCTTCGGCGACCGCTACCCGCACGAGCTCTCCGGCGGCATGAAACAGCGCGTCGCCATCGCCCGCAGCCTGGCCTTCGACCCGGAGGTGCTGCTGATGGACGAGCCGTTCGCCGCGCTGGACGCCCAGACGCGAGAGTCGTTGCAGGACGAGCTGTTACGCATCTGGAAGGCGACCGGCAAGACCATCCTCTTCATCACGCACGGCATCGACGAGGCGGTCTACCTCGGGCAGCGAGTCGCGGTGCTGACCTCGCGACCGGGGCGGGTGAAGTCGATCCTCGAGATCGATATCGACCGCGAATCCGGCGCGGACATCCGTTCCGGCGAGCGCTTCCGCGAATACCGGCACGCGATCTGGGAGCAGTTGCAGACCGAGGTGAGTCGCGCGCAGGGACTCGAACGCGCGGAGATCGGCTCCGCGGGCAACGACAGGAGGCACGCCAATGTCTAGCGCAGTGCAGGTGCTGGAAAAGACCGCCGCCCCAGCCGAGCTCGAGGCTGCCGCTCCGGTGCCGGTGGTCGAGGCGCAGGCGTCCCGGCTGCTCGCCGCGGCCCTCGGGCTGGCCTGGCGGGTCTTGAAGCCGACGGTGGTGATCGCGCTGTTCCTGGCACTGTGGGAGACCGCGCCACGGCTCGGGCTGGTCGACGAGGTGTTCCTGCCGCGCTGCTCGGTGGTGGTGCAGGCGTTCGCGGAGCTGGTGGCCAGCGGTGAGATGTGGGAGCACGTGTCCACCAGCCTGACCCGCTCGCTCAGCGGTTTCACCCTCGCGCTGCTCGTCGCCATCCCGGTCGGCATCGGCATCGCCTGGTACAAGCCGGTGGCCGACTTCCTGAATCCGATCCTGGAGCTGTTCCGCAACACCGCGGCGCTGGCGCTGCTTCCGGTGTTCGTGCTGATCCTCGGCATCGGGGAGACCTCGAAGGTCGCGCTGGTGCTCTACGCGAGCTTCTTCCCGATCCTGTTGAACACCATCACCGGCGTGCGCACGGTGGATCCGCTGTTGATCAAATCGGCGGTCTCCCTCGGCTTCGGACCACTGCGGCTGTTCCAGAAGGTGGTGCTGCCCGCCGCGGTCCCGTCGATCTTCACCGGCGTCCGGATGGCGGCGGCGTCCTCGATCCTGGTGCTCATCGCCGCCGAGATGGTCGGGGCGCGAGCCGGACTCGGCTATCTGATCACCGCGGCGCAGCAGAACTTCCAGATCCCCGACATGTACGCGGGCATCCTCGCCATCTCGCTGGTCGGCCTGGCCTTCAACGGGATCCTCGTCGCCCTCGAACGCCGTTTCTCCCGCTGGCGCAACCACTCCTGACTCTTCTGAAAGAACGCAGAACTCATGTCCCGTAGAACGTTCCACCTCAATGCCTTTCTGATGGGCGTCGGCCACCACGAGGCCGCCTGGCGACACCCGCGCACCGAGGCGCGCCGCGTGCTCGACGTCGCGCACTTTCAGGAGCTCGGGCGAATCGCCGAGCGCGGCAAGCTCGATTCGGTCTTCTTCGCCGACGGGCTCGCGGTCGGCCCGCAGCTCGAGCGCAACACGCTGGCCGTCTTCGAGCCGGTGACGCTGCTCTCGGCGATCGCCACGGCGACCGAACGGATCGGGCTGATCGCGACCGCTTCGACCACCTACAACGAGCCGTTCAACCTGGCCCGGATCTTCGCCTCGCTGGATCACCTCAGTGGCGGCCGCGCGGGCTGGAACATTGTCACCTCCGGCAACGAGCAGGAGGCGTTCAACTTCGGCTACGACGCCATCCCGGAGCACGCGCGCCGCTACGAACGCGCGCAGGAGTTCGTCGACGTCGCCATCCAGCTGTGGGACAGCTGGGAATCGGGGGCGATCGTGCTCGACGAGCAGACCGGTGTGTTCGCCGATCCGGACCGGGTGCACACCATCGATTACGCGGGCGAGCGGTTCCGCGTCCGCGGACCGCTCAACTCGCCGCGCAGTCCGCAGGGGCGTCCGCTGCTGGTGCAAGCCGGTTCCTCGGAGAGCGGCAAGGACTTCGCCGCGCAGCACGCCGAGGCGGTGTTCACCGCGCAGCGCACACTCGAGGAGGGGCAGCGGTTCTACCGCGACCTGAAGTCGCGGCTGCCCCAATACGGGCGCTCGGCCGACGAGCTGAAGGTGCTGCCCGGCCTGGTGCCGTTCATCGCCGACACCGCAGAGGAAGCGCGCGCGCTCGAGCAGGAGTTCACCGACCTGATCTCGCCCGACTACGCGCTGCGCCAGCTGTCCGGGCTGCTCGGCGTCGACCTCACCGCGCACGCGCTGGACGCGCCGCTGCCCCCGCTGCCCGAGGAGAGCGAGATCGAGGGCGGCAAGAGCCGATTCACGCTCGTCAAGGAACTCGCCGAGCACGAGCGACTGACGGTGCGCCAGCTCATCGGCAAGCTCGGTGGCGGGCGCGGGCACCGCACCTTCGCCGGAACCCCGGAGCAGATCGCCGACGAGCTGCAGACCTGGTTCGAGAACGGCGCCGCCGACGGCTTCAACATCATGCCCCCGTACCTGCCCGGCGGCCTCACCGACTTCGTCGACCGGGTGGTGCCGATCCTCCAGCAACGCGGGCTGTTCCGTACCGAGTACACGGCCACCACGCTGCGCGGTCACTACGGACTGGAACCGGTGGAAAGCCAGTTCGCGCAAACCGATACGCGGGCGACCGCCTGACCTCGCCGACGTCATGCCGCTGATCCGTCGACTCGAAGTCGACTACATGCGCCTCGGCAGCAGCACCTGTCGCCGTTGCCGCCGCCCACCTCCGATCCCTCTTCGAAAGACACGATCATGACCGCCGTCAGCGAAGTCCCCACCGCCATCGTCCACATCGCTCCCGTCGCCGGGCACATCGGCGCGGAGGTCTCCGGCGTCGATCTACGCGCCGACCTCACCGACCAGCAGGTCGCCGACATCACCGCGGCGCTGCACGAGCACAAGGTGCTGTTCTTCCGCGACCAGCACATCGGCCACGCCGAGCAGATCGCCTTCTCCCGGCGTTTCGGCGCGGTCACGCCCTCGCACCCGTACGACGACGACGCGCCCACCGAGTTCCCGGAAATCCTCGCGGTGGACAGCCGCCTGTACGAGAAGCGTTTCGGCGTCAAGAAATTCAGCTACACCAATCACTGGCACACCGACGTCTCGCCGCTGATCAACCCGCCCGCCGCCTCGCTGCTGCGCGCGGAGATCGCACCGGAGCGCGGCGGCGACACCAGCTGGACGAACCTGGCCGCCGCCTACGCGGGTCTGCCCGAGTCGCTCAGGAACTTCATCGACGGTCTGCGCGCCGAACATCGCTTCGGCGGCAAGCAGCCCGCGTGGCAGGCCGACAGCGACTACGCGAAGAAGGTGGCCAAGGCTCCGCTGGTCACCGAACACCCGGTGGTGCGGGTGCATCCGGTCACCGGCGAGCGGATTCTGTTCGTCAATCCGGGCTTCACCACCAGGATTGCCGGACTCAGTCCGCGCCAGAGCGACGCGGTGCTGAAGCTGCTGTTCGACGAGCTTTCCGATCCCACCTACACCGTCCGGTTCCGTTGGCAGAAGGGCAGTCTCGCGTTCTGGGACAACCGGTCCACCGCCCATCTCGCTCCGAGCGACCTCGATCACCTGAGCGTCACCCGGGTGCTCTACCGGACCACGCTCGAAGGGGACATTCCGGTCGGCGTGGACGGTGCGCCGTCCCGGTCGATCGCCGGTGATCAGTTCGTGGGGTCCTGATCCGAGCGACACGGCGCCGCGCACCCGAACGCTGGGTGCGCGGCGCTTTGCCGATCAGCCTGCGGCGCTGCGCCTATCAGGTCGCGGTGCTGCGGCGATCAGCCGTCGGCGCGAAGAATCTTCGATCAGAGCAGCTTGTGCTGACGCAGATCGCTCACGTACTTCTCGATCAGTCGCGGCGAAAGGTGCGGGATGTCCCCCGCGTCGGGCAGTCCGAGGGATCGGACGGCGGCGCGGAAGTGCTCGGCGGGCAGCGCCGCGCCGCGCAATGGCCGCGCCGGACGCCGGAACGCGTGCAGCAGCGGCAGCAGGATGTTGACGCGCTGATGCTCGGGGAGGGCGCGCAGGCCGGATTCGAAACGGATGAACCAGTCGTCGTAGTCGGCGATGCGGTGGATCGGGTGCCCCGCCTCGATCAGCCAGTCGACGAAGGTGTCCAGGGAGATCCCGTCGTCGTGCGGGTTGAGCACGTCGTAGGTGCGGAAGCCGTCGGTGGCGGCGGCACCGAGCGCGGTGATTGCGGCGGCGGTGAAATCCACTGGCAGGCCGTCGTAGTGGGCGCGACGAGGCCGACCGGCGGCGTCGGTCCGGTAGAACGATCGCGGCGCGATACCCGTGGCGAGCAGGCTGAGCAGCAAGCGGGTGAACATGTCCGGCAGGTTGAGCTGACCGGTGTACCGGCTGTGCGCCAGGATCATGTCCGAACGGAAGACCGCGACCGGAAGTCCGAAGCGGTCGTTGGCTTCGCGCAGCAGCACTTCGCCCGCCCATTTGCTGGTGCCGTAGCCGTTGGCGTAACTCTCGTCGAGGACGCGCACGGGGCTCATCTCGCGAATGTCGCCGTCCTCGGCGAACTTCGACGGATCGATCTGCGCGGCGACCGCCACCGTCGACAGGTAGGTGATCGGCTTGCGGCGCGCGGTGAGCGCCAGCCGGATCAGCTCGGCCGTGCCGACCACGTTGGGACCGAACAGCTGCCGGTACGGCAGGACGTGATTGACCAGCGCCGCCGGGTGCGCGATCAGATCGACCTCGGCGGCAAGCCGTCGCCAAGTAGCTTCGTCCACACCGAGATTCGGCTCACCGATATCGGCGGCGAGGATCTCGAGGTTGCCGTCGGCCAGTTCGCGGAAGCGGCCGAGCAGGTCGGCGTCGCCGGTGTCGAAAGACTCCTCGAGCCGTTGGCGCGCGGCGTACGCGTCGGTGCCGCGCACCAGGCAGATCAGCTGTCCCCCTGAGCTGTTCAGCCGTTCGAGCCACTCCAGGCAGAGGAATCGGCCGAGGTAGCCGTTGGCTCCGGTGAGCAGCACCGTCCGAGGCGGACCGGCGGCCGGGGTCAGGTCGGTCGCGGCCACCAGTGTCGCCGGATCCAGAAAGGCTTCCAGGGTCAGCTGTGCGGCGGTCACCCGCGGGCCGTCGCCGTGCACGGACGCGAATGTCGGCCGCCGCCTGTCGGTTTCGTGGGCGGCGTCGATGTAGTCGGCGAGCCTGCGCAGATCGTTGGCCGGGCTGGTCACCACGCCCACCGGCACCTCGACACCGAAGATGTCGCCGAGCAGGTTCGACAGGGAAAGGGCCGACAGCGAGTCGCCGCCGAGATCGGCGAAACGCGCGTCGGGACGGATGTCCGCGCCCGCGCACCCGAGCAGGGCGCGGGTCGCCCGGCCGACGATCTCCAGCACCGGCCGCGTGCCCGCCTCGTGGCGCAGCGCGAGTAATTCGTCGTTCTGGGCCGCCGCCAGGTCGGCGTAGAGCTGCTCCAGGCGTGCGCCATATCGCTGTTTCATCTTGGGGCGCAAGAGCTTTCCGATGCCGGAGAGCAAGCCGTTCGCCGCGCTGAACGGCTCGATCTCGATCAGGAAATCGCGCGGGACCTCGTAGGAGTTCAGCTCCGCGTCCTTGGCGACCTGTTGCAGTGATTCGCTCAGCGCCGCGGTGAGTTCCGCCCCCTCCCAACGGTTCAGCGCTTCGTCGGTGGGCACGATCACCGCGAGCAGGTAGGCCCGTTCACTGCTGCCGTGCACGAAGATCTGCCGCACCAGCGGACTGCCCGCGAACACGGCCTCCAGCTTGGCAACCGTCACGAATTCGCCCTGAGACAGCTTCAGCACGTTGTTGCGACGGTCCACGTAGACCAGGCGGTCCGGGCCGAGTTCGGCGACGATGTCGCCGGTCCGGTAGAAGCCGTCCTCGTCGAAGATCTCGGCGTCCAGATCGGGGCGCCGGTAGTACCCGGAGATCATCGCGGTCGTCTTCAGCAGCAGCTCGCCGCGCGGATGCGGCGAATCGGTCTGGAAATAGCCGAGTTCCGGGACGTCGACGAGCTTGTAGTCCAGCACCGGCGGCCTGCGCACGAGGGTGTCGATGACCAGTCCTCCGCCCGCCTCGGTCGAGCCGTAACCGTCGTGCAGATCCAGGTCGAGCACGGATTCCAGGAATGTCTTCATCTCGGCGGCGAGCGGGGCGCTGCCGCAGATCGCGGTCATGTAGCGGCCACCGAAGAAGTCGTGCCGCAGTGTGCTTTTCACCTGTTCCGCGAGCTCGGCGGACGCGACGCCGCCACCGGCCCCCGCGGTCCAATTCGCTCTGATACCGCTGAAAGACCATGTCGCACACGCGCGGCACGAAGAACAATTCGGTCGGCCGCACCAGGGCGATGTCCTCGAACAGCGTCGACATGTCGCTCGCCGCCGCGAAATACGCCGTGCCGCCGCGGGCGAGCACGCCGTGCAGCGTCATCCGGCCCGCCACGTGGCTCATCGGCATGTAGTTGAGGTTGATCGCCGAGACCACCGGCTGGGCCAGCCACATCGCGGTTACCAAGCTGCCGGTGTACATGGCGCCCTTCGGCGTTCCGGTGCTGCCCGAGGTGTAGATGAGCAGCGTCAGCGGATCGTCGTCGGGATCGTGCAGGGGTGCGGGCGCGTGTCCGCGGCCGCGAACGATGACGTCGTCGAAAGTGTCGATCACGATCGGGGTCGAGGCCAGTCGACGGCGGGCGGCTGCCAGCGCCTCGCGCTGATCGTCGCCGCCATGCTGGTAGTCGAAGACGATCAAGCGATCAGGAGTATGGCCGTCGAGCACACAGTCCACGGCGTGGTCGAGCAGATCCAGACTCGTGGCGAGAATCCGCGGCGCGGTCTCGGCGAGAATGGAGCGCAGCTGCGTGACGGGCGCACTGGCTTGCAACGGCACCGCGACAGCGCCGACGTGCACGCAGGCCAGATCCAGGATGGTGTACTCGGCACTGGTGAAACCGAGGACGGCGACGAAATCGCCCGCGCGCAAGCCGATCTCGTGATGCCAATCGGCGGCGACCGCGCCGACGCGCGCCCACACCTCGCCATAGGTGATGGTCTCGAAGGACGGCAGCAGACGCGTCGTCCGGCGGCCGGTCCGCGGGTCGGTGGTCAGCTCCACCGACCGGCTGCCGAGTGCGGGCCGATCGGCATAGCCGGTCATGAGGGTTTCGACGATGCGCGGTAACCGCATCCCCGGTTGCCGGATCGTCGCGCTGATTTCCGCGCTCGGTTTCGCGTCTCGGATCTGCCGGTGCTCGGCGTACAACCGCGCCACTCGCTCGGTTTGTCGCGCGGCACGTGCCAAGTCCGCCATAGGTACGCCTCCACGATGAGCCACCCGGTCCTCTCGACACGTTAGCTCACCTAAGGATCTCGGTCACGGGTTCCGCGGAGCCCGAGACCGCATCGTCACTCCCGTCCGCTCAGCGCGGGGTGACGCGAGCGACCGCGCGGGCGTCGTCGCCGACGGCGAGCCAGGCGTCCAGGGTGTCGCCGACCCGACGGCCGATCACCCTGACCTCGTCGCGCGACTCGAGCGGCTTGGCGTACTCGATGACCACCCGGTGCGCGGCCGAGATCAGGTCGCTGTGCCGAGTCAGCAACTCCTCGAGCGCGCCGAGGTAGACGGCGTTGTTGACGTGGTCGAGCATGTCGATGTCGGCCACCCGGAGCGGGAAAGGCAGCACCTCGACATCGGCCGCCGTCAGGTCGGGCATCGGGTCGGTGAGGGCGGCCTGCCAGCGCAGGCGATGCTCGGCGGTGCTGGCCAGCATCGGCGCCATGAAGCGGTCGCTCATCCTGGTGGGCACGCCGCTCTCGATGCCGAAGTGGATCAGGAAGGCCTCGGTCTCGATCAGACCGCCCGCACTGCCGAAGATTTGCACGCGCATGTTGCACCAGCGGTTCGACAGCGCCGAGCACCAGCGGTGCAGGGTCACCCGCTCTCCCCACACCACCGGCTTGAGCACGTCGATCACCGTGCGGCGCACCACCCAGCCGCGGTGGGTATCGCCGTCCTCCACCGCGTCGAGATGTTCGAAGCCGATGTCCTGCAGGTAGCGGGCCACGGCGTCGAGGCGAAGCCGCTGTTGTCTGTCGGTGTCGGCGAGACGAACCGGCCACCCCGTCTGGAAGGGGGTCCCGGACGGACGTTCCGGCAGCGCGCTGGGAATGACCATGGTCGGATGATGCCAGGCGCGGCCGGGTCGGCCCGTCCGGCACTCCGGTCAGCCCAATCGGGACTCGGGAATCGCACACGCCATGCCCTCGGACATGCCGGTGGGCCGCACGCCGAGCGCCTGGTTGAGCCTGCCGCGCTGGTTCTCCCAGGCGATGGCGGTGGCCAGCTCGGCGAGCTGCGCCTTGGTGAGATGGGTCAGCAGTTGCTCGCGCAACTCGTCCAGCTCGATCGCGGGGGTCGCCGTGACGGCTTCAGCGTAGGCGATGACCAGCTTCTCCAGCTCGGTGTAGGCGTCGCTGGTCCGGTAGCGCGGCAGATCGGTGATCTGCCGCTCGGTGAGCCCGCTGCTCTGCGCGATGGCCGAGCCGATGTCGAGACAGAACTCGCAGTTCACCAAGCCCGCGGCCTTCAGTTCGGCCAGCTCTTTGAGCCGCGGGTCGAGGCGGTTGGCGAAGATCAGCATCGTCTCGTAGAACGCCGTGCTCGCCAGCAGCTGCGGTCTGCGCGCCAGCCAGCCGACCAGATCCGTGCGATGGCGCTTGGCCCGTCGCAGGGTCCGCGAATGGTTCCGAATACGCTCTACCGCTCGCATGTCCGACCTCCCCTGAGCTCGTGACGACCAACTGCCGCCATCCTACGCCCAAAACGACAGGCCGTAGTAGGCATTCGGCTAGGTGCGCGCGGTCTCGCCCGCCTCGAGGATCGCCGCCAGGTCGGCCGGGATCGGCATGGGCTGGAAGATGCCGACGGTGGCGCGACCGGTGTTGCCGATCGGCACCCTGCCGACCGCCGAGCCGAGACCCGCGCCCGACAGCCGGACCACCTGGCCCAGCGCCTCCTTCCTGTCGCGGCATCGCAACGCCAGCCGCAGCATGTGCCAGTGCGCGCGGGTGTGCGGCCACGGCCAGCGCTGGGACAGAATGTGCGCGCGCTCCAACGCGCGCCACATGTCGTCGAGATCTGTTGCGGCGCTTGCCGAACGCAGTTCGTCCTCGAAGGCGGTGCGGACGGTGGGCGGCATCGGAGCCACGGTTTCCTCCTGGAAGAGCGGGAATGTCTCGCCATCGAGCCTCGTCGATCATCCGGGCCGAAGTCTTGAACAAACCTGCTGCTTGACTCTCACACCGTGCTAGGTCGTTGGCTGGGCCCATGCATCCCTACATCGGCTCCGGCCCCTACTGCTACAGCAACTCCCTCGCCATGCTGCTCGGCGAGCACGCACCACCGGTCGGGGTGATCGAGACCCTGACCGGAGCGCCGTTCGGCGCGCAGGTGGAACGCGAGCAACCGTACTTCGATCCGGTCGGCTGGCACCCGGAGATCGGCCTGGACGCGGCGATCGATCTGCTGGGATGGCGGTGCGCGCGCAGGAAGGGCGGGTCCGCCGCCGACGCCGTGAACCGGCTCCGCGCCGCGCTCGAGCACGGCCCGGTCCTGGTAGGTCCGCTCGACATGGGGTTGCTGAGCTACCGGCCAGGCTCCCGCGCGGCTATCGGTGCGGACCACTATGTCGTGGCGCTCGCGATGGAGGCGGATGTCGTTGTCCTGCACGACCCTCAGGGTCATCCGTACGCGACGCTGCCCGCCGCCGATCTCGCGGTGGCGTGGCGGGCGGACGAGATCGCCTACGCCGACGGCCCTTTCATCATGCGGTCGGAATTCGTCCGTGCACGTCCCGTTTCCATCGAGGCGGCATTGGAGAAGGCATTGCCGAAAGCGGTCCGCTGGCTGACGGGCGCGGCAGACTCCGCGGAGCGGATCGCCGAACTGGTCGACGCGGGACTTCCGCCGCACGTCCGAGACCTACTGGAAGCGTTCGGCATACGTGTCGGCGCTCGCCGCTTGGCCGACGCCGCGGTGAGCCTGTCGAGCGTGGGCCGCCACCGGGCGGCGACCATCGCCGTCGAACAGTCACGCATTGTCGGCAGTCTCCAGTACTCGCTGGTAACCGGCAACGATGCCGAACTCGCAGCGCGGATCCGCTGCCTGGCACCGGGTTACGAACACCTGCGATCGGCGCTCGCCGAATAGCCGCCTTCCACCCTCGTGCCGGCCACGCACACCCTGGCAGGTGCCGCACTCGCCACGGCCTTCGGGCGGCTCCTCCCAGCTCGTCCTTCGCGTCGCCGGAGGTCAGGGGCACACGTGCAGCCCGAAACCCGTGCGGCCCGCGGGCTCCAGTCCCTCCTTCAGGTGCAGGGAGGGGATCTCGTAGTCACCGAAGTTCTGCCGCCGGAACGCGATCGGCTCGGTCGACTCCAGAGTGAGCAGGCGCTGCTCCCAAGCTTTGGCGACGTCCGGGTAGTCCTCGCCGGTGATCCGGTCCGCGCCGTACAGCACGAACGGCGGCAGCGACTCGATGCCCGGGTAGTAGAGGATGCCGTGGTGGATCGGGAACAGCAGGTCATCGATGGGGCCGTTGATCCCGCGAGCGGCGTAATGCGATTCCGGGCCGCCGACGGTCACCGACAGCAAGGCCTTCCTACCCGCGAGGGTGCCTTCGCCGAAGCGATCGCCGTACCTGGTGTCGCTGTGCTCGCCGACGCCGTACGCGAAGTTGTAGGTGAACACCCGATCCACCCAACCTTTGAGGATCGCGGGCATCGTGTACCACCACAGCGGGAACTGGAAGATGATCGTGTCGGCCCACAGCAGCTTCTCCTGCTCGGCTCGGACGTCCGCGGTGAGCGTCCCGGCGTCGAAGGCCCGACCCGAGTCCCGTGCGACCTTCAGCGGACTCGAAGCGTCGGGGCCATAGTCCGCGGCGTCCACGACCGCCTTCCAGTTCATCGCGTACAGATCGCTCACCCGCACCTCGTGCCCGGCGGTCTCCAAGGTGGACACCGCGAGGTCCTTCAGCGAGCTGTTCAGCGACCTCGGCTCCGGGTGGGCGTGGACGATCAGTGTCTTCATGGGAACTCCTTCGGATCGGATGCCTTCGATCCTGGGCGCCGCGGCGCCCGGCGTTCAGGGGCGCGTCTTCCATCGGACGGGACTTCCTGGTAACAGCAGGACCACCTTCACGGCCACCATCGAGGCGATACTGGGGGCATGGACGATCTTGCGGGCTTCCTGCGGACCCGGCGTTCGCGGGTCGACCCCGCGTCCGTCGGCATCCCCACCGATAGGCACCGCCGGGTCGAAGGGCTGCGCCGCGAAGAGGTCGCGCACCTGTCCGGAGTCAGCGTCGACTACTACGTACGCCTGGAGCAGGGCCGCGCGACCCAGCCGTCCGACCAGGTCCTCGACGCGCTCGCCCGCGTCCTCGGCCTCGACGAGACCGAACGCGAGCACCTCTACCGGCTCGCCCGGCAGCGCCGCCGCCGCGCTAAGGCGCCGGTCGGGCGGGTCCGGCCAGAGTTGCTGCGCGTCCTCGACCTGGTCGCCGACGCACCCGCGCTGATCATGGACCACCGCCTGGACGTGCTCGCCGGGAACCGTCTCGCCAGGCTCCTCTACGGTCGGCCGATGCCGGGCCTGAACACCGCCCGGCACATCTTCCTCGAGGAGACCGAGGGCGGCCTGTACGCGGACTGGGAGAATTGCACCCTCGACGTGGTCGGGCACCTGCGCCTGGCCGCGGGCAAATACCCCGAGGATCCCCGCCTGGCCTCGCTCATCGGCGAGCTGGCGATGGGCAGCGAGCGATTCCGCCGCCTCTGGGCCCGCGCGGACGTGCGCGCCCGCACACATGGCCGCAAGGCGTACCGGCACCCGCTGGTCGGGCCGCTGGAACTGCACCACGAGAACTTCGCACTACCGGACGAATCCGGCATGGAGCTGCTGGTGCTCTCCGCGGCCCCCGGCAGCCCCACCGAGGATGGGCTGCGCCTGCTCGCGGGCCTGGGCGTGGACAGCGGTGAGACGCATTCCACCACGAACGCTCAGGTGCGCGAGTAACTCGACGATGTCCGACTACCGCCTGGTCGGCGGCGCTGCCGTCAATGGACGGCGCCTCGCCAGTCGATTTCGCCGAATTGGGAAGCGGAGTAATGCGACTCCGGGCCGCCGACGGTCACCGGCAGCAATTTCTCCGCGGCGTCGACCACCGCGGAATCCGATGACCCGCGGCCGGGTCCGCAACCCTGCGCAACGATGCCTCGCTGTGGCGGGTTGCACGAACTCCTGCACACGAATATCGCAGAAGCCCAACAGCATTCGAGCTACTCTGCGCAGTCGAGATGCCGCGACAACTTATCGACCGACTGTTACGGTCGTCACGTCCAGAAGCTTCAACGGGATGAGAACCGAAATGACAGTTGAGACAACTGATTCGACACCCACGGACGAAACGCCGCTGTGGTTGCGCGGCCGTGATGCCGTGGTCGCGGCCGCCGCGGCCGAGGACTGGCGCACCGGCGCACCGGACTACCGCCTGACCGATGAGATCGTGCCGCGCGAGCGGATCACCGAACACGCACCGGGATCGCTGGAAGCGATCGTCGAGGATCTGGTGCGGGTCTTCGAGATGGAGGTCTCGCACAAGAAGGATCCGGCGACATGGGTGTCACTGGTGGCCGAGCACTACCGCGGCCGGGTGAACGGCGGTCCGTGGCAGGACGCGGAGGAATTCGCGCGGATCGGCAGCTACAACATCCTGATCGGCGACAACCCTTACTATGAGGCCGCAGCCGAGACCTTCGACAGCTCACACAAGATCTTCCACACCGCCTTCCCGAACGGCTTCTTCTGGGAGGTGCTGGAGGTGCTGTCCGGCCCGCCCACCGTCAGCTTCCGCTGGCGGCACTGGGGCCGCTACGACGGGCCGTACCGGGAGCACCAGCCCACCGGAGCGACGATCGAGATGTTCGGCGTCACAATCGCCAGGGTCAGTGAGGATTTGCGCATCCTCGAGCTCGAGCATTTCTACGACAACAACCAGCTGCTGAGCCCACTGGCCCACGGCTGCCCGGTGTCCAAGTCCTGACCGCGCCTTCCGGATCGGGCGTGACGCTGAGCTCGTTCCGGGAGTTCAGGATTCGCGGTGCGGCGGCGGCTTCGCCTGCAGCGCAACCGATCCCGGGGCGCTGCTGGCAGACGAATTGCTCCGCTGACCGAAGGCAGGTCTCCGAGGGGTGCGGCGCTGCCGTCAACGGAGGGCGCCTCGCCAGTCGAGGTCGCCGAATTGGGAAGGGGGAGCGCCGAACATGGCGCGGCAGACGCGGGTCAAATGTGCGCTGTCGGCGAAGCCCGCCTCGTGCGCCACGTCCGTGAGCGAGTGGCCCGCGGCGAGCAGTTCGACAGCGCGCTGGATTCGCAGCCAGCGCAGGTACGGACGGAACGGCAGACCGAGTTCGGCCGAGAAGACATGCGCGAGACGACTTTCCGACAGATGGACGGCGCGGGCCAGGTCGGCCAGCCGCACCGGACCCGCGGCGATTCGCTCCGGCAGCAGCCGCAGCACCTCGGCCACCGCGGGATGGCGCACCGCCTCCCCCGCGCCGCCGCGCAGCCACTCCGCCTCCGATCCCGACTCGAACGCCGACCACACCCAGCCGACGAAGGCGGTCGCTTCATCACTGAGTGACGCCTGCGGCCTTCGAACAGCACCTGCCTCGCCAGACGACGGCTCACCAGCTCCCCACCCACCGGGCGGCCGCTCACCAGCACTCGCCGCACCGGACGACCGTTCGCCAGCACTCGCCTTGCCGGGCGAGCATTCGGCCATGTGCCGCACGACGCGCAATCCGCCGCCGACCTCATCGACCTCCGGAGCGCCAGCAGCCAGTTCGTCCCGTGACGCTTCACCAGATCCACGGGGCGACGGCTCACCGGCACTCGGTTCGCTGATCGACCGTTCGACAGCACCTGCTGCGGCGGGCCATGATCGGCTGAAGAACTGCTCGAGCCGCAACCGGTCCACGGCGGCTTCCAACCCCAATTCCGCTGCCGCGCAAGCCCATCCGCGCGCCGTCTCGCGGGGTCGCGCCACCGTCGCCCACCGCGCACCCGGCACCGACTCCGGATCCAGGTGCACCACAGCCCCACGTGGCGCACCGTGAATCACCGCGTGGGCGACATCCGGTGGGATGACGGCCGCGCGGCAGGCCACCCGCTCCCCCGCGGCATCGGCGAGCACCATGTTCTCGTCCGCGACGATGACCTGCACCGAGTGATGCGCGTGCAGAGCGGCGGTGCCGATCCGGCCGACGATCGCCAGTCGCCCTGGGCTCAGCGCGGCGATGCCCCGCCAGCGCCGTGTAGCGCCGCCATCCGTCATCTGCCCAGCGTCACCCGCGTCCACTCCCCAACCGTATGGGGCTGTCATGTGAGGCCGGTGCGGATCTGGTCGATCCGCCACCACGACTGGGCCCGCGACGCCTTCGACTACTTCTTCCGCTCGCGCTTCTCCCGCACACGCACCGAGATCCGCACCGGCGACCCGTCGAAGCCGAATTCCTCGCGCAGACGACGCTCCAGGAAGCGGCGGTAGCCCGCCTCCAGGAAGCCGGTGGTGAACAGCACGAAGGTCGGCGGCCGGGTGGAGGCCTGCGTCGCGAACAGGACGCGCGGCAGACGACCGCCGCGCATCGGCGGCGGGGTGGCCGCGACGACTTCCTTGAGCCAGGTGTTCAGGCGGCCCGTGGAAATGCGCTTGTCCCAGGATTCCAGCGCGGTCTCCATGGCGGGCACGAGCTTCTGCACGGCGCGACCGGTGTGCGCGGAGATGTTGACGCGCTGGGCCCACGGCACCCGGACCAGTTCGCGATCGACTTCCTTCTCCAACTGGAGACGGCGGTCCTCGTCGACCAGGTCCCACTTGTTGAAGGCGAGCACCAGCGCACGCCCGGAGTCGGCGACCAGGCTGATCACCCGCAGGTCCTGTTCGGTGATCGGCTGCGAGGCGTCGATCAGCATGATCGCCACCTCGGAGGCCTCCAGCGCCGACTTGGTGCGCAGCGAGGCGTAGAACTCGGTGCCGCTGGCGTTGGCGACCTTGCGGCGCAGACCCGCGGTGTCGATGAATTTCCAGATCTTGCCGCCCAGGTCGACGAGCGAGTCGACCGGATCGACGGTGGTGCCCGCGACATCGTGCACCACCGAGCGCTCGTCGCCGGACAGTTTGTTCATCAGGCTGGACTTGCCGACGTTCGGCTTGCCGACCAGCGCGACGCGGCGCGGTCCGGTGCCGCCGGTGCCCTCGCGCGGCGTCTCGGGCAGCACCTCGAGCACGTCGTCGAGCAGGTCGCCGGTGCCGCGGCCGTGCGCGGCGGAGACCATGCGCGGCTCGCCGAGCCCGAGCGACCACAGCGACGCGGCCTCGGACTCGACGCGCTGGTCGTCGACCTTGTTGGCGACCAGGATGACCGGGATCTTCGACCGGCGCAGCTTCTTCACCGCGGCCTCGTCGGTCGCGGTCGCCCCGACGGTCGCGTCGACCACGAGCAGGATCGCGTCAGCGGTCGCCATGGCCACCTCGGCCTGACGAGCGACGTGCTGCTGCAAGCCCTTGGCGTCGGGCTCCCAGCCGCCGGTGTCCTGCACCAGGAACCGTCGACCCGACCAACTCGCCTCGTAGGAGATGCGGTCGCGGGTGACGCCGGGGACGTCCTCGACGACGGCCTCGCGGCGGCCGAGAATTCGGTTCACCAGCGTGGACTTGCCCACGTTCGGACGCCCGACCACCGCGAGCGTCGGCATGGCGAGGTGCTCCTCACCCTCCTGCTCACCCTCGAGATCGGCTATCTCCCAGTCGGTTTCGTCGCTCCATACGCCGTCGCCGGCCAGTACGTCCTCGGTCACCGATTCTCTCCCGTTGTCGAAATCTGCTGCGCGACAACGTGGTACAGCTCGTCGATGACCTCGTCCATGCTCAGCTCGCTGGTGTCCACGAGCACCGCGTCCACAGCGGGACGCAGCGGGGACACCTTGCGGGTGGAGTCGAGGTTGTCGCGGCGCTGCACGTCGGCGAGCACGGCCGCGTAGTCGTCGCCGCGGCCTTCCTGGATGTTCTGTTGGTTGCGCCGTTCGGCGCGCGCCTCCGCGGAGGCGGTCAGATAGATCTTGGCGTCCGCGTCGGGCAGCACGACGGTGCCGATGTCGCGGCCCTCCACGACGATGCGTTGCGCTGTCGCGGTGATCTCGCGCTGCAACGCGACGAGCAGCTCGCGCACCTCGGCCACCGCGGACACGGCCGAGACCGCCTTGGTGACGGCGTCGCCGCGGATCTCGGCGGACACGTCCTCGCCGTCGAGCTCGATCACCTCGTGGCTGGGATCGGTGCCGATCGTCAGCGGCAGCTCCTTGACCGCGGCGCCGATGGCCGCGCTGTCGGTGAGCTCGATGCCGGTCCGCAGCACCCGCAGGGTGGCGACCCGGTACATGGCGCCGGTGTCGAGGTAGCGGGCGCCGAGCCGGGTGGCGAGGCGCCGGGAGACGCTGGACTTCCCGGTGCCCGAGGGCCCGTCCATGGCGACCACCAGCGGAGCTCGGCCGGCCAGCCGACCGGGAGCCTCGACCGGAATCTCCACACCGTTCACAACGACACCGCCTCGTAGAGTTTGCCGATTTCATCGCGGCCGAGGACACGCAGCGTGCCCGGCCGTTGATCGCCCAGCGCCACCGGGCCGATATGGGTGCGCACCAGCCGGGTCACCGGATGGCCGACCGCGTCGAGCAGTCGGCGCACGATGTGCTTGCGCCCCTCGTGCAACACGATCTTCACCAGCGAGCGTCCCTCGCCGAGTTCGAGCACCTGGAAGCGGTCCACCTTGGCGGGGCCGTCCTCGAGTTCGACGCCGTCGCGCAGCCGCTTGCCGATGATCTTGTTGTTGACCTCGCCGTTGACGGTCGCGAGGTAGGTCTTGGACACCTCGAAGGAGGGGTGCATGAGCCGGTGCGCCAGGTCACCGTCGTTGGTCAGCAGCAGCAGGCCCTCGGTGTCGGCGTCGAGCCGTCCGACGTGAAACAGCCGCTGTCCGGCCGCGATCCGCTCGGCGACGATATCGCCGACACAGGGCCTGCCGAGATCGTCGGACATGGTCGACTGCCAGCCCTTCGGCTTATTGAGGGCGACGTGCACCAGTTCGTCGCGAACCACGACGCGAGTTCCGTCGACCCGGACCACCGCCGTCTGCGGGTCGATGCGCAGGCCTTGCTCGCGCACGATCGCGCCGTCGACCTCCACTCGGCCCTGGTCGATCATCTCCTCGGCCGCGCGCCGCGAGGCGACGCCCGCCTTGGCGAGCACCTTCTGCAGCCGCTCGCCCTCGCCCCACGGCAGCTTGGCCGGGCCCTCGGTGTTCGCGGGCTCGACGTTCTGGCGGCGTGCGGGCTTGGCGTTGCTCAGCAGCGGTTGCGCGGGGATCTGGCGCTGCGGCTTGGGATTCTTCGACTTGCGAGCGGCCGGAGCCTTGGCCGCGCCTTGGCCCCACGAGGAGCGCTGCGTGGAAGCGCCCTGGCCGGAGCCGCCGCGTCCCCGCTGACCCGAACCGCCATGGCTCGATCCCTGCTGCGCCGCCCCACGCTGACCGGAACCGCGCTGGCCCGCGCCGCGCTGGGCGGATCCGCCCTGGCTCGCGCCTCCCGCGCCGCGCCGTGCGCCGCCCCTGTCGTCCGACCCCCACGGTGCGGCACCGCGCGCGGTTCCGCCGCGCTGGGCTGCCTTGGCGCCGCGGGCGCCTACGTTGCGTGCGGCGCCGCCCCTGGCGGGCTGGCCGCTGTTGTTCCTACGATCCGGTGTGCCATCTCGGCGAGCGGAAGTATTCATCTGTCCTGTCAATCCTCGGTGCCGAGATCCAAATCGGCCTCGGCGGGTTTCCTCAACCTGGTGTAACGGGGGTCCGTTTCCAGGCTCTCGTTGATCTCATCGATCAGGTCGACGCCCGGGAGCAGTGGCGCCAGCGGTGGCAGATCGGACAGCGAGGCAAGTCCGATCCGTTCCAGGAACAGTTCGGTCGTGCGGTACTGCGTGCCGTTCGTCTCCGGGTCGACCCCGGCCTCGGCGATCAGCCCGCGGGCGAGCAGCGTGCGCATCACGCCGTCGACGTTCACGCCGCGAACGGCGCTCACCCTGGTCCTGGTCACCGGTTGGCGGTAGGCCACCACCGCCAATGTCTCCAACGCCGCCCGCGTCAATTTGGTCCTGGCGCCGTCGAGCAGTACGCGCTCCACGTACGGTGCGTACTCGCTGCGAGTATAGAAGCGCCACCCGTCGCCGACGAAACGCAGATCGATGCCGCTGCCGCGCGCGGTCAGCTCCGCCGACATCGCGCGCAACACCGACTCCACCCGTTCGGTGGTGTCGTCCAAGGCCGCGGCCAGCTGTTCTACCGGGGCGGGAGCGTCGACGACGAGCAGCATCGCCTCCAGCGCGGAGCGGAATTCGGCGTCGTCGAGGGTCTCGGGGGTGTCGGACACCACTGCGTCGCTCCCGCGAGATCGAGCCGCGCTGTCGGTTACCGCACCGTCGGCGGCGGTGTCGATGGTCGAGTCCGTCACCCGTAGTCCTCCTCGATCGTCACGGCCTGCGCCGGTGCTCCGTCCTCGGGCTCGCCGATCCAGCTGATCGCGAGCGGTCCGAGCGGATCGGGCTGGTCGAACTCGATGGTCTTGCCCCGGTACAGCTCGAGCAGCGCGAGGAAGCGCGCCACGATCTGCACCGGCATCTCGCAGTCGGCGACCAGCTCGGCGAACGTCGTCCACCCGCCCGCGCCGCGCGCCTTCAGTCGTTCCAGCACCAGCGCGGCCTGCTCGGCGACCGAGATGGCGTGCGCGTGCAGGTGGTCCAGCCCGACCTCAGGCGTCGGGCGCGGGCGGAACGCCGCGGCGGCGATATCGGCGAATCCGGCCGCGTCGACTCCCAGCGTAACCTCGGGCAGCAGACCGGCGAACCGCTCCTCCAGGCCGACCGAGCGCGGATAGCGGCGCAGCGCGACCGCCTCCAGTTCACCGAGCAATTCGGCGACCTGCTTGAACGCCCGGTACTGGAGCAGCCGGGCGAACAGCAGGTCGCGCGCCTCCAGCAGTTCCAGATCCTCGGCGTCGGTGACCTCACCGGAGGGCAGCAGCCGCGCGGCCTTCAGGTCGAGCAGGGTCGCGGCGACGACCAGGAATTCGGTGGTCTGGTCGAGGATCTTGTCCGCGCGCAGCCCGCTCTGCTCGTTCATGCTCGCGGTCATCGCCTTGGTGTAGGCGATGAACTCGTCGGTGACCTGATGCAACGCCACCTCGGTGACGTCCAGCTTGCGCGAGCTGATCAGGGTGAGCAGCAGGTCGAACGGCCCCTCGAAATTGCTGAGCTTGAGCCGGAAACCGGATCCGCCCTGCTCGGCATCGCCCGTGGTCGTCGAATCACGCGGCTCCGCGGCATCACTCGACTCCGCGGCATCGTCCGGTCGCACCGCATCGCCGAATTCCGCGGGTTCACGCGGCTCGTCCGAATCGCCCCGCGCGACAACGTGCGGGCCGATCGTCTGCGTAGTCGTCGTTCGTGCGGGGTCCGCTGCCTCGCTCACCGGCCGGACCGGTGGATGACTTCCCGCGCCATCGACCGATACGCTTCGGCGCCACCGGATTTCGGCGCCCACGTGGTAATGGGTTCACCGGCCACGCTCGCGTCCGGGAAGCGGACGGTGCGCGCGATGGCGGTGTCGTAGACCAGCTCGCCGAAGACCTCGACGACACGCGCCATCACCTGGCGCGAATGTAGTAGGCGGGCATCGAACATGGTGACCACGATGCCGTACAGGCTCAGCCGCGGGTTCAGCCGGTCGCGCACCTTCTCCACGGTGTCGTTGAGCAGCGCGAGCCCGCGCAGCGAGAAGTACTCGCACTCCATCGGAATGATGACGCCGTCGGAGCAGGCCAGCGCGTTGACGGTGAGCAGGCCGAGCGAGGGCTGGCAGTCGATGAGGATGTAGTCGTAGCGGTCGCGCACGGGTTCCAGTGCGCGGCCGAGGGTCTGCTCCCTGCCGACCTCGTTGACGAGCTGGATCTCCGCGGCCGAGAGATCGATGTTGCTCGGCAGCAGGTCCATGTTCTCGACCTTGGTCCGCATCAGCACGTCGTCGATGGAGGTGCGGCTGCCGACGAGCAGGTTGTGCACCGTGAGGTCGAGATCGTGGTGGGCGACGCCGAGTCCGGCCGAGAGCGCGCCCTGCGGATCCAAATCGACCAGCAGCACGCGGCGGCCGTATTCGGCCAGTGCCGCGCCGAGATTGATGGTGGAGGTCGTCTTGCCGACTCCGCCCTTCTGGTTGCACATGGCCACGATGAGCGCCTCGCCGTGCCGGGCGACCGGCGGCGGGTCGGGCACCAGGCGCAGTGGGCGTCCGGTCGGTCCCAGTTCCGGGCTCTCCGGAACGGGCTCGACCCCGCTGTCCCACAGCGTTTCCGCCGCGGCGTCCGAGTACCCGTCCGACCGGGGCCCCGTAAGCGGCTGCGCCCCAGCACCCATCGGCGGCTCCGCCGCGCCGGCTGTCGTCACGATCCGCTGCTCCTTAGACGTTCCTGCCCGTTGCCTCGCCGAGCCTAGCGAGGCCGATCGGGCCCGACCTCGCTTTCGTACGGTCCAGCTCTCGGTAGACGCTACCGCTTGACCGCGCGAGACCCGCGCTCGGACACGCGACACCCGCGTTGCTGTCGCGATGCTCTCCCACCCCGACTCGCCGCACGTGTCACGACCGAGCTGCCGGAAGCACTTCGATTTCGGACGATACCCGCTGTCCGGGTCGGCGACGAGCGGTCGACGGCGACGCGCGCGGCTCAGCGGGCGCGCGGATGGGCGGTCGCCCACACCTCGCGCAGCGTGTTCACGGTGACCAGCGTGTAGATCTGGGTGGTCGTCACGGAGGCGTGGCCGAGCAGTTCCTGCACCACGCGCACGTCGGCGCCGCCGTCGAGCAGGTGCGTCGCGAACGAGTGCCGCAGGGTGTGCGGCGAGACGGCCGCGCCGATTCCCGCGCGTTCCGCCGCGGTCTGCAGGACTTGCCAAGCGCTCTGGCGGGACAGCCGCCCGCCGCGCGCGTTCAGGAACAGCGCGCCCGCGACGTTCTTGCCCGCCGCGGCCAGTGTCGGACGCCCGCGCACCAGATAGGCGTCCACCGCCGACAGCGCGGGACGGCCGATCGGCACCATGCGTTGTTTGCCGCCCTTGCCGCGCAGGACGACGGCGCGGTCGTCGGTGTCGAGATCGTCGACGTCGAGGCCGACCATCTCGGAGATGCGCGCGCCCGTGGAGTAGAGCAGTTCCAGCAGGGCGCGGTCGCGCAGCCCGCGCGGTCCTCCGTCGACCGCGTTCTGTTCCTCGTCCGCGATGGCGCCGCCACCCGCCGCCTCCAGCAGGCGCAGCACCTTGTCGTAGGGCAGTGCCTTGGGCAGCCGCCTACCCGGCGCGGGCGGTTTCACCGCGTGCGCGACATCGGTTCTGGTGAGTCCCTCGGCCGCGGCGAAGCGGTGCAGTCCACGCACCGCGATCAACGCGCGCGCCACCGAGCTCGCGGCCAGCGGCGGATGCTGCTCGCCACCGGCGCGCAGGGCGACGGTGAACTCGGCGACATCGGATTCGGCGACACGATCCAATTCGGTGACGCCGCGCCCGATCAGGAAGTCGCGATAGCGATCGAGATCGCGGCGATAGGCGCCGAGGGTGTTGCGCGCGGCTCCGCGCTCGACAGCGAGATGGTCGAGGTAGGAGTCGATCTCGCGCGCGATCACCCTCGAATCCTGTCAGCTTTCCGGCGGCGGCGCCGCTTTACGCCGCAGCAGCGCGGTGGGTTGTCCAGGCCACGGCGCCTCGGCGGGTCGTAGCGGCGTGTCGCCGGAGCGCGCCGCCACGAGGGCGAGCACGCCCGCCACCGCGGTGGCGTTGGTGATCTCCCCGGCCAGCGCCGCGCGCACCGCCTCGGTGACCGGCATCCGGACCAGTTCCAGATCCGCCTCTTCGAACTCCGGGTCCGGCCGGTCGGTGTCGTACAGCCCGCTGGCCAGGTAGACCCGCAGCGCCTCGTCGGTGAACCCCGGCGAGAGCGCCACGTCGACGAGGACCGCCCATTCCCGCGCGGCGAGCCCGGTCTCCTCGGCGAGTTCCCGCTTCGCCGCCGCGAGCGGGTCCTCGCCGGGAATGTCGAGCAGGCCCGCGGGCAGCTCGAGCAGCCGGGCGCCGAGCGGGTGCCGGTACTGGCGGATCAGCACGATGTTGTCGTCGTCATCGATCGCGGCCACCGCGACGGCGGCGTGGTGCTCGACGACCTCGCGTTCCACCACGTGCCCGCCGGGCATCGCCACCCGATCCTGGCGCAGCGCCAGGATCGCGCCGGTGTAGAGCGTCTTGCTCGCGACGGTCTCGAATTCGTGACGTCCCGGCACATCTCCCCCTCTGTCGCTCACTTCGATGCCTATTCCGCGTTCGCCAGTTCCTCGCCGGGGATGTCCACCGGAAGCCGTTCGGCCAGCTTGTATTTCAGCGCCGCCGCGATGAGCGCCGCGAACAGCGGATGCGGGCGGGTCGGGCGGCTCTTGAGCTCCGGGTGCGCCTGGGTGGCGACGAAGAACGGGTGCACGTCGGCGGGCAGCTCGACGAACTCGACCAGGTGCCCGTCGGGCGAGGTGCCGCTGAACTTCAGACCGCTGGTGCCGATCTTGTCGCGGTAGGCGTTGTTCACCTCGTAGCGGTGCCGGTGCCGCTCGGACACGTGCTCGGCGCCGTAGGCCTGCGCGACGACGGACCCCTTCTCCAGGGTCGCCGGGTACGCGCCGAGGCGCATGGTGCCGCCGAGATCGGCCTCGCCCGCCACGACGTCCTTCTGGTCGGCCATGGTGGAGATGACGGGGTGCGTGGTGTCCGGCTCGAACTCGGCCGAGTTGGCATCGGCGAGGCCGACCGAGCGGGCCGCCTCGATCACCACGCACTGCAGGCCGAGGCACAGCCCGAGCAGCGGGATCTTCCTGGTCTTGGCGAAGCGGATCGCGCCGACCTTGCCCTCGATGCCGCGGATGCCGAAGCCGCCGGGGATCAGCACCGCGTCCACGTCGCGCAGCGCGGCCGCCGCGCCGGACTCGGTCTCGCATTCGTCGGAGGGCACCCAGCGGATCTTCACCTTGGCGCGCGAGGCGAACCCGCCCGCGCGCAGCGCCTCGGTGACGGACAGGTACGCGTCGGGCAGGTCGACGTACTTGCCGACCAGCGCGACCTCGACCTCCTCGCGCGGCTGATGCACGCGATCGAGCAGGTCGCCCCACACGGTCCAGTCCACGTCGCGGAACGGCAGGCCGAGCCTGCGCACCACGTAGGCGTCCAGGCCCTCGCGGTGCAGCACCTTCGGGATGTCGTAGATGGAGGGAGCGTCGGGGGTGGAGATGCAGGCGTCCACGTCGACGTCGCACATCAGCGCGATCTTGCTCTTGAGCGCCTGCGGCACCTCGCGGTCGCAGCGCAGGATCAGCGCGTCGGGCTGGATGCCGATGTTGCGCAGCGCGGCCACCGAGTGCTGGGTCGGCTTGGTCTTCAGCTCGCCCGAGGGCGCCAGGTACGGCACCAGCGAGACGTGCAGGAAGAAGACGTTGTCGCGGCCCACGTCGTGGCGGATCTGCCGGGCGGCCTCCAGGAAGGGCTGCGACTCGATGTCGCCGACGGTGCCGCCGATCTCGGTGATCACCACATCGGGCGTCTGCCCCTGCAGATCGGGGCCGCTCATCGCGAGGATGCGGCTCTTGATCTCGTCGGTGATGTGCGGGATCACCTGCACCGTGTCGCCCAGGTACTCGCCGCGGCGCTCCTTGGCGATCACCGACGAATAGATTTGCCCCGTGGTCACATTCGCGTCGCGGGACAGGTCCCGGTCGAGGAATCGCTCGTAGTGGCCGACGTCCAGATCGGTCTCGGCGCCGTCCTCCGTCACGAACACCTCTCCGTGCTGGAACGGATTCATGGTGCCCGGATCGACGTTCAGATAAGGGTCGAGTTTCTGCATGGTGACGCGCAGACCGCGCGCCGTCAGCAGCTGACCGAGGCTCGAAGCGGTAAGGCCTTTACCCAATGAGGAGGCGACACCACCGCTGACGAAGATGTGTTTGGTAGCGGTTCGCGTCTGAATCCGTGTTTGACCCACGGGTCTTCACGGTAACACGTCCGAGCCCGGTGAAACGAACGCCACGCACGTTTGCTGACCGATCGCCAGAACTCGGTCAGAGCGGCGGGTCTGCGACTGTGAGCGGGATCGCCCGGCGGCGTCCGCACGTGCGGCGGGATAGCGGCGGTCCGCGAGTTCAGCCCGGCAGCGCGGCGAGGGTGAGCGAGGTCGCCTTCGCGCCGGTGCCGTATCGCCCCGCGCCGCCGTTGAGCTGTTCGCTGAGCCCGAGGACGGCGGTGACCCTGCCGATCTCCCGATTCAGATTGTCCACGGTGGTCAGGGTGGTGGCCAGCGTCGCGTCGGACCGGGCGGACGCGATCGGTCCCGCGCCCTCGGCCGCGCCGGAACGGCCCGCGAGCACCACGCCCGCGCCGCGCCCGCGCAGTCCGCCCGCGAACCGGGCCAGATTCGAACCTTGGCTGTTCTCCGCGGCTTTCGCGCCGTTGCCGGTCACCACCACCGCGAGCTGGGCGGGCTGCACCGGCGTGTCGCCGTAGGCGAGGAAGCCGCCGCCGCGCAGGGTCTCCAGCACCAGGCTCAGCTCCTGCTGGGTGCTGCGCGGTTGCGCGGTGGCCGGATCGAGCAGCAGCACCAGGCCGAGCAGATCGCCCGCCATGCTGCCCTGGTCGACGCCGCCGGTGCGCAGCTGCGCGCCAGCCGGGATGACGTTGGTGATCGCGGTGCGCAGCCGGTCGCCCTCGGTCGCGTCGGTGAACGCGTCGGTCAGCGCGATCGGGCCCGCCACCGTCGCGCCCGCGGTCTGGATGCCCTTCGACACCGCCTCGATATCGGCGGCGTCCGCGTCCGGAGTGGTGAAGATTACGACCGAGCGAGCGCCGAGTGCGCCGCCCAGAATGCGGTCCGCGGAGCCCGCGATGAACCGGTCGGCGGCGTCGAGCTGGTCGGTGCGATGGCGGTTCTGTTCGCCGAGCGCGTCGACCTGCTGACGCAGTTCGGTCTTGTCCGCGCGCAGTCCGGAGAGCAGGTCCGCGGCGAGCGTCTGCGAGCCGAGCACCACGCCGATGGCGAGCGCGAGGAAGACGGCCACGAGGGAGGTCGCGTGCTGGCGCAGTGAGATCATTACCGCCCCTGAGTGTTCGACAGGTCTTGTAGGAGGCCCTCGGCCCGAACCGAGAGGCGGTTCCAGGTGTCGACGCCCCAGTCGAGCAGTTCGCCGCCGGAGTTGGAGGCGAGCAGCACCACGATGACCGCGATCAGCGCGGCCAGCACCACCATCGCGATCGCCACGCCCGACACCCGGTTGCGGTACAGGGTGGCGACGGCCTTGGCGTCCATCAGCTTGGTGCCGAGCTTGAGTCTGGTCAGGAAGGTGGCAGGGTTGCTGTCGCGGCGGCCGCGGTCGAAGAAGTCGTCCAGCGAGGCGGCCGCGCCGACGGTCACGATCAGCGCGGCGCCGTGGTGGTGGGCCAGCAGCAGCGCGAGGTCGGCGGGCGCGCCGGAGGACGGGAAGGTGGTCGCGCCGATGCCCAGATCCTGGATGCGTTCCAGGCCCTTGGCGTGGCCGTCGGTGTCGGCGGGCAGGATGACCTCCGCGCCGCACTTCATGGTCGCCGAGGTGATCTCTTCCGGATCGCCGACGATCAGATCGGGCCGGTAGCCCTGCTTCACCAGGGTGTCCGCGCCGCGGCCGACGCCGACCATGATCGGTGTGTACTCCTTGACGAACGGCTTGAGCCGCTTCAGGTCGTCGGCGTGGTCGGGGCCGTCGGCCACCACGACCACGTGCCTGCGCTTCATGTCGAGCTCCAGCTCGGGAACGCCGATGCCGTCGATGAGCAGCGCGCTCTCGGTGCGGACGTACTCGATGGTGTTGCCCGCGAAGGCTTCCAGGTGATCGGCCAGTCCGTTGCGTGCCTCGATCATCCGCTCGGCGACGGTGGCCTCGGTGAGCTCGATGGCCTCGACCAAGACCTCCGGCTCCTTCTTGGTCAGCTTGTCCGCGTAGACGACGCCCCCGTCGATGCGGACCCGGCTGCCGTCCTTGATCTTGGTGAAGGCGTCGGAACTGACCGTGTCCAGCAGCGGAATGCCGTTGGACACCAACACTTCCGGGCCCAGGTTCGGGTAGCGGCCGGAGATCGAGGGCGAGGTGTTGATCACCGCGACCACACCCGCCTCCACCAGCCGATCGGCGGTGATCCGATCCAGGTCCATCTCGTCGAGTACGACGACATCGCCGGGACCGATCCGTCGCAGCAGGCGCCGGGTGTTGCGATCCACCCGGGCCGTCCCGGTCAGACCGGGCAGCGTTTCGGTGTTCTTCGACAACAACGCCAGCATCCTCATGGCCCGATGATGGCCGCAAACTCTCAACCACTGGTGGAGGCGCGCCGGAACCACCCGCCCCATTCGTCACAGTGATACAAGCCTGTCCCATTTTCGAACCGACCGGACTGGTTGCCTCCACGTCGCACGCGCCTCGGACAGCGCTGCCGCTCGAGGCATGAGTTTGCGACGCCGCGCTGCGCGTCGTCGCCCGCGCCGGACTGGCGCAGCCGACCATGCAGGAAGTCGCCAAGCCCGAAACGCTGACATGGTGGGTTCCTTTCGTCCAAGCCGCCTGCGCCCACGCGGTCTACCGTGCTTCGGTATGAGGAGCTCAGGGACAATCGAGAATGGATCGGTCGCGGAAGAGATCCGGCGGCGTTATGACGAGTGGCTGGCGGCGCTGGTAGCCAACGATGCCCGGCTGATCGCCGAATTCGTCTCCGACGACTGGGTTTTCGTTTCGTCGAACGGCGTGTCGGAGGGGGCGCGATTTCTCGAGTTGGTCGGCGCCGGGACGCTGAGCCACTCGATGATGGAGCGGGTCGGCGAGCCTCGGATCCAGGTGTACGGGGACGTCGCGACGCTGACGGTGCGGGTTCGCAATACGGCGCACTACGAGGGCGGGCGCGTCGACGCCGACGAATGGACCACCGATGTGTTCGTGCGTCACGACGGACGCTGGCTGTGCGTGCTCACCCAACTCACCGACGCCGCCTGATCTCGTGCGCCGGTTCAGGTGCACCTGGTGCGATCGGCCGCGAGATTCCCGCACTGTCGAAATCACTGATGAGCAGAAGATTTCGCGGTGAGCGTCGGCGGCATGAGGATGAGCTTTCGCGACATTGGCCGCGGTCGGAGCCGCTCGTAACGTCGCGGGCATGACTTTGCAGCTCGGCGTCATCCTGCCCACCTCCTCCCCCGATCCCGAAAACCCGATGCTCGGTGACGTCCGTGCGGCCGCGAGCTTCGCCGAAGCGGCGGGGCTCGAATCGGTCTGGGCCGCAGATCATTTGGTGGCCAGCGGCCCGATTCTGGACAGCACGGTGGTGCTGGCCACGGCGGCCGCCGCGACCCACCGCGTGCGCGTCGGCTACGGGGTGCTGATCCTCGCCCTGCGCCCGGTCACTTGGGCGGCCAGGCAGATCGGCGCGTTGCAGTACGTGTCGGACAACCGCCTGTTGCTCGGCGTCGGCACCGGCAATCCGGCCCACGGCGACGTCGGTTGGCGCGCGGCGGGCGCGTCCTTCGCCGAGCGCGGCCCACGCACCGACGAGGCGCTGCGCCTCCTCCCCGACCTGGTCGCCGGAAAACCGGTGACCCTCACCGACGGAACCGAACTCGCCCTCGCCCCCGTCGCGACGATGCCACCGGTTCTGGTCGCGGGCGACGGTCCACGGGCGCGGCGGCGGGCGGCCGAGTACGCCGACGGCTGGATCACGATCGGCGCGAGTCCCGCGCAAGTCTCCGCGAGCGCACGCGAATTGTCCACGCTCGCCGACGGATACGGTCGCACCGCGCCGACGATCACCGTGGTCGCCCCGCCGATGGCCACCGCTCCCGGGCAGGCCGCCGACCAACTGGCCGAATACGCCACCGCCGGCGCCGAACGGGTGATCCTCGCGCCGTCGCCCACGGGGTGGGAAGCGAGTTACGAGTTCGCCGCCGAGCTCCAGCAGTCACTGTGAACCTCGGAAATCGGCCTCCGCGCTGATGGAAGCGCTGCCCTACCGGGACTGGACCATCGGCGTCGGCCTGGACTCCGACGAGCGCGGCAACCCGCCGCGCAAGTTCGCCGCCGCATTCGAACGGGCTCGCCGCGAGGGCTTCTTGCTCACCATGCACTGCGACATCGATCAACCCGACTCCCGCGAACACATCCGCCAAGCGCTGGAGGAGATCAGCGTCGACCGGCTCGACCACGGCACCAACATCGTCGAGGACGACCGGCTGGTGGAGCTGGCCCGCAATTCCTTCGGCGCGTCTTGGCTCCCGGCGCGCTTGGACGGCTACCTCTGCGAGATCGACGCCTACGTCGCCAACAGCTGAGGTCGATGCGGCAATTACATGTCATCGCCGCCGCCACTCGAGCGCCTCGGCTACATTGAAGCGACTTCTCAATGCCGAGCACGTTCGCGGCGTCGCCGAAGTCGGGAGCGGCGACGGCACGGCAGGCGACGGCGCACCCGGGCACAGAGGATCGACCGATGGCCACCGAATCCCGTTCGTTCTTGTCGCGGATCTCGCCGACGCAATGGGCCGCGCTCGCTCTGACGGTGCTCGCGGTGCTGTTCGTCCTGGAGAACCGCACCAAGGTGACGATCGAATTCCTGCTGATCAGCGTGCAGTCGCCGATGTGGCTGATCCTGCTCGTCATGTTCGCCGTCGGCTGGATCGCCGGCGTGCTGACGATGCGCAAGCGGCGCTAGACAGGGCCTAGATCAGGCGCTCGGTTCCAGCACGATCTTCACCGCGCCGTCGGACTTCTGCTGGAACATCGCGTAGGCCTCCGGCGCGGCGGACAGCGGAAGGCGGTGCGTGGCAAAGGATTCCACGCCGAGCGGATCGCCGTCCACCAGCAGCGGCATGATGTCGTCGACCCAGCGGGTGACGTTCGCCTGGCCCATGCGCAGCTGGATCTGCTTGTCGAACAGCACCCGCATCGGAATCGGATCGACCATTCCGCCGTACACGCCGACCAGCGAGATCGTCCCGCCCCTGCGCACGATGTCGATCGCCGAGTGCAGTGCGGCGAGACGATCGATACCGGCGTTGTCCATCAGCTTCTGCGCCACGGCATCCGGCAGGTAGGCCGCGGAGCGCTGGGCGATCGAGGCGAAAGGCGAGCCGTGCGCCTCCATACCGACGGCGTCGATCACCGCGTCGGTCCCCCGGCCTTCGGTGATCTCCCGGATCACGTCGCCCAGCGGCGCGCCGACCGCCTCGAAGTCGAGCACCTCGATGCCGCGCGCGGCGACCCGCGCCAGACGCTCGGGCACACGATCGACGCCGATCACCCGGTAGCCGTGCTGCGCGGCGACCCGGCAGGCCATGTCACCGATGGGGCCGAGACCGAGCACGGTGACCGAGCCGCCGTCCGGCACCCCGGCGTACTCGACGGCCTGCCACGCCGTGGGCAGCACGTCCGAAAGGTAGAGGAAGCGGTCGTCATCGGGCCCCTCGGGCACCTTGATGTGCGTGTGCTCGGCGTACGGCACCCGCAGGTATTCGGCCTGCCCGCCAGGCACCTGTCCGTAGAGCTTGGAATAACCGAACAGGGCGGCGCCGCTGCCGTAGTCGCGGACCTGCGTTGTCTCGCACTGGGTCGGCAGACCCGCCGCGCACATCACGCATCGACCGCAGCTGATCTGGAAGGGCACCACCACCCGGTCACCCTTCGCCAGACCGGTCACCTCCGAGCCGACCTCCTCGACGATGCCCATGGGTTCGTGCCCGAGCACGTCGCCCGCGCTCATGTACGCGCCGAGCACTTCGTAGAGGTGCAGATCGGAACCGCAGATGCCCGAGGACGTCACCCGCACGATGGCGTCGGTGGGCGATTCGATGCGCGGATCCGGCACGGAATCGACCGATATCTTGCGCCTGCCCTGCCACGTCACGGCCTTCATGCGGGTCTCCTCGCCGAGTATTCGGATATACCGGCGGCGTTGATGAGCCGTCGGACGAAGTCTTTCCAGGCCGCGTCAGTCCTCGTCGTCGAGCGAGGTCACGCCCGTGACGACGGTGATGGCGAACGACTGGGTGTTCAGGCACCCCGCGGTCACCGTGCTGCCCGCGGCGAATCCGCCGCGGCTCTCCCCGGCCCGCGCCATGTCGAAGCGGCTCCCCTGCTGCTCGGCCGAGCCGATCAGCGCGCAGGTCCACTGCTCGCCCTCCGGGTTGCTGCCGACCGCGATGCTGCCTTCCTCGGCGGTGTCGGCGGTGAGCGTCGGGGCCGCGGCGGCCAGCGCGCCGCCGAGCACGACCGCCGAGGCGGCGGCCGCGGTGATGAACGCCAAGCGAAGACCCGTTCGGAACATGGTCGTCCTCCTGATTTTCGGCTGTCGATGTACCCGCAGTTGCCCGTCAGCGCGGACCGAAACCGAATCGACGGAATGTGACCGCGCCTACACGACACTCCGGCGCGTGACGTGGTACCTATACACTTCCGTCACAGACAGCTCGAAGAGGAGAAACGCATGGCCAGCAGCACCGTCGACGCCGTAATCCCCGCCCCGCGCGAGGCCGTCTACAAGTTCTTCGCCGAACGGGACGGCATCAACGGCCACCTCCCCGGCGTGCAGTTCACCCTGAAGAAGCCGGGCTCCCCGACGCCCTCGGGTGTGGGCGCTCAGTACGTGGTGGGCCGCGGTACCGTCGGCTTCATCGAGGAGACCACCAAGCTGGTGCCCGGCGAGCGGATGGAATACAAGATCGTCAAGGGCGTCCCCGTGAAGCGCCACGTCGGCATCGTGACCTTCGCCGACGCCGAGGGCGGCACCCGGGTGACGTACACGATGGAGTCGGAGCCGAGCTTGCCGGTGCCCGCCAAGGCGGTCGAGGCCGGCCTGCGGGTCCTGATCAACCAGTTCATCAAGGGCGCGCAGAAGGCGTTCCGCTGATCACTCCGGCCGCACTGGGTTCTCACCAGCCACTCTGAGCCCGGGACGCGCGCCGAAAAGACTTGCGTGACGAGGCCCTCGCCCCGAAGTACTTTCGGGACGAGGGCGTCTCGCGTTCGGGACTTCAGGCGGTGGCGCGCTCGGCGCGGGCGGTCTCCAAGAGTTCCTCGGCGTGCGCGCGACCGGTCTCGGTGTCGTCCAGACCGGCGAGCATGCGGGCCAGCTCGATGACGCGCTCGTCCTTGGTGAGCGCACGAACCCCACTGTTGACCTTGCCCTTGCCGTCGTCGGACTTGTCCACCACCAGATGCGTGTCGGCGAACGCCGCGACCTGGGGCAGGTGCGTCACCACGATGACCTGGTGGGTGCGCGCCAGCCTGGCCAGCCTGCGGCCGATCTCCACCGCGGCCCGGCCGCCGACACCGGCGTCGACCTCGTCGAACACCATCGTCGCGCCGTGATCGGAACTGGCGAGCACCACCTCGAGCGCGAGCATCACCCGCGACAGCTCGCCACCAGAGGCGCTCTTGCTCAACGGCAGCGACTGCGCGCCCGAATGCGCGGAGAGCCGGAACTCGACCTCGTCCACACCGGACGAGCCCGCGTGCAGTTCGGCGCCGTCGACGGTCAGCGGCGCGGAATCCTGGGCGCCCGCGGGCACCGGACGCACCTCGACCTCCAATCGCGCCTTCCCCATCGCCAGACCACCGAGTTCGGCGCTGACCGCCGCGGCCAGCTTGCCCGCGGATTTGGTGCGGGCCGCGGTGAGCTTGCGGGCCGCCGCGCGCACGCGTTCGGCGGCGATGTCGACCTCCGCGGCAAGCTTGGTCAGTGCCTCCTCGGAAACGTCGAGCGAATCCAGCCGGGCGCGCGCCTCGTCGGCCCAGGCGATGACGCCGTCGATGTCGGGCGCGTACTTGCGTGTGAGGCTCTTGAGTTCGGCCTGCCGGGTCAGCAGCGAATCGAGCGCGCCGGGATCCGACGGCAGGTCGGAGAGGTAACCGCTCAGCTCGGTGGTCAGGTCGACGACCACCGCGATGGCCTCGCCCAGCCGCGGCGCGAGCGCGGACAGGGCCGGATCGTCGGCCGATTCCAGCCGCGAGCGCGCGGCGCCGAGCAATTCCAGTGCGCCGGAACCGTCTTCGGGCGCGTCGGCCGGTCCGGCGAGCGCGTCGTGCGCGGTCGCCGCGGCCTCGCGCAACGAATCCAGGTCGCTCAGTCTGCGCACCTCACCGACGATCCGCACGTCCTCGCCGGGTTCGGGTGCGATGGCGTCGATCTCGGCGAGCGAGTGCTTGAGCCGATCGGCCTCCAACGCCAATTCCCTGCTGCGCGCGGTGCGTTCGAGCAGCTCGTTGCGTGCGTCCAGCCAGGAGCGGCGGTGCACCTGATACTTGCGCAGCAGCGGGCCGACGGTCTCGGACGCGAACTGGTCGAGCGCGTTGAGCTGCTGTTCCGGGCGTTGCAGGCGCAGCTGGTCGTTCTGTCCGTGCACGGTCAACAGCGGCGCGGTGAAATCGGCGAGCACCGAGGCGGGCACACCGCGCCCGCCGAGATGCGCACGCGAGCGTCCGTCACTGCCGACCGTGCGGATCGCGATGATGCTGCCGTCGTCGTCGGCCTCGGCCGCCGCCGATTCCAGCACCTGCCCGACCTCGGTGCGGGCGGCCTCGTTCACGTCCTCGACGGTGAACCGGCCCTCCACGACCGCGCGCGCCGCGCCCAGCCGCACCCGTCCCGCGTCCGCGCGGGCGCCGCTCAGCAGGTGCAAGCTGGTCACCACCATGGTCTTGCCCGCGCCGGTCTCACCGGTCAGGACGGTGAGACCCTCGTGGAACTGCGCCGTGGCCGTGGATATGACGCCGAGGCTGTCAATCCTGATCTCTGTCAGCACGTGTGCTCTCCGTTCGCCGTCGGCCTCGCCAGCCGGTCACAGGCAACTGGAACTTGCGCACCATCCGGTCCGCGAACGGCGCGGAGTCCAACCGCACCCAGCGCACCGGTTCGGCGCCGCGGACGGCCTCGACGCGGCCGCCCTTCGGCAGCGCCATGGTGCGCCTGCCGTCCAGGAAAACTATCGCATCGTGGCCCGTGGCAACGGATTCCACCGCGATCCTGGACTCCGGGCTGGTCACCAGCGGCCGCGCGAACAGGGCGTGCGCGTTGCTCGGGATCACCAGCAGCGCCTCCAGCTCCGGCCACACCACCGGGCCACCTGCCGAGAAAGCGTAGGCCGTGGAACCGGTCGGCGTGGAGACCAGGATGCCGTCGCAGCCGAACGACGAGACGGGGCGCCCGTCGACCTCGAGCACCACCTCCAACACGCCCATCCGCGAAGCGTTCTCGATGCTGGCCTCGTTCAACGCCCAGCCGGTCTCCACCACCTCGTCGTCCACCCGGACCGACAGGTCGATCGTCATCCGGTGTTCGATGCGGTAATCGCCGCGCACCACCTGGCCCAAGGCCTCGTCCAAGTGCTCGGCCTCGGCCTCGGTGAGAAAACCGATGCGCCCCAGGTTGATTCCCAGCACCGGCACCGACGCGGGACGCGCCAGTTCGGCGGCGCGCAGGAACGTGCCGTCACCGCCGAGCACCAGCACCATCTCGCAGCCGACCGCGGCGTGCGGGCCGTGCTCGACCACCCGCACCGGATAGCCGCCTGGCGCCGCGAGGGCCACCGCGTCCGGCCCGGCCTCGACGTCGAAGCGGGTGCTGTCGGCCTCGTCGTCCAGAACCCGCAGCCCGATTCCCGCCTCGGTGAAGATCTTCGCCACCCGGTGGGCGGTCTCGATGATCTCGGCCCGGCCCGGATGCGAGACCAGCAGGATCTCCCGGCCGCCGGATTCCGGCGCCACCGCGTTCACTGTGGACCCTCCTCAACCGCACGCTCGACCAGAGCAGCGACCTGCTCCGCGTCGTATTCGAACTGCCCGTCCTTGCGCAGCCACAGAAAGTATTCGACATTGCCCGACGGACCCGGCAGCGGGCTGGCCACCGCGCCGAGCGTGCGCAGCCCGTGCTCGGCGGCCGCCGCGGCGACCGTCCGCACGGCCTCCGCGCGCAGCGCCGGATCCCGCACCACACCGCCGGAGCCGACCCGTTCCTTGCCGACCTCGAACTGCGGTTTCACCATGGGCAGCAGGTCGGCGCCGTCGGCGGCGCAGGCGGCGAGGGCGGGCAGCACCAAGCCGAGCGAGATGAAGGACAGGTCACCGACGACGAGTTCGACCGTGCCGTCGATGAGTTCGGGTGTCAGATTGCGGACGTTGGTGCGGTCGTACACGCGCACCCGGTCGTCGTTCTGCAACCGCCAGATCAGCTGGCCGTACCCGACATCGACGGCCACCACCTCGCGCGCGCCCCTGCTGAGCAGCACATCGGTGAACCCGCCGGTGGACGCGCCCGCGTCGAGACAGCGCTTGCCCGCGACACGCACGCCCTCGGCCTCGAATCGCTCCAGCGCGCCGAGGAGTTTGTGCGCGCCGCGCGAGGCCCACTGCACCTCGTCGGGCTCCTCCCGCACCAGCAGCGGGGTACCCGCCTCCACCGCGGTCGCCGGTTTGGTGGCGACCGATCCAGCAATCAGGACCCGACCCGCGCCGATCAGCTCGACCGCGTGCTCCCGCGATCGCGCCAACCCGCGGCGAACGAGTTCGGCGTCCACTCGCGCGCGCCTGGCCACCTCAGATCTTGTCCACCGTAGCCAGGGCCTGGACCAGCACGTCGTGTGCCTGCTCCAGGATGCGCGCGCGCCGGGTGATGTCGACGCCGGATTCCGCGCTCTCCGGGGCCGCCCCGAGGGCGGCGCCGCGCGCGTCGAGCTCGGCGAGCAGGCTGTCGATCTCGCCGCGGATCCGGTCCGGGTCGGCGGGCTCCGGGCGACCCTGCGCGCCGGGCAGATGCCTGCCGGGCAGCGGGATGCCGGGGCGGGGCGCGTTCGGTCCGGAACCGGGCACGCCGGGTCCCTGCGGGCGGGGCGTCGGAGTAGTCATCGTGTTGCCAACGCTATCGGATTTCCGAATCGGGCGCGCGCACCGTCACCGCCCGACCGGGGTAGCGCCGGAGCCGCTCGGACAGGTCGTCGGTCGAGTCGTCGTCGACCGGCGGGTGGTTCAGCGCGTCCAGGGAATCCGCGACGTAGGTGGGGATGCGTGTCTCGGGTGCGGTGCGTAGCTCGTCCAAGGTGCTCACGCCGGTCAGCACGAGCAGCGATTCGAGTCCGACGCGCTGCGCCCCCTCGATGTCGGTGTCCATGCGATCCCCGACGACCAGTGCGCTGCGGGTTCCGGCGCGCACCAGCGCGTCCTCCAGCAGCGGCGCGTACGGTTTGCCCGCGACGATCGGCTCGCGGTCCGAGGCGGCGCGCAGCGCGGCGACCATCGCGCCGTTGCCCGGTGCGAGACCGCGTTCGTTCGGCAGGGTCTTGTCGGTGTTGGCCGCAACCCAGAGCGCGTCGGCACGCAGCGCGTAGGCGGCCTCGGCCAGATCCGGCCAAGCCGTCTGCGGCGAATGCCCCTGCACCACGGCGGCGGGCACGGTCCCGTCGAAGCGGCGGATGCCGCGCAAGCCGACCGCGTCGACCTCGGCGACCAGATCGTCGGTGCCGACGACGAGCACTTCGGCGCCGGGGCGCAGGCGTTCGGCCAGCAGCCGCGCGGCCGCCTGGGCACTGGTCACCACGTCTTCAGCGGTCGCGGGGAAGCCAAGGTCCGCCAGATGTTCGGCCACCACCTCCGGGCCGCGACTCGCATTGTTGGTGACGTACACGAGCCGCTGCTCCGACTCGCCGTTGCCCGCCAACGCTTCCGGCGCACCCTCGATCACCGCCGGACCGCGATACAGCGTGCCGTCCAGGTCCAGCAACAGGGCTTCGTAGCGATCTCGTAGCCGCTTCACACCACTCTCACTTCGTGTCACCGTGCCGTGCCGAATTCCGTGCGCGCCCAAGGCTCGTCGCGCCGCTCGCCGTGGATCGATCCGCCATGGCCGAGTCGCGGCGCACGCCCGCCGATCCGAGCGCCTCGGCCACACGCCGAGGCCTCGACCCTACGTCAGGCGGCCGACAGATAGGGCATCGCGTTGCCGAGCACACAGCGCCGGGCGGACGATCCGGCCCAACGTGCTGAGCACGGCTTCGGTCGCCCACGGGTTGCGAAACCCGTTCCGCGACGGCGCTTCACGGTCGGCCCCTCAGCCGCCGCGCATCGAGCGCCTGAAGCGGCGTGGCGCAGTGTGGACCCGGCGACGATTACAACGCGGCCGCGTTTGCCGCGCAGTCCAGCGCGGTCGGTGCGGACTACAGGTCGGTGTCGCCGGTCAGTTCGTCGGCGCGTTCCTCGGCGTCGGTCTCGCCGTCGAGGTCGGCGGAGGCCGCGTTGAGGAACCAGGTCAGGCCCTCGTCGGTGCGACCCGCGGCGACCAGGGCGTCGGCGTAGGCGTAGAACAGGCGCGCCGCGGCGGAGCCGGTGCGCTCCGGGTCGAGGTCGGACGTTTGCAGCGTCACCACGGCCTGGTCGTACTGGCCGAGATCCATGCGCGCACCCGCCACGACGATGCGCAACTCGGTGGCCTCGTCACCGCTCAGCGTGCGGGCTTCGTCGCTACGCCCCAGCTCGATCGCGCGCTCGGGACGACCGAGACCGCGTTCGCAGTCGGCCATCACGGCGAGCAGACCGTGCCCGCCGGACATGCGCCGGGCAGTACGCAGCTCGGACAGCGCTTCCGCCCACTCGCCCGCGTGGTAAGCGACGACGCCCGCGGTCTCACGCACCACCGCGATCCGGCCCGCGCGCTGTCTGGCGGCGCGTGCGTGCGCGAGCGCCAAGCGCGGATCGTCCTCGACGAGGCGGACCGCCATCACCAGGTGCCGCGCCACGGTCTCGGCATTGCCCTTGTCCAGGCTCAGCAGATCGCGACGGACGGCGGTGTCCAAATCGGACGCCTGCACGTCGTCCGGCAGATCAGGTTCCTCGGGACGCGGCGGGCGCCGATCCATGGAACGGCCACCGGTGCGAGCGCCCTCGCCACCGCGACGACGATCCTGCTGTCCGCGGTCGTACTCGCCCGATTCGCTCCGGCGCTTGAAACCGCCCTGATCGCCGCTCTCGCCGCGATCGAAACCACGCTCCTCGGCACCGCCGCGATCGCCTTCGCGCCGAGCGAAGTCGGGACGATCACCACGGCGCTGGAAACCGCCGCGTTCTCCGGAGTCACCGCGGCGCTCGTATCCGCCACGCTCACTCTCGCCGCGCCCGGAGAACCCGCGCCGTTCGCCGGAATCCCCGCCGCGGCCGAACCCGCCACGCTCGCCGCGCGGCTTGAAGCCTTTGTCATCGGAGTCACGGCGCGGCTTGAATCCGCCACGTTCTCCGGAATCGCCGCGCCGCTCGTAACCACCACGATCGCCCGAGCCGCCGCGGCGGTCGAAACCACCGCGCTCTTCGGAACCACCGCGCTGGTACCCACCGCGCTCGGAACCACCACGATCGAAGCCACCGCGCTCACCGGAACCGCCACGGCGCTCGAACCCGCCACGCTCGCCCGAGCCGCCACGGCGGTCGAAACCACCGCGCTCACCCGATCCGCCACGGTTGAATCCGCCACGCTCGCCCGAGCCGCCGCGGCTGAACCCGCCACGCTCTTCGGAACCACCGCGCTGGTACCCACCGCGCTCGGAACCACCACGATCGAAACCGCCACGCTCACCGGAACCGCCACGGCGCTCGAACCCGCCACGCTCGCCCGAGCCGCCGCGCTGGAATCCACCGCGCTCGCTGGAACCGCCGCGACCGTAGCCGCCGCGATCCTCGGAGCCACCGCGTGGCTTGAAGCCTTTGTCATCGGAGTCGCGGCGCGGCTTGAATCCGCCACGTTCTCCGGAGTCACCGCGGCGCTCGTAACCGCCGCGTTCGCCCGACTCTCCCCGGCGCTGGAAACCACCGCGCTCTTCGGAAGAACCGCGCGAACCGTAACCGCCGCGCTCGCCGGAGCCCTCACCGCGCCGGAAACCGCCGCGACGTTCGCCGCCGCGGTCGAAACCGCCGCGACTATCGGAGTCCTCGCGTCTTCCAGAACCACCACGGCTACCGGGGTCCTCGCGGCGCTGGAAGCCACCGCGTCCACCGGACTCACCGCGTTCACCGGACCCGCCTTTGCGGTCGAAACCGCCGCGCGAAGATCCGTACGAGCCACCCGTGCCGCGAGACGGCCGGTCCGAACCGGCGTCGCGCTGACCCGAGGAGGAAGCGCTACGTCGGAATGGCTTCCGACCGTCGTTGTCTTCGGACACGGTGATCCCCTTCTAGGTTCCGCTGAGGTTGTTCAGGGCCCCATCAAATTGAATCACGTGCCGTCGGCGGGGCTCGGACTCGACGGCGCCAGAGGCGCGAAAGCGCCCCAAACGACGATAGGGGACCCAGAATTGGGTCCCCTATCGTGAAAGGATGTTCCGGCGGTGTCCTACTCTCCCACACCCTGTCGAGTGCAGTACCATCGGCGCAGGTGGCCTTAGCTTCCGGGTTCGGAATGGGACCGGGC
>NZ_JBEXKI010000008.1:0-494614 GCF_040609595.1 Nocardia sp. NPDC004654 | reverse complement strand
GAACTCACGCGGGTAGGGCTTGGGCACAGCGACATCCTCTCAGGCCCACCTCTCGGCAAGCCATCTCGGTTGTCACCTATCCGTGCAGCAGTCCCAAATACCGTCGCTGGCGCGAGAACCGTCAGCTAACGTATGACCGGTAGCTCATCTGCCGGTCATACGTTGAACTGAGGGATGGAAGTTGACACAGGATCCAAAGCAGGAAGCGCTTGCACGGCTTGCCCAGGAGGGTATGCGTGCACAACTTGCCAGCGCGGGCGACGGAGCCTGGACCACGATCTACCAGTCGTGGCACGACTCTAGAGATTCCAATGGCGGCATACACTGCGCGTTAGTGGACCCTCAAAAAAGAGACAAAGCACTTTCTGGCAGCGGGTGGGACGTATCCAAAACCGAAGGAGCGCCGGGCTTTTCGATAAGTTACCCTGATGGCGAAGAGCTAACTACCTACCATCGATCTACTGCCGATGATGGTTTCGAGCCCTTGGTCATCCTGCGGCAGTTCCACGGCGTCGTTCCAGACGAATATCATTTTTCCGAGGAATTTATACTTCTCATGAACCTGTGGCGAAACCCCGAAACCGGAAACTACGAGGAGGTGGAGCGTGATATTAGGGTAGAAGCCATTCAGATCGAGAGAGATCATATTCGCGTACGGACGCCGATCTTGCGTCGCTATCAGGCCGCAAGGCAGATGGATTTGGCGCTCTACCTGGACTCGGTTATCTATGTAGCAGATTTCTCCGAACCGGACGACTTCATCTCCCTTCGCGAAAAGGACCATATCGTAAATGGCGACACGGTCGTCAGTCTGGGTATTGGCGATGTCAGTAGTCGAGTATTCAGCAGGCTCCTTGCCACTAGAATCCTGCCGCCACCGCCGCAGGCGGAGTGTGGAATATGGCCATGGGAAGCCGATGAAGAGTATCCCGAATTCATTATCGGAGAAACTTCAACCGGCAAGCGCCTGACGTATACGTGCGATCCGGATGAGCTTGCGAACTACTTTGGCGCGAACCCTGACGCGCCACATTACCTGACTCCGGTTTCGTTTCGCAAAGAGGTGCTCCAACGATATTATGATGATCCCATTTACCGAATCTCCGACGGCTACCTTGCCTGCGGCACTCTATGGGGAGTGCAGATCGACAACCACGGAGTAGAGGTCGTGAATGTCTTTCTTGGCGACGTCGGTCGCGACATACCCGTCAACCATCGGGACCATTGGAAAGCGCACAATATCGTCCCCATAGCGGGACTGAGTGAGACTACTATTCGTCGCTCATTCTTTAATCAACCCACCAACTCGCCGAATCTTGAGCATATATTCAAGCAATCATACCTACGCCTAGCAGAAACTTGGAATGACGTGTATGGCGGGGCACTTTTCCGGGAGCCAAAGGGCAGCGATGCTCACGCCCTGAGTCGATTGCGAATTCCGCTCAATGATTCGGATGCTGAGTTTGAAGCTCAACTCCTACTACTCTGCAAGCTGATGGTCGATCTCTTGAATGAGAAGGAGGTTGCTAAAGGTCTCGACAAAGTGCCGGATGAAAAGGGAATCAGCAAACTTAACAGACGTCTCGCCAGCATCGGCTACTCCGAAGTCGAACGTGACATCGCCTTTATGAGAAGACTCCAGGAGATGCGCTCGAAGGTTTCGGCCCACAGCAAAGGGTCGGATTTCGACCGCTATCTCAAGGCGCAACTTGGCACTGGAACCAAGCCTGACCTCATCGCGGAGCTCATGAAGGATGCCATAGCTATGGCTGATGGCATAGCAGCTCACATTTCGCAGCTCTAGATGAGCGTAAGACGTAAAATGAGATGTGGAAGTTTAATTTTCGCTGTATGCTGACCGACTGTGACAAAACGCAAATCTGACGAAGCTGTGCCAAAGCTGTTTGCCTCATATCCGCCAAAGCAGTACCGCAGATTGGTGATGCGGCATGGGCAGCGAGGAAGGCTCTACGACTTCGCTTTTCAGTTTTCCGAGACAGCGAACCGGCTAGCGGACACCTTTACAGGAGAGCCGCATGACGACACTATGCTGATTCCGTGGATGTATCTTCATCGCCATGCTGCTGAACTCGTAATGAAGGATGCGATATTACGAGCGGCACAGCTTCGGCGACGTGGCGGGGACACAGACCCTAGCCTCACTTCATCTGCGGTAAAGGAGAGACTTAAGGGCAAGATACGCCATCGCCTCATGGCGCTGTTGGATGAGCTGGATAAGCATTTTAAGGCACTTAGCCTGGATCGGACCCCGCCGGAAACACGCCGGACGCTCGCACATCTTTCCGAGTTGGACCCATCGGGAGAGTCATTTCGCTACGACGGCGATTTGCCAAAACATGATGACCGAATCGACTTTCCCGCGCTCGATGAAGCACTTCGCAATATGTACGGGATACTTGCAGCAAGTATAGATGTCCTCGAACAATATGCAGACTGGCAGAACGACATGCTTGAGGCAGCGCCGGACGAGTCTCCCGACGACGATGAGTATCGTGAACTGATCGAGGACTTCTAGTGCCGAGCGCCTGTCGCGTCAGTCCTGTACGCCGGTGGTGATGATGCCGGTCCGGGCTCCGATCGACAACGACAATGGGTCGAGGTGTCAGACCCAACGAGTACACTGCCCCCATGAGTGATAATTCGGCGCAACGAGACACGCGACAGGGCGGCAGTGGTCAAGAGGCCATCACCGGGTCCGGTGAGTACAGGGGCGGTGCCCACGTCACGCAGACGCCAAAGCTCTCGCCTAACTTCGACCCTCCAGTGTCGTCCTTGAATCCAAAGCCGTCGCGCCAACCAACTCAATCGCCGACCCCGCCGAGTGCTAACAACAGCACAGAATAGATATGGCGCTGCCAGGCAGCCTCGCGCTCGTCTTCCTTACGTTCAGCCTGATTCCAGGCTGGTGGCACTTACGCCTGCTAGAACGAACGCGACCAGCAGGCAAGACCGGAGGGCTTAACGAACTACTTCAGGTACTAGCTGTAGGTCTAGCGACAACCGGATCGGCCATCCTTGTCCTTATCCTTCTTCCCAAAGGTTGGCCTAACGACTGGCTCGCCGATCCTGCCGCCCTATTCAAGGGCGGCAACGCATACGCTCAGGCAAATCTCCGCCGTGTCGCAGTTACGGCTGCGGCGGTATTGGCACTCGCCTGCGTAATCGCCATACTGCTTTATTATGTGCGCTCTGTTGGTTCCCAGAGGGGATTTAAGCAACTTGGGGATCCTTGGGTCTACTCTCTCGGCAATTGGCCGAAAGACAAGGTTCCCTACATCGCCATCGAACTGACTGATGGACGTCAAATTGAGGGCGTGTTACATACATACAGTACTGACAACGGTAGTTCTAAGCCTGACATAGCTCTGAAAGATTGTATACGCATCACGCCAAAGGATGAAGATGAGCCAATTCGGACGCTACATGACATCGTGGTCGTTCCTGGTGATCAGATCGTTCTTGTGAGTCTACGCATTCTTTCTTCGGATTCCACTCGGTCTTCGGGGTGATTGTTTTCTGTGCGCGTACTGTAGACCATCGGTACAGGGCGTAAACTTTCCTCACCTCGTTGCTGGTCGCATCTCGATCCCGCTGTCCGTCAACGCCTTCCAGACGCTACCCTTTGCTTTGCCGAGCTGCAGGGCCACGGCATTCAGCGAGTGCCCTTCGCTGTATAGCTTTGCGGCTCGGTCGATTTCCTCCGCCGTCATCGGCTGGTTCCGCATCTGCACGCCGTGCTCCTGGAGGATCTTCAGCAGTCCGCCCTTGGATAGCGCGTACCGCTCGCACAGCTTGGACGTGGACGTACCGGAGCGGTACGCGCCAACAACTTCGGCGATAGTGGTCGTCGACAGCCGCCGGTCCAACCGCCGCGGTTTCACCGTTTCGCTGCCAGCGGTCGAGTGTCTGCGTGTCGGTGCGGCGTCGACCTTCGCGATGACCGCCTTCAGCCAGTCCGCTTGCCACCGTTTCAAATACCGTCCGCTAACCCCGACATAGAAAACCCCTTCCGGCCAGGTCGGAAGGGGTTTTCTCGTTCTCGGCTCGACGTCGGAATTCGAGCGTTTCTCACAGAAATCTCACGTCTTCGGCGTCTCGCGCCCCCGTGCCCAGCGTTGGAGGATCTCCCGGTTGTCGGCCACCGTCTCAGGGATGTCGATGTAGTGGGTTTTGGCCACCTCGCGGGTGTTGCCCAGCTGGCGCGCGGCACGCTCGGGATCGTCGTAGGCGTGATCGACCGACAGATCGACCTTCGGCGGGCACATCATCGAAACCGGCACCGAATCCTACCGACCCGCCCACACCCGAGCCGGAAAAGCTGACCCTCCGCGCCGCCTGGTGGATTTCCCAGCACAACCTCCCGCTGCTGGGATCTGGACTGTCACAAACTCTTCAGCTGCAAGCTGGGTAACAGTTGAGATCTGCGGAGCGACAGCATCGTCGGCGGGTGGAGCGCCATCGCTGGATGGTGCTGGCAACGTTATTCGCGTTCGGCCTACCGATCAGCCGAGGTGAGCAGTCCAGACCAGGAAGGTCTGGCGGGGAGGAAGACCATCATGGCTCAAACCGCGGAGCAATTTCGCCGCAAGGTCCAAAAGTTCAACATGGTGATCATCAGACTGCAGAAGATGGGCATCGCCTTCGGCCCCCATCATCTGATCACCACGACCGGGCGCCGAACCGGCCAGCCACGGATCGCGGCGATCGGGGTGATTCCCATCGCAGGGCAACGCTACATCTTCCAGGCATACCCGAAAGCCGCCTGGGTCGCGAACGTTCGCGCCGCGCAAACGGTCACCCTGTCCCGAGGCCGCCGATCCTCAGTCGTGAAGTTGGTAGAACTGCCCGTCGAGGAACGCCGGCCAATACTGCGCGACCACATCGAGAACAGCCATGCGCGAGTGGGCAAGCTGCTTGTCACGACCGGCTTGGTCGAGGAACCGCCCCCCCAGGCCATCGCCGATGCCGCAGATCGGATCGCAGTCTTCCGCATCGACGCCCACCCCTAGCTCGCTCTCGAACGGCACGGCGGGGCCATGAACCACCCACTCATGCCACCGCGACACCAACAACACGGGCAACGCCGCGTAGCCCGATTCGGCGAGCAGCAGCGCCGCCTCGCGGGCTGTGTTGTTGTGGGCCCAGATAGCTGCCCGCTGGAAGGGCCGTGGTGGTAGGGCGCCCGATTTTCGCGGCGTCGGGGTAGCTGCGGGCGTAGCCGAGGACTCTCATGAACAGCACCGCGATCGGTTCGGAGAAGCGGAGGATAGGGCGGGCGCCACGGCAGCTCGTCCACGGATGAACGGGCGCGTTCGACCGTCAGACGGTGGGGCGCGCAGCTCGCCGCGCGAGGTTCTTCGCGGCGGCGAGAGGCTCCCAGTCGAGACCCCATCGAGGGTGGGGCGGGCCGTGACCCCAGGTTATGCGCTCACCTGCGCGGCCCGGTTTGCGCGACCGGCTAGATCGGCGAAGGCGTCGCGTAGCGATTGCGGTGCCACCACCTCGATCTCGGTATCGAAGCGCGCCAGCGTCGCAGCGAGCGCCGCCCATGACCACGAACCGATCAGCAGTCTGGTTCGAGCTTGGTCGAGCGCCTCGACGACTGCATTGCCGGCGAACGGAACAACTTGCGGGGCAGGTAGATGGAGGATCACCTCGCCGTTGCACGGCCAGACGTCGGCACCGGCAGAGCCTTTGAAGCGGGCGGAGAGGAAGGCCGCGACATCGCCGCCTGGGAGTTGCCGGGGTGAGAAGCGTGGGCCGTTGGGGATGCGGAGGGTCATTCGGTCCGCGCGGTAGGTCCGCCAGTCGGCGCGCTCGGGGTCCCAGCCGATCAGGTACCAGCGCCCGTTCCGGACTATGAGGTGGTGGGGCTGTATCCGGCGGGGCGGGCGCGGATCGACCGCGTCGGAGGGGGTCGCCCCCTGGTAGTCGAACCGCACTTCCTCCGCGGAACGAATCGCGGTACTCAGATCCACCAGGATCTGAGTATCGACCTGGACGTCGGCCCCGGCCGCGGCGATCTCGAGCGCATCGACTCGCTGCCGTAATCGGGAAGGCAGGACCTGTCGCACGGTCGCGAGGGCTCGCGCGGCGTTCTCTTCGATTCCCGCCCCGGTCCCCACCGCGATCCGCAATGCCACGGCGAGCGCGACGGCCTGCTCGTCGTCGAACAACAGCGGCGGGAGCTGATTGCCCGCCTCCAGCCGGTAGCCGCCCTCAGGGCCCTTGATCGTCTGAATGGGATAGCCGAGTTCGCGCAGGCGATCGACGTCGCGGCGCACTGTGCGTCCACTGACGTCGAGCCGCTCGGCGAGCAGACCCCCTGGCCAGTCCCTGCGGACCTGCAGCAAAGACAGCAGCGAGAGCAGGCGGCGAGAGGTCGCCGTCGAGGTCGATATCGGCATGGTTTCCAGGTTGCCACGAGTAGAGGACAATCTCTGTCCGCTACCGGTGACAGTGTGGGAATTCGTCGCCCACCGGCGGCGAAAACCACTCGAAGGGACACCAATCACCATGACGCTCAACGCTGTTGCCCACCTGAACTTCCGCGGTCAGGCCCGCGCGGCCCTGGAGTTCTACCAGTCGGTGTTCGGGGGCCAGCTCACTCTCGCCACCTACGGAGACTTCGGGATGCCGACCGAACTACCCGACGCCACCAAAGTGGTGTTCGGCCAGATCGTCGCCGACAACGGGTTCCGAGTCATGGCCTACGACGTGCCCGGCCAGGGCACCCCCGCGACGCCAGCTGCGCCCACCACCCGCCGCGAAAACGGCACCACCATCACCGAGGAACGGTTCTTCCTTTCGGTGCGCGGCGAAACCCTCGAGGAGGTCGGCGCACTGTGGGAACGCCTCGCCGAAGGCGCGACGATCATCGAGGCATTCGGCCCAGCTCGATGGGCGCCCGCTTTCGGGATGCTCAGTGATCGCTTCGGCGTCACCTGGATCCTCGACGTCGCAGCCGAATACGTCCCGGCCTAACGCTCTCTTCGGGGTGCGACCAGACCCGGTCGCACCCCGAAGGTCCAGGTCGCGAACAACCACACAGGAGACACCGCATGCGCACTCGCCCCCTCGGCCGCACCGGAATTCAGGTGAGCCCCTACGCATTGGGCACGATGAAGTTCGGGCGATTCGGCAACCCCGACCATGACGAGTGCGCACGCATCGTCCATCGGGCCCTCGACAGCGGCATCAACGTCATCGATACTGCCGACGTCTACGGCGGTGGTGACGGCGAGACCGAACAGATCGTCGGGAAGGCACTTCGCGGCCGTCGTGACGACGTCGTTCTCGCCACCAAGTTCAACGGTGCGATGGGCCCCGGCCCCAACCATCGGGGCAACTCCCGCCGGTGGATCGTCTCGGCCGTCGAAGCGTCACTGCGTCGGCTCGGTGTCGACCACATCGACCTCTACCAAATGCACCATCCCGACTCCGGCACGGACATCGAGGAAACCCTGAGCGCGCTGACCGATCTGCTGCGCGCAGGCAAGGTTCGGGCCATCGGCCACTCCAACCTCCCGGCCTCGGGCATCGTTGAAGGCCAATGGGTTTCGGAACGTCGTGGCCTGGCCAAATTCCGCACCGAACAGCCGCACTACTCGATCCTCGATCGAAGTGCCGAGCGCGAGATCTTCCCGATCTGTCAGCGCTATGGGTTGGGGACCTTGGTCTGGAGTCCGCTGTCGATGGGACTGCTCACTGGTCGCTACCGCAAGAGTGGCGGAGAGCGGGCATCGGCGGCCCTGATGCGCTGGGTGCCACAACACATGAGCGACGAACGAAAGCTCGACGCTGTCGAAGCGCTCATTCCCCTCGCTGAACAGAGCGGACTGCCGCTGACTCACCTCGCACTCGGTTTCGTCATCGCCCACCCTGCGGTCACCACGGCGATCATCGGACCGCGCACTGTCGAGCAGTTGGACGACCTACTCGCGGGAACCGGCACGCCCCTGGCCGACGACCTGTTGGACCGCATAGATGAAATCGTGCCACCCGGCACCGACACCGGACCGATCGATGTGGCATATGTACCGCCAGACCTCCAGCAGCCGAGCCTGCGCCGACGTACTGCCGAAGACCGTGGCGCCGCGTGATCGGTCAGCGCGGGTCTTCGGTGGGATGCGCTGCGAGCAGTCGCGGCAGGTGGTGCACCGAAATCGTATGCCCGCAGCGATTTGTCGCGCGAAATCCGGCGGCGCGGATGCGGCGCTCGGAGCCCGCTATCCGGTTGGTCCCGGAATCGTCAGCGCCGCATGGGCGACCAGCTCGTCGGTGCGGGAGGTGTCCTTGAGGTCCACGCCGGATCTGCCCAGCCTCCGTGCGCCGGAGATCAAGCTGGACACCACCTTCGCCGCTTGCTGGTAGCCGAGGCCTTCGGGCGGATGGATGTTGGAGATGCAGTTGCGGTCGGCGTCGGTGCGCCCCGGTTTCGGTAGGTGGGTGAGGTAGATGCCGAGGCTGTCGGCCACCGAGAGTCCGGGGCGTTCGCCGATGAGGACGATCAGGGTCTGGACGCCCAGTGCGGCGGCGATGTGATCGCCCAGCGCTACCCGGGCTTGGGTGGCGATTACCGGTGGCGCAATGGAATACGTGTCGGCGAGTTCCGTCGCGAGGGCGGCCAGTAGGGGTGCGCCGTGGTCCATGAGGGCGCGGGGGGAGAGTCCGTCGCCGAGTACGAAGCCGAGATCGGCCCCGGTCCGGGGGACGGCGGTCAGGTCGGCAGGGAGCCGGCCGAGGTCGGGGCGGCGCAAATATTCGGGTCGGCTGGTGGCCCGGCTGCGAACGGTCACGGGGGTGCCGAGACCGACCGCTTCGACGCGAGTCGCCAAGGCCGACACGTCGAGTGGCAGGTGTACCGCGTCGCGAGCCGCGGCGTGCGCGGCGCGGAATTCGAGCACACTCGTGGTGGGCAGTGCGTCGCCTGCGCGGCCGAGGCCGATCCTGGATTGGGTACTCGAGCGCAGGCTGTTCCAGAAGTCCTCTGGCACTCGAGCTCTCCGGTCGATGCTCATAGAGCTGCCGTCAATTCGCGCAGCGGGGAGGAGGTGATCTCCACCGGCAGGATCCGGCCCGCCGCGTCGGCCATGCCAAGTCCTTGCAGCCATGTCTCGAATTCCGGTGCGGCGCGCAGGCCGAGGACGCGGCGGGCGTAGAGGGCGTCGTGGAAGCTGAGGCTCTGGTAGCCGAGCATGACGTCGTCGGCGCCGGGGACTGCGATCACGAACGCGGCTCCGGCCGCTCCGAGGAGGGTGAGCAGGGTGTCCATATCGTCTTGGTCGGCTTCGGCGTGGTTGGTGTAGCAGACGTCCACGCCCATGGGCAGGCCGAGTAGTTTGCCGCAGAAGTGGTCTTCGAGGCCCGCGCGGATGATCTGTTTGCCGTCGTAGAGGTATTCGGGGCCGATGAAGCCGACGACGGTGTTGACCAGTAGCGGGTCCAGGTCGCGGGCTACCGCGTAGGCGCGGGCTTCCAGGGTTTGCTGATCGACCGGTTTGCCGCCGGTGCCCAGGTGCGCGCCCGCCGAGAGCGCCGAGCCTTGACCGGTTTCCAGGTACATCACATTGGTGCCGACGGTGCCGCGCCCGAGTGATCGGCCCGCTTCGTTGCCCTCGCGTAGCAGTGAGATATTCACGCCGAACCCGGCATTGGCGCCCTCGGTGCCCGCGATGGATTGGAACACCAGGTCCACCGGAACGCCCGCCTCGATCAGTCCGATGGTGGTGGTGACGTGGGAGAGCACACAGGACTGGGTGGGGATATCGAAGCGCAGCCGGATCTCGTCCAGTAGGTGCAGCAGATCCGCGGTGGCCTGTGGTGAGTCGGTGGCCGGGTTGATGCCGATCACCGCGTCGCCGCAGCCGAGCAGCAGCCCGTCGAGGGTCGCCGCGGCGATACCGCGGGGGTCGTCGGTGGGGTGGTTGGGTTGCAGCCGGGTGCCCAAGCGTCCGGGCAGCCCGATCGTCGTGCGGAAGCCAGCGGTCACCACGGCGGCACGTGCGACCGCGATGAGATCCTGATTGCGCATGATCTTGCTGACCGCCGCCACCATTTCCGGTGTCAGCCCGGGCGACACCGCACGCAGCTGTGCGGCGGCATCGTCGCGCGCCGCTGTTTCCATCAGCCAGTCCCGCAGCCCACCGACGGTGAGATGCGAGATGGCTTGGAAGGCAACGCGATCGTGCGAATCGATGATCAGACGGGTGACCTCGTCGTCCTCGTAGGGCACCAGCAGTTCCCGGAGGAACCATTCGAGCGGTACTTCGGCGAGCGCCCACTGCGCGGCCGCCCGCTCGGCGTCGGAGGCCGCCGCGCATCCGGCCAGTTCGTCGCCACCGCGCCGTGGCGTCGCCTTGGCCATCAGTTCGACGAGGCCGTCGAAGGTGTAGTTGGTGCCGCCGATCTGCTGGTGGTAGACGGTCATTCGAGTTCCTCTTCCGCCTTGGCCAGGGCGGCGAATTCCTCGTCGGGCGAGTTGGCGACCAGATGATGGCGGCTGTAGAGGCCGAAGTACGCCATGAACCCGGCGAAGGCGACCAGGGTCCAGGTCGCGGCCGTGCGGTCGACGAGGAAGGTGGCGATGACCGCGGCGCAGGCGATGACGAGGGCGAAGGCCGTGGTGAGGATTCCGCCCGGAGTGCGATAGGGCCTCGGCATCTGCGGCTCGCGGACGCGTAGCACGATGTGGCTGATCATCATGAGCACGTAGCTGAGGGCTGCGCCGAAGACCGCCATATTCAGGAGCATCGCGCCCTCGCCGGTCAGCGAGAGTGCGAATCCGATGACACCCGGCACGATCAGCGCGAGCATCGGCGCCTTGCGAGCGTTGGTGACCGACAGGCTCGTCGGCAAGTATCCGGCCCGAGACAGGGCGAATGTCTGCCGCGAGTAGGCGTAGACGATCGAGAAGAAGCTCGCGACCAATCCGGCCAGACCGATGTAGTTGACGAGTTTGGCGGCGCTCGAATCACCGAGCGCTTCGACCAGCGGGTTGCCGGAGGTCGAAATCGCCTGGGCGCCGAGCGCACCGGTTCCCAGGAACAGCACCGCAGCGCCGGTGACGATCAGCACCAGCATGCTGATGATGATCCCCTTGGGCACGTTCTTCTCCGGTTCCCGCGCTTCTTCGGCGGCCAGCGGCACGCCTTCCACCGCGAGGAAGAACCAGATCGCGAACGGCACCGCGGCCCAGATCCCGAAGTACCCGAACGGCAGGAACGACGAACTGCCCACGGCCGCGGGGTCGGCCGGGATATCGGTCAGCTTTCCGGCGTCGAACGAATCCCACGCCGAAACAGCGAAGACGACCAACCCGACCAACGCGATGACGGTGATGACGAACATCGCCTTGAGCGCTTCGCCGGCCCCGGTGAGATGAATGCCGATGAACAGCGCGTAGACGGCCAGATAGACCCACCAGCCGTCGGTGATGCCGAACAGATTCAGCGATTCGACGTATGCGCCGATGAACGTCGCGATGGCGGCGGGGGCAATGGCGTACTCGATGAGAACGGCCGCGCCGGTCGCGAATCCGCCCCAGGGGCCGAGTGCGCGCCGGGCGAAGGTATAGCCACCACCCGCCGCGGGCAGCGCTGAGGACATCTCGGCCATGCCGAGCACCATCGCGAGGTACATTCCCGCGATCACTACGGTGGCGATGAGCAATCCGCCGAAACCACCCTGCGCCAAGCCGTTGTTCCACCCGGCGTAGTCACCGGAGATCACATAGCTGACGCCGAGACCGGCGAGGAGTAGCCACCCCGCGGACCCCGACTTCAGGGTTCGCTTCGCGAGGTACGCACTGTCCTCGTTGTGGAAGTCCTCGTGTGCGGACTTGTCGGTGGGGATCGCCATCGCGACCTCCTTCTAGCTGAATGAATCACATAGAGTTCTGAGATGTCCCGCGACCGGGGACAGGGCAGGCATCGGCCGCCTCGGCGACGACCTGCGGTTCGGTGGAAGCGGCGGGACGCTCGCCGCGCGCCCAGCCTTCGCCGGTCACGGCCTCGGCAGTGGCCAGCGCCGTGAGTTCGGCATCGTCGAAAACCCTTCCGCGACTGAGGAATCGACACCCCTCAGGCGATTCCAGACTGAAGCCGGAGCCGCGTCCGGGCACGACGTCGAGTACGAGCTGGGTGTGCTGCCACGCGGCGAACTGCGGACCCGAGATCCACACCGGCGCGATATCTCCCGGCCCGGGAGCGGATGCGGGTTGCTCACCGACCCGCAACCGCAGGTCGAGCAGTCCGAGCAGCACATCGTGATCACCGATCACGAATTCGCCCGCGGGGTAACACATCGGGGCCGAACCGTCACAACAGCCGCCGGACTGGTGCAGCATCAGCGGCCCGTGCAGACCACGGAGGCGACGGAGCAGATCCATCGCCGCCGTGGTAGCACGCACTCGCCGGGGGAGCGCCGGGGTGGCGTCGACCATCAGAAGAAGCCTTGCGCCTTCGACGCGTAGCCGACCAGCAGGTTCTTCGTCTGCTGGTAGTGGTCGAGCATCATGTGGTGGTTCTCGCGGCCGATCCCGGACTGCTTGTAGCCGCCGAACGCGGCGTGCGCGGGGTACTGGTGGTAGGTGTTGGTCCACACCCGCCCGGCCTGAATGTCACGGCCGGCCCGGTAGGCCACCGCGCCGTCGCGCGACCACACGCCCGCGCCGAGTCCGTAGAGAGTGTCGTTGGCGATCTTGATGGCGTCGTCGTAGTCCGCGAACGAGGTCACCGAGACGACGGGTCCGAAGATCTCCTCCTGGAAGATCCGCATGGCGTTGTTCCCCGCGAAGACCGTCGGCTGCACGTAGTAGCCGCCGGACAGGTCGCCGCCGAGGTCGGCACGCTCACCACCGGTGAGCAGCGTGGCGCCCTCACCCTTGCCGATCTCGATGTAGGACAGGATCTTCTCGAGCTGGTCGTTGCTGGCCTGCGCGCCGATCATGGTCTCGGTATCGAGCGGGTCGCCCTGCCGCACGGCCTTGGTGCGCACCACGGCCGCGGCCAGGAAGTCGTCGTAGATATCGGCCTGGATCAGCGCGCGCGATGGGCAGGTGCAGACCTCGCCCTGATTGAGCGCGAACATGGTGAAGCCTTCGAGCGCCTTGTCCTGGTAGTCGTCATTCGCGGCGAGTACATCGGAGAAGAAGATGTTGGGGCTCTTGCCGCCGAGTTCCAGGGTGACCGGAATCAGGTTCTGGGAGGCGTACTGCATGATCAGGCGGCCGGTGGTGGTCTCGCCGGTGAACGCGATCTTCCTGATCCGCGGGCTCGACGCGAGCGGCTTGCCCGCCTCGACGCCGAAGCCGTTGACGATATTGACCACACCGGGCGGCAGCAGATCGCCGATGAGGCTGATCAGGAACAGGATCGAAGCGGGGGTCTGTTCGGCGGGCTTGAGAACGACGGCATTGCCGGCGGCAAGGGCGGGCGCGAGCTTCCAGGTGGCCATCAGAATCGGGAAGTTCCACGGAATGATCTGGCCGACCACGCCGAGCGGCTCATGGAAGTGGTAGGCGACGGTATCGGCATTGATCTCCGACAGCGAGCCCTCCTGGGCGCGGATGGCGCCGGCGAAGTAGCGGAAGTGGTCGATCGCGAGCGGGATGTCGGCGGCCAGTGTCTCGCGGATCGGCTTGCCGTTGTCCCAGGTCTCCGCGAGGGCGATCGCGTCGAGGTGCTCCTCCATGCGGTCCGCGATCTTGTTGAGGATGACGGCGCGCTCGGCGACCGAGGTCTTGCCCCAGGCCGGCGCGGCGGCGTGGGCGGCGTCGAGGGCGAGTTCGATGTCCTCCGCGGTGCCGCGCGCGACCTCACAGAACGGCTGACCCGTGATCGGTGTCGGATTTTCGAAGTACTGGCCCTTGACGGGCGCCACCCATTCGCCGCCGATCCAGTTGTCGTATCGGGCCTGGAACGACATCGCTGCATCGGGTGTTCCGGGGCGGGCGAAGACGGTCATCGAATGCTCCTCGTTCTGCTGACATTTCTGCATCGGGTGTGATCCGGAACACTAGGAGCGTTCATGTTGCACGACAGTTGCAAGTAACTGGTCAGATGCCCAGTTTCCGATCGAGAAGGCTCAGCTGCGTTTCGACCTGGGCATACATCGAAGACTGCCGGTCGAGGGAGGCGAGGTACGCGGTCCATGCCGCGATGTCTTCGCGCCCGTCGACCGAACTGGTCCAGCGGGCGAGCAGCCGACGGTCGCCCGCCCTCAGCAGTGCGGCGCGCAGGCGGCCGCGCAACTCGGCGCGGAGTTCATCGATGCCGGGTGCGAGCGAACGCGGCAGGATCGGACCCGGATAGGCGCGCAACGCCGCCGCCGTGTCGCCGCGGGCGAGCGCGCGGCGAACCTCGTCCACATCGGTGTCGAGGTCCATCAGCAGTCGGTACGGGCGGGAGCCAAGGCCGTTGGCGCCCAACATCTTTCGAACCCTGGACAGCTCTGCTCGTATCGTCACCGGATCCAGCTCGGATTCGTCGAGCAGCATGGCGAGGTGGTCGGCGCTCAGGCCCTCCGGGTGGTCGGCCAGCAGCAGCAGGATCTCGGCATGTCGCTGCGACAGCCGGATTCGCTCGCCGTCGCGGGTCAGGGTCGGTCGGTTCGAGCCGAGCACCTGTAGACGCGGGGTCGTGGGATCGAGTGGTTCGGGCGAGTTGAGCAGGTGTAGTCGCAGCTCGGACTCCGCGGCCAGCACCGTCGCCCGGATCAGTGACAACGCCTCCATCGCGGCGACTCGTGGACCGCCGGTGATGTCGATGGCGCCGATGATCCGGCCGCTGAGCGGATCGTGTACGGGGGCGGCGGAGCAGCTCCAGTCGTGCACCACGCGGCTGAAGTGTTCGGCTCCGAAGATCTGCACGTGGTGATCGAGGGCGAGTGCGGTGCCCGGCGCGTTGGTGCCGACCCGGTCCTCGCTCCAGTCCGCGCCCTCGACGAAGTTCATCGCCAGGGCCCGGTCCTTGGCCTTCGAATCGCCCTCGATCCAGAGCAAACGTCCCTGGGCATCGCTGATCGCGACGAGCAGTCCGGCCTCGGCGGCGTCTTCGACCAGCAATTTCCGGACCACCGGACGGATCAGCGCCGTCGGATGTCCGGCCCGGTACCGCTGCAGTTCCAGACCGTCGAGATCCACCGCATCGCCGAAGCCGTCCGGGTTGACGCCGTTGCTGCGGCTGCGCCGCCAAGAATCGAGGACCACCGGGCGCACCGAGTCGCCGTCGGGGCGCAGCGTCGGCAGGCGGTCGACACCTTCGAGAAAGGAGTGGTGCGCGGACGATATCCTCCGCGCCAACTGTGTGACATCGTCATCCGGTCGAACGGCGACCCAGGGGTTGGCGTGCGCTGCTGTGCTCAATCGGGTTCCTTCGTGTTTGCTCGGCAACTACTGTAACGCCGGTCACATGTCGTCTCATGCAAGGGTGAGGAAGATCGGCTGTTGAGCCAGGCGTCGGCGATGTCGGGGCGGGACCGGCCCGCCGCGACCGCCACGGCGTAGGCGTGGACGAAATCGACTGCGTCACCGGACCCGACACCGGCCGCGTGGGCGGCTCCCCGCCGGGCCCAGATACGACGACCCATGGAATCCGCCGATACTCAGGCATCATCTAGCGATGGCGAATTACGTTCAGCTCGGTGCGATTCGGACCTGGTACGACGAGATCGGTGCCGGTGAGCCGGTGCTGCTGCTGCACGGCGGGTTCGTGGACTCACGCTCGTTCGATCCGGCCGTGGCAGGTCTGGCCGAGCACTTCCACGTGTACCGGATGGACCGGCGCGGCCACGGGCGAACGCCGGATGTCGAAGGCCCGATCTCCTACGAGCTGATGGCGCAGGACACCATTGCCTTCCTGGACACAGTCGTCGGCGGATCCGCGCACCTGGTCGGCTACAGCGACGGCGCCATCGTCGCACTGCTGGTGGCGATTCAGCGCCCCGATCTGGTGGGAAAACTGGTGTCGATCAGCGGAAATTTCCATCGCGACGGCCTGCTACCTGGCGTGCTCGACAGCTTCGCGGACGAAGAGCCGCTGCAGCGTCTCGCCGCCCGGTACGGCGAGGTCTCGCCGGACGGCGAAGCCCACTTCGGTGTCATCGCCGAGAAGCTGCAGCGCATGGCGCGCGCGGAGCCGAATCTGACGGTCGAGGACCTGTCGGTCATCGCGAGCCGCACCCTCGTCATCGTCGCGGACGACGATGCGATGAGCCTCGAACACACCATCGCGCTCTACCGCGCGATCCCGAACTCCGAGCTCGCTGTCGTGCCCGGCGCTTCGCACCTGTTGGTCGTGGAGAAGCCCGCAGAGGTTTACCGCCTGGTCGGCGCATTCCTCACCTCCGAGCCGCCGCGGACGTGGCAGCCGATTCGCCGAGCGTGATCCGAGCCGACCCTTTGTCGAACGATTGCAGTACGTTCAGAGGAGTGCCGGGCCGCCTCCTTCATCCAGTCGCCGACCACTTCGATTTCCTCGCCCGCAATTCGAACCCGGCTTGCTCGGCAGATTCGAGATGGACGTGCTTGTTGGCGGCGGTGATGATCTCGCGGTCGCAGCAGCGGTCTCGCAGATAGTTGAGCGCCTTCTTCTCTTGTCGACTCCTCCGCTGGATCACCAACTTACAAACTCCTCCCAGTCCCAGGATCCTGCTCGACGCGCTCACCGGCTGACCGGAATCGAATTCGGCTGTGACGGCTCGGGGAAGAACCGGGCGATGGCCGGGTGCAGGCGGGTGGTCTCGAAGTCGTCGACGGGCAGCGCGAGTTGCTCGAGGACCAGGCCGTTGACGAGGGTGAGCAGGTCCGCGGCGTCGGCTTCGGGGTTCGGTGATCCGGCGCCGCGGAGTTCGGCGGCGAAGGCCGCTCGTTGCGTGGCTCCCCATTCGTCGAGGCTGGCCCGCAGGTGGGGGCGGCGCGCGACTTCGAGGAAGAACTCGTAGCGAGCGATGCCGGACTCGCGGTCGCTGGCCAGAGTGCCGGTGACGTACTGGGCGAGCCGCGTAATACGTTGCGGGACAGCAACATCCGGCAGCTGATCGAACAGTGTGCGCACCTCCTCGACTTGCCGGGCGGCCAATTGCCGCAACGCTTCGTCGAGCAACTGGTCGAGGGTGCCGAAGTAGTACCGGGCGATTCCGTGTGTCGTTCCCGCCTCCGCCGCCACGGCCCGGTGGGTCACGGCGCGTGCGCCTTCGCGGGCCAGTAGCCGGATCGCGGCCTCCAGCAGGGCCTCGCGGCGGGCGGCTCCCCGGGCCATCCGCGGCTCGCGCACGGGTGTCGTCATGGCGCTCATCGTACCGGCGTCCAGAAACTCAAAAACTTCTCCATTTGGAGAAAACCTGAGGTACGGTGTGCGCACAGGACACAACGGTCGTTAGTGGAGGACAACGATGACCAACACGATCATCACCGGCGGGCGGGTGCTGACGCTCGCCTCGGACACACCCGAAGCGGAGGCGCTGGTGCTATCCGGCGGACGCGTGCTGGCGGCGGGGGACCGGGACGACATGCTCGCGGCGGCCGGTCCGGATGCCAGGCATGTCGACGCCGAGGGCGGTGTGGTGCTGCCGGGCCTGATCGATACCCATCCGCACGTCATGCACTTCGGGATGCTGGCGGGCGGGCTCGTCGATTTGACCGATGCCGTCGATCACGCGGACATCGTGGCGCGGATCCGGGCCCGGGCCGCGCATACGCCACCGGGGCAGTGGATCATGTGCACGCCGGTCGGCGAACCCCACTACTTCATTCGCCGCTCGGAGCGGGATCTGCTCGAGCGGCGGCTGCCGGATCGGTGGACTCTCGATGCGGCCACCGAGGCTCATCCGGTGCTGATCCAGGCGTGGGCGCCGCGCATGCCGAATGTGGTGGCGTTCAACACATCTGGTCTGCGTGCGGTCGGGCTGACCGCGTTCGTCCCCGACCGTGTCTGCGATGTCGAGATCGACAAGAACGAGGCCGGGGAGCTGACCGGGATTCTGCGTGGACCGGTGACGAATTACTACACCTACGACCCGTTCTGGGGACAGATTCTGACCAAGCTGCCGCGTCCGAGCATGGCGGACGCCGTCGCCGGTACGACGGCGGAGATGGCGCGGTACTCGGCGCAGGGTGTGACGAGCGTGTACGAGGGGCACGCCATGGAACCGGAACACATTGCGCTGTACCGGCATCTGCGCGCGACCGACGCGTTGACCCTGCGCGTGATGGCGACACTGGATGCCGAGTCGGTCATCTTCTACCCGTTCGACCCGCTTCCCTACGCCGAGTTCGCCGACCGGTTGCGTCGGCTCGCCGCGGAGGCATCGGATGACGGTGACGACATGCTGCGGGTCGACGGGCTCACCTTGAGTCCGGGTGGACCGTGCTTCTCGGGATACTTCGCCACCTACGATTCGTACCTCGATCCTTTCGGCCGTCGCACGCGCGGCGTGCGGTTCCTGTCGCTGGAAAAGGAAGAGGAATTCGCAAGGTTCTGCGCCGCCAATGGAATTCGCGCGAACCTGTGCCTCGGCGCGTTCCGTGAGCACGACGACTTCCTGGACATCGCGGAACGCGTTGTGCGTGAACACGATTTCCGCGACAAGCGCTGGATTCTGCAGCATGCCATGACGATCACCCCTCGACAGGCTCGCCGCTATGCGGATCTCGGCTTCCAGGTCACCACCAGCGCGGGATTCGCGTGGGGCAAGGGCGCGATGTACGGCGAGCGGATGGGCGAGCACGTCTGGCGGGACCTGGAACCGCTGCACCGGCTCACCGAGATCGGTCTCGACCTCGGCGGCGGGTCCGACTGGGGCCCGAAGAACCCGTGGGAGCAGATCGAACTCGCGCAGACCCACCGGTTCGCGGGCAGCGGCCACCGCAACGACGGACCCGACCAGAAACTCTCCCGACTCGAAGCGTTGCGCATGTGGACCACGGGCGCGGCGAAGGTGCTCGGCCGGCCCGAGATCGGTTCGCTCGCACCGGGAAGTCACGCCGATGTGGTGATCGTGGACCGCGATCCGCTGACCTGTCCGATCGTGGACCTTCCCGACACCAGAGTGCTGCGCACATATCTGGGCGGCTCGATCGTCCACGACCGCGGCGAACTCGCCTCGCCGTCCGCCGCGGAGACCGAGGAGGTTCGGTCGTGAACGCCGAAGCGACGAGCCGGGTGCTCGACCGGATCGACGGCCTGCGTGACGAATTGGTAGCCGCGCTCGCCGACGCCATCGCCATCCGCAGCGTGAACCCCACCTATCCGGACCAGGACTACGACGACCTGGTCGGTGGCGAATCGGAGGTCGCTGGGCTGCTGGCCGGGCTATACCGGGAGGCGGGCGCGGAGACCGAGCTGTTCGGCGAAGCGCCGGGTCGGGACAATGTCGTCGGGGTGCTGCGGGGCAGCGGTGGCGGACGGTCGCTGATCTTCAACGGTCATGTCGACGTCGTTCCCGCCGATGACCCCGCGCAGTGGACACACCCGCCGTTCACCGCCTACGTCGACGGCACCCACGTGTGGGGCCGTGGCTCAGTGGACATGAAGGGCGGACTGATCGCACAAGCGTTCGCCGCCAAGGCCTTACGGCAGGCGGGGGTGCGGCTGCGCGGTGACCTCGTCCTGCAAGGCGTCGCGGGGGAAGAGAACCTCGAACATCACATGGGGACCTCCGCCGTCTTGGAGCGGGGCTTCACCGCCGAAGGGGCGATCATCGCCGAGCCCACCGGCGCGCTCTCCCCGTTGACCGTCATGCCCGCCACTCCCGGCGTGCTGATCATGCGCATCAGCGTGACCGGGCGTTCGGCGCACGCGGCCATGCGTGCGCGGATGCGTGCCGAGCCCACCGACGACCCCGTCGCCGCCAGCGCGATCGATGCGGCACTGCGGATCCACGACGCGTTGCGCCGGTTGGAGGACGAATGGGTCGAGGGACGGGTCGATCCGCTGTTCGAAAAAGGCCAATTCACTATAGGTCTCGACGTGATCGACGGCGGGGCGCGCGGCAGCCGCAATGTCGCCTTCATTCCCGACGAGACCACCCTCGACTACGCGATCTTCTACCCGCCGGCGGCGCAGCTGTCGGAGATCCAGTCCGAGATCGTGCAGACCGTGACCGATATCGCGAAGCGGGACCCGTGGCTGCGAGCCAATCCGCCGCGCATCGACTGGCCCATGCACTATCCGGGCGGGCGAACCGACCGGGACCATCCGTTCACCCGGATGGTGTGCCTCGCGCGGGAGCGGGCCACCCTCGACACCCCGTTCGCCGGTGCACCCGATGTACAGCCGTTCCCCTCGGCGACCGATCTCACCTGGTTCACCGCCGCGGGAATCCCGGCCGTCGGACTGGGTCCAGGTGCCCTCACTATGGCTCATTCCGTCGACGAGCGGTGCGCGATCGACGAATTGATATGTGCCGCACGCACATACGCGGTCGCCGCTATCGAATGGTGTGGCGCGGAATGACCGGCGGACCGGCCTGGACTGCCGCGGCCTGCTGGCCGCGGCTCGAGCAAGCGGCGGGTCTCGCACGGGAACCCTTGGTGCGGGGGAGAGCGACCAACAGTCGACACCGCAGCGACGGCAGTAAAGCCCGCTCGCCCGCTCGGGCCAGAATGCAGCGCATTTCCGGCATTGGGGTGAGTTCGAAGTAGTGCCGCGTCCACAAAGGTCGGACATGCAATCCGACCGAAGGTCACCGTCGGTCGGCCCACCGCGATCAAAGGTCACCCTCGGTCGGTTCACGGGGGCACGCGGGATCCGATCACGCGTCCCCGGCCCCGGGACGTGCGGTGATGTGCTTCGGCAGGCGCGCGTGAGGTTCGCACTCGATCGCCGGTGTCGGTCTGCGTTCAGTGCCCCGTCAAGTCGTGTTCACGGCGTATTTACGATGTCCGAATGATTGTTCACGACGCGCACGGCAGTTCGACCTCACCCCCGGAGCAAGTGGGAGTTGAGCGGCTCCAGGAGCGTCGATTTCGGCCGTTCGTGGTGTGGGGCGGCATTGCCGCCGCGGTGCTGGTACTTGTCGCGGGTCAGCTAATCGCCGTTCACATCCACGCTCTCGGTCCACTGACCAGCCTCTTTCGCGACTACACCGGGACACCAAAGTCGGCGACGACACCGTGGGCGGGCTTCCTACTGGCACTGATCGGTGTCACCGTCCGGGTGCGGGTGAGCGCCCTCGCCGCCGCGGTCGCCATCGATCTGATCTTCGTGGCGGTTCGGACATTCGACGGTCGGCCGTTCACCGTCGGCAACGGACCGACCATCGTGCTGACGGCGCTGGCGGTGATCGCCGCCCTACGGTGGAGCGGTGTGCGACGGCGGACAGCACTGCACACGATCGCGCTCGGAGCGCTGCTCATCCTCGCGACGAAGGTCGGCGAAATCTGGTTGGACATCACGGCCTGGTCCTGTCCGCAGGTCCTCGACCCGTATGTGGAGCTGGCCGATCGAGCGCTCGGCAATCCGGCCTGGGTCGTTGGGCATGCGCTCGACCTGGCCGGGCCGGTACCGATCGGGGTGGTGCGCTGGGTGTACTTCGAGCTTCCGGTGGCGGCCATCGTCGTCGCCGTCTGGCAGTTGCGCGGCGTGACCACGGGTTCGTGGCCGCGGCACCATTTGGTGCGCACGTTCTTGGTACTCGGTCTCATCGGCCCGATCTTTTACGTGATCTTCCCGGTGGTGGGGCCTGTGCTCGCATTCGGACCGCAGGGGAACGGCATGGAAATCGCCGACGTCTGGCCGAATGTCGTTCCGGCGCTTCCCGCGTCGGTCGAATCGATGCCCTTCGACGGCATCACACCCCGCAACTGTATGCCGTCGCTGCATACGGCGTGGGCACTCGCGCTGTTCATCCACTCCCGACGCGGGCCGGGCTGGTTGCGCTGGGGCGGTGCTTTCTGGCTGGTGTGCACTCTCATCGCGACGCTGGGCCTGGGTGCGCACTACGGCATCGACCTCGTGGCGGGCGCCGCGCTGTGCCTGACGATCGAGTCCGCCCTGCGCGACCCCGACCGAGGCTGGGACCGTCCGCGCGTGCGGGTGGTGGCGATGGGAATCGCCACGTTCGCGGGAGTGCTGCTGTGCATCCGGTACCTCGCGATGCCGATGGCGACCTACCCGGTCCCCTTCGGCATAGCGATCCTCGGCAGTCTCACCGCACTGTCTGTCGTGTTCTACCGAACCTGGTTCGCTCCTGAAGTTCCAGAAGTCGTTGTGCGCGAGACCGAGGAGGTCGAACTCGAGCGTCGATGAGAACACCGATCACGCCAGCTACGGCGAGATGGTCACCGCAGTAAGACAATTCCCCGACCGCGTGTGGCGATCGAGGGCTGCAACGGTGTCGTCCGCTCGCGCACCGGCTGGTCTACACGGCGAAACCGTTGTCGACGTTCCGAATAAGCTGTCGGCGCAGGTGCGGGTGGTCGCCACCGGAGAAAATCGAGTAGACGGCGGCGAAGACCTTGCCGAGCGTCGGGTGTTGTTGAGCAACAACGCGCGGCATTTGATGAAACGGCAATGGTGTCCAGCAAGAAGGAGCGATGTGAACGGCGGCTGTCTCTGTGGCAATATCCGGTTCTCCGCGACTGGCGACCCGGACTTCCCTCACCTGTGCTCGTGCGAGCACTGCCAGAGGCTTTCAGGCGCCCCGGTGATGTCGTGGGTGTCCTTCCCGGAGGAAGGATTCGCGTGGACCGGTCCGGGTGGGGAACCGACCTGGTTCGAGACCTTCCCGCAGATCTGCCGCGGGTTTTGTCCGAAGTGCGGTTCCTCGGTCGCGTCCAAGGGGGATGAAGCCGGCTTGGTGGGTGTCACGATTACAGCCTTGGATAATCATGCCGACCTGGTGCCGGTCAAGCAGAGCTTTGCGCACAACGCAGTCCCGTGGATGGCGCCGCTGAGGTGAAGTGTCGCCGTTGCGGGACAACCCATCTGGGCTGTCCCGCAAGGGTGTTGGTTCACTCTTCTATCCCTGCTGGGCGGTCCGCGCCACGGTGATCATGACGGGCCCGGCTGGTATCAGTCGCGTCGATCGCTCTGTCTCGAGTGTTCTTGCCGCAGGAAGGACAACGTCAGATCGATCCCTTCGATCTCGCCCAAGCGTGACCACGTGGAAACTGCCAACCAGCCCGGGCACCGGAGCGCTGGGCGGCCAGCATCGTCTACCGCGACCACGCGATCATCGAAGGTCCCGACGGCTGCGGGCGGGCCCCGTTGAGGTGAGAGAAATGTCGATTATTCGTGGTCTCCGCGGTCCGAGCACACGTTAACCCGCAGCACGTCCTCGCCCGCCGCACAACCTGAAACACCTGCACGAATCCCCTGCCGATTCCTCGGCGATGCCACTACCGACAGGGGATCCACCGTTCAGCCGCTGTGCGCGGTCAGGCGCAGGCGCGGTTGAGCTCGTCGGTGAAGGGAGTGAGGTCGGCGACCCCGTCATCGATGAGGGCGCCTGCGTAGGCGGCGATAGCATCCCGTTCGGCGCCCTGCGCTGTCTCGGCCAGGCCGCTCAGCCTGCCGGACAGCGCGGTCGCGGTCGCCTCGTCCATGCTGCCGCCGGTGGTGTCGATGGCGATGTTGATCAGCTCGATGGCTTTGGCACAGCTCGGGGACTGGGCATGCGCGGGCGCGGCGGGCAGGGCGATCAGCGCGCCCGCAGCGATGGCGAGAGCGGCGGCGACGGACGAAGACTTGATCATGATTTCCTCTCGCAGGTGTACGAAGCGAGACCGTAGCAGAGAGGGACGACATCGTTGCTGGGACTGTTGGTCAGGCGTTCTGGCCCGGCATTGACGTTGTCCGACAACAAGAGCGGTCGCTGATGGCGCTGGTTTCAAAGCGACCAAGTGGAATTCTATTTTTGCCGTGGGTTCGAAGGCCGATGCCTCACCACTTGCGGGATCGCCCAAAATGTCTGATTACTCGGCGCCGCGACTGGTGAAGTCGAAGGACCCGCCGTCGATGCCCCAGGAAATGACCCGTTCGGGGTGAATTCGGATGACCGCGCGTTCCTGGTGTTGAAACGGTGGCTCCTCGTCATCGAGCGTCTCGGCCGTGCCGCGTACCTCGATGCCGCGAATCACATAGGGCTCCAAGGAAACCTGTTGGTCGACGACGAACGACACCCGGCTGCCCGCTTCGACGTTGCGGTACTTCCGACTGGCACGCATCCGCATGCCCCCGATGTCGATCGTGCCGTCGGCGTTCACCCGATAGCTGGTCGGATTGTTCTGCACGACGCCGTCGGGCGACACCGTGGCCAGCCGACCGATCCCGGCCTCGGCGAGGAACTGCCGTTCGTTGATGGTGAAGGTCATGTCGATTACTCCTCGGTGAATTCGATATCAGGTGTGCTCTGAGATCAGAACAGGATCAGCGCGGCGCACAGTCCGGCAATGGCGATGAACTGCAGGGTGACCCGGTACTTCAGAATGCTGTCCCACTTGTCCTGCAGTGCACGGGCATTGGCCGGAATGATGCCGCTCTGCGCAGCGGCGGTCTGCTGGGAGTTGATCGGCTTGGCGATGCGGACGTAGAAGGCGAGCCAGGTGAGCAGTGCCGCCACCGTGGTCCCCGCCGCGACAGCGGCGCCGATCTGCCCGGCCAACAGCGCGATGAGCAGTGTGAGCACCGCGGTGACCACACCGCCCGCACCGACAATCGGCATGCGTTTGTCGCCGTAATAGTGACCCCATCCCGCACTGATGGTCACGGTCGCATCATCGAGCTTGCGGTATACGGACCGGGTGATCACAGCCCCGCAGACATCGGTGCCGTAGACGACGGCATTGGCGAGAACGGCGACCGCGGCAATGATCTGGCCGGTGACAGTGAGCATTTCGGCTTCCCTCTACCTTGTGTTCTAGCGACGCTAGAATTGAGAGCAACGGTAGCACTCGTTCGCACATCTGTCTAGCGTTGCTAGATTTCAGAACGTTATCGGGGTGCGTGCTCGAATCGGCAAGCCGCACAGGGCATTCCGCCCGAGCCAGCGCTCTCACTCGCCAAGCCGGTGGTCACCGAACGCTGGCAGATCTTCGGTTGGTTCCGCTCGGGGTGCTGGGGCTCATCGCGGCCCCGGCCTCGTCGACCCGAGTTGCGGGCAGTCTGACGCGTCGGAGTCGGCGATCGACGGCGCCTGGCAACTCTCGCGTCGATGTCGGTGAGCTGACCTGCCGCACAGTGATGCCGCCGCAGCTCACGCGGCGGCATGCTGCCACGCACCCGAGGCCCCCGAAGAAACGCGCTCATCTGCCACATGCTGGTCGTTCGGGGAACGCGACTATCGCGATCGGCAATGTTGCTCAGGAATGCGTTGGCGCGCTGGAGTATTCGATGCTCAACAGTTCCAACGCTTCCTCGACTACGACGTCGACATCCGGTCGGATCCGCCGTTGATCCGACACTCCCGCGACTTCGCCCGACCCGCCGAGCTACTGCTGACATGCTGAAACTCGATTTCGCTGAGGCCGTGCTGACAGTCCACGGTGGATAATGGAAGTCGGCAGTGCCGACCTGCCGAAAGCGCTGCACCTTGTCGGCGACCCGTGGTAGACCTCCCAGGTGGCGAGGATTCAGCATCTGTCGATGAGGGTGCCGTGGCGAGATCGGGCGTGGGATCAGTTCGTCTGTGACGACCCACTGGGTAATTCGTCCTGCACGCTGCTGACCGGGATCGGAAAGAACCGCGACGACATGTATGAGGTCGAGCATGCCGGGTCCGGGATCGACAGCATCGAACACGGTAGGTTGCCATGCCTGAGTGAGCGCGGGATGTTCATGTCGCCCCTCGGGTACTCGGTGGTCAAGCAGCATCCCTACCGGCACAATTCCGCTCTGTGCCTTGAAGATTCCACTGTGGCCCTGCCCGGCTATGCTTTCGAAGCGGTCCCGTTCCGATGGCTGAACAGGCAGTCGCTCTGTGATGAGATCGGGCACGAACGTGTCCCTGGGTTCGCCCAAGAGGCGGAAGACGCCGCTGACGTAGCGCTGTCGTACCAGCCGCCGTGGATTATGGACGGCAACAACCAGCGTGCGGTGATGGAGGCGTTCTTCGAGCCGGTAGTCGTGAACGATTCGCTGGTTTTCGTCTATCTCAAGCATTCACCGCTGCAGGAAGAACGCGGTGACCGGCTGCTGGTGGGCGCGGCGCGCGTAACGCGCGTCACGCCACCGCCCCTGTGGAATCAGTCGGGCACGCCGCCGTTCAGTTCGGTGATGTGGGAGACGATCGTCGAGCACTCGCTACGTCCTGACATGCGAGACGGACTCCTACTGCCCTATCAGCAACTGATTCCGCTGCTGGATGCTGGTGTGGATATCGATGTGGCGCTCGCGTGGGCGCCGGAAGGACGAGCGACCGAATTTTCCTATGTCACCGAACATCTTTCCGACGACGCGGCGATCGAAGCATTGACCTCATTACAAGCCGCGGCACAAGGAATGCGGCAGCTCGGTGTCCTGGTGCCCGATTCCGGAACCGATTGGTTAAAGCAGCAGGTCGAGCGGTTGTGGCAGTTACGCGGTCCAGTGCCGGGGCTTCCCGGTGTGCTGGGGATTGTGGGAGTTCAGCAACCGTACGTCGCGGCGCGAGCACTACTTGCCGAATGCGACGATGAACAGGACCCTTGGGAGCTGTTGGACGCTGTGCTCGCCGCACCGGCCGGTGCTCCGGATTCAGTCCGGCCGCACATCGGTGCAATCCAAGCTCGCATCTGGAACAAACTGCCGGATACGGAGCGTGCGGTTTTGCGGTTGCTGTCGGGAATGGACATATCCCCGGCGCAGACTCGCATGTTGCTCGAGGCAGAAACCGAGGTCGAGATGGAATGTGCGGACCTGCTGACGAATCCGTACTTCGCCGCGACCTGCACCTATGGCCAGCCCGACCATGTCGGGTTCGCCACCGTCGATCGTGCCCTCTTCCCGCCGACTCACGTCAGCTGGCGTCCCTCGATTCCGGCGGAGGTCGATCTGCGCGAGCACCTGGACCGCCGACGCATCGAAGCGTTGATCACCGATGTGCTCGAACGTCGGGGCCGCGGCGGTGACACGATTGTCCCTCGGGGCGAGGCGGTCGAGCTGGCGAATCAAGTGCCACTGGCACAGCCACCGAATCTGTCCGCGAAAATGCTCGCAGGTCTCGACCTCGATCAGGACGGTATGGCGGACTGGCCGGAATGGTCTCCTATTCGTGGCGTCGATCTTGCCGACGGCGCACCGGCCTACAAACTGGAACGCTACGAGACGTCCTCCGAGGTGATCCGGGACTGGATATCGCAACAGCAGAGTCGTCCGACGCTCGGCGGGATTTCCTCCGCCCGAAGTGTTTTGGATCGTTCGCTTCGAGCCGACCGCGCCGTCTCCGACCACGTGGACGAACTCGAAGACCGTGCCCGCGAAGAGAAGGCCGCAGGCTTGTCCGCGCTGCACGATGCGGCCTTGTCGGTGCTGATCGGGCCCGCTGGAACCGGCAAAACGACATTGTTGCGTGCGCTTGTCGATCAGGTGGACTTGCCGACCGATCGGGTTCTGCTCCTTGCACCCACCGGAAAAGCCAAGGTGCAGCTCGAAACAAAGGTCGGACTACCCGCCAAGACCTTGGCGTCGTTCTTGGCCGCGACCGACAGGTACGAGGGAGACACCGGACGCTACGTGCTGTGGGGGCAGGACCGGCCACGTCGCAATTACGCGGTGGTGATCATCGACGAGGCATCCATGCTCACCGAGGAGATGTTGGCGGCGACGCTGGATGCGTTGGGAGATGTCGGGCGGTTGATCCTAGTCGGTGACCCACGCCAATTGCCGCCGATCGGTGCGGGGCGGCCGTTCGTCGACCTGGTGAACACACTGCGTCCCATCGAGTTCAGCACGTGGGTCCGTGTGTCGCCAGGGTATGTGGAGCTGCAGATTCCACGTCGTCAGCTCGCCGACGGCAGTCACGGTCGGCGCCACGATCTGGAACTGGCCGCCTGGTTCGGCGACAACACTAGGGGCGCCGGCGACGAGGATATCTGGGCCGAACTGGCGGCGGATGCCGACCTGCCGACGGTGCGTTACGTGCAATGGGGGGACCGCTCTGCGATCCAGGTACTTACCGACGAACTCAACCGACATCTGGATTTGGACGGTGCCGAGGATATCGAGCGTGCCTTCGCACGGACCTATGGCGGTGTCGTCAACGGCAACTATCTGAACTGGAACAAGGGAGCGGGCGAGCACGCGGAAGACTGGCAGATTCTGTCGCCTACGCGGTCAAGGGCGTTCGGCACGGTCGAGCTCAACCGTCACATCAAGCGGACTTTCCGAGCGGGTGACACAGCGTGGGCCCAGCGTCAGGCTCGCAGTAACATCCCATTTCCAATCGGCCCGGAGATGATCGTCCGGGGCGACAAGGTCATGCAGACCAGTAACAAACGGCTGCGGGCATGGCCCAAGGACGGGGCGATGAACTATGTCGCAAACGGGGAGATCGGTGTCGGAATCGGTTATGTGACACCGGCGAACAAGACGCCGAAGAGGAAGCTCTCACTGAAGGTGGAGTTCTCTTCGCAGCTGGGTTTCGAATATTCCTATTGGCCAAGTGATTCCGATGACCCGCTGCTCGAACTGGCGTGGGCTGTCACGGTGCACAAATCACAGGGATCGGAATTCAAGACGACCTTCTTGATGCTTCCCGCGCGTGCGAGAGTCTCGCGCGAACTGATGTATACCGCGCTGACCCGTCAGCAGGACAGGGTCGTCATCCTCCACGAGGGCACCCTGGCCGACCTGCGCGACCTGTCCCACCCGTGGCGATCGGAAACCGCGCGGCGGCTGACCGACCTGTTCCAGCCGCCGCAACCAATCGACTTGGAGGTCCGTGGCGAAGCCCGGCGTTTCGACCGCAAGTTGATGCACGTGTCCGCGAACGGAATCGCCATGGCCTCGAAGAACGAGGTAATCATCGCCGGACTGCTCGATCGACTGGCACCCGGCCGCTGGCTATACGAAGAACCGCTTACCGGGTCCGACGGACGAGTTGTCCACCCGGACTTCACGATCTCGACGGGGCATGGTCGTCCCGTGTACTGGGAGCACGCGGGGATGCTCGATCTGCCCGACTACGCCCGGAAATGGGAGCTCAAGAAGGAGTGGTACGCCGAGAACGGCATCTTCCCGCACGAACAGGGCGGTGGTCCGAACGGCACTGTGATGTGGACCGATGATCGGCAGGGCGCAGATGCACGAGCGTGGTTGGCCAAGGCCGCGGAGGTGCTGGGTGTGACCCCAGCCGCCGAGCCCGCGCCGGTGGCGGGCGGCCGGGCGCACAGGGTTGCCAAAAAGGCTGTCCCGCGGCGGAAGTGAGTTGGTACGCAAAAGACAGCCCGAGATTTGCCGCTGGTCCCCGTAGGCTGGACGCCACGAACATGCGGAAGCCCCCGCTCGAGGCGGGGGCTTCCGGTCGGCTGGACGATCAGGGGAGGCCGAGGGTGTTGATCACGAGGATCAACAAAGTGAGTGTGGCGGCGAAAGTTGCTCCCGCGTGAGCGGCTGCGGTGGGGTAGCGGGAACCTTCGGAACGCGACAGCATGTAGGCCGCCAGCGCAACGATGGTCGCGATGAGTGCGGCGTTGAGGATGATCAGCGCTTTGACGGTGGTCACGTGGTGCTCCGTTCGAACTCGTTGGGGTCGGTTCCAGTCGAGCCGAGCGGTGGGGAGGTGGTCATGCGCCGGTCCGGTGAAGTAGTGAGAACGCGCAGGTCGCAAAGTATTTTGTGTGCTGGTCAATCGCGGCGAATGGCGGCGAATCGACAGCCGTGCCGACGGCCATGACGGGCAGCGGATCGCTTCGGGCCGCCTTCACCGCCGAACTGACGGCCCTGCACGCCGACGCCGGGTCGCCGGAAGTGGCGGACATCGTCAAATGGATCGAGACCAACCACCGGCGGCCGGTCAAGCCGAAGGCCGTCGAATCGTGGCTGGGACTGAAGGGGGCGGCGCGGATTCCGCGCACCAACGTCGATCTGATTCCTCTTCTCGCCTATCTGCATTGGGCGATCAAGCGTCCGTTCGACGAGCCTCAGAAACAACGGTGGCGCAAGGCTCGATCCGCGGCCTTCGCCGAGAAGCCGGACCGGGGTGACGTGTCGCCTGACACCCTGCGGGGCGAGGGCCTGGCCGAGCTGGTGGCCCGTGCCAGTGCCGAAGGCAGAGCCACGGCGGATGCGAAGGTCTTGCCGACCGTCGACCGGCTCGAGCAGATGACTTCGAAATTGCGTACAGGCCTGGGCGATCTGACGGGGTCGCTGGCGATCGTCGGCGAAGGTGGCCTCGGTAAGAGCGTCCTGCTAGGGCAGCTCTTCGACGCCTGGACCGCGGACCAGCGCGCGGTCTGGTTCATCTCGTGCGGCCGGATCCTCACCACAGCGGACCTCACGGGCTTCGATGCCGTCGACAGGGCGTTGGGGGAGGTCGCGATCGGCGCCCGCGATGAACGGAATTCAGCTCGCGCACTGCCGGAAACGCCGACGCTGACCGAACTCGTCGCCGGATCCTCCCCCGAGGCGGTGATCCTGGACACCGTCGATCTCCTAGTCCACGAAAGCAATTGCGACCATGTGGCCGATCTGTTGCGGCACTTGGCGCGCAGTACCTCGGTCTTCTGGACCTGCCGAGAGCTGGAATGGAACAACTACCTCAAGAACGAGCGAGGCATCAACCAGCTCACCTATCCGATACCTGTCCTGACACCGACCGAGATCGGCGTCTGGGCGCGGGCCTACGTCGAGTCCGCTGGTGTCGATGCCGAGTCCGCGCACGCCTTCCTCGACAGCGTGGTGGGCGAGAACGTGCGGCCGGGTGTCCGCGAGATCCTCGCTTCACCGCTGCGGCTGTCGATGGCCTGCGAGATCTACGCGGCCAACGGTCCCATTCCGGACGACCTGTCCGTCACCGAGCTGTACCACCAGTATCGCGAGCGGCGGATCGCGCAGGATCGCTACGGAAGACGCTCGTCCACGGCTCGCGCACAGGAGGCGGCGGCGGACGCGCTCGCGGCGCGGATGTGGTCGGCGAGCGTGGACCGGTTGGTCGTCTCGGTCGCGGGTGCGGCCGTCTCCGACAGCCCGGCATTGCAGAACCTACTCAGCGACGGGGTAGTCACCCGAATCGGCGGCCGCTACGGGTTCTTCCACCAGACCTACGCGGAATTCTCGATCGCGCACTGGCTGGTCAGCTCCGGCGCACCCGATGACCTGCGGCAGCTCGGAGACGGTCTCACCGACTACCGCGTCCCCGCCTTCTGGGGTGTGGCCGGGCATGCGCTTGCGCTGGAACAGGACGACGACCGTTACCGCGAAATCAGCGCCACCGTACCCGTCGAGGTGGTAGCGGGAGTGCGCGCGCATTTCGCCGGGGCCTTCGCCCGCCGCTCGCCCGCGCTTGTCGTCGAAACGGCCGAGCGCGTTGAGCGGCATTCGGCCGCACTTCTGCTGTCCTGCATCAGAGTGCTGGACTCGGCGCCCGAAGAATGCCTGGACGCCGCCGTCACGGTCGCTACCGAATGCATGGCCGAAGCGGGAAGCTCCGCAGATATCGGCGAAACCACCGTGGCCGCGGTCGCGTTGGTGGCGGGCCGGCTGCATCGGCGCTTGCCCGCCACCGACCGCGACGACAACCTCACGCGCGTGCTGACGACGGTGCTGGCGGCCAGCTCGGGACTCGAAACGCCGAGCCGCTCATCGATTCTGGCGCGGTTTCTCGATCAAGTCCTCGATGACGATGTCACCAGCGGGGAACTACGCGTGTTGATCGGTCACTATCATCTGCTCCCCGAGCCGGCTCGGGCGCGCATCGTGATCGACGCCTCCACCCGGCCTCGCGATAGAGAACACGATCGCGACTTGCTGGCGGCCGCGCGAACTCAGCACTGCCCTGCGGACGCGGTCGAGGAACTGACCGCACTGGTGCTGCGGAACTGGCCGGATCTGCCGCTACGAGAGGAGCTCGGTTGGACCGGCTGGAAACAATTTCTGGACATGGCGTTACCCAAGCGGTGGGACTCGTGCCAGGTGCGTGTCGTCGCCGGACTGTGCGATTCGCTCGCGACGGCCGAAACCGTCCTCGATGCCTTCATCGGGCCCGGCAAACCGGTGACGGATCGATACACCAACGTCGCGAAGTTCATTGCCGAGCATCACCGTGACGTGGTGCTCGAGCGGTTGCTCCGGCCAAGCGCGGGATCGACTGCCGCGCAGATCGGTTTAGCGTGCACAGTATTGAATTTCGTTGCCGACACGCTGACGGCGAGCGAACGTCGCCGGGCGCTGTCGATGCTGGAAGTCTGGCTCGACGGTGATGAGCGGCGGGTGCGGCCGGCGATGATCAAGGTGTCGGGACGAGACGTCGCGCTGCTGGGTGATCGCCTCGACGAGCTGCAGGCGTTGATCGTGCACGGTGGACTGGATCGCCACGGCCGCAGTGTGCTTCGCAGCGCGGTCGACACCTTCATGAATACCTTGCCCGGCGATGTGCTCGCCGATATCGCCGATCGGATGTATCCGTTGATCGCCGGAAGCGAGCCCGAAGACCGGTGGCGGCGGGCGCGGTTGGACGGGGCTACGGCCGCCTATTTCGGGGCGGCCCGGGCACGAGCCGCACGAGAAATCCGGGAGGGCGGCGTCCGCGGCGCGTCCGAGGCGGCGAAAGGCATTGTCGCGTCGTTCGAATCGATCACCGAGAGCCTTGACACGATCAGCGACGAGGCGATCGACTGGCTGTTCGGGCTGCTCGACGCCCGCCACGCCAATGCGGTGCGGTGCATCGCAGGTCTGCTGAGCAGCATCGCTGAGAGCCCGGCGTTTCCCGCCGATCGCGGTCGATGCGTGGCTCGGCGGCTCACCGACGCATTGCACAAGGACGACTGCCACACCGTTCGGGCGCTGCTGGATCTGCTCGTCACCATCGACCGCCGGTGGAGAATGACCAGTACCGCCGTAGCGGAAGTGATCGCGGAATTCCGGCGCGTCGTCGATGAATTACGTTCTCCTGCCTGCACTTCCGTGCGCCGCAACGAATTGCCGTCGTTTTTCAACCTTTACAAACAGGCGATCACCGCATTGGGACTGCGGCATTTGAGTGGCGAAGAACTGCAGTCGATGATCGTGGACCTGCTTATCACAGTGGACGTGGGCGAGATCGCCGGACGTTCGAAGCGCACCGTGGCGCATCTGATGATCCTGCTGTCCGAGCGTGATCCCGGGCTGCTCACGGTTTTCGAAGACCTGTGGCCCGAGGTTTCCGCCGCGAACAAGGGCGCGATCGCGGAGTGCTTCACCGTCAAGGAGAAGGATTCCCTCGGTATTCGCAGCCGTGCGCTGGCGGCGAGAGGTGATTGCCCGGACGAAGTGAAGAACATGATCTATCAGAAGTTTCCGTGAGGGTGCGTGTCGGATTCGCCTTGCGACCGCGCCTATGCGGCTCGGAACGGTAGAAGCATCGAGACCAAGATGTTCCACAGCGCCGATTTCGGTATGGTTCGCGCGTACGCTGATGTGATCGGACGCTGCGAAGCATTCTGGTGAACTGTGGTCTTTCACGTAGCCTTCGCCGGGCCGAGCTTCGGCGCCAGGCTGGCAAGCGATCCGCACATCGGGTCCGGCGTTGTCGCAGGCAACAGGTTCTCCTGCTGGCAGATCCGTTGGCCGAGAGTTCGAGCGCAGGTATCGAATGCCTTCGTTCCCGAAGCAGCGAGTGGACACTCGCACGGATGACGGATACGCCGATCGTCCGGATGCGCCGACAGGCGCGAACAGCACCTCGACCACCTATCCGCGAATCGTCAACTCGCTGGCCCGTCCATATTCACGCTCGCCGCTGTCAGATTCCGGGCGGCGAAATCGGCGATGGTGCATGCCTGGCGGGCATGGGCTTCTGGGTGTGCGGTGCGCTGTTCCAGCGCGGCACGGATCCGCTCCAACGATGCGGTGGCCTCGTGGGTCGCTCGACGTAGCGCGGTGTACTGGTAGTCGAGTTCGCGGTGGGCGAGGTCGAGGTCGAGGTAGCGGCGGTGTAGGTCCTCGATGTGGTCGAGCAGGTCCTCGACCTCGCGTGTGGTCAGTGTGAGGTTGGGGTGTTCCTCCCCCGAGAGGATCGCCTCACCCGCGATCTCGGCACAGCGAGCGTGCAGTACATCGAGGATGTCGGGCACGCGGATCACCTCCCACACTGCGGCGGAGCGTTCCAGAGATTCTCGGGCGCACTTCCGACGATCGTTACGGTCCGCCCTCGCGGACCGAAAACAACAGAAACATTCGCGAGAGAAGAATTGTAGGTCAGCGCATCTGGCGAGTGGGGGGCTCCGAGGTTGTCATAACCTCAGTGGAGAGATTGCCCACGATACGCGTGAGTAACAGCCGCATGCCGTGCACCTGCGGAAATGGAGGTGCACACTACGCGGGACCGGTAGTCGCAACCCGCCCGACCGGGCCAGTTCTTGGAAAGGAGCCGGCGAGTGTTCAACCGCATCGCCATCGTGAACAGGGGAGAGGCCGCCATGCGCCTCATCCACGCCGCTCGAGATCTGGCGGCGGAAACTGGGCTACCGGTCGAAACCGTCGCTCTCTATACCGACGTCGACCGGAACGCGACGTTCGTGCGCGAGGCCGACATCGCCTACGACCTCGGTCCGGCATCCGCGCGCCCGTACCTGGATCTCAAGGTGCTCGAGCGTGCGCTGGTGGCTACCGAGGCCGACTCCGCGTGGGTCGGTTGGGGTTTCGTCGCGGAGGACCCGGCGTTCGCGGAGTTGTGCGAGCAGATCGGAGTCACCTTCATCGGCCCGAGCCCGGAGGCCATGCGCAAACTCGGCGACAAGATCGGCGCGAAGCTGATCGCCGAGGAGGTCGGCGTGCCGGTCGCGCCGTGGAGCCGCGGTGCGGTCGAGAACGTGGACGCCGCGTTGGCGGCCGCGGCCGAGATCGGTTACCCGCTGATGCTGAAGGCGACCGCGGGCGGCGGTGGCCGCGGTATCCGCGTGATCACGAACGAGGCCGAACTCGTCGACGCCTACGAGCGCACCCGCCAGGAAGCCGCGCGCGCCTTCGGCAGCGGCGTGGTCTTCCTCGAGCGGCTGGTCACCGGCGCCCGGCACGTCGAGGTTCAGGTGATCGCGGACGGCCAGGGCACGGCTTGGGCACTCGGCGTCCGTGACTGCTCGGTGCAGCGGCGCAACCAGAAGATCATCGAGGAGTCGGCGTCGCCGGTGCTGCTCCCCGAGCAGGCGGCCGAGCTGAAGGCCTCGGCCGAGCGGCTGGCGATCGCCGTCGGCTACCGCGGCGCCGCGACCGTGGAGTTCCTCTACCACCCCGGTGACAAGCAGTTCGCCTTCCTCGAGGTCAACACCCGCCTGCAGGTCGAGCATCCGATCACCGAGTCCACCACCGGTTTCGACCTGGTCCGGGCCCAGCTGCTGGTCGCGTCCGGAGGACGGCTCGAGGGCGAGCCGCCGGCCGAACGCGGGCACGCCATCGAGGCCCGGCTCAACGCCGAAGACCCCGACCGCGATTTCGCGCCCGCCCCTGGCCGCATCGCGCGGCTGGATTTGCCTGCGGGCCCGGGCATCCGCGTCGACACCGGAGTCAGCGAGGGCGACACGATTCCCGCCGACTTCGACTCGATGATCGCCAAGATCATCGCCTACGGCCGCGATCGTGACGAAGCGCTGGCCAGGCTGCGCCGGGCGCTGACGCAGACCAGGGTCGTCATCGAGGGCGGCGTCACCAACAAGAGCTTCGTGCTCGATCTGCTGACCCAGCCCGAAGTACTCGATGCCAGCGCGGACACCGGCTGGATCGACCGTGTTCGCGGCGAAGGCCGTCTCGTGTCGCATCGCCACTCCACCATCGCGCTGGCCGCTGCCGCCATCGACGCCTACGAGGAAGACGAGCGGGTGGAGCGGCACCGCCTGCTGTCCACGGCGTCCGGCGGGCGGCCCCAGGTGCAGCACGAGAGCGGTAGGCCGCGCGACTTCAAGTTGCGCGGAGTCGGCTATCGCGTGCGCGTCGCACGCGTCGGTGCTCATCGGTTCCGTGTCGGTGTCGAGGCGGGTGGCGACATTCGTACCGCCGACGTGGATCTCGAACGCTTCGATCGGCACTCCGGGCAGGTCGTCGTCAACGGTTCCCGGTACCGCTTGATCACCGGCACGCACGGCCCGATCCACATGGTCGACGTCGACGGTGTGGCGCATCGGATCAGCCGCGACGAGGGCGGCGTCGTCCGCTCCCCGGCCCCCGCGCTGGTCGTCGCCACGCCGCTGGAGATCGGTGACGAGGTCGAGGCGGGCGCGCCGGTCCTGGTGCTGGAGAGCATGAAGATGGAAACCGTGCTGCGCGCGCCGTTCCGGGCCCGGTTGAAGGAGTGCGGTGTTTCGGTCGGCACTCAGGTCGAGACCGGCGCGCCACTGCTGCGGCTGGAACCGCTCGCCGACGAGGACGAGGACTCGGACGCCGCGGCGGTCGGCTCGGTCGAGCTGGATCTGCCCGGCGAGCCCGCATCGATTCAACCGCATGTGCGTCTGACCCGCGCCCAGCAGGATCTGCGCAGCCTGCTCCTCGGCTTCGACGTCGACCCGCACGACGACCGCCGAGTGGTCGACGACTATCTCGTCGCGCGCCGGGCCGCCATCGCCGACAACCGCAGGCCTCTCGCCGAGGAACTCGAGCTCCTGCAGGTGTTCGCCGACCTCGCCGAACTGAGCCACAACCGGTCCTGGGACGAGGACGGCGGCCAAAGCCACGTCCACAGTGCCCGCGAGTACTTCCACACCTATCTGCAGAGTCTCGATGTCGAGCGGGCCGGGCTGCCCGCGGCGTATCAGGCCAAACTCGCCAAGGCGCTCGCGCACTACGGCGTCACCGATCTGGAGCGCACCCCCGACCTCGAAGCCGCGGTCTTCCGTATCTTCCTCGCCCAGCAACGTCCGGCCGACACCGTCACGATCATGACGACATTGCTGCGCGAGTGGCTGCGGGAGCCGGTGCCGGACAGGGCGCTTCGCGAGCCCGTCGGTCTGACGCTGGAACGGCTGGTGGCCGCGACGCAGGTGCGCTTCCCCGTCATCGCGGACCTCACCCGCGGGCTGGTGTACGCCTGGTTCGGCCAGCCGTTGCTGCGGCGTAATCGCGCCCGCGTGTACGCCGATGTCCGCAAGCATCTGAGCTACCTGGACGCGCACCCCGATGCCCCCGATCGCGGCGAGCGCCTGGCCGAGATGGTGCGGAGCACCGAGCCGCTGGTGCGGCTGCTCGGCCAGCGGCTGACGCGCGGAAGCGCCGACAACACGGTCATGCTGGAGGTGCTGACCCGGCGGTACTACGGCAACAAGGGCCTCGCCGACGTTCGGACCCGGGAGGTCGGCGGCCGCGCGTTCGTGATCGCCGAGCGTCGGGGTCTCTCCCTGGTCTCGGCCGCCGTGAGCTTCGACGCCCTCGGCACCGTCCTGCGCGGGCTCGCCGAACTGGCGAGCGGCGCCGCCTCCATCGAGGCCGACATCTACCTCGGCTGGGAGAAGCAGCCGGAAGACTTCGATGCGATGGCCGAGGCCTTGCAGGAGGTGCTCAGCGCGCACCCGCTGCCGAATCAGGTCTCCCGAATCACCGCGACGGTCGCGGGTAGCGGCGGAGCGGTGATGCACCATCATTTCACCTTCCGCCCGTCGGCCACCGGATTGGCCGAGGAGCGATTGATCCGCGGCCTGCACCCGTACATCGCGGAGCGGATGCAGTTGAAGCGGCTGCGCAAGTTCGACCTCACCCGCCTGCCGTCCTCGGACGAAGAGGTCTACCTGTTCCGGTGCGTCGCGAAAGAGAATCCGTCGGACGAGCGACTCATCGCGTTCACGCAGGTCCGTGACCTCGCAGCATTGCGGGAGCAGGATGGCAGGCTGCTCGCGCTGCCGACGGCCGAGAGCACCATCAGCGCCTGCGTCGACGCGATTCGGCGAGTGCAGTCCCGGCGGCCGTCGGGCAAACGCCTGCACACCAATCGGATCGTGATGTACGTCTGGCCGCCGCTGGACCTCACCCGCGCCGAGTTGGAGTCGATCATCGAGCGCGTGGAAGCCACGACCGTCGGCGCCGGGCTGGAGGAGCTGCTCCTCATCGCGCGCCAGCCCGATCCGGAGACCGGCGAGTTGGTCAAGATCGTCGTGCGGGTCGTCTTCGACGTCACCGGCGGCACCACGGTGACCATCGGGGAACGGACCGACGAGGTGATCGAGCCGCTCGACGCGTACCGGCAAAAGGTGCTGCGAGCGGGCAGCCGCAACACCGTGTACCCCTACGAACTGACCGGGCTGCTCGGTGAGTTCGCCGAGTACGATCTCGACGACGACCACACGCTCGTCCCGGTCGACCGGCCCAAAGGACGCAACACCGCCGCGATCGTCGCCGGCGTGGTCACCACGCCGACCGAGCGGTACGCGGACGGCATCACCAGGGTGGTGTTGCTCGGTGATCCCACGAAATCGCTTGGCGCACTGTCCGAACCGGAATGCCGCCGGGTGATCGCCGCGCTGGATCTCGCCGAACGGATGCAGGTGCCGCTGGAGTGGTACGCGCTGTCCTCGGGCGCCCGGATCTCGATGGAGTCGGGCACCGAGAACATGGACTGGGTGGCGGCCGCGCTCAAGCGGATCGTCGAGTTCACCCAGGACGGCGGCGAGATCAACATCGTGGTCGCGGGCATCAATGTCGGCGCGCAGCCGTACTGGAACGCCGAGGCGACGATGCTCATGCACACCAAGGGCATCCTGGTGATGACACCGGACTCCGCGATGGTGCTCACGGGCAAGCAGTCGCTGGACTTCTCCGGCGGTGTGTCGGCCGAGGACAACTTCGGCATCGGCGGTTACGACCGGGTGATGGGTCCCAACGGGCAGGCCCAGTACTGGGCGCCGAACCTGCTCGCCGCGCGAGACGTGCTGATGTCGCACTACGACCACACCTATGTGGCGCCCGGTGAGCAGGCGCCGCGGCGGTCGGGGACCGACGACCCCTTCGATCGCGACGTCTCCGACTTCCCGCATGCCATGGCGGACAGCGACTTCACGACCGTCGGCGAGATCTTCTCCGCCACCGCCAACCCGGACCGCAAGAAGCCCTTCGACATCCGGACCGTGATGCGGGCGCTGTCCGACCAGGACCACCCGGTGCTGGAACGCTGGGCGGGCATGGCCGACGCCGAGACCGCGGTGGTGCAGGACGCGCGGCTCGGCGGCATTCCGGTGTGCCTGCTCGGCATCGAATCCCGAGGCGTGCCGAGGCGCGGCTTCCCGTCCACCGACGGCCCGGACACCTACACGGCGGGCACGCTGTTCCCGCGGTCGTCGAAGAAGGCCGCGCGAGCCATCAACGCGGCCAGCGGCAACCGGCCGCTGGTGGTGTTGGCGAACCTGTCGGGCTTCGACGGCTCACCGGAATCGATGCGGAAGTTGCAGCTCGAGTACGGCGCCGAGATCGGTCGCGCGATCGTGAACTTCCAGGGGCCGATCGTGTTCTGTGTGATCTCCCGCTACCACGGCGGCGCGTTCGTGGTGTTCTCGAAGGCGCTGAACCCGAACATGACCGTGCTCGCTCTGGAAGGTTCGTTCGCCTCGGTGCTCGGCGGCGCACCGGCCGCGGCGGTCGTGTTCTCCGGTGAGGTCGACACGCGAACCGCGGCGGATCCGCGAGTGCGGGAACTCGAGGCGCGCGCGGCGAACGCGACCGGCGCCGACCGCATGGCCCTGACCGCCGAGCTCGACGAGATCCGATCGTCGGTGCGCGCCGAGAAGCTCGGTGATGTCGCGGCGGAATTCGATCGCGTGCACAATATCCAGCGCGCCGTCGAGGTCGGTTCGGTGGACGCCATCATCAGCGCCTCCGACATGCGCCCGCGCATTATCGCCGCGATCGAGGCAGGTCTGCCTGGGTGATTCCACGTGACCTCTCGATTGCTCGCTGCCGGTCGGCGGTGAGCAATCGAGAGGGCGAGGAGATCACGCTCGACCGCCTTCTGCGGATCTTCCATCCGATGCGGGTGAAGCCCAGGGCCGCGTCGTGGACCCGAATGGTCGACGCGGGAACGTGACCGTCGCTGTATCCGACGAGCGATGGGCCGGGAGTGCCCGGGCACTTCGATGCTCTGACGCATCCGGCCCGGGCGACGCACCCGCGATCCCGTGTCGCGAGATCAGTCGAGATGGGCCGACAGCAGCCATGCCGGAAGCGACTTGCGGCCACTGGGCTCGTCGCGCATGCCCTCGAACTGGAAGCCCGCGTCCGCTGGCAACGCCGCAGGCAGATTGCCATGGATTCGCGCCGGCCTGATCTCATCGATTACCCAGTACTGCGACACCACTTCGCGAAGCTCGTCGGCGGTGACCGGCGATGGCCCCGGTCGAGGTGCTTCGGGCAGCGCGGCTCTGTCGAACACCAGCACGAAATACGACGCACCCGGCGCGGCGGCGCGCGCAATCGACTGCTGATAGCCCTCTCGCGACTCGACGGGGATCGAATGGAACAACGTGCTGTCGACGATGGTGCCGAAGCGGTCGTCGTAGCCGGTGAAGGAGGCGATGTCGGCGACCTCGAAAGAGGCTTTGACGAGGCCGCGCCTGGCGGCCTCTGCGCGGGCCAGCTCGACCGCGGTCGGCGACAGATCCAGGCCGACGGTGGTGAAACCCCGCTCGGCCAGATACAGCGAGATCGCCGCCTCCCCGCATCCGACATCGAGGACATCGCCATGGAATCTGCCCTGCTCGATCAGCGCGGCGAGCTCCGGCTGGGGCTCCCCGATACTCCACGGTGGTTTGACGCCCGGCCCGAACGCACCCCCTGTACCTCGGTAGATTTCTTCGAATTCGAAATCATGCGGGTTGGTCATAGCCCACGAATATCAGAGAATTTACGAGGGGCTCGGGACCTGGCCCGCGACGCGCTGGGCTGGTCAGAAGCCGGTGCGCCGGCCGGTGGGCATCGCCGATAGTGATCAACGGGCTCGGTGGCTTGCGGCCGCTTCCGATTCGGTCTTCGGACCCGCCAACAGCATCGTATTACGTTCTCTCAGTGGCACTTCCACGACTTTGCCGAGTTCACCACCATTGCCCGGCTGGGTGAGGACTTGCCGGTCTCGAGGCAGGAGAGAAGCCGCGCGCAGCTGCCGGCGGCCTGTGCCAGATCGAGCTGCGTCTCGGCGGTGCGATCAGTCGGCAATAGTGCGCGTCGCCCGATCCGGCAGGATCCCGGCCTCGACGAGTTCGTCGTAGATCCGCTGCTGCTCATCGTCGAGATTCGAGTACAGCATGTCGTATGCCAGCTCTTCCTCGGCGAGGACCGCCACCGGATCCCAGTTGTCACCGAGCGCCGCGACGACGGCGCTGCGCCGGCGTGCCTCGTCCAGCGTGAGGTCGTAGGCAAAATTGTGGTCGGCCATTTCGGGCATCTCCAACCAGGGTCTTTCCGATAACGAATTGATGACGATGCCCAACAACGTCTTCTCGGGCAATGAGGTGCATCACGTTCCGCGGTGGGACTTCGTCACAGTTGATCGCCCGCGCACCTCCCATCAGGTCTGTGACAGCGCCGTGTTCGAATTCTTCGAAAAGGTGGTCAATCCGGTCCGGCAGTACGCGCCCGACGCGGCTATCGCCTTCAACAGCAGTCCCGAGGACTGCGCCGACGCGGCGCTGGCTGCGTTGACTGTGCGATCGCCCAGCGGGTAGCAGGTATCAGTGCGACGGCAGTCCGCGGTCGTGGCCAAGACGCCGCTCGGCGACTGTCCCTCATCGTCCAGGTGACACCGCCGCGACGGCCGATTCGAGTGGTTTCCCGCCGCGGCGGGCAAAAGGGCTGGACCATGGATGCGAGCGGTGCGATGCGTACCGCGTCTCTTCCCGTTGTGTTCCGCGATCTATGTCCGCCACACAGGAGGAACGAAATCCTATGACGACTACCCCGAACTCTTGGCGCCCCGCCCGCATCGTCGGTGTTTTCGCCGCGATGGCCGCGGCCTCGGTGGCCGCTGCCGCTTCCGCGCTCGCCGCCGCGACTCTCGACATCACCGGTGCCGGATCGAACCTGATCCAAGTCGACTACACCTGCGACGGCTCCGCCGGAGTGACGAGCATTCAGGCGATGATGGGCGAGCCGGACGCCGACCGTCCCGCCGCCCAGGGCATCCAGAACTCCGTCGTCTGCGACGGCTCCCCGCAGAGCGCCACCGTCTCCCTGACGGCGGACCCCGGCGAGCCACCGCTGACCTCGGGTTCCGAGGCGCAGGTGCGGGTAGCGCTCGTCGACAGCAACGGCATCGTGGTCTCCGGACAGGCGAAGAAGTTCACCGTGCCGTAGTGCGCACGGTTCTGGTTCAGCGCAGTCCACAGCACACCGCTTCCCACCGACCGACCGCGAAGGCAGGCAGCGCTCATGAACGACTCCGATTTACCCGCCCCCGACCAGGGGCTACTGGTGACCCACTTTTTGACCGTTTCCGATGTGAGCCGCTCCCGGACCTTCTACGCCGACATTTTCAACGGCCGGGTGGTGCTCGAGGAAAACCCGTGCATCGTCAAAGTCGCCAACAGTTGGATCATCATGAACCCCGGTGGTGGACCCACCCCCGACAAACCCGATATCGTCCTGCGTCCGCCCGAGCCCACCGATGCCGTTTCGGCGTTCCTGAACGTGCGGGTAGCCGATATCGCCGCCTTCTATTCCGACGCACGCCGCAAGGGCGCCGAGTTCCTCACCGAGCCCCTCGACCGCAAAGCCGAAATTCGTTGCTATCTGCGTGATCCGGACGGCTACCTCATCGAGATCGGCCAAGCCACCGGCATGCTCGAAGGTGTCTTCGCCGACCGCTGAATCGGTGGCGCGGTGGTTGGCGAGCGCCGCGCCGGCGACGGCAACGTGCAGGCGGCGTCGGCAACCATCGGTGGTGGTCGACGCCGCCTGCACGTGAGACCAACCCGTACTCGCCGTTGCCCGCCGGTACTTGCCGAGCCGAAGTAGCGCACTACTCCGATTCCACCGCGGTCCGAAGGGGTTGAACTGCATGCGAATCGGTGTGCGCTCCGGGGCGGCGCTGCGCTTCTCCAGAACCGTCGTTCTCGTCGGTGCCTCGCGTGAAATTGGCGTAGTCGACTACCCGTGTCAACCCTCGCAGAGGTCGGCATTCTTGGGAGTGCAAGACAAACGAATCGATCTATCGGGCCTGAACGACAACGACGTCGGTGCGGCTGCCGGCGCAACGGTGCGGCGACATCCGCCTGAGTCCGAGATCGAACACACCTTCCGAGTGGTGACTGCTCGAGCACATCGACGTGCGGGCGAGACCGGCCGGAAGTCTTCGGACCGTGGCAACGGTGTAAGCGGCACCGCCCGCTATGCCGCCGACGGCACCTGGAACGGGGTGCTCACCGCCTCGGTCGCCCGGCCGATGCCGGACCTGCCTGCTCGTGTCAGGCGGGGGTGCCGCCGCGAAGCCAGTCGGGCCAGGGGATGCTCCAATCGCCGTTCTGCCAGATGTCGAGGGGGTCACCGCCGGTGTTGCGGACCTCGACGACGTCGCCGGGGATGACGAAGTCGTAGAACCATGCGGCATCGTCGGGGGAGAGGTTCAGGCAGCCGTGTGAGACGTTGGTGTTGCCTTGGGCCCACATGCTCGAGGCCAGTGCGTGGACGAAGATTCCGTCGTGGCTGATGCGGACCGCGTGGTCGATGCTCGTGCGGTAGCCGCCGGAGTTGGTGGGCAGGCCGTAGGTGGCGGAGTCCATGATCACCGGGTTGTTCCGGTCCAGCACGGTGTAGATGCCGGGGCGGGTCCAGAACGACAGATATTTGCCTCCGACAGCTATGGTGCCGCCCTTGCCCATCGATGTGGGCATGGTGCGCACCAGGTTCCCGTTGTCGAAGACCTCGATGTGTTTGGTGTCGTCGTCGGCGATCGCGACGTGCGCGGGGCCGATGTTCACGGAAACCCGTTGGTCGCGCAGGCCGTAGCGGCCCTCGCCGAGCGCGCGTCCGAAGAGGTCGGCTTCGACCGTGATCTGGGTTCCCGGCGCGTGATAGTGCTCCGGCCGCCAGTGTGCGTTGTGATCGTCGAGCCAATACCAGGCGCCGGTGACGGCGGGCTGTGTGGTGACCTTCAAGTGGCGTTCCGCGGCGGCCCGGTCTACGGGTTCGTCGAAATGGGCGACGAGCACGAAACCCACTCCGTAGGTGTCGTTTTCGGCCAGCTCGACAAGATTGGCGGAGCGCAGCGAGACGTCGATGAGCTGTTGCGGTCGCACCGTGGCGCAGGTCGCCGTCGCGGTGACGTCGCCTGTTTCGCCGTGCGCGACGGCTTTCACGGTGTAGGTGTGTCCGTAACCGAGTGGTTCGGCGCTGGTCCAGGTTCGATGATCGGGCGCCGGTGCACCGGGTAGTGATCTGCCCGTTTCATCGATCCATTCGACCGACCGCAGCGTCCCGTCGGTGACCGTGACCGTGCCGGGGCTGCGCGCATCGACGTCGTGCGCGCCGGGTGGCGGATCGATCCGGATTGTGGCGGGTTCGGGAGGCGCGGGTTCCAACTGCCCGCATCCGGCCAGTGCGAGGCCACCCGCACCGGCGAAGCCGATCAGCATCCGACGACGTCCCAATGCCACCGTGTCTCTCCCTTCGCTGGGGTGCAGCAGGGCCGACCTCTGTCCGCCAGCATGTGGCAGCTACGCGTCGGCCGAGACGGCAACGGGCGGTATCTCCACCGATCCGTCGCGCAACCGACACCGTTCCGCGATTGATCGGAGTTTTCGGACAAGACGGTCACGGAACTGCAAGGCTCGGACAATCCCACGGTCCTGGCTACCTTCCGGCGAGCTCGGCGACGACCGGAGCGCACCGGTCGGCGAAGTCGGCGCCGAGTGCGCTTCCCACGCCGTCAGCCAGGCCGGGCGTAGCGGAGAGGCGTACACCCAGGTGCCAACGCGCAGGTCGGTCAGGGCCGCGACGGTGGCCAGCATGGGACCGGGCGCCGCGGGGCGGCCCATGATCATCTCGTTCGGTATATCCAGAGACTGTGACGACGGATCCGCCCGGAATTCACCGGTGCAGCAGAGATCGCGTGTGCGTTCCAGCGAACGCCTTTCTATTCGGGATGCGTTCGGCGTCGGGTGCGCGATAGCGCAGTCGCGCGGTGGATCGAGTCGCCAGAGATAATGCCGCATGGGATTTTTCAAGCCGAGGTGCCCGGTGAGGGAGATCGAGCGGCTGTGGGTCGAGGAGATGTTGAGCTGGTGCGCAACGCAATTCGGGCACAGGACGCTGCGAACGCCGGTGATCCTGCCGACTTCGGACTTCTTTCCCGACGCGTACTCCGGCACCGAGCCGGAGGTCCGTTCTTTGGTCGAGCGCGTGAGCGGGTACATGGGTGTCCGTCGGGATCGCGTCGTCGTAGAGATCGACACGGACGGCGATGTGTTGCCGGAGGACGTCGCGTTTCTGGAGGGTTCTTCGCACGGGGAGGCGGGACACTACCGTCTGGAGCGCGGCCGCGCGGTGGTGTCGCTCTCGATGTCCCAGATGCGCTCGCCGGTCGCGTTGGTGGCGACGGTCGCCCATGAGCTGGCGCACGAACGTCTTCTCGGTGAGGACCGCATCGCGCCCGATCGGCACGATGGCGAGCAGCTCACCGATCTGGTCACCGTCTACCTGGGGCTCGGCGTCTTCAACGCCAATGCGGCGTTCCAGTTCGCCCAGAGTCGCCACGGCTGGCGATCCCAGCGGCTGGGCTATCTGTCACAGCCGATGTTCGGGTACGCGCTCGCCTGCTGGAGCGTGATGCGCGGCGACCCCAGACCGTTGTGGGCCGAGCACCTCGACACCAACCCCCGCGTCTACATGAAACAGGGCCTCAAATACTTGCGAGCGAACCCGGAGCGAGTCGTCTGCCCGCCTGGGATCGGAACGCCAGGTTGACGAACGAGCAGCTGTCCTAACCGATCGGCTTGAAGCCGGCGCCGACGCCACCCTGGGCCGCGAGATCCGCCAGCACGCCGCTGATTCCGGTGAACTGGATGGGCGCCCAGATACGCATCAGGTTGATCGAGGAGGCGATGCCCACCAGCCCGGAGCCCGCGTAGGCCGGACCACCGGAATCGCCCGGAAAGACGAGCTGCCAGGACCGTACCGCGTTGCCGTCGCGTTCGAGCATGTTGCCGCAGGTGTGCTCGGTGACCTGGCCGTACTTGCACAGCAGCTGACTGGGATCGGGATAGGGGGTGATGCGGTCGACGCGCCGACCCGCCGGGGTCAGGTTGGTGGGCTTGACGACCTTGGGATCGAGCTGGATCACCGCGTAGTCGAGCTGGGCGTCCTCCCGAAAGAGTTCCGAAGGCCACTTGCTGGACCACGCCGCGAAGTAACCCACGTCTCGACCGCCGACGCTCACGCGCTGGTTCGGGACCCGCATGCAGTGCCCGGCGGTCAGCGCGACGAGGTTGCCGTGCTTGTCCGTGCCGACGGAGGCGATGGTGCAGACTCCGATCGAGGTTCCCGGGCCGACGACGACGGGGTCGTCGGCTTGCGCCGGAACGGCGGGGAGGATGGCAAGGCCGAGGGCGCATAGTGCGGCGGAGATGGTGGTCTCGAGATTCACGGGTATCCCTCTTTCTCGACAATGCTCAAGTTGTGGCGTCGGCCCGCGATACGGGCCGGATCACGGCGGGACGGTGCGAATTTCGTGGGCTCGTCGGTTGGTTCGGGTCGGTCGGTATGGCCGGGCACAACGAGGTGTGGAGCATGAACTTGTCGGGCGGGAAGGTCCGACGCCGATTTCGGTCGCTACGGCAAGCCCGCGGCCATCGGCCTGGATTCGCTCGGTGATCCCGGCGGGCTTGCCCGGTCGTCGAGCGAATCGGCAGCGACCAGCGCGAACGTCAGCGGCTGCCCGGACAGCTGGAACTCACCCGCACATCCCAACACGGCTAACTGCACAGACGATCAACGACACGCTCGGAGAAGATTACCGGGACTCGATGCCCCGGTGGAGGTGAACGGGCCATCGGAGTGATTCGCCCCTGACCGGGCGTTTCGCGCTGAGGAGTCGACGCCGAATCAGGGGCGCTGAGCCGAGCGGCACCAAGTGGACCGCGAGGTCTGGAACAAGCATGGTGCCGCCGGCCTGCTCGGTGTGGACCTGCCGGAGGAACCCGAGAGGGCGACCGAGACTGCCGCTCGTGGGTCAGCGGGTGAAGACGGTGGTGTGGGCGGCGGTGAGCAAGGCGGTCAGTTCGGCGCCCGCGGCCTCGTCGAGGACGGCGAAGGCGGGGGCGATGAGGGTGTCGGTGAGCGCTTCGGCGCGTTGCCAGCGGTCTTGGATGGTGGGGGTGATCTCTTCGAAGGGTTCGGGCCAGCCGTACCAGCGGGCCTGGTTGGGGCCGTTGTTGAAGGGGGAGCCCGAGACGAGGACGGCTTGCAGCGGAGTGAGGCCGCTGGTGCGCACGGCGAGGAGGTGCAGGCCGCCGCGGAGTTCGCGCAGGACGTGCGCGAGTTGCGCGACGCGGGCGGGGGCGTCGGCGGGAAGTGGCAAGGCGCGCCAGCCCGCGAAGAGGGGCAGGCCGGCCGGATCGGCCGCGGCGACAACGACTTCCAGCAGTTGGGCGAGGCGTTCGGCCTGGTCGAAATCGGCGAGTTTGCGGCGGCCGAAATCCTGACAGGCGGCGGCGTAGCCGTCGGCGGCCTTGGCGGCGGGCATCGGCACCGACTCCCAGGCCTTGCGGATCGAATGGGCGGGGAAGAATCCGAAGGCGGCGGTCACCACGTCGGCGTCGACGTCGCCGAGCACACCGCCCCTGCCGCGGACGTACGGGCCGAAGAACCCGTCGACCCCGGTACTGCGTGCGAATTCCTTCGCCTCCCGGGAGAACATGAATCCCCCGCCGAGTTCCTGGACCTGCTTCTTGACCGCGGCGGCGACCGACACGCGCACTCCCTTCATCGGACTGTCATCCAGTCGTCACCCTAGGTGATTCTTACACCGTACGGAAGGGGCGTGATCAGACTTCGGGAAGTACTCGGCGGAGAAAGTCGATCTGGTCTGCGAGGACCTTCTCGCGGTTGTCGGCGCGATACACCTCGAAGTGGCTGAACGGGTAGGTGCGCAGCTCGCCCCGGGGCGCGCGCTCGGCGAGTTCGACGGTGTTCTCGGCGAGGGTCTCGCGGTCGCCTTCCGCGATGGAGACCAAGAGCGGCATGCGGAGCCGCGGCGCGTGATCGCCTGGTTTGTAACGCATCATCTGGAGCAGGCCGCGCGGCGCCACGCTGTTGCGCCAGGTGTCGCTGCGCATCGCGTCGATGGTGGCCTGTGCTTGCGGGCCGGTCATGACGGCGAGTTCGCCTGGGCGGCCGACAGCGGGAATGTAGTGCGGCGAGAGGCCGAAGACGCCGCGCAACCAGTCCACGACCATCACGCGCAGCAGCGCGAAAGTGGCTCTGGTGGAACGTCCTTCGGCTCGGCGCGGAAATCCGTTGAAGGGCACCTGCGCCAGTACCGCCGCGATGCGCTCGTCGTCGGCGGCGACCGTCACGACATGGCCGCCGCCGAGCGAGGTGCCCCACAACACGATTCGATCGGGATCGACCAGTGGATGCTCGCGGGCGAAGCGGACCGCGGCGCGAATGTCGGCCAACTGGTCCTCGATGTCGACGACCTGACGCGGTCGACCCGCGCTCGCGCCGAAGCCGCGGTAGTCGAAGGTCAACGCCGTCATGCCCGCGGCGGCGAAGGCCTGGGCGGCCGCGACGACCGACGGGGTGTCCTGGGTGCCGCTGAAACCCGTGCACAGGACGACGCAGGGGCGACCGACGGTGTCCGTCTCGGTGTACAGGGCGCCCGCGCATTCGGTGCCCGACGAATCGAAGGTTATCGCAACGGTTTTCATCGTTCCTCCGCGTGCCGATCGGAATGCGGGAGCTTCGTGCCGAGCATGCGCTCGAGGAGATCCACGAGCGTGGCGCGATGCGCGCGCAGGTCCAGGTCCGGGCGCTCGGCGTAGACCTCGTGAAGTTCCCGCAGTGCGCCGAGCAGGGCGATCGCGGTGAATTCCGGGTCGGGAACGCGGAATTCGCGCTGAGTCGCACCCGCTGTCAGCAGGGTGCACAGGGCGGGGCGTAGTTCGTTCGCCACGCTATCCACGATCCGATGGTGCATGTCGCGGAAGCGATCCCCGTGCAGCGTGGCCAGCAGGCCGGGCGCTTCGTTGCGTTCGGTGAGCGCGTAGCTGTGGTCGACGTAGCTGAGCAGCCGCGCGCTGGGCGATCGCGAATCGTCTTGCAGGATAGCGAGATAGGTCGCGCACAGCCGCTGCGCGATGGTGTCGACGGCGGCGGCGAACACCTGCTCCTTGGAGCTGAAGTAGTGGTAGAAGCAGCCTTTCGCGACGCCGAGCCCGCCGGTGATGGATTCGACGGTGGTCTGGTCGTAGCCGCGCTCCACGAAACTGCGCACGGCCGCGTCGACGATCTCGGCTTTGCGGACTTCGGGCTTCTTCACCTGTCGCACGGTGCACCTCCCTGGATTCGACGCTACCGACCGACCGTCGGTCGGTCAAGAGGTGAGGAGGGCACGCCAAGCCTCGCCAAGGGCACGGTTGTCGGCAGTAAATTCGGACGTTTGCCCGGTCACCACCCGGCAATGCGATAGCTGAGCGCAGCGTCGAGGAGGGAAGCGATGAAGGTCCCGAACACCGTCTCCACCGAAACCTTCGCCACGACCGTGCTCGACTCCAGCAAGCCGGTGCTCGTCGCCTTCTCCGCCCCCTATTGCGCCCCCTGCCGCAGGGCCGCACCGACGCTGCGCCAACTCGCCGACGAACTCGCCGATCGGCTCGTCGTCGTCACGGTGAACGTGGAGGAGCAGCCCGATCTGGCCGAGCGGTACGGGGTCCGGGCTTTCCCCACGCTGGGCCTGTTCGTCGACGGCCGCCTCGTGCACCACAGCGTGGGCGTCGACCCGGTACCGGAATTCCTTGACGAGTTCGGCGACTTTCTCCCTGACCGGTGAGCCGCCGCGGCCGCGAAGTCCCCGGCCGCGGCGGACGGCTGATCAGGCGAAGCGCTCAGTCGTGCAGTGCCGTGGACAGCGCCGCGACGGCTTGGGCGATCGCGGCCTTGGCGGCGTGGGTGTCGTGCAACGAGTTGACCATCACGAAGTCGTGCACGATCCCGCCGTAGCGGGTCTGCGTCACGGGCACGCCCGCGCGCCGGAGGTTGGCCGCGAAGGCCTCGCCCTCGTCGCGCAGCACGTCGGCCTCGGCGGTGATGACCAGGGCGGGCGGGAGTCCGGCGAGCTGCTCGGTCGTCGCGCGCAAGGGCGACGCGGTGATCTGCGCCCTGTCCTCTTCGCTGGTCGTGTACTGGTCCCAGAACCACCGCATGCCGTCCCGGCTCAGGAAGTAGCCCTCGGCGAAGTCACGGTACGAGCCGGTGTCGAAGTTCGCGTCGGTGACCGGGTAGAACAGCACCTGCTGTACGAAGGAGACGTCGCCGCGCTCCTTTGCCATCAGCGTCAACGCGATAGCCATGTTGCCGCCGACGGAGTCGCCCGCGATGGCGATGCGCGCGGAATCCAGGCCCTTGGTGCCGCCCTCGGTGGTGACCCACTGGGCGACTCGGTAGGACTGCTCGTTCGCCACCGGGTAGCGCACGTCCGGCGAGCGGTCGTACTCGGGGAACACCACGGCGGCGTTCGCGCCGATCGCCAGATCGCGCACGAGCCGATCGTGGGTGTGCGCGTCACCGAAGACCCAGCCCGCGCCGTGCGTGTAGAGGATGACGGGCAGCGGTCCCGCCGCGCCGACCGGCTTGACGATGCGCACCCGGACCGAGCCGGTGGGCCCGCCCTCGACGGTGATCCATTCCTCATCGATCTCCGGCTTGAAGATCGGACTGTCCTGTACGCCGTCGACCGCTTTGCGGCCCTCTTCCGGCGGAAGCTGGTACAGGAACGGCGGCTCGGAGGTCGCGTCCACGAACTCCTGCGCGGCTGGCTCGAGCGATAGACCGAGGGGATTTCCTGCCATGGTCCCTACCTTTCGGCGTCGTTGTTGAGTGGGGCCTCCAGTTTTCGTGAACCGGGCGCACACGCGCCCCAACCGTTGAGCCAAGTATCCGCCCGTTTTGGGACACCGGACGGCAAACCGCAGAACCAAGATCAGCGGCCGTTCGCGTACGCCGTGGAACGGAAGCGCTGCTGATACTTGCGCGGCGAGACGCCGAGTCGGGCGATGAAGGCGCGGCGCATCGCCTCGGCGCTGCCGTATCCGGCGGCCATGGCGGCTTCGGTGACGCTGTAGCCCGCGTCGAGTTTGTCTCTGGCGTAACCGAACCGGACGAAGGCGACGTACTCCGCGGGCGTGCTCTCCAGCTCGGCGCGGAACAATCGGGTCAGGTGCCGTGGACTCACCCTGGCGTGCGACGCGAGCGTTTTCACCGAGTACGGCTGGGCGGGATCGGCGCAGATCAGGTTGGCGACCGCGCGAATGAGCGGGCTGCGCGGGACGGGTCCGCTCAGCGCCGCCGAGAACTGTGACTGCCCACCGGCCCGCTGCATGTACACCAGCAACGACTGGGCGACCCGCCGCGCGACCGCCGCGCCGTGGTCCTCCTCTACCAGCGCCAGCGCGAGGTCGATGCCCGCGGCGACGCCCGCGGAACTGTAGATGTGCCCGTCGCGCACGAAGATCGCGTCGGAATCCACTTGGACCGCGGGGAATTGGCGGCCGAGGTCTTTGGTGAACTTCCAGTGCGTCGTCGCGCGCCTGCCGTCGAGGAGGCCGAGGTGGGCGAGGATGGCGGCCCCGCTACAGATGGAGGCGAGGCGGCGCGTGTGGGCGGCGAGATGACGGGTGGCCCGCAGTACTTCCGGTGTCACGAACTGGGCGGCGGGCAGCTCGCTACCGGGGATGACCACGGTGTCGAAGCGGCCCGCGTCCGCCGCCGCGCAGGTCACGGCGACTCGCGCGCCGATGGAGGTCTGCACGTCGTTGCCGTCGGCGGAGACCAGCACTACGTCGTAGGCGGGGAGTGACTGGTTGGCCTCGACGAACACCTCGGCCGGGCCCGCGAAATCGAGCATTTTCACCCCGTCGAAGACCAGGATTCCGATGCGCCGCCGCGATGAGGTACCTGCTGTGGAATCCATTGGACAATCATTATGGAATCGCGCCTCCACAACCAAGCTGACCGGCCACCGTGTGCCGGACGTCATGCCCGCGACGGAGGCGAATGCCGGGCGTTGCTAGCGTGGACGAATGGGGCGTCCGCGGCAGTTCGACGAGTCGGCGTTGCTCGATGCCGCCATCGAACTGTTCTGGACCGACGGTTTCGACAGCACCTCGGTCGAGGGGGTATCGGGTGCTTCCGGTGTCGGCAACGGAAGTATCTACGCCGCCTATGGCAGCAAAATGGGTTTGTTCCTCGCGGCTTTCGGTCGATACTGCGAGCGGCGGGCCACGTTCGTGCACGAGGTGCTGCGTGCCGACTCGGGGTCGCCGCAGGCCGCGGTGCGCGCGTTCTTCGACGCGGTGATCGCGGACTGCCTTGCTCACCCCAGCCGGCGCGGATGCCTGATGCTCAACAGCATCGGCCAACTCGGGCACCGGGTTCCGGAGGTCATCGCCATCGCCGATCGGACGACCGCGCGGATGGAGAGCCACGTCGCCGACCGGCTGCGCGCCGATATTCCGCGAAAGGTGCTGGACGAGAAGGAGTTAGCGGCGCTCAGCTCCCACATCGTGCTGGTTTCCCAGGGGTTGATCCAGCTGAGTCGGTTGGATGTGCCTCGGCAGCGTTTGCGGGATGTCGCCGAGATTTCTTGTGCCGCTGTCCCGCGATGACTACTCGAGTGAAATCGCCGGTGGCGTCGTAGGGACCGAAACGGCCCTCGGGTGAGCGTTCGGTCGAGGACGTCGAAAACCGCGGCGCCAGCGGTGAACCTTCTGTTCACACTTCTCCCATCGGCCCAAGATCGAAAGTTTTCCGGCTTGCCCGGAAAATACCGCGCGGCCGCGTTTCACACCTCTATAACAGGTTCCAATCCATGACTCGACGAGGAGCCTGCGATGTCTGTTCGCACCCATGAAATGCCTGTTGGTAGCCGGTCCGGGCGGGGGGTGAGCAGGCGCGGATTCCTAGCGGCAACGGGTATCACCGTTGGTGCCGCGCTAGTCGGGAGGTCCATGGCGCGGGCGACCGCGGCGCCGCTGGCGGATGGCGAGAAGGTGTCCGCGCTCGTCATCGGCAGCGGATACGGGGGAGCGGTCGCCGCACTGCGGCTCGCGCAGGCGGGCATGGAGGTGACCGTGGTGGAGATGGGCAGGTCGTGGACGACGCCCGGCTCCGACGGCAAGATCTTCTGTCCCGTGCTGAAACCCGACGGGCGGTCCTACTGGCTGCGCGACCGCACCGATCAGCCGGTCGGCTACTTCGCGGGCAGCAGTTACAACAAGGACATCGAAAGGTACACGGGCGTCCTGGATTCCGAACAGTTCAGCGGGATTCGCGTGTATCAGGGCCGCGGCGTCGGAGGTGGCTCGTTGGTCAACGGCGGTATGGCGGTGACACCCAAGCGGGAGAACTTCGCGGCCATCCTGCCTTCGGTGAACGCCGCTGAGATGTACGACGTCTACTACCCGCGCGCCAATGCCGGTCTGGGCGTGAACAATATCGATCGGACCTGGTTCGAGACCGCGGAGTGTTACCAATTCGCCCGCGTGGGGCGCAAACACGCGGAACGCTCCGGCTTCGGCTGGACTTTCGTGCCGAACGTCTACGACTTCGAGTACATGAAGAAGGAGCAGGCCGCGCAGGTCACCCGGTCGGCACTGGCCGGTGAGGTCATCTACGGCAACAACCACGGCAAGCGGTCGCTGGACAAGACGTATCTGGCCGCGGCCACCGGGACCGGCAAGGTGCGTATCACGCCCATGCACACAGTTACCGCCGTATCGCCCACGGAGGGCGGCTATCGGGTGGAGATGAAAGAGATCGACACCAGCGGCGCCGCGGTGGCGACCAAAACCGTTGTGGCGCAGAAGGTGTTCTTCGCGGCGGGCAGTATCGGCACCTCGAAGCTGTTGGTCGCCATGAAGGCGCAGGGCAAACTGCCGGACCTGCCCGATGCCGTCGGCAAGAAGTGGGGCAACAACGGCAATGTGATGGTGGGCCGCGCCAACCACATGTGGGACGGCACGGGCGTACTGCAATCCAGCATGCCTTGCCTGGGTATCGACAATTGGGCGGATTCGGGTGGCCCGGCCTTCGCCGAGGTCGCGCCGTTCCCCGCGGGGCTGGAAACCTACGTCAGCCTGTACCTGGCGATCACCAAGAACCCCGCTCGCGCCCAGTTCACTTTCAACTCCGGTACCGGCAAGGTCGATTTGAGCTGGCAGACCTCCCAGAACCAGTACGCCATCGACGCCGCCAAGCGCATCTTCGACAAGATCAATCGGAAGGAGGGGACGATCTACCGGACCGACCTCTTCGGCGTCTACAAGACCTGGGGGGACGACTTCACCTATCACCCGCTGGGTGGTTGTGTGCTCAACGAGGCGACCGACAACTACGGTCGCCTCCCCGGCTACACCGGGCTCTACGTCATCGACGGTTCGTTGATTCCGGGCAATACCAGTGCCAATCCCTTCGTCACCATTACCGCTCTGGCGGAACGCAATATCGAGAACATAATCGCCGGCGATCTGTGACCTCGGCGTAGAGGGCGCTGTGGCACGCGTCCTCTACCGCCGCGCGGGGCCGTCGCGGTGAACGCCACGAGTCGTGTTGCCGCCCGGCCCGCTTCGTGTGGCGGGCACAGCCAGCGACGTTCACCTACTTCTCGCTCTGGCCTCGCCTGTTGTTAAGATCGGATCGCTCGATCGGTAACAAGGGGGGAAGACTGTGCGGGGCAATCCATCTGGGAACGTTCGTGCCGGCGGACGGCGCATGTCGCGGCGAGTGGCGTACGCGCTGCCTGCCGCGGTGGCAGCCTCACTGCTCGCCACGGGATGTGGCTCCACCCAACCGCGTAAAGCGCCCAAGCCGCCGACGTCGGTCACCACGACCGCGTCCCGGCCCGCACCGTCCGCCACCCAGTCACCGCGTACGACGCTCCCGCAACAGCCGACGGCGACCAAACCCCCGACAACCACCACGGAGCGTGGTGGTCTCGGGGGATCCAGTGGTGGCAGCGGTAGCGGCAGCTGAATCGAACCTGGCGGCTGTGCTCGCCCTCTTCCGCAACAGGTTTCGCGAGAAGATGGTGCCATGACAACGCAAAGCAGCACTGGTGGATCTGCGTCCGGGTCGGCCAGGGAGCACCTGCTCGAACGAGTCCGCCTGGCGCGAAACAAGTTTCGGCGCGGGTCAGCCGGGTGGTCTGTGGCGCACCATGTGAGTCTCATCGGTGCGGCCGTCCTGAGTGCTGCTGCCGCGCTGGCGATCCAGATTCCGGACCCACCTCAGGCTGACCTCGCGGCGATCTGCGCGACTGTCGCCGCCTTGCTGTCCACACTCAATATCGTCGGTGGCTTCGAGACGAAATGGCAGGCGAACCGGAACGCGTTCTATGACCTGGACAGTCTGCTATTGGATGCGGACGACCCGGCGACTTCCCTCGAAGACATACGGAAAGGTTATAAGCAGGCCGTGTACGCGCAGCGAATGACTTGGATCGCGCCGTCCATGCGCGGATTGGAACAGGAGAAGACGACACTACCCGCCAACCGCGCAGCCGATTGAAGGACTCGAGCGGTGCGACGGAAATCCGTGCGGGAGGCACCAATGGATTACATCGGACGCCGACTGTTGCGCGACTGGGAAATGTCGACCCGATCCGGGCTATGGGCTGGGGCGCAGTAGCGCGCCACTGAGGACTGCGCGGATGTGGTCCGGGTCGGCTTCGTGGTCGTCGAGGAGGATGGCTGTACACAGTCCGTCGCACAGTGCGACGAAGGCTTCAATGGTGTCGGGATCGGTGGTTCGTGTCCGGGCGAGTTCCGCGACACTGTCACGCCAGCGTCGCGCTGCGGGGCGTAGGGCGGGTCGGCGAGCCGCCAGGGTTGCGAGTTCACGTTCGGCGAGTGCGCGCTCCCGCCCGGGGCCCGCGGATTCGGCGATGATCCTGGCGAGCCCGTCCAGCGGGTCGTCCGCGGTGTCGACGAGTTGGCGGATGCGGTGCGTGTAGGCGTCTGTGACGCTGGTCAGGGCTGCCACCAGCAGGTCGTCCAGGGTGGCGAAGTAGTAGAGGGTCAGGCTGGTGGTGATGCCTGCCTCTTTGGCGACGGTTCGGTGGGTCACGCCGGCGGCGCCGTCGCGGTGAACGATCGTGAGTGTTGCCTCGATGATCTGGGCTCGGCGACGTTGGCCGCGCAGTTTGCGGCCATCGCCAGTGTCGTGTTCAACCACCGTGGTCCTCTCGCCGATCTTCGCCGCTGCCGGGAGTCGAGGCTATCGGCTCCGCCTCGGCGGTGGCGGCGCCGATCGGGCGGATGTGGCGCAGCGTCCGGAAGCAAGCGATCGATGCGCCGGCGATGGCGAGACCCGCGGCGATCGCGGCGGTGTTGAGTCCGGCGGTGAACGCGTCCTGCGCTTGGTGGAGAGCCGCTATGGGCAGCTGGTCCGTCACGGAGACCGCGCCGGAGAGGGTGTCGCTGTACGACTCGGCCACGGATCGGGGTAGCCCCGATGGGACCTCGACCGCGGTCCGGTAGATCGCCGTCGTGAGGCTTCCCAGCAGCGCCACCCCGGCCGCGATTCCCAACTCTTGCACGGTCTCCGACAGCGCCGCGGCCGACCCGGATCTCTCTGACGGCGCCGCACTCACGACGATGTCGGTGCCGAGTGCGGCGATGACACCCAGGCCGAGATAGAGGAACGCGAAGCCAGCGACCACATCCGGCTTGCTGTCGGTGTCGGCGAAGGCGAGCAAGGCGTATCCGATCAGTGACAAGGCCAAGGTGCCGGCCATTACCGTGCCCGGCGGAATGCGACCGGCGATCAAAGGGGCACCGATCCCGCCGATCAGCATGGCCAGCGCCGGTGGTCCCATCCACAGCCCGGCCGCCAGTGGCGAGAGGCCCTCGACGAGCTGCAGGTACTGCGTGACCAGATACATCATCCCGCCGAAGCCGACAAGGCCGATCAGCAAGACTGCCGAGGCGGCGGAAAAGGCCCGGCTGTTGAAAAGCCTGATGTCCAGCAGCGGCTCTCGCAAGCGCAGTTGGCGATGGATGAAGGCGACCGTCGAACCGCCACCGAGCAGGACGGCTGCCAAGGCCTGGGCATCGATGCCGTGTGTGGCCACGTGCTTGATCGCGTAGACGATCGGAAGCATCGCCGCCAGCGACAGAGCGACGCTCCGCAGGTCGAGCCGTGAAGCATCGCTCCGATACTCCGGCAGTAACGCCGGTGCCACGACCAGCACTGCGACGCTGATCGGTACCGCGATCAAAAACGCTGCGCCCCACCAGAAATGAGCAACGAGGATCCCGCCGACAACCGGTCCCGCGGCCATGCCGAGGGCGAACATCGTGGCCCACACGCCGATCGCCAAAGCTCGCTGCCTGGCATCGGTGAACATGTTGCTGACCAGGGACAGGGTGGATGGCATCAGCGTCGCCCCGGCCACGCCGAGCAGTGCCCGCGCCACGATCAGCCAGAAGGCGCTGGGGGCGAATGCCGCGAACACCGACACCGCGCCGAACGCGGTCATGCCGATCATCAGCAGGCGCCGGCGCCCGATCCGGTCGCCCAGCGTGCCCATCGTGATCAGGAACCCGGCGATGAGGAATCCGTAGGCGTCCATGATCCACAGCGTCTCTGTCGCGGTGGGATGCAGGTCCGCGGTCAGGCTCGGGACGACGAGGTAGAGCGCCGTGACATCGAGTCCCAACAGCACGGTCGGCAACGCCAACACCGCTAGGCCGGCCCACTGCCGCCCGCCGGCACGTGACGACGGTTCTGTGTCCATCTCACCCTCAGATCTAATTGAACGTACGTACTATTTGTACCATCGTTCAACATTGGATGCGAAAGAGTCCCGGCGGTGACATAGGAACGCGCCCGGCAGCGGTGGGTGATCGGCTGGAGAACCCGGCCGATCACCCACGTCGGCGTGGAGATGGGGATATCACGGGTGTGCGCGTCGAAGTGGGTCGACCGGGACGTCGTAGGTCGGGATCAGGACATGCGTTCGAAGACCGCGGCGAGGCCTTGACCGCCGCCGATGCACATCGTCTCCAGGCCGTATCGTGCTTCGCGGCGGTCCATTTCGCGCAGGAGGGTGGCGAGGATGCGGGCGCCGGTGGCGCCGACGGGGTGGCCGAGGGAGATGCCGGAGCCGTTTGGGTTGAGGCGCGGGTCGGTGGGGTCGAGGTTCCAGTGGTGGAGGACGGCGAGGACTTGGGCCGCGAAGGCCTCGTTCAGTTCGATGACGTCCATGTCGGCGAGAGTGAGTTCCGCGCGGGCGAGGGCGCGCTCGGTTGCCGGAACCGGGCCTATTCCCATGGTGCGCGGGGCTACGCCCGCCGCGGCCCAGGAGAGCAGGCGGGCGATTGGGCGCAGGCCGAGTCTGCGGGCCTGCTCCGGGGTGGTGACCAGGCAGAGGGCCGCGCCGTCGTTCTGGCCGCTGGAATTGCCTGCGGTGACCGTTGATTCGGGATCGATCGAGGAACGGATCGGCCGCAGTGCGGACAGCGCCTCGACGGTGGTGTCGGCGCGCGGGTGCTCGTCGGCGTCGACAAGGACGGGTGCCGAGCGGCGTTGCGGAACAGAGACTCCGACGATCTCGTCCGCGAATCGTCCCGCGCGCTGGGCGGCCACGGCGCGCTGGTGGGAAAGTACGGCCAGTGCGTCCTGATCCGCTCGGCTGATCGCGTACTCGGCGCGCAGGTTCTCCGCGGTTTCGATCATTCCGCCCGGCACGGGGAAGTCGCGGCCGCCCGCGGTGACCCGGGCCCTGGCGAGGCGGTCGGCCAGCGCGACACCGTCGCCCTTGACGCCCCACCGCATTCCGGTCGCGTAGAACTCGGTCTGGCTCATGGATTCGACGCCGCCCGCGAGCACGAGATCGCTGCCGCCGGTGGCGACTTGCAGGCACGCCTGGATGATCGCCTGGAGTCCGGAGCCGCAGCGCCGGTCGACCTGCATGCCGGGGACGTCGATCCCGAGGCCCGCGTCGAGGGCGGCGATTCGTCCGATGGCGGGGGCTTCGCCGTTGGGCGAGGCCTGGCCGAGGATCACGTCGTCGATCGAGGCGCCGTCGATGCCGGTGCGGCGCACCAGTTCTTCGATCACGGTGGTGGCGAGTTGTTGCGGCGAAACGTCTTTGAGCACGCCGCCGAAGCGGCCGACGGGTGTGCGCAACGGTTCGCAGATGACTGCGTCGGGCATTCGTTGTCCTTGAAGAGGGGCGGTCACATCGCGTCGATGCCGGTGAGGGCGCGGCCGATGATGAGTTTCTGCAATTGGCTGGTGCCCTCGTAGAGGGTGAGGACTCGCGCGTCGCGCAGGTATTTGCCCATGGGGTACTCGTCGATGAAGCCGTAACCGCCGAAGACCTGTAAGCAGTTGTTGCTGACCCGCACGGCGGTCTCGCTGGCCGCGAGTTTGGCCATGGACGAGGCGAGCTGGATCTCGTCGCGCGAGGCTCCGGCGTCGACGAGGGCGGCGGCCTTCCAGGTGAGCAGGCGGGCGGATTCGACGTCGAGCGCGGAGTCGGCGAGCAGCTCCTGGACGAGCTGTTTGGTGGCGATCGGCTTGCCGAACTGGGTGCGTTCGGTCGAGTAGCGCACCGCGGCGTCCAAAGCTGCCTGCCCGACGCCGACGCTGCCCGCGGCCACGGAGATCCGGCCCTTGGCCAAGGCGCCCAGGGCGATCCCGAGACCCTTGCCCACCGCACCCAACCGCGCCGAGTCCGGCACCCGGACATCCTGAAGCGATAGCGCGGCGGTCGCCTGTCCGCGCAGGCCGAGCTTGCCGTGGATGGTCGTCGCCGTGAAACCCGGTGTGTCCGTGGGCACGAGGAAGGCGGTGATGCCTTTGCCGCCGTCGGCGGAGGTGCGGGCGAACACCAGGGCGACCTTGGCCCAGGTGCCGTTGGTGATGAACATCTTCTCGCCGGAGATCACCCAGTCGTCCCCGTCGCGAACCGCCTTGGTGCGCAGGGAGGCCGCGTCGGAACCGCTGTCGGGTTCGGTGAGGGCGAAGCAGCCGAGCGCGCGTCCGGAGGTCAGCTCCGGGAGCCACCTGTGCTTCTGCTCGTCAGTGCCATGTGCCGCAATAGATTTGGTGACGAGTCCGAGCGACACCGAGACGATGCCCCGCACGGCGGAATCGCCGCGCCCGAGTTCCTCGCAGACCAGGACGTAGGAGAGCATGTCGACCTCGGTGCCGCCGAACTCCTCGGCGATGCCGAGCCCGAGGAAACCGAGTTCGCCGAGTCGGTCGACGATGGCCAGGTCGACGGTCTCGGCACGGTCCCAGTCGCGCGCATGCGGGGTGATCTCGGTGTCGACGAAATCGGCGGCCAGCGCGCGGATCTCGCGGTGGGTGTCATCGAGAACGAACATCGGTTCCTCGGTTCGTGAGCAGGTCTTCGGGACGGGTGCCCTTGGTGTGCAGGGGGATTCGCTGCTCGGAGCGGCTGCGCAACCAGGAACTCACCCGGTAGCGGGGATCGCGGGTGTAGGCGTACAAGCCGTCGAGTATCGCGGTGACCCGCTCGGTGCCGACGGATTCGCCGAGTTCCAGCGGTCCCAGCGGGTAGCCGAGGCCCAAGCGAGCGCCGCGATCGATGTCCTCCGGTGTGCCGATGCCGTGTTCGGCGAGGGCGCAGGAGAGGTTCACGATCGCGCCCAGGATGCGTTGCGCGACAGGGGCGGTGCCGTCGGCGGTCGGAGTCGGTGTGTAACCGGCGGCGGCCAGCACGTGCAACGCGGGCGCCGTGGCGAGCGGGTCGGCGGCGGTGGGCACCACGACGGTGAGGCGGCTGCGGTCGAGGCCCAGCGGATCGATGCCGAGGGTCCGGGCGGGGTCGAGGCCGTAGCGTGCGGCGAGGCGGTAGGTCGGTTCGCCGATCGGCAGGACGAGCGAAACCGCTTCGGCACTGGGCGATTCGAGCACCGTCGCACCGGCTCGGTGCAGCGCCGCGGCGAAATCGGGGTGGTTGTGAACGTGGACCGGGGTGGCATCGGCATCCGGCGTGATGTCCGGTTCGGCGGGCAGCAGCGGTGCGCCGTCCTGGTAGCGATAGAACCCTTCGCCCGTCTTGCGGCCGAGCAGACCGCCGGCGACACGGGCGGCCGCGATCGGGGAGGGGCGCAGCCGCGGGTCACCGTAGAAGCCCGCGGAGACGGTTTCCATGACGGGGTGGCTGACGTCCAATCCGGTCAGGTCCATCAGCTCGAACGGGCCCATCCGCAGGCCGAGTGTGTCGCGGACGATGCGGTCGATATCGGCGGGGGAGGCGATCTGTTCGGACAGGATGGCCAGCGCCTCGCTGGGCAGGGCGCGCCCCAGGTGGTTGACGAGGAAGCCGGGGGTGTCCCGGGCAAGGATCGGGGTGTGCCCGATTCGGTCGACGAAAGCCGTTGCGGTATCAGTGAGTTCGGGCGCGGTCCGCAGGCCGGGCACGATCTCCACCAGGGACATCAGCGGCACCGGATTGAAGAAGTGCAGCCCGATCAACCGGGTCGGGTCGTGCAGCGCCGACGCGATCGCGGTGATGGACAGCGAACTGGTGTTGGATGCGAGCACGGCGTTCGGTGTCGCGGTCTCCAGCTCGGCGAAGATCGCCTGCTTGACCGGAAGCTTCTCGACGACGGCCTCGATCACGAGATCGATGTCGTCGGCGGGTGCGGTCGGGGCGGCGCCCGCGGTGAGCCGCGCCAGGATGGCCGCGGCCTCGTCGGCGTCGCGCTTGCCCTTGTCGACGGACCGCTGGATCATCGTCGCGACGAACTCGAGCGCGGACGGAACAGCGGCCGCGTCGGCGTCGGTCAGCTCGACCCGGTATCCGGCGGTCGCGGCGACCTGGGCGATGCCGCGGCCCATCGCCCCCGCGCCGACGATGCGGATGCGTTCGATCGGTTCCATCAGTGTCCTTCGTAGGTCGGCGTGCGCTTGGCCAGGAAGGCGGCGATGCCCTCGGCATGATCGGCGGTATCGAACAACATCTGAAAGGTCGTGCGCTCCAAGGCGATCGCGGTGCTCAACGGAGCGTTCTCGGCGTGCCGCGCGATGCTGCGAATCGCGCGGACGTTCAGCGGCGGCTGACGCAGGATGGTCGCCGCGATCTCGACGGCCGCGTCCAGCGCGGTGCCGTCGGGCACGATGTCGGCGACGATCCCGATCTGCTGGGCGGTGGCGGCATCGATCGGTTCGCCGGTCAGCACCATGCGTAGCGCGCGAGCCCGCCCGGCCCGCTGGACGAGGCGGCTCAATCCGCCCGCGCCGGGAATGAGCCCGACCCGGATCTCCGGCTGCCCGAACCGCGCCGAGGCGCCGGCGACCACGAGATCGCACGCCATGGCGAGTTCGCATCCGCCGCCGAACGCATAGCCTTCGACCGCGGCGATCACCGGTGTGCCGAGTTCGTCGAGCACGGAAAAGACCTTGCCGGTCTCCTGAGCGAACAGATCGGTGGGCCGATACGTGCTCATCTCCTTCAGATCCGTGCCCGCGACGAAGACGCCCGCGTCGCCGGTGAGGACGACGACGCGGACCGCGGGGTCGGCATCGGCAGCTGAAAGCTCCTCGGCGAGCGAAGTTTTCGTGAAGGAGTTCAGCGCATTGCGGGCCTGCGGCCGGGAGATGCGCAGCACACGGATGCCCGCGTGTTCGCCGGACAGATCGGAACGGAGAACGGAAGGTTCGGTCATCGGAGATACACCCTGGTCGGATCGATGGTGGTGCGCAGCAGGTCGAGCTCCGCCGCGGTCGGGGGTTCGGTGACGGTGACGTTCTCGGCCACCCGGAGCCGCCAGCCGGTGGTGGCCACGACCTGTTCGACGGAGACGCCGGGATGCGTTGCGGTGAGGCACAATTCGCCATCGGCGTCCGCCGTGAGCACCCCGAGGGGCGTGATCACGGTGGTCACGCCGCGCCCGCGGGTGCGCACCCGCGGCTCGGCCCGGCGCGCCACCGACGGCGCCGGGCTGGTGGTGAAATCGAGCCGATCGACGAACGAGCGCGGATCGTGTCGACGCAGGACCACGAAGATTTCGTCCGCGTTCGCCATCACCTCGGTGGCTCCGCCCGCGCCGGGCAACCGGGCGGCCGGAGTGGCGTAGTCGCCGATCACGGTGCTGTTGAGGCTGCCGAAGCGGTCGATCTGCGCCGCGCCGAGGAACCCGACGTCGAGGTAGCCGCCCTGGAGGACGTACCCGAAGAGCGCGTGCATCCCGAGAATCGCCTCGGCTCCGGTGGCCAGCGGGGCGTCGCCGATGGTCTCGGGTAGGCGCGGGGGATGCGCGCCACAGACGCCGGACTCGTAGACCTGCTCGAGGTCGGGTGAGGTGGTCGCCCGCGCGAGCGTCACGGCGAGAGTCGGCAGGCCGATTCCGGCGAAGACCCGGCGTTTGCCGCGCAGATGGCGGGCGCTGAGGACGGTGAGCAGTTCACTCGTGGTGTGGGCGCGTGTCCTCTGCGGTGCGTCGGTCATCGTGCGCATCCGTAGTCGACGGGGTGCGACAGCGCGGGCTCCGGTATCAGGCGATCGAAATAGCCAGGGCCGAGCTTGTCCAGGTAGGCGGCGTGATCGGGCAAGTCGTAGATCCATTCGCGCAACCACCGGTCCAGCGCGGCGGGATCCTTGCCGATCTCGGGCCACGACCGGTAGAAGTCGTTGTCGCGGTCGTAGTAGCCCTGCACGTACGAAGGGTGCGCGCCGCGCGGACACTCGACGACCGCGTCGACCGCGAATCCAGGGATCACGGTGCGGTTCGGGTCGGCGCGGATCACCTCGTCGTCGACGATCTCCTCGACCACCACGATGGTGCGCTCCGACGCGAACGCCACCTCTTGCATCGGCCCGAGAATGCCCCACGCCTGCACATTGCCCGCGCGGTCCGCGCGCTGCGCGTGCAGGATCGCCACATCCGGTCGAATCGGCGGAACCACGTAGATCTCCTCGACGCCGCCATCCGGGGCGGGATACGGCGACGTCACCTTGGCGATGCGCGGATTGTGCGCGGGCAGATCGCCGCCCGCGTACGAACGCAGCGGGTAGAAGGGCAGATCGGCGGCCCCGGCGAGATAACGGGCGAGCAGGCCGTAGTGGCTGTATTCCTCGATCTCCAGTCCACGCGGTTCCCGGCGCTCCACGGCCCTGCGGATGGCGTGCAGCGAGCCGACCGAGCTGTTGCCGGTGAACGAGAAGATCATCTTGCGTGCCACGCCCGCCGCGACCAGCTGGTCGAAGACGATGTCGGGCGTCATCCTGACCAGCGTCAGCTCGCGCCTGCGCTGGCGGATCAGCTCGTGCCCCGCGGCGACCGGGATCGCATGGGTGAATCCCTCCAGTGCCACGGTGGCGCCGTCCTCGACGAACGCGGCGACGGCCTCGCGCATCGTCAGCTGTTTGGACCGGGGCATCGGGCTCCTTCGTTCGGATCGATCCTCACGGTGCCTTGTCGAACCGATATAGTCCAATACTCAATTCGCAATTCAGTGATACCGATTCTTACCTAATGGGGTCGTCGTGGAGTTCCGTCATCTCGCCGGGTTCGTCGCGGTCGCCGAGGAGTTGCACTTCGGCCGCGCCGCCGAGCGTCTGCACATGGCTCAGCCGCCGCTGAGCCAGCAGATCCGCGCGCTGGAGAAGGAGCTCGGGGTCGCGCTGTTCGAACGCAACACCCGGTCGGTGCGGCTGACCGCCGCGGGCGAGGTGCTGCTGCCGCACGCGCGCAAGGTCCTCGACGACATCGAGGTGGCCCGGCGCGCGGCGGTCGCGTCCGGGCGCGGCGAGGTCGGCCGGGTCTCGATCGGCTTCGCGGGCGCCAGCAGCCACGAGGCGCTGCCGACGCTGACCAGGGCAGTCCGCGCCGCGCACCCCGGTATCGAGGTGCGCCTGCGCGGACAGACCTACGCGGGCGCCGCGCTCAACCTGGTCGCCGCCCGCGAGCTGGATCTGGGCTTCGTCCGGCTGCCGGTGCGGCGCGAGGGCGTCGCGGTGCGGGTCATCCAATACGAGCGACTGGTCGCCGCGCTGCCCGCGGAGCACCCGCTCGCCGACGCCGTCGATATCGATGTGGCCGACCTCGCCGACGACGCCTTCGTCACCTTTCCCGGCACGCAGGGCTCGAGCGTGCGCGACCACCTGGTGCGCACGGCGCTCGACGCCGGGTTCACCCCCCGCATCGTGCAGGAGGCGCCGGACTCCTACACCATCCTCGACCTGGTCGCCGCCGGGGTCGGCGTGACGCTGACGCTCTCCTCGGTGCAGCACATCCACCGGACCGGCATGGTCTACAAGGAGTTGCGCGGCGACGTCCCCGCGCTCGCGTCCGCACTGGCCTGGCGGGCGGACAACGCCTCGCGTGCGCTGGCCGCCGTGCTCGAGGTGGCCGAGGAGGTGCTGCCCACTCCGCCTGAGCCGACGGCGGGCGCACGCTGAAATCCCTTACAGGCCCATGTCCTTGGCGATGATCATGCGCATCACCTCGCTGGTGCCGCCGTAGATCCGGTTGACGCGGTTGTCCGCGTAGAGCCGGGCGATCGGGTACTCGGTGATGTAGCCGTAGCCGCCGTGCAGTTGCAGGCAGCGGTCGATCACACGGGAGGCGGTCTCGGTGCAGAACAGCTTGGCCGAGGCGGCGTCGGCCGCGGTCAGCTCGCCGCGGTCGTGCGCGGCGAGGGCGCGATCCACCACGGCTTCGGCCGCGTCCACCTCGGCGCGGCAGGCCGCAAGCTCGAATTTGGTGTTCTGGAAGCTGGCCACCGGCTTGGCGAAAACCAGCCGGTCCCTGGTGTATTGGTGCGCGAAGCGGATGGCCGCCTTGGCCTGGGCATAGGCGCCGACGGCGATGCTGAGCCGCTCCTGCGGCAGGTTCTGGCCGAGATAGGAGAAGCCGCGGTGTTCCTCGCCGAGCAGATCCTCGACCGGAACCCGGACGTCGGTGAAGGTGAGTTCGGCGGTGTCGGAGACCTTGAGGCCCAGCTTGTCCAGCTTGCGGCCGACGGAGTAGCCGGGCGAGCGGGTGTCGACCACGAGCAGGGACAGGCCGTGGCGGCGGTCCTCCGCCGTCGAGGGCGCGGTGCGCGCGCACACGATGACGCGGTCCGCGTGCACGCCGCCGGTGATGAAGGTCTTGGCGCCGTTGAGCACGTAGTGCGTGCCGTCCTCGGACAGGGTCGCGGTGGTGCGGATGCCCGCGAGGTCCGAGCCGGTGCCGGGTTCGGTCATGGCGATGGCGAACATGATGTCGCCGCTGACGAAGCCGGGCAGCCAGCGCTGTTTCTGCTCCTCGGTGGCCAGCGCCTTGAGGTACGGAAGGCACAGCGACACATGGACACTGGAGCCGCCGAAGGACACCGCGGCCCGCGCGATCTCCTCGGTGAGCACGGCCTGGAAGGAGAACGACTCGATACCGGCGCCGCCGTACTCGGTCGGAACCTCGATGCCGAACACGCCGAGTTCGCCTAGCTTGCGGTAGAAGTCGCGGGGCACGATGCCGTCGGCGTACCACTTGTCGTACTCCGGGACGACCTCGGATTCGATGAACGACCGGACGGTCTCCCGGAACGCCTCGTGGTCGGCCTCGAAAACTGTTCTGCGCACGCTGATTTCCTTCCTCGTCGTCGGCGGCGTCGCACCGCCGCGCAGGCCTGTCCGGCGGTGTGCCGGACAGGCCTGCGGGATCTTTTCTCGGGGTGTTACTTAGGGGGAGCCGGAACCGAAGGGTCCTTGCAGTAGGGCAGTTCCGCCGGGCAGGGGGTCAGGATGGTGGAGAAGTACTGGAACGCGGAGAACAGCGCGATCGGACCGCCCACCGTGATCAGCCCGACCATGGCGCCCACCGCGCCCAGTGTCGCCGCGCCGAGCACGCACCCGGCGATGGTCGCGCCGACCCAGGGGAGCAGCAGCGCGATCACCGGGCTGGCGACCGTCGCACCCGCCGCGCCACCCAGCAGACAGCCGACGCCGCCGCCGAGCACCGCGCCGACCACGGCACTCACCGCGGCGCTGATGGTCATCCGCTGGGCGAACACGCCGAGTGCGGATTGGTCACGCGGGGTGAAGGATTCGGCGACCTGCTTGGCCGCCTGCTCCTGGCTGATGACCTCGTTCGCCGACACGGCCGCCACCGGCGTTCCGCCTTCACGCGACGGCGTCAGGATCGCGCGGTCACCCTCGACCCGCGCCGCGATCGGATACGACATGGCATCCATGCGGTAGGTGAGTGGCACGGCCGCGACCGGCGTGTCGTGCACGTCGGTGACCACCAGCTGGTCCGCGACGACGCGCAACTTGCCGTCGCCGATGGCTACCACGGCCGAATCACCCTGACGGGTGACCTCGTAGCGCACCGCACCCTGTTCCTCGGCGGGCTGGGCGTTGGTGACGCCCGCGCCGCAGACGCCGACGGCAACGGCCGCCATAGCTGCGGTCACGACGCTGTTTCGCAGTTTCATTGTTGATCCTCATCGATCGGTTTTTCTTCGTGCTTGCCGACGACGCCGGAATGCGCCGCGGCACGTGGTGGGGAGTGGCTACTTGCCGGTGTCGATGACGTCGCCGGTCAGCACCCAGTGGTCACCCTCGAACCTCTGGATGCGCAGGGACTCCATCGGGAACGCGTCGCCTTCGCCGGTCTTCAACGTGATGCCGGGCAGCAGCAGGTCGATGCCGACATTGTCGAGCGAGCGCATGGCGTCGCGAAGTCCTTCGCGGGTGGGGCATTTCGCGGCTTCCATGGTCTTGTGGAAGCTCTCCGCGGCAGCCCAGCCGACCACCGTGTACTGGTTGGTCGGGTCGGCGCCGGGCGCGTACTCGGCCAGCTTCTCCTGGTAGTGGCGCATGGCGGCGTCGGACGACCACTGCGGGTCGGACGGGTCCTTGGTGAACGCCGCAGACACCACGCCCTGGGCGTTCTCCAGGCCGACCGGCTTCAGCGTGCTGATGGTGTTGGCCACCTGGGTCAGGATGTGCAGCGGGTTCCAGTCGGTGTTGCGCCGCTCGGCGGCCAGCGCCTGGGAGGCGAACTTCGGTGTGGAGAAGTTCAGCAGCACATCGGCCTTCGAGTTCGCCAGGTTGCGCACCTGCGGTTCCACCGTCGGGTCGGTGACCTCGTAGCTCTGCTCGGCCACCACCCGGACGCCGCTGCCCGCGACGGCCTCGGTGAAGCTGGACAGCAGATCCTTGCCGAAATCGTCGTTCTGGTAGATCACGGCCACGGTCGCATCGGCTTTGTGCTGACGGACGTACTGCGCGAAGGCGCGGCCCTCGGCGCGGTAGCTGGGCTGCCAGCCGATGGTCCACGGATGTCCCTCGTCCGCACCCCATTTCGTCGCACCGCCCGCGACGAACACCTGCGGCACCTTGCGCTGGTTGAGGTAGTCCCACACCGCCGAGGACGTCGGGGTGCCCAGGGTCTGGAAGACGGCGAACACCTGATCCTGCTCCACCAGACGGCGGGTCTCCTCGACGGTCTTCGGCGGCTGGTAGCCGTCGTCGCGCACCAGGTACTCGACGGCGCGGCCGCCGATTCCGCCGTGCTCGGCGTTGAGGTAGTCGAAGTAGGCGCGAACGCCCTTCGGCAGCTCGCCGTAAGCGGAGGCGGGACCCGACAGCGGGTAGACCCCGCCCAGCTTGATGCTGCTGTCGGTGATTCCCGTGGTCTGCTGACCACGGCATTCGCCCTGTCCGACGGTGCTGCCCGTGTCGTCGCGGCCGCCACAGGCGGAGACCGCGAGCAGGACGGCGGCCGCGACGCCGGCGGCGCGGATTGCCTTAGTGCGCATTGTTCTTCCCTTTCCGAACGAGATGTTCGAGCCAGCGCGCCGTGCGGCCGAGGAGTCCGGCCAGTCCGTTGGGCGCGAGGTACATGACCGCGATGATCAGCAGTCCGAAGATCACTCCCGGCGCCGCCTGGTTGAGGTCCTGGGCGAAGCTCGGGACGTACATCACGAACAGCCCGCCCAGCAGCGGTCCCCAGTGCCCGCCGAGCCCGCCGACGACCAATCCGGCCAGCAGCGTGATCGACAATCCGACGGCGAAGGAGTCCGGCGAGACGAAGCCGATCACCCAGGTGTAGACGCAGCCCGCCGCACCGGCGAGCATGGCGCCGCAGGCGAAGGCGAGCGTCTTGTAGAAGGCCAGGCGCACGCCCATCACCTCGGCCGCGATCTCGTTGTCGCGGATCGCGTGCAGCGCCCGGCCGACCCGGGAGCGCAGCAGCCCCGCGACCAGGACGAAGCTCACGACGGTGACGAGCAGCGCCAGGAAGTACAGCCACTGGTCCTCGGCCAACCCGGTCCACACCGGCGGCGCGGGCTTGGTCAGCGTCAGCCCCATGGAGCCGCCGGTGACCGACTCGAACCGCTTGAGCAGCGGCACCAGGAAGATCGCGATGGCCAAGGTGACCAGTGCCAGGTACAGCCCCCGCAACCTCAGAGCCGGAATGCCGAGGGCGAATCCGAGCGCGAAGGCCACCGCCGCGGCGACCGGAAGGGTCGCGAAATACGGTGTGTCCCAGCGATCCATCAGCACCGCGCTGGTGTACGCGCCGACCGCGAAGAACGCGCCGTGCCCGAGCGAGATCTGGCCGGTGTGGCCGACGAGCACGTTCAAGCCGAGCAGCGCGACCGCGTAGATCATCGCCAGCGCCAGCTGGAAGGTGCGGAACGGCACCAGCTGGAACGGTGCGAGACAGGCGATCAGCAGCAGCGCGCCGATCCCGAGCCATGTCCAGTCCGGCATCCGCAGCCGTCGTGTTTCCGCGCGGGGAGCGACGGTTTCGGTTGGCGCCGACGATGTTTCCGCCGCGACGGCGGTGTTTCGAGTTCCCATGTCGCTCATACCCGTTCCACCACCGCGCGACCGAACAGACCCTGCGGCCGCAGCAGCAGGACGCCGAGAATGATCACCAGGGGCACGCCGATCTTGAGTTCGGTGCCGATGACGTCCAGGTAAGCGCCGGTGAGGGTTTCGGCCACCCCGACGATCAGTCCGCCCGCCACCGCGCCGCCGGGGCTGTCGAAGCCGCCGAGCGTCGCCGCCGCGAAGGCGTAGATCAGGACGCCGCCCATCATGTTCGGCTCGAGGAACAGCAGCGGCGCCGACAGCACGCCGGAGACCGCGCCGACCAGCGCCGCGAGGCCCCAGCCGAGCGCGAGCACGGTGCCCACCCGGATGCCGACCAAGCGCGCCGACTGCGGGTTGCAGGCCACGGCCCGCATCGCCAGGCCGATCTTGGTGTAGCGGAACAGCAGGTACAGCAAGCCCATCACCGCGGCGACCACGCCGAGCACCCCGAGGCTGCTGTACCCGGCGGTGACGCCACCGGCTCGGAAAGCCCCCTCCGGGAACGGATTCGGGAACGACTTCACCTGGTAGGACCAGATCCAGCCCGCGGCGGCGTTGATGAAGAAGAACAGGCCGACGGTGACGATCACCAGCGTCAGTTCCGGTGCGCCCTCGACGGGCCGGATGATCACCCGTTCGATCAGCATGCCGCCGACGAAGGACACCGCGAGCGTGGCCGGTAGCGCCACCCAGAACGGCAGGCCGCTCTGCACGCACTGCCAGGCGAGGAAGGCCGAGAACATGGCCAGCTCGCCCTGGGCGAAGTTGACGATGCCGGTGAATCGGTAGATGAGCACGAGCGCCAGCGCCAAACCGGCGTAAATCGCTCCGGCCGTGAGGCCTTCGATGACCTGTTGCAGAAATCCGGCCATGGTCACACCCGGTATCCGAGATAGGACTCGGCGACCTGCTCGTCGGCCTTGATCTGGGCCGCGGTGCCGGACAAGACGATTCGGCCGGTCTCCAGGACATGTGCCCGGTGGGCGGTCCCGAGCGCCAGATGCGCGTTCTGCTCGACGACGATCACGGTGGTGCGCTCCTCTTCGTTGATGGTGTGCACGATTTGAAAGAGCTCCTGGGTGACCAGGGGCGAGAGGCCGAGTGACGGCTCGTCCAGCAGCAACAGCCGGGGCCGGGACATGAGCGCCCTGCCGATGGCCAGCATCTGCTGCTGGCCGCCGGAGAGTCCGCCCGCCGTCTCGCGCAGCTTGTCGCGCAGGATGGGGAAGAAGTCGAAGACCCGGCGCAGGTCGGCCTCGGTGCGGACCCGGTCGCGGTGCTGATAGGCGCCGAGGCGCAGGTTCTCCTCGACGGTCAGCGGCAGGAAGGTGCCGCGGCCCTCGGGCACGTGCGCCACACCGAGCCGGGCGATGGCTTCCGGTGTGCGGCCGGCGATCTCGGCGTCGTCGAGGCGCACGGTCCCGCGCACCCGGATCATGCCGCACAGTGCGCGCAACAAGGTCGTCTTGCCCGCGCCGTTCGGGCCGAGGACCGCGCAGACCTCGCCGCGGGCGACCGAGAAGCTCAGGCCGTGCAGCACTTTGGCCGCGCCGTAGCCCGCGCGCAGGTCGGTGACGGTGAGGAAGGGTTCGCCGGTCATGCCGCCGTCCCCAGGTAGGCCCGGATGACCGCCGGATCACGTTGCACCGCTTCGGGTTCGCCCTCGGCGATGACGCGCCCGAACTCGAGGCACACCACCCGGTCGCAGGTGCCCATGACGAATCCCATGTGGTGCTCGACGACGATCACCGTCAGGTCGAACTCGTCGCGCAGCGCGCGCAGACGCTCGGCGAACACGTCGACCTCGCCGTGGCTGAGCCCGTTGACCGGCTCGTCCAGCAGCAGCAGGCGCGGCCCGACGGCCAGCGCGCGGGCCAGCTCGATCCGCTTGAGCGTGCCGAACGGCAGGCCCGCGGCCGGGTGGTCGGCGACATCGGCGAGGTCGAGCCGCTCCAGCAGCGCGTCGACCTCGGCGCGCAGCCGCCGCTCCTCCGCGCGGACCCGCGGCAGGCGCAGGCTCGCGGAGACGAAACCGGCGGAGGCCCGGTGGTGGGCGCCGACGAGCACGTTGTCCCGGACGGACATGCGGGGGAACAACCCCAGGTTCTGGAAGGTGCGGGCGATACCGAGTCCGGCCAGCGCGTCGGGGCGGACCGTCAGCAGGTCCTCGCCCTGGTAGCGCATCGTGCCCTCGGTGGGCTGGTAGCGCCTGGTGAGGCAGTTGAACAGGGTGGTCTTGCCCGCCCCGTTCGGACCGATCAGACCGACCATCTCGCCCGGCGCGACGCCGAAGCCGACGTCGTGCAGGGCGGTGATGCCGCCGAAGCGAACGGTCAGGTGGGATATCTCGAGCATTCGTCCTCCGGCCCGCGTCCGAGACGTGGGTGAAATTCCGTGCGGGTCGGCGCAGTCCTTGGGGTCTGGCCTGTGGATCGTGGTCAGCGTAAAGACGCTGGTCAGGGCGCACATCGGACGCGGAGGCCCAATCTCGGCGGCGCGATTTGTCCGGCGTGGACAGGGGTGGGTGCCTCCTTCGGCCCTGTTGACACCCGCGACGAGGGCCGTGGAGTATGCCGGGTTATGTCAGCTGGATCACATTCGACCGGGGTATCCGCGCCGGTCCAGGCCGAGCGCACGCGGATCGTCGGCAGCGTCTTCGAGCACGCGCACGACATCGCCGACGCGGGCATGTCCGCGATCCTGGCGCAGGTCCCCGGGTACGCGGCGCGGGACACGAGCTTCCACGCCGACGTACACGATCAGCTGACCCGGCTGTGCCGGACCGGACTCGGCGCGCTGCTCGACAAGCGGCGGGTCACCGTCGACGACATCGGCTACGCGCGACGGGCCGCGGCGCGCCGCGCGCAGTCCGGGCTGACGCTGGTCGACTACATCTCCGCGTTCCGGCTCGGGCAGCAGGCGATTTGGAAATCGCTGCTCGCCCACGCGGGAGACTCGGAGGCCGGGCGCGACGCGGCGCTGTCGATGGTCGTGCCGTTGACCCGCTACTGCGACCTGATCAGCACCCAGGCGGCCAACGCCTATCTGGAATTCCAGCAGTACCTGTCCGCCGAGGCCGGGCGCGACAGCCGAGAACTGGTGGAGGGTCTGCTGGACGGTGCCTTGCCCGACCGCGGGCCGCAGGTGGCCATGGCCCACGCGCACGGCATCGGCACCGAGCGGGCGACGCCCATGGTGGCGGTGACGGCGGTCGTGTTGCGCACGGCCCATCGCGGTGAGCCGGGTAGTTCCGAAGCGGAGGCCAGGCACATCGCGTCGGCGGCGCTCGCGCGCACCGGCGTCAACGGATTGCGCACGTTGTCGGTGGTGCGCGGATCGGAGATCGTCGCGCTGCCCGCGCTCGGTCGCAACGGGTCCGCCGACGAACTGTGCGCGCTGTTGCGGCGCACCCGCGACAAGCTGCACGCCGAAGGCATCACCCTCGGCATCGGCGTCAGCACGGTGTTCACCGAGATCGCCCAGTTCCCGCGGTCTTATCAGCAGGCGCGTTCGGCGTTGGATCTGCTGCCCGAGGACGGTGGCGTGCTCGCCCTTCCACACCTCTCGCCGTTCCGCTACCTCATGCTGCGCGCCGACGACACCGTCCGCCAGCTGGTGGATCCGCGGATCGCCGCCGCGCTGGCCGAGGATCGGCTGCGCGGCGGAATGCTCGCCGACACCATTCGCGCCTTCGCGGGCGCCGACATGAATCTGCGCGAGGCCGCGGACGGCCTCCGCATCCACCACAACACGGCCAAGTACCGGCTGCGCCGTATCCAGGAACTCACCGGCCGCAATGTCCGCAGCGTCAACGACCTCGTCGAATTGCTCGTCGCCATCGAGCTGCACGCCGCGTCGAAGTAGCCGCGAAACCAGAAACTTGCACCGCTAGTTTGGCTGATCTACGGTTGGCGAAAAACTTGCGACGTTAGTTTTGGAGGTGGCATGAACGCCACGCTGTCGTTGGCGAGCATCCTGGCCGAGCAGGCGCGCCGCCGCCCGGACCGGATCGCGCTGATCGAGGGTGCGCAGCGCATCACGTTCGCCGAGTTGTGGTCGCAGGCCCGGGAACAGGCGGCCGCGCTGATCGAACTCGGTGTGCGCCCCGGCGACCGCGTGGCGCTGATGTGCCCCAACACCGCCGAGTTCCCGCGCGCCTACTATGCGATCCTCGCTGCGGGCGCCGCGGTGATTCCAGTGCACCTGCTGCTGACGGCGAACGAGGCCGAGCACGTCCTGCGCGACAGTGGAGCGACGTTGCTGGTGTGTCACGAGCAGTTCGCCGAGGTCGGCAAGGCCGCGGCGGGCGCGGTCGGAATCGGCTGTCACGACCCGAACACCCTTGTGGCGGAACCGATTCGGTCGTTCGTCTCCCGAGCGCCCGGCGACACCGCCGTGATCTTCTACACCAGCGGCACCACGGGCAAGCCGAAGGGCGCCGAGCTCAGCCACTTGAACATGGTCATGAACGCGACGGTGAACGCCTTCGACGCCAACGACGTGCGCAGCGACGACGTCGCCCTCGGCGCGCTGCCGCTGTTCCACATCTTCGGCCAGACCGTCTCCATGAATTCCACCTGGCGCGCGGGCGCGACGCTGGTGTTGCAGCCGCGCTTCGACCCCGACGAGGCCATTCGCCTGATGCACGCCGAGGGCGTCAACACCTTCCACGGCGTGCCGACGATGTACGTCCGGCTCATCACCGCGGCGACGAAACTCGGTGCGCCGCAATTGCGTTTGTGCATCTCCGGTGGAGCGTCGTTGCCGCAGCCGGTGCTGGAGACCTTCCACGAGCTGTTCGGCACCTCGATCCTGGAGGGTTACGGACTCTCCGAGACCTCGCCGACCGCCGCGGTGAACCAGCCGGACTTCGGGCCGAAGGCGGGCACCGTCGGGCACGCGGTGTGGGGCGTCGAGGTCGAGATCGCCGACCCTGGCATCGCGGACGAGATCGTCCTGCTGCCGTCCGGCGAACTCGGCGAGATCGTGATCCGCGGGCACAACGTGTTCAACGGATACATCGGCAATCCGGCCGCCACCGCCGCCGCCGTCGTGCAGGGCTGGTTCCGGACGGGTGATCTCGGTGTGCGGGACGCCGACGGCTACGTGAACATCGCCGACCGGATCAAGGACATGATCATTCGCGGAGGGTTCAACGTGTACCCGAGCGAGGTGGAAGAGACGCTGCTGTACCACCCCGCCATCGACGCGGTCGCGGTGATCGGCCTGCCCGACGAGACCTACGGCGAGGAGATCTGCGCGGTCGTCGTCGCCGGAGCCCCGCTGACCGCCGACCAGGTCATCGCGTTCGGCCGCAAGCGCCTGGCCAAGCACAAGTACCCGCGCCGCGTGGAGTTCGTCGACCAGCTGCCGCTCGGCCCGAGCCACAAGGTTCTCAAGCGCGAACTCGTGCGCCACTACAGCTGAGCACGCCGTGTTCCGGCCCATCCGAAGGCATGTTCGACGCCCGTGAGGGTAGCCGAAAGTTGACTGGACGATCTGGCCGGAGAGGAGGTGTTCGCGATGATGGATATGTTCTCGCAGATGATCGGGATGCTGCGCGAGTGGTGGAGCAGCATGTTCCCCGGCATGCCGATGATGATGTGACGCGCGGGGTCGACGGTCGAACCGCAGGGGGACACAGGGGGATTTCCGGGCTGGGACTCCGGATCGCGCGCAGGTGGGAACGGTCCTTTGCCGCAAATGGTGAAGTCGATCGGCTGCCGGCCTATGCTTGGAGCACAACATTGGATGGCGGCCGGGGCCGCGGATCGTGGCTACGATCCAGCGACGCCGAGAGCCGAAAGACAGGACCGGCCGCAGGCTGAGATCTTCAGACGAGCACAGTCCCACGCGGTTCTCGGGCGAATCGCACCGACCATGGTGGCGCCGTTCAACGGTGCCGTTCGGCCGATGGGTGGGACACCATCCCGTTGGGAGGTTCTGCGATGTCGACGAAAATCGTTGTGCGGTCCGGTGTCGGGCGAGTTCACCGCTATATGTACGACAAGCGGCGGCCAGGGGGACGATCGGTAGCCATGCGCGGCAGTTGCGTGGTGATGGCGGTGGACGGCGAACTGGATCTCGCCGGACTGCCCGAGCTGTGCGCTGCGCTGGACTCCATACCCGAGCACGGCTGTCGCGCCGTGATCGTCGATTTCCGTACCACCCGTTTCGTCGGGATTCGAGCCGCCATCGCACTGGGGGAATTCAAGAGGAAGCTCGCGGAACGGGGGGTCGATCTGCGGCTTGTGTCGGGACATGCCGAGATCGACCGAGTGCTCGACGTGGTGGGAGTGCGGGCGCTGTTCTGTTACTACGCCAACCTGGACGAGGCGCTCGGGCGGTGAGCCGCCGACTTCGCGCTTCGTTTTCTGGAGGGCGACACTTCGTTCTCTGTGTTGTGGGGTTCGATCGGGTGTTGCCACGCTAATACCTCCGTGGTCGTGCGCGTCGTCGGCTGCGTCCATCGCCGACGTCCGAAGGAGCCACCATGCTCGAAACGAGCCCCTGCGACCAGGCTGGTGACCCGCCGCCCGCCGCGCAGGCGACCGCCGACATCCGGAATCCGCACACGGTGGCGCGCGAACTGGCCGAGGCGCTACCGCACAACGTGCTCGTCGGACTGACGGTCCGCGTGGGTGACGAGTTCGCGGTGCGCGCGTGGTCCTCACCGCGGGCGAAACTGGCCGAAGAATCCCAGCTCATCAGCGATGCCGCGCCGAACAGGACGGCGCTGAACGAGGACGTCGCCGTCACCGTCGCCGATCTGGACGGCGAGACCCGCTGGAGCGACTGCCGGGCGCAGCTGCGCCTGCTCGGCGTGCGCTCGCTGCACTGCCGCGGTATGCGCGCGGCGAACGGCACGACCGCTGTGCTGGCCGTCTACGCCGAGCGCCCGCACGTCTTGGACGCGAGCCTCGACCCCGCCGTCGCGGCGGCCTGCCACCAGATCGTCGCGATGATGGACGGCCGGTAGCCGGTCAGTCGTGCAACGTCGCCCGCGGGGCGACGCCGTAGGTCTGGCGATAGCTGCTCGCGAACCGGCCGGGATGGGCGAAACCCCAAGCCGCGGCGACACCGGTGACGGTGTGGCCGTCGTCGGGGGAGGCCGCGGCCAACTGCTCGTGCGCGCCGGCCAGGCGCACCTTCCTCAGATAGCCCATCGGCGTCGTGTCCAGGTGCCTGCGGAACGCGAGCTGGACGGCTCGAATGGTGACGTGGGCGCCCGCCGCGATGTCGGCGACGCTGATCGGCTCGGTGGCGTGCGCCTCGATATAGGCGATGGCGCGGCGGAGAGTGTCCGGGTGGGCGTCCCTGCGGTCGACGGACGTCGGTTCGGGCGTCGCGGTATTCGGGAAGGCCCGTAGCACGCTCGCCGCGAGACACTGCTCCGCCGAGGCGGCGATCAGCGACGATGCCCGCGCCTCCGGTACCGCGAGGACGTGCTCGCGCAGCCACCGGATCACCTGGCGTAACTCGGCGACCGCGGTGTCCGACACCGGTCGGTGGTGGGTCAACCTGACCGGCTCGGCGCTCCGGCCCGGCGCCTCCGAAGCCACCTGGGTGAGCAGGCGCGGATCGAACATGGTCAGCTGATAGCGCGCGCTGCGCACCACGCCGGAATACGGTTCGTCCGGCAGCGCGATCTGCGTGAGATCGCCGGGAAGGAAGGTGTCCGTCGAGCCGTCGGCGAAGGATTCCTCGATGGCGCCGGTCCGCATGTCGCACAGGCACACCCGGCCGAGCGGATCGGCGCGGTAGGCCATGTCGAATTCCAGATCCAGCTGGTCGACGCTGACGGTGCCCATCACCTCGCGCGAGACTTGCGCGCGCGTCCGCTCGTGACTGCTGCCGATCCGCATCTTCGTGTAGGCCGAGTTCAGCATGGCCTCGGTCGCACCGAGATCCTCGCTGTCGAAGACGAATGTGTCCATGCTTCCCGCCTCGGCCGGGCCCGCTGCGGGCGATTGCATCGGATGGGCCGTCCACGGCGGCTCGGTACGCGAACGTGCCGGGACGGAGACCACCACAGTAGTCCGATTCTGGTGCGGCCGTGCCGGAAGCGCGGCCGAATCACCGGGGCGAACCGGCCGCCCGTCAGGGTTGCGGGTTGTCCGGCGGTGCCGGACGCGGGAGGTCGGGGCGAGCGGTCAGGGCTTCGTCGTCGTCGGCAAGCGGTTCGGGATCGCGCCATTCTTCGGCGCGGCTCGACAGGTTGCCCTGCAACGCGCCGTGCAGCTCGTGCGCGAGTTGGTCGTCGCGCTTGGGCCCGTGCTTGCTGTTTCCGCGTTCCATCGTGTCCTCCTTTCGCGTGATCAGCGGTGCCGAGGCGATGCTTCGGCACTCTCGTTCTCCGTGGCGAATACCCGGAGCCGCATCGCCGCTTCGGTCTGTGTGACGGCGAAGGCGGAAGCCGCACCGGCGCGGACGAATTCGGCCGCGGAGGCGACCGCGTACCGCACCGATTTCTCCGTACCGGCTCCGTCGGCCATCGCGACGGTGGCTGCCGAGGCGAACCGGTCGCCCGCCCCGCAGGTGTCCGCGTTCGCCGCCGCGCGGCGCTCGACCGGAACCGGGACGGGCACGCTGTCGGGCCGTCCATGGCAGTACAACACCGCGCCGTCCGCGCCGAGTGTCACCGCGACGGCCCTGGCCGCCCACCGATCGGTCAGCGTCCGCGCGCGGCCGCCGAATTCCGTGCCGCCGGGCGCGAATCGTTCGGCCTCGTCCCGGTTCGGCGTGACCAGGGCGGCGCCGCGCACCGGCTCCGGACCTCGGGGATGCGGGTCCCAGACCACCGGCGCCTCGCGGGCCCGCGCCTCGACGAGGGCGCGGATCTCCGGGTGCGCCGCTGCGCCGCGGCCGTAGTCGGCGATCAGCACGGCACGGGCCGATCCGATGGCGGTCCGCACATCGTCGTCGAGGGGCTCGTCGGTGACGCGCCCGTCCCCGGAGTCGAGCCGGGTGATCGGAGCGGGGACGCCGTCCACGCTCGGCCCCGCGCACGGGCCCACCGCCCGCACGCGCTCCTTGCACACCGTGCTGCCCGCGAACGGCAAGCGAGCGAGACGAATCCCCTTGGGCAGCAACGCGCGCAGCCGTTCACCCGCCGAGTCGTCGGCGAAACCGGCGACGAGCACGACATCCTCGAGGTCGCTGGCGCCGAGTAGTGCGGCAAGTCCCGCCCCGCCGGGACGAAACGACCGCGCGGTCACGTCCACCACCGGGACCGGGGCATCCGGGCTGTGCCGGTCGGCGCGGCCGACCACCTCGATGTCGAGCAGCGCGTCGCCGACCACGACCAGCGGGGCTCCGGAGATCACGAATCCGCCTCGAGCGCGGCCTCCACCGCCGCGCACAGCGAATGCACCAGCACCAAGTGCATTTCCTGCACGGTGGCGACGGTGTCGGCTTCGATCGGTATCGCGTCGTCGCACAGCGCGGCGAGCGTGTTGGGCGAGGGTCCGGTCATCGCCCAGGTCGCCAGGCCGATCTCGTGTCCGGCCTTGGCAGCCGCGATGACGTTGGCGCTCGAGCCGCTGGTGGACATGGCGATCAAGACGTCGCCGGGGCGGCCGTGGGCGCGCAGTTGCCTGGCGAACATCTCGTCGGGTCCGTAGTCGTTGAGTATCGCGGTGAGACTGGAGGTTTCGGCGTGCAGCGAGATGGCAGACAGCGGTCGGCGGTCGTCGCGGAACCGGCCGGTCAGCTCGGCGGTCAGGTGTTGCGCCTCCGCGGCGCTGCCGCCGTTGCCGCACGCGAACAAGCGCCCGCCGCGGTCGTAGACGGCGGCGAGCTGCTCGCCCCAGGCCAGCACCCGCGCGACCGCGGGCCGAAGATTGCGACCGAGGGCCGCGACGAGCGCGTCGAAGTGCTCCTCCAGTTCCACCGTAACCGGGCTGTTCTGCCGATACTCTGCGCTGCTCACGACGGCCCCTTCCTTATCCGTGCACGCCCACCAGGACGAAGGTGATCGCGGCGGCGAGAGTTTCCGCAGGGTATGGCGGTTTCGACGCCCACCTTGTCTCGGTGATGCCCAGACCGACCACTTCGAAACAGTCCGGGAGGATCGCCGGTCGGGTCGTTCGCGGTGTGCTTGCTCCCAGCGGCGGATCTTCGTCAGGCGGTGCGTTCGGCGAGGTCGTCCCTGCCGAGCACGGTGCGCTCGATGGCTGCCAGCTTCACCACGGCCGCGACGACGGCGTCGTCGGCGATGCCGTCCAGGCACGGATGGCCGGGCACCGGGCAGACCCTGGCGCGTGAGTCCGCACAAGGGGCTGTCTGGTCGCCGAGCACGATCGACGGCACGCCGTGCGGCGCCCAGCGCGGCGCCGGAACCACGGGAGCGAACAGCGAGACGACCGGTGTGCCCACGGCCGCCGCCAGATGCGCGGCCCCGGTGTTGGGCGCGACGACCACGCGGGCGTCGCGCAGCACCGCGGCCAGCATCGGTAGATCGGTCGCACCGCCCAAGTCCTCGGCGACCTCGCCCGCGACGGTCGCGGTCAGTTCCCGTTCCTCTGGTCCGCCCGTGACGAGCACCCGATGTCCCGCGCGGCGCAGCGCCGCGACGATCGACGCCGACCGGCGCGCCGACGGCCGCCGCGCACGGACCGCCGCGCCCGGATGGACGACCACGTAGCCGGGCTCGCCCGTCAGAGTGCGTGCGTCCGGCAGGTCGGCACGGATCCGCAACGACGTGTCGGCGGCCGGATAACCAGCCGCCCGAGCCAGGGATACGGCCCGGACCGGTTCGGGCAAATCCTCGTCCGGCCGGTGCCGCACGTCCAGCAGCGAGCCCGGATAGTCGGTGCTGATCGCGCAGATCCGGCCGACGCCCGCGGTGCGCAGCACCAGCGCGAGCGGCAGCGGCGACTGGTGGAACGAGGTGAAGATCAGCGCCTCGTCCACGGCGAGTGCCGCGATCGAGGAGCGAAGGCGCTCGATCGCGGTCGCGGTCACCGGCGGCGGATCGAAATCCACCCAGCCAGCATGGAATTCGAGCACCCGGTCCACGCCGGGCAGCAGTTCGGCGGCCGCCCGTCCGCGCGGCCCGGCCAGGAACGTCACCCGCTCCGCCCGTGCCGCGACGGCCCGGACGGCGGGGCCGGTGACGAGCACGTCGCCGACGCTGTCGAGCCGGGCCGCCAGTACATGCCCCGTCATGTTCGCACCGGAGCGCTCACGGCCACGACCGCTCCGTCGAATGGCACACGACCATCTCCCTGAGCTCGCAGCCGGGTGGCTGCGACATGGCGAACACCACGGCCGCGGCGACGTCCTCTGGCTTGTTGAGCTGGATGTCCGGCGGCGGAGCGTATTGGGCGGGCCTGCCGTCGAAGAAGGCGGTGTGCATGCCGCCGGGTATCAGCAGGGTGACGCCGACTTCGCCCGCGGTCTCGGCGGCCAGCGCCCTGGTCAGGCCGACCACGCCGAATTTCGAAGCGCAGTAGGCGGTCGCGTCGGGCAGCGCCTTGAGCCCGAGGGTGGAGGCGCAGGTGACGATGGTGCCGCGACTGGCACGCAACGCGGGCAGCGCGGCGCGGATGATCGCGGCGGTGCCGAGCAAGTTGACCCGCACCACGCGCTCCCACTGCTCGACCGCGACCTCGTCCAGCTTGCCGCACGCATCGGTGCCCGCGGCGGTGAACACAGCGTCCAGCCGCCCGCCCGTGCGCGCGACCAACGTCCGCACCGCGCGCTCGGCGTCCTCGGTGTACGCCAGATCCGCGTACTCCCAAGCGACGTCGGTTTCGGGTTTGTCACGGTCGATGACGAGGGCGACGCCGCCCGCGGCGCGTACTGCGTCGACGGTCGCGGCGCCGAGTCCGGACGCGCCGCCGGTGATCAGGACGGTGCCGAGTTCGTTCTTCGTCGGTTGATTCACCAGGGGTCCCTTCGGATGTCGATGACGGAGATCAACCGGCGGCCGCGAGCGTCGCGGTCGCCGCTTCGGGGATGACGCGGTGGTACACGGTCAGCGTCTCGTCGGCGACGCGATCCCAGGAGTATCGGCTGCGCGCCCGTTGATATCCGGCCACGCCCCAGGCGCGGCGCAACTCGTGGTCGGCCAGCAGCGGAGACAGCGCCCGCGCGACCGGGCCCGGCTCCGGCGGACCGACCAGGGTGCCGGTGACGCCGTCGACCACGGTGTCGAGCAGTCCGCCGACAGCGCTGGCCACCACCGGTTTGCCGCAGGCCATCGCCTCGAGCGGGACCATCCCGAACGGCTCGTACCAGGGCGTGCACACGACGACGTCCGCCGAACGCAGCAGCGCGGGCATGCTCTCGCGTGAGACCTGTCCGAGCAGGTGGACGCGCTCGGCGACGCCCGCGTCGACCGCGACCTGGCGCAGTCGCCGCGATTCCGCGCCGGTCGGGTCGTCGCCGTCGGCGGATCCGCCCGCGATCAGCAGTTCGGTGTCGGGCAGCTGGGCGAGCGCCTTGATGGTGGTGTCGAAACCTTTGCGCGGCACCAGTCTGCCCACCGACACCAGCCGGTGGCGGCCGTCACGCTCGTCGGCGGGGCCGTGCGGACCGAACCTGGCGAGGTCGACGCCGCACGGAACGACGGTGGCGCGCGCGTGCGGAAGTTCCATGCGGCTCAGCTCTTCGACTTCGTCGGTGCACGTGGCGATCACATGGTGGGCGCGAGTGGCGACCAGTCTTTCGAGCTTGAGGCGGGCGGGCGGGCTGGTGTCGGCCGCGCCCTGATACCGGCGCTTGACGGTGCCGAGCGCGTGGAAGGTCAGCACGACCGGGATGCGGAGTTCGCGGCTTGCCAGTTCGGCGGCGACGGCGGACATCCAGAAGTGCGCGTGCACCAGATCGGGCCGATTCACCGACCACTGCTCGCGCAGGAAGGTGGCGAATTCGCCGAGATGCGGCAAGATGTCGTCCTTCGGAATGGGTTTCGCCGGACCGGCGGGCACGTGCACGACCCGATAACCCGCGTCGGTGGTGATCGTGGTGTCGAGTGCCGGATCGTCGCGGCGGGTGTATACCGTGACGTCGTGGTCGCGTCGGGCGAACGCCGCCGCGAGCTCGCCGACGTGCACGTTCTGTCCGCCCGCGTCGACTCCGCCGAGCTGGGCGAGTGGACTGGCGTGCTCGGAAACCATGGCGATTCTCACGAGGTGCTCCCTTCCGTCGGCGCGAAGCGGAATGCTCGGCGTCGGGGCGCGGGCGAACTCGCTCGCCGCGCGCGGCGATGATCACGGTGGTGCCATGTGCGGCGCTTACCCGCTTTCCCTTCGGCCAATCGACGCGTCCTCGGAGCCGCCGGTCGGGGCGGGGCAGGCCGCCAGATGCGATCGTTCGAGGCCGTGTGCCCCGTTATCCGCGTGCGGACAACCCATCGCTCGGTGCGCGCGCACGGATTCGCTCGATCATCGCCGAGGTCGAGCGATCGGCGAGGTAGCCGAGCACCCTGACCTCGCCGCCGTAGGCCCGCACGATCGGTGACTCCGGCAGTGTCTCCGGCCGGTAGTCGCCGCCTTTGACGTATATGTCGGGTTCGGTCGCGCGCAGCAGCTCGAGCGGGGTGTCCTCGTCGAAGAGCGTCACGTGATCGACGCAGCCGAGGGCGGCGAGCACCGCGCAGCGATCGCCTTCCGGGTTCACCGGGCGATCCGGACCCTTCAGCTCGCGGACGGTGCGGTCGGAGTTGACCGCCACCACCAGCACGTCGCCCAGGCGCTTGGCCTCGTCGAGGTAGGCGATGTGCCCTGCGTGCAGGACGTCGAAACAGCCGTTGGTGAACACGACTCGCGCCCCGGCCGCGCGGTGGCGCCGGAGCGCCTCGATCAGCCGGTCGCGCGGCAAGATCGCCCCGCCGGTGTCGACGATCGTCGCGTCGACCCGGTCCGCGGCCGCGGGGCCGAGTCCGTCGTCGTTCATGCGTCCTCCCGCCCGGTCGGTGATCGCCTTCGTGATTCCACGCGCCGCGCACGTCAAACACCGAGCGTCGAGCGGACCGGCATACCGCCGACAATCTAAACGGTTCGAATTGAGAGATTAAGCGAGGTCGCTTAACGTCGATTCATGAACGACAGGTGTTTCACAGCAGCCCCGACGGTCGAACGCGGGACTCGGTATGAACTACGCTGATGGCCCCATCACCCAGATCGCCTGGGTGACCGACGATATCGAGAAGGCGGAACGCTTCTTCGTCACGCATTTCGGCGTGCGGAAATGGGCGCGTATCCCCGACGTCGAATTCGGCCCGGACGCCTGCGTCTATCGCGGCCGCCCCGCCGATTTCACCGCGCACATCGCGCTGTCGTACCTCGACGACATCCAGCTCGAATTGATCCAGCCGGTCCGCGGCGAGAGCATCTACGCGGAGTTCCTCGCCCGCCGCGGTCCGGGATTGCATCACGTGTGCTTCGAGCCGGACGATTTCGACGCCGCCGTCGCCGCGGCCGAACGCGACGGGCTCACGGTGGTGCAGCGTGGGGACATGGCCGCGGATATGCGTTTCGCCTATGTCGACGGCGCCTCGGAAGGCGTGCCGTTCATCGAGCTGGCCGAGATCGGCCCGACCATGCGGGCGTTCTTCGCCGAGGTGCGGCGCTCGGCGACCTGACTCAGAGTCGCCAGCCTTCGCGCACCGATCGGCGGCAGCGGGTCCGCTCGTCGCCCGCCGCGACGAACAGGGCGGTCAGCAAAGGAACTCCGTTCGAGAGCGTTTCGCGGGGAAGGGGGCCGGTGGCGACGAGGGAAGCGAGGCCGTGTCCGATGGTCCAGCTCTGGGTGGCCAGCTCCAGCGGATCGAGGCCGGACCGGAACCGGCCCGCGTCCTTGGCGCGGTGCACGGTGGTCACCACGCGGTCCAGCGTCTCGTCGGCGGCGGCCGAATCCTCGAGCTCGAAGCCCGCGTCGAACATCACCCGATAGAGGTCCGGATTCTCGATGGCGTTGCGCAGGTAGGCGGCACCGAGCGCCGCGAGATCGCGCACCGGATCGGCGGTCGCCGCCACCTCGGCGAGCCTGGCGGACAGCCGGGTGAAGCCCTCCTGCCGCAGGGCCCGCCACAGACCGTCCATGCCGTCGAAGTAGGTGTAGACGGCCATGGTCGACACACTCGTGCCCGCCACCAATCCGCGCAAGGTGACCGGCTCCCGCCTGCGCAGCATCAGCGCGGCGCGGTCGAGCAGCATCGAGCGCACGTGCGGATTCTTGGTGCGGGCCATGGCGCAACAATACATAGCATTGTTATGGTTTGGCTGACAGCCGCACGCGCGGAACCGACGAGGGAGGAGTGGCCATGGCCATCACGCTGGTCAACCCCGAGGGACTGCCCAAACCCGATGTGTACCGCCAGCTCTCGATCGCACAGGGCAGCAGGCTGGTGTTCCTCGCCGGGCAGGTGGCCCGCGACGCCGAGGGCAACAAGGTGGGGGAGGGGGATTTCGCCGCGCAGGTCGAGCAGGCGTATCTCAACGTGGGCACCGCGCTCGCCGAGATCGGCGGCTCGTTCGACGACGTCGCGAAGCTGACCATCTACGTGGTGGACTGGAACGAGGAGAAGTACCCGCTGCTCGGCGAAGGTGTGGCGCGCGCGGCCGCGAAGCTCGGCGTCGATCCGGTCAAGCCGATCACCCTGCTCGGTGTCGCCGCGTTGGGCGAGCCCGACCTGATGGTCGAGGTCGAGGCCACCGCAGTCCTCGACTGAGGCCTGGGCTCAAAGACGCTGCCCGTGAGCGGACTTCACCGCGTCCACGAGCATGGCGAGAGCATGCTCGATGGTCTGGTCGAGGACCCGATCGGGCCCGCCGTCGAACTGACGGTGCTCGGCACGGACCTCGCTCTCGGTGGCGACGGCGAACCAGACCGAGCCCGCCGGTTCGCCGTCCTGCGGATCGGGGCCGCCGACTCCGGTGACCGCGACGCCGGCGAAGGCGTCCATGAGCGTGCGGACGCCGGTCGCCATCGCCCGCGCGGCAGTCTCGGAGACCACCGGCACATCGGGTACGTCGAGCACCCTGCGCTTGATCTCCGGGCGGTAGGCGACCACACCGCCGCGGAACCAGGTGCCCGAGTCCGGCGCGGCGCCGAGCGAGGAAGACAGCCGGCCGCAGGTCAGCGATTCCGCGACCGCGAGGGTGATGTCACGGTCGAGCGCCAATTCGGCGAGCTCGGTGGCTCGCTCGTCTGCTTGCGTCACCGGTCTTCCTCCTCCGTCGGGTCCGTTTCGACGTTACCGGCGCACGCTCGCCTCGGCCATCGATCCGGTCGCTGTTTCGATCGCGGTGGATCGGGAAATCGGCGTGCACTGGCTGCTCGTAGGGGGCGGCTCGGACCCGGAGGTGATGCCGATGACGCCTGCACGGTCGGGAACGGCGAGCTGGTCGCGCGGGAGGGTGGCGTGGTTCGACGCACCGAAAGGGTTCGGTTTCATCGAACCCGCGTCGGATCCACGCGCATTGGTGTACGTGGACTATTCGAGTATCGAGATGGTCGGCTATCGCACCCTCGTGGAGGGGCAGCCGGTCGCGTTCATCCGATCGCGGGAGCGGCCCGAGGCCGTTGTCGTGCGTGTGCTGGCCGAGGGAGTCCGCAAGGGACGAGTGGCGGCCTGAACACGGTCGCGGGCGGGTCGGCGGTTGCCGCCGACCCGCCCGCGACCGTGTGCGATGTCCACTGCGGCAAGGAATGCGGAGCGACGTGGCCGACCCGGCGGCACGTCGGTATATCCGGTCGGGCAACTCGGCAGATCCGGTCGATCGCTTCGCGTCAGGGGCGGGCCGGTCCGCCGGACGTGGTCCTCGCCGTTGAGGTCCGTCGTCGCCGTTGACGATGCCGGTAGTGGACAGCCTGTCCTTGTCGTCGTGCCGGGCCGCTGACCAGGCCCTCATCCTGCGCCAGTTGCCGACATAGGGGTCATACCCCGTGCGCGGCAAACGAATCGCGCGCGAGGCACGTTGTCAATGCGCGCAGTCCGGCGGAGGGTCCGGTAGGTCCTCGGCGCGCCGGAAGCCGATCGCCATGGCGATCAGCAGATCCTGGGACTCCGCGGACAGATCGCAGGCGGCGCGGGTCAGCCTGCGCAGCTTCGCGTCGAGCAACTGTTCGACGATCCCGCGGTCGCCGGGGTGGTCGGCGCCGGATGTGCTCGCCAGCAAACCGACCGGGCAGGTGTCGAAGAAGTCGGCGAGCGCGCGCACCGTGCGGACGGTCGGCGGCGTGCGCGTGCCGTTGCGCAAGCGCGCGACATACCGTGGCGAGATGGGGTGACCCGCCGCGGTGAGCGCACGGGCCACCTCCGCGTTGCTGTAGCGCCGACGGAACCCCGGCGGTCGGGCGCTGTCGAACAGCCGGTTCAACCGCTCGGCGAACTCCGATGCCTCGCTGGCGGAGACGCGAGCCCGGTCGCTGATCTCGATGCGGCCAACCAACTCTGGATACCTCCGGTGAGTGTTCCTCCTGGTAGCGGCTGTGGCGCTCGGGATGGTACTCAGCGAAGACCGGTGCCCGGGGCCGACACGCCGCGCCGCCGGGCCCGTCCTGATCTCACCGCGGTGTGTGCTCTCAGCTCGGCGTCGGCGGCTCGCCGACCTTGCGGGTCGGGTCGATGACGGCGAACACCTCGCCCTGCTGCCCTTGCAGCACACCCATCCTGCCGAACGGACTGTCGTCGGGACCGGCCAGCACCGTGGCTCCGAGTTCGGCCGCTTTGGCCAGCGACGCGTCGGCGTCGTCCACCTGGAACCACACCAGCCAGTGCGGCGGCGCCTCGACCTGCCGGCCTTTCGTGTCGTCGTTGATGCCGCCGACGACTTCTCCGCCCGACGGGAGGGTGAAGGTCGCGTAGTCGAAGTTTTGGCCGTCGCCGATCTCCTGGTAGTCGTAGCCGAACACCGCCTCGTAGAACCGCTGCGCATCCCGGTAGCCGGGGGTATGCAGCTCGTTCCAGCAGTACGCGCCGTGCTCGTTGTAGATACGGGCGCCGGTGTGGGCCTTGGACTCCCACACGCCGAAGGCGGCCCCCGTCGGGTCGGTGGCGACGAACATGCGGCCGAACTCGAGCACGTCGAACGGCGGCATCATGACGGTGCCGCCCGCTGCGGTCACCTTCCGCGCCATCTCGTCCGCGCTGTCGGCGGCGAAGTAGGTCGTCCACACCGAGGGCATCGCCATGTTCTCCGGCTTGGGTCCGATGCCCGCCGCCGACGATCCCTTGCGCGAGGCCATCAGATAGCCGCCGGCTTCCGGCGGGGAGTCGTCGATCTCCCAGCCGAACAGCGCCGAGTAGAACTCACTGGCCCGGCCGGGGTCGTCGACCTGGCAGTCGACCCAGCACGGCGTGCCCTGCGGCCAAGCGGTGTCCCGAGTAGGCATATCCGTTCCTCCTACCTGATCGAAGATCGCGAGTGGATGTTCAGCATTGCCTTGGCAACCGTCGATCAACCACGGTAGACCTATCCGTCGCGGCGGCTGGCACGAATGCCAGGGAGATCACCGAGACAGGCTGCGGCGGTTGCCGGGCGCCGAGGCGAGCCGACGGCTCACGCGGGCAGTTCCAAGCCGCGCGCCAGCACCGGCCACGAGGCCTTCAGCGCGTCGAGCCAGTAACCCCAGGAATGCGTTCCCGTCGGCGGGAAGTCGTAGGTCGCCGGTATGCCGAGCGAGTTCAGCTTGGCCTGCAGATTGTGGCTGCAGTAGTTGACGCCCGCCTCGATCACACCGCCGGTGAGCACCTGACTCGCCAGTCCGTCCAGTCCGGGCAGCGCGTACGGGCCGTTGAGCATGTCGTAGCGACCCGGCAGGCCGCTGCCGCTGGAGATGAAAAGCTCCACCCCGCGCAGCTTCTCGGCGTTCACGTACGGGTCGTTGGCCGCCCACATCGGATCGTCCTGGGGGCCGTACATGTTGTCGGTGTTGCCGCCGCCCCACACTCCCACGGACAGGTTGACGAAGGAATATCCGATCGGATCGCTGATCTGCGCGCACCCGCTGTAGGCCGCCGCCGCGCGAAACAGTCCGGGCGCGGCGATCGGCAGTTGCAGCACTGAGGTACCCGAAGTCGACAGTCCGGCAATGGCATTGAGTCCGTTGGTACCCAGGGCGCCGTCGATCACCGGCGGCAGCTCCTCGGTGAAGAAGGTCTTCCACTTGTGCACGCCGAGCACCGGATCCGGCGCCCGCCAATCGGTGTAGTAACTCCACGCGCCACCGATGGGCTGAATCACGTTGACGTACTTGGTGCCGAGGAACTGCAGCGCCTCCGGGGTGCGGTGATCCCAGTTCGCGGTGCCCTCGCCGCCGTCGGCGCCGGAGAGCAGATACAGCGTCGGGCGCGGCTCCGAGGTGTCGGCCGGGCGCTGCACGGTGATGGTGATCGGACGGCCCATCGCCGCCGAGTAGACGCTCAGCGTCAGGTTGCGGTCGTCCTCGATGGTGAAATCGACGATGCGCGAACCATCCGGCGCCACGGGACGCGCGAGCAGGGCGCCGCTCGCCATGATCGGATCGCTGGTCTCGGCGCAAGCCGCGCCAGGGAAGAGCGTGGTGAGTATCGCCGCGGCGGCCGCCGCCAGCGCGATCGCGGGCCTGCCGAGCGCTGGCCGCTCCATGGTGTACCTCCGTGACTCGTTCGGGTCCGTCGCACACTGCCAGGCACACCGTACTGGGTCGGCAATCCCTCGGCTATCGCGACGCGGCCGTTCCGCACGTCCCGTGAGTCAGGGCCCGGTCAGGCAATCCACGAACAGCGCGGTGGCCGACCGGGTGTCGTCGCCGCGCCAGGCGACGGCCAGCTCGGCGGGCTCGAGTCCGTCGACCGGGCGAAATACCAGACCGGGCCGTCGATAGAGGTCGGCGTTGCCCGCCGCGACCAGGGCGACGCCCAGCCCGGAGACGATCGCCTCGAATGTCTCGTCCGCCCCGGAGGCCTCGGCGCCGACGCGGACCGGGTGCCCGTCGCGCGCGTCGATCGCCAGCCAGTGATCGCGCAGCGGCCCGGCGGCGCGCGGCAGCGCGACGAACGGTTCGTCGAGCAGATCGGTGAACGCGACCGTCGCGTGGTCGGCGAGCGGGTGCCCCTCGGGAAGCATCACGCCGCGCGATTCGCGACGCAGGACCCGGGTGCGCAGTCCGTCGAGCGGAATCGGCAGCCAGACGATGCCGACATCGCTGGAGGCGTCGGCGAGCCCCGCCGTCGGATCGGACCAGCCGACCAGGCGCAGCGAGACGGTCCAGTCCGGCGCCGCCGCACGGAACCGGGAGATGGCGCGGCGCTGCAGATCCCGCCCCACCGCGGTCTGCATGCCGACCACCAGGGTCCGCGGGCGGCCGATCGCCTGGGCGCGCGGGTAGGCGCGGTCCCAGCGCTCCAGCATCTCGCGTGCGGTCGGCAGCAACTCGGCGCCCTGCGGGGTGAGCGTGACGCCGCGCGGCGTGCGTTCGAAGAGTTCGAAGCCGAGGCGGCGCTCCAGCGCTCGGATCTGTTTGGACAGCGCGGGTTGCGAGACGAAGACCCGCGCCGCGGCCCTGGTGAAGTTGGCCTCCTCCGCCACCGCGATCAGGTAGCGCAGATCCCGCAGGTCGACGTCCATAACGTTTGGTTATACCAACATGACTTGGACGGCAGGGTGCACTTCGGCGAGAGTGGTGCCATGACCAAGATCCCCGTGCGCCATCTCGGCGAAATCCCGGTTTCCGCAGTCGGTTTCGGCGCGATGGTGCTCTCGCCCGGTATGTACGGAGCGATCGACGACGACCGCGCCCTCGCCGCGCTGCGCCACGCCGTCGACCACGGCGCCACGCTCATCGACACCAGCGACGGCTACGGCGCCGACGGCCACAACGAACAACTGATCGGGCGCGCGATCCGCGGTCGCCGCGACGAACTCACCATCGCCACCAAATTCGGCTTCCGCGTTCCGGAAGGCGCCGCGGCGCACACGTTCCCGGTCGGCTTCGCGTTCGGCGAGCTCGCCGTCAACGCCGAGCCGCGTTACGTGCGCGGATACGCCGAGCAGAGCCTGCGCAACCTCGGCACCGACGTGATCGATCTGTACTACCCGCATTTCCCCGATCCCGAGGTGCCGATCGAGGAGACCGCGGGCGCGGTAGGCGAACTGGTGGCCGACGGCCTCGTGCGCTACCTGGGCCTGTCCAACGTCACCGCCGAACAGTTGCGGCGCGCGCACGCGGCGCACCCGGTCCAGGTGGTGCAGGCGGAATGGTCGATGTGGCGCCCGATCGACCCCGAATTGCTCGCGGCGGCTCGGGAATTGGGCGTCGGCGTTGTCGCGTGGAGTCCGCTGGGCGCGGGTTTCCTCACCGGAACGGTCGATCGGGTCGGCGCCGACGATTTCCGCGCCAACTTGCCCCGTTTCGACGCCGCCAATCTCGCCGCGAACAACGACTCCTACGCCGCGCTGCAGGCAATCGCGACCGAACTCGGCATCAGCCGAAGCCAATTGGCGCTCGCCTGGCTGCTGCACCAGGATCCGCACGTGGTGCCGATTCCGGGCAGTCGCACCCCCGCGCACATCGAGGACAACCTGTTCGCGGCGAATATCGGCCTGCACGCCGACACCCTGCGTCGCATCGAGCAGGTGCTCGACGGCGCGGAGGCGGTGGGGGCGACGTTGCTGGAGAGCTGACTCGGCGGGGAACCGGTGCGCGTCGATCCGTCCCGATCCGGACGGGTCGACGCGTCCCGACAAGCCCTCTGTCGGAACTGGAGTCGGCGAATCCGCGTGATCGGTTTCCGCCTCCGCTATACAGTGTGTCGCGCACGGCGCGCCGCCCGAATCCGCGACGCGGCAAATCTATAGTTTTGCTCGCAACGATGCATCGACTATGAATGTGGGGTGCTGTTCACACTCGTGATCACTTGCCTGCCATCGGATCTCCACGGTCGGAGGTCGATTTGACCATAGAGCACCCCATCGAGGACGAGGTCACGCAGCTGGCGCGGCGGGTCGAAAAGGCCCGCGGACGGCTGGCCTATCAGTTCGACCCGGCTCTCACCGAGGCGCTGTCCGAGGACGAACTACACGCCGAACGCGAACTCGCCGAGCGAATTCGCGAACAGGATCGTGGGCAGCGTTGGAAAGAGGTGCAGGCCGCAGCGGTCGCCTCCGACCGCGCGAGGCACACGGCGGAGGAAATCGCGAAGGCCGATATGCGAGATTTGTTGCTCGCCCGCAAGGCGATCGCCGCGCAGCGGCGCGAATCCAGTCCGCACGCCAAGCTCGCCTCGCTGTACCGGCACCGCGCCTGGTCGCTACGCGCGCTGGCGGGCGTGGTCGGCGCGGGCATGCTGTGGTCCGCGGTGAACGTGCAGCACAACATCGCCCCCGGCGGCCCGAGCGACCCGCTCTACTGGTTCAGCTATCTGCTGGAAGGGATGATCAGCGTCTGTCTGATCATCATCATGATCGGCACCAACAAGGTGGCCGAGTGGGGCGTCATCGACAATCGCCGCCAGGTCGCCGCCGCCGAAATGGCGCTGCTCGCGTTGACCGTCGGCCTCAACACCTACCCGTACCTGCGCTCCGGTCAGTGGTACGAGGTGGCCGTGCACGCCATCGCCCCCGTGATGATCGGTGTGGCACTGCTGATTCACGATGCCGCGAGCGCGCGGTACGGCCTCGCCATCCACCGGGCCACCGAGCAAGTGCGCGATCTGCCCGATCCGGCCGAACAGATGCGGGCCAGCTTGTCCGCGTTGGTCCGGCGCGAGAGTCTCGCCGCAGTCGCGGAGCGACCGGTGCCCGCGCCGCGACCCGAGCCGGAAGTCGTCGAGCACTACGCGGAGGTCGAGGTCGAGGAGATCGACGCTCCGGAGGTCGCGCCCGAGGACGTGCCGCCCGCGCCGACCGAGAAGCGCCGCGCGCCCGCCGAACCCGCGCAGCCCGCCACGAACGGCACCAACGGTAAGGCCCCCGAGAAGGCCGAGCCGAGGCAGGCCGAAAAGCCCGCGGCGGCGGTCGCGGTGGACAAGCCGGTCGTCGAGCCCGCCCCGGCGCGCACGCCGGAGCCGGTGGCCGCCAAAGTAGTCGTCCGCCAGACGCCCCCGCCGCCGCCGACCAAGCCGATCGAGATCGACAAGCCCGTCGCGGCGCGTCCGGCCGCCGAGAGCTCGTCGATCAAGATGAGCACGAAGGACTCCCGCATCGCGAAGGACTCGCGCAACGCGAAAGACTCGCGCAACGCCAAGGACTCCCGCAAGGCGGCTCCGCCGGATCCGGACGGCGCCTACCACGAGGTGGTTCGCTCGTCGGGGATCTACGACACCGGGCAGTTCCGCATCGCCGAGGCGCTCGAACAGGAACTCGCCGAGATGCAGGAGGCGCGCAGGCGGGCGCGCACCGGCAGGCAGCGCTGAACGCTCAGCTCGGGCTCGCGGCCGGGGTGAGCGAACCGCGCAGCCGCTGATCGAGCTCGTCGCGATAGAACTCGAGGAAGCCGTCCGGATCCGGTCCGGCGTTCTGCAGCACGAGATGGTCGAATCCCGCGTCGGTGTAGGCGCGGACGGCTTCCACGTAGCGTTCCGGGTCGGAGCCGCAGGTGAAGTGGTCGCGGATGTCCTCCTCGCGGACCGTGGCGCTCGCGGCGGCGAAGTTGACCGGGTTGGGTAGCTCGCTCATGACCTTCCATCCGGTGAGCGCCCAGCGGGTCGTCTCCAGCGCCGCCTGCGCACCGGTGTGTTCGTCGGGCGCCCAGGCCAGCGGCACCTCGGCGTAGCGCGGCCCGTCGCCGCCGTGCTCGCGGTACTGCCGGACGATCGAGGGGTCGGCGTCGGTGGCGAACAGGCCGTCGCCGAGTTCGGCGGCCAGCTCGGCCGATGCGGCCCCGCCCGCCGCGACCGCGATCGCAGGAAGCCGCTCGGGCAGGTCGAAGATCCTGGCGTCCGAGAGATGCAGGTACTTGCCCGAATACGACTGATAGCCGCCGCTCCAGAGCAACCGGATGATCTCGAGCGCTTCGCGCAGCATCTCGTGGCGCACCCGCACCGAGTCCGGGAACTCGAGGCCGACGATGTGCTCGTTGAGCCGTTCGCCCGACCCGACGCCGAGCGTGAAGCGTCCGTCGGAGATCAGCGCCATGGTGGCGGCGGCCTGGGCCACGATCGCGGGGTGGTAGCGCAGGATCGGACAGGTGACGCCGGTGGCCAGGCCGATGCGGTCGGTACGCGCCGCGATGGCGCCGAGCACCGTCCAGGCGAACGGCGAGTGGCCCTGGTTGTCCAGCCAGGGATGGAAGTGGTCGCTGATCTCGACGAAGTCGAAACCCGCGCGCTCGGCTTGCACGGCCTGGCGGATCAGTTCGGCGGGACCGAAACCCTCTGCCGCCAGCTTGTATCCGATCTGCATCGCTACCTCCTTGCCGGGTGGTGTCGCCGGTCGATCACCGACCGGCTACCCGCGCCCGCCTCTGGCAAACGAGAGCGCGAGCTCACCCGCCAGTGGAATGTGCTCCAGGTTTGCCGGGCGCACGGCCGGGTAGATCCGCATCGTCGCACGTCACCGCAGATCCGCCGGGAGGTCCGATGTACGGTCTCGCGCAATGGACACCGGGGCCCGGCGGCCCGGACCTGGTGTGGTTCGCCATGGCGTATCCGCGCCGACCTCGGCCTCTGCCAGCTCGGGGACCTTGCGCGCACCGGGGGGCCGCGTGATCGGTTACTACATCCACCACCACGGCTCGGGACATCTCGTCCGCGCTCGCCGCATCAGCGCCTGTCTCGCGCAGCCGGTCACGGCGCTGTCCTCGCTGGCACTCTCCGACGACGAGATCTTCGACGACGTCGTGCGCCTGCCCGCCGGCAACCTTCCCGCGACGGTCCGCGATCCCACCGCGTCGGGCGTTCTGCACTGGGCGCCGCGACACGATCGCGGTCAGGCCGAGCGGATGGCGGCGGTCGCGGCGTGGCTCGCGGCGACGCGGCCGGACGCGCTGGTGGTGGACGTGTCGGTGGAGGTGGCGCTGCTGGCCCGCCTGCACGGGGTGCCCGTCGTCTACATGGCGCTGCCCGGCGCCCGTACCGATCCCGCCCACCAGCTGGTGCACCGCATCGCCGAACGCCTGATCGCGGCGTGGCCGCGCGAACTCTACGATCCGTCGTGGCTGCGCCCGTACACGGACAAGACCCGCTATGTCGGCGGCATCACCCGATTCGACGGCCGCCCCCCGCTGTTCGCGGCACGCGACGACCGCCCGACGGTGCTGGTCGTCGGCGGCGCGGGCGGTGCGGCGTTCACGGCGGGGATGGTGCGCGCCTGCGCCCTGCGTCACCATCAATATCGTTGGCGCACTATCGCATTGGGTGACTGGGTGGACGACCCGTGGCCGGAGCTGTGCCGGGCCGACGTGATCGTGACGCACGCCGGGCAGGGTGCGATCGCCGATGTCGCTGCCGCGGGCAAACCCGCCGTGGTGGTGCCCGCGCCGCGCCCGTTCGACGAACAACTGGCCACCGCGCGCGCACTCGCGTCGGCGGGCATGGCGCTGACGCTCGACCGCTGGCCCGATCTCGAGGACTGGCCCGGCTTGCTCGCCCGAGCCCGCGAGCTGGACACCGGACGCTGGCGCGCGTGGCAGACCCGTGGCGCCGGGGTGCGCGCGGCCGCGGCGATCGCCGAGGTCGTCGCCGAGCGGCTGCGGTCCGCCTCGTGAGAACCGCCTCCGCGGCCTGATCGACCAGGAGCCAGGCGGGCTCACTCGGAAGCCGGGCGATAACCCGGCGCGAGCGGGGTAAACGACCAGCATGACAGCGACCATGGTCCCGAAAGCCCAGCCCATGCCCGAGCCGCGCGGCGAGCTGTCCGCGGCGGTGGTCGAACTCCTGCACGGCACGCCGGGACAGTCCGTACCGGGGGCCGGGTCGACGGACCCGTTCGACGAGGATCTGCTTCTCGCCCTGCACACCTGCTACGAGTTGCACTACTACGGGTTCGCGAAGGTTCATCCCGGCTGGGAGTGGGACCCCGGCCTGCTCGGGTTGCGTGCCGAGATGGAACAGCGGCTGCTGCGCGGGCTGCGCGACGCCGTCCCCGGCGGGACCGATCTGGAAGGGGAACTCGAACAGCTGCTCGTGACACCGGTCGAGGCGAGCGGGCCGAGCCAGTTCCTGCTCGATCGCGGCGAGTGGTGGCAGATGCGCGAGTACCTGGTGCACCGCTCGCTCTACCACCACAAAGAGGCCGATCCGTACGCATGGGCCATTCCGCGGCTGCGCGGTCAGGCTAAAGCGTCGCTGGTCGCGGTCGAGTTCGACGAGTTCGGCGGCGGGCGCGGCGAACGGGTGCACGCCGAGCTGTACGCGAAGCTGATGGCCGCGGCGGGCCTGAATCCGGACTATCTGCACTATCTGGACGTGATTCCGGCGCCGATGTTCGCCCTGATGGACACGATCTCGCTGTTCGGACTGCACCGTGAGCTGCGCGGGGCGCTCGTCGGTCATTTCGCGACCGTGGAGATCAGCTCGCCGCCGGGGGCGCGGCGGATGGTGGAGGCGCTGCGCCGCCTCGACGCCGATCCCGCCTGCACGCTGTTCTACCGCGAGCACGTCGAAGCCGACGCGGTGCACGAACAGGTCATGCGCCGCGACGTGATCGGCGACCTGCTCGCCAAGGAGCCCGAGTTGACCGAATCGGTGGTGTTCGGCATCCAGGCCACGAACCTGCTGGAAGACCGGTTCGCCGAGCATGTGCTGGGCTGTTGGGAGGCGGGACGCGGTTCGCTGCGCGACGGTGAGCCGGGTTCTGCCGGACCGCACGATTAGTTCGGCTCATTCCGGCTATCCGGCGTACGTGATGTTGATTCGCCCGCCCTGGGTCTACCGCCCGCAAACGGATACCTGGTTGTTGGCCATGGCGCTGTCCGAGGCGGGCATTCCGCGCGGTGGGCACGTGCTGGACGTGTGCACGGGAAGCGGGGCGTTGGCCATCGCGGCCGCGCGCGGTGGCGCCAGGGCGGTCACCGCTGTGGATATCTCCCGCTCCGCGGCGGCGTCGGCGTGGCTGAACTGCCGGATCCGTGGGATCGGGGCCGAGGTGATCCGCGGCGACTTCAGCCGCGCGCTGCGCGGACGCCGCTTCGATCTCGTTCTCGCCAATCCGCCCTACGTCCCAGCGCCCGCGGGCGCTGGCCACCACGGGGCGGCGCGCGCGTGGAACGCGGGTGTGTCCGGGCGCGGTGCGCTCGACCGGCTGTGCCGGATGATGCCGGATCTGCTGAAACCCCGAGGCGCGGCGCTGGTCGTGCACTCGATGCTGTCCGATCCGGACAGCACGCTGATTCAATTACGTGACACCGGTTTGAAAGCCGCGATCGTGGCCCGCCACACCGTTCCCTTCGGGCCGGTGCTGCGCGGGCGCGCCGACTGGCTCGCTTCGATCGGACTCATCGAACCCGGCCAGGACAAGGAAGATCTGGTGGTGATCCGTGCCGATCGAATCCGAAAATGAGCGCAGGCGAGTCACTTTCACCGACGACGGGCCCGCTCTCGTCGAGGGTCCGGTGGAGCTCGTGACCGCCGACGGGAAGACGATCCGCTGTGACCGCTTCCAGGTCGCGATCTGCCTGTGCCGCCGTTCCAAGACCTACCCCTTGTGTGACACCAGCCACCGCAAGCACCGCCGCGCCACCGCCTGAGGACGGATCCCGACAGCGACGCACCGACAGGAGGAACCATGGGTCAACAGGTCGGCGACTACGTCGTGCGACGACTGCGCGAATGGGGTGTCCAGCAGGTCTTCGGATATCCCGGTGACGGCATCAACGGCTTGGTCGCCGCATTCGGGCGAGCCGACGACGACCCCGCGTTCATCCAGGCCAGGCACGAGGAGATGTCGGCGTTCGAGGCCACCGGCTACGCCAAGTTCAGCGGCAACGCCGGTGTCTGCACCGCCACCTCGGGGCCGGGCGCGATCCATCTGCTGAACGGCCTCTACGACGCCAAACTCGATCACGTGCCGGTGGTGGCGATCGTCGGGCAAACCGCGCGCAGCGCGATGGGCGGCAGCTACCAGCAGGAAGTGGATCTGCAAAACCTGTTCCAGGACGTCGCCGAGTACGTGGTCGAGGTCAATGTCGCCAGTCAGTTGCCCAACGCGCTCGACCGCGCCTTCCGCGTCGCCATCACGCGGCGCGCGCCGACGGCGGTGATCATCCCCTCCGATCTCCAGGAGGAAGAGTACGAGCCACCCGAGCACGCCTTCAAGCAGGTGCCCTCCAGCCCGCCGGGCGCGCTGCCGCCCGCGCGAGTGATCCCTGCGAGCGACCAGATCCGGCGCGCCGCGGAGATCCTCGACGCCGGATCGCGGGTCGCGATCCTGATCGGCCAGGGCGCGCGCTCGGCCGCCGCGGAGGTCGTGGAGATCGCCGACCGCACCGGCGCGGGCGTGGCGAAGGCGCTGCTCGGCAAGGACGTGCTCCCCGACGATCTGCCGTTCGTCACCGGGCCGATCGGATTGCTCGGCAGCAGGCCGAGTTACGAGCTGATGCGCGATTGCGACACCCTGCTCATCGTCGGCTCCAGCTTCCCCTACTCGCAGTTCCTGCCCGAGTTCGGTCAGGCGCGTGCGGTGCAGATCGATATCGACGGCACCATGATCGGCATGCGGTACCCCACCGAGGTGAATCTGGTGGGCGACGCGAAATCCACATCGGCCGAGCTGATTCCGCTGATCCAGCGCAAGATCGATCGCTCGTGGCGGGAGAAGGTGGAGAAGAACGTGGCCCGCTGGTGGGAGACGCTCGAACGGCAGTCGATGCTGGACGCGCAGCCACTCAACCCGATGCGCGTGGTCTGGGAACTGTCCCAACGCATTCCCGAGAACGCCATAGTCACGGCGGATTCGGGCTCCTCGACCAACTGGTATGCCCGGTGCCTGCGCTTCCGCGGCCAGATGCGTGGCTCACTGTCCGGGACGCTCGCGACGATGGGTCCTGGCGTCCCGTACGCCATCGGCGCGAAGTTCGCCCACCCGGACCGGCCCGCGATCGCGCTGGTCGGCGACGGCGCGATGCAGATGAACGGGCTCGCCGAGCTGCTCACCATCGCCCGCTACCGGCGCCGCTGGTCGGATCCGCGGCTGATCGTCTGCGTCTTCCACAACAACGACCTCAACCAGGTCACCTGGGAGCTGCGCGCGATGGGCGGCGCGCCGAAATTCGTGGAGTCGCAATCGCTTCCGGAGGTCTCCTACGCGGAGGTCGCCCGGGTCATGGGGTTGGCCGCGATCACCGTCGAGGCGCCAGAGGATCTGGGCCCCGCCTGGGATCGCGCGCTGAACGCCGACTGTCCGGTGGTGCTCGACGTGCTGTGCGATCCCGAGGTGCCGCCCATCCCGCCGCACGCCACCTGGGAGCAGTTGAAGGACACCGCCGAAGCCGTACTGCGCGGTGATCCCGATGCCAGGCGCTTCATCACCCAGGGCATGAAAGCCAAAGCGCAGGAATTCATCAGGAGGAGTTGAGCAATGGGTTTTCCGGAGCAGCAGCAAGAGGTCCCCGGCGTCCAGGCCAGGATGACGCCGGTGCCGGACTGCGGCGAGGACAGCTACCGCGGTTCGGGCAAGCTCACCGGCAAGGCGGCGGTGATCACCGGCGCCGACAGCGGCATCGGGCGCGCGGTGGCGATCGCGTTCGCCAGGGAAGGCGCCGATGTGCTGATCTCCTATCTCGACGAGGACGAGGACGCGAAGCAGGTCGCCGATCTGGTGACCCAGGCGGGCCGCAAGGCCGTGCTGGTGGCGGGCGATCTCGCCGATCCCGCGCACTGCCGCGCCGTCATCGATCGCGCCGTACAGGAGTTCGGCAAGGTGGATGTGCTGGTGAGCAACGCGGCCTACCAGATGACCCACGAGACCCTCGAGGAGATCTCCGACGAGGAGTTCGACCACACCTTCAAGCTGAACGTCGGCGCGTACTTCTATCTCGTGAAAGCCGCACTGCCGCATATGCCTTCGGGCTCGTCGATCATCGGCAGCTCGTCGGTGAACTCGGACATGCCCTCGCCGACGCTGGCGCCCTACGCGGCGACCAAGGCGGCCATCGCCAACTTCTCCGCCAGCCTGGCGCAGTTGTTGGGGGAGCGCGGGATTCGGGTCAACAGCGTCGCGCCGGGACCGATCTGGACGCCGCTGATCCCCTCGACCATGCCGGTGGAGAAGGTCACGAAGTTCGGTGACGACACGCCGCTGGGGCGTGCGGGTCAACCCGCCGAACTCGCGGCGGCCTACGTGCTGCTCGCCTCCGACGACGGCAGCTACATCTCGGGCGCGCGGCTCGCGGTGACGGGCGGTCGGCCCATCCTCTGATCCGCGCGGGGCGGTGGTCCGTCGGCCCAGGTGAGACCGATTTCTTTGCGATCACGTTTCGATAACGGGGTCGCGGGTATCCGATCAGTGTCGAATTCAGTGGGAAACGAGGGACATCGGATGAAGCAGGAATCGACCGTGGGCGCCGCGGACGACACCGCCCGTACGGACTCGTACGACAACGTCGAGCCGTGGTTCGAGAAGCTGGCGAGCCTGGACGAGAACGACCCGCACCGGCATCGGCTGCGGGAGGACATCGTCCGGATGTGCCTGCCGCTGGCCGAACACATCGCGCGTCGCTTCGCGGGCCGCGGCGAGGCGTTCGACGACCTGCACCAAATCGCCCGCCTCGGGTTGGTGCAGGCCGTGGATCGCTTCGACGTCTCCCGCGGCAGTTCCTTCCTGTCGTTCGCGGTGCCGACCGTGATGGGGGAGGTGCGGCGGCACTTCCGCGACCGCACCTGGTCGGTGCGGGTCCCGCGGCGGCTCAAGGAGATTCAGCAGCTGATCGGCCCCGCCACCGACACGCTCGCGCAGCGGCTCGGCCGTATGCCCACCGCCCGCGAACTCGCCGCCGAACTCGATGTGGAGCTCACCGAGATCACCCAGGCACTGGTCGCGAGCAACGGCTACCAGGCGAGTTCACTGGACGCCACGCCGCGCGACAACGACGACGACAGCTCGCCGCGCGCCGCGGTCGACACCCTCGGCGCGGAGGAACCCTGCTACCGGCTGCTGGAGGACGCGATGGCCGTGCGTCCGCTGCTCGCCGAACTGCCGGAGCGTGAACGCCAGGTGCTCGTCATGCGGTTCTTCGAGAACCGGACCCAGGCCCAGATTGCCGAGCGCCTCGGGGTGTCGCAGATGCAGATCTCGCGCATCCTCGCCAAGACGTTGAAGACGTTGCGCGACCGGGCACTCGGCGACGACACCGAGCATCTGGCGGCCTGACCTTCGGCCGCTTGGCTCGGTGCAGCTGCCCGCCGTAGCTCGGGTAGATCGTCGGCGCCGGTGATCCGGTGTACGAGAGCGCGGCTCGATCACTGCTCGGCGGATAGACGACAACCCACGACCGCGGTGATCGTCATCGACCGGGCGTCCGCGAAGATCGACAGCTCGATGTCGCTGTCCCACCGCGCGCCGTCGCCGCCCTGGAAGGTGACGTGCCGGTCGGGTGACGAGCTACCGCCCGGCAGCATGTCCGTCGCGCCGACGGACACGGCCAGCGCGCGGGCCGTCTCCTGGAATCCCGGCCACGCCGCCGCGGGCAGCGAACCCTCGGTGCGGTAGCGCGGCAGGACCACGCGCCGGCCGCCGGTGTGCGCGTAAGGCCCGTAGCAGGGCCCGATCGCGCGGTCTTCGGTCTGGCGCCAGCGCAGCGTGGGTTCGAGCGCCGAGGCGGCGGCCACGATCTGTTCGACGACCGACGCGACCTGGTGTTCGGCGACCTCGGAAGACGGCAATTCGGTCAATTCGGCTGAGACCGCCGCGATCTCGTCGGCGGAAGGCGGTGGGGCGGGCTCGCCGAGCAGAGTCGCGCAGCCGCCGACCGTCAGGCCGATGACCGCCAGTGCGGCGATCGCGCGCAGTGCGGCGGGCTGCCGCCACCGTCCGGTCGTCATCGTCTCCCCACGCTTTCCGCGGTCGCGCCGATCGTGAGCGCGCTTCCCGCGCAATCCTATTCGCGACCGGTGCCGCCCAGGCGCGGATCGCGACGCGCCGCGACCGTGGCCGCCACCCCGCGAGACTCCGTTTTAGATGTCGATTCCCGAGACATCCGTCGAGGTTTTGGATAGTTTGGCCCTCGTTCAGTGAAGATCTGGCAAACACTATCCCCGGCCCGGCGGCGACGGAGGTTCGCGCGTCGCGCGCGGCCGACGAGAAGGGGTGTGCGGTGACGGGGACATTCCAGGCGGACGAACACATCGGTCGCCCGGCGCAGGGCAGGGAGGGGCCGAGCACGTGGTGACCATCGCGCAGTTGCGGGCCGTCTTGGCGATACTGCACATCGACCCGGACGCGGTGGACCCGCCCTTCGACGGACCGAGGGACGCCGCCGCGGAGCGGGCGCTGCTGGTCGGTCTGCTGCGACACGTGGTCGGCGGCGAACCGCGCCATGCCATTCCGGTGGCCGAGGACCCGGCCGAACGGATGTGCGCCGACGCCGCGGAGCTGCACGACCGCATCGGCGCGATGGCCGAGGACGCGACCGCCGAGCCCGCGCCGGTATTGCTCGCCGCGGCCACTCGGTCGGCCGACGCCACGACGGCGTTGCTGGAGCTGAGCCGCAACCCCGCGGGCAGCGACTCCGAAATCCGTTGGCGGCGTGCGCTGACCGATCTGGGGCAGGCTTATCACCTGCTCAACGACGAATACGTCGGCCGGTCGAACACCACGACGGCCCCGCTACGTTGAGGGGCCGCGCCGGGTCGTTCCGGGAGGGTCGCTCGTCAGACGGGACGGGCCACGCGACGGTCGCGCCACACCAGAACGGGTTCCACCACACGCGCCGCTATCGGGCCGAGCACCGCCATCAGCAGTACGTACGTCGTCGCCAGCGCCGCGAACTCGGTCGGCACCGCGCCCGCGGTGACCGCTAATCCCGCGATGACGATGGAGAACTCGCCGTGCGCGACCAACGCCGTGCCCGCGCGCGCCCGCCCGTACCGCGAGGTGCCCGCGCGTTTGGCGGCCCACCAGCCGGTGGCGACCTTGGTGGCCGTGGTGACCACGGCGAGCAGGCAGGCCCAGCCGAGCACCGGGGGAATCGTCGACGGATCCGTGCTCAGCCCGAACAGCACGAAGAACAGCGCGGCGAACAAGTCGCGCAACGGCTCCAGGATCTTGGTGGCGTTGTGCGCCGTCGAATCCGAGATCGCGATACCGAGCAGGAACGCCCCCACCGCGGCCGAGACCTGGAGCGCGGACGCGAGACCCGCGACGAGCAGCGCCGAGCCGAGCAGCTTGAGCAGGAAGATCTCGCGATCGTCGCTGTCCACGATCATCGAGACGTAGCGCCCGTAGCGCAGCGCGACCACGAGCACCACCGTGACGGCGAGCAGGGCGATTCCGACGGTGGTGAGACCGGCCAGGAACCCCGCGCTCGCGAGCACCGCCGTCAGCACCGGCAGGTAACCGGCCATCACCAGGTCCTCGAACACCAGGATGGACAGAATCGTGGGGGTCTCCCGGTTGCCTAGCCTGCCCAGGTCGTTGAGCACCTTGGCGACGATGCCCGACGAGGAGATGTAGGTGACGCCCGCCATCGCGATGGCGCCGGTCAGACCCCAGCCCAGGAAGAGCGCGACGAGCACGCCGGGGGTGGCGTTGAGCACGATGTCGACCACACCGGCCGCCCAGGATCGGCGCAGGCCGGTGACGAGTTCGGCGGCAGTGTATTCCAGCCCGAGCAGCAGCAGCAGAAGGACGACGCCGATCTCGCTGGCCAGATGGATGAACGAATCGACATGGTCCAGTTCGACGAGACCGCCTGTGCCGAACATCAAGCCGCCGACCAGGTAGAACGGGATCGGCGACATGCCGATGCGCGCGGCGATGCGGCCGAGCAGGCCGAGGCCGAAGAAGACCGCGCCCAGCTGGATCAGGGAGAGCGCGGTTTCGTGTGCCACCACGCCTCAGCCGTCCGTGAGGATGATGGCGGCGGCCGCTAGACCGTCCGCGGTGCCGACGACGATCAGGACGTCGAAGGCGGCGAACGCGAATTCCGGTCCCGGCGAGGCGATCACGTGCCCGGCGCGCACGAGCGCGACGATGGACGTCTTGGTACGCGTCCGCATCGCGGTGTCGCCGAGCGGCCTGCCGTCGTAGGGCGAGCCCGGGCGAACGGTGAGCTGCCGGGTGATCACCCCGTCGAATGCGCGGTGCTCGTCTTGCAATTGAGCGACCACCTGCGGTGCGCCGAGCAAGTTGGCGAGCAGCGACGCTTCGCGCCGGGTGAGCGAGATCTGCTCGGTGACGTCGGGGTTGTCGGGCTTGCTGACGATCAGGTCCAAAGTGCCGTCGCGGTGGTCGATCACGCCGACGCGTCGGTTGTTCTTCAACGGAAAATCTTTGCGGACACCAATACCCGGCAAGGGTGTTACCTCTACGTTCACGACTCCACCCTATCCGGACAATTCGGGCTCGTTCCGCGTCGCGTGAACGGTCGCCGGAGGGCGGCGGCGAATCAGGGGCGATCGGACAGCGCGTCGCGCACCGTGCGATAGCGGTCGCCGAGTCCGTCCAACAGCGCACGCAGCCCCACCTCGAAGGCGTCCTCGTCGATGCGATGTTGCCGATCGGCGAGCAGATGGGCTTCACTCAGGTGCGGGTAGTCGCCGCCGTAGACCGTCGCGTCGGCGGGGAATCCCGCGGCGAACGACGCGAGCGCGGAGCCGGTGATGAAATAGCGCATCAGCGCGCCGACTTTGGTCGCCTCGCGGCGCGGCCAGCCCGCCGCGACCAAGCCACCGAACACCGCGTCGGCGATCCGCAGCGCGTTGGGGCGATGCCCGGGGCCGCCCGCGAGCGCGGGGACGATGTTCGGGTGGGCGGCCATGGCGGCGCGGTAGGAGTAGGCCCAATCCCACAGTGCCGTACGCCAATCCGGGTTCTCCGGGCCGAGCGCGGCGAACATTCCGGTGTCGACCTCGCCGAGCACCGTGTCGGCGATGGCATCGATGAGTTCGTCCTTGGTGCCGACGTGGTTGTACAGCGACGGTCCCTGAACGCCGAGCTCGGCGGCGATGCGCCTGGTGGACACCGCCGCCATGCCCTCGGCGTCGAGCAGTGCCAGTGCGGTGGCCACGATGCGCGCTCGGTTGAGCAGTGGGTGGCGGGGTCGGGCCACGGTTTGCCTCCTTGTCCTGTCGCAGCATTGTCGCAGGAGACAAAAACTTGCGCTGCTAGTTTATCGGCCTTACGGTCGCCTTGGAAACTTTCACCGCTAGTTTTGGAGTGTGATTCCATGCGGGTCGTCTCTCTTGCACGAGTCAGACATAGACCTATAGGCCGACTGCGGGGTGTCGTCGCGGCAGCCGTCGTGGCGGGCGTGACGGTTCTCGGCGCGACCCACGCCATCGGTCCCGCGGCGGCCGCGCCCGAGCCCACCGTGGGCGTGTCGGTCGAGCAGCAGCTCGCCGATCTGGTCCGCGCCGGGCTGCGGCCCGCGCCGGACGGCAGGCAGCCGCAGCCCATCGTGGACACCGGAAGCAGCTCGGGCAGCGGCTCGGGTTCGGCCGGGCGCAGCCACGCCTCCCGGGTGGCGGGTGAGGGGCCCGAGGTGTCGGCCTTCCTCGCGGCTTTCGCCCACGGCCTCAGCCATCCCGACGCGGCCCCCGCAGGTGCGAACCAGCCGAATTGTCGTCCCAGCGCGGAACATCCGCGCCCGGTGGTGCTGGTGCACGGCACCTGGCTGAACGCCTACGACACCTTCGCGTACCTGTCGCCGCGGGTCGCCCGCGCCGGGTACTGCGTCTTCACCTTCAACTTCGGCCGCGCGAGCCTGTTCGAGGGCGGCGGCCTCGGACCGCTCCTGCCCGGCCGCTACGGCGTCGGCCCGATGGAGGATTCGGCCCGTCAGCTTCGCGAGTACGTCGACACCGTGCTGGCCGCCACCGGCGCCGAGAAGGTCGACATCATCGCGCATTCCCAGGGCGGACCGGTCTCGAGCCAGTACCTGAAATTCGAAGGCGGCGCGGACAAGGTCGGCAAGCTCATCTCTTTCGGCGGCACCAACCACGGCACCTCGCTGATGGGCATGGCGACACTGGGACGGCTCATCACCAACCTGGGCATCCCCATCCTCGGCTTCTACCGGCCACTGATCGGCGCGGCCAACATCCAGCAGGTCGTCGGTTCGGAGTTCTACGCCCACCTGAACCGGGACGGCGACACCGTGCCGGGCATCGAGTACACCGCGATCGGCACCAGGCACGACCAGATCTCGAACCCGTTCGAATGGACCTTCCTGCAACCGGGTCCGGACGCCCCGGTGCAGAACATCGCGCTGCAGGACGGCTGCGAGCAGGACATGTCCGATCACCTGACGCTGATGTACTCGCCGCGCGCCGCGGCCATCGCGTTGCGCGCCCTGGACCCGCAGGCGTCCATCGAGCTGACGTGCGCGTTCAACCCGTGGATGATCGGCGGCGGCGGTTCGCTCTGACCGGTCGGTGACGCACCGGGATCGGGCGGACAGTGCGGTGCCACCGCGCCGTCGGGTGCCCGGAACGACAGAAGGGACGCCCGGCCGGATGGCGGGGCGTCCCCTTTCGGTTCGATACCGGGTCAGCAGCTGGTCGGCACCGGATCACCGCGGAAGCGCGACTCGACGTAGTTCCACGCGTCGGCGAATCCGGCGGCGGCCGCGGTCATGTGCTCCGCGATGTCGTAGGTCACCAGCTTCACCGGGGCGCCCGCCTTGCAGTAGCGATCAGCGACCTCGGCGACCGAGTCGAACGGCGTCAGCGTGTCGTAGCGGCCCTGCCACAGATAGGTCGGCACGGTCGGCACGCCTTCGTAGTGGCGCAAGCTGTTCTCGTGCAGCACTTCTCGCGCCTCGGGGCTGTCCATCAGGCTCTTGGACGCGGCCATCTGGTCGGCGCTGCGGAAGGCGCCGTGGAAGAGCAGGAAGCGGCGGCAGGCGTCGTGGGTGAACTCGCGGAACCACAGGCCGTTCGGGTTCAGCTGATCCGAGATCGGCAGCCGCTCAGGGTATTCCCGCTCCAGCCCCATCGCGGCGGCGAAGGCCAGGCCGAAACCGGGGTGCGGTTCGAAGCCGAGGCCGAGCGCCATCTGCTCGAGATCGGCGGGGATGCCACCGGCGACGGCGGCGGTCAGCTTCAGGTCGGGCGCGTAGGTCGGCTGGAGCGCGGCAGCCCACGCGGTGGCCATGCCGCCGCCCGAGTAGCCCGCGATCGCGACCTGCGAAGAACCGAGGCCGAGTTCGGCGACCTTCTGCACCGCCTTCACACTGTCCAGCGTGACCATGCCGCTGAGCTTGGCCGCGCCGTAGGCGACGGTCGGGCCGAGGTAGTCCGGCAGGGAGACGGCCCAGCCGCGGCCGATCGGCAGCAACGCGCCCGGCGCGTCCTGGAGTTCGCCGTTGAACAGCGAGCGCGACGGATTACACCGGGAGCCAAGGGAATTGATCAATGCCTGGTAGGAGACCAGGGGCGGGTTGCTCACTCCGATGGGGAGCAGGACAGTGGTGATGCCCATGATGGGATTGCCACCGGAATTGGTGGAGCGGAAGGCCACCTGCCAGCCTTCGGTGCCGACGTAGAGGCCGGTGTCGATCTTGCGTGTCCGGACGACGTCGCCGGGCTGCAACGCGGCCAGTTCGGCGGGCGCGCTGTAGAACGGGTCCGGATCGGGTTCGGGATAAAGGGGATCGGCCTGCGCCGGGGCGCACAGGACGCCTAGGGACAGGATGCTCGAGACGAGGATCAATATTCGAGTCGTGACTCTGGACACGGTCTTTCTTTCGTCCATTGGGCATCGCCGATGGACGGCCGTGGGATGAGGGGCCGCGGCGGACATCGGTGACGTATTTGACAAGGTGGGAACGACGCAGTGGAGCGACTTCGGTCACCGCGTGAAGCGCGGTCGAAATGGAATGGGTCGCTGGAGACGCGTGCACGCCATCGCCCCTCGCGGCGGATGGTCGTGCGAGGCTTGGCGCACCTCCTTCGTCTCCGTGGCTGCCCGAGGCCGCAGGCGACGGCCACTATCCGCGGCGAACATATCGCAACCAAGATCGAATCGAGGATAACGACACACCGAACTTGGTGATTCTCACAATGGAACGGTAGATCCGTGATGCGATTTCACAGGGGTGATGCTGTCCGTGTTTCCGGTCGCGACCTGCGGGTATGGGTCGAAGATCGTTGCGCCCGAGGAGAATTCGAACCCAACATAGCCTCGTCGATATCTGCTTCGAACCGGCCGTGATCAGCGGGAACAATCATGCTCGGGGGAGTGCCCCCGCTCGGAACGAGCGGTAGCGATCATCCAGCATCGGGGATTCGCCCGCGTCCCGCGGAAGTGACCATCATCGTTGTCATGGCGACGATCGGGAAGAACAGCAACCAGGCGTTCGGTATCCACCATGCCGGGTCGAATTCGCAGCGCACCAGGTAGAAGTTCAGGGCCATCAGTCCCGCGGCGGCCGTCGCGGTCAGCGAGACGAGCATCATCCGCTCGGCCAGCGCGGGCTGCCTGCCTGCGACGGCCAGGCTCGCGAGTCCGATGCCTATGGCGGCGAGGTCGAGCCCGAGGAACGACCAGTTCCATTGGCGCAGAAAAGGATCGGTACCGACGCTGAGCGCGCCGAGCGCTGTCGCGACCCAGTACGCGAGGAAACCGAGATCGGTCCAGAGCATGATCCGCTTGGTGCGGGCGAAGCGGGCGTCGGCCATGGGAAATGCCTCCTGCGGCGGGCCATCCGGAGCGGGGCGGGCGCGGGGAGGTGCCCCGTGGCGAGCATGGTCGAGGCCGGACGCGGCGGCGCGCCGTCACCGATCTTGCTCGGTGACGGCGCCCCGCGAATGTCGGTCAGGGCGTGGAGAAGCCGATCAGTGCGCCGATGCCCGCGCCGATCGGAACGGTGACCAGCGCGCCGACACCGCCGAGGAAGAAGCCGAGCACCGCGCCGATACCCGCGCCGATGAGCGCGCCGACCACGGCGTTGTGCTGCTTGCGCGCGACCGTCTCGTCGTAATCGACCAGCTGGCGCAGGTGCTGCGTCGTCGCGGCCGGGGCGCCGACCGGCGTCAGGGTGAGGGTACGGCCCGCGTCGGTGATGCGCGGCGTCAGGCCGAAGGTCTGGCCGTGGGTGGTGAAGCCCATCGGCAGGGTCGCGACGATGCGGCCCGAGGCGTCGGCGAGGGTGACCGTCCGCGCGTCACCGGCGAGCGTGAACGCGCCGCCCTCGACGGTGGTGACGATGCCGCTGCCGTCCGAGGTCGGCCCGGCGGTGTAGCCGATGCCCTGGTCGGCGCCGCGCACGGACACCTCGGCGGCTGGACCGGTGGGCTGGGCGTTGACGGCGCCCGCGGATATGCCGATGGCCCCGATCGCGAGCAGGGCGGAAGCGGCGAATTGATTGACTCTCATCGTGTTTCCCTACGTGTGTCGTTCGGGCAAGACAGCCGATGCGTCCCCAAGAGGCCGGTTCTCGGCCGTACTCATTCTCGCGTCCCACCGTGCGAAACGGGCGGTTTTGCGAAATCTCCACTCGCGAAACGCTTTTGCTGCGCCGGGTGAACGGCGTAGACCAACGACCACGGTCCGGTCGGCGCCTCCGGTGCGGGCACCGGAAGTGGCCCGGCGCCTTCGCTCAGAACTTCGGCGGCGACCTGCGCGAAGCGCGGCGCGGCGGGGTGCGGCGAGGTGTCGGGCCACACGGCGCCGACGCGCAGCCGCAGCGGCCGGTCGACGAGGGGACGCCAGGCCACCCTCGGCTCGCGTCGGGCCAGCGCCTCCCGGGTGAGCGCGACACCGTTGCCCGAAAGCACAAGGCCGAGCAGGAATTCGGGATTGCGGGCATGCCGGACCAGGCCCGGAACGAATCCGTGTGTGTGGCACACCTCGAGCAATTCGTCGTGCCAGCCGGGAGCGGTGGCCCGAGGGAAGAGGATCAGCTCGTGTCCGGCGAGGTCGGCGAGACTCACCTCGTGCAGTCGGGCCAGCGGCGAGGTGCGGGGCAGCGCGACGCCGAGGGGCAGTTCGGCGGTCGGCCCGTATCGCAGATCGGGCGCGTCGACCGGATGCTCGACCAGTCCGACGTCGAGTTCCGCGGTGGCGAGCAGACGGAGCTGTTCGGCGGTCGTGAGTTCGTGCAGGTCCACGGTGAGTCCGGCGGCATGCTCGGCGAGTTCGCGAAGCAGGCGGTGCAGCACGGCGGCGGGTGTGTCCGGTGGGACACCCGCGCGCAGCGTTCCCAGACTGCCGTCGCCCGCCTTGCGCGCCACCGTGCGCAACCGCTGTTCCGCCGCGAGCAGTGCGCGCGCCTCCTCGATCAGCAGCTGCCCTGCGGTCGTCAGCTGCACGGCCCGCCGAGAGCGGTCGAACAGCGCGACGCCGAGTTCGCGTTCCAGCCGCTGGATGGACTGGCTCAGCGGCGGCTGCGCGATGCCGAGCACCTCGGCCGCCCTGCCGAAATGCATCTCCTCGGCCACCACCAGAAAATGGCGCAGGTGTCGCGTGAGATCCATCGGCCGACGATATGCGATCGGATATCGGGCGCTCGGGCGCGGCCGGTCGATGGGCGCTGGCGGACGATGTTCGTCATCGGCCCCGCGCACGGCCGGAGCGAATGCGTAGCGTGGCCGCTGTGTCACCCGAGGAGCGCATCCGTGAGATCTTTGCCGAGCTGCCGGTGCGCGGCCGGTTCCATGCCGTCGACCTGGCCGACGGACGCGAGATCGGCGTCGACGCCGACGACCAGGTGGTGATCGCCTCCATCTTCAAAATTTTGCTGATCCTGGAATTCAGCAGGCAGGTCGACGCGGGTCAGCTCGACCCGACCGAACGCGTGCTGGTGCGCGCCGCGGACCGGCTCGGCGGCTGGGGCACCGCGGGCTGCGCCGACGACGTGGAGATGTCGCTGCGCGATCTGGCCTACTTCACCATGTCGGTCAGCGACAATACGGCCGCCGACCTGCTGCTGTGCCGGATCGGACCGGACACGCCCGCGCTGCTCGCCGCCGAGCTGGGGCTCGGCGCGACCCGGGTGATCGGCGGACCGCGCCAGCTGCTGGAGACGATGTTCGCCGACGCGGGCGCGCGCACCGCCGCCGAATTCGCCGCGATCTTCCCGAGCCTGCCCAGGGAGCGGGTGGCGGACATGCGGGTCTTCCGTCCGGAACACACCACCTCCAGCACCGCGCGGGAGATCACCCGGCTACTCGGCATGATCTGGCGCGATGAGGCGGGCAGTCCGGCGGCCTGCGCCGCTACCCGAGATCTGTTGCGGCGCCAGATGTTCTGGACCCGGCTGGCGGCCGCGTTCCCGGACGAGGTGCTGGTCGCCTCGAAGACCGGCACGCTGCCCGGACTGCACATGGAGGCGGGCGTCCTGGAGTACCCGGACGGCGGGCGCTACGCCGTGGCGGTGTTCGCGCGCAGCGACGAGCTCGCCACTCGACGCATCGACGTCGACCTGGCCATGGCGCGATCGGCGCGGCTCGCCGTCGACGCCCTCCGCGATAGTTCTGACCAGGTCTGATATCCGATCGCGTATCGGCATGCCGGGTTTTCGATCTTGGACGTGACCCGCGGCGGCCTGCTTGTCTCGTCGCCATGACATCTCCACGGATCAACCGGCGCACCCTGTTCCGCACCACCGCCGCGGGCGCCGGAGTCGCGGCCGTCGGCGCGGCGGGCGCGGGCGCGTTCCTTTCGAGCCGGGATTCCGGCGAACCCGTCCGCCTGCCCGGCGCTGGGAACGCGGAATTCCGCTGGCTCGGCGTCTCGGGCTGGCGCGTCGACATCGGCGGCGACACGCTGCTCATCGACCCGTACCTGAGCAGATATCCGGTCGGTCTCGCCGCGGGCGCCTTCGACGCGAACGCGCCGCTGCGGGTCGATCCCGCGGCGATCGATCCGCACATCGGCAACCCGAAGTACGTGTTCGTCACGCACACCCACTGGGACCACTTCAACGACGTGCCGCACATCGCCGCGCGCAGCGGCGCTCGAGTCTTCGGCACCGTGACGACCTATCACGTGGCGCAGGCCTGTGACGTGCCGTCCGACCAGCTGAGCGTGGTGCGCGGCGGCGAGGTGCTCGACTTCGGGGGCTACACCGTGGAGATCGTCGGTTCGCTGCACAGCCGGACCGGCCGGTATTCGCTCACCTTCCCCGGCGTGCGGATCAGCCGACCCGAACGCCCCGCGACCATCGCCGATCTGCCCGAGGGCGACACGCTGGCGTTCCTGCTGCGCGTCGACGGCGGGCCGTCGGTGTTCTTCATGGGCGCAAGCGATTTCGTCGAACGCAACCTGACGGGCGCCGCGCCCGACGTCGCCATGATCGCGGTCAACAGCAGCGACGCCACGCACGACTACGCCGCGCGGCTGATGCGCGCGCTGGATCACCCGCGCACAGTGGTTCCGGTGCACTGGGACGATTTCGAATCCCCGCTGGCCAACCCGCCGCGCACCGACGACGAGAGCGCACAGCGCCGCGACGCGCTGATCGCCGCGGTGCGCGCGGCGAGCCCGGAGACGGAGGTGATCGTGCCCGAATATCTGAGGCCGTACCGGTTCGGCTGATCGAAGGAGGCGAGGCCGAAGCCGGTTTCGGCGCGCGGCGAACGGGAATGACGGCAGCGAAGTCAGGTAGCCGTCGTCCCGATGGAGGAGTCACCGATGAGCACCGACGCGATCGTGCTGTTGCGCGAGGATCACAAGGCGATCCGCAAACTGTTCCGCGAGTTCGAGAAAGCGGGGTCGGACGCGCACACCACCAAGGCGCGAGTGGTCGACAAGATCATCGAGGCGCTGACCGTGCACACCTATCTCGAGAACGAGTGCATGTATCCCGAAGTGCGCAAGCTCGTCCCCGAACTCGAGGACGACATCCTCGAGTCCTACGAGGAGCACCATGTGGCCGACGTGCTCGTCATGGAGCTGGCCGCCATGAAGCCCGAAGACGAGCACTTCACCGCCAAGGCCACCGTGCTCATCGAGAACGTCGACCACCACATCGACGAAGAGGAGAACGAGTGGTTCCCGCAGGTGCGCGAACACCTCGGCCGCAAGCAGTTGCAGGAACTCGGCGCGCGGATGATCGAGCTGCGCAAGAAGGCGCCCACCTCGCCCGCCCAGCCCTCGGCGCTGAAGAAGGCCGTCGACGCCGTCGTCTCGTGATCGGAGTGTGACGGCAGGGCGGTCGGGTATGCCGCGAGCATGGCTACTACAGCTCCGCTTCCCGAAGAACGTGCGGGCGCGCCGCTGCGCGCCGTGGTGACCGGGTCGGACTCCGGTATCGGCGCGGCGGTGGCCGTCGCGCTGGCCGGTGGCGGCGCCGACGTGGGCATCACTTTTCACACCGACGCCGAGGGCGCCGAACGGACCGCCGAGGAGGCGCGCGAGCGCGGCGTCTCGGCGGCCGTGCGACAGCTCGACCTCGGCGACCTGCCCACCTCCGCCGCGGTCATCGATGAGCTGGCCGACGAACTCGGCGGCTTGGACGTCCTGGTCAACTGCGCGGGGACGGGTTCCGCGCAGAAGGCCATGGACATGGATTTCGACACCTGGCGCCACGTGCTCTCGGTCGATCTGGACGGTGCGTTCCTGTGTTCGCAGCGCGCCGCCAAGCACATGATCGAGGGCGGGCACGGCGGCCGCATCATCAACATCACCAGCGTGCACGAGCACGCGCCGTTGGTCGGCGCGGCGCCGTACTGCGCGGCCAAGGCGGGGCTGGGCGCGTTGACCAAGGTGCTGGCCCTGGAACTCGCCGAATACGACATCACGGTTAATTCCGTGGCGCCGGGGGAGATTTCGACGCCGATGACAGGTCAGGAGGATGTGGACCCGCGCTCGCAGCCACGCCCCGGCGTGCCGCTCGGCCGTCCTGGCCACGCGCGGGAGGTCGCGTCCGTCGTCGCGTTCCTGGCCACACCCGCCGCGGGATACGTGACCGGCGCGTCGTTCGTGGTGGACGGCGGGATGCTGCTGATGGGACCGCAGGCCAGCGTGATGCTCGACGACGAGAAGTGGCGGCAGGTCTGAACCCGAGGCGGCGGTGTGCCGAGCATTGGCGTCGATCACCCGGCTATCCGGCGTCGATCATCCGGCGCGGCGGCGCAGCAGGCGGATGACAGCCCGCTCGGTCAGCTCCCTGCGCTCGTCCTCCGACTCGCGGCGCGCGGCCCGCCGCAGCGCGTCGGAGATCGTGACGCCGTCCTCGAACGCCTCGACCACCCGCGGATCGATGTACGCGCTCCGTGCGACCGCGGGTGTGTTGCCGAGTTCCGCCGCGACGCGCTCGGTCACCGCGCGCTCGACGCGTTTGCGGCCGCGCTGCGAGGACGGCGGATCGGCCTGTCCGAAGCCGACGGCCGCCAGTACGGTGCCCTGCCAGGTGCGCAGATCCTTCGCGCTGCACTCGCATTCGGTGAGTTCGCGGAAGCGGGCGTTGATGTCGTCGGCGTGCAGTTCGCCATAGCCCGTCTTGTCTCGGTAGGTCAGCAGCCGCTTCGACGGGGTACGGCTGCGCCGCACGGTCTGCACCACCTTGGCCAACCGCGCGTCGCGGAGGCGGGCCTGTCGCCGGATGCCGCCCTTGGCGGTGAAATCGAACACCAGCTCGTCGCCGTGCAGTTCCACGTTCTCCTTCAGCAGCGTTGCCACGCCGCGCGTCCCGTTCTCCTCGGCGTACTCCTCGCCGCCGATGCGGAACACCCCGCGGTCCAGCAGTCCGATGGCGAGCGCCTCCAGCCGGTGCCGATCGAGGCCGCGGCGGTCGAGGTCCGCGCCGAGCCGCTCCCGGAGCTGCGGCAGCCGGGCCGCCAGCTCGAGTACGCGGTCGAACTTCTCCTCGTCGCGTTCGCGCCGCCACTGCTCGTGGTACAGGTACTGCCTGCGGCCGGCCGCGTCCACGCCGACCGCCTGGATGTGTCCGTTCGGGTAGGGGCAGATCCACACTTTCCGCCATGCGGGCGGGATGACCAGGGCGCGAATGCGTTCCAGTTCTTCCCGGTCGGACACCGGCTCGCCTTCGGCAGTGAGATAGGAGAAGCCGCGGCCGCGGCCGATCCGGCGCAGGCCGGGGCCGTACGGTGTACTGCGTCGCAATCGCATGCGACCGACCTCCCTCGGCTGCCCCGGGCGCGTTCGCCGCGCCCGCCCTTCCGATCTACCCCGTTCGACGCTCGGCAAAAGTGCGATCGGCTACTGTCTAGCTGCTCGTGTCCGGCCGGAAGCACCCCCGTCGGTGCGGCCTCGTGTGCGCCGAACGCGCGCCTGTCCCGCCCTGCAGGACCCGGTATGCGATTTCGCAGGCCGAATTGTTCATGAAACCGACTTCAGCCCATAAGATCTCGGCCATGACAAAACTCGCACACCGCCGGATCACCCTCCTCGCCGGAGCCGCCATCGCCGCCGTGCTCCCCGTGGTGGGGGCCGGGTACGCCGCCGCGGACCCCGCCACCGACGCCTACCTGCATGCGGCGAAGGAGGCCTGTGAGTCCGCGGGCTACCAGCTGAACACGAGCCTGGCGGCCGCGGGCTTCCGTTCGCCGAAGGCGCCGTGCGTGGATCCGCGCACGCTGGCGGTCGTGCGGGTGCCCGTCGCGGACGGCACGGCGTGCTCGATCCTGGACGGCGTCGTCACCCGCGAGGGCACCGCCTTCGACGGGGTGTGCAGGTAACCGTTCCGCCCCTCGCTTACCACGGCCCTCCGCTGCCCAGTGCGCGGAGGGCCGTTGTCGTCCTTCGATCCGCATCGGTCACAGCGAGCCTCGCACGGATACCGAATCGGTTGCGGCCCAACCCTTCTCTCTACCGCGTGCCGCACCGCCGTTCACCCGCGGTCAGGTGAGGCGGTGTTCTTCGATCGGTGTGCTCAGGATCGTTCCGTTGAGGTCGAGGTAAAGCAGGCGTTCGGTGACCGAGAGCGTGATCGTGTTGCGGCGGTCGATGACGGGGACGGCGGCGTCGATGAAAGCGCGGTCGAAGCTGTAGAGGGGGATGTCGGCGGCGCGGTGGATGCGCTTGCCGGTGAGTTGAGCGAGCACCTTGGCGGGGTCGCGGTGGGTGTAGATGGCGACGCGTTCGGCCGATTTGCTGCCGCGGTGCACGCGGTCCGCGTCGGGTGCGCCGACTTCGATCCATGCGGTGCGGCGGCCGGTGAGGTCGCGCACCAGCACGGCGGGCTCGTCGGTGGAGGACACGCCGCCGTCGCTGAAGGCGATGCCCTCCTCGTACTCGAGGCAGTAGGCCAGCAGCCGCGTCAGCATGAACTCGGCCGTTTCCGACGGGTGGCGCGCCACCCGCAACTCCAGCTCCTCGTAGACGCCGCGATCGACATCGGCCAGATGAACGGTGAACGTGTGCAGTGTCGCGCTGAGAGCCATAGGAGCAACAGCTTAGCGACGGGTGCTATCGGCGGGGCAATAGACTTTCGCCGTGGCGGATCGGCGGACCAATGGCGTGGCGGAGCTGGCGCACCTGCGGACCTTCCTCGCCGTGTACCGCGCGGGGTCGATCACGGCGGGCGCCGCGCAGGTCGGGCTGTCGCAGCCGACGGTGACCACGCAATTGCAGATTCTCGAGCGGCGGCTGGGTCGTCCGCTGTTCGATCGGCTGCCGCGCGGCGTGGCGGCGACGGCCGCGGCGCACGAGCTGGCCGCTCGGTTGGCGGGACCGATGGACGAGCTGGAAGCGATCGCGGGCGGCGCCGAGCCGGAGGCCGCGCTGCCCGAACCGCCGGTGCTGCTGGCCGGACCCGCCGAACTGCTTGCCGCCATGGTGGTGCCCGCGTTGGCGCCGCTCGTGGCCGACGGCGTCCGGCTGACACTCACCGCGGGCCTCACCGACGACCTGCTCGCCGGTCTGCGGGCCGGAACCTACGACCTGGTCGTGGCGACCACCCGCCCGCGCGGGCGCACAGTGCTCGCCGAACCGCTCGCCGACGAGGAATTCGTCCTCGTCGCCGCCCCCGCCGTGGCGCGGCGCGTCGACACCGCGCGGCTGCGCGCCGGAGATCCCACGGCGCTGGCCGGGCTGCCGCTGCTCAGCTACGCCGCCGACCTGCCGATCCTGCGCCGCTACTGGCGCCACGTCTTCGACACCCGCCTCACGGCCGAGCCCGCGTTGATCGTCGGCGATCTGCGCGCGGTGCTCGCGGGGGTGGTCGCGGGCGCGGGCGTCAGCGTGGTGCCGCGCTACCTGTGTGCGCGCGAACTCGCTTCCGGTGCGGTGACGGCGCTGCTCGAACCGGAGGACCCGCCGATCAACACCGCCTTCTTGGCCCGACGTCCCGGAAGTTCGCCGCGTCGCCACGTCGAACGGGTGCGCCGCCATCTGCTGCTCGCCGCGCGGGACTGGTGATCTCGCGCCGACGTATGTGGATCAGGAGGGCTCGCCGAGTTGCTCGACCACATCGAGCAACTCGGCGAGCGCCGGGCTCAGCGCACCGTCGGAGCCGACCAGAACATCGGTGCCGTCAGCGGTTTCGATCGTCAGGCGATAGGTCGCGGCATCGGGTGCGCGAAATGTCCGCAGTGCGGTGTCGTCCGCGCTGACCGCCGCCGCGACGGCACGCGCCAGCCGATCGGCGTCGGCCGCCGCGAGCGCGGCGGAGTCGACGATCGTCGGCCGGGCGGGCAGGCCGGGGACGTGCCCACCCGACGTGGTCAGCGTGACTTTCACGGCAACCACGCCCGATCAGCGCCGCTCGTGGGAGATCAGGTCGACCCGGTCGCACAGCTGCTTGATCTGCGCTGTCAGATCGGCGATCTGGTCCACCGCCGCGCCGTTGCCCACGTCCCGGCGCTCCGCGACGTCGACCCCGACCTGCGCCCACGCGGACCGCACCGCATCCTGCTCCCTGCTGCCCGCGCCGCACAGGCGCCCGGCCCCGGCTACGGCCAGCTCGGCGAACTCCTGGAATTCCGTCCGGCCGTGGGCGTTCCGCAACGCTTCGTACCAGATGTGCCCCGGCGCCTCCCACGCGTAGCCGCCGATTTCGACGGCGGCCAGGTAGAACGCCTTGTTGGGAATTCCCGAGTTGATGTGTACGCCACCCCAGTCGCCGTCCTCGGAGACGGGCAGATCGGCGTAGTCGTCCATGTGGCCCGGCTGCGGATCCTTGCCGAACAACGCTTCGTTCCACGCCGTGCCCGGCGCTTTCATGGAGCGCAACGCGTCGGCCGCGACAGCGGGGGTGAAGACGTCCGCGCCGATCAGCCAATCCGCTCGGTCGGCGGTCTGCTTCGCGTTCCACTGCTTCACCAACGAGCCGAACACGTCGGACATCGACTCGTTGAGCGCACCGGGCTGGCTCTCGTAGACGAGATCCGCGGTGAACTGGGTGACGCCGTGCGCGAGTTCGTGGGCGATCACATCGAGCGACTTGGTGAAATCGGTGAACACCCGCTCGTCGCCGTCGCCGAAGATCATCCGGCTGCCATCCCACAGCGCGTTGTTGTATCGGCGACCGTAGTGCACGTAGCCGTGCAGTTGCATCCCGCGGTCGTCGATCGACTTACGTTGCAGCACTTCGGAGAAGAACGAGCGCGTCGTGCCGAGACCGTCGAAGGCTCGGTTCACCGACGCGTCGGCGACCGCCGCGCCGGATTCGCCGCGGACCTGGCGGGCCGCGGCGAGATTGCGGGACGAACGGCAGTCGAAGACGGTGCGGGCGGCGTCGGTGGGCGGAGCCGCGAGGGGCAACACCGCGGTCAGGCGCCGCTCGGTGCGCATGCGCGTGTCCGAGACGAGGGTTTCGATCGCGGCGCCGCGGACGTCGGGATTCGGGCTCTGGAGCAGAAGATCCAGCAGATAGGGCGGGATGATGCAGTTGCGGCGTGTGGTCACGATCGTTCCCTTCGTTGCTAAAAGGACTGCTTGTCAGGGGAATTCGGTACGAGCACGGTTGATCAGGTTCGGAATGTAGGAACCTCCGCTCGCGTAGTTGCGTCCGCTGTCGTGCGAGCTCTGCACGGCGACGGCGTGCGGAACCCCGTCCCACCAGGCGAAGAACGGGCCGCCGGACTGGCCGACCGCGACATCGCCCCAGTGGTGCATCTCCTGGTTCGAGTCGGCCTGCGAGTTGTGGCCGTCGAGGGAAATGCTGCTCTGCCAGGTGGGGCGCAGCCCGCCGAAGTCGGCGGGATAGCCGACGTGGCTCCACCACGTCTGGCCGTCCCACGCGTCGGTGTACGACTTGGACCCCAGCCACCCGGTCCGGTCACCGATCCGCCAGTTCAGCACTACCACGACGTAGTCGTGGCGCCGTTCGTCCTCGTCGAGACCGCCGGTGACTTTGCGGTGGTAGTAGGTCCGGATCGCGTGCGCCTTGCCGAACGGCCCGGGCTCGCGATCGAAGAACGCGGGCACGAACTCCAGCCAGCCCACCGATCCGTCGTTGTTCCAGACCATCACGTGCGAAACGGTCAGCAGGTGCCTCGGACCGACCATGACGCCGGAACCGGCACCGTTACCGGTGGTCACCCGGCCGTTGCAGCCCCACGGGTAGGCGGTGTCCCACAGCACCTGGCGGTTCTCGGGGAGGAAGACCGTCGTCGGACGAGGTGCGTCGAGCGACGGGTTCGCCGGGGCGGTGGGGAAGCGGGTCGCCCGCACCTCCTCGGGCATCGGCTCGGGAACCGAGCGCACCGCAAGGTGCTTGGGCACCCCGGCGTCGGTGCTGACGCGCGGCAACTCGGCGGTGGCGCGTGCGATGGCCGATTCCAGGTCGGCGAGCTGTTCGGGCGTCGCGACCTTGCCGTCGAGTTCGCGTTCCAGGCGCTTTTCTTCGCGCGCCACGATCTCGGCGTCCGGGGGATCGACTCGCTCCGCGGGCACCGCGGGCGGGATGGCGCGGGCGCCGATCCGGCTCGGCCGGTAGCTGATTCGGACCTCGGTCGCGGGTTGCTCCGTCGGGGCGCCCGCGTCGAAGCCGCGGACGACGACCGAGGATTGCTCGATGTCGGCGCCGTCGGCCGGGACGTCGACAGTCGTCTCGAAGACGAGGCCGTCCGCGGGCTCGGCCTCGCGATCGGGCGGCGTCGCGGCGAGTTGCTCGGGAGTGCTGGGTGGGTCGGTGAAACGAAGACTGCGCGGCATGTCGGGCCCCTGAATCGAAAGATTGGAATTCGCGCTCCCCGAAGGGCGTGCGATTAGAAGTCTCCGCCGGTGCGCCCTGCGCGCCACGCGTAGGCGACTACGCCAAAACCGCGTCCGCACTACTCACGTCGCGGCGATTTCGGTCCCGCGACGCGAGTGAAATCGTCTGGTTCTTCGGGCGAGAAAGTGCCACTCTTAACCGGTGACACAACCTCCGGATATTCAGGCGGCGGGACAAGATCCGTCCTCGGACACATTGGACGCCGCCGTGTTCAAGGTGGCGGGCGTGGTCGTGCTCGGCGCGATCATGTCGATCCTCGACATCACCGTCGTGACCGTCGCGCTGCCTACCTTCCAGATCGAGTTCGGCACCAGCTACGCGATCGCCGCGTGGACCATGACCGGCTACACCCTGGCACTCGCCACCGTCATCCCGCTCACCGGATGGGCGGCGGACCGGTTCGGCACCAAACGCCTCTACATGGCCGCGCTGACGTTCTTCGTGCTCGGTTCGCTGCTGTGCAGTACGGCGTGGAACATCGAGTCGCTGATCGCCTTCCGCGTCATCCAGGGCATCGGCGGCGGCATGCTGATGCCGCTCGGCATGACGATCATGACCCACGCGGCGGGCCCGCAGCGGGTCGGTCGGGTGATGGCGGTGCTCGGCGTGCCGATGCTGCTCGGCCCGATCGGCGGCCCCATCCTCGGCGGCTGGCTGATCGACGCGTTCAGCTGGCACTGGATCTTCCTGATCAACCTGCCGATCGGCATCGTCGCGCTGGTGCTGGCCTACCTCGTGTTCCCGGCCGACGAGCCGGAGCCCTCGGAGTCGTTCGACTTCCTCGGCATGCTGCTCGCCTCGCCGGGTCTGGCGCTGTTCCTCTACGGCGTCTCCACGATTCCGGAGGCGGGCACGGTCACCGCGAAGAAGGTGCTGATTCCGGCCGCGATCGGCCTCGTGCTGTTGGTGGCGTTCGTCTTCCACGCGCTGCGCACCAAGCATCCGCTCATCGACCTGCACCTGTTCCGCAACAAGGCGCTGACCGCCTCGGTGCTGACCATGGTGCTGTTCGCCATCGCCTTCTTCGGCGCGGGTCTGCTGCTGCCGAGCTACCTGCAGCAGGTGCGCGGTGAGTCGGCGCTCGCGGCGGGTCTGCTGATCGCGCCGCAGGGTCTCGGCGCCATGCTCACCATGCCGATCGCGGGCCGGTTCGTCGACAAGTACGGTCCCGGCAAGATCGTCATGCTGGGCATCGTGCTGCTCGCGGTCGGCACCGCCTTCTTCACCCAGCTCGAGGCGGACACGTCGTACGTGATCATGTGCCTGGCGCTGCTCGTGATGGGTCTCGGCATGGGCTGCACCATGATGCCGATCATGACCGCCGCCATCCAGACGCTGACCCACCAGCAGGTGGCGCGCGGTTCGACGCTGATGAACATCATCAACCAGACCGCGGGCTCGATCGGCACCGCGACCATGTCGGTGGTGCTGACCAACCTGCTGAAGGACCAGACCCTGGCGGGCCCGGCGATCGCCGCGAATTCCGATCCTGCCATCGCGCAGCAGCTCGGACCGGAGGCCATCGCCACCGGCCTGGACCAGGCCGCGCAGGCGTTCAGCGACACCTACATCGTCGCGCTGGTCCTCATCGTGCTGACCCTGGTCCCGGCGTTCTTCCTGCCGCGGACCAAACCGGCGAACACCCAGGACGCCGACGCGAAGGTGCTCGTGCACTGAGTCCGGCGTCAGGGCGACAGATTCGGGTCCGCGGCGAATACGCCGTGGACCCGAATCGTTTCGCTCCGGCCGTGATCGGGCAGCGGTTACGCGTAGAGCGCGACGAACTTGTCCAGCGAGCGCTCGATGTCGCCCTTCACCGCGCGCGCCACGCCCGAGCCGATCGGGCCGAACAGCGGCGCCCCGCCGAGTTCGATGTCGACGGTCACCTCGGATCCAGAGCCCTTGGGGGCGACCAGAAGTCCCAGCGAGAACTTGGTGCCGCCCTTGCCCGCGCCGCTGAGCACCAGCTTGCGCGGCGGCTCCGCGGTCTTGACCTTCCACGTCACGCGGTTGCGCATGCCCTTGACCGACGCGACGCCGACCAGCTCGGTTCCCACCGTCAGCGTCTCCGGCACCTCGCCGCGCCACGACTCGTGCATGGTCAGCCACTTGTCCAGCTCGGCGAGGTTGGAGGTGTGCGACCACGCCTCTTCCGGGCTGATCGGGACGTCGACGGAGACCTTGAGCTTTGCCATGCCGCGCATGGTATCCGGTACCGGCGGTTCGACCTGACTCCGATCGCGGTGGCGATCTGTGAGCCCTGTCACGTCGGAATAGGCGACGCCGCAGCGGAGTTACTATGGTTGCCAAGTCAACCAATTAGTCCGAGGAGGCCTCGTGCAGTTCGGAGTCTTCACCGTCGGTGACGTCACCGCGGATCCCACGAACGGCCGCACCCCCAGCGAGGCCGAGCGGATCAAGGCGATGGTGACGATCGCGCAGAAGGCCGAGGAAGTGGGCCTGGACGTGTTCGCGACCGGCGAGCACCACAACCCGCCGTTCGTGCCGTCCTCGCCGACCACCATGCTCGGCTACATCGCCGGGCGCACCGACCGCATCCAGCTGTCCACCGCGACCACGCTGATCACCACCAACGATCCCGTCAAGATCGCCGAAGACTTCGCGATGCTGCAGCACTTGGCCGACGGTCGCGTCGACCTGATGCTCGGCCGCGGCAACACCGGACCCGTGTATCCCTGGTTCGGCAAGGACATTCGCGACGGGATCGCGCTCGCCATCGAGAACTACCATCTGCTGCACCGGCTCTGGCGCGAGGACGTGGTGGACTGGGAGGGCAAGTTCCGCACGCCGCTGCAGTCCTTCACCTCGACCCCGCGCCCGCTCGACGACGTGCCGCCGTTCGTCTGGCACGGATCCATCCGCAGTCCTGAGATCGCCGAACAGGCCGCTTACTACGGCGACGGCTTCTTCGCCAACAACATCTTCTGGCCGAAGGAGCACTTCCAGCGGCTGATCGAGCTGTACCGCGGCCGCTACGAGCACTACGGGCACGGCGCCGCCGATCAGGCCATCGTCGGTCTCGGTGGACAGGTGTTCATGCGCGAGAACTCCCAGGACGCGGTGCGCGAATTCCGCCCGTACTTCGACAACGCGCCGGTCTACGGCCACGGCCCCTCGCTGGAGGAGTTCACCGAACAGACCCCGCTCACCGTCGGCAGCCCGCAGCAGGTCGTCGACAAGACGCTGACCTTCCGCGAGCACTTCGGCGACTATCAGCGCCAGCTGTTCCTGATCGACCACGCCGGGCTGCCGCTGAAAACCGTTCTGGAGCAACTGGACCTGCTCGGCGAGGAGGTGGTTCCGGTGCTGCGCAGGGAATTCGCCGCGCGCAAGCCCGCGCACGTGCCGGACGCACCGACGCACGCGTCACTGCTCGCCGCGCGCACCGCGACCGAGCCCGTCTCGTGACCGCGGGACGCCTGCCGGGCTGACCGGAGGAAAGCCGCGCACCGGCCGGGTGCGCAAGAACACCGGGTGACGCCGAGGACGTCGCACCCGACCGCCGCACTAGTTGAAATTTCTACCAACCGAAGGAGAACATCATGACCACCGCAATCGCCAAGGGACTGACCGCGGGCACCTGGGTCATCGACCCCACCCACTCGACCGTCGGCTTCTCGGTACGCCACCTGATGGTGAGCAAGGTCCGCGGCCGGTTCACCGACTTCGAGGGCAAGCTCGTCATCGGCGAGGACGGCGCCGCGTCGGCCGAGGCCGAGATCCGGGTGAACTCGCTGACCACCGACAACGAACAGCGCGACGCCCACCTGCGCACCGCCGACTTCTTCCACGCCGAGCAGTTCCCGCTGATGACTTTCAAGTCGACCGGATTCCGGGTGAACGGCGAGGAATTCGTCGTCGACGGCGAGTTCACCATCCGCGGCAACACCAAGCCGGTCTCGCTGAACGTGGAGTTCCTCGGCGTGAACCCCGGCATGGGCAACGGCCCGGTCGCCGGCTTCGAGGCCAAGACCGTGGTCTCCCGCCGCGAGTTCGGCCTCGACATCGATATGCCGCTGCCGGATGGTGGCGCGGTCATCGGCGACAAGGTGGCCCTCACGCTGGAGATCGAGGCCGGTCTCCAGAGCTAGGTCGAGGTCTGCCCCGGCCGGTGGGCGGCGATCAGGGCGCGCGCCATCTCGCGAGCGCGGCGCGCGGCCTGTCGATCGCCCTCCGCCGCGGAGACGATCGAGCCCTTCATCAAGATGTGCCATGACCTGGCGAACTCGTCGGGTTCGCGGAGACCAGCGCTGTGCGCGCGGGCCCGCACCACACCGCGGATGTTGTCCAGGTGTTCGATGCTCGCGCGCCCGGCCGGATGCTCGGCGCCCATCTCCAGCAGCACGTTGATGAACGTGCACGCGTCGAAATCCGGGCCGTTGAACCACTCGTCGAAGACATCGAAGATGGCGAGCAACCGCTCTTCGGGGGTCTGCCCGAGTAGTCGGGAACGCTCCTCGACGAAACCGAAGGTCCACAGCTTCTCCCTGCGCCGCAGGACGGCGAGCACCAGATCGTCCTTGGTGCGGAAGTGCCGGTAGAGCGTCGCCTTGGCGATGCCCGCGCGAGCGATCACCTCGTCGATGCCGACATCGCGGATACCGCGGCGAGTGAACAGCGAGTAGGCGGCGGCGAGGATCCTTTCCCGTGCAGCGGAAGTGGAATCCGTCTGGGCCGTCATGGAGCCAGCGTAACCGCTGGACAGACGGGCTTCGGCACCGGTGGCGGTCCGGCGGCAGCCGCCACGGCGCCCGACCGTGCGCGCCGCGACGTCGGTCGCGGAGCGGTTCCCTGGCACCGTTGCGAATTCGGCGAACAATGGCAGCCCGACTGTTCGATTTCACTCCGAACAGCCACTTCTCGGCGGCCGCAATGAACTGCGCTGCTTGGGTTTTCCTGTGCCCGTTTGGATTTTGCTACGAATTGCGAAGCCGGTCATCAGGATCCGTCGTGACTTCGCTGTGATGCTGCTAGGGTGGGCGAGTCGTCGGGTTCTGGGCGTGTCGGACTGGCTCCGGTCGGTCGGTGATCGATTCGCTGATCGCCTGCGCTGCGGGCACTGTGAGGTGAGCGGTGAGCCTCCGGTGGTGCTTGTCCGCGAGCGCCAGATCCTCCGACGCGCAATGGATCCGATCAGGCGTCACACGATCGGTGTCGTTCGGAAAGACAAGACGGAGATCTGTGGTGGCAGGGTGCGGGTTCGGACGGGGACCTTAACGGGGGCGGTGCATCGGGGGGAGGCTCGATCCCGTCAACGACGAGAGAACTGATGAATCTGGATATCGCCGTACTACTTCCATGGATCCTCGCCACGGTGCTTGTCGTCGCGGTCGGGTACACGATCGCCGCGCTGCGCCGAGAGCGGGCCAGAGCCGAGTCTTTGCTGGAGGACCAGCGCAAACGTGACGAGGCGCTGGAGCGTTTCGCCGGGCAGACCATGCCGGCGATCACCGACGCCGTCCGGCGCTACGAGCCGCCGACCAGCACGATCGAAGTGCCTACGGGACTGCAGAATTCGCGACTGGCCCAGTGCCTGCAGTGGATCGGCGATCGCTACGCCGACGACTTGCGCCTCGTGCAGTCCGAGTCGAGGGAACGGACGATGGTCGACGCCGAGGCGCACGCCAGGCAGGCGATCGACGCCGCCGAGGAGGCGGTGCGCGCCGAGGTCGGAGCCGCCGCCCGCGACGCGACCAGTGGCGCGGTCCGCTCCTTCGGCACCTCCGTGGTGAGTCTCGGCGCCGACGTCAGCCAGGTGGTCAGCGCCGCGCTGCGCCAGCACCGCAACGACGACGTCTACGCCACGCTCACCCGGATCGACCACACCGTCCAGCAGATGATCCGCCAGGCGCAGTCCTACGTGATCGTCTGTGGCGGCCTGCCCGGCAGGCGCTGGCCCGCGCAGTCGCTCACCGACGTGGTCGGCGGCGCCACCGGCCGCGTGCGCGACTACCTGCGGGTGCGCACCACCCAGCTGGACCGCGTGGTCGTCAGCCGAGCGGTGGAACCGCTCGTGCACACCCTGGCCACCCTGCTCGACAACGCGCTGCGCTACTCGCCGCCGACCTCCTTCGTGGACGTCAGCTTCCAGGAGGGACATCACGGCGTCACCGTCATCATCGACGACGCGGGCGTGCGGATGAACGCCGAGCAGATGGAGGAGGCCAGGCAGGTGCTCGCCAACGAGCGCCCGGTCGACATCCACCAGCTCGGTCCGTCGCCGAAGGTCGGTTTCCCCGGTGTCGCCGCCCTCGCGCGTCGCTACGGGTTCACGGTCTACATCGACGGGCCCAACGCCTACGGAGGCATGCGCGCGATGGTGTACATCCCCGAGGCCCTGCTCGCCGCACCGAGCGGGGGCGACAAGACGACGACGGCCGCCACCCCGGTCGAGGCTCCCGCGCCCGCACCCGCGCCCCAACCGGCGCCCGCACCGCGCGAAAAGGAGCCGGAGGACAGCGCGTTCGCGGTGCACGAGATCACCGAGGGCGGCCTGCCGAAGCGGCGCCGCCGCGAGGTGGCGCCCGCGATCGGCACGCGCGCAAGGACTTCCGGCGAGCCCGCGAGGCCGGATATCGCTGCCGCATGGCACACAGGTTCCAAGAGCGGCCGCGCCGCCGCCGCCGAACACACGGAAGGGATGACACCTTGATGGGCACACCGACTACCACCGTGGCCGACAGCAGCAACAAGCTCGGCTGGCTACTCGAGGATCTCAGCATTCCAGGCGTCCGGTTCGCGGTATTGCTGTCCGATGACGGGCTGCGGATCGCGCACTCGAAGGGCATCGCCCGCGACGACGCCGAACGCTTCGCCGCGGCCGCCTCCGGCCTGCGGTCTCTGGGCAAGGCGCTAGGCGAGTTCTGCGGCGGACCGGAAACGGGCCTACGTCAGAACATGACCGAATACGACGACGGGATGATCTTCATCACCGCCGCCGGGGAGGGCGCCCTGCTCGGCGTCTCGACCACCGCGGACATCGACGTCAGCCTCATCGCGCACCGGATGAACGAACTGGCCGGGCGCGTCGGGCACGAACTCGGCAGCCAATCGCGGCAGAGGACAGACAGCGGCCTGTCATGACCAGGTCCCGCCGCGACCCCGACCTGGTTCGGGCTTATGTGCGCACCGGCGGGCGTTCGCGTGCCACTCGCGAACTGGATCTGGTCACGCTCGTCGTCGCGGCGCTGGCTCCCGCGCCCGGCGCGAGCCCGGACGCACGCCGCGTGATGAACCTGTGCAGCGGTCGCGGCGTGCTGTCCATCGCCGAGATCGCGGCCTATCTGGACCTGCCGCCGTCCGTGGTGAAGATCGTCGTATCGGATCTCATGGACGGCGGCCATCTCACCACGCCAACCCCGGCCGAGAACCTGCCGGAGATAGCCCTTTTGGAGGAGGTACTGAATGGGCTCCGCGCTCTCTCGGCCTGAACGAGTCGTCGACTATGTGCCGGAGACCGTGACCCGATCGGTCAAATTGCTGGTGGCAGGCAATTTCGGTGTCGGCAAGACGACCTTCGTCAGCAGCATCTCGGAGATCAAGCCGCTGCGTACCGAGGAGACCATCACCGAGGCGAGCATCGGCGTCGACGACATGGCCGGTCTGCCGGGCAAGACGCAGACCACCGTCGCGATGGACTTCGGCCGTATCACGCTGAATCCGCAACTGGCACTGTATCTTTTCGGTACACCGGGTCAGCAGCGCTTCGTGCCGCTGTGGGAGGAGCTGGCCCGCGGCGCGCTCGGCGCCCTGGTGCTGGTCGACACCCGGCGTATCGAGAAGGCCGACGAGGTGCTCTCGGTGCTGGAGGAACGCGGCGTGCCGTATTCGGTGGCGGTCAACCAGTTCGAGGGCGCCAAGCAGTACCCCCTCGACGAGGTCCGCGACGCGTTGGATCTCGCCGAGGGCACACCACTGACCACGTTGGACGCGCGGCATCGAGGCACGTGTCTGCAATCGCTCATCACACTCGTCGAATTCCTGTTCCACCGTCTGGAGTCCCGACTTTGACAATGCCTCCGCACACGGCGCCCGCGGGTGTCTGCCCCGTTCCGCACGGTTCGCCGATCGACACCGACGGCCCGCGGGTGCCGCTGTACACCGAGGAGTTCGCCGCCGACCCGCACCGCGTCTACCGGCAGATGCGCCGCCAGTTCGGCTCGCTCGCGCCGGTCGATCTGGCGCCTGGCATCCCCGCCACCCTGGTGATCGGATACCACACCGCGCTGCGAATCCTCAACGATCCCGAGCACTTTCCGGCCGATCCGCGGGCCTGGCAGCAGAACGTTCCCGGCGAATGCCCGATCCTGCCGATGCTGGAATGGCGCCCCAACGCGCTGCGCAGCGCCGGTCTCGAGCACACGCGCTACCGGCAGGCCAACCTCGCGGCGATCGCCGAGGTGGATCTGCACGCCATGCACGCCACGATCGAGCGGGTCGCCGTCCCGCTGATCAACGCCTTCTGCGCCGACGGGGCGGCGGACCTGATCAGCCAGTACGCCTTCCCGCTCGCGTTCGCCGTGCTCAACGAGATGCTCGGCTGCCCGGCCGATATCGGCCAGCAGGTGGCCACCGGCATGGCCGCCATCTTCGAGGGCGTGAACGCGGACAAGGGCAACGCCATGCTCACCGACGCCCTGCTCGAGCTGACCACCCGCAAACGAAACGAACCCGGCGACGACATCGTCTCCCGGCTGCTCGGCCACGCGGCCGGACTCGACGACGTGGAGATGATCCACCAGCTGGTCACCCTCTACGGCGCGGGCATCGAGCCGGAGCAAAACCTGATCGTGAACACGCTGCTGCTCATGCTCACCGACGACCGCTTCGCCGGAAACCTGTTGGGCGGCAGCCTGTCCACCCGCGACGCGCTGGACGAGGTGCTGTTCACCGACCCGCCGATGGCCAACTACTGCGTCTCGTATCCGAAGCAGCCCATCCTGATCGACGGCGCCTGGCTGCCCGCGCACCAGCCGGTGGTGATCAGCATGTCGGCGTGCAACAACGATCCGGCGATCGACGCGGGCGACTACACCGACAACCGTTCGCATCTGGCGTGGAGCGCGGGTCCGCACGCCTGCCCGGCGAAGTCGGCGGCCTATCTGATCGCGCAGGACGCGATCGACCAGCTGCTCGACGCGCTGCCCGAGATGCGGCTCGCGGTGCCCGTCGATCAGTTGACCTACCGCCCTGGGCCTTTCCATCGAGCTCTGGTGTCCCTTCCGGTCACCTTCCCGAAATCCCCTCCGCTGAACCTGTATTAAGGAGAGTGCCCCGATGGACAGTCAGCCCCTTGTCCTCGATCCCACCGGCGCCGATATCCAGGGTGAGTCCGCGCGTATCCGTGCCCGCGGGCCGGTCGTGCTCGTCGAGTTGCCCGGTGGTGTGCGGGCGTGGTCGGTGACCGATGCCGAACTGTTGAAGAAGCTGCTCGTCGACCCCCGAGTGTCCAAGGACGCGCGCCAGCACTGGCCCCCGTTCATCAACGGCGAGATCCCGCAGGACTGGCCGTTGTTCCTATGGGTCGCCGTGAACAACATGTTCACCGCGTACGGCGCTGACCACCGGCGGCTACGCAAACTGGTGGCGCCCGCGTTCACCCATCGCCGCACCGAGGCCATGCGCCCGCGCATCGAGGCCATCACCGCGGCGCTGCTCGACGAGCTCGCCGCCGCCCCGGCCGGTGAACCGGTGGACCTGCGCGAGGGTTTCGCGTATCCGCTGCCGATCCAGGTGATCTCGGAACTGATGGGCGTGCCGGAGGCGCTGAACGCCGGACTGCGCACCTGTGTGGACGGCATCTTCGACACCTCGCTCACTCCCGAGCAGTCGCAGGCCAACTACATGGAGATGTACCGGATCCTCGGTGAACTCGTCGCCTACCGGCGCGAGCACCCCGGCGACGACATGACCAGCCTGCTCATCTCGCACCGCGACGAGGAGGACGGCGCCCAGCTCACCGAGCAGGAGCTGATCGACACGCTGCTGCTCGTCATCAGCGCGGGCCACGAGACCACGGTGAACCTGCTCGACCAGGCCATCTTCGCGCTGCTGACCCGGCCGGAGCAGCGCGCCGACGTGGTCGAGGAGCGGGCCGCGTGGAGCGATCTGATCGAGGAGGCGCTGCGGTTCGAGGCTCCGGTCGCGCACCTGCCGCTGCGTTTCGCGGTCGACGACATCGAACTCGACGGTGCGCGCATCGCCAAGGGGGAGCCGATCCTGGCGTCCTACGTGGCGGCCAACCGGGATCCGAAGCTGCACGGCGACACCGCCGACGAATTCGACGTGCACCGCGCGACCAAGGAGCACCTCGCCTTCGGTTACGGCGCGCACCACTGCCTGGGCGCTCCGCTGGCCCGCATGGAGGCCGCCGTCTCGCTGCCCGCGATCTTCGCGCGGTTCCCGAAGATGGAACTGGCCGCCGAGCCGGGGGAACTGGGCTCGGTGCCCAGCTTCATCTCCAACGGCCACCGCCGCCTGCCGGTTCATCTGAACCCGTAACCGGGTGGGGGAGGGCCGCTTCGGCGACCCTCCCCGCGTTCAGAGCTGGGTGATGAGGCCCGTGATCAGCGTGAGCGCGGGCAGCGTCCCCTGGATCAGGGCGGCTTTGACGAAACGCCGGTCGTTCGCCACCAAGACGCCCGCCGCGGCGATCATCGAACCGCAACCGATCAGCAGCAGCGCCCAGCCCGCCTGCGGGAGCGTGGGCAGCAGCAGCGCGCCGATCAACGTGCCGATCGCGAGGAACAGGTTGTACCAGCCCTGGTTGAAGGCCCAGGGCTGGACGGCCCCCAGATCCTCGCGCTCGACGTAGAACGTCCCCGCGTACACCTTCGGCTCGGCGAATCGCAGCGATTCGAGCACGAAGATGTAGCCGTGCAGCAGCGCCGCGAGCACGGCGAGTATCTGGACGGTGAGCAACTGCCCCTCCTCGGTGGGCGCCGATGCGGCGACGCGATGTACCGGATGTAGTCGAGCCTTGTGCTTCCAGCACCGTAGCGCCGGTACGGCGAACGTCCCACCGACGCGCCGTCGCGCCACGCGCGCGGTTCACGACTCGCCAGGTTCGTTCCAGTTGTAGGTGAGTTCGGCGGCCCGCGACCAGCGGCGGTACTCCCGATCTCGGCGCTCGTCCGGCATGGTCGGCAGCCACCGGCTCGCGGTGCGGCGGTTGCTGCGCAGACCCGTCATATCGGGCCACAGCCCGACGGCGAGACCCGCCGCGTATGCCGCGCCGAGGGACACCGTCTCGGAGAACAGCGGCCGCTCCACCGGCACGCCCAGCGCGTCCGAGATCTGTTGCATGAGCAGATTGTTCGAGGTCATGCCGCCGTCGACGCGCAGTTCGGTGAGGGCGTAGCCGGTGTCGGCGTTCATCGCGTCGACCACCTCCCTGGTCTGCCACGCGGTGGCCTCGAGCACCGCGCGGGCCAGATGCCCTTTGGTGATGTAGGAGGTGAGCCCCGCGATCACGCCGCGGGCCTCGGATCGCCAGCGCGGCGCGAACAGGCCGGAGAACGCGGGCACCACGTAGCAGCCGCCGTTGTCCTCGACAGTGCTTGCGAGCGTTTCGATCTCGGGCGCGGCGTCGATGAGCCCGAGCCGGTCACGCAGCCACTGCACCAGCGTCCCGGTGGCGGCCATCGAACCTTCCAGCGCGTAGCTGGCGGGTTCGCCGTCGATCCGGAACGCCACCGTGGTGAGCAGCCCGTGCGTGGAGCGCACCGGCGTGGTCCCGGTGTTGCTGAGCAGGAAACTGCCGGTGCCGTAGGTGCATTTGGCCTCGCCCGCGGCGAAGCAGGTCTGACCGAACAGCGCCGCCTGCTGGTCGCCGAGCGCGGCCGCGATCGGGATGCCCGCCGCCGTGCGGCCGTATACCTCGGCGTTGGACCGTATTTCGGGCAGCATCGCCCGCGGGATGCCGAAGAAGTCGAGTAGCCGGTCGTCCCAGTCCAGGGTGGCGAGGTTCATCAACATGGTGCGCCCGGCGTTGGTGACATCGGTGACGTGCACACCGCCGCGCGGGCCGCCGGTGAGGTTCCAGATCAGCCAGCTGTCCATCGTGCCGAACAGCACCGAACCCTTTTCGGCGCGTTCGCGCAGCCGCTCGTCGCGGTCGAGCAGCCACCGGATGCGCGGGGCCGCGAAGTAACTCAGCAGCGGCAATCCGCAGTGCCGGACCACCTCCTCGGCCTCTGGCCTGCGCGCGAGCCGGGCGACGAGTTCCTCGGTGCGGGTGTCCTGCCAGACGATCGCGTTGCCGACAGGCGCGCCGGTCTCCCTGTCCCACAGCACCGTCGTCTCGCGCTGGTTGGCGATGCCGATCGCCACCACCTGGTCGGCGGCGACGCCCGCCTTGGCGATCACCCGATCGACCAGCGTCGCGACATTGCGGCGGATCTCCGCGGCGTCGTGCTCGACCCGGCCCGCCGCCGGATACAGCTGCCGGTGCTCGCGCTGGGCGATCGAAACCAGTTGTCCCGCAGCGTCGTACAGGATGGAGCGGCTCGACGTCGTGCCCTGGTCGATGGCCATCACGTAGCGGTTGCGGCCCCGTTCGGCGCTCATGCCTGCGCCTCGCTGGCGCTCGGCTCCGGCATGCGCGATGCGCGCTGGTACACGATTCGCTCGCTCATGGGCGCACCCGTGGACGGTCGGCGCCCAGGTCACGGGAGATGGCGCCCGCGGTCGCGCGCACCAGCTCGACGAGTTTGGGACGGACGCCGGGATCGATCACCCGGTCGACGGCGCCGACAACGCCGAGCGCGCCGACCACCCGTCCGCCCGCGTCGCGCAGCGGCGCCGCCACCGACGCCCGCTCGAAGGCGAACTCGGCGACGTCCTCGGCGTGGCCCTGCGCGCGCACCCGCGCGATCTCGGCGTGCACGGCGCGCGGGGCGGTCACCGTGCGCCGGGTGTAGGCGGGCAGCGGCGCGCTCGCGACGCGTTCGGTCAAACCCGGTGTGTAGGCGAGCAATACCTTGCCGAGCGCGGTCGCGTGCAGGGGGAGTTCGATGCCGACGCGCAGGGTCTGCTCGGTGCCGTCGGGCCGGAACACGTGGTGCACGATCGACACGCCCTCGCCGCGCAGCGCGCCGATCCGCACCGACTCGCCGGACCGCGCGGCCAGGGTGTCGGCCCAGTTCATCGCGTAGGAGCGCAGCACGTTGGTGTCGAGCCGGGCGTCGGCGAGCCCGAGGGCCGCGGCGCCGATCAGGTACTTGCCGGTGGCGTCGTCCTGCTCGATGTAGCCGACTCGCTGCAAGGTGCGCAGCAGACCGTGCGCCGTCGCCTTGGGCAGGCCGAGCGCGCCGGCGAGCTCGCCGACGCCGACGCCGAAGGGCGCCTCGGCGACCACCCGCAGGATCGCGGCGGCCCGTTCGATCGACTGAATCGGTCCCGGCACGCACTCGACTGTACTGCGGAAACCTAGAACGTTCGACATTGTCGAACACGCACCGTTGTCGCGGACTTCGCCGCTGCCTACCTTCGGCATGGCGTACCGGCCGCCGCGCGCGCCGGACAACGGAGCAACGGAGAGACGCATGCTTGACCTCATCGGTGCGGTCGACCAGGGGACCACGAGCACCCGCTTCATGGTCTTCGACCACGCGGGCGCGGTCGTCGCCCAGCACCAGCTCGAACACGAGCAGATCCTGCCGCGGCCCGGCTGGGTCGAGCACAATCCGGTCGAGATCTGGGAACGCACGTCGGCCGTCATCCAGACGGCGCTCAACTCGCACGGCCTGCGCGCCGCCGACCTGGCCGCGATCGGCGTGACCAATCAGCGCGAGACCACCGTGGTCTGGGACCGCCGCACCGGACGGCCGTACCACAACGCGATCGTCTGGCAGGACACGCGCACCGACCGGATCGCCGCCGAGCTGGAATCCCGTGCGGGCGAACTGATCCGCCACCGCACCGGGCTGCCGCCAGCCACCTACTTCGCTGGCGGCAAGATCCGCTGGCTGCTGGAGAACGTCGACGGCCTGCGCGCGGCGGCCGAACGCGGTGAGGCCCTGTTCGGCACCATCGACACCTGGCTGCTGTGGAACCTCACCGGCGGTGTCCGCGGCGGTGTGCACGTCACCGACGTGACCAACGCCAGCCGCACCATGCTGATGAACCTGGAAACGTTGGACTGGGACGACGAACTGCTCGCGCTGTTCGACATTCCGCGCGCCATGCTGCCGTCCATCCGTCCGTCGTCGGATCCCGCGGGCTACGGCCGGACCACCGCGCACGGCCCGCTGGCGGGCGAGATCCCGGTGGCCGCGGCGGTCGGCGATCAGCAGGCGGCCATGATCGGGCAGGTGTGCCTGTCCGCGGGCGAGGCCAAGAACACTTACGGCACCGGCAATTTCCTGCTGCTCAACACCGGCGGCACACCGGTTCGGTCGAAGAACGGGCTGCTCACCACCGTCTGCTACCAATTCGCCGGACAGGACCCGGTCTACGCGCTGGAGGGCTCGATCGCCGTCACCGGCTCGGCGGTGCAGTGGCTGCGCGACCAACTCGGCATCATCCAGGGCGCCTCGCAGAGCGAGACGCTGGCCGGCGAGGTCGCCGACAACGGCGGGGTGTATTTCGTCCCGGCGTTCTCCGGCCTGTTCGCGCCGCACTGGCGCTCCGACGCGCGCGGCGCGATCGTCGGGCTGACCAGGTACGCGACCAACGCCCACATCGCCCGCGCCACCCTCGAGGCGATCTGCTACCAGACCCGCGACGTCGCCGACGCGATGTTCAAGGACTCCGGTGTGGCGCTGGAGGTGCTGAAGGTGGACGGGGGAGTCACCGCCAACAACCTCTGCATGCAGATCCAGGCCGACGTGCTCGGGGTGCCGGTGAGCCGTCCGGTGGTGGCGGAGACCACCGCGCTCGGCGCCGCCTACGCCGCGGGGCTGGCGGTCGGATTCTGGGGCGGCACAGACGAATTGCGCGAGAACTGGCGCGAATCCAGGCGCTGGCGACCGGAATGGACCGAGCCGCAACGGGCCACCGGATACGAGGGCTGGCGCAAGGCCATCGGCCGCACCCTCGACTGGGCGCCCGCGCACTGAGCCGCCCGCCCACACAGACCACATGCGCACGCGCGCACCACGATTCGAACAGAAGGAGACCGACATGGTCGACCGTTCTCTCACCGCCCCCGTCGCACTGGGTCCGGCCGAGCGCACCCGCGCCCTGGACGCCATGGCGAGCACCGAACTGGACGTGCTGGTCATCGGCGCTGGCGTCGTCGGCGCGGGCGCCGCGCTCGACGCGGTGACCCGTGGGCTCAGCGTCGGGCTCGTCGAGGCCCGCGACTACGCCTCCGGCACCTCGAGCCGGTCGTCGAAGCTGGTCCACGGCGGCCTGCGCTACCTCAAGCAGCTCAACTTCGCCCTGGTCTTCGAGGCGCTGCGGGAGCGTTCGCTGATCCTGGAAACCCTCGCGCCGCACCTGGCCAAGCCCGTCGAGTTCGTCTACCCGCTGGAGCGTCCCGGTCTGGACCGGGCCTGGGTCGGCGCGGGCGTCGGCGTGTACGACGTGCTCGGCGCGGGACGCGGTGTGCCGCAGCATCATCGGCACCTGGGCAGGCGGGCGACGCTGAAGCGTTTCCCCGGCGCCAAGCGCGGGACCGTGCGCGGCGGTGTGAGCTTCTACGAGGGCCAGCTCGACGACGCGCGCCACACCATGATGCTGGCGCGCACGGCCGCGAGCCACGGCGCGCTTGTCGCCTCCAGCGCCAGGGTCGTCGACTTCCTGCGCGAGGACGGCCGGATCGTCGGCGCGCTGGTGCACGACCTGGAGAGCGGTCGGCACATCCCGGTGCGGGCCAAGCGCACCGTCAACGCGGCCGGGCCGTGGACCGACGAGATCCAGGAAATGCTCGGCGGCGCGGGCGATTTCCGTATCCGCACCTCCAAGGGCGTGCACATCGTCGTCCCGCGCGATCGCATCGACTCCGAGACCGGCCTGATCACCGAGACCGAGAAGAGCCTGCTGTTCGTGATCCCGTGCCCGTGGAGCGAGGACCACTGGGTCATCGGCACCACCGACACCGACTGGGACCACGATCTGGCCCACCCCGCCGCCACCCGCGCCGATATCGATTACATTCTCGCCCAGGTGAATCGGCTGCTCGAGCAGCCCATCGGCCACGACGACATCGTGGGCGTCTACGCCGGGCTGCGGCCGCTGCTCGCGGGCGCCTCCGAGCAGACCAGCGCGCTCTCGCGCGAGCACACCGTGGCGACGCCGGTGCCGGGCCTGGTGATCGTCGCGGGCGGCAAGTACACCACCTACCGGGTGATGGCCAAGGACGCCATCGATGCGGCCGTCGCGGATCTGCCGGGGCGGGTCGCCCGGTCGTGCACCGAGCGGGTGCCGCTGGTCGGCGCGCACGGGTACCGCGAGCTCTCGCTGTCCCGTGCCCGCCTCGCCGACGAGTTCGGCGTCGATCTGGCCACGGTCGAGCACCTGCTCGGCCGCTATGGCAGCGCCGTCGGCGAACTGCGCGAGATCATCCTCGCGCAGCCGGAACTCGGTGCGCCGCTGGGCAATTCCCGCTACCTACGGGCCGAGTTCGTCTACGCGGTGACCCACGAGGGCGCGCTGCACCTCGACGACATCCTCACCCGCCGCACCCGGGTTTCAGTGGAGACCGGTGATCGCGGCGTGCTGGTCGCGGCCGAGGTGGCGCGCCTGGTCGCCCCGTACCTCGGCTGGGGCGAGGAGGGGATCGAGCGCGAGATCGAGACCTACCGGGTGCGCGTCGAGGCCGAACTGCGCGCCAACGAGCAGCCCGACGACCGGTCGGCCGACGTGGTCCGGCTCAGCGCGCCCGACTCGCGCGGGATCGCGGGCGCGCCGGAAAGCGACCGCGTGTCGGTGTAGCCGACCACGGAACGGCTCGTCGCGGCTGAGCGTTCGACGACGCCGAGCGTTCGATGACTCAGTGCGCCGGTGTCTGCGGCCGCAGGTGCTCGAAGATGAGGATCGTCTCCGTCGAGGACACCGCGGGATTCGCGCTCAGGTGCTTCAGCACGAAAGTGCGCAGCTCGTCGGTGTCCGCGGTGGCGACGTGGACGAGGTAGTCGTCGGCGCCCGCGATGAAGTACACGTTGAGCACCTCGACGAGCGTAGCGAGCCGCCTGCCGAACTCGGCGAGGTGCTTGCGCGAATTACCGTGCAGCCGCACGGCGATCATCGCCTGCAAGCCCCGGCCGAGCGCGGACGGGTCGATGTCGGCATGGAAGCCGCGGATCACGCCGCGCTCCACCAGGGCCCGCACTCGCCCGAGGCAGGTCGACGGCGCGATACCGGCCGCGGCCGCCAGCGCGTTGTTGGTCATGCGGCCGTCGCGCGCCAGCTCGTCGAGCAGAACGCGGTCGATGTCGTCCAGGGGGACCGGCGTGCGACTACGGCGCGGCGGGGCCTGAGGTGGTGGTGCTGGTGAATCTTTCCTGGTCACCGGCTCACCGTAGCGAATCCAATTCGATTCGGAAGTGTTCATCCGAACAATCCTCGAGGCCTCGCCGCGCCGCCCCTCATTCACGCACCGAGCCGACCGCGTTGTGCGCGCCGGGAGCGGTCTGCTGGAGCTTGGAGTGGGTGCGCGAGTACCCGATGTAGATCACCAGGCCCACCACCAACCAGGTCCCGAAGCGCGCCCAGGTCTCCCACGGCAGCGACAGGATCAGCCACACCGAGAACACGATGCCGACGATCGGCACCACCGGCATGAACGGCAGCCGGAAGGTGCGCGGCACCTCGGGCCGGGTGTAGCGGAACACCAGCACCGCCACGCAGACCACCACGAATGCGCTCAGGATGCCGATGTTGGTCAGCTCGGCGACCAGGTTGATCGGCAGCAGGCCCGCGAGGAGGGCCGACCCGATGCCGACGATCCACGTCACGCGGGTCGGCACCTTGCGCTCCGGATGGGTCTTGGCGAACCACTCGGGCAGCAGGCCGTCGCGGCTCATCGAGTACCAGACCCGGGTCACGCCGAGCATGAAGGTGAGCACCACGGTGATGATGCCGACGATGGCACCGACCGCGATGATGTTGGCGATGCCCGGCATGCCAACGGCCTCGAAGGCGCTGGAGAAGCCGCTCTCCGGGTCGATCTCGGTGTACTTCTGCATGCCGGTGAGCACCAGGGTCGCCAGCACGTACAGCACCATCGCGATGGCCAGCGAGTACAGGATCGCCTTGGGCAGGTGCTTCTTGCCGTCGACCGACTCCTCGGCCGCCGTGCTCATCGCGTCGTAGCCGAACACGGCGAAGAACACCGTGGCCGCGCCCGTCATCACCGCGCCGGTGCCGTACGGGAAGTACGGGGTGTAGTTCGAGCTGTCGATCTGGAAGACGCCGAGCACGATGATCAGCAGGACAAGGGCGACCTTGATGCCGACGGCCACCGTCTCGAACCGGCCGACGCTGCGGATGCCGCGCGAGAGCACCCACGCCGTGCCGAGGCAGAACACCATCGCGAACACGTCCACCACGTGGCCCTCGCCGGTGCCGGAGGCGCCGAGCATCCAGTCGGGCAGCGTGAGGCCCACCTGATCGAGCAGGAACCCGAAGTACCCGGAGACGCCGATCGCGACGACCGCCGCGACGGCGATGTACTCCAGCAGCAGATCCCACCCGATGAACCAGCCGACGAACTCACCCAGCGAGACGTAGCCGTAGGTGTAGGCCGATCCCGCCTTCGGCACCATGCCGGCGAACTCCGCGTAACACAGCGCGGCCGCCGCGCTGGCCAGGCCCGCGACCAGGAAGGACAGCAGCACGGCCGGACCGGTGGTCTTGTTCGCGACGCTGCCCGCCAGGGTGAAGATGCCCGCGCCGATGATGCCGCCGACGCCGATCGCGGTGAGTTGCCATACGCCGAGGTGTTTGGCCAACCGTTCGTCGGTGGGCGTCTCGTCCTCGACTTCGACGAGGGGTTTGCGGCGCAACATCTGGTGGCGCAACTCCGCGAGGGACATGCGGGTTCCTTTCTCCGCTGCGTTTCGGCGCGCCCGGGTCGCGGGACACGCGCGGTAACGCAGATCACACTGGTGGCAGTCAGCTAATCGGACCACGAACACGGTGTGATCGGTGAGTTGGATAAATAATGTTCCGCCCGGGTTGTCCGACTGGACAACCCGGGCGGTCGGTTCGATGGTCAGCGCCGGTTGGCGGGCGCCAAGGCGCGCAGGAAGAACACCAGGTTGGCGGGCCGTTCGGCGAGCCTGCGCATGAAGTAGCCGTACCACTGGTCGCCGTAGGGCAGATAGACCCGCACTCGATGGCGGTCCGCGGCGAGGCGGCGCTGCTCGGCGTCGCGGATGCCGTAGAGCATCTGGAACTCGAACTCGTCCGCCTTCCGGTCGACCTCGTCGGCGTAGCGCTGGGCCGCCTCGATCATCGCCGGGTCGTGGGTGGCGACCATCGGATAGCCCGCGCCGTCCATCAGGATCCGCAGGCACCGCAGGTAGGCGGCGTCCACCTCGGCGGTCGACTGGTAGGCCACCGACTCCGGCTCCCGGTACGCGCCCTTGCACAGCCGGATGCGCGACCCTGGGCCCGCGAAGTCGCGGCAGTCGGCCTCGGTGCGCCGCAGGTAGGCCTGGAGCACGGTGCCGGTGCCGGGGAAGTCCACCCGCAGATCCCGCACGATCGACAGCGTCGAGTCGGTGGTGGTGTGGTCCTCGGCGTCGACGGTGACCGCGACCCGCGCGTCGTGCGCGGCGGCGCAGATCTCGCGGGCGTTGTCGAGCGCGATCCGGTGTCCGTCGCGCGGCAGGGATTGGCCGAGCGCCGAGAGTTTCAGCGAAACCTCCAGCGCGCCTACGGTTCCCGGCCCGGTGGTGTCGGGCAGTTCGGCGAGCGCCGTGAGCAGTGCACGGTAGTGTGCCACGGTGTCGCGTGCCCGGGCGAGGTCGGTGGTGTCTTCGCCGAGGTAGTCGATGGTGACGAATCGGCCGGTACTCCGCAGCGCTCCGGTGGCGGCGATGGCCTGCGGCTCGGTCGAGCCCGCGACGAAGCGGTCGACCAGCGAGCGGGTGGCGCGCATCCGCGTGACGCCGCGCTCCAGCCTGGGGGAGCGGGCCGCCGCGAGCAGGGCGGGCCGCAGCAGTCCGGCGGGCATCACCGCACCTCCGTCTCGGCATCGGACGTGGGAGCAGCCGCGGCCTGGTGCGGGTAGCGGTGGTCGGTGGGCGGCACGAAGGTCTCCTTGATGGTGCGCGGCGAGACCCAGCGCAGCAGGTTCTGCGGCGAGCCCGCCTTGTCGTTGGTGCCCGACAGGCGAGACCCCCCGAACGGCTGCTGGCCGACCACGGCGCCGGTCGGTTTGTCGTTGACGTAGAAGTTGCCCGCGGCGAAGCGCAGCCGGTCGGTGGCCGCCGCCACGGCGGCGCGGTCGTCGGCGACGATCGAGCCGGTGAGCCCGTAGGCCGCGCCACGGTCGACGAATTCCATCGCCGCGGCGAAGGATCCGGGCGCCGCGTCGTCGTAGACGTGCACCGCCAGGATCGGTCCGAAGTACTCGGTGCGGAACGCCTCGTCGGTGGGATCGTCGCCGAGCAGCACGGTCGGGTCGACGAAATAGCCGACGCTGTCGTCGGTGCGGCCGCCCGCCGCGATGGTCAGACCCGGCGTCGCCTTCGCCCGGGCGATGGCCTCGGCATTCTTGTCGAAGGCGCGGCGATCGATGAGCGCGCCGCCGAAGTTGCCGAAATCGGTGACGTCGCCGTAGGTCAGCGCGTTCGCCTTGTCGACCAGGTCGGCGCCCATCCTCGCCCACACCGATTTCGGGATGAACGCGCGCGAGGCGGCCGAGCACTTCTGGCCCTGGTAGTCGAACGCCCCGCGCAGCAGCGCCGTGGTGAGCACGTCCGGGTCGGCGGAGGCGTGCGCGAGCACGAAGTCCTTGCCGCCGGTCTCACCCACCAGACGCGGATAGCCTTGATAGCGATCGAGATTCGTCGCCACGGTGCGCCACAGGTGGCGGAAGGTCGCGGTGGATCCGGTGAAATGCACACCGGCCAGGCGCGGGTCGGCCAGCGCCACGTCCGAGACCTCCGGACCCGCCCCGTGCACCAGGTTGATCACGCCGGGCGGCAGCCCCGCAGCCTCCAGCAGCTTCATCGTCCAGTACGCGGCCACCGCCTGGGTCGGCGCGGGCTTCCACAGCACGGTGTTGCCCATCAGCGCGGGCGCGGTCGGCAGATTGCCCGCGATAGCGGTGAAGTTGAAGGGGGTGATCGCGTAGACGAAGCCCTCCAACGGCCGGTACTCCAGCCGATTCCACACGCCCGGCGTGGAGATCGGCTGCTCCGCCAGGATCTGGCGCGCGAAGTGCACGTTGAACCGCCAGAAGTCGACCAGTTCGCACGGCGCGTCGATCTCGGCCTGGTACGCGGTCTTGGATTGACCGAGCATCGTCGCCGCGGCGAGGGTTTCCCGCCACGGCCCGGCAAGCAGATCGGCGGCGCGCAAGAACACCGCGGCCCGGTCCTCGAACGAGAGCGCACGCCAGCCCGGTGCGGCCGCGGCGGCTGCCTCGATGGCGTCCTGGACGTCGCGGGCCTCGGCGAAGGTGAGGGTGCCGAGCACCGCGGCGTGCCGGTGCGGCTGCACCACTTCGACGACCGGTCCGGCCGTGCGGCGATGCTTACCGCCGATGACGTGGTGTACCTCGGTCGGCGTCGCGGCGAGCTTGGTCAGTTCGGCACGCAGCCGCCCCCGTTCGGGTGTGCCGGGGGCGAAGCTGCCGACGGGTTCGTTGACGGGCGTGGGTGTGGTCGCGATGGCGTCCATGGATCCTCCTGCCTGGTCGGAGCTGGTCAGCGCAGTCAACTCCGCGAAAGCCCCGCGCCGGATCGGCCGATGGGACAAAGATGGGGTGGAGTTGTTGTCCGGTCGGCCGAAGCCGATCGGGCGGGAAGGTGTGAGCGTGGTCACCGAGGAACCGAACCGTCCGGCGGGTGTGCCGCTGCGCGAACTGCTCGACGCGCTCGACAGCACCGTCACCGATCCGGTCGAAGCGCCCGACGGTGACGCGGTCGCGATCCGCTCAGTGGCGCTATTGGACGGCGACGACCTCGGCGAGTCGCCTTCGGTTCCGGCGGATATGTCGTTGCTGGTCGGCGTGCCGGAGTCCGCGGTGCTGGCCTGGCTGGACGAGCTGGCCGCCCGACCGCCGGAGCGGCGTCCGCGGGCGGTGCTGCTCAAGTCGACCGCGGAATCCGCCGCGGTGCGCGCGGCCGCTCGGCGCTCGCGGGTCGCCGTGGTCGTCGTCGACCGCAGGGCCCGCTGGGACACGGTGCTCGCGCTGGTGCGCCGCGTCCTCGACCGGGCGGGCCGCGGCGGACCGGCCGAGGACCCGCTGACCACCGATACCGACCTGTTCGGGCTGGCCCAGATCGTCGCGCAGAACGCGGGCGGCATGGTCTCGATCGAGGACGCGCACTCGCACGTGCTGGCCTATTCCGCCTCCGACGAATCGGCCGACGAACTGCGCATCCTGTCCATCCTCGGCCGCGAGGGACCGCGCGACTACCTGCGGGTGCTCCAGGACTGGGGCGTGTTCGACCGGCTGCGCCGCGGCGACGAGGTGATCGACCTGCCCGCGCGCGCGGAGCTGAACATCAAGCGCCGCTTGGTCGTCGGCATTCACGCCACGGCCGCCGACGGCCGGTCGCGCACGCTCGGCTCGATCTGGTTGCAGCAGGGGGACCGGCCGTTCAAACCGGATGCCGCGGAGGTGCTGCGCGGCGCGGCCGCCGTCGCCGCCCGCATCATCGCGCGGGCCTTGGACGCGCCGTCGACCGAAACCTTGTTGCTGCATAGGCTTTTCGGTGCGCACGGCGAGGGCGTCGACATCCCGTCCGTGGCAGGCGCACTGCGCATTCCCGTGCGTGGGCCGGCGGCCGTCGTCGGATTCGCCTTGAACGCGCCCGCGGGCGCGGAGCATTCGGAGATCGGCAGTGTGATCCGCTTGCACGCGAGCTCGTTTCGGGCCGACTCGATCGCGACCGTGCTCGGCGACCGCGTCTACGTGCTGCTGCCCGGGTATCGGTCCGCGCCGTCGGTCACGGCGTGGACCCGGCAGCTGGTCGACCAGCTGGAGACCGGGCGCGGGGCGATCCTGCGCGCGGCCATCGCCATTCCGGTCGCCGACCTCACCCAGGTGGCCGCCGCGCGCGCCGAGGTCGACCGGGTGCTGGACAGCACCGCGGCCACCTTCCCGCACGGCCGGGTGACCACCCTCGCCGAATCCCGCACCGCCGTGCTGCTCGGAGAGATCCTCGATTTGCTCGCCACCCGAGCCGAATTGCACGACCCGCGGCTGCGGGCGCTGTTCGACTACGATCGCGACCACGGCGCACATCTCGGCGAGAGCGTCGAAGGCTACCTGCGCGAGCACGGCGACGTGCGGCGCGCGGCCTCGACCCTGCGGGTGCACCCGAACACGCTGCGCTACCGGCTGCGCCGCGCCGAGGCCATCACCGGTGTCGCCCTCGCCGACCCTGCGAACCGCCTCCTACTGGAACTCCAACTCGCCCTCCACCGCCGCACCAGCCCGGCATGACGTCGACCGGGGTGTCCCGGTGGCACCCGCGTGTGTCAGCGCGGCGTGCGTGGATGCAGTCCCGCCGCTGTCGCCGCGTCGGCGAGTACCTGTTCGAGCATCGCGGGGGTCAATCGTCCGGTGAAGGTGTTCTGCTGGCTGACGTGGTAGCAGCCGAACAACTCCAGTTCCGCGCGACCCGCCACGGCGGGCGCCAGCGTGACCCGCACGCCGTGCCCGAACTTCGGGCGCGGGCGCGGCACCACCCAGCCCGCCTCGGCGAGCGCGGGCAGCGCGGCCTGCCAGCCGAACGCGCCTAGCACCACGACCGACCGGACCGTCGGGGCCAGCAATCCGAGTTCGATGTCCAGCCAGCCGCGGCACCGATCGCGTTCGTCGGGAGCCGGCTTGTTGTCCGGCGGCGCGCAGTGCACGGGCGCGGTGACCCGGGCGCCGAGCAGTTCGAGGCCGTCACCACGACGCACCGAGGTCGGCTGGTTCGCGAGGCCGACGGCGTGCATGGCGGCATAGAGCACGTCACCGCTGCGGTCGCCGGTGAACATGCGCCCGGTGCGGTTGCCGCCGTGCGCGGCGGGGGCGAGCCCGATGATCAGCAGCCTGGCGTCGGGCGGCCCGAAGCCGGGAACCGGTCGGCCCCAATAGGTTTCGTCGCGAAACGCGGCGCGCTTCTCGCGCGCGACCAGTTCCCGCCACGCCACGAGGCGCGGGCAGGCGAAGCAATCGGCGACGGAGGCGTCGAGTTCGGCGAGGGTGCGGCACATGGGTACCACTCGATCACGACCGTCGCCCGGCCGCGGCGGAACAGGGCCGGTGCCGGTGGACATGCCTTGCAGGATAGGCCAGCGCCCGTACCGGTAGCGGCTGGTTAGCCAGTATCGAGTCGATCACGAACCGATTGGTTGCCACCCCGGGCGACACGGCGGTACGTTGCGATGGAGCGGGAGGGCGATCTCCCGTGGTCGCACGGCGTCTGCCATGCGATAGCACGAGCGTGAACCGTGAGCAGTTCCGGCGCCGTCTCGTCCGGCGCCGTCCGTGATCCCGTTGGCGCACCGGGTGCGCAGGACGCAGTGAGGTGAACATGACCGAGGGTTGGCCGAGTTCGATCAGTTCCTTCGACGACATCTCTGAGCGGTTCTCCGGTTCCGAGCGCCTGCTGCACTCGGTCATCGAGGCGGAACCGGGGCGCGGCATCATCGCGCTGTCCCGGTTGCCGCTGGATGGCCAGTTCGGCTCGGGCGACAGGGTGCGCGTCGACGCCGACGACAACGGGCTGATCCTCGGCGCGCCCGCACGCCGGGGCGAGCAAACCGTCGAAGCTGGAGTCTGAGCGGTGCCGCCGATCCTGCGGTACGATCGCGACGCCTGTCCGGAAATGTTCGGGGAGGCGGTGGAAACCGCTGGGGGAGTGGGATATTGGGTGAACGCGAGCGGGTGGTGGCGCACGTGAATTCTCGCGAGGACCTGCTGCGCCGGATCAGGGACGCGCTGGTCGAGCTACCCGACGACGAACGGGTCGTGCCGGTGCCGAACGCGGTCACCCGCCAGGGAACCGGCGTCGAGCCCGGCGATCTCGCGGCGCTGGTCGACTTGTTCGCCGAACGCATGGAGCATCACGGTGCGCAGCTGCGCCGGATCACCGCGGCGGACATCCCGGATCAGGTGCGCGCCGCGCTGCGCGAGCACGGTGCGCGCTCGGTCATCGCACCCGACGGACTGCCCGCCGAATGGCTGGCCGGATGGGCGGCCGAGGTTGGCCACCGCATCGTCCCCGATAGCCCGCTGGCGACGACCGGCGAGATGGAGCAGGTCGACGCGGTGGTCACCACCTGCGCGGCCGCGGCCGCCGATTCCGGCATCCTCGTGCTCGACGGCGGCGAGGGACAGAGTCGCCGCCCCGCCACGCTCGCGCCCGACTGCCACGTCTGCGTGGTGCGAGCCGAACAGCTCCTCGCCTCGCTGCCGGAGGTGATGGACCGGCTCGATCCGCGCCGGCAAACCATCCTGGTCGGCGGCCCGTCGGCCACCGCCGACGCGGCGACGCCCGGTGTGCACGGCCCGCGCCGGTTGGTCGTGCTCGTCGTGCAGTGAACAGGGACGCATCGGAAGGACACGATCGTGGGTGAATTCCGGACCAAGCGGATCTACGACGACCCCAGCGACGACGACGGCCGCCGGGTGCTCGTCGACCGGCTGTGGCCGCGCGGCATCAGCAAGGAGCGCGCCCGAATCGACCTGTGGGACAAGGAGATCACGCCCTCGAACGACCTGCGCACCTGGTTCCACCACGACTCCGCCGCCGACTTCACCGAGTTCGCCAGGCGCTACGAGGCCGAGCTGTCCGGCGACGCGCAGCGGCGGGGTCTTCGCGAACTGCGCGAGCTCGCCGCCGAGCATCCCGTGACCCTGGTGACCGCGGCGAAGGATCCCGAGCACAGCCACGTCGCGGTGCTGCTCGACCACCTGCGCGGTGACTGAGGACGATCGCTCGGTCAGCCCAGCTCCGCGGTGCCGATGACCTCGTCGCCTCGCACGTGCGGTCGCGCGCCGAGTCCGGTGTCGATGAGCTGCCGTGCCGCGATGTTGTCCGGCGTGGTCACGGCGGTGATGCGGCGGGCTCCGGATCGTGTGGCGAGCGCGCGCAACTCGGTGGCGACGCGGCCGCCGATGCCGCGCCCACGGTGCGAGCGGCCGATCCACACGCCCGCCTCCACCTCGTCGCCGTGCGGTTCGAGCCGGGCCGCGCCGACGACCCGCCCCTCGACCGTGATGACGAAGGTGCGTTCGTTCGGGCAGGTGGGATGCAGCGCGCGGTCGCGGTGAAACGCCAGGAACGCCTCCTTGCGCACCGCGGTCCAGCCCGGCGGTCCGGCCACCGGCGCCATGACCTCGAGCGGGTCCGCGTCGGTCACCGCCGCGTCGAGCAGCAGCGGAAGGCTCTGCTCGCTCAGTTCGATCAGCTCGACGACCGGTTCGGCGCGTTGGCGCAAGAGGGCGTCGGCGCGCTCCAGATGGATCGGCGACCAGAACGCGGCCCAGTCGGTGTCTTGGCCGAGCGCACGGCGGATGGCCAGCACCCGATCGACGAGAACGACCAGATCGGCGAGAGCCCGTTCGCTCTCGTCGCGATTCACGAAACCCATGTGGATGGCGGAGTCGCGCACCGTGACGATCCGCGTGAGCAGCGCCTCGGGCAAGTGGATGTCCGGGGGCGTGACCCGGTTCAGCACCTGGGCCGCCTCGAGCCCGCCGAGCGTCCACAGGTCGGGCAGCGGTCGGTCTGGATTCTCCGGCCGCCCGGCCAGCGTCAGCGTCGTCTCGAGACCCGCCATGTGCCCGCGGACCAGGTGGATGTCTATTCCGGCGAGTACGGCTTTGAGCAGCGACTCGGCACACGCGCCGATCGAGACGGCCTGGTCGATCAGCGCGAGCGGTTCGCGAGATCCGGTGCAGGCCAACGCGCGGCGCGCGTGCGCCCGCGCGAGTTCCTCGAGCGCGACGGGCAGCTGATCGTAATCGATCGCGCCGAATGCGGTGGGCCACTGGCGAAGTGCTGCCATGCGATCGGCTCCCGAAGGTCGTCGGTGCGAATGTCGGGTTGTTAGATTGCCACACACCGACCGCCGCGGACCGTGCTTTGTCCGCGCGAGATTCGGCGCGGGCCCCGGCGAACTCGGCGGCCCGGTCAGGCGGAGCCGTCTTGCGCGGTGATGCCGAGCAGCACCGACTGCACCTCGCGCAGCCGGTCCACGTCGTTGCGGATGCCCGCCGCGGTGTCGGTGTAGAGGAACGCCTCGCCGATCCGAACCAGCGTGTAGGCCAACAGTTCTCGCTCCAGTGGCGGTTGGTAGCCGTCCTCTTCCTCTACACGGGCGATGAGTTCGGCGACGGCGGCGACCGCGCGCGGCTGGACCGGTCCGTCGCTGGCGGTGAGGATGCGTAAGCCCGAGATCGGTTCGTTCTCGAAGTAGAGCCGGAATGGCTCGTTCACCGCCTCCCAGCGTGCGACGCGGTCGAGCACCTCGAGGATGCGTTCGGCGCCGCGCGACCGTCGCTTGGCGTCGGCGCGGGCGATCATCTGCTCGTACTCCTGGACGAGCATCGCGCCGAGCAGGCCGTCCCGCGAGCCGAACCAGCGGTAGATCGACGCGCGGCTGAGTCCTAGCTCTGCGGCGATGGCCTGCACGTCGACGCGTTCACCGGCCAGGAAGGCGCGGCGGGTGAGTTCGATGACCTGTTCGCGGGTGGCCGAAGCCGGACGTCCGGGAGAGCGAGTGGCGGCGGGCCGCGAGGGAGTGGTCACCGGGTGAATCGTACAGCCGATGGACCGGACGGCCGCGCCTATTGGAGACGTATTGGCTTAGTTGTATTTTATGGGTGTCCCTCGAAACGGACCATCCTCGACAGTCAGGAGAACCATGAGCGCCCCGACTTCCCGCACGGCCATCGTCACCGGTTCCGCCCGCGGCATCGGCGCCGCCACCGCCCGCAGGCTCGCCGCCGACGGCTTCGCGGTCGCTGTCCTCGACCTGGACGAGGCCGCGTGCAAGCCCGTCGTCGAGGAGATCGAGGCGGCGGGCGGCAGGGCGCTCGCGGTGGGCGTCGACGTCTCCGACGAGCAGTCCGCGGGCGCCGCCGTGCAGCGGGTCGCCGACGAGCTGGGCGCGCCGACGGTGCTGGTGAACAACGCGGGCATCACCCGCGACAACCTGCTGTTCAAGATGAGCGTCGCCGACTGGGACTCGGTGATGAACGTGCACCTGCGCGGCTCGTTCCTGATGAGCCGCGCCACCCAGAAGTACATGACCGAGGCCAAGTGGGGCCGCGTCGTCAACCTGTCGAGCACCTCCGCGCTGGGCAACCGCGGCCAGGCCAACTACTCGGCGGCGAAGGCGGGCCTGCAGGGCTTCACCAAGACGCTGGCCATCGAACTCGGCAAGTTCGGCGTCACGGTCAACGCCATCGCCCCCGGCTTCATCGAGACCGACATGACCGCCGCCACCGCCGAGCGGATCGGCGTGAGCTTCGAGCAGTTCGTCGAGGCGGCCGCCAAGCAGATCCCGGTCGGGCGCACCGGCAAGCCGGAAGACATCGCCAACACGGTCTCCTTCCTGGTCGGCGAGGGCGCCGGATTCGTCTCCGGTCAGGTCATCTACGTGGCCGGCGGACCGACCGCCTGAGCGAAGGGAAGTGCTATGCGGGTCTTTCACGGCGTCGCCGAATCGCTGTCGGTGCTGGTGGAGTGAGGCATCCGCGCCGCCGGGCGCTCACCGTCGGAATTCCTCGACGGGGGTGAACTCGGCGGCGCGGTCGCCGACTTCGTTGCGGTACCACGCTTCTCGGCGGTCGCGCTGAAACCGGTCGGCGAGGCCGTCCAGTCCGGGAACGGTGCGGCGCAGCGTCTCGAGACCGAAGATCACCGGCGTGCGCAGGATCGGGTAGAGGATCCACGGAAAGCGCCGTGGCATGACGTGCGCGGCGTAGGTGGCGGGCGGCAGCCAGAAACCGGTGTAGCCGATCTGCGCGCGGTAGTTGAGCTCGTCGCGGATTCGCTTGCGCCACGGCGTTTCCGGCTTCGGCCGGAAGGCCGGAAGGTAGGACTCGACGAGTTCGGCTCCGTCGGCGCCCGCCGTGTGCGCCCGCTTGACGAAGGCGGCGAACATCAGCTGCGCGCCGGTGCGCAGATCGGTCGGATACCAATCCGGCTGCACGCCGAGCAAGTGCCCGACGTAGCGCCAGAAATGCATGGTGGCTTCGATTTCCGCCCGCGTGGTCTGGAAACCCGCGCTCCACAGCGCGAGTCCGGGGACCACGCTGCCCGCCATCAGGGTGAGCGTGGCGTCGCCGACGCTGATCGGCACACCCCACGCCGCGCGCTGCCACTCCGGCCTGCTCAGCAGCTTGCGCCGGATGAACACGTGCATGATTCGCACCCGCATGGCGGTCTGCCGTCCGCGCGCGCCGGGCGACAAGCCGCCGGGTTCGGACACATCGATCCAGAAGCGCACGGTCTCCAGCTGGCGTTTGTGCGCACGCTGTCCCGCGTAGCCGCCGGTGTAGGACAGGGGTTTGGCGATCGAGCTCTCCGAGTACATCTCGAGCGTGCTGGTCGTGGCGAAGCTGAACACCGAAGTGCCCCACCGGCGGAACACCCGCGCGCCCCGTTCGATCAGCTCGCGGTCCAGCCATGGCGGGGGCGTCTCGAACTCCTCGAACAGCCGCACCAGCGATGCGGGCGCGTCCGGCACCGCGCCGACGCCGTGCGTCAGCGCTCGGTCGAGCATGGCCCGTCCCGCTTTCGGGCCGGGTTCGCCGAGATAGACCTCGTCGACGAACGCCTCGGCCACTGGGTCGGCCTCGAAGTAGGCCGCCGCGAAGGAACGGACCAGATCGTCCGACGGTTGCGGATCGAATCGCAAAGCGCGCTTCATGATTCGCCGAATCCGCTGGATCGACGGATCCTCGACGCGCAGCCAGTAGCGGAATTCGGTCGGGGCGGCGGGTTCGGCCTCGTCCACCGTATCGATAGCCATGTCGAAACACTAAAGTGAGTTCATGCTCACCTTCTACTCGCTTTTGCGGCCGGTCGATCGATGACCGGGAACACCGCGCCGAACCGGCGGAAAGCGCCCAAGCAGCCGCGCGCGAGGGAGTCGCGGGAACGCATCCTGACCGCCGCCGCTCAGCTTTTCGCCGAGCGCGGCATCGTGGACACCTCCACCAATCGCATCGCCGCGCACGCGGGCATGAGCATCGGGTCGCTGTACCGGTACTTCGCGGACAAGGACGAGATCGTCGGGGTGCTGCGCGATCGGCTGCTCACCGAACTCGAGGAGCGCTTCGCCGAGACGGTGCGGGCGGGGATGACGCTGTCCACGCGCGAATCGGTCGCGGCCAGCCTGCACGCGATCGTCGACGTGGTGTCGGCGCGAGAAGGTCTGGTACGCGCGCTGTCGGCGGCCGCCGCCGTGCCCGGATTCGGGCTGCTCGGGCTGGAGCGCAGGTTGCTCGTCCTCACCCGGGCCTATCTGCTGCACCGGCTCGGGCCGTGTCCGGAGGACGAGCTCGACGCGAAGGCGCTGGTCATGGTGACCACCGGCCTCGCCGCCGCCTTGCGCATCACCCTCGGGCCCGCCGCGACCGCCGATCGCGAACTGGTGATCACCGAAACGGCGACCATGATCGGCGGATGGCTCGAGCCGTCGGGTCGGTAGCGATACCATCGGAGGGGTCGGCGTCCCGGAAGGGGTAAAGAATGCACGTTGACCGGAATGCTCGACGGCGGCGGGTTCGCGCCACCGTGGTGGCGAGCGCCTGCGCGGGCGCCGCCGCGATCGCATTGGCTGCCGCGCCCGGCGCGCACGCCACCGCCACGCGGATCGCAGTCCTACCCGACCTGGGTTTCGGCCTCGCGACCAATTTCGGAACCGGCTGCGGCTACACGATCCAGGCCTTCGTGACCGACGCCGTCTCGCCGGTGTCCTTCTACGACAACGGGATTCCGCTCGCCACGGTGGCGCCGACCGGCGGGGTCGCGTTGCTGAAGTGGGTGCCGGCGACGCCGGGCGTGCACACGATCAGCGTGGCGCAGGTTCCCGACCATGCCATCACCGCGGCCACCGCGGTGTCCGTCGGCACCGGCATGCACATCGGGCACGGGTGCGCGGTGTTCGGCGGCTGATCCGAGTACCACGCGGCCAGGGCCGCGCCACCGTCCGGGAGGCGGTTCGCGTCACGGAGGATCGATATGACGACCCAGCGCAGACCACTCGAGGCCGGTTCGGAATTCGGGCCGTACCGGCTGGTCCGGCTGATCGGCCGCGGCGGCATGGGCGAGGTGTTCGAGGCCTACGACAGCGGCAAGGACCGTGTCGTCGCCATCAAGGTGCTGCCCGAGCGGCTGGCCGAGGACCCCGTCTACCGCGAGCGGTTCCGGCGCGAGTCGCACGCCGCGGCCCGGCTCAAGGAACCGCACGTCATCCCGATCCACGACTACGGGGAGATCGACGGGCACCTCTACATCGATATGCGCCTCGTCGAGGGCGAGAATCTGCGCGCGCTGCTGCGGGCCAGCGCGCCGCTGGACCCGCACGACGCCGTCGAGCTGATCAGACAGGTGGCGGCCGCCCTGGACGCCGCGCACGCCGACGACCTGGTGCACCGCGACATCAAGCCGGACAACATCCTCACCACGCCCGACGGGTTCGCCTATCTCGTCGATTTCGGCATCGCGCATTCCAGCACCGCCGAGGGGCTGACGGGCGCCGGTTCGGCGATCGGGTCCTTCCACTACATGTCGCCGGAGCGGTTCACCTCGCGTGTGGTCACCCCGGCCGCGGACATCTACGCGCTCGGCTGTGTGCTCTACGAATGTCTCACCGGCACTCGGCCGTTCCCTGCCGACACCGATGGCGAGGTCATGCGGGCGCACCTGGTGGAATCGCCGCCGCGGCCCAGTCGGTTGCGCCCCGCGATTCCGCGCGCCATGGACGCGGTGATCGCTCGGGCGCTGGCGAAGGAGCCCGCCGCGCGCTATGGCAGCGCGGGGGAGTTCGCGGCCGCGGCGCGGGCAGCGTTGCTTGGTTCGAAGGGTGCTGCGCCGCCGAGCGAAGCGGCGGACACCGTCACCAGCGCGGAAGTTTCTGTGCCAGAAGGTGCTACGGCGACGAGTACGGGGAGGATCGAGAAATCGCCTGCTGCGTTCGCACCTCCGACCGGCGAAGCGTCGATGGAAGTTCTCGCTGATACGGCGGCGACTCCGCGTCCATTCGCGACCGATCTGGGGGACGCGGTGGAAGGCTCCGCGCGGAGTTCCGGGGTGCGCGGGGCGGGCGGCGTGGGGGCAACGGACGAGACCGGCGACTCGGCGGCGGGTCCGCCGAAACGGCCGTCACCTGCGGAGGATGGTGGCGCGGGGGCGTCCGGGCCGCCGGAGCGGACGCTGCGGCGGGTCGCGGATCGGATGGCGGTTCCGGCTCTTGTCGCCGCCGTAATTCTCGCGGCGGCAACGGTTTTGGCCGCCTGGGTGGTGTCGGGGCGGCCCGCCGAGGGCACCGCGGTCGCCGATGACGCCGCCTTGCGACCGGCGGACGTCGAGCTGGTGGCGAGCGCCGGATTGATCGGCTACAAGCGCGCGAACTGCGCGCACCGCGAACCGGACGTCGGCACCGAGGCGGTCGTCTACTGCGACGCCAACGATCGCACCGGCACGCCCACCGCCCGGCTGTTCCGGTTCAGCAGCCTCGAGTGGTTGCGGGACTATTACCAGAACTACGTGGTCGAGGCTTACGACGCCACCAACTGCCCCGGCGATCCGCCGGGCGTAGACGGCCCCCTGGTGGTGGACGGCAAGCCCGCCGGGCGCGACGCGTGCCTGACCAGTCGGGTCGAGGATCCCGCGACGCCCAAGCCGGTGCTGGCCGTGGCCGACGAGGATCAGCTCGCGCTGGGGATCTACGTGTGGGACGGCCCCGAGGCGCAGGCCGAGCGCGATTACGTCGCCTCCCACCACCTCTTCCACTTCCTGCCGAAGGACAAGGCCGTCGACCCGGACTTCTTCACCCCCGCCGACCGTCGCGTCCTCGACCACCTGACCGGCGATTTCGGGCCCTCGACGTGCAAACACGTCGACACGCCCGGTGGCACGGTGGAGGCGGTCGTCGGCTGCGGCAGTCCTCGCGGTGTGCCCTCGCCGACGTTCCTCGGCTTCCCCGACCACCGCTCGATGAGCCTGGGATATCAAGCGGCACTGGGGCAGACGCGCGGTCACGCGTGCGGTGGCAGCAGCGGCGGCGCGGACGACGTGTGGCGCAAGGCTTCCGGCCCCGTCGGCCGCCTCTTCTGCTACACCGACGAGAACGCGGTGCTCGGCACCCGAGAGTGCTTGATGGCGATGCACGACGAATTCCGGCTCGTCGTCGACGTGTGCGCGCTGAGCAAGGACGACCCCGACCAAGGCCCGAGGTCGGAAGCCGAGTTGCTCGAGTGGTTCGAGCGCAATTTCGGTTAGCGCCGCCGATCTGGTGCCGGGCCACCAGCGCCCGCGACCGCGGCGTCCGGCGCCGCTGCTGAACGGTGCCGGACGCCGCTGTGGTCTTCCGTCGCGAATCAGCCAGCTGCCGTTGGCACCAGCGCGGCGAGCGCTACCGCGGAGTCCGGGTGCCGGGTCACGAGTGCCGCGACCTCGGTGTGCGGAGCTGCCGCCGGACGCTGCCACTCGCCGCCGTGGCCGAGCAGCGTGGCCAGCGCGTCGCAGCTCGCCGGATGGGCGAACAGCAGATCGCCGGCCGGTCCGCCCGCCACTGCGGCGACTGGCGCGGCGGTCGGCTGCGGTGTGCCCGTCCACGGCGGAGTCCAGCGGTCCACCGCCGCGAGACCGGACGGGAACGTGCGACCGGCCTCCCTGGTGAGCGCCGGAATCAGTTCACCGGCCTGGCCGCGCAGGGTGGTGATCAGCTTCGGCAGCCAGGGCAGCAGCACGCTGTCCGGCAGGCGGCCGAACGCCTTCGAGAGCAGCTCCACCACAAAGGGTTTCAAGGACGGCACCGGATCCATGGCTTGCACGAAACCGCTCAGGTAGTGCGGGAAGGCGGGGACCACGAGCGGGTTGGCCAGCATGTCGTCGCAGCGGGTGCGCAGTTCCGGCAGCGTCAGCAGACCGAGCTGCATGCGCGTCGCCCACAGCAGCGCGACCTTGGCGGGCGCCTCCGGATGTGACTGCAACACCGCGAGTTCGAGCTGGGTGTGGTCGCAGCCGAGCGAAAGCGCCAGGTTCTCCATGCCGAACAGGAAGCCGAGCATGGCCGCGACCGGCCGCACTCCGGTGTTCTCGTCGGTGAACGCGGTCGGCAGCAGCGTGCAGTAGTGCGCGTAGCCCGCGGTGACGAACCGGCCGCACCACTCCGGCAGACCGTCGGTGGTCGACCGGAAGTAATTGAGCAGCAGCCGGATTCGGCGCAGCACCTCGGGCGCGTCGTCGACCGAGCGTTCGGCGGCGAGCAGTTCGACGGCGCGGTGACCCAGCTCGTCGGCCAGGCGCGGCGAGTTCAGGAACACCAAGGCGTCTTCCACCGCCGCCAGCGCCACCGCGGCGGTGGCGTCCGCGGCGGACACCGCCATGCGCAGCCGCTGCTCGAGCACCTGCTCGATGGTCACGCCCTCGTAGCCGAGCTCGACAAGGGCGCGCTGGTGCTTGCCGAGCGCCAGATCCCAGCTCTCCTGAATGGAGCTCTCGCCGAGCGCCCGCGACCCCATGATCGGCCGCACCGCGTCCGAAGGCAGCAGCCTGCGCAGGATCCACAGCAGATCCGAGCACGGCCGCAGGTGCGGGTCGGCGCGCAGGTCCAGCAGCGAACGCTGCACGGTGCGCTTGCTGGTGTCGATCCCCAGCGGCGCGAGCCGGTCGAGCACGTCGCGGGCGAGCGGCGGCAGCGCCGCGTAGCCCACCTGACCGATACGGTCACCGCCGAGCAGGATCTCGCACAGCCTGCGCACGTCCCGGCGACCCGGCACGTGGTCCTTCTCGATGCAGGTGATCGCCGCGTCCTGGAAGTCGTACGGCGTCGGGCGGGCGCGATTGCGCATGCCCGCCAACAGGATCGAGGTCTCGAACACCGCGATCGCGTCGGCGGTGCTGGCCAGATAGCCGTTGCGCCGAGCCAGCCGGACGATGTCGACCGACCAGTCGAGCAGCTCGGCCTCGTCGAGCGAGTCCAGCCGCGGCGGCGTGGACAGGAACCCCGTCAGCTGGTCGGTCACGGCGGCGGCCGTCACCACCGGCGGGGTGCGCTTGCTCGTCTTCTTGCTCGTGGATTTCTGGCCCGCGAGCTGGAACGGCTTCACACCGCCGCGCCGCAGTCCCTTCGACCAGGTCGCCGCCGCGATCGACACCGACCCCGAGGCCAGCCCGAACTGCTCCTCGATGGCCGAGTGGCTGGACGGGATCAGCCCGTACTGCCAGGTGGTGTTCGATCGCGGCGTGATCTCGTAGGGCGCCGCGTCGGCGGGCAGCCCGAACTGCTCGACGTGACTTGCCGCGTGGAACGCCCCGCACACGTACAGGCAGTCGGCCGGGTCGACGCCGGTCGCGTCCAGGTGTTCGCGCATCCGCGTCCACATGTAGCGCTCACGGTTCTCGTCCTCCTCGACGCCGGTGCGGCGCAGGCGACGGAACAGGCTGCCGATCAGCACCATGACTTGGCGGTAGGTGTCGTAGTCGGCGCCGGCCAGCGGTTGCTCGACGTACTGATCCCACCACTCCGACCAGTGCCGCACCTTCCCGTGGTGCAGCAGGTGCTCCTCGAGTTCGGCGAAACCCGGTCGCAGATCGCCTATTTCGATGCCGACCGCGTCTCCGTGCAGTGCCCCGCCCTCGGCGGGCTCCGGCGTTTCGTCGGCGGGTGCGTCGCCCTTCGGTGCGTCGCGGTCGGGCGCCCACTGGAAGACGTGGTCGGAGGAACGGTCGACGAGCACGAGCTCGACGCCGGGGGTGTCGAGCGCGTAGGCGATGGCCTGGTACTCCGCCGACGCCTCGGTGATCGGCGCGACCACCGACAGCGGCGCCCACGCGGCCGGGAATCCGTCGAGTTCACCGGCCCACGCCTGCACCGCGACCGGCAGCCTGCAGTTGCGCAGCTCGTCCAGGATCGGGCGCAGGTCCTCGCACAGCTCCAGGTAGACGACCTTGGGCCGCTTCTCGTGCAGCCGCCGCAGCATCGCCAGCCCCGAGGCGGGCGAATGGTGGCAGACCGGGAAGATCTCGAGTTCGACCGCGAGCGCGCGGTCGACGTCGTCGACGATGCCCGCGAGGATCTCCGCGACCGCGCCCGGCTCGGCCGCGAATCGCTCCGCGGCCGTGGCCAATTGTTCGCGCAGCGCGCCGAACGCTCCGGTCACGAGAGCCTCGCGATCGCCGCCCGGCCGCCCTCGAGGAACTGCGACCAGTCGCCGCCCGCGTCCTTGCTGCGCGGTTCCACCACGCCGTGCCAGAACTTGTTGAGGATCGCCAGGTCCTCCGGCGCCCGCCGGGCCAACGAGCCGACCAGCGACCCGGCGAGGGTCTCCGCGCGCAGTGTGCGGTCGCCGAAGAACTGGCTGTGCAGGATCGCGTCTTCCAGCACGCCGATCTGTTCGGCGGTCGACAGCGCCGACTCCAGCTTCTCGTCGTCGCTGGTCGCGGCGGCGGCCGCGGAGCGAAGATCGGCGAAGCTGTCGAGCAGGATGTCGAGCAGCGTGGGCGGCAGCTCCAGCTCGATCTCGTGCCTGCGCAGCAGCTCGGCAGTGCGGAAACGCACGATCTCGGCCTCGCTGCGCTTGTTGGTCACCACCGGGATGCGCACGAAGTTGAAGCGCCGCTTCAGCGCCGAGGAGAGGTCGTTCACACCGCGGTCGCGGCTGTTGGCGGTGGCGATGATGGAGAAGCCAGGCTTGGCGAACACGACGTTGTCGTCGTCGAGTTCGGGGATGGAGACGTACTTCTCGGACAGGATCGAGATGAGCGCGTCCTGCACGTCGCTGGTGGAGCGGGTCAGCTCCTCGAAGCGGCCGATCACGCCCTGCTCCATCGCGGTCATGATCGGGGACGGGATCATCGACTCCCTGGACTGGCCCTTGGCGATGACCATGGAGATGTTCCACGAGTACTTGATGTGGTCCTCGGTGGTGCCCGCGGTGCCCTGCACGACGAGCGTGGAGTTGCGGCTGATGGCGGCGGAGAGCAGCTCGGCCAACCAGCTCTTACCGGTACCGGGATCACCGATCAGCAGCAGCCCGCGGTCGGAGGCCAGGGTGACGATGCTGCGCTCGACGAAACTGCGGTCGCCGAACCACTTCTGGTCGATCTGGCGGTCCAGGCCGTCGGCGCGCTCGGAGCCGAGGATGAACAGCCGCACCATCTTCGGGCTCAGGCGCCAAGCGAAAGGCTTGGGGCCGTCGTCGATCGACTCGAGCCAGTCCAGCTCCTCGGCGTACTTGATTTCGGCGGGGGCGCGCAGCGCGGTGTCGGTCATTTTTGCGAGGTCTCCTAGTCGAGAAAGTTCTTGAGTTCGAACACGAGTTTTTGGATGCGGCCCGAGATCACCGGTGTGCCCATGGCCTTGAAGCGTTCCCGGAACCAGGGATTCACGCTCTGCTGGCCGGAGCTGTTCACCGAGCCGACGGGGATGAGCTTCACGCCGTTGCGGTGCACGGCCTGCATGCTCTCGTACAGCGGCTGGGAGCGGTCGAACTCGTAGAAGTCCGAAATCCACACCAGCACGGTGTTGGTCGGGTCGACGATCTTCGGCTGGGCCATCGCCATGGCGACGGGGCCGTCGTTGCCGCCGCCGAGGTTGGTGCGCAGCAGCACCTCGAACGGGTCGTGCACCCACGGCGTCAGGTCGATGGCGCGGGTGTCGTAGGCGATGAGGTGCACGTCGACCTTGGGCAATCCGGCGAAGATCGAGGCCAGGATGGTGCAGTTCACCATCGAGTCGACCATCGAACCGGACTGGTCGACCACCACGATCATCCGGGCGGGCACGGTGCGCTTGGCGGTTTGCCGATAGAACAGCCGATCCACGTAGAGGCGCTCGTCCTCCGGATTCCAGTTGGTGAGGTTCTTCCAGATCGTGCGATCGACATCCAGATTGCGCAGGATGCGTTTCGGCGGCACCGAGCGATCGACGGTGCCCGCGGTGGTCTGCTGCACCTGGGTGCGCAGCACCTCCGCGACCTGGTCGACGTAGCGGCGGATGAGCGACTTGGCGTTGGCCAGCGCGACGCCCGACAGGTTCGTCTTGTCGCGCAGCAGCTGTTCGATCAGCGACATGCTCGGCGTCAGTTGCGCCGAAAGCGCGGGATCGGCGAGCACCTCGCGCAGCCGCATCCGCGAGACCAGGTCGGCCTCGAGGTCGCCGAGCACGGCGCGCACATCTGCGCCGCAGTCCTCGCCGAGCATGCGCCGCAACCAGCCCGCATCGCGCTGCCAGCCCGCCAGCTGGGTCGCGCTGACCGTGCCGCCGCCGGTCGCGAAGACGTTCAGCAACAGCTTGGATATCAGAGCGGCCGAACGCACTTCGCCGGAGCCGATGGTCGGATCGGCCTCGGTCTCCTCGGGCCGCACCGGAGTCTCGTCCGCGTCCTGCTCGGCCGATTCCAGTGCGCCGTCCGCCGATTCGGCCGCCCGCACGTGGGCGCCGAGCCCGTCGAATTCGGCCCCCAGATCGGGGAACCGCTGCACCACGTTGTCGATCGAGACACCGGGGTCGAGCAGCACCGCGGGCAGGCCGAGGTCGTCGACGATCGCCACGCTCGACGTCTCCAGCGCGGGCTGCGCCTCGCTGTCGAAAATGCCCGCGAGCAGGCGCCAGTAGAGGATCTGCCGTCGAGTCTCGTTGCTGTCGGTCATTTTCTCAGCAGCCGTCCCGCTCGTTCCCTGAGCACCGCGACCGCGTCGCCCGACTTCGCTTGTGACTTGGCCGCTTTCGGGTCCGTCACGCCGCAGGCCCAGTCGCCGCCGTGCACGTCGACCTCCACGCCTTTGGTCTTCTTGCGCACGGCGAGCGGCCGCAGCGACCAGCGCCCGGCGTCCCAGCGCAGCAGGCCGAGGCAGGTCGATGAGCCGTTCACCGCGGCGGGCGTCAGCGGGCCGCAGGTCGGCAGCCGGTCGAGTTCGAGGACGAGCCGGTGCCCGTCCAGCTCGAGTGCGCCGTCCTCGACCTTGTAGCCCTCCACCAGGACCGGCTCGGACAGGTGCACCGGATCGCGATCCAGCGGGGGAGTGGCCGGGGCCAGCGCGCTCGCCAGACCGATGCGTGCCGTGGCGAACGGATCGGCGCTCGCGCCGAGGCGGGCCGACTCGTCGTGCCAGATCAGGTCGCCGCTCGCGGTCATCGGCATGCCGTCGATGTCGAGACCGAGCCGCTCGGCCATCGCTTTCAGCAGCTGCGGATGCTCGGGAAACAGCTGCCAGATCGCGGGCCCGACGATCGTGTCGACCTTGGCCGCGGCGATGCTGACCCGCACCCGCCGCGTCTGCCCGCCCGCCGTCTCCAGCAGCGCGTACAGCTGAGCCTGCACCGCGGTGCCGTGCTCGTGCACGTCGACGCCCAGCGGAAGCAGCCGCCCGGAGACCGCGGCAGTCTCGGCGAAACCGCTTGTGCGCCAGGACAACAGCAGCGCGCGCGCCCACAGGTCCGCCCAGCGCCGGGCGGGCAGCCGGTCCAGCGTCGCCACCGGAGAGCCGGCGCGCAGCTCGGCCGTCAGGCCGTCGAGCAGGACGGCGAGCCTGCGTAAGGCCGGTTCGGCGAGCAACGCTTCGACCGTCTGATCGGCGGCCGAGACGAGGTCGTGGTCGACGCCGCGCCAACCGGTGATGGCGACCTCCTGCAACCAGGAACGAGTGCCCGCCGCCAGGTTGTGCGGCGTGTGCGGCGCCTCGGGCTGCTCCCACGCGGCGCGTTCGCGCCCCAGCGCGGTGTCCACCCGGTCCAGCAGCGCGTCGTGTACGGCGCCGAGCAACGCGGCGCGTCCGCCCGCCAGCGCGGACAGCTCCTCGGGACCGATCGAGCCCGCGCCGAGTTTCGCGACCGCCTCGGCGATCGACGGTCCGAGCGGGGATCCGCCGAGCGCGGCGGCGAGGCTCGCCAGCGCGGCCGTGTGTTCGTCGGTGAGCCGCGCGAATCCGTGCACCAGCGCGGTGTCGAATCCGGTCACCACATCGAGCGTTTCCGGCACACCCGCCGGCGGCTCGAGCAGTTCGGCCAAATGCACGCCGAGCATCAGCGGCTCACCCCCGTCGCGGGAAACCACTGCAACTCGGGGATCGGCGCCGTGGCGCCGGGCAGCTCCAGATACGCGAGATGGCGCAGGAAGCGGCTGAATACGACGGCGGCGGGCGCGGGTTCGTGCGCGCAGTTCAGCGCGGCGCGCAGGCTCGCGCCCTCGGCGATCTCTAGGCCCAGGTAGCGGGCCACCTGCCCGGCGCCGTACTGCACCACAGCCTCGTCCAGCAGCGCGTCGATGTGCTTGCACGGAAAGGGTCCGCGCAGTCCGCCGCACGGCCGATTGTTGTTGGTGCTACAGCTGAGTCCGTGCGTCTTCGCCGACACCGACGAGACGTACACCCGCGCGATATCCGATCCGCTCGACACCACGCCCTGCAACCGCCCGTCCGCCATCTCGACGAAGGGCACCTTGGCCAGTTTGCGCGGCGCCACGACGGGCAGCGTCTGCACCACCGCCGCCCGCTCCCACTCGCGGTCACCCGAGTCCATCGCGTTCCCTCCCGTTTCTCTCCATGACCGAAAACCTACGCGAACCCACCGACAAGTTCGGGGCCCGCTTGTCGATCTTGTGAACAGCGACAACCTCTGTCCCGCAACCGGTTTCGGTATCGATGAAGTTGTCGGTAGGGGCTGCTAATCTGCCGCTGGGCGACGCTGCGCCCGGGTCCGTGGGAACCCGTGAGGAGCGCCCCGGCGGCGCGTCGGGGCGGCTGCTCGCGGCGCGGCCGTGGTATCGAGGACGGATGACACCGACGCGCTCTTCCTACGATGTCGTCATCGTCGGCGGCGGCCACAACGGCTTGGTCGCCGCCGCGTACCTGGCGCGAGCAGGCCGCTCGGTGCTGTTGCTCGAGCGGCAGTCGCACACGGGCGGCGCGGCGGTGTCGGAACGCCCGTTCCCCGGTGTCGACGCTCGGGTATCTCGGTATTCGTATTTGGTCAGTCTGCTGCCCGCGAGCATCGTGCGCGATCTGGGCCTGCGGTTCCAGACCCGCCGCAGGCGGATCGCCTCCTATACGCCGGTGGGCGACGGGGGGCTGCTCGTCGACACCGGATCCGAGGCGCGCACCAGGGCGAGGTTCGAACGTCTCACCGGCTCCGACCGCGATTTCGAGGCGTGGCAGCGGTTCTACGCGAGCACCGGACGGATGGCGCGGCGGGTGTTTCCCACCCTGACCGAACCGCTGCCGACCCGGACCGAACTGCGGCGCGTCGTCGCGGACGACGCGCTGTGGGACGCGGTCTTCGAACGGCCGCTCGGCGAGACGATCGAGGCGACCTTCGCCGACGACACCGTGCGCGGCGTGGTGTTCACCGACGCGCTGATCGGCACCTTCGCCCACGCGCACGACCCCTCGCTGCGGCAGAACCGCTGCTTCCTCTACCACGTGATCGGCGGCGGCACCGGCGACTGGGATGTGCCGGTGGGCGGCATGGGCGCGCTCACCGACGCGCTGGCGGACGCGGCGCGCGCCGCGGGCGCCGAACTGGTTACGAACTGCGCGGTGACCGGCGTCGACAGCGACGGCGTCGCCGCGGAGGTGCGCTACGAGGGCGGTGCGGTCGGCGCGCGGCACGTCCTGGTGAACGCCGCGCCGCAGGAGCTGGCGCGCCTGCTCGGCGCACCGGAGGAGCCGAAACCCGAAGGCTCCCAAATGAAGGTGAACATGGTGCTGCGGCGACTGCCGCGCCTACGGGACACCGCGGTCGATCCCGCCGAGGCCTTCGCCGGTACCTTCCACATCGCCGAATCGTATGCGGGACTGGAGAAGTCCTACCGTGAAGCGGAGGCTGGGCGGATGCCATCGGCGCCGCCATCGGAGATCTACTGCCATACCCTGACCGACCCGTCGATCCTGTCCGCCGACATCGCGGCCCACGGCATGCACACGCTCACGCTCTTCGGATTGCACACTCCCGCACGGCTTTTCCGTGACAACCCGGACGCTGCCCGTGCCGCCGCGACGAAAAGCGTGCTCGCGCAACTGGACCGGGTGCTGGCCGAGCCCATCGCCGAGTGCCTGGCGCAGGACGCCGACGGCGCGCCCTGCCTGGAGGTGAAGTCCCCGCTCGATCTGGAGCGCGAGGTCGGGCTGCCCGGCGGCCATATCTTCCACCGCGATCTGGCTTTTCCCTATCGGGAGGACGAGAGCGCGACGGATCCGGCCGGACGCTGGGGCGTCGCGACCGGGGTGCACAACGTGTTTCTGTGCGGCTCGGGCGCGGTGCGCGGCGGCGGCGTCAGCGGCATCCCCGGGCACAATGCCGCGCGGGCCGTCCTCGAGTCGTGACACGCCCGGGCGCGTCTGCCGGATATTTTCCAGCGACCCTCGCCCAGCTGCCCGCGATCACCGGTCCCGGCCGCACATCAGCGAACCATCGGATACCGCAACACCATCGGCTGTACAGTCACCGCGACGCAGCCGTTTTTTGCTCAGGAGCCACCATGGCAGACAAGCGCCCCATCCGTACCGACGTCCCGCATTCGGCGCGAATCTGGAACTACTGGCTGGGTGGCCGGGACTACTACGAGGCGGATCGGCTAGCCGGCGAAGCCGGTGTCGCGGGGTATCCCGAGATCAGGACGCTGGCGATGCAATCGAGGCAGTTCCTGATCCGGGTGGTGCGGTATCTGGCGGCGGAAGCGGGCGTCCGTCAGTTCCTCGACATCGGCACCGGGCTGCCCATCATGCAGAACACGCACGAAGTGGCACAGTCCGCTGCCCCCGACTCCAGGATCGTCTACGTGGACAACGATCCGCTCGTCCTCGCGCACGCCAGGGCGCTGCTGGTCAACACCACCGACGAGGGCGTGACCACTTATCTCGAGGCCGATTTCAACGACCCCGAGGCGATCCTGGCCGACGCGCGTCACGTGCTGAACTTCAGCAAGCCGATCGCGATCATGTACATCGGCGTGCTCGGGCACGCGCGCAGCTACGACCAGGTGCGGCGCGTGGTGAACACCATGATGGACGGTGTGCCCTCGGGCAGCTACCTCGCGCTCTGCGACGGAGCCACCGACGACAAGGCGTACGTGCGGATGTGCGAGAACTACGCCAAAACCGGTGGGGTGCCGTACTTCCCGCGCAGCTCCGCCGAGATCACCGGCATTTTCGACGGTCTGGAGCTCGTCGATCCCGGCGTGGTGCCGATCAACCACTGGCGCACCGACGCCGCCGCCGAGGGCGTGCGCGGCGCCTCGGCGTGGGGCGGCGTCGGCCGCAAGCCGTGACGGTCGGCATCCACACCGAATCTCCACCGGCTCGACCGGGAATCGGCGCAACTCGTTCGTAGGGTTGCCTGCATGGTGATCGAACAGCTCGGAACGAACGAATTCGCCCGGTGGGTGGGGGAATTCGAGGCCAAGGCGCGCGCGAGAGCGGCGGCGGGCGACCCGGACTGGAGTCGCGGAGCCCGCCTGCATCCCGCGATCGTGCGCAGTGTGCAGCGATTCCAGGTCGGCGAGAGCGGGGACGGCGCGGACCTGGTCGCGAAAGCCGAACGCGCCGGCGATCCGGTGTACACCGCGGCGGTCCGGTTGTTCGTCGAGGAGGAACGCAACCACGCCCGGCTGCTCGCCCACCTGCTCCGTGCTGCGGGCCGACCGACCATCGCGCACCACTGGACCGACGCCGTGTTCGTGCGGCTGCGCCGAGCGCTGGGTCTGCGTCTGGAACTGATGGTGCTGATGGTCGCCGAAGTCGTCGCGGTGCAGTACTACCGGGCGCTGCGCGACGGATCCGACGATCCGCTCACCACCCGCGTCGCCACGCTGATCCTGGACGACGAACGTCGGCACGTGCCCTTCCACACCCAGCGGCTGCGCGCGGCGTTCGCGGACGCGCGTCTGCCGACTCGCCTCGCGGTGCGCGCCTTCTGGTGGACCGTGCTGGTCGGAGCGACCCTCGTCGTCGTCCACGACCACGGTCCCGCGCTGCGCGAACTGGGTTGCCCCCGAGGTGAATTCGTCCGCGAGACGCTGGCTCTCTTCGCTACGATCGTGCCGACGGCCGTGCACGGCCGACGATGACGCGGGCTATTCGGTGCGGCCGCCGATTCGGCGGGTCAGGGTGTCGGCGGTGGCGCGGACGCGGGCGGCCAGCGCGGTCCAGTCGGCGTCGCAGGGGCGCCGGGCGCACCGGTGGCGAAGGGTCACGCTGACGGCGGCGATGGGGTGGTGATCGTGATCGAAGACGGGGTAGGCGACGGAGGCGAAGCCGGGGGTGACGTGGCCGTCCTCGCAGGCCCAGCCGCGACGGCGTTCCTCGGCGAGGACACGGCGCAACGCGGCGAGACCGGCCGGACCGCGGTCGGTGCGGGTCACGAAGGACGCGGCGGTGGGGAAGAGAGCGCGCACGTGCGCGGCGGGCAGGTGCGCGAGGATGGCGCGACCCGAGGCGGTCAGGTGCGCGGGCAGCCGGACCCCGACGTCGGTGACCAGGGTTTCCGGCCGTGCCGGGCGCTCCTTGACGAGGTACAACAGCTCGTTGCCGTGTAGCACGCCCAGATGCGCGTTGTGCCCGACCTGCTCGACGAGTTCGCGCAGCAGCGGACCGGCGAGGCGCTCCAGCGGATCGTGCCGGAGATAGGCGGCGCCGAGCTCGAACGCGGCGATGCCGAGTCCGTAGCGGCGCTCGGCGGGCAGGTGCGTGACGAAGCGGGCCTGGGCGAGCTCGGCGAGCAGGTGATAGGTGGACGAGCGGGGCAACCCGAGCTCGCGCGCGATGGCGGCCGCCGACACCGGACCGGGTCTGCCCGCGAGTAGCCGAAGCACCGCGAGCCCGCGGCGCAGTGCGGGAATGTCGCTGCTCGCGCCCACGGTGCCTCCTCGGCTTGTCTGGGATATCAGACCGAATCCGGCGTGGCCTCATTCTCCACCGGCCGTCGCGGTTGTGGAATGGAAACCATGCCGGATATCGCGCAGCTGCCGACCGTGGTGATCGACGGGCCGCTGACCAGGGCGCAGGTCGTCGCGGTCGCGCGCGACGGCGCTCGGGTGAGCCTGAGCGCGGCCGCCGAGCGGCGGCTGATCGCCGCCCGTCAGCACGTCGACGCCTTGGCCGAGGCCTCGACCCCGACCTACGGCGTGTCCACCGGATTCGGTGCGCTGGCGATCCGCCACATCCCCCCGTCGCGCCGCGCCGCGTTGCAGCGATCGCTGATCCGCTCCCACGCGGCGGGCGCGGGCGACGCGGTCGAACGGGAGGTGGTGCGCGCGCAGATGGTGCTGCGGCTGCGCACCCTGGCCTCCGGCCACACCGGAGCCCATCCGGAGACCGCGCACACGCTGGCCGCTCTGCTCAATGCGGGGATCACGCCCGTGGTGCACGAGTTCGGCTCGCTCGGCTGCTCCGGCGATCTCGCGCCACTGGCCGCCGTCGCGCTCACGCTGATGGGCGAAGGCACCGTGACCGATGCCGAGGGAAACCTGGTGGACGCGGAAAAAGCGTTGCACGACAACGGAATAACGCCCGTGATCCTGGCGGAGAAGGAAGGACTCGCCCTCACCAACGGCACCGACGGCATGCTCGGCATGCTGGTGCTCGCGCTGGCCGACCTGCACCGACTGCTCGACGTCGCCGATATCACCGCCGCGATGAGCGTGGAGGCGCTGCTCGGCACCGATCGCGTCTTCGCGGGCGACCTGCAAGCGCTGCGCCCCCATCCGGGTCAGGCGTACGCGGCGGCGCGCATGCGGGCCGCGCTCGCCGGTTCCGAGATCGTGGCCAGTCACCGGGAATGCCATCGGGTGCAGGACGCCTATTCGCTGCGCTGCGCGCCGCAGGTGCACGGCGCGGCCCGTGACACCGTCGCGCACGCGGAGACGGTGGCCGACCGAGAACTCGCCGCCACCATCGACAATCCGGTCGTGCTGGCCGACGGCCGCCTGGAATCCAACGGCAATTTCCACGGCGCGCCGTTGGCCTACGTGCTCGACTTCCTGGCCATTCCGGTCGCCGACGTCGCGAGCATGGCCGAACGCCGCACCGATCGCATGCTGGATGTCGCTCGCTCCCACGGACTTCCGGCGTTCCTCGCCGCAGACCCCGGCGTCGACTCCGGGCACATGATCGCCCAGTACACCCAGGCGGCCGTGGTCGCCGAACTGAAGCGGATCGCGGTGCCCGCCTCGGTGGATTCCATACCTAGCAGCGCCATGCAGGAGGACCATGTGTCGATGGGCTGGTCGGCCGGACGCAAGTTGCGCGTCGCGGTGAACGGGCTGACCACCGTCCTCGCGGTCGAGTACCTCACCGCGGCCCGCGCCCTCGATCTGCGCGCCCCGCTGCGCCCGGCGCCCGCCACCGCCGCCGCCGTCGCGCTGTTGCGCACCAGAGTCGAGGGGCCGGGCCCGGACCGGCATCTGGCTCCCGAGATCGCGGCCGCCGCGGACTTGATCCGCGAGGGTGCGCTGCTGCGGGCGGTCGCACCGCAGGTGGCCGCGGACCCGGCGCCCGGCGAACGGAGGCAGTGATGACGACGGAGCACCCGACCGTGCGGGCGGCGCGCGGCACCCGCCTGACGGCCCGCACCTGGCAGACCGAGGCCGCGCTGCGCATGCTGCACAACAACCTCGACCCCGAGGTCGCCGAACGCCCGCAAGACCTGGTCGTCTACGGCGGCACCGGGAAGGCGGCCAGGGACTGGGCCAGTTTCGACGCCATCACCCGCACCCTGACCACCCTCGCGCCCGACGAGACGCTGCTGGTCCAGTCGGGCAAGCCGGTCGGGGTAGTGCGCACGCACGAATGGGCGCCCCGGGTGCTGATCGCCAACTCGAACCTCGTGGGGGACTGGGCGACCTGGCCGGAATTCCGCAGGCTCGAGGCGCTGGGGCTGACCATGTACGGGCAGATGACGGCCGGTTCCTGGATCTACATCGGTACCCAGGGCATCTTGCAGGGCACCTACGAAACCTTCGCCGCCATCGCCGACAAGCGGTTCGGCGGCACGCTCGCGGGCACGCTGACGCTCAGCGCCGGCCTCGGCGGAATGGGCGGTGCGCAACCGCTGGCCGTCACCATGAACGGCGGTGCGGCATTGATCGTCGAATGCGATCCGGCGCGGGCGCGGCGGCGGCTGAAGGACCGCTACCTGGACGAGATCGCGGACGATGTCGACGACGCGATCCGCCGGGTGACGGCGGCCCGGTCGCAGCGAAAGGCGTTGTCCGTCGGGCTGATCGGCAACGCGGCGGAGGTGCTGCCGCGCCTGGCCGCGGCGGACCTGCCCGCCGACATCGTCACCGACCAGACCTCGGCGCACGATCCGTTGTCCTACCTGCCCCGCGGAGTCGAGCTGGCCGACTGGCCCGGTTACGCGGCCCGCAAGCCGGACGAATTCACCGAGCGCGCAAGGGAATCCATGGTCGAACACGTCGACGCCATGGTGGGCTTCCTGGACCGTGGCGCGGAGGTCTTCGACTACGGCAACTCGCTGCGCGGCGAGGCGCGGCTCGGGGGCTGCGCCAGAGCCTTCGACTACCCGGGTTTCGTGCCCGCCTACATTCGGCCGCTGTTCTGCGCGGGCAAGGGGCCGTTCCGCTGGGCCGCGCTGTCCGGCGATCCCGCCGACATCGCCGCCACCGATCGCGCGATCCTGGATCTGTTCCCGCACAACGAATCCCTGCGCCGGTGGATCGCCCGGGCCGGTGAACGCGTCGCGTTCCAAGGGCTGCCCGCGCGGATCTGCTGGCTCGGCTATGGCGAGCGGCACCGTGCGGGTCTGCGGTTCAACGAGATGGTGGCCGCCGGTGAGTTGAGCGCACCGATCGTGATCGGGCGCGACCATCTCGACGCGGGCAGCGTCGCCTCGCCCTATCGCGAAACCGAGGCGATGTCGGACGGTTCCGACGCCATCGCGGACTGGCCGCTGCTGAACGCGTTGGTGAACACCGCCTCCGGCGCCAGCTGGGTGTCCATCCACCACGGCGGCGGCGTCGGCATCGGCCGGTCGATCCACGCCGGGCAGGTGTGCGTGGCGGACGGCACCGAGCTGGCCGCACAGAAGCTCGAGCGGGTGCTCACCAACGATCCGGCGATGGGTGTGCTGCGGCACGTGGACGCGGGGTACGAGCGTGCGCGGTCCGTAGCGGACGTCGAGGGGTTGCGAATTCCGTTGCCGGGCAACGACTGAATTCAGCGAGCGGGGAAGCGCAGGATGCGATCGTCGCCTCCGCGCGCGTCGCCGCGGCCGTCGGTGTTCGAGGTGGTCATCCACAGCGCTCCGTCCGCGGCGACCTCGACGGTGCGCAGTCGGCCGTAGCGCTCCTCGAACATCGCGCGCGGCTCGCCGACCGAGCCGTTCACCAGCGGTACGGTCCACAGCCTTTCGCCGCGCAGCGCCGCGGCGTACAGGGTCTCGCCCGCGATCGCGATACCGGACGGGGACGCCTCCGCCGTGGTCCAGGTGACCACAGGGTCGACGTAGCCGCGTCCCGCGCCGCCACCACCCTCGACCGCGGGCCAGCCGTAATTGCGGTTCGGTTCGATGAGATTGACCTCGTCCAAACGATTCTGGCCGAACTCGGCGGCGAACAACCGTCCCGCGCGATCCCAGGCGAGGCCCTGCACGTTGCGGTGACCGAGGCTGTAGACCGGTGAGCCCGGGTTCGGATTGCCCGGCGCCGGTTCGCCTTCGGGCGTCAGACGCAGAATCTTGCCGTTCGGCGAGGCGGGATCCTGCGACAGCGCGCTGCGCGCCGCGTCGCCGGTGCCGACGTACAGCATGCCGTCTGGGCCGAACGCGATCCGCCCACCATTGTGGTTGCCCGCCTTCGCGATTCCCTCGAAGACGACCTCCGGTGCACCGTCGAGCCGGAAGCGCACGATCCGGTTGTCCGTGTCCGCGGTGAAATAGGCGTAGACGTAGCGGTCCTCGGAGTACCGCGGCGACACTGCGAGGCCGAGCAGACCGCCTTCTCCGCGCGCGACAACGCCGGGCACCTCGTACACCTCTTCCGGCGCCCGGCCGGGAACCACCCGCATGATCTTCGCGGTGTCGCGCTCGGCGACCAGCGCGGCGCCGTCGGGCAGAAATGCCAGCCCCCACGGGACGTCGATCCCTTGCGCCACTTCCTCGGGAGCGGCGAGATCGGGCACCCCCGACGGACTGCTCGCGACGGTGGTCGTGACGACCGGCGAAGACTCCCGGTCCGTTTCGGAACGCTCCCCTCCACACCCGCTCACCGCCGCCAGGACGAGCAGCGCGGCGCAGACCGCCGCCCGCCGATTCGTTCGCACAGGTCCCATCACTCGTTGCTCCCTGTCCGCCCGGTGGGCATGGTCGTCGACCATCACCCACCGAATCGAGTCCATTCTCCGCTGATGCGCGTCGCCCCCGAGGCAGGACCGCTCGGAGAACGCCGCCCTCATCCTGCCCCGACCTCGCGGCGACGCCCGCTACGCCACGCGGGATCGAAGAGCCGTACTCCGTAGTCTCGCGCAGAGGCTAGAGCCGAGCCTGCCGTTTTTCCAGCGCGCCGTAGATCAACCGTCGCGCCCCTTCGCCGGTCACCGACAGTGCGGCCAGCTCCGCGAACATCCGGGCGTAGATCGCGATCTCGCGCGGCTGCGTGATCGTCAACTCCGCGGTAATCGCCTCCGCCAGCACCATTCGCTCGTCGAACATGACGAAATTCGTCACCTGCATGGGCAATTCGGCGTTTGCCGGGATGATGCCGAGCAGCACGCGAGGCAGGCCGATGACCGCCGAAAGCCGGTCCAACTGGCCGACCATCACCGAATCACCGCCGACCGTGGTCGACAACGCCTGCTCGGCGACGAGGATGTGGAACCGGCGGTCTCCCTTGTACAGAAGCTGCTGTCGCTCCAGGCGCTTGGATACGCCTTCGTCGAGATCGTCCGGGACACGGAAGAAGTCGATGTATTTGCTCAATACGGCCTCGGCGTACTCCGCGGTTTGCAAGATGCCGGGGACGATGTGCGGCTGGAAGATGCGCATCATTCGAGACGCCTCCGCCATCCTCACCGCCGCGTGCTGTCGCCGCTTGGTTCCGGTGCTGAGAATCTTGCGCCACTCGAGATAGGCGACGTCGATGTCGTGCAGGGTGGCCAGCAGATCCGGGAGTTGATCAGCGGCGTCGCAGAACTGGCAGTAGGCACGGATGTCGTCGTCGGACGGGCTGATCCGGCCGAACTCGATCTTGGAAACCTTGGACTCGTGCCACCCGGACAGGGTCGCGAGCCGCCGGTTGGTGAGCCCCGCTGTACGGCGAAGCTCCCGAAGCCGCGCTCCGAGAGCTTCCCGCGCGTCGTGCACGCTGTTCGTCACCGGTCGGCATACTCCTGGTACGGGATCGCTTGCGCCCACAGTCGCCTACGCACGCCTTGGCAGTACTCGACGATCCGCGGATCGGTGGTCACGCCGAGACCGGCCGGCGCTCCTGCCGCGTCCGTCAGGTTGTAGACGACGCGTTCGCCATCCATCAGCCACCAATCATCCGGGGGCACTTCTCCGGCGACGTGGCGGGGGAGGTACCGAATGTCTTCCCCCGCATCGACATTGTGCACGGTCACCGACAACAGCCAACGCTGATACTCCGAGTGCGGGACGGTGACGACACGGACCCGGCTCACCGAGACGCCGCGGCCGGTGGTTTCCCGCATGAGGTCCTGCCATGGAGTACGCGGATCCACCGGCGGCTCGCCGTCGAGAAACCGGCGCAACCTCTCGGACTCGTCCGGCACGGCGTACGTGTCCCGGACCTCCAGATGGAACGCGTCCCGCTCGACCTCGCGGAACAGTTTCTGCCACAGCTCCGGTTCATCTGTGGGCCGCAGTCGCACCGTAGAACGTCCTTCCCAGCTTGGGCACCTCGATGGCCGTCTCGTCCTCGGCCAGGTCGAGTTGGGCCAGCGTCTCGGTCTCGGTGATCGGCCTGCCGGAGAGGAGGAACGTGCCCCGCCCGGTATCGGTCATGGTCGCACCGATGAACGTGTCCGGCTGCGCGAAACCGGTCAGCAGATGCGGGATTTCGACGGTGCCGTCCTGGTTCGTCTGCCATCCCTGCACGAGATATGACTCCCGGTCCGTCGCGAACAAGGACGGACAACCCCCGCTGTCCGATCCGCCTTTGCCGAGGAACTGTAGGCGCATTGTGTCGACCCCCTGCTCAGTTCTGTGCACGAGTCTTCTCATGCGTGGTTCACGATCCACCCGGTGAAGCGCGCTGTCCAGCGAAAACCGAATTTTTGCAAACTCGAGCACACTCCTGGTCTCGCTGCCTGCGAGGTGTCTAACGTCCTGTGCAAGCAGGGTGCCGGGCGATCCGACCCGCACGGATGCGATCCAACTGGAAACGCCCAAGTGGTCGAGGAGGACTCATGCGCAGCTACCTGGTCAAGGTGCACTGCTGCGGCACCCGCTGGATCGTGCATGTTCCTGCTCTGGACCGCTGGACCCTGGTCACCGAGAAGTCGTCCATCAAGCGGATTGCCCGCCAGATGATTTCGACTCTGACCGGGGCGGAACCCGGCTCGTTCGAACTGGATCTCCTCGAGGGACGTGCACTGTCGACGGTCGACGAGTTCGCCGCCGATCCCGGTGCGCTCCGCCGTTGGGACTCTGCGCCGACCACGGCCCCGTCGCGGTAGCCGACGGACTCGCCGCACTGCTCGGCAACCACCGCGAAGTGTGTGGACCTTGTACGAGACCGGCTTTCGGTCTGGTCAAAGGGCGTCGAGGGCAGCGAGGACTTCGAAGGCGGTGTCGGCGGTGCGCCAGAGGAGGTCCATCTCGGTGCGGACGGTAGGGGCGAGGGCGGGGTCTTGGAGGGCGAGGCCGTTGCCGAAGATGACGACGTTGGCGCCGGCGTCGGCGAGGCGAAGAAGGGGGACGGTCGCCACGCCCGCGCCGAGCACGGCGTCGAGACCTTCGCCGAGGAAGTAGAAGCGCCAGAGTGGGCCGAGGTCGCCGCCGTAGGTCGCCTTGGTCGCGTCGACGAGGAGGAAGCCGTTCGTCGCGATCGCGTCGACGATGCGGAAGTAGTCGGGGCCGTTGGCGGTGGTGCCGCGCACCGCGGCGACGGAGAGTGAGAGGTCGACGGTGAGGTGGGCGTTGTAGCCCGCCATCGCCACCCGGGCCGCGGACAGGTGGCACTGCTTGGTCAGCGCGAAGTAGTGCGCCCACTGCGGTTCCGCTGCGGCGCCGGTGAATTCGGCGTGTACGGCGCGCAGGAAGCGGGACAGCAGGTCGAGGCTGATGTTGTGCGCCCACTCGCGATCGTCGAAGGCGGCGGGGTCGCGTTGCAGCGGCATCACCGCGGACTGCTCGACGATGTCGAGTCCCAGCGCGAGCAGTCCGCGCCGGTCCCCGTGTTCGACGAGGATCTCGGCGATGCGGTGATGGTTGTCGACCGCCGCTTCCAGCCGTTGCATGGACGTACCGGTCAACGCGGTCGTGTCGGAGAGTTCGATGATGGTGTCGATCGCGTCGGCGGACAACGGTGTGCCGCAGGCGGTGTCGAGCGAGTACGCGTGCGCGGCCGACGGCGTTGGCAGGCCCGCCACCAATGCGGCGACGAGCGCCAGCGCGAACACCAAGGCGCGCAAGGGAACGATCCGGTCGACGACACGCGTGCTCGGCGAATTCATCCGTCCTCCGTCAAAGCTGGAGCAGCCCAAAGCCTAACCGAAACAGCCCACCGAAGCGGATTGCGTCAGCCCTTGTGCAGCGTGCCCGCGATGGTGCCGCCGAACACGCCGGGCGTGCTGTAGGACAGCGAACCGTCCGATTGCAGCCGCACCGTCGAGATGGAGCCGTCGTCGACGCAGTCGGTGGGACTGTCGGCGCTGAGCCGCGCGACGAAGGTGAGCTGAGTTTCGGTGGCGGCGGTGAGTCGTTCGATCCGCCCGCAGCGCTGCCGGGACACCTTGCCGGTGTTCGACGAGGTGGCGACCTCCGCGCCGACTTCGCCTTCCTTGATGGTCAATTCGATGTCGAAGGTGATGAGGCCGTCCGCGGCGCTGCCGCGCCAGGCGCCGACGAAGGCCGTGGGCACATTCGATACGGAGGCCCCCGCCTCGGTGGTTCCGCTTGCGACCGTGGTCGTGCCGCCACCGCCGGTGTCGGAGTTCCCGCGCAGCTGACCACCGATGACGAACGCGCCGATCGCGACCACCACGCAAACCACCAACAGTCCGGCCAGCAGTGGACCGCGGCGGCCAACCCGCGCGCCTCCCGAATTGGCGCCTGTGTGCTGCCGGTGCGGAATCGAACTCTGTGCCGGAGCGGGCCCCGGTCGTGAGGCGGCGTGCTGCCAACCTTGGTGCGACCGAGATTCCGCGTGATCCCCGTGTACTCGATGCGGTGACGAATCCATGCGCTGCCACTGCGGCGCAGGCGTTGCCGGGTGCTGCCACTGCGCAGGAGCGGCGTCGCTCGGTCCGGAATACTGCCAAGGCTGTCGACTCCCAGGGGCTTGCGGATACGAGCCGGCCGACGACGCATCCCCGCGCACGACCGAATCCCCTTGCCGCCAGCCGCCGAAACCTTGCCCGCCTTCCGACGACAGTGCGGTCTGCGACCACTCACCCAACTGCACCGGCCCGGAATCCAGATCGAGCAACCGCACCGCGCGCACGCTCACCTCTTCCAGCACCGGAGGAGGCAACCACCCGGCCCGCTCCGGCACACCGAGCGCGGCCAATTCGTCCAGCAGCTGCCGCGGCGTCGGCCGGGCGGCGGGATCCTTTGTGAGGCAAGCCGCGACGAGCGGCCGGACCCGCTCCGGCACGGCGTCGAGCCGCGGGTCCTCGTACACGATGCGCCACAGCATGTGCACCGTCTCGCCCGTGCCGAACGGCCCGTGTCCGGCGGCCGCGAAGGCCAGCACGCCGCCGAGCGCGAAGACATCGCTCGCCGGACCGACCGGTTCGCCGGTCACCTGCTCCGGGCACATGAAACCCGGTGAGCCGATGACCTTTCCGGTGGTGGTGAGCGCGGTGTCCTCGACGGCGCGCGCGATACCGAAATCGATCACCTTCGGCCCGTCCACCGCGAGCAGCACGTTGGAAGGCTTCAGATCGCGATGGACCACCCCGGCCTCGTGCACCGCGATCAGCGCTTCGGCCAGGCCGCGGGCCAGCACCAGCAGAGTGGGCTCGGTGAAAGTGCCGAACCGTTCCACTGCCTCCGACAGCGCGAACCCCGCGACGTATCCCGTTGCCAGCCAGGGCGGGTCGGCGTCCACGTCGGCGTCGAGCACCGGTGCGGTGAACTGTCCGCCGACCCGCCGTGCCGCCGCGACCTCGCGCCGGAACCGGGTGCGGAATTCGTCGCCGCCCACCAGATCCGGTCGGATCACCTTCACCGCGACGGTGCGCCCGCCCGCGTTGCGCCCGAGATAGACCCGGCCCATTCCACCTGCGCCGAGCACGCCGAGGAGCCGGTAGTCGCCGATCCGTCGCGGATCGTCCATGCCGAGCGGTTGCATCGCGAAGTCGGTTCCCTTCGAATGGTCGAACATCGAAAGGCTACCGACCGTCACCCGGCAACCCGAACGACGCGGCGACCCCATTTCGACGGGCAGCCGCGCCGCGCGGGTATCAGAGCTGGGACTTGACCTTGTCCGCGATGAGTTCCAGGTGCGCCAGGTCGTCGAGATCCAGGATCTGTAGATAGATTCGGCCCGCGCCGATCTCGGCGTAGCGGCCGATCTTGTCGACCACCTCGTCGGGCGAGCCCGCCAGACCGTTGGTCTTCAGCTCGTCCACCTCGCGGCCGATGGCCGCAGCGCGGCGGGCCACCTCGGCATCGCTCGCGCCGACGCAGACAACCAGCGCGTTGGAATACACCAGCTCGTCGGCGCGCCGCCCGTAGGTCTCCGCCGCGGCGCGGACCCGCTCGAACTGGCGGGCGCTGTCCTCCAGCGAGGCGAACGGCATGTTGAACTCGCTCGCGTACTGGGCGGCCAGCCGCGGCGTGCGGGTGGCGCCGTGGCCGCCGATGAGCACCGGCACCGGATCCTGCACCGGCTTGGGCAGCGCGGGGGAGTCGGTGAGCTGGTAGTGCTTGCCCTCGAAGCTGAAAGTGTCACCGGGCTTGGTCGCCCAGAGACCGGTGACGATCGCGAGCTGTTCTTCGAAGCGCGCGAACTTGTCCGACGGGAACGGAATGCCGTAGGCGGCGTGTTCCTCGGCGAACCAGCCGCTGCCGAGCCCGAGCTCGACTCGGCCGCCGGACATCTGATCCACCTGCGCGACCTGGATCGCCAGCGGGCCGGGCAGCCGGAAGGTGGCAGCGGTGACCAGCGTGCCGAGGCGGATCCGGCGGGTCTCCCTGGCCAGACCGGCGAGGGTGATCCAGGCGTCGGTGGGACCGGGCAGACCGTCGGAGTCGCCCATCGCCAGATAGTGGTCGGAGCGGAAGAACGCGTCGAACTCCAAGTCCTCCGCAGCTTTCGCGACGTTCAGCAGGGTGTCGTAGTCCGCGCCCTGCTGCGGCTCGGTGAAGATGCGCAGTTTCATGGCATCCATCGTGCCCGAGGCATGTGCGCACCTCGGACCGCGGCCCTCCGGGAGTGGTCGATGCCACTAGGGTCGGCTGCGAGCCGCCGCGTCGTCGAGGAGGACATTCGTGACCGAAGCCCGAGCCCCGCGCGTCGTCGTCATGGGCGTCGCCGGATCCGGCAAGTCGACCGTCGGTGACCGGCTCGCGCACGCGTTGCGCGTCGAGTTCGCCGAGGGCGACGACTTCCACCCGCCCGCCAACGTCGCCAAGATGCGGGCGGGCGAACCGCTCACCGACGTCGACCGCGCCCCCTGGCTGGACCGCATCGCCGCCTGGCTGGCCGAACAGTCGGGCCGCGGCGGCGTAGTCAGCTGCTCGGCGCTGAAGCGCGATTATCGGGATCGGATGCGGGCGGCCGCGCCCGACGTTCTGTTCCTGCACCTGACGGCGACCCGCGAGGAGCTGGCCCGCCGGATGTCCACGCGCCGCGACCATTTCATGCCGCCGAGCCTGCTCGACTCCCAGCTCGCCGCCCTGGAACCGCTCGCCGCCGACGAGCGCGGCATCGTCGTCGACGCGACCCGCGCGCCCGCGGACCTGGTCCGGGAGACGATCGCGGTCCTGGACAGCGGTCGGCCCGCCTAGCGCACGGCGGGCGGCGCGCATTCTCCCGACACCACCGGCAGACAGATCCCCGTCGCGTCCGACAGCATCAGCCCACCGCCCACGACCAGCGCGGCGACCGCGACCATTCCGAAGAACAGCACCCACAGCAGCCCGGGAAGGTGGGTGAGCCGGGCCAGCTGATCGGCATCGGAGTCGACGTTCCCCGGCTGTCGCCAGCGGTGCACTCGCCCGCGCTGCATCTCGATGACCGGACGAAGACCGGCGAGCAGCAGGAACCACGCGGCGAGATAGGCGAACGCGGCCTGCACCGTGTCGGTGCCGAACCAGGACACCGCGAACACCATCGCGCCCACCGCGAAGACCGTGAAAAGCCCGTAGATGTTGCGGACCTTGATGAGCACGGCGGCGAGCAGCGCGATGGAGGTCCACAGCATCAGCGTGATGCGATCCGCGCCGAGCAGCGCGGCGAAACCCAATCCGAGCAGCGGCGGCGCGGGGTAGCCCGCCATGGCGGTGAGAATCATGCCGGGGCCGTAAGGTTTTCCGCTGGAGACGGTCAGCCCCGAGGTGTCGGAGTGCAGCGTGATGCTGTTGAGCCTGCGGCCGGTGAGCAGCGCGCTCAACGCGTGCCCGCCCTCGTGCGCGATGGTGACGACGTTGCGGGTGAGCCGCCACAGCGGTCCGTAGCCGACGAGCACCAGCGCCGCCACCCCCGTGACGACGACCAATTGCCAAGGTGGTGGGGTCTGCGTGGTGGTGAGTCGATCCGCGATGGAGGCGCCGCGGTCGACCAGTTCGGCGGTGTTCACCGCCGCACCCTATCGGTCGCGCGCCGCGACCGCATCGGGGACGAATGCCCCTCGGCGGTGTTCAGAGGAGTCGCGCGGTCCCGGACTCGGCCGATCGGCGGGCCGCCGCGAGCACCCGAAGCGCCGCGACGGCGTCGCGCGGGTCGACGGGGACCGGCGCGCCGTCCAGGATCGCGGCGGCCATCTCGGCGTAGAAGGCCGGGTAGTCGCCCGCCAGCGTCGGGTGCGGTGCGAGATCCGGTTCGGCGCCGAGCAATCCCCACCGCTCGGATTCGACCGTGCCCCAATCGTCCTCGCGCGGGTCGCGACCCGCGCGCAACGCGTCTTCCTGCGGGTCGAGACCGTAGGTGACGTATCCGGCGTCCGCGCCGAGCACCCGGAAGCGCGGACCGAGCTGGGGCGCGACCGCGCTCATCCACAGGTGCGAGCGAACACCGTTCTCGTGGGTCAGCGCGAGGAAGACGTCGTCGTCGGTCTGGATGCCGGGGCGGCGACGATCCAGCTCGCCGTACACCGAGCGGACCGGGCCGAACAGCGTCAGCGCCTGATCGACCAGGTGACTGCCGAGATCGAAGAGAATTCCCGCGCCATCGGCGGCGGTGCCGATCTCACGCCAGCCGCCCTTCGGCACCGGACGCCACCGCTCGAACCGAGACTCGAAGCGCCGCACCGCGCCGAGCCCGCCGCTCTCGACCAGCTCGCGGACCGTCCGGAAATCGCCGTCCCAGCGCCGATTCTGGAAGACCGACAGCGCGACACCCACCCGTTCGGCGTGCGCCACCACCTCCTCGGCCTCGTCGACGGTGACGGCGAACGGCTTGTCCACCACCACCGGAATCCCCGCGTCCAACGCCCGCGCGGCCAGCGGCGCATGGGTGCGGTTGGGCGTCGCGACGACCACCAGGTCGATGCCGCGGATGTCCTCGAACAGCGCGTCGACATCGGGGAGGACCCGCACCCCGTCGTGCGCGCGGCGGGCCTGCTCGGCGCGTTCCGCCGACCCGGTGACCACCGCCGCCACCCGCATCCGGGGTTCCGCGGCGATCAGCGGCGCATGGAACACCGCACCGGCCAAGCCGTATCCGACGACTGCCACCTCCAGGCTGCTCATCCTCCCGACGCTACCGCCACAGGCAGCAGCCAACCCGCGCCCACCGGGACCACACGGTGAAGCTCTTGACAAGTTATACATACATGCTTACATGTATCCCATGAAGCGATCGGTGGTCGAAGCACGGGAGACGCGGGCGAGCATTCTGGCGGCGGGCTTGGCGTCGTTCGCCGAGCTCGGTTGGGAGCGAACGACATTCGTCGGCGTCGGAGCGCGGGCGGGGGTGACCCGCGGCGCTGTTCATCACCACTTTCCCGACAAGGTGTCGTTGCTGACGGCGGCGCTGGACGAAGGCTGGGCCGATGCCGCCGCGCCGTTGTTGGGAGCGCTCGCCGTCGCCGACATCCCGGGAGCGGAGCGGCTGGTCGGATTCGTGTCCGGTTATGTGCTCGCGTTGACCGGTGACGACCGGTTCCGGCGGTTGGCGATCGTGTCCACGATCGTGGCGCCCCAGGCGGTCGCGCTCGAAGCGGGGCTGGCGGCCAAGCGGCGCGGGATGTCGGCGTGGGAGGACGGAATCCGGGAGGCGTTGACCGACACGGTCTTTCGCCCCGGCGTCACCGCCGATGTCGCGGTGATCGCGCTCGTGACCCTGATCCACGGATTGACGATGACCGCGGCGACCCAACCCGAGTCGCTGCCCGCCGACGCCGCGGGCGCGCACGGGCTGGCCACCGCCTGCGTCCACGGTCTGGTGGCCTGAACCGACCGGACCCATACCCATCCGGCCGCATCCGCGCGCCGGATTCGAGCGACCCGCCGGAAGCGGGTCGCGTTGCAGGAAGGCAACTTCAGTGTCTGCTCGTCCGAGCGATAATTCTTCGACCGCGGCGGTGATCGTCGCGTGCCTTGCTCTGTTCACCGATATGTTCATCTACGGCCTGGCGATCCCGGTATTGCCGCTGTTGTCGGCGACCGTGGACGCCGGCCCGGCGGCGACCGGGTTGCTGTTCGCCAGCTACGCCGCCGCGATGCTGTTGGCCACACCGGTGGCCGGAGCGCTCGTCGACCGGCACGGTCCGCGTATGCCGCTGTTGATCGGCTTGTTCGGGCTGGCCGCTGCCACAGTGCTTTTCGCGTTCGGCGCGCCGTTCTGGTTGCTGCTCGTCGGCCGCACGTTGCAAGGGTTGGCCGCGGGCATGGCATGGGTGGCGAGCCTGTCGCTGATCGCCGCCACGGTGCCGTTGGCCAAACGCGGACCGGTGATGGGCGCGGCGATGAGCATGATCAGCGTCGGCATCCTCGCCGGGCCCCCGGTCGGCGGGCTGCTGGTCGAGCACTTCGGCACCGTTGTTCCGTTCTTGCTCGCCGCTGGACTCGCGGTCGTCGACGGTATCGCGCGCGTGGTCTTCGTCCGGGTCGATCATGTCGGGACGGACGATCCCACCGGGCCGCTGGCGGTGCTGCGGGTACCCGGCACGATTCCGGTCGTCGTGGTGGTGCTGATCAGTGCCGCGATGATCGCCGCGATCGAGCCGGTGCTCCCGCTGCACCTGACCCGATCCTTCGACACCGGCCCGGTGGGCATCGGTCTGTTGTTCGGGCTGACCGTCCTCGTCGGCGCCACCCTCAACCCGATCGTCGGTGCGCTGATCGGCAAGATCGACGCCCGCTTGCTCGTCACCACCGGCATCCTCGTCGCCATCGCGGGCTTGGCGCTGCTGGCGGTCGGCGCCCAGCGATGGCAGGTGATCGTCGCGATGATCCTGCTCGGAGCGGCAACGGCGTTGCTCTCGGCGCCGGGCACGACCCTGATCGGGTTCCAAGGACAGCAGACCCAGCCACCCGCCCTCGGTGGCGCCTACACCTTGTTCAACCTCGCCTACGGCGCCGGGCTCATGGCTGGTCCCGCGATCGCGGGCGCACTGACCGGCGCATTCGACCTCCGGGTCGCGCTGCTCGTCGTCGGAGCCGCGATCGTCGTCGCGGGGCTCGCCGTCGTGACCGAACTCCCGACCGCCCTTGGTCTTTCGATCCACGGAGAACAAGATCCGCGAGATCGGACCGGCGCCACACCTCGGGGCTGACCCGGCCGGGGGCTCAGCTGTCGAAGGTCCCTGCCGCTAGCTACCCGGCGCGCTCGCGACCTTTCGCGATGCCCTCGAAGCCGTGCCACTGGGGCTGACGGCCATCCGGGCACAAAGTCCTTCGCGGTGAGGCATCCCGGCTCTGGTCACCCACAGCCACGCAAGACCATCCTCTAAGCACTATGGCTGCTGCGCGCCCTCCCGATCACCCCGCTACCCGACCGGCGGCACACGAGTGCGACTCGCACTACAGCGCCGGGAACCCCCTGGTTATCCCGCTCACAAAATTGGTATCCGGGATGCGAATTATCGTAGGTTCGGGGCATGCAACTCACCCGGTTCACCGACCTCGGACTGCGAGTCGTCATGCGACTCGCGGTGGTCGGCGATGGTGATCGTCCCGGTAGCCGCGAGATCGCCGACGAGCTGGCGGTGTCCTACGCCCACGTGGCGAAAGTGATCACCCGGCTCGGCGAACTCGGGGTCGTGGACGCGCGCCGCGGGCGCAGCGGCGGTCTGGCCATCACCGAGCTCGGGCGCACCGCTTCGGTCGGCTGGCTGGTGCGTCGTCTCGAAGGCGAGGGTGAAGTCGTCGAATGCGAGGGTGCCCATCCGTGTCCGCTGCGGGCGGGCTGCCTGCTGCGCTCGGCGTTGCGCCGTGCCCAGGAAGCCTTCTTCGAGTCCCTCGACGCCCTCACCATCGAAGACCTCACCCGAACTCCCACGCGCACAGTACTTCTCGCTCTACCTCGGGTGGGCGAGACGAGCTCCGAGATTTCTGCAACGAATGGAGAATGACATGCTCTCGGCGACCACGACGGAGACCATCCGCGCCACCCTGCCCGCGGTGGGCGCCGCTATCGAGGACATCACGACGCTGTTCTACCGCAAGATGTTCGCCGCCCATCCCGAACTCGAACGCGACCTGTTCAATCGCGGCAACCAGAAGCAGGGCGGGCAGCAGAAGGCGCTCGCCGGCGCCATCGCGGCCTTCGCCGCGCTGCAACTGGAACCCGATCAGGCTCGTGTCGACCTGATCTTGTCGCGGATCGCGAACAAGCACGCCTCCTTGGGAATTCAGCCCGCGCAGTACCAGATCGTGCACAAGTATCTGTTCGAGGCCATCGTGGAGGTTCTCGGTGACGCTGTCACCGCCGAGGTCGCCGCGGCGTGGGACGAGGTGTACTGGCTGATGGCCGAGACGCTGATCGCGATGGAAGCCGGGCTGTACCGGGCCGCGGGTGTCGCCGACGGTGACGTGTGGCGGCAGGTGCGTGTGCGCGAGCGTCGCCACGAGTCGGCCGACGCGGTCTCTTTCGTGCTCACCTCCCTCGATGGCGCGCCGCTGCCGTCCTTTTCGCCAGGGCAGTACTTGTCGGTGGGCGTTCACCTGGCGGACGGTGCGCGTCAGATCCGTCAGTACAGCCTGTCCTCCGCGCCGTCGAGCGGGGACTGGCGCATCACCGTCAAGCGGGTCGACGCGCACACTCTGCCGGACGGCTCGGTCGCCCCGGCCGGTGAAGTGTCGAACTTCTTGTACCGCAACGTCTTCGAAGGCGACGTGCTCGACGTCACCACCCCGTTCGGTGATCTCGTCCTGCAAGACGACGACGCGCCGCTGCTGCTGATCTCGGCGGGTATCGGATGCACCCCGATGATGGGCATGCTCAGCCACCTCGCCGACACCGCCGACCCGCGCTCGATCTCGGTGATCCACGCCGATCGCGCGCCCGCCAGCCACGCCCACCGCGCCGAGCTGGCCGAGCTGGTCGACCGGCTGCCGTTCGCGGTCATGCACCGGTGGTACGAGGACCTCGGCGCCCGCCGCCCCGAAGACGGACTCCGGGAAGGCCGCGCCGACCTCGGCGAGATCACCATCGCCGAGGACACCCACGTATACCTCTGCGGGCCACTGCCTTTCATGCTCGGCATGCGCGAGGCGCTACTGGGCAAGGGCGTCGCCGCAGGGAACATCCACTACGAAGTCTTCGGGCCGGACAGCTGGGCGGCCGCCCCGGCGTAGGCGGTGGTGGGTATCGCGCCATCGCGGTGGTGCGGGGGTGCCAGAATGCTGGGTATGCGAGGTCCATCGGCCGACGACGGCTCCGACGACAGGTCTCCCGTCATCGGAGCCCTGGCCCAATCACGGCTGCGGGAGCTGCTGGGTGAGGTCCAGGAGCGCATCGCGGAGATCGTGGGTGTGCGTGATCAGATGGACCGGCTCATCGAGGCGATGCTGGTGGTCACCGCGGGCTTGGACCTGGACAACACGCTGCGCACGATCGTGCACGCCGCGATCGAGTTGGTCGATGCCCGCTACGGTGCGCTCGGTGTCCGCGAGACCGACAAGAACTCCCACCAGCTGGCGGAGTTCGTCTACGAAGGCATCGATGACCGCACGCGCGTGCTGATCGGTGATCTGCCGCGCGGGCACGGGGTGCTGGGGTTGTTGTTCGAACAGCCCAAACCGATCCGGTTGGCGGACATGTCCGCCCATCCGTCCTCGGTGGGCTTCCCCGCTCATCACCCGCCGATGAAGACCTTCCTCGGCGTCCCGGTCCAGGTCCGTGACGAGATCTTCGGCAACCTGTATCTCACCGAGAAGGCCGGTGGCCTGGAGTTCACCGAGGACGACGAGGTCGTCGTGCAGGCGTTGGCGGCCGCGGCGGGCATCGCCATCGCCAACGCCCGCCTCTACGAGGCATCGCGGATCCGCCAGCAATGGTTGGAAGCGACGCAGGATGTGGCGACGGTCGTGCTGGCCGGCGGAGACCCCGACGAAGTCCTCGAACTGATCACCGCACGCGCGTTGACGGTGACCGCGTCGGCGTGTGCCTATCTCGCCTTGCCCGAGGACCCGGACATGCCCTCGGAGGACGTCGGCGAACTGGTGGTCGTGTCGGCGGCCGGGCTCGACGCCCAGCAGCTCGTCGGACAGCGGATCCCGGTGCACGGGTCCCGCACGGGCGCGGCGTTCCGTGACGAGCAGTACGTGCCCGCCGAGGGACCCGGCGGTGTCGCGGAGCTCGATTCGCCAGGAAAGTACGGTGCCGTGCTGACCTTGCCGCTGCGGGCGGGGCAGTCGGTCATCGGCGTGCTGACCATCCTGCGTTCGGCCGAGGTGCCCGCACTCGACGCGGCGGGGCATTCGATGATGAGCGGCTTCGCCGACCAGGCCGCGCTGGCGTTGGAGCTGGCCAACACCCAGCGCCGCATGCGCGAACTCGACGTGGTCTCCGAACGCGACCGCATCGCCCGCGACCTGCACGACCACGTCATCCAGCGGCTCTTCGCCGTCGGGCTCTCCCTGCAAGGCACCGTGGCTCGCGCCCGCACGCCAGAGATCAAAGCCCGCCTCACCGACACCATCAACGATGTCCAAACCATCGTCCAGGACATTCGCCACTCGATCTTCGACCTGCACTCCAGCACCGCTGCCGAGGCGCCGGTCCTGCGTAAACGCCTGCATGCCGTGGTCGCGGAAATGACCGCCGACACCGACCTGCGCACCTCCATCCGCATGGCCGGACCGGTATCGGTCCTGACCCCCGCTATGTTCGACGACCTGGAAGCGGTGCTGCGCGAGGCGTTGAGCAATGTGGTGCGCCACGCCCGAGCCACGGCGGTGTCGGTCAAGATCGCCATCGGCGACGACGTCGTCCTGGAAGTCACCGACAACGGCATCGGCCTGCCCGACGAACTCTCCCGCCGCAGCGGCCTGGCGAACATGGCCGCCCGGACCCGCGAAGGCGGCAGCTTCAGCGCCGACAAAGCCTCCGGCGGCGGTACCGTCATCCGGTGGTCGGTACCGCTGCCCGTGGTATCGGTGAACGGCGCCGGTAACCCGCGACCCACGACACCGGACGACACGACAGAACACTGATTCCGGAGGGAACTGCTGCCTTTGCGGGGGCGCCCGGATCGATTCGGGTCGGCGGGGCCTCGAAACGGGCAGAATTGTGTTCCTACGCGAGGCCCGCACCGGGAGGACGGCGATGCACTTCGACCTGATGCCGCTGACTTTGCGCAAGACCGTGTCTCTGTCGGCGCCGCGACCGATGCGGATGTCGCTATGACCGAGGCCGCTATCTCGATCACAGCCTTGACGAAATCGTTCGGTGCGGCCAAAGCTCTCGACGGCTTGGACCTGACCGTGCGCACCGGTGAAATTCACGGGTTTCTCGGGCCGAACGGTTCGGGCAAGACGACCACGATCCGGATCCTGTTGGGGCTGTTGCGCGCGGACTCGGGGAGGGTGCGCATGCTCGGTGGCGATCCGTGGACCGACGCGGTCGCGTTGCACGCTCGCCTGGCTTATGTGCCCGGGGAGGTCGTCTTGTGGCCGGGGATCACCGGTGGCGAGGTCATCGATTTGATGGGGCGCCTGCGCGGCGGTATCGACCCGCGGCGTCGTGCCGAACTGCTGGACAGGTTCGATCTCGATCCCCGGCAGAAGGCGCGTGCCTATTCCAAAGGCAACCGGCAGAAGGTCGCGCTCGTCGCGGCGTTGGCTTCGGATGCGGAATTGCTGCTGCTCGACGAACCGACCGTCGGCCTGGACCCGCTGAAAGAGGCCGAGTTCCAGCGTTGTATCGCCGAGACGAAGAACGAGGGCCGGACCGTGCTGCTGTCCAGCCACATTCTCGCGGAGGTGGAGGCGTTGTGTGATCGGGTGAGCATCATCCGCCGCGGGCGCACGGTGGAATCCGGCACGCTGTCCGAACTCCGGCATTTGACCCGCACCATCATCACTGTCGAGACCATTAGGGCGGCAACGGATCTGGAGGCGGTGCGGGGTGTGCACGATCTGGTTCGCAACGGCACCCGGACCAAGCTCGCCGTCGACGCCGCGCACCTCGAGACGGTGATGCGGATACTCGCCGAGCTGGGCGTGCGCAGTCTCACCAGCACGCCACCCACCGTGGAGGACATCTTCTTGCGTCACTACGGCCCCGCCCCGGTGCAGCCTGGGAAGGACGAGCCGTGACCGCCTCCGCGACACCGCAGAGGAACATCTCCGGTGTGGGGACGTTGGTGCGGTTCGCGCTCTGGCGCGAGCGACTGTCGCTGCCGTGCTGGCTGCTCGGCGTTGGCGCGCTCCTCGCCTTTCAGTCCCTGGCCAGTCAGCGCTTCTACGACACGCCACAGAAGCTCGCTCAGCTGCGCGAGACGATGAGCGGCAGCGCGGCCACCATCGCCATGGCCGGGCCGACCCGGCTGCTGGACACGATCGGCGGGGAAATCGTGTTCGAGATCTTCGCTTACCTGGCGGTCGTGGTCGCGTTGCTGAACATGTTTCTCATCGGAAGGCACACTCGCTCCGAGGAGGAGACCGGGCGGGCGGAACTGCTGCGTTCGGCGCCGGTGGGACGCTGGGCGCCGCCGGTCGCCGCGCTCGGTGTGGCCGGGCTGGCCGATATCGCCGTGGCGCTGGTGGTCTTCGCCGCCGCGGCGGGGACCGGGCTCCCGGTTGCTGGGTCGCTGCTGCTCGGGGTCGTCACCGCGGGGGTCGGTGTCACCTTCGCCGCTGTCACCGCCGTCGCCGCGCAGGTATTCGAGAACCCGCGCAGTGTTTACGGGGCGGTCGGGCTCGCTCTGGCGGCCGCGTATGTGGCGCGTGCCGTGGGCGATGTCGGCAATGGTGTGGCCTCCTGGACTTCGCCTATCGGATGGGGCCAGCGCAGTTACCCGTACGCGGGCGACCGGTGGTGGACGGTATTGCTGTTCGCCGCCGCGACCGCGATACTCACCGCTGTCGCGTTCCTGCTGCTCGACCGGCGTGATTTCGGCGCGGGCCTACTGCCCTACGGCACGGGGCGTGCGAGTGCCTCCTGGGCGCTGCGGTCACCGCTCGGTTTGGCGTGGCGGCTGCAACGCGGGTCACTGGCGGGATGGACGGTAGGTGTTTTCGCGCTGGGCACGGCCTACGGTTCGTTCGCCGAGAGTATCGAGGACTATCTCACCGACAACCCCGAAATCGCCGCGTATCTTCCTGGCGGCGCGACCGAAGCGGTGGATTCCTATCTGTCCCTTGCGGTTTCGATCATCGCGCTGCTCGCCGCCGCGTTCGGCATCACCAGTGTGCTGCGTGCCCGCGGGGAGGAGACCGCGGGCCGCGCGGAGCCGATCCTGGCCGCACCGGTGAGCCGAGCGCACTGGCTGACCAGCCACCTCACCGTCGCGACGGTCGGCGGTGGATTCGTGCTGGCCTGCGGTGGCTTCGGCGTCGGGCTGTCCTACGGTCTGACGATCGCCGACGCCGTCCAGCCGCTACGGATGACCGGGGCGGCGCTGGTCTACCTGCCCGCGGTCTGGACGATCGTCGCGATCGCGACGATCGGCTGCGGCTGGTTGCCGAAGGCGGCTGTCCCGCTGGCGTGGACGGTCTTCGCCTACTGCGCGGTGGCCCTCCTGTTCACTGCGGCCTTCGACCTACCCGCCTGGTTCGACAAGGCATCGCCGTTCACACACATTCCGAAGGCGCCACTCGAAACGGTCACCGCCGCACCGATACTGGCGATCACCTCGGTGGCCGCGGCGGGACTGGTCGCCGGATTCGCCGGGTTCCGTCGCCGCGACACCGGATACTGACGCTAGCGCGGGGGCGGGTACTGGTGCGGTCCCTGGCCGCCGGGGATTCCGGGTGTGGGCGGCGTTCGCGACGTCGCGGCGGCGATCACCGTCGCGAGGGTGGCGGCGAAGGCGGCGAGCGCGCACGGGATGGACAACCAGACGGTGTCCTCGAAGAGGAATTCGAATTGTGCGGCGTTGAGAGTCGCTTCCACCGTGCCGGACAGGAGCATGCCCGCGGCCACCGCCGCGAGCGCGCGCAGCACGGGATAGCGCGCGCCCATCCCGGCGAGCGCGCAGATACCGGTGAGGATCGCGAGCAGGATCATCAGCACGAGCATGATGTCGGACCAGAAGAAACGTGAACTCGAGGAGAACGCGTTGGTTACGCGGAAGACGATGGCGAGCAACGCGGTGACCAGCAGCAGACCGCCCGCGACCCGCTCCATCGCGCCGCCGCTTGCCGGTCGGCCCGGTGGACCGTAACCGGGTACGTGCGGCACCGGAGCGGGTGCGCCGGGCGGCGGTGCGCCGTAGGGATACGGCTGACCAACGTAGGGATGCGGTTGACTCTGCTGCGGATTCACGTGTGCCTGATACGGATTCGACTGGCCCTGCGGCCCGTACCCACCCGGCTGGCCCGGCGGTATCGGATTCCCCATCGGTAGTACTCCTCCCCGGCCGTCCGGCCGCACTCTCGAACCGCTACGACCAAGGACCCTAGTGACTCCGGCCCCGCGCCGGGAATCACGATTGCCTCGAATCGTCCAGGCTCGTCGCGTCTCTACCGTTCACTTCACTCTGCTCCGCTGTTGGCGAGCGAGTTGTACCGACGCCGACTGCCCGCATTGCTTTTATTGTTCTTTCTGCGGTTTCGGGCAGGGTTGAGCGTCGGCCCGCGTGGGATGCGGGCCGAAAGGAAGTTCTGGGTGTACCCCCTCGGTGCCGGTAGAGGATCCAGCTACCGAGGGGATGTGTATGGCGAGCGATTACGCGGCGACTTGGACGACCGCCGGAATTTTCCAGCTTCCGTCGAGCAGTGACGGCGAATTCTCTGTCGGCCAGAACATCCGCAACATGAGGTTGAACCGATCCTTGGGCGCCGGGAGCCAGTTCGATTCCTTGTCCGCACCCGGGGAGTCGGCCTGGATGTACAGGTCGACCGAACCGTCCGGATTCACCTTCAGCGGGTCGCGCGCGCTCGAGGTGTATCGGTTGAGCGGATTGGCGACGAAGAAGTAGTTGGCGTCGTACATCGTCAGCGACCAGAAGCCCTTGGCAGGCGGCAGTTGTCCCTTGTCGAAGTGCATGACGTATTTGTTGGCGCCGCTGTACGTCTGCGTCGGGCTCGGTCCCTCCGACACGGGATAGATGGCGTCTTGTGGCAGATTGGCACCCAGTCCGATGGCGGTGATGTAGGCGCGGTGGACGTAGTTCGTGCCGTACTGGCCGGTTTCGGTGGTGAACAGCCAGCCGTTCTGGAACGAGATGTCACCGGCGGCCACGCCGTCCTTCGTCCAGGCCATGATTCTGGCCTGCGCGGATTGCGGTGCGTCGGCGATGGCTTTGGTCACCGCCGGATCGAGTGTGGTGGCGTCGAAGTCCCGGCCGGGCACGATGCCCAGTTCGCCCAGTGTGGCGAGCATCGCGGCGTCGTCGGAGGACGGCGGGTTGGTCGCGAGCAGGTCGGCGAACAGTTCGAAGAAGGACGCCCCGTCCAGCGCGTTGACTTGATCGCGGACGGCGGTCTTCATGTCGACCGCCGGGTCGACCGTGCCGAGCGGCGGAGTGTACGGCTGCCCGTAGGACGACAGCGGCACCGCGGTGATCCGATCCTGCAACGCATGCACGGCCGCGTAGTCCTCGGGGGTGCCGGTGGAGTAGATACGACCGAGTAGCCACACCATGTCGGTCGGCGACTTGTACGCGGTGACACCGGCGGGCAGGGTGCCTTTCCAGTTCGGCCCCGTGATCGCGAAGGTTTGGGCCCTGGTGCCGGTGGTGCGGCTGCCCGGAGAGGCGAACACGTTGGTCCAGCCGTCGAGCATCGGCAACAGGTAGTAACGGTCACCCATATCGGGCACGCTGACAATCCACGGTTCCTTGGCTACATCGAACCATGCCGTGGTGTACAGGGTGTCGGCGTTGGGGGCGGTGACACCCCGGAATTGCGCGTCCGGATATTCGCGTTTGCGGACGAATTGCCCCTGCGGGGCGTGGCTGCCGTCGGGAGACGCGACGTTGGTGAACCCCCGTCGGGTGTACTCCATCGTCACCAGCGGGTACGCGTAGGTGTAGGCATCGACAGCCACCGCCGCGAACTCGGCAGCGGAGCGCTCGCCCGACTCGGTGCTGTCACTCTTGCCGCACGCGGAAAGCATGCCGACGAGCAGAGCGAGGACGGCGACTACACTCGCCAGGTTTCTGCCCGTCACGCCGTTCACCTTCCTCGTGCCGTGCGGCCCACGTTTTCGAGGGACTCGGCGAACCGGATCGGGGCGTACGACGCGCTCACCGGCTGGTGCGAGGGTTGGCACTGTCTTCGTCGACATTGTCGGAGTACCTCTCGATCGAGAATGGGTCGGGACGAGGTGATGGGGTTGGCTGGTCGCCGCAGCCGTCCTGACGTCGCTGCTAGGTGAGCCGAGCGCGAGTGGCGATTTCGACGGCGTCGGAGATGTCGGGGACGGCAAGAAATCCGGGATCGCTGTAGGCGGGGTCGGGGTAGCTGTAGTAACCCCGGCCGGTCTGTATGCCGAGCAGGCCCCGGTCGAGGAAGTTCTGCGCGAGATAGTCGGCGTTGGCGATCATTTGCCGATCGCCGTGTACGCCGCCCCAATAGCGCATCACGTCGTGCGCGGTCTTCATGCCGACAACGTCGAGCATCGCCATCGGGCCGCGCGAAGCTCCCGGATTCGCGATCAGGAACGATCGGTCGACGTCTTCCGGGGTGGCGACGCCGTTGGTGACCAACGTTTGTGCGGCGTGCAGCAGTGGCACGAACCAGGTGTTGAGGACGTAGCCGTTCTGTTCCTTGCCGACCGGTATCGGCAGCATCCCGATCTCGATCGCGTATTCGGTGATCGCGACCAGTGTGCTGTCGGCCGTGCCGGGGTGCGCCATGACCTCGGCGACATTGAGTGCCCAGATCAGATTGGCGAAGTGCAGCGCGCAGTACTTGTCGGGACGGCCGGTGGCCTCGGCGAAATCGCGTGGCAGCAGGGTCGAGGAGTTCGTAGCGATGAGCGTGTGCTGATCCAGCAAACCCGCCATATCGCGATACACCTGGGTCTTGACTTCGGGGATCTCGGGGACGGCTTCGATCACCAGATCCTTGGCGGACACCGCCGAGGCGAGGCTGGTCGTGTAGGTCAGCCGCGCGCGAGTGTCGGCGATGTCGCTCTCCGACGCGCCGACCTCGGCGAGGTAGATCGCCGCGTACTGCTCATGAGCGACCCGGCATCGGTCCAGCGCCTCCTGGGAAATGTCGTAGACGACAACGGTTTTCCCTTTGAAGGCCGAGTGCCAGGCTATCTGCCCGCCGAGTACTCCGGCGCCGAGCACCGCGACTTCGTCGAGAACGGACATAGGTATTCCCTTCGGTTGATTGGTTGTGATTTCACTGCGGTGGAGCGGCGCTACCGGGCCTGGTCGGCGGGATCGGGTGCGGTCAGCGATTGGTAGTGCGGGCGAGGAAGTCCAGCACCAGTGCGGCGAACTCGTCCGGGCACTCGATCTGCGGCATGTGGCCGATTCCCTCGAACAGGAAGGTCTCGGCGTGCGGGATCAATCGGCGGGCCGCTGTCAGGTGATGCGCGGGAAGGATCCGATCGCGATCTCCCCAGACGATCATGGTGGGGCGGGGATGCGCGGCCACCTCCGCCATCAGCTCGGCTCGCCACTCGGCTCTGACTCCCCGACCGGTCGCGAGCGCATGCGCCGTCTCGTGCATGACGGTGCCACGGTCGTGTTGGCGGGCTATGGCGAGGGCGTGGTCGATTCGCTCCCTGGTCGCCAACGACGGATCGGCGAAGATGGCGCGTTCGGTCAAGACGGCGGCGGCGCGGGTCGTGCGGCGAGTGGCGATCCTGCCGATGCGCGGCAGGGCCAGAAGTCTGAGCAGGGCGGTGACCTCCGAGCCGAAGGCCGCGCTGTCGACGAGAACCAGGCTCGCCACGCGTTCGGGGCGAGACGCGAGCAGCCGCAACGCGACCGCACCACCGAGCGAATTCCCGATGACGTGCACCGGCCGCCGCTCACCCCAGGTGTCGAGCAGGTCGGCCACCCCGCGTGCGAGCACCGGTAGCGTCATGGGCTCATGTGGACGGTCGGAGAATCCGAAGCCGGGGAGATCGACCGCGATCACCCGGTGGGCACCGCCCAACCGCTGGAATTGGGGCGCCCAATCCTCCAGACTGCGCCCGATGCCGTGCAGCAAGAGAACGGGCGGGTGGTCGGGATCGCCGTCGACGCGGACGCGGTTGCGCAGACCGTCGACGGTGAGATAGGCGGGCGTGCTCATGCGATCGCTGCCGCCTCGGTGGCCGGGCCGTCCGCCGCGGCGCGTGCCGTGGTGAAACGCAATGCCGGATGCTCCACCGGAGCGTTGCGCAACCGGGCGCGATCGGCGGCGTAGCTGGGCGCGAGCTTCCACGGTCCGTCCGAGCCGTGCTGCGGGAACAGCCGCACCGAGCGTTGCATGTAGCCGGCGGCCATGTCGAACAGCGGTCGCCGCGGCGTGGCCGGGTCCCCGAGCGGGGTGACGGCGGTGTAGCCGTGGCGATCCATGTGGGCGAGCATCCGGCACAGATGGTCACAGACCAGGTCGACTTTCAGCGTCCACGACGCGTTGGTGTACCCGATGGCGAAGGCGAAGTTCGGGACGCCTGCGAGCATCATGCCCTTGTAGATGAGGCTGTCGTGGATGTCGATCTGTCGTCCGTCGACATGGAGCTCGATCCCGCCGAATGCCAGCAATCGCAGGCCGGTGGCCGTGACGACGACGTCGGCCTCGAGTTCGGTGCCCGACTCGAGCAGAAGTCCCCGCGGGGTGAACCGCGCGATGCGATCGGTGACGACCGACGCCTCGCCCCGCGAGATCGCCGTGAACAGGTCGGAGTCGGGGACCATGCACATCCGCTGATCCCACGGGTCGTAGGTCGGGCTGAAGTGCGTGTCGACCGCGTACCCGGCGGGCAGGGCGCGGGCGTTGAGACCGCGGATCAGGCGCCGGACCAGGGCCGGGTAGCGGCGGCTGCCGTGGTAGATCAGCGACTGGCGGGCGGTGTTCATCCGGCGCGTGATCCGGTAGGCGACGGCGTCCGGAAGCAGGCGTCGCAATGCGTTGGCGATCGGGTCGCGGCGCGGGACCGGCACGACATAGGACGGGGAGCGCTGCAGCATCGTGACGTGGGCGGCGCGGTCGGCCATCGCCGGGACGAGCGTCACGGCTGTCGCGCCGCTACCGATGACGACGACCTTCTTGCCGGAATAGTCGAGATCCCGCGGCCACTGCTGAGGATGAACGATCAGACCGCCGAAGTCCTCGGTGCCCTCGAATCGCGGTGTGTACCCGCCGGAATGGTCGTAGTAACCGGCGGCGCTGAACAAGACGTCGCAGGTGACGTCGAACTGCTCGCCGTCGCTGGTGCGCCGCAGGGTGACCGTCCACCGGGCGTCCTCGGACGCGAAGTCCGCGCGTAACACCTTGTGCCCCAGGTGGATCCGGCGAGCGAGATCGTTCTCGGCGACCGCCTCGTGCAGGTAGTCGAGGATCTCGTCCGCGTCGGCGATCGCGTTGTCGCTGGTCCACGGCTTGAACTCGTATCCGAAGGTGTGCAGATCGGAGTCCGACCGGATGCCCGGATAGCGGAACAGGTCCCAGGTCCCACCGATCGCGTCGCGACCGTCGACGATCGCGAACGTCCGCCCCGGTTGCTCGGTCGCCAGATAGCGGCCCATGCCGATGCCGGAGATTCCGGCGCCGACGACCAACACGTCGACGTGGTCGAACTCTGCTGTGACGGGAAAGCGAAGCATTGGTGAACTCCGTGATTGTTTCGGTAGGTGATCCGTCAAACAGAATCCTGTGACTGGGCTCACTGTCGCAAGGGCGATCAGCACCAGATTCATCGATATGTGGTGCTATCCGCACCATCGACGACGTCGTACGATGGCCGCATGTCCTGGCCAGAACCGTCCGAACGCGTGCGTGAGTTGATCAGCCGATGCGCTCAGGCCGCCCTGAACGCCGCACCGGAGTGGATCACCGACATGGACAACGCGACGCTGTCGGCGGTGAACATGCGAGCGTTCGCCGACGACCCCGAGCTACGTGCCACGGTGAGTCGGCTGAACCGCGCCAACCTCCTGCACTGGGTGACGGCGAACATCCGCGATCCGGGGATGCCGGTGTCGCCCAACCTCGATCCCGAACCCCTGCGTATCGCCCGGGACCTGGTGCGCCGCGGACTCAACGAGTCGACGCTGGACGCCTATCGGATGGGCCAGAACACCGCATGGCGGAAGTGGATGGCCCTCGCTTTCGAAGCGACGTCCGACCACGAGGAGTTGTGCGAACTGCTCGACGTTTCCGCCCGGTCGGTGTTCGGGTTCCTCGACACGACGATCGCCGCCGTTTGGGCCCAGATGCGGCTCGAGCGCGAGGAGCTGACCCGCGGCAACCACGCCGAGCGACGCGAGACCGTCGCGCTGATCCTCGACGGCGCCCCTATCACGCGTCAGCGCGCCGAGGCCCGCCTCGGCTACAACCTCGATCAGCACCACACCGCGGCCGTCGTCTGGAACCCCGACCCCACCGCCGATCCGGGTGACCTGGAACGCGCCGCCGAAGCCCTCGCCCGCGCGGCCGGAGCCTCGCGTCCGCTGACCGTGATCGCCAGCGCCGCGACCCTGTGGGTCTGGATTCCCGGCCCCCACGCCCCCGACCCGAGCCGATTACAGGCGGCGATGGAGACGATCCCGGCGGTCCGCGTCGCCATCGGTCCCCTCGGACAAGGGCTCGACGGTTTCCGGCGCAGCCACCTGGACGCGCTGACCACCCAGCGCATGGTGGCGCGCCTGCATTCAGCGCAACGCGTGGTCAGTTTCGAGGCAGTTCAAATGGTTTCCCTGCTCACCCAGGACGCCGACCACGCCGACGAATTCGTCCGGAACACCCTGGGAGACCTCGCCTTCGCCGATCCGGATCTGCGCGCGAGCGTGCTGGTCTTCATCCAGGAACGATGCAACGCCGCACGCGCCGCGGCACGCCTGTACACGCACCGCAACACGCTGTTGCGTCGACTCGCCCGTGCCCAAGAGCTCCTCCCGCGACCACTGGACGACAACGTCGTGTCCGTCGCGGTGGCGCTCGAGGTGCTGAACTGGCGCGGGGCAGGTGTCTGACCCGACGCCCGGCTGGCTCGAGGACCTTCGGTCACCAGACCGAGGTCCAACTTCGGCCCGATCCGGCGGATAGCTTCGTACGCTGAGAGCATGGCTGGTGGAGGTGGATGGACATGATCAAGGTGTTCTTGGTGGACGATCACCACATCGTGCGGCGCGGGGTGGCCGATTTGATCGGCGCCGAGTCCGATATGGACGTTGTGGGGGAGGCGGGCAGTATCTCCCAGGCATTGGCGCGGATTCCGGCGTTGCAGCCGGATGTCGCGGTGCTGGATGTGCGGTTGCCCGACGGTAATGGCATCGAGTTGTGTCGTGAGTTGCTCGATCAGCGGCCGGAGTTGCGGTGTTTGATGTTGACCTCGTTCACCGACGAGCAGGCCATGCTGGACGCGATTTTGGCTGGTGCCAGTGGCTATGTGGTCAAGGACATCGGAACGACGGACCTGGTGGATGCGATCCGGGATGTCGGTGCGGGCAAATCGCTGCTGGACAATCGGGCCGCGGCCGCCTTGATGGCGAAGTTGCGTGAGGAGGCCGAGGCCAAGTCGGGTCCGCTGGCGGGGCTGACCGATCAGGAGCGTGTTCTGCTGGGGTTGCTCGGCGAGGGGTTGACCAACCGGCAGATCGCGCAACGAATGTTCTTGGCGGAGAAGACGGTGAAGAACTATGTGTCGCGGCTGCTGACGAAGCTGGGTGTGGAGCGGCGTACCCAGGCGGCGGTGCTGGCGTCGAAGCTGAACCCGCCCGCCAACCGGGACTGAACGCGGACCTATCAGGCCGCTGCGAGCCGACTGCGAAGCCAGTCGACCATCATCGGGGATGCTCGCGGGTACCAGCCAGCTACGGGCTTCCGATCCGCTCGATGTGAAACGACCATGCGCGCCCCGCGCCGGCATACGGCCTGGTCGGCATAGGGAAACGCATGCCCGCTTCGGAACATCGCCGTCCGCGACCGGTGAGTACCCGATTCGGGGGTATGCCCTATCGAGGTCCTGGGCACCGCGACCTGCGGACTGCCTGTCTACATCTCGAGGCAAGAAGGGAGACCTGCGATGACGACCGCGCAGATGATCATGCACTCCGAAGTGGCCTGTCTCAACGTGCGCGACACCATGCAGACCGCGGCTCAGCGGATGCACCAACTGGATGTGGGCGCGCTGCCGATCTGCGACGGGGAAGGTCGTCCAGTCGGCATAGTCACGGATCGTGACATCGTCGTGAAGTGCATAGCCCTCGGCCAGACCCCGCGGACCACGACGGCCGGTGAGCTGGCTCAGGGCGCGGAAGCACTGCACACCATCGACGCGGGTGCGGATATCGGCGACGCGCTCGCGCTCATGGAGCGCTACCAGATCCGGCGGCTGCCGGTGACCGAGCGCGGCCGCCTCGTCGGCATCATCACCGAAGCCGACCTGGCGCGCCGCATGCCCGATCAAACGGTCGGCGAGTTCGTCGAAGCGGTGTGCGCGCAGCATCTTCCGGCCGCGACTTCCGACACCACCGACCAACGCGACGCACCGTAGCGACTGGCGTCAACGGTCATCGGCGTGCGTCTCGAGCCGGGCGCCCCGGCTCCGCTGAGTCGATCCCGGAAGTGTCGCGCTGCCCGGCGCATCACACATCCGGGCGACGGCGCGCAGGCTCTGTGCGCGGCCTACACCAACCCGCGGCAGTTCGGGGAGCGCGCGCGGGGTGATTTGGTGGACTGGTAGTACGGGACACATAGTGGGCCAGTTATTGGCGACTGGCTCTGTTTTTCCAGGCCAGTGATCGTCATGCTGAGCCAATGCTTTTTCGGCGGTTGGTCGCGCTCTACAGCGGATTGTGGATGTACGGGTTCTCCATGGCGGTGATGGTGCGCGCCGGGCTCGGGCTCGACCCGTGGGACGTCTTCCATCAGGGCGTCGCCGAGCACGTCCCGCTCAGCTTCGGCGCGGTGACCGCGGTGACCGGCGCGGTGGTTCTGCTCGCCTGGATTCCGTTGCGGCAGCGCCCCGGGCTCGGCACGGTCAGCAACATCGTGGTGATCGGGTTGTCGGTGGACGTCGGGCTGTGGCTGTTGCCCACGTGGGAGTCACTGCCGGTGCGGATCGCCGCCATGCTCGCGGCCGTCGTGCTCAACGCCGCCGCCACCGTCGCCTACATCGGCGCGGGCATGGGCCCCGGCCCGCGCGATGGCCTGATGACTGGCCTGGTTCGCCGCACCGGCTGGTCCGTCCGGACGATCCGCACCACCATCGAGGTGACGGTCCTCGTCACCGGCTGGCTCCTCGGCGGCAGCGTCGGCCTCGGCACCCTCGTCTACGCCTTCGGCATCGGCCCGCTGATCCAACTGATGATCCCCGCCGTCGACCGCCACCTCCCCGGCTTCCGCACCGTCCATCGCCCCGCGCAGAGCCCGATAGGCGAACCCGCCGCAGTGGATCGCTGAGGGTTCGCCGGTCGAACCGATTCGGCGGGTTCGGCCTCGGCCGACGAGTTCAACCCCGGATGGCTGGCGCAGGTGGCGTCGACTTCCTCTGCGCGAGAATCGCTTTCGGCGTGTGGTCACGCGAGGATGGGGTGGCGGCGTGACGGATGCGGTAGTTGTCGATCGGTTCGGCAATGGGCTGGAGACAGCGTGCGCGGACGGGCGGCCGATCGCCTTCGTGTGCGGCGACATCTACCGCGGGGGCTGCGACAAGATCGCCGAACCGCCGGGATGGCTGCACGCCGACGAATGGATCGACTGGCACGGACGCTATCGGGGCCCGCACCTGGAAGCCGAACGAGACAGGGCCTAGGTCCGGATCCGAGGGTTACGTGTCCTTGTGGACAGGCACGCCCCCGCCCAGACTGGCTGTATGGAACAGGACCGGGGCGACGTGGTGGTGGCGATCGCGGAGGGCGTGCTGCTGCTCGACGTCGCCGGACCCGTGCAGGTCCTGCACTGGGCGGGGCATCGGGTCCGATTCGCCTCGCCGGACGGCGCGCCGGTGCGCGCCGATGTCGGCGTGCCGCTCGGAGTCGAGGGCTCGATCGACGAACTCGCCTCGCACGCCGACACCCTGCTCGTGCCGGGCTACGCGGTCGACGGTCCACTGCCACCGGCCCTGGTGCGATCGGTCGGCGCCGCCGCGCCGAGCGCGCGCCGCGTGGCGTCGGTCTGCACCGGCGCCCTCGTGCTCGCCGAGGCGGGTCTGCTGGACGGACGGCGGGCGACCACGCACTGGCTGGCGTGTGCCGAACTGGCGCAACGATTTCCGCGCGTCGCCGTGCAACCGGACGCGATCTACGTGCGCGACGGCCGGATCGTCACCTCCGCGGGTGTGAGCGCGGGCATCGACATGGCGCTGGCGCTGGTCGAGGAGGATCACGGGGCCGAGGCGGCGCGCTCGATCGCCAAGCACCTCGTGGTCTTCCTGCGCCGCCCGGGCGGCCAGTCGCAGTTCAGCCTGCACACCGGCATCGCGACGCCGCGGGCGGGCGGACTGCGCGCGGCGGTGGATTCCGTCGTCGCCGACCCCGCGGCCGACCACAGCCTGGCGGCGCTCGCGGCGCGCGCCGCGGTGAGCGAACGTCACCTGACCAGGCTGTTCCGCAAGGAAATCGGCATGACCCCGGCCCAGTACGTGGAGCGGGCCCGGATCGAGTCGGCCCAGCGCCTGCTGGAGGCGGGCGACGACGGCGTGGCGACCGTCGCACGCCGCAGCGGTCTCGGCTCCGAGGAGACCATGCGACGCACCTTCCTCAAACGGCTCGGCGTCACGCCGACCGACTACCGCAACAGATTCCGCGCCGCAGCGCGCTGAATCCCCATCCGTGCGCCGTATTTCGCGGCGCGACGGCGTATTTCATCGAACCAGGGGAGACCCATGTCCATGTCACGTCGCACCGCCCTCGGCGCCGCTTCGGCGGCCGTCGCGTTCGCGTGGTCCGCCGATCACGCGCTGGCACAGGCGGATCCGCTCGCGCTGCCGTCCACGCCGCTGGCACGCAAGGCGAGCGAGTTGATCGACCGCGAGCTGGCGCCGCACCTGCGCAATCACAGCGTGCGCGGATTTCTGTTCTCCCGCGCCGTCGCGGCCCAGCACGGTCTCGCGCCCGGAACCGGCTACGACGAGGAGCTGATGTATCTGATCTGCGCGCTGCACGACATCGGCCTCGGTGAGATCGCCAACGGCGACCAGCGTTTCGAGGTCGACGGCGCGGACTACGCCGCCCGCTTCCTGGAGGACAACGGCGTCACCGACGACCGGGTCGACGACGTGTGGGATGCGATCGCCGCGCACACCTCGGGCCTCAGCGATTCGCCCGTCTACCGACGCCGACGCCGACCGGAGATCTGGATCGCGGTGGAGGGCATCGGCCTGGACATCGGCGCAAGTCCGGCCGATTTTCCACCCGGCTACGCCGACCTGGTGCACGCGCGCTACCCCAGGCTCGGCGGCAGCCGGGCACTCGCCGACTCCGTCGAAACACAGGCGCTGGCGAATCCGCGCAAGGCGCCGCCCGGCTCGCTGCCGGGCGAAATCCTCCGGCAGCGGCATCCGGAGCTGCCCTACCTGACTTGGGACGCGATCCTTGGCATGAGCGGTTGGGGAGACTAGGCGCGCGCCGACCCGACCGTCTCCTTGGCGGCCAGATCGGCTTTCCACTCGCGGAAACCCTCTTCGGTCCGGCCCCTGCGCCAGTAGCCCGAGATCGACGCGGCCCACTCCGCGGGCACCTGCCGTTCCCTGCGGATGTAGCGGCGCAGGTCGTGCATCACCGCCTGCGCCTCACCGTGGATGAACACCTGGACCTGGCCGTCCCGCCACGGCGTAGCCCGCACGGTTTCGGCGAGCAGTTCGCCCGTCGGCCGCGCGCCGCGGTGCAGCCAGGTGAGCTCGACGCCCCCGGGCTTGTCCAGCTCGAGCTCGTCGTCCGGTCCCGACACCTCGACGAAGGCATGGCCGACGGCATCGTCGGCCATCGCCTCCAGCGCGACCGCGATCGCGGGCAGCGCCGCTTCGTCACCGGCGAGCAGGTGCCAGTCCGCGTCGGCGCGCGGCGAGTACGCCCCGCCGGGACCGTAGGCGTCGATGGTCTCGCCGGGCTGCACCGAGGCCGCCCAGGGGCCCGCGATGCCCTCGGAACCGTGGAAGACGAAGTCCGCGGCGAGCACTCCGGCCTCGACGTCCACCGAACGGACGGTGTAGGTGCGCAGCACCTCGACGCCGTCGCGCGGGAAGATGAACTTGACGTAGGAGTCGGTGCACTCGCTGGGCTGGAACGCGGCGAAGCCCGGTCCACCGAAGTGGACGCGGACCAGATGCGGGGTCAGCCATTCGGTACGCAGCACGGTGAGGGTAGTGCGGGGGCGTGCCAAGGTAACCTCCCGAGAGTAGGTATTTAGGTATGCCTTACCAACCGTACCCCTCCTTCCGAAGTGCCGGGGTGCTGTTCGGCTCACAGTGAGGGTTACCGCAGACGCGCAGCCGGTCCGTCGCCAAGATGAGGGCATGACCCAGATCGCGCCGACACCGACCGATGCCCTGCGCCAGCGCTACCGCGACGCGGCCCCGGTCGAACCCGCCCAGTGGAATCCGGTCCTGCGGGTGCTGCACGAACATCGGTCGGTGCGCCGCTACCTGCCCGATCCGGTGTCGGACGACACGCTGCGGCTGCTGATCTCCGCCGCGCAATCCGCGCCGACCTCGTCCAACCTCCAGGTGTGGAGCGTGATCGCGGTCCGCGACGAAGCGCGCAAGGCACGCCTTGCCGCGCTGGCGGGCGGGCAGGCGCACATCGAGCAGGCGCCGGTGCTGCTGGTGTGGACCGCCGACTTCGCCAGGCTGCGCCAGCTCGCCGACGACCGCGACGCCCCGCTGGACGGCGCGGACTACCTCGAATCCAGCTACGTCGGTTTCATCGATGCCGCACTCGCCGCGCAGAACGCGGTCGTCGCGGCGGAATCGCTCGGGCTCGGCACCGTCTACATCGGTGCGCTGCGCAACAAGCCCGAACAGGTCGCCGCCGAATTGCGCCTGCCGCCACAGGTTTTCGCGGTGTTCGGCTTGGTGGTCGGCCATCCGGACCCGGTCGAGCAGGCCGCGGTGAAGCCGCGCTTGCCGCAGGCCGCGGTGCTGCACCACGAAGCCTACGAGCTGGCGGACCAGCGCGAGCACGTCGCGCGGTACGAGGAACGGATCGCCGAGTTCTACGCCGAGCAGGGGCTCGCGCACTCCTGGACCGAGCGCGTGCTGGACCGTCTGGCCTCGGCCCGGAGCTTGAACGGCCGCGACCGGCTGCGCGAGGCGCTGGCCGGTCACGGTTTCCCGTTGCACTGAAAGCCGTCAAACAGCAGCGGCTTTGGCGATCAGCTCGAAGGAGCGGGCGCGGTCCTCGATGTCGTAGACGAGGGTGTTGAGCATCAGCTCGTCGGCTTCGGTGCGCCGCAGCAGATCGTCGAGTTGACCGCGCACCGTCTCCGGCGAGCCCATCACCTGACCGGCGCGACGCTGTTCGATGAAGTGACTTTCCCGCTCGGAGGGACGGAAAGCCGCAGCCTCCTCCGGCGTGGGCAACGCCCGCGGCCGCCCGGACATCAGGGACAGGAAGGCCAGATCGCGCGGACGCGCCATGGCGTCGGCCTGTTCGTCGGTGTCGGCGCAGATCGCCGAGAAGGCCACCATGGCGTACGGCTGCTCGAGATGCTCGGAGGGCCGGAAGCTGTTGCGGTACAGCGCGAGCGCGGCCTCGGTGTTGTTCGGGCTGATGTGGTGGGCGAAGGCGAAACGCACACCGAGCACCGCCGCCACCTGCGCGCTGTACCCGCTGGAACCGAGCAACCAGATCTCCGGTTCCGCGCCGCGGCCCGGCGTCGCGGTGATGCCGCCGGGACCCGCGCCGCGGAAGTACCGCAGCAGATCGGCCAGCTCGCTGGGGAACGATTCCGCCGACAGTCCCTCGCTGGTGCGCCGCAGCGCCAGCGCGGTGGCCTGGTCGGTGCCGGGCGCGCGGCCGATGCCGAGATCGATCCGGCCCGGGTGCAGGGCGTCGAGGGTGCCGAACTGCTCGGCCACCACGAGCGGCGCGTGGTTGGGCAGCATGACCCCGCCCGAACCCACCCGGATCGCCGTTGTCGCCGCCGCCAAGTGCGCGATGACCACGCTCGGCGAGGAGCTGGCGATGCCCGGCATGTTGTGGTGCTCGGCCACCCAGAACCGTCGATAGCCCAAGGCCTCGGTCCGCCGCGCCAGTTGCGTGGTGGCGGCCAGCGCCTCGCCGGGGCTCGCGCCGGTCTGCACGGGCGCGAGGTCCAGGACGGACAGCGGGACGTCGATCATGCGGCTCCTCCGAAGTAGACGGCCAACTGCAGAACGCCCCGCGTCACCGACATATTTCCGGCGCGTCAGCCCGCGGCGGCGAGGGCGCGGAAGACCGCGATCGTCTCCGCTTCGTCCTGGGTGGTGCCGTGGTCGCTGAGCTTGACGATGACCGTGCGGCTCGGCGGGTCGACGTAGATGTACTGGCCGTAGACGCCGATGGCCATGAGATCGGGTTCGGCGCCCGTCGGGTGCCACCACTGCGCGCCGTAGCCCCAGTCGATGACGGGCAGCGGCGCGGGCGTGGAGATCCGCTCGATCCACGCCGGCGGGATCACCTGGGTCGCGCCGACCCGGCCGCCGTCGAGCACCAGCTGACCGATCTTGGCGAAGTCGCGAGCGGTGGCGTTGAGGCAGCAGAACGCCTTCTCCTGTCCGCCCGCCCTGTCGAGATTCCACAGCGCGTCGTCCTCGGCGCCGATCGGAGCCCAGATCTGTTGGGCGAGAAGCTCACCGAGCGGCTTGCCTGCGACCTTGGCCAGCGCCATGCCGAGCAGCTGGGTGTCCACACTGCGGTAATCGCCGCGGCTACCCGGTGCGAACCGCAGGGCGCGGTGGTCGCTGACGAAATCGGCCAGGTCCTCGGTGAGATACATGCGTGCCGTGCCGGTCAGCGGCCAGTACGGGTTGTAGTTCTCGGAGACGTCGACGCCGGAGGCCATGTCCAGCAGCTGACGGATGGTGATGGTGTCGTACTCGGTGCCGTTGGCGAGCTCGGGCAGGATGTCGACGAGCCGGTCCTCCTCGCGCAGCTCGCCCGCTTCGACGGCGCGGCCGACCAGCAGGGACACAACGGATTTCGCCACCGACCAGGAAGACTGCTTGGTCGTCGGCCCGACGCCGGAGCGGTACCACTCGGTGGACAGCTTGCCGTCACGCACCACCAGGAACGAGTTGGTGCCGGTGGCCGCGAGGAATTCCGCGACCGGAACGCGAGAACCCTTCCACGGCACCGTGTCCGGCAGCGGCGCCGGTGCGGCGGGGAAGGGGCGCGGGGTCGGTGCGGCCGGGACGGTCCGGCTCTCGAACAGGCCGCCCTGCGTGGATGGGGGATCGCTCAGCAGGTGCGCGAGCGTGGTCGGCCCCGGAATGCGCAGCAGCGGCGTGGCGGCGAAGACGGCGCCGATCGCCACGGCCACGAGCACACCGAGGACCAGGACGATCCGCGGCGCGTAACGGCGCAGCCGGGAGGGGGTGGGCTGGTCAGTCATGAGAATCGTTCCGCTCGTTGGTGTTCGACAGGGTGCGCGCGTCGACCGCGGTCCAGAAAGCCTCGATCATGGTGTCCAGCACCGCGTCCGGCCCGACGTCGGCCAGCCGCGCGGAGTATTCGGCGATGCCCGGATACTCCTCGGCGTCGAGGGCGAAATACTCACGCGTCCAAGCCCTTTCATCGGCATCGCGGACCTTCTGCGGCAACACCGCGTAACCCGCGCTTACACCGGCGTAGGACAAGACGCTGACGGCGAGCATGCGCTGGTAGCGGACCACGTCGTCGGGGGAGAGGCCGAGCTCGGCCAACGCCGTGAGCATCATGTCGACCACCGCGAACTCGCCGGGCCCCCTCGTCGTGCGCGAGGCGATCGCCGAGCCGACGTACGGGTGCCCCACGAAGACCGCCACGACCGCCCTGGCCAGCGCCTCCAGCCGAGCCTTGGGATCGAGCCCGCCGGGCACCTGTTCGTAGGCGAGGGTCAGCAGCCGGTCGCCGACGGCGCGCAGCAGCGCGTCCTTGTCCGCGAAGTGCCGCCACACGGCGGAGCGGTCGACGCCGAGTTCCTCGCCGAGCGCGCGGCCGGTGAGCCCGTCGGGACGCCCGCGCGCCGCGATCCGCACCGCCGCCGCCACGATGCGATCCCTGGTCAGCCGGGTCGGTCGAGCGCTGTTGTCCGGCATCCTCACCCTCTCGTCACCGCTGTTGTCATCATTGATGACATCGATGGTGACAGAGGTTGGGCAAGCGGGCAACAGCGACTTCGGGCGGACCGTGCCCGTCGGCGGCTCGGCGGCCGCCGGTACCGTGACGTGCTGATCTTTCGGATGAGGGAAGGACCGCAATTCATGACAGGCTCCGACCGTCGGCTACCAGCGGACGCGGCGGTCTCCGACTCGGCGGCACCGGGCGAGGAGGGCTACTCGCGCGGCCTGAACCCGCGCACGATCCAGATGATCGCGATCGGCGGCGCCATCGGCACCGGCCTGTTCTACGGCGCGGGCGGCGCCATCGAACAGGCGGGCCCGGCGCTGATCCTGGCCTATCTGGCCGCGGGCTTGGCGATCTTCGTGATCATGCGCGCGCTCGGCGAGCTGCTCACCTACCGCCCGGTCTCCGGCAGCTTCGCCGAGTACGCGCACGAGTTCCTCGGCCGCTTCGCCGGTTTCGTGACCGGCTGGACCTACTGGGCGGTGTGGGTCGCGACCTGCATGGCCGAGATCACCGTCGCGGGCAAGTACGTGCAGTACTGGTTCGACATCGAACCGTGGATCACCGCGCTGGTGGTGCTGGCGGTGATGTTCGCGGCCAACATGATCTCGGTGCGGCTGTTCGGCGAGGGCGAGTTCTGGTTCTCCGCCATCAAGGTCACCGCGATCCTGGCCATGATCGGCATCGGCATCGGCGTGCTGGTCTTCGGCATCGGCCGCGCGACCGACCCGACGGTGACCAACCTGTGGGCCGACGGCGGCGTGTTCCCGAACGGCTTCGGCCAGTCCCTGCTCGTGCTGCAGATCGTGCTGTTCGCCTACGTCGGCGTCGAGCTGGTCGGCGTGACCGCGGGCGAGGCGCGCGACCCGCGCACCACGCTGCGCAAGGCGATCAACACCCTGCCCTTCCGCATCGGCCTGTTCTACGTCGGCGCGCTGCTGGTCATCATGTCGGTGGCGAGCTGGCGGTCCTTCCACGCGGGCAAGAGCCCGTTCGTGGAGGTGTTCGAGCAGATCGGCATCCCGGCCGCCGCGGGCATCATCAACTTCGTGCTGCTCACCGCGGCGCTCTCGTCGTGCAACTCCGGGATCTACTCCACCGGCCGCATGCTGCGCAGCCTGTCGCTGCGCCAGGAAGCGCCCGCCCGGTTCGGCGAGCTGAGCGGACGCTCGGTGCCCTACGTCGGCATCACCGCCTCGGCCGCGGCGATGGTCATCGGCGTGGTGGTCAACGTGATCTCGCCGGACAAGGCATTCGCCTACATCACCTCGGTCTCGACCATCGGCATCATCTTCGTCTGGGGCATGATCCTGGTCTGCCATCTGCTCTACCGCGCGAAGGTCGCCCGCGGCCTGCTGCCCGCCAGCGACTACCGGCTGCCCGGAGCGCCGGTGACCTCGATCGTGGCGCTCGCCTTCCTCGGTCTCGTCGTGGTGCTGCTGTTCTGGACCGAGAGCGGCCGCACCGCGATCGTCGTCGGCGCGGTGTGGGCGGTGCTGGTGTGCGGCGGCTACCTGGTGATGGAGAAGCTCGGCGGCGGCGCCCGCGAGAAGGAAGAGGTCTCGGTCGGCCAGTAGGCGCCGTCCGTCCTGAATCGGACCGATCGCTCCGCGCCCGCACCGCGCGGGGCGATCCGTATTTCGGCACCTGTTCGCTACCGTTGATCGAAGGTTCGCAAGTCCGATTCCGTCCGACGCACGGAGGTAGCGATGGCGCAGAAGACGCTGGCCGAACTGATAGACGGTGATTTGCCCCCGGCCATCGCGGCGCTGCCGCCGGACCGTCAGGCGGAGTTGGCCGAGACCGTCGAGCGCGCGGAGCACAAGGAGTTCTACGACCTTCAGGCGGCGGCGAACTCCCTGCTCGATCTGGTGCCGCGGATGCTGCGCGGCGCGGTGAAGAAGGCGGTGCGGATGTGACCGCCGCGGCCACCGACCCGCAGCTGATCAAGCTGGCCAGGACGTTGCGAGTCCCGGTAGACGATCTCGGATATCTGGCCGAGGTGCCCGACACGGATCTGCGCCTTTTCCGTATGCAGATCGCCGACATGCTCTTCGACCACCAGTCTGTCGGGCTGCGCCGAATCGCGGGCGCCGCCAAGATCATTCCCACGCCCATCCTCGCGAAGCTGGTCGGCCACCACCACAACGCGCTGCTCGCCGCCAAGATGTCGGCGGTGCTCGACCCCGGACACGCGGTGGAGGTGGCCAAACGCCTGCCCGCCGACTTCCTCGCCGACATCGCCGCCCAGCTCGACGCCCGGCGCGCGGCGACCATCATCGCCGGGCTGCCCTCGGCCACGGTCGCGGACGTCGCCGAGGTACTCGCCGAGCGCGCCGACTGGATCACCCTGGGCGACCTGATGGCCTCGGTCTCCGACGACGCGGCGCGCGTCACCGCGGCGGCGCTGGACGGCCTCGCGCTGACCCGCACGGCGTTCCTGGTCGACGAAGTCGCGCAGCTCGAACGCTTCGTCGGCCTGGTGCCGGAGCCGAAACTCGCGGACATGCTGCGCGCCACCGCCGACAACGACCTGTGGGCCGAGTTCTACACCACCTTGACCGCGCTCTCCCCGGACGCCGTCGAGTCCGTGCGCGCGGCGGCGGCCGGTTTGCCCGCCGCGCAGCGTGATCGCGCTCTGGCCGAGATCGAAGGCCGCCGCGCCGCGGAGTGACCGCCGAAGTTCAAATCGTGCCGTCGGTGCGGCGGCTCGGCATCATGGCCGAGGCCACCAGCATGACCGCCGCCATCACCGCCACGGTCACGAAGACCAGATGCACCGCCGAGGCCAGGACGTGCGGTGCGGGATGGTCGGTCTCGCCGACCCGGGAGTTGACGATCGCGCCGAACGCCGCGACGCCCACGGCGCTGCCGATCGAGCGGGCGAACATGTTGGCCGAGGTCACCACCCCGCGCTCATGCCATTCCGCGCTGGTCTGCGCGGCGATCAGGGTCGGCGTCGCGACCAGGCCCATGCCGGTGCCGATCACGAAACAGGACGCGGCGATCTGCCACAGCGTGGAGTGCTCGTCGATGAGCAGAGTGGACGCGGCTCCCAGCGTCGCGAGCCCGCTGCCGATCAGCGCGCTGCCGCGAAAGCCGATGCGCAGGTACACCTTTCCCGCCTGGGAGGCCGCCAGCGGCCAGCCGAGGGTGAGCGCGCCGACGGTGAGTCCCGCGACCAGCGCGCCGGTACCGAGCACGCCCTGGGTGAAGGTCGGCACATAGGAGGTCAGGCCGATCAGCACCGCGCCGATCAGCACCGACACCAGGCTGCTCGCCACCACTACCCGGCGGGTGAAGACCCACAGCGGCAGAATCGGATTCGTCGCGCGTCGCTCCACGAGCGCGAAGAGGACGAGCACCAGCCCGCCGCCCGCGAAGATGCCGATGCTCGCGGGGGAGGACCACGCCCACGCCTGCCCGCCCTCGAGCAGGCCGAGGATGAGCGCGCCCGCGCCCAGCGTCAGCAGTCCCGCGCCGAGATAGTCGATGTCCTGGCTGCGCCGCACCGAGTCCTCGCGGAAGCTGCGCACCAGCATCCAGGCGGCGATCGCGGAGAGCGGCAGGTTGATCAGGAAGATCCAGCGCCAGCTGACGAAGTCGGCGAAGACGCCGCCCAGCAGCGGACCCGCCACCGAGGACATCGCCCACACGCTGGCCAGATAGCCCTGGACCCGCGCCCGCTCGGTGAGCGTGTACAGGTCGCCCGCGATCACCATGGTCATCGGCTGGATGGCGCCCGCGCCGATGCCCTGCACCGCGCGGAAGACGATCAGTGCGACCATGCTGCTCGCCAACCCGCACAGCAGCGAACCCAGCGCGAACACCGCGATGCCGAACATGATCACCGGCTTGCGTCCGACCGTGTCGGCGAGCTTGCCGTAGATCGGCACCGTCACCGCTTGTGCGAGCAGATAGATCGAGAACAGCCAAGGGAACTGGGCGAACCCGCCGAGGCTGTCGGTGATGGACAGCACCGCGGTGGCGATGATGGTCGAATCGAGGGCGACGAGTCCGGTCGCCAGCATCAGCGAGCCGAGGATCGCTCCGCGTTCGGACCGGAGCCCGATGGACGACTGCGCTGTCTCGGTCGCCACCGGCGGCCCCTTTCGTTCGTTCGACTAACCATCTTCATCGAACGTATCGCCACCTCGGCTATTCCCGCATGGAATTTTCTCGCGCCTTGGGGCGCCTCATCTTCACTAGGCTGGCGGGGCGCTCGGCTTCCGCCGCGGCGCGGGCCACGGAACGAAGGGGCGGAAATGTCACTGCTGGAACAATTCGGCGCGACGCGGCCGGGCGACGCGAGTGCTCTCGTCTATGGAACCCCGCAGGAGACTCCCGATGGGTCGGTCATCGTCACGGTCGCCAGGGCCGGTGGGCTTCTCCGGTCGGCCGCGCGACCGGTCGGCGTGTACGTCGTGAAGGACGGCCAGGCCACCTGGACGCCCGCCGTCGACGCCACTCGGATCGCGCTGTTCGGCCAGGCGATCGGCCTGGTGTCGGCGACGCTCGCCCTGCTCGCCATCGTGCGGCGCCCGCCGTGGCCGGACCTGTCCCGCTGAGACCGCGACCTGCTTCGGGAAAGACCCAGGTCGCCTGTCGTGGAAAGCGTTCCAGCTGTGTGGCATCCGACCCGCCGCGCCGCTGATTGCAAGACAGACCGACGATCTCGGGGCGAGTCGTGCGACTATTGGACGAAGGTCGCGAACCGGGCGGGCGCACATCATCGGTGATGGGCACACCCGCACGGCACGGCCAGGCGGTGCCGCCGGTGTTTCGTGGTGATCCGGCGCAGGTGTCGGACCCGGCCAGTAAGCTCGGCTCAACCGTGATGCGACAGCGAGAGTTTGGTTTTCCGTGAAGGGGGAACGATGGACACGCTGAAGCTCGACCCGGCGGCAATGGCCGCCTACACCGCGATAGCGGAGACCGTGGCGCAGCAGTTGGCGCAGGCCTCGGCCGCCGCGTCCGGTGCGGTGAACCCGCAGAAGCTCGACGCCGATCTCGGCATGGTCGGCGCGGAGTTCGTGGCGCGGTTCACCGCCGCGGTGTCCGAGCACACCCAGGCATTGTCCACCGCGGGCCAGCTGGTGGCCGCCTACGGTCAGGTGCTGCGCGGTTACGACGCCGCCATGCGGACCGGTGACGCGGAGACCGCGGCCGCTCTGGCGAAGACCGGGGAGGAGCTGGCATGAGGCGGCTCAGCGGTCTACGCCGACGGCGACCCACCGAGCAGACCAGCACCGACACGCTGCCGGTCGTCAGCAACGATCCGACCTCGGACCCGCCGATCGTCGCGGCGCTCGTGCAGCCGATGCTCTCGTTGCGCGCCACCCTCGGCACCGGCGCCACCCTGCCCGACCGCGCGATCACCGGCGCGCTGTCCGCGGCGTCCACGCACGCCGCCGATTCCGAAGGCCCGCACCGAGACGGTCTGTACGCGCTGGAGTCCACCTGGACCTCGCGCGGCGCGGACGCCGCCGTGCCCGCGCTGCGCACCACCCAGACCGAGATCGGCGAGATCACCGATCGCGGCCCCGCCTACCTGTCGGTGCTCGGCGACGCCCAGGCCACCAGCGCACGCGCCGCGCGGCGGGTGGATCAGATCATCGCCGACTTCCGCCGGGACGCGCGGGTGATTCTCGGCAACGCGACCGCCGCGCCCGACACCGACGCGGTCATCGAGCGCGCGGCCCAGGCGCTGCGTGACGCGATCGCCACGGTCGGCACCGCGCGCACCGAGATGAACGACCACACCCGCCGTTTGGACGAGATGGGCCCGCTCACCGTCACGCAGCCCGGCGGCATCGGCGGCACGAGTCAGCCGTCCCTCGGCGGCACCGCCACGACCACGGTCCCCGGCACCACGGTGCAGGGCCAGCCGCTGGACCCGCAGCAGGCCGCCCAGCTGCACCTCCAGCAGCAGCTCATCTCGGCGGGCGTGCAGCTCGGGACCGCGGCCATCTCGGCGGGCGTCGACATCGGCACGCACCTCATCGACAAGATCGTCGAGGTCGGCACGCACGCCATGGACACCGTCGCCGCCTCGGCGGACAAGGCGATCGACAAGGCGATCCCGGAGCTGATCAACCCGGGCAGCACCACGAACGGCAACGGCGGCGGCACGTCCGGCACCCCGTCGAAGGTGATCGACTTCGGCGGCGGCTCGACGCCGTCGAATCCGGCGCAGAACTCGACCGGACCGAGCGCGAAGCCGGATGCGCCGAAGCCGGAGGCCAGGCCCGCCCCGCCCGCTTCGATCATCCCGCCCACGCCCGCGCCGCAGGACGCGCCGCCGCCCAAGCCGGCGCCGGAACCGACCGGGCCGCCCGGCACGCACGGCGGCGTCGCGATGCCGCCGCCGATCGGCGGCGATCAGGACCGCAGGCCGCGCGACGGCCAGCTCGGAGTCACGGTGCCCGCGGCCGCGATGATCCCCGAATCGGTCACCGTCCCAGCCGCCGTGATCGGCGACTTCGGCGATGACGCGCCCTGACCAGGGCCCGTCGAACAAGGAGCAGGGACAGCCGAATCCGTTCGACACGGGTCTGCCGATGTTGCGCTTGCCCGCGCCTCCCACGGGCAAGCGTCGACGGCGGCGGCCCACGGGACGTCGACCCGGGTCGTCGTACAGCGCGCCGCTGCGCGCACCGGAGCCGCCGCGGATACCCGAGCCGCACGTATCCGAGCCACCGAGCGTTTTCGAACCGCCGCACGTATCCGGACTGCCGCTGGTTTCCGGATCGCCGCGCACACCGGAACAGGCCTACCCGCTGGAGCCGCCCGCCGCGCCGCCGGTACGGAAGCCGCAGCGCCGGATGGGCGAGTGGGCCGAATGGCTCGACCCGCCGACCCGCGCCGAGGAATTCCCCGAGCAGCCGACGGTCGAGATCCGGGTACCGGTAGACGACGAGCCGGAACCGGATCGCCGCACCGACGACAGCAACACGTTCGTGCCCGCGATCATCGACCGCACCGGCGGCAATCCCGGTCCCGCGCTGCGCCGTCCGCGCCCGCGCCCGCAGGAACAGCAACCCGAACGGGGCAACAGGATCATCGCTGTGCTGATCGTCCTCGGTCTGCTCGTCGGGATCGGCTCGATCGTCTGGGCGGTGTTGCCCAGCTCGGGAACCCGCACCGTGACGGCGCCGACCAGCTCCGTCCCCGCGGCCGACGACGCACCGGCGCCCGCGTCACCTACCCCGACGGGACCCGATTCCCCCACGGCGGTAGCGACTCCCGGGTGTGAACAGCGCCGCACCGGTGATGTCGTCTCGGGCACCGGCATCGGCGGCACCACCGACGGACCCTCGGCGATCCTCGCCTTCGAACGCGCCTACTACGTGCAACGTTCGGGTCCGGCGGCGCGCGCCGTCGTCGCCGCGGACGCGACGGTCCCGCCCGCCGAGCAGATTCAGCGCGGCATCGACCAGGTGCCGGTCGGGACCCGTTACTGCGTCCAGATCACCCGCACCGCCGTCGGCGCGGGAGATGGGCAGTCGCACTGGGAAGTCCGGCTCACCCAGCAGTATCCGGGTCAGCAGCCGAAGACCTTCACCCAGATCATCACCACCAAGACCGTCACCGGCCGCACCCTGATCACCGGCATCTCGATGGCCTGATTCGCCTCACCCCCAGGTGAGCGGGTCGAGGTGGAGATAGAAGCGCTGCCGGTCGGCGTCGAGGTCGATGCCGTAGCGCTCGGCGAAGCGCCGATCGGCGTCCAGGGCGCTTCGCTCGTCCGGCCACACTTCCCGTGAATTGGCAAGCAGCAGTGCTATGTCGACGTACGGATCGGCCACGCCGAGACGGCCGATGTCGAGGAATCCCGTGACCGACAAGGTGTTCGGGTCGAGGACGATGTTCGGCAGACACAGATCCCCGTGGCACACCACGTATTCCGCGGCCTCCTGCGCGATCCGCACGTCCAGCTGAGCGCGTAGCCGCGCCAAGAGGACCCGCGTCGGTATGGTCAGCTGTTCCTCGGGCAGGAATTCGGGATTCACCGCGTCGCGGGCAACCACGTCCTCGGCCTTGGCGAACATCTTGGTGACGTCGCGTTCGAACGGGCAAGTGTCCGTGGGTATTTCGTGCAGCGTGCGCACGGTCTCGGTGATCGATGGCCAGGCGGCGGACAGCTCCTCGGCGGACACGCGGGCGGCGGGCACGCCGTATACGGCCGTGGTCACCAGGCAGGCGGCCTCGCCGGTGCGTCGCCACAAGACCGGATGCGGCCCGGGAATGCCTTGGCCGCTGAACCACTCGACCCGGTCGCACTCCTCGCGCAGTTCGGTCACCAACTCCTCCGCGACGCATTTCGCGTACCGCGAGCCGTCGGCGGCGCGGAACACGGCGGCCCCGGACTCCCCACCCTCGACCGGCTCCCACTCGGTGTCGGCCGGGAGAACGGAGCGGAATCGAGTCAGCGCGTCGGACACTGTATCGACGTTAGCAGCGCGCTCGAGACGCGGAACCGAGCGCGAGGGCCGACACCGGATCGCCCTCGGCGAGCAGCCTGCCGTTCTCCAGTAGCAGGCAATGGCCGCCGCGCAGCGCCTCGTCGCGCTGGTGGGTAGCGTGCACGACGGTGACGCCGCGGTCGGCGACGTCTTCGAGCAGATCCGTGATCCGTTGCCGCGCTTCGGTATCCAGCCCGGTGGTGGGCTCGTCGAGGAGCAGTAGGTCGGCCTCCTTGGCCAGCGCCTGCGCCAGCAGCGCCCGCTGTCTCTGCCCGCCGGAGAGTGTGTCGAGGCGTCGGTCGGCCAGGTCGGCGATGTCCATGCGCGCCAGGCATTCCGCGACGACCGCGCGATCCGTTCGCCGCAGTCGCCGCCACGGTCCGCGGTGCGCCCACCGTCCCATGGCGACCGTCTCCCGCACCGTGATCGGCAGCGTCGCGGGCACCGCGCTGTGCTGCACGACGAACGCGGTCCGCCGGATGCCCGGTCGCTCGATGGTCCCCGCCAGCGGTTTCAGCACCCCGGCGAGCGCCGCGAGCAGCGTCGACTTGCCGGAGCCGTTGTGCCCCAGCACCACAGTGATCCGGCCCGCCGGGATGGTGGCGGTGACATCCGCCAGTGCGGCCCGGCCGCGGTAGCCCGCCGACAATCCGGCCAGTCGCAGGTCCGCTCGGTTCACACTGTGTCTCCCGTCACTCATTTTGAAATGATAACCGTTTTCATTCTATGGTGTCGCCTCATGGAGTGGTTGATCGCCCCGTTCGAGGTGTCGTTCGTGCAGCGGGCTCTCTGGGGCGGCTTGCTCGTCTCGTGCCTGTGCGCCATCGCTGGCACCTGGGTCGTGGTGCGCGGCATGGCTTTTCTGGCCGACGCGATGGCGCACGGTATGTTGCCCGGCATCGCGATCGCGGCACTGCTCGGCGGAAACCTGTTGGTGGGCGCGGCGTTCAGCGCGGGCGCGATGGCGCTCGGGGTATCCGCGCTGACCAGGAACGCACGGCTCTCGGCCGACATCGGCATCGGACTGCTGTTCGTCGGCATGTTGTCGATCGGTGTCGTGATCGTCTCGCGGGCACAGTCTTTCGCCGTCGACCTGACCGGCTTCCTGTTCGGCGACGTGCTGGCGATCCGCGACCGGGATCTGGTCTACCTGGTCGTCGCACTGCTGGGTGCGGCCGCTGTCGCGGTGCTCGGCCACCGGGCGTTCGTGGCGCTGGCCTTCGATCCGCGCACCGCGCATACGCTCGGGCTGCGGCCGAAGGTCGCGCAGGTGGCCCTGGTCGGTCTCATCACGCTCGCCATCGTGGCCTCGTTCCACATCGTCGGCACGTTGCTGGTCTTCGGCTTGCTCATCGCACCGCCCGCCGCGGCGATGTTCTGGGCGCACCGGCTTCCGGTGATCATGGCCGTGGCCGGGCTGCTCGGTGCGCTGGCGACGGTGACCGGACTGCTGATCTCCTGGCACCTCGGTACGGCGGCGGGGGCAACCATCGCTGCCGTCGCGGTGGCGCTGTTCTTCGTGTCCGCGTCGTTCTCCGCGTTGCGGAGTCGAATCCGATTCTCGGGCAGAAAGTTCGGGCCTTTGGCGCTGGCAGCCGTGCTGCCGTTGGTCGGTTGTGGCGCCGATCGGGTTGCCGACGACGCCGAATCGGCGCCGCACGGCTACGTCGAGGGCGCGGAGGAGGCCGCGGAACCGCAGCCGCGACTCGTTCTGGCGGACAGGGAGTCCGGCGCGGTGCGAGTGCTGGACCTGCTCTCGGAGCGGGTCACCGATCTCGCGCCAGCGGCGGGCGTCACCCGCGTAGCGAGCGACGGTCGCTACGCGTATCTGGCCACGCCGGAGGGGATTCGAATCGTCGACACCGGTACCTGGCTGGTGGATCACGGTGACCACGTGCATTACTACAAGGCGCCCATCCGAGACGTCGGCGTGTACTCCGCCGGGCCGGTGATCGCCGCGGCCGCGGACCCGTCGGTGGCCGCGCTCGTGCTCGACAGCGGCGACACCGCGCTGCTGGACCGCGCCGCGCTGGACGCGGGCTCGGTACCCGACCGCGGCGCGCACGCGGGCGGCCTGGCCGTGCCGTCGGGGGAACACACGGTGGTGACCCGCCGGACCGATGGCCGGGTGGAGGTTCGCGGACGTGACGGTGCGGTGGTCGCCGCGGTCGCGGAGCCGTGCCCGGAACCGCGCGGCACGGCGCAGACCCGGATCGGCGTCGTCTTCGGTTGTGCCGACGGCGCTTTGGTGGTGAACGTCCAGGAGGGAAGCGCCACCGCGACCAAGATCGCGTACCCGCGTCCGGTTCCCCAGGCCGAGCGCGCTGTCGAATTCCGGCACCGCCCCGGCAGCGCCACCCTGGCGGCCAGGGCGGGAGAGCGCGGGACGTGGCTGCTCGACGCCCGCCGCAAGACATGGACCTTCGTCGAGACCGGGCCGGTGCTCGCGACGAACACGGCGGGGGAAGGCGCGCCGCTGCTCGCGTTGTCCGCCGACGGCGTGCTGCACGCCTACGACCCCGCGACGGGTACCGAACGCACCCGCAAGCAGCTCGTCGCGCCCGGCTCCGCCGCGGACATCGTGGTCGATTCGAGCCGCGCCTACGTCAACGATCCCGGCGGACGAAAAGTATGGGAGATCGACTACTCGGACTTGCGGACAGCTCGCACCTTCGCGCTCGACATCGCCCCCGCGCTGATGGCGGAGGCGGGCGAATGAGGGCGTCGGCTCACCTCGGGATGCTCCTTGCCGCGGTGCTCGTGCTCGCCGGATGCGTGTCCTCGGGCGCCGAGCGCCGCGAGATCATGGTAACCACGAACATCCTCGGCGATCTGACCGAGGCGATCGTCGGCGACGCCGCCGAGGTGGCGGTGCTCATGCGGCCCGACGCCGACCCGCACTACTTCGCGATCTCGGCGCAGCAGGCCGCGCGGCTGGAGCGGGCCGGGCTCATCGTGCACAACGGTCTCGGGCTGGAGGAAGGCGTGCAGCGCCACGTCGACGCCGCCGCGCACGCCGGTGTCGCGACGGTGGCGGTCGGCGACCAGATCGATCCGTTGCGTTATCGCCCCGAGGTCGGCGCCGACCGCCCCGACCCGCACTTCTGGACCGACCCGGTGCGCGTCCGCCGCGCCGTCGAGATCATCCGCGACGAGGTGATCGCGCACGTCGCGGGCGTGGATGCCGCGGCGATCCGCGAGCGGGCCGAGCGCTACCTCGGCGAACTCGATCGGCTCGACCGGTGGATGACCGAGCGGTTCGCCGCCATCCCGGCCGAACGGCGCAAGCTGGTCACGAACCATCACGTATTCGGTTATCTCGCAGAGCGTTACGGCTTCCAGGTGATCGGCGCCGTGATTCCCGGCGGCACCACGCTCGCCTCCCCGAGCCCGTCGGATCTGGCCGGACTCGCCGAAGCCGTGCGCGGCGCGGGAGTCGGCGCGATCTTCGCCGACTCCGCCCAGCCCGACCGACTCGCCCGCGTGCTCGCCGAACAGGCCGGGCTGCACGTCCGAGTCGTCCCGCTGTACTCCGAATCGCTCACCGGGCCGGGCGGCGGCGCCGAGACCTACCTGGAGATGATGCGCGCCAACACCGAGGCGATCACCCGCGGACTGGCCCCATGAACGCAGAGTTGGAACGAAAAAGGGAGCACCACATGCACTTTCGGCCACGGAACGGCACCGCGCTCGCGCTGTCCGGTCTGCTCACCGCGGCGCTCGCGCTGGCCGGATGCGGCTCGGACCAGGACGAGCCCGCGGGCAAGCGGATCGCCGAGCCCATCGCGGTCACCTACGACGGCGGCATCCACGTGCTCGACGGCGCGACACTCGAATTGCGCGGCAGCACAGCGCTCGACGGCTTCAACCGCCTCAACCCGGCGGGCGACGACCGGCATCTGATGGTGTCGCACAAAGACGGGTTCCGCGTCTACGACGCCGTCGCGGCCGAGTTCACCGAGATCGAATTTTCCGGCGCCGAACCGGGTCACGTGGTCCAGCACGCCGGGCGGACGGTGCTGTTCGCCGACGGTACCGGCGAAGTCACCTCCTTCGACCCGGCGCGCTTGGCCGACGGAAAGCCCGCCACCGAGGTCTACAAGTCGGCCGCGCCGCACCACGGCGTCGCCATCGAGCTGGCCGACGGGTCGCTGGTCGTCACGCTCGGCACCGAGGAGAAGCGCACCGGTATCACGGTGCTCGACGCCCAGCGCAAGGAGATCGCCCGCAACGAGGACTGCCCCGGCGTGCACGGCGAGGCAACCGCCGCGGGCGACACCGTGGTCGTCGGCTGCCAGACCGGCGCGCTGGTCTACCGCGGCGGCGTCATCACCAAGGTGGCGAGCTCGACACCCTACGGCCGCATCGGCAACCAGGCGGGCAGCCCGGAATCGACCATCGTGCTCGGCGACTACAAGAAGGACAAGGACGCGGAACTCGAACGGCCGCAGCAGGTCTCGCTGATCGACACGGCCGCCGGCACCCTGCGCCTGGTCGACATCGGCACCAGCTACACATTCCGTTCGCTCGGCCGCGGCCCGCAGGGCGAGGCGTTGGTGCTCGGCACCGACGGCCGCATCCACGTCATCGATCCGGTCGCGGGCACGGTCACCCGCACCATCCCGGTCATCGACTCCTGGCAGGAGCCGTTGAAGTGGCAGCAGGCCCGCCCGGCCCTGTTCGTCCGCGGCGGCGTCGCCTACGTCTCCGATCCCGCCACCAAGAAGGTGCACCGCGTCGACCTCGCCACGGGCGCGGTCACCGCGTCGGCCACCCTGCCGGACAGCCCGAACGAGTTGAGCGGCGTGCTGGCGCACTGAGCCGTACTCGCGGCAGCGTCGTGGGCGCGAGTGCGCGGTAAGGCCCGGATTCCGGCCGTCATGAGGGGAGGCCGGATCCGGGCAACGCAGGGTCATCCGCAGCAGGCGGCGCCCGACGCGACGGCATCCCGCTTGGCGGACGTGCCGCAGCACGCGCCCTCGGCGACCGCCTCCTCGGTGGTGCCGCAGCATGGTTCCTCGCTCGCGGATCGCGGTGCGGCGCCGAAGGTTTCGCTGTCCGCGAGCACCGTGTAGACCTCCCACCGTTCGGTGTCCGGCGCGGTCACCCAGACCTTGTCCTGGGTGGCGAAACAACACGTCGTCGCCATCTCCTCCTCGGTGAACACGCCCGCGTCCGAGAGTCGCGCGATCTCGGCGTGCACTCGCTCCGAGGATTCCACCTCGACGCCGAGGTGGTTGACGCTGCCGCCGTGGCCGGGGTTCTCCAGGAGCACCAATTTCAGCGGGGGCTCGGCGATGGCGAAGTTCGCGTAACCGGGCTTGCGCTTGGCGGGCTCGGTGGCGAACAGGGTCGAGTAGAACGTCACCGCCCGATCGAGATCGTCGACGTTGAGGGCGAGTTGGATGCGAGACATGACGGACACCTCCACTTGTGAGACATATATCGAAGAACTTCCGACCTGAAGTCTCGTCCCCTTTTCGACATATGTCAACAAGGTGCGTAGGATTGGTCGCATGCCGAAGGCTCTGCCCGTGATCGATATGTCCGCTCCCGTCTGCTGCGCACCTGTCGCCGCGGGGCCGATCGACGACGCTGCCGCGCTGGAGGTGGCTCTGCGGCTCAAGGCGATCGCGGACCCGGTGCGGGTCAAACTGATGTCGCTGCTGCTGACCACCACGGCGGGCGAGCGGAACACCGGCGACCTCGCCGCCGTCGTCGGCCTCGCCGAATCCACCGTCAGCCACCACCTCGGCCAGCTGAAGAAGGCGGGCCTGATCGAATCCGAACGCCGCGGCATGAACATCTACCACCGCGCGCGGCGAGAGGCGCTGTCGGCGCTGTGCGTCGTACTGGACCCGAACTGCTGCACGTAGTCGCGGTCGGCGACCGTCTTCGACGCGTTCATGCGTTCAGCGCGGGCGTCCTACTCTGCGTGCGGCGGTCGTGGTGGAGAACGGCGAGCCAGCCGGTTGTCATCACGCCGACCACCGAGCAAGCCGCACGGTCGTGTCCGCATCGGCTGCGGGCGAAACAACGGGCGGCGATACTTGTCGGCATGACTGACAACGGCGATATTCGCGTCGAGATCGTGCCGCAGCCTGGATACGCGGGGGATCTCGGTCCCTCCGATCTGGTGGACAAGTTCGGTGATCGGGTGGGAGAACTGGGGGAGGCGTTGGCGGGTATCGCGTCTCGACTGCGCGAGAGCCTCGCGAGTCAGCTCGACGAGCCGTCCGAGGGCGGATGGCAGTTGTCCGAAGCGAGCCTTCAGTTCTCGCTGAACTTGGAATCCGAGGTCGGTGTCATCATCTCGAAGGCGAAGGCGGGCAGCACCTTTCAGGCGAGTCTGACCTGGTCACGGCGCGACAACGCCGTCGGGTAACCGGTCTGCCGGGTGCTGCTCGCGCTGCAGCATGACCGAAGTGCTCGGCTCATAACCCGTTTTCCACATGTCGACCAGGATCAGCAGTAGTGCGGTGAGTCGCGCGGGCGTGAGTGCGCCCGCGTGCTTGCTCACCAGGTATTGAACGAGTTCGTTGCGCATCCCGTTGCTGTGCTGGAACGACATGGATTCGGCGTGGCGTCGGTAGAGCTGGCCGACGATGGGTAGGACATCGGACGCATAGCCGGAAAGATCCATGCGCAGTTGTAGCTCCCAGTCTTCGAACGCCGGCAGGTTCTCGTCGTAGCCGCCGACCTCATCGAGTGCCCGCTTGCGATAGAGCACCATGGATTTGAGGTGCGTGTGCAGGACGAGGTTGAGCTCGGGAACCATGCCCGCCGGGACGTAGACGAGGTCGAGGAGTCCCGAGTAGCGGACATAGCCACCCACGTAGCCGAGTGTGTCATCGCTCCGCATGGCGGCGACGGCGGCGGACAGGAAGCCGGGACGAATCCGGTCGTCGGCGTCCAAGACGAGCACGAGATCCCCTCGGCTGCTGCGGATTCCGGTGTTCCTAGCGGCCGAGAGGCCTCGATTCGGCTGCCGGATCTTCGTCACGCCGGACATGTCGTCCAGCACCGCGGCGGTCTCCGGGTCGGTCGATCCGTCGTCGACTACGACGATTTCCACATTCGCATAACCGGATTCGCGTACCGACGCCACCGCCGCGGGCAGAAATCGGCCATAGTTGTACAGCGGAATGACCACGGAGACCAGCCCGGTCGGCGTCGGCAATCGTGCTGGCGGCGACGCCGAGTGGTAAGCGGCGGTGAGACTTTCCGCGATCCGTGCGCTGGCGTGATCGGTGCGGACGGCCGCGCGTGCGGCAGATCCGAGTCGTGCAGCGGCCTCCGCGTCGAGCATCGCGTCGATGATCGCCGCGGCGAGCGCGTCGGCATCGCGGACGGCGACGATACGTCCGGTTCGGTCGTCGTCGACGAAACCCACGCCGACACTGTCGTCGGGAACGATGAGAGGGCAGCCGACGCTCATGGCCCACAACGCATCTGCCGGTGTACTCGCGGAACCCGCGGCCAGCACGCAGAGCATCGCTGATTGTTCCCGAACGGCGTCCGGGTGCATCGGCCCGGCGAAGGTCACGGCCCGGCGCAACTCCGCCGACAGGCTGGCATGGGTGTGCCGCCAATAGGACCTACCGACCGGATCGGTAGGGGTATCGCTGCCACGTATCACCAAGCGCGCGTCGGGTATTCGCGCCACAACGAGCTCCATTGCCCGCATCATCGTATCGATACCCGCTCCAGGGCAGAGTGTTCCGAGCCAGAGAATCGTGCCCGAGGCCCGCCAAGCGATACGGCGGTTCCCCGGATCGAGATCCGGCAGGGCAGGCGGGTACGCCCGGACCCGGCCACCGTGGTCGGTGTCGAGCCGGGTCGCGTTGCCGCCGCAGGTCAACACGAGATCCGCGTGCCGCCGCGTGTACCGCTCGGCGAACGTGGTCAGTTCCCTGTGGAATGTCGCTGGTCGCTGAACCTGGGGACCGTCGCTCGCGCTCGCCCAGGGGTGTCGCGACACCACGATGCGGCTGGTGTGGAACTGTCCGAGCAGCCGATGGGCGCGCAGCACCGTCAGCCCCTCACCACCGGCGTCGAGAAAGTCGATCACATCGAGCGGCGAACCCTCGTGGAGCAGCCGTAGCGTGTCGTACACCCGATCCGCGTAGGACTGCTCGTCGGTGAAATACCAATGCCCTTCTCGCTCCGGCAGCGTCGGTTGCCAGTGCAGCCCAACGATATTCCGCAGCATTCGCGTCCACGGCGCCGCGAGCCGTTCGCTGATCAGGTGTACCTCGTGGCCGTGCCGCGCCATGGCGGCGGCCACGGCGAAGACGTGGGCGTCCGGACCCGTCATCGTGCCGATGGCGAGGTCACGGCATACGTATGCGATACGCATTATCCCCCCTTCGCGACCGCGTCGTCGAGGATCGGACGCAGCCAGACCGGGAAGTACCCGGGACCGGCTCGGTCGATCAACAACTCCGCGATGCGTCGTACTTCCGTCCAGTCGGATGCCGATTCGTCGTCCGATCGCAGCGTGGCGAGCCACCGTCGCGTCCGCAGCAACCAGGGTTGGTCGTCGAGTTCCTCGAACATCGCCGCGGCCGAGGTGAATCCGGACAACGCTTCGTCCGCGTTCCCGGCGCGGAGCCGGGTCAGCGCCGTGCCGTACCGCAGTCTCGCCTTCATGCGGTCCTCGCCGGTCGCGTCGTACATCTCGTTCGCACGCGCGTATTCCGCCAGTGCGGCGGGAAAGTCGCCGAGCGCACGCAACGCGCTGCCCCGCGTGCGCCACACCTGCGCGCGGCCGAGATCGTCGTCGCTGTCGTCGAAGATGCGTTCGCATGCGGGCAGGGCCGCGAGCACCTCCGGCCACCGCCGCTGATGCCCGAGCAAGCGCGCCTTGAACAGGTCGACGATCCCGGTCCACCTGGCGTCGCCGGCCTTCACGCACAGCGGCCTCGCCTCGTCCAGGTCGGCTGCGGCCTCGGTGAGGCGGCCCAGCTGCAGATGCAGCACCGATCGGGTGTGCAGTCCGCGTCCGCAGGCGGAATTGTCGTCATGAGCACGGAAAATCGGCAGGCACAGTCGAAGATTGGCGTCGGCGGCGGCCAGCCAGCCCTGGTCCCGGAGGACGACGGCGTAGTTCTGTCGAGTGGAGGCGAGCACCAGTTCGTCGTCTCCGCCGGTGAAGAGGTCTATGCACTGCTCGAGCAGCGGCTTGGCCACGGCCAGCCTGCCTCGGTCTCGTTCGACCACGGCGAGGCTGAGTGTGGCGCGTGCCTGACGGTCGGACATCCCCAGTTCGGTGTAGCGGTCGATGACGTCGTGTAGCCCCGCGACCGCTTCCGCGTAGGCGCCTTTGCCCATGTAGTAGCCGGTGTAGGAGTAGAGGACCCCGGTCTCGGCTACGGTATCGGCGGCCGCGCGGCTGGCGCGGAGAGCCAGATCCTTCATTTCCAGGGATTCCTCGCCGTGGCGCTGCGCGACGAACAGACCGTTCAGCACGTCGACGAGACCCCAGACGTAGGGCCACAGTTCGTCGTCGTAAGCCTGGCGTGCGGCGGCGACCAACCCGGGACGCTCATCGGCGAACCACTCCGCGGCACTGATGCTCCGGGTCGACGAGAGTATCTCGGCGGGCGGACGCCACACGATCGGCACGGACTCGGCGAGAAAGAGATCCTTGCCCGGCCCGAGTGACGCCATCGCCTCGAGCAGTAGCGTCAGGTATCCGCTGAACAGCCGGCTTCTGCCCTGCGACCGTTCGTGATCGGAAAGGCGCTCGGCCGCTTTCTCGCTCGCGTACACCCGTAACAGGTCGTGGCAGCGGAATCGGTGACCACCGGTGAGATCCAATCGGGCGAAGGCGACCAGTTGCGCGTCGACGAGTTCGTCGAGCAGTTCCTCCGCGTCGAACAACGGAATGTCCAGCAAACCGGCGAGCGTCCAGGCGGGAAAGTCGGGAGCGCGAATCGCGCCGAGCGCCGCGAACGCGGTCGCGAGTTCGGTATCGAGCGCTGTGTAGCTGCTGTCGAAGCTCGCGCGCACCGCGAGATCGTCGACAGCCAGTACCGACAATCGGCGGCGCTCGTCGGCCAGCCGGCCGGCGAGGTGCGCGATGGTCCAATGCGGACGGGATCGCAGCTGAGCCGCGGCGATTCGGATCGCCAGCGGCAGATTGCCGCACAGACGCGCGACCTCCTCGATGCCCGCGCGATCGGTGGCCCGACGATCGGCGCCGAGCATCGCCGCGAGCAGATCGGTTGCGTCCTCGGGAGACAGCGTGCCCAGCGGCACTGTGATCGCATCGTCTATGGCTCCCATCGGCCGCCGCGATGTGACGAGGACGCGGCAGCTCGATGTGTGCGGAAGCAGCGCTCGCACCTGCGCCGCGGAACTCGCGTTGTCGAGGACGATCAGGGCTCGCTTGCCGGACAGCAGGTTTCGGTATTGCTCGGTGCGCGCTTCCACGGTGCCCGCCACCGCGTCGGCGGGCAAGCCGAGCGCGACGAGTAGTCGTTCGAGCGCATCGGCGACGGCGATCGGTCGTTGATCCGCACCGCGCAAGTCGATGTGCAGGCGGGCGTCCGGAACCGCGTCGGCGACGAGATGGGCGATGTGGATGGCGAGCGCGGACTTGCCGACCCCGGGTTGGCCATGGATGGCGACGATCGGCGCGGCGCCCGGCGCGGTCAGCGCGGCGACCAGTTCTTCGGTCTCCGCGCTGCGTCCGGTGAATTCGCGCCGGTCCGGCGGTAGAGCCGTCTGACGACCCGCGGCCGACGCGCCGATGACCAGGCCGGGTACGGCGACTCCCGTGGCGTCCAGTACCGGTGCCGCGCCGACGGAGTCGAGCAACGCCCGGATCGCCGCGAGTGGACAGGCGAACACGATGCCGCCGACACCGCGCTCGGGCGCGTCCGGATTCGGCGGGTTGTACCTGATCAGTCCGATCACGCCGGGGGCACTGCCCGCGAATACCGGCGATCCGGAGAAGCCGCCGAGGGCGAGGCCGCCGACCGCCTGTTCGGCGTAGAGCTGAATCGCCGGTACGCCACGCAATTGCCCGTCCACCGCGGTGATCGTCCCGGACACAGTGACGCGGCCCAGATCGGACAGGCTGGCCGGAAAACCCGTCGCACGCCAGAATCGTGCGGTCACCTGGGTCGCCAACGGGAGCGGATCGATGAGATCCGGCCTGGCCTCGTCGAGCCGGAGGACGGCGCAGTCGGCGGCTGGATCACCCGCGGCGAATCGTGCGGTGAGGGCGGTATCGCCGATATTCCACACTGTCTGCGGGAAATGTATTTCGCCGGTCCGGCGATCGCCGACGCAGTGAAAGGCCGTCACCAATGTCGAGTGGTCGACGGCGAACGCCGTGCCGAGAAACCGCTCCCGCGGTCCCGCGCTCAGCAGTCGTCCCACCGACTCGCTCATGCCGCCCCCGCCAGTGCGCGAAAATGTCGAACCGGGTCGAACCGGGCGAGCCCCAGTTCTCGCACCGATGCGGCCTTCAGGGTGGCGGCCTCCTCGATCGCATTCGCGAGAACCGCCGCCGCTGTCGCGTCGCACGCGCCGGGATCCACGGCGGCGATACGGCCGGAGGAGTCACACAACGCGGCTTCGGCGCACGTCCCGCCGCGCCAGGCGAGTGCGGCGACCGGCGTACCCGCACGTAATGATTCACCGAATACCGCCGCGCCGGCCTCGACATAGTCGCGGGCGCAGGTATAGACGAACACCCGGCCCTCGCGGAACGCTGCCGTTTTCGCGGCGCCGCCGAGTTCACCGACGAATTCGACGTGCTCGGCGGCGAACAGTTCCCGGTGTTGCCGGACGTAGGATTCGTCGAATACGGGCCCGGCGATGCGTATTCGCCTGCCGAGCAGGCGTGCGGCCAGAATCGCAAGGTGCGGTGCTTTCACGGGCTCGATGCGGCCCACCCAGACCAGATCGGAGCCGTCGACGGCCGACGGCTCGTCTGCCTCCAGATCGAGGTGCACCGCCAATTCCGCCCGTGGACGCTGTCCCGCGTAGCGCACCATCATTTCCGGCGAATAGCAGTACAACCGTGATCGGCGACCGTCGAACGTGCCGTCGGGCTGCGGTTTGTCGGCGCCGTGCTGAAATGCCACCACGGCACAATCCAGTGTTTCCCACGTGTGCCGCCACGTGGGCATGGCCGGGTATTCGTGCCATGCCACGAGCAGGTCGTATCCCGTGGCGCGCAATTCGGCTCGGCCTGGGCCGCTGAGCATTTCGAGTCGGGTCGGCCGAACGGTCCAGTCGTCCGCGAGTTCGCCGCGCCACTGCGGGCCGATCAGATGCACCGTGGCCCCCGCGCGGCGCGCCCCGACCGCCGCCGCCCACAGCCAGCGTTCGATGCCCGCATAGCCGGTCGGCGGAAATGCGTACTTGCTCGGAAAATCGCAGACGCCGACCAGCATGCGATCAAGATTAGTTCACGGGCGGGTCCGGGCAAGCCGGATCGGCGTGAAACCTGTAGCGCGAGAAACGATCTGCGCGGGACCGTGGGCCGGTAGTTCGTCGGGTCGCCTCGGCTCAAGGCAGCCAGGTGATCCGGCCGCCTTGGAAGTCTTGGGCTTTGCCACCTTCGTAGTCGTACTCCTCGCCGGTGGGGTAGCCGTAGCGGCCGTTCTCCGCGCCCGCGCGGACCCAGTCGTCGCGGATGGCGCCCCAGACGGCGTGCGCGCCGGTGCGCGGGGACCAGTAGACGGCGCCGCCGGTGAAGAGGTTGTAGCGGCCGTTGCCTGCGGAGGTGGCTTCGTCGGTGATGGGGAAGCCGAGGGCGCCGCTTTCCCAGCCGAGCGCGCCCCACTTGTCGCGGATGGCGCCGCCGACCTGATGGGAGTCGGTGCCGAGCGACCAGTAGATGGATCCGCCCTGGAAGTGGTTGAAGCGGCCGGGCCCGCCGGGCGTGGCGAGTTCCCCGGTGACGGGGTAGCCGAGCACGCCGTTCTCCGAGCCGAGCGCGCCCCACTTCTTCCGGATCGAGCCGCCGACCCCGTGCGCGCCGACCTCGGGATGCCAGTAGATGGCGACATCGCGCTCGAAGGTCTGGTAGCGGCCGCCGCGACCGGCGTCGAGTTCGGGGGAGACCGGGTCGCCGAAGACGGCGGGCCCGCCCGCTTGGTCGTATTCGACCTCGATGGCGCCCCCGACATCGAAGGCGCCGATCGGGCGCGCGGTGGCGGCGCCGATGCCGGCGGTGAGCGCGACCGCCAGCGCGGCGGTGACGAGCGCGCCGCGACGGGAAGCGGACGGGCGGGTGATGCGACGTTGCCGAGCCAAGTGAACTCCCTGACAGGTGGGTACCGGATGGCGGACCGGGAGCGCGACGCGCCCGGCGCTGACGTGCGAAGACAGCCTACTGGGCGGCACGGGACCAGATCCGTCCCCGGCCTGCGCACGGCCGGAGAAAGCGACGGCACACGCGGCACCGGACCGCCGGTGCCGGTGTCGTCATCGACACGAGGTCCATCGATGATCCGCGCTCGGTCGTTAGCGGACTGCGCGATCTCGTCCGCTTCGTCCTGTTCCGGTCGACAACGCCTCGGCGGTCACGGCTCGCACGGGCACCTCGTCCGATTCTCGTATTCGACACTTCGACGGTCGTGGTACGCGTCGGCGCTTGGCCGAGTCCCGGTGGGAATCCGCGCCGAGGCTTACGTGGTGGTGACGGTCAGGATGTCCTCGATCGGCAAACGCGGCGTCGGCGGCATGGGATCGGGCTCCGGCGCGGAGCCGACCCGGACGACGACCTGGGGTCGCAGGTGGTGGGGTAGCAGTCCGGCGATCACGCGGCGCGCCGCGGGCAGCTCGGTGATGTGGGTGAGCGGGCAGGTCGAGAGTCCGGCGCCGGTGCATTCCAGCAGCACCGCCGACAGCGCCTCGCCGGTCCGCAACCAGTGCGCGGGCGAGTCCTCGGCCGAGCTCAGCGTCAGCAGCCGGGCCCGATCCTCGGGCGTCGCGCGGCGGGTGGGCCCCGGCGCGGTGGGGAAGTCGCGGCGCACGGGCACGCGTCCGGCCTCGGCCGCGGTAGCGAGCGCGGTCGGCGGAATGCCCTCGGGAAGGTCGAAATGCCCGGTCCACCAGCGCAATTCGCTCTGATACGGCTTGTCGTAGCGGCGCAACGCCTCGGCCTGATCGGAGGCGGCGGCGAGCCGCTCGCGCACCGAGCCGGGCAGATCGTCGAGGGTGACTTCGCACGTTCGCGCCACTTCGGTGACGCCGGGCAGCAGCGCGTCCCAGCCCTCGGGTTCGTCCATCGGGAGCCGGTCGGAGTACCTGCGACCGATGACTTTGGCCTGCGTGCGAATGCGTTCGGGCGGGTCGGGCCAAGGCCGGAAGGCCAGCGCGGCCAGATAGCGCGGCCGCGCTGGATCGGGCAGGCGCACGACGTCGGTGTGCCAGCCGTTCGCGGCGAAGGCGGTCCTGGTGTGGTGCAGCATGGCGCCGCAGCTGATCACCTGCTGGCGACCGTCCGGGTCGGCCATCGGCAGCGACCGATCGGGATCGCTGTGCAGGTGCAGCCGCTTGCCGTCGAAGATCAGGCGCCAAGGCTGGGAGTTGTGCAGGGAGGGAGCGCGGCGAGCGATCTGCAGCGCGGCGGCGACGGCCGATGCGTCGGGAACTGCAGATCCGGCACGAGCGTTTTCTGCGGTCATGCCTATCGAGTATGGCACGAGGTGACCGGCGGTTTGCGGAGCCGTTGCGGTAGGTGGTGAACAGCGACTGAGCCGCAGGTAGGCGCGCCTTTTCCGGGAATCGCCGATATGGCGCCGTCCGCTGTGTTGTGCTCGACTGGTGAGCCAAGTGCACTTGGGGCACATCTTTCACGTCGCCGGGCGCCCCACCGTCCAGAACGCGGCGGACGCGCTGGTCTCCGTGCCGGACGGCGCGTTGGTCGTCGGTGACGACGGTCGGATCGCCTACTGCGGCGGCCGCGACGAGATTCCCGCCGAATTTCGCGGTGCGGACGAATTCGACCACCGCCCAGGCTTCTTGCTTCCCGGTTTCGTCGACGCGCACATCCACTTCCCGCAAACCTTCGCCGGTGACGCCTACGGTGGCGGCCAGCTGCTCGAATGGCTGACGCTGTGCATGTATCCCGCGGAATCCCGGCTCGCCGATCCGGTGTACGCACAGCGGGCGGCCGTCGAATTCTGTGCCAGGCGCATCGCCGTGGGCACCACCGCCGCGATGGTGTTCGGGTCGGCCTTCCCGCACGCGCAGGACGCGCTGTTCGGCGAGACGCGCCGCCGGGGGCTGCGCATGGTCGGTGGTCGCGGAATTCAGACCACGGGGGAGGAGGAGTCGGTCGCACCGCTGTTGACCTCCGAGGACGAGGCGATCCAGTTGACCAAGGCGGAGATCGACACCTGGCACGCCGCCGACACCGGCGACGTCGACACCGCTTTGCTGCACGTGGCGATCGTGCCCCGCTTCTCGCTGTCGGTGACCCGCGAGACGCTGCACAACCTCGGTGAGCTCTACGACTCGGTGCGCGGTCGCGGCGTCTATTTCCACAGCCACCTGAACGAGAACAACCGTCCCGGCACCGGCGAGGTGGACAGCACCAAGCAGGCGTACCAAGTGGATTCGTACCTCGACACCTACGACGGCAAGTTCCTGCCCGGCTCGCAGGTCGGCGGCAAGAGCCTGCTCGGCAGGCGCAGCATCCTCGCGCACTGCGTGCACTGTCAGGACGCGGAACTGCGGCGGCTGAAGCAGACCGGCAGTTCGATCGCGCACTGTCCGGTGTCCCAGCAGTTCCTCGGCTCGGGGACGATGCCATGGAAGCGGACGATCGCCTCCGGCGTCACGGTGGCGGCGGGCACCGACTACGGCGGCGGCGACGAATGGTCGATTCCGCGGGTGCTCGCGGCGGCGTTCAAGGTGCACATCTCCGAATCGGGCGCGGACGGTGTGTCGATGCATCCGGCCGAGATGTTGTTCACCGGAACGCTGGCCGGTGCGCGGGCCCTCGACATGGAGAACCGCTTCGGGAACTTCGATCTCGGCAAGGAAGCCGACTTCGTCGTGGTCGACCCGGCGTTCGAACAGGCGCTGGAAAGCGTACTGGCGCAAGGGATCCGGTCCGACGACCCGGTCCTGGCGCGCGATCAGACGCTGTTCGCGTTGCTGATGGGAATGGGCGAGGCGGCGGTCGCGCAGGTCTACGTCCAGGGTCGCCGCATCGACGACCGTTAGCGGACCGCCGATGAACGCCACCGCCGTCACGGTCTTCCACCGCCCACCGGACGCCGAGTCCTTCGAAGCCTGGCTGGATTGGATGGGCGAAACCGCCTTCGCCGCAGAGGGATTCGTGGAGTGCTGTCGTGCGGTGAGCGACGATCCCGCGCTGGAACCCGGATTCAGCGTCACCTTCCGCTCCGAGGCGCTGGTGAACGAATTCCTGGACTCGGCGGCCAGATCCCGGGTGCTCGCCGAGGGCGAGGCGCTCGGAATCCACCGGAAGAGCTCGGATCTGGTCATCGTCGAGGGTGAGTTGCCGCCGCCGGGTGTCGGGGTGTTCCACCACAGCGTGGCCGACGGTAAGGCCGCCGATTTCGTTGCGGCGGAAGCGGAATTGGTCACTTTGAGCGCCACGTTCCCCGGATTCGAGGGCGTCGCGCTGTTCTGTCGCGGCGACACCGGCCGGTGGTTCTCGGTGCTCCGATTCCGCACCGCGCAGCATTTGTCGGACTGGATGCGCTCGGAGCAGCGGGCCGCGGCCCTGCCCGCACTGCGCGCCGAACTGACCGAGGATTTCTCGGTCGTCGCGCACACCACGCCGTTCGGATCCACGCTGCGCACCGTCGACGGGCGGACGCGGGTGACGCCCACCTGGAAGATCGCGATGCTGGTGCTTCTTGTGCTCTATCCGACGGTGATGACGCTGTCTCGTTTCCTCGGCCCGGTGCTCGACGAGAACGGAGCGCCGCCCTGGCTGGCGATGTGGTTGAGCCAGATCGTGAGCGTCGCGCTGATGAGCTACATCCTCTCGCCCGCGGTCGCGGCCTGTTTCCGGCGCTGGCTCGATCCGGTCGACGGCGCGGGATGGCGGATCAGCGCGCTCGGCGCCGCCATAGTCGTCGTCCTCTACGCACTGACGTTGCTGCTGTTCGCCACGGTGAAATGGCTGCACTACTGGGACTACAACCGTTGAGCGTGCCCGCGTGTCACTGGGACATTGCGGTGCCGCCGATCGAGACGTAGACCAGCATCACCATGAACAGGAACCAGCCCGCGCCCTGCCAGATCGGCCAGACCCGGCCCTGCCGCCAGCGCAGATACGTGATCACGAACGCGCCGATCCCACCGGCCAGCAGGATGACGGCGGGGACGAGCAGGACCGCGATGCCCGAGGCGGCATCGCACAGCAGCGGACCGGAGAGGCACTCGTCCCGCCCGGCGGCCCAGACCGCGGCAACCAGAGCGACGAGTGCGGTCGTACCGAGAATCGCGAGATCGTAGCGGACGGCCTGGCGTAATCCCTCCGGATCGGACCAGCGCTTCTCGACATCGTTCACCATCCGGCTCACCTCCGCTCGCGGTCACGGGAGTCGGCGACACCCGTGACCGGAGTTGCCGGACCGGCCGGTCTCAAACGCGAGCGGTCAGCGCGTGGCCGACAGATCCGGCGGGTCGGTGTGGTGATGACGCATTTCGAACCAGTAGGTGGCGAACACCGTGCCGTAGGCGGCAACGACGACGGACGCGGTCACAACGAGCATCAGCAACAGCAGTGGAAGCAGAAAAGCCATGTGCCCTCCCCGGAATTGGTGTGAGGTCGGCGTCGAAACAGGGACGGCGCCGCGTCGCGCCCGTGCCCTTTCTTCCATCCCCCTGCACCCTTCGAATCCTAGAACTGCGGGGCTCGTGTGGCACGGGTGAACAGCTGTGAGTCGGGTCATGCCGATTTCGGTGTGTCTGCCACATCACATGATCTTGCTGAGGTTGAATTGAACAGGTCGACGAGTTTTTCGAAGTAACGCGCCCTCGTGAAGACGAATCCCCAGCATCACCTCAGCATCCGCGAAGGAGCATGACAGTGAGCACGATCCTCTGCGCGCTACACGACACAGTCCTCGCGCAGGTGAGTAATCCGACCCCGGAAGCGCCGCCGCTGGCGGACAAGCTCATGCAGATGGGTCGGTACTTCACCTGGCTGGTCCAGCTGTCCGGGATCACCGCCATCACCTACGGCGGTGGCCGTTTCGCCTGGGAGAAGTGGAACGGCGGCGGTTTGCAGTCGCCGAAGATGATCGCCAGCGCGATGGCGGGAGGTGCTGTCGCCACGAGCGCGGGGACGATCATGAACGCGGTGATCTAGCCGCCGGAAGGGTCGCGCACCGCGGACGGAACCGACTCCGCCCGCGGTGTGCGACCCTTTTCACATCGCTTATTAGTTGTACGCAACTCAGTTGCTCGCTACCGTTCATGGGGCACGGCAGGTTCTCCCAGAAAGGCACCCCATGAACACCCTCTACACCGCACAGGCCACCGCGACCGGCGCCGGACGCGGCGGACAGGTCCGCTCCTCCGACCAGGCGCTCGACCTCGAACTGAGCGTGCCGAAGGAGCTCGGCGGCGCGGGTGGCGCGGGCACCAACCCCGAGCAGCTGTTCGCCGCGGGATACGCCGCGTGCTTCCACAGCGCGCTGCAGCTGGTCGCACGCCGCGAGAAGGTGAAGATCGCGGACTCCTCGGTGACCGGCGCGGTGGGCATCGGCCCGAACGGCGACGGTTTCGGCCTGGCCGTCACCCTCACCATCGACCTGCCCGGCCTCGAGTCCGGTGTGGCGCGCTCGCTGGTCGACGCGGCGCACCAGGTCTGCCCGTACTCCAATGCCACCCGAGGCAACATCGACGTCGACCTGGTCGTCGCCTGAATCCGCAAGTCCGCGTAGTAGATTCGAAGCGCCTGAGCCCCGCTCGCGCCCGCACCGGTTTGTCCGGTGCGCGCGGCGGGTAGGTGAGAAGCGTCCCTTACCGGCGAAGGAGGCGCTCATGACATCGGACAGCACGGTGGCGACCGAGGTGGCGGCGGATACCGCGGTCGGACGGCTGCGCAGCGTGGTGTTGGACTGCCCGGAGCCGCGCGAGCTCGCGAAGTTCTACGCCGCGCTGCTCGGCGGGGTGGTCATCGACGAGGAGGACGAGGACGACACCTGGGTGGTCGTCGTCGACCCCGACGGCAGGCGCCTGGCCTTCCAGACCGCACCGCGCTACAAGCCGCCGCGCTTCCCGGATCCGGAAGCGTCCCAGCAGATCCACCTCGACATCCTGGTCGACGACATCGACGTCGCCGAGACCAAGGCACTGGCGCTCGGCGCGCGTCCGGTGCAGGCCAGCGACGACGACCGGTTCCGCGTCTACGCCGACCCGGTCGGGCACCCTTTCTGCCTGGTCTGGTCGCACGGCCGATGAGGCCGCGTCGGATACAACTCGCGCGGCGTGGGTAGGCGGGCGGTATGACCCAGACACGCCCCCTCGCCCTTGTCACCGGAGCTTCCAGCGGAATCGGCCTGGAACTCGCGAAGCAGTTCGTGGAACACGGCTACGACGTGGTGGTGGCCGCGGAGGACGCGGCCATCGAGACCGCCGCCGATCAGGTGCGCCGTCCCGGCGTGGAAGTCCGCGCGGTGCAAGTGGATCTGCGCACGCCCGAAGGCGTGGAGCGGCTCTACTCGGCGGCGACCATGGACGAGCGGCCGCTCGACGCCGTCGCGTTGAACGCGGGCGTCGGCCGCGGCGGCGACTTCGTGGCGACCGACCTCGACGACGAACTCGACATCATCGCCCTCAACGTGCGCTCGACGGTGCACCTGGCCAAGCTCGTGCTCGGCGACATGGTGCGGCGCGACACCGGCAAACTGCTGTTCACGTCCTCGATCGCGGCGACGATGCCCGGCGCGAAGCAGGCGGTGTACAACGCGTCGAAGTCGTTCGTGCAGTCCTTCGCTGAGGCGCTGCGCGAAGAGACGCGCGGCACCGGCATCACGGTCACCGCGCTGATGCCGGGTCCGACCGACACCGACTTCTTCCGCAGGGCCAAGATGCTGGAGACCGTGGTCGGCAAGGGACCCAAGGACGACCCCGCCGACGTGGCGCGCCAAGGCGTCGAGGCGTTGCTGCGCGGCGACCAGAAGGTGGCGGCCGCCTCGCTGGGCACCAAGGTGCTGACGACGATCAATCACGTCCTCCCCGATTCGGTGAAGGCCGCGGCCAACCGCGTCGCCTCGGCGGCTCCGCTGCCGCACCGGCACTGAGCTGTCCATGGCCGTCGCGTTGAACCGCGTCGTCCGCACGCCCCTGCTGTACTTCTTCATCCTCGGCGACGTGCTCGGCGCGGGGGTGTACGTGTTGATCGGCGAGATCGCGGGGGCGTCGGGCGGCGCGCTCTGGCTGCCGCTGCTCACCGCGCTCGTGCTGGCCTGCCTCACCGCGGGCTCCTACGCCGAGCTGGCCACCAAATATCCGAGGGCGGGCGGCTCGGCGCACTACGTGACTCGGGCGCTCGGTCCGGCGGCGGGCACCTTTGTCGGATTCTGCATGCTCGCCGCGGGCGTCGTCTCTGTTGGCGCGTTGGCAAGGGGGTTCGCGTCCGACTACCTCGCCGCGCTGGTGACTTTGCCGACCCTCGCCGTTGTGGTGGTCTTTCTGTCCGCCCTCGCCGCGCTGAATCTGCGCGGCATCAAGGAGTCGCTCGGCGCGAACGTGGTCGCCACCGCGATCGAACTCGGTGGCCTCCTGCTCGTCATCGGTCTCGGTGCCTGGGTGCTGCTGCGCGGCGACGGCGACCCGAGCAGGCTCACCCAGGTGGAGACGGCCGAGCGAGGAGCGGTCGGCGCGGTGCTCGCGGGCGCGGTGCTGGCGTACTACTCGTTCGTCGGCTTCGAGACCTCGGTGAATCTGGCCGAGGAGGTGCGCGATCCGCGCCGCACCTATCCGCGGGCGCTGTTCGGCGCGCTGCTCACCGCGGGCGCGGTGTACGTGCTGCTCGGTGCGGTCGCGGGAGCCGTCGTGCCCACCGAGGTTCTCGCCGAATCCAGCGGACCGCTGCTGGAGGTGGTCCGGGTGGCGGGCGGCGTGCCGGAGCGACTGTTCGCGGTGATCGCGCTCGTCGCCGTGGCGAACGGCGCCCTGCTGACCGGCATCATGGCCTCGCGGCTGGCTTACGGCATGGGGCGCGACGGTCTGCTGCCTGCCGCGCTGGCCAGGGTGTTGCCCGGCCGCCGCACGCCGTGGGTGGCGATCCTCACCACCACCGCCGTGTCGCTGGCGCTCGCGCTGACCGGTGAGGTGGGATCGCTCGCCGAGACGCTGGTGCTGTTGCTGCTCGTCGTCTTCACCGCGGTCAATGCCGCCGTGCTGATCCTGCGCCGGGAGCCGGTCGACGCCGAGTACTTCCAGGTGCCGGTGGTGGTGCCTTGGCTGGGCCTCGCGTCGTGTCTGTTCCTGTTCACCCGCATCGGCGCGGAGGTGTGGTTGCGCGGGGCGATCCTGCTCGGGCTCGGGTTGCTGCTCGGCGTCGTCAACGCGTTCCGTTCGCGTTCGACGAGTGGGCCGGAATCCGCGGACGAGCCGACGCGGGTATGAGCTACAGGGCATGCCGCGTCCCACCCGTGTCCGCGCTGCCGACCGGCCATCCAGTAGCTTGGCACGCAGGGTGGCCGCGGTTCGAAGGAGCCGACGAGGCCGCCGCGGAACCAGTTTTCGCACACCCCACCGGACCTGACGAACGAAGAGAGCTGATCGATGCCGACCTCTGAAGCGCGTGCACACATCGGTGTTACCGGCCTGGCTGTCATGGGCAGCAACATCGCCCGCAACTTCGCCAGGCACGGTTACACGGTCGCGCTGCACAACCGTTCTGTCGCCAAGACCGACGCGCTGCTCGCCGAGCACGGCGGCGACGGCGATTTCGTGCGCACCGAGACCATCGAGGAGTTCGTCGCCGCGCTGGAGAAGCCGCGCCGCGTGCTGATCATGGTCAAGGCGGGCGACGCGACCGACGCCGTCATCGAGGAACTCGCTTCCGCGATGGAGCCGGGCGACATCATCATCGACGGCGGCAACGCGCTCTACACCGACACCATCCGCCGCGAAGCCGCCATGCGCGAGCGCGGGCTGAACTTCGTCGGTGCGGGCATCTCCGGCGGCGAGGAGGGCGCGCTCAACGGTCCGGCGATCATGCCGGGCGGCCCGAAGGAGTCCTACGAATCGCTCGGCCCGCTGCTGGAGTCGATCGCCGCACAGGTCGACGGCACCCCGTGCTGCACCCACATCGGACCCGATGGTTCCGGGCACTTCGTCAAGATGGTGCACAACGGCATCGAGTACGCCGACATGCAGCTCATCGGCGAGGCCTACCACCTGTTCCGCGACGCGCTCGGCTTCGACGCCAAGCAGATCGCGGACGTGTTCACCCAGTGGAACTCCGGTGATCTGGAGAGCTACCTCGTCGAGATCACCGCCGAGGTGCTCGCGCAGGTGGATGCCAAGACTGGTCGCCCGCTGGTCGATGTCATCGTGGACGCCGCCGAGCAGAAGGGCACCGGCCGCTGGACGGTCAAGTCCGCGCTCGATCTCGGTGTGCCGGTGACCGGTATCGCCGAGGCGGTTTTCGCCAGGGCGCTGTCGGGTTCCCGCGCGCAGCGCAAGGCCGCGGTCGGCCTCGCTTCCGGCACGCTGGCCGAAAAGCCGACGGACGTCGAGCAATTCACCGAGGACATCCGTCAGGCGCTCTACGCCTCGAAGGTCGTCGCCTACGCGCAGGGCTTCGATCAGATCGCCGCGGGCAGCGCCGAATACAACTGGGACCTGCACCCCGGCGATCTGGCGACGATCTGGCGCGGCGGCTGCATCATCCGGGCCCGGTTCCTGAACCGGATCAAGGAGGCCTACGACCAGGATCCCGCCCTGCCGAGTCTCATTCTCGCCCCGTACTTCCGCGAGGCGATCGAGACGGCCATCGACAGCTGGCGGCGCGTGGTGTCCACCGCGACCCTGCTCGGCATCCCGGTCCCGGCCTTCGCGTCCTCGCTGTCGTACTACGACGCGCTGCGCGCCGAGCGGCTGCCCGCCGCGCTCACCCAGGGCCAGCGCGACTTCTTCGGCGCGCACACCTACGAGCGCATCGACGCCGAGGGCAAGTTCCACACGCTGTGGAGCGGTGACCGCAGCGAGGTGTCCGCGGGCTGACCCGGGAGCACGGTCTCCCGACCGTGTTTCGCGCCACATCGCATCACAAAGCCTTCGGCTCGCTCGTCCAAGTCGGTGAAAGCCACCGGGCGACAAGGAGGACGAAATGCGGGTACTACTGGCGGGCGCGACCGGCGCGATCGGGCGGCCGCTCATCCGGGCACTGGCCGACGGCGGTCACGAGGTGCTCGCCGTCGCGCGAAACCCGAAGAGCGACGAGACGATTCGCGAACTCGGCGCCGAACCGATCACCGCGGACGTGATGGATCGAGCGGGGCTGCTGCGCGCGGTGCGCGGCCGCTCCGCCGACGCTGTGCTGCACCAAGCGACCGCGTTGAAGAGCGCAGGCCGCAACGTGACCGACGATGATCCCACGAATGCTTTGCGCCGCACCGGGACCGCGAATCTGCTCGCGGCCGCTGACCAGCTCGGGGCTGGCCGGTTCCTCACCCAATCGCTGATCACCGGGTACGGGTACGTCGACCACGGCACCCGGCGGGTCACCGAGGACGACCCGTTCGGGATCGAGGACGGCGGATACGCCGATCCGGTGATCGCGGGCTGCCGCGCCACCGAAGAGCAGGTGTTCGCCGCGGACCTGGACGGTATCTCGTTGCGCTACGGGCTCTTCTACGGTCCCGCCGCGTTCAGCGACCTGTTCGCCGGACTGCTGCGCAAACGCGTTCCGCTGGTTCCGCTGGGCGGTGGCGGGGTGATCAGCTGGATCCACGTCGCCGACGCGGCGGCCGCGACCGTCGCCGCGCTGGAGCGCGGAAAGGCGGGCCACGCCTACAACATCGTCGACGACGAGCCGATCACCTGGCGGCAATTCCTCGACACCGTCGCGGCCGCGCACGGCACCCCGCGCGCCATCGCCATGCCGACCTGGCTTCTCCGCTTGGCCGTGCCCTACCTGGGCTGCCTGATGTCGGACACCACGCTGCGCGTCGACAACACCAAGGCGAAGCGGGAGCTGGGATGGGCACCGGTGTATCGCTCGGTGGCGGAGGGTCTCGCGCGGGTGTGACAGCGAAACGAGTGTTGTCCTAGCACACTCGCGATGAGAGTATGTCTCCCTACATCTCTCATCGCCTCGCGGGCGGGTGAGCGCGCCGAAAGGACCGAGGATGCCGCAGTACCGACCCGCCTGCTGCGGCGACCCCCGCTTTCTCGGCGCGCCGTTTCTCCTCTCGGAGCGCATCGCGGGCGAGACCGTTCCGCGTCGGGTACTCCGCTCGATCCGCACCGGGGGTCTCGCCGAGCGCGTCGCGGGCCAGCTCGGCGAGGCGATGGCTCGCCTGCACGCCATCGACCCGGTCCACGCGCCGAGCGCCCTTCCCGGCGAGCCGGATGCCGACCCCGGCCGAGCGCTGCTGCACGAGATCCACGAAGGCGTCGACGCGCTGCTGGCGGATCGCTTCGGCGACGATGCCCGCGAGTTCGGCGGTCTCGTCGACCGCGCCGCTTACGTCACCGCCTACGAGCGTGCGGGCGGCGCTTTCGACCTCGACCGGTTCCGCTGGTGGAAGACGGCGTCGACGGTCGCGTGGGGCGTCCTGCTCGCCAGGCAAGCGGCCGCGTATCTCAGCGGCGAGACCCGCGACATCGTGATGGCCGCCAGCGGCAGGCGAGTGTCGGAAATCGAATGGGACCTGCTGATGCAGATCCGACCGGCGGCTGCTTAGGAGCATCGATGGATTTCGAACTGCCCGAGGAACTTCGGAGCTACCTGCGCGAACTCGACGAGTTCATCGAGGATCAGATCGTTCCGCTCGAACAGGCCGACGACAACATGCGCTTCTTCGACCACCGCCGCGAGGACGCGCGCACCGATTGGCACCGGGGCGGGCTGCCCAGCGCGGAGTGGGAAGCGCTGCTGGCCGAGGCACGCCGCCGCGCGGACGCGGCCGGTCACTTCCGCTATCCGTTTCCCGCCCGGTACGGCGGCCGGGACGGCACCGATCTCGGCATGGCCGTCATCCGTGAGCATTTGGCGCGCCGCGGACTCGGCTTGCACTGCGATCTACAGAACGAGCACGCGATCGTCGGCAACAACGTCGGTTTGCTGCTGATGCTCGAATACGGATCGCCCGCGCAGCAGGCCGAGTGGGTCGACGAATTGGCGGCGGGCACGAAGATGTTCGCCTTCGGCATCACCGAACCCGAGCACGGGTCCGACGCGACGCACATGGAGACCGTCGCGGTGCGCCGCGGTGACACGTGGGTGATCAACGGCGAGAAGACATGGAACACCGGAATTCACACCGCGGCAGCCGATTTGATTTTCGCTCGGACGTCGGGCGAACCCGGCGACAGCGCGGGCATCACGGCTTTCCTCGTTCCCGCCACGACGCCCGGATTCCGGATCGAGGAGTATCTCTGGACGTTCAACATGCCGACCGATCACGCGCGCGTGACCCTGACCGATGTCGAGGTGCCCGACAGCGCGGTGTTCGGTGAGGTCGGCCGCGGGCTCGCCGTCGTGCAGCACTTCTTCAACGAGAACCGGATTCGGCAGGCCGCGTCGAGTTTGGGTGCGGCCCAGTACTGCATCGACGAGTCGGTCGAGTACGCCAAGCGGCGCAAGCCTTTCGGGGTGCCGTTGGCTCGCAATCAGGCGGTCCAGTTCCCGCTCGTCGAATTGCACACGCAATGCGAGATGCTGCGCGCGCTGATCTACAAGACCGCGTGGTCGATGGACCGCTACGGCACGTTCGCGGTCTCCGAGCAGGTGTCGATGTGCAATTACTGGGCGAACAGACTGTGCTGTGAGGCCGCCGACCGAGCCATGCAGATCCACGGCGGTATGGGCTATTCCCGGCACACACCCTTCGAACACATCTACCGTCACCACCGCCGCTACCGGATCACCGAAGGCGCGGAGGAGATCCAGATGCGTAGGGTGGCCGGTTACCTGTTCGGCTTCATGGACCGGGCTCGGCCCAAGGGCGTCGGACGCGACTGATCGGGGTCGTCCGCGGCGCGCGCACCCTGCTCGCACTCCTCGGTGTTCTCGGCGGCGGTCCGGATCCGCGCGACCGCGCTCGCTGTCAATTTACTGCCGCACATGTGCGCCCCCTTCGTTCTTCCGGGATGGATCGATGATGACCGGAAGATCGTGCTCGCACACCGCCTTGCCACTGCCCATGACACGGATGGTGTGAATCGGCCGGTCCGCGAACGGAGATCGAGAGCGTCGAGGACCCGCCCGGTGCGGCCGGGATGCGTACAGTGCGAATATGCCCGAAGAAGCGCATCCCGGCGCGGTCGAGGCCGCCGCCGCGGGCACCGAAGACGTGCTCTCGCTCGCGGCCCAACTGTGCTTTGCCCTCTACTCGACCTCGCGCTCGATGACCGCGGCCTACCGGCCCTACCTGGACGCCATGCAGGTGACCTACCCGCAGTACCTGACGCTGCTCGCCCTCTGGGAGACCCCCGGCATCACCATGAAACAGCTCGCAGACCGGCTCCGACTCGACTACGGAACCGTCTCCCCGCTCGTGCAACGGCTACAGAACCGCGGCCTGGTCGAGAGCGTCCGCAGTTCCCGCGACCGCAGGGCGGTGCACCTCCGCGCCACCCCGGCGGGTCTCGCCCTGGAACAACAGGCCAGGCAGATGATCGGCGCGGTCATGGAAGAGGTCGGCTACCCCCTCGAAACGGTGACCGCCCTGCGCGACCAGGTCACCGCCCTCGGCACCCGCCTCGACACCGTCGTCGCCGAACGCGACAAGCGGTAGGCGGGATCGCCGCGCCGGTGCCGGGGCAGCGGAGATCGCCACCGGCATCGGCGCCGCGCGCCGCGTTCGAATGGTTACCGCCGCGCGGAAACGGTCGCCGCTCCAGCACGAATCCGACGGAGCAGACGAATGCCTACGGGGCGGGGCGGCGGAATGGGCGTGGCCCGAGCCGACGCTGGCCGCACGTCATGGTCCACGCCGCGCGCGGACCAGAACGGGCGGTGGACGCCGTGCCGGGCTGGTTCGGCATCACCGCGCGCAAGCGGTGGGAGGGGGTTGCCGAGCGGTGGGTACAGAGGGCGATCACGCGTCGACCGCCCGGCGGGCGTAGGCGCGGACGTCGGCGTCGGTGTCGTCGATCGCGCGTTCGAGGGCGTCGCGGGCGGATTCGGTCGTGCGCCAGGTGCTCAGGGAGAGGACCGCGGCCTTGCGGACGTCCAAGTGCGGGTCGAGCAAGGCCTCGGCGAGCAGGGGAACCGCGAGGTCGGGTGCGGCGCCCGCCAGGCCGCGGGCCGTGCCGACCCGGACCTGCCAGGCCGAATCACGCAGCGCGCCGGAGAGATTGGCGGCGTCCTCGGAGTCCGCGCCGAGTGCGGCGAAGGCGGTGAGTGCCGCCGCGCGGACCAGCGGATCGCGGTCGGTGGACAGTGCGCGGATGACGTCGACGCCGCCGTCGCCGATGGCGGCCAGGCCGTTGGCGACCGCGATGCGCACTTCGCGGTTCGGGTCGTCGGCCAAGGCGGCGACCCCGGTGCGATCGTCGAGGGAGACCAGCGCGCGCACCGCCTCGATGCGCACCCGATGGTCGGCGTCACCAGACGCCGCGCCGAACTGCGCCGCGCTGCCCCCGCGCAGAGCGCGCAGCAAGTCGACGACGGTGGCGCGCACCAGCGGGTCGGCGGACTTCAGGTGTTCGGGCAGTCCGGCCGCGTCGGGCAACATCTCCACCAGTTCCCGCAGAGCTTCGGCGGCTACCCGCCGCACCGACGCGGCCGTGTCGCCGAGCGCGTCGGCGAGGGCGGCCGCGAACCCGTCCGGTGTGTGTTCGGTCAGCACCGAGATCGCCGCGGCCCGCACACCGGCGTCGTCATCGGCGAGGTAACTCGAAAGATCCTGAAGTGCAGGCGAATCCAAGGCGAGCAGGGTGACCAGCCTGGGCGAAGGGGGAGTTGCGGGAGACGAGGTGACGACCACCGTGTCCTCGCGCTGGGGCGGCCTTCCGGATCGCAGTTCGGGCTGTTCGACGCCGACGATGGTGGGATCGGTCGACGGCACGTCGTCCAGTCCTGGTACGGGAACCAGATACGGCGCGACGGGCCGCTTGAGAAACTCCATCTCCCCGTTCGCGTCCTTGCGCAGATTCAGGTGGTAGCGCCAGGCGTTGTCGTCGCGCTCGGGTAGGTCGGCGCGCTCGTGGTAGAGGCCCCACCGGGATTCGGTGCGGGTCAGCGAACTGCGTGCCGCCATTTCCGCGCAATCCCGGATGAACGAGACCTCCACCGCGCGCATCAGCTCGTGCGGGGTGCGCGCCCCGATGTCCTCGACCTCCGCGCGCATCCGCTCGAACGTCTCCACCGCGATGGACAACTTGGTGGCCGTTTTCGGCGGCGCCACATAGTCGTTCACGAACCGGCGCAGCTTGTATTCGACCTGGGGCTGCGGCGGACCGTCCGGCTGACGCAGCGGCCGGTAGACGAGCTCGTGCGCGGCGGCCAGCTGGTCCTCGGGAAGCTCCTGCGGCGCATCGAGTTCCGCGAGCGTCGAAGCGGCGTGCGCGCCCGCGAGGTCGCCGTAGACGAACGCGCCGATCATGTAGTTGTGCGGCACGCAGGCCAGGTCGCCCGCCGCGTACAGGCCGGGCACGGTGGTGCGAGCGTGCTCGTCCACCCACACGCCGGAGGCGGAATGCCCACTGCACAAGCCGATCTCGGAGATGTGCATCTCGATGTCGTGGGTGCGGTAGTCGTGGCCGCGGTTGGCGTGGAAGGTGCCGCGAGTGGGGCGTTCGGTGGTGTGCAGGATGCCCTCGAGCGTGGACAGCGTCTCGTCGGGCAGGTGCGAGACCTTCAAATAGATCGGCCCGCGCGCGGATTCGATCTCACGCTTGACCTCCGCCATCATCTGACCCGACCAGTAGTCGGAGTCCACGAACCGCTCACCCTCGGCGTTGACCTGATAGCCGCCGAACGGATTCGCGACGTAGGCGCAGGCGGGTCCGTTGTAATCCTTGATGAGCGGGTTGATCTGGAAGCACTCGATACCGGAGAGCTCCGCGCCCGCGTGGTAGGCCATGGCGTAACCGTCGCCCGCGTTGGTCGGGTTCTCGTAGGTGCCGTACAGGTAGCCGCTGGCGGGCAGCCCGAGGCGGCCGCACGGCCCGGTCGCCAGGATCACCGCTTTGGCGCCGACCGCGACGAATTCCCCGGTGCGCGTGTTCAGCGCCGCGGCGCCGACCGCGCGTCCCTCGGCGGTCAGCACCCGAACGGGCATGAGCCGGTTCTCGATCCGGATCTTCTCGCGCATCTTGCGTTGGCGCAGCACGCGATACAGCGCCTTCTTGACGTCCTTGCCCTCCGGCATCGGCAGCACGTACGACCCGGAGCGGTGCACCCGGCGCACCGCGTACTCGCCGTACTCGTCCTTCTCGAACTTCACGCCGTAGCGCTCCAGCCGCTGCACCATCGCGAAGCCGCGGGTCGCGGTCTGGTAGACGGTGCGCTGGTCGACGATTCCGTCGTTGGCCCTGGTGATCTCGGCGACGTAGTCCTCCGGCGTCGCCTTGCCGGGGATCACCGCGTTGTTCACCCCGTCCATGCCCATGGCCAGCGCGCCGGAATGGCGCACGTGCGCCTTCTCCAGCAGCAGCACGTTCGCGCCGTGTTCGGCGGCGGTGAGTGCGGCCATGGTTCCCGCGGTGCCGCCACCGATCACCAGCACATCGCAGTCGAGCCGGATTCGTTCGGACAGCTCGGGAATGGGCGTACCTCCGCCTCCGCTCCGGCCGGGCGCGTTGTTCATAGTTTCTCCAGGATCTCGTCCCGCACGGCCTGCCGGTCCACCGACCGGCGCGGAGCGGGGACCTCGACGACGGCGCGCAACGCGGCGGAACGCTCGTCGTGCCTGCCGAGCACGGCGATGCGGTCGCCGAGCAGCAGGGCCTCGTCGAGGTCGTGGGTGACGAAGACGATGGTGGTGGGATGGGCCCGCCAAGTGTCGATCAGCAGCCGCTGCATGGTGGCCCTGGTCTGGGTGTCCAGCGCGCCGAACGGCTCGTCCATCAGCACGGCGCGCGGCGCCCCGGCGAGGCTGCGCGCCAATTGAACTCGCTGCCGCATACCACCGGAGAGGTCGCGCGGCAGGTAGTCGGCGTAGCCGGTCAGCCCGACCTCGGTGACCCAGCGCTGCGCGAGCGCCTTGCGTTCGGCGCGTGGCGTGCCGCGCAGGTGCAGCGCGAGTTCGATGTTCTGGCGTGCGGTGCGCCACGGCAGCAGCGCGTCGTCCTGGAACACCAGGGCGCGATCGGCCGACGGCCCGGTGACCGTGGACCCGTCCGCGCGCACCGTCCCCGCGTCGGGACTGCGCAGCCCGGCGATGGCGCGCAGCAGCGTCGACTTGCCGCAGCCGGATTTGCCGACCACGACGAGGATTTCGCCCGCGGCGATGTCCAGGTCGAGCCGGTCGACGACGATGCGGGAGCCGTAGGCGATCCGCACGCCGTCGAGGGTGAGCCGCATGCCCACGGTGGCGGGAGCGGCGGGAGCCGTTGTCGTGGTGGTCATTCCGCAACCTCCCTGGGCAGCCAGCGGGTGATCCGGCGACCGGCCAACTCCACGAGGCTGGAGGTGGCGAATCCGAGCACACCGATGGTGATCATGCCGACGAACACCGCCGGATAGTCGACGATGGTGTAGGCCTGCCAGGTGCGGTAGCCGACGCCGAGCCGCCCGGAGATCATCTCCGCGGAGATGAGGCAGATCCAGGCGACGCCCATGCCGACCGACAGGCCGCTGAACACCCCCGGCAGGATGCCGGGAAACACCACGCGCACCAACACATCTCGCCTCGAGGCGCCGAGTGTGCGCACGGCGTCCTCCCAGATCGTCGGCAGTGCGCGCACCGCGTGCCTGGTGCTCACCAGGACGGGGAACAGCGACGCGGTGAAGGTGATGAAGACGATGCCGGACTCGTCGCTGGGAAACAGCAGGATCGCCACCGGCACCAGCGCGATCGCCGGGATCGGGCGGATCAGCTCGGTGAGCGTGCCGAAGACGTCGGCCAGCAGCCGGGAGCGCCCGAGCCCGATGCCCGCGAGCACGCCCACCACCGCGGCCAGCCCGAAACCGGTGACGATGCGGATCAGCGACTGGGCGATATCCAAGTAGTACTGGTCCTTGCCGAGGTGCTCGCCGAACTCCGCCACGATCTCGGTCACCGTCGGCAGCGAGTCGAACCGCAGCCCGGCCCGCACGTCGTTGACGGTGAGCAGCTGCCACAACCCGACCGCCGCGAGCACCGAGGCGACGCGGAGGGCCCGCGAACCCCACTCGGAAGCGCCGCGCCCCTTCGCGGTCTCCTCCTCGGTGACCGCGGCGACGGCCACGGCGGTCATCCGCGGACTTCCGTGACGGCCTGGTCGTAGGAGACCGGCGTGGCGGTGGGATGGGTCTGCCGGTAGCGCTGGGCGGCGGCCTGCGTGGTGAAGGGCAGGTACTTCGCGCCGTCGCGCAACCACACCGCCTTGTCGGCGAACCAGCGGGTGCCCAGCTCGGCGTCGGGCACGTAGACCGCGCGGATCACCTTGCCCTGGGCCTTGGCGGCCTGCACGGCGCGCAGCAGGCAGGTGGGGTCGGCCGCGGGCTGCGGCCGGTCGGCGCCGTCCACCCACAGTTCACCGGCCAGCGCCGGGTCGGCGACCGCGGTGCCGCAGACGGGGTCGGTGCCGGTGATGGCGCTCGGGTTGGCGGTCGAGGCCAGCGCCCGGTCGTAGTCGGGCTGACCCGTCTCGGCGAAGGTCTTGCGCAGCGGCGCCTCGTCGACGAAACCGTCCACGTTCAGTTCGGCGAAGTCGCCGATCGATTTCAGGTACGGCACATCGCCTTTCAGCGCGGTGATCAGGTTCGGCTTGAGGGTGGTGTCGAAATGCGTTCCGCCGGGGCCGTTGTAGAGATAGACGACTTCCTGTGGCAGACCGGAGCCCTCCGCGACGATCCTGGCGGCCTCGAAGGGGCGCTCGTTGAGGAACTTGGTGGCATCGAGCTGCGCGGCGAGGAAGGCCTGCAATACCTCCGGATGCTCGGCGCTGTACGAGCGGCGCGCGACGACGCCGTGGAAGGTGGGCACGTTCAGTTCGGCGCCGTCGTAGAGCAGCTTGGCCTTGTTCTGGAAGACGAGCAGTCCGGGCCAGGCGACGAATTGCGACAGCGCGCCGACCTGATGCGACTCAAGCGCGGTCGCGCCGACCTGCGGCTGCTGGTTGAGCACCTCGACGCCCTTGGCCGGATCGATGCCCGCCCGCGACAGCGCCTGCACGAGCGTGCCGTGGCCCGCCGAGCCGACGCTCGCCGAGATCTTCTGGCCCGCAAGGTCGGTGATCACGCGCGCGGGCGAATCATTGGGCACCACAACCATGTTCAGCGCGCCCTTGGGGTTGTAACCAGTGACCGACACCAGCGCGGTTTCGGCGCGTTCGTTGGCCTGGGTGCGAGATCCGTTGATCAGCAACGGATAATCGCCCATGGACCCGATGTCGATCTTCTCGGCCACCATCTGCGCGGTGATCGGCGCGCCGGTGTCGTAGTCCTGCCACTCCACCTGATACTTCGCGCCGCCGTTGTCGGTGATCTGGCGCAGCCGCTGTTCGAGATAACCCTGGGCGCGCAGCAGCGTGCCCGCGGTGACGGTGTTGATGGTCTTGGACTGATAGCCGACGACCACCTTGACGGTGCCCGCGGGGGCGTCGTTCGAGTTCTCCAGTGAGCAGCCCGCGGCGGCGAGTGCGGCGGCGAGCAGGACGGGGACGAGACGTGCTTTCATGTGACTTTCCAGATCAGCGGAGCAGATAGGGCATGTTGACGGTGACCGCGCCGGTCGGGCAGCGAGCCGCGCAGGGGCCGCAGTACCAGCACTCGTCCACGTGCATGTAGGCCTTGCCGTTGTCGGGGTTGATCGCCAGGGAGTCGAGCGGGCAGATCTCCACGCACAGGGTGCAGCCCTCGATGCACAGCGATTCGTCGATGGTGACGGGGATGTCGGCGCGCTGGTTCGCGAGTGCCATCTATCGGACCTTCCATTGGGGTGTGCCGCGGGACAGACTGCCGCGCATGGTGATTCGGTCGCCGCGCATGCGGATGTACTCCAGGTCGACCGGCCTGCCGTCGTCGAGGCGGGTCAGCCGCTCGAGCATCAGCAGCGGGGCGCCGTCGGGCGTGTCGAGCGTGGACGCGGTGTGCGGGTCGGCGGCGATCGCCTCCAGCGCCAGATCGGCGTGGCCGAGCGAGCGGCCGCTGATCTTCTCCAGCAACACGAAGATGTCGGTGTTCTCGAGGTCGTTGGCGAGCACTTCGGCGCCGATGTCGGGGACCAGGTAGGTCAGGTCCAAGCTCAGCGGCCGGTCCGCGAGGTAGCGCAGCCGTTCCAGATAGACGACCCGCTCGCCGGGGTCGAGACCGAGCCTGCGGGCGACCGCGGGCGGCGCGGTGATGTGTTGGGCGGTGCGCACCTCGTTGCGCACAGTGCCGTGGCCCTTGAGGGTCTCCTGAAGTCCCAGCAGTTCGTCGAGGCCGTGGTCGTACTTGCGGGTTCCCACCCGGGTGCCGACCTTGGGGGCGCGGTAGATCAGGCCCTCGTCCTTGAGCAGGGCCAGTGCCTCGCGCACGGTGTTGCGTGACGCGGAATGCTCTGTGGCGAGCTGCTGTTCGGTGGGCAGCACCTCGTCGAACGCGCCCGCGTGGATCTGGTGGCGCAGCACGTCGGCGACGCGGCGCGCCTGATCGGCGCGCAGCTGCCGCACCGGGGCCGGTTCTGCACCCATCCGTTCCGCCTCTCTCTCGCTGACCTGCACGGACAGCGACGATAGACGCGAAAAGGGGCCTCGAGATCCAGCTCGCGCACCGCGCGAATCAAGGGATGTTTCTTCGCCAGCGGTGACGGGCGCCGACCAGGGAAAACAGGGCGGCTACGGGCCATTGCGCCACCCTGTTTCCCGGGGTCGGGTTTCGATCACGCGGATTCGAATGATCGATCGAGCGCGCTCAGAACCAGTCGTCGCGCATTTCCAGCGTGGTGCGGTCCAGCGCGTCGAGCAGGTCCAGCTGCGGACCGGTCTTGGGCAGCTCGTAGCGGAAGAAGTAGCGGGCCGCCGCGCGCTTGCCTTCGTAGAAGTCGCCCTCGTGGTCGGCCGCGGCCACCATCTGCTCCAGCCAGATCCAGGCGACCACGATGTGGCCGAACGCCTCCAGGTAGATGGTCGAGTTCGCCATCGCCGCGGCCGGGTCGCCCGCGGCGAACATGCCCGCGGTGACGAGCAGCAGGCGCTGCCAGGACGAGTCGAGTTCCACCGCGAATTCCTCGGCGTCGCCGCCCTTTTCGGTGGCCGCCTCGATGGTCGCCGCGATGCGTTCGCCGAGCAGGCGCAGCGAGGCGCCCTCGTACTGGATCACCTTGCGGCCCAGCAGGTCCAAGCCCTGGATGCCGTGGGTGCCCTCGTGGATCGGGTTGAGGCGATTGTCGCGGTAGTGCTGTTCGACGTCGTACTCGCGGGTGTAGCCGTAGCCGCCGTGCACCTGGATGGCGAGGCTGTTGGCCTCGAGACACCACTGCGAGGGCCAGCTCTTCGCCACGCCGGTCAGGATTTCCAGCAGCAGCGTGTGCTCGCGGGCGGTCTGCGCGTCGGCGGCGGTGCGTTGCAGGTCGACCAGCCGGTTGCAGTAGAGCAGCAGCGCAAGCGCGCCCTCGACATAGGCTTTCTGCGCCAACAGCATTCGCCGCACGTCGGCGTGCTCGACGATCGGGATCTGCGGCGCGGCGGGATCCTTGGCGGTCACCGCGCGGCCCTGCTGCCGCTGCCTGGCGTATTCCACGGACTTGAGGTAGCCGGTGTAGCCGAGCGCGGTCGCGCCGAGGCCGACGCCGAGCCGCGCCTCGTTCATCATGTGGAACATGTAGGACAGCCCACGGTGCGGTTCGCCGACCAGGTAGCCCACCGCGCCCGCCGCGCCGCCGGGCGTGTGCCCGCCCTCGCCGAAGTTGAGCACCGTATTGGTGGTGCCGCGGTAGCCCATCTTGTGGTTGAGCCCGGCCAGCACGACATCGTTGCGCTCGCCCAGCGTGCCGTCCTCGCGCACCAGGAACTTGGGCACGACGAACAGCGAGATGCCCTTGGTGCCCGCCGGACCGCCCGGGATCTTGGCCAGCACCAGGTGCACGATGTTCTCGGTGAGCTCGTGATCGCCGCCGGAGATCCACATCTTCGACCCGAACAGCCGGTAGCTGCCGTCGTCCTGCGGCTCGGCGCGGGTCACGATGTCGGCCAGCGACGATCCGGCCTGTGGCTCGGACAGACACATGGTTCCGGTGAACCTGCCCTCCACCATGGGCCGCACGAAGCGCTCGATCTGTTCCGCGGAACCGTGCGCGGCGAGCAGGTTGGCGTTGCCGACGGTCAGGAACAGGTAACCGGTGGTGCCGACGTTGGCGGCCTGGAACCAGCTGAACCCGGCGGCCTCCACCGCGGCGGGCAGTTGCAGGCCGCCGATCTGCTCGTCCATGCCCGCGCCGACGAGGTTGGCCTTGGTGAATGCCTCGACGGCCGTCTTCACCTCGGGGATGATCGTCACCCGCTCGCCGTCGAAGGTCGGCTCGTTGCTGTCGTTGCGCTTGTTGTGCGGCGCGAAGTACCGGGTGGCGATATCCTCACAGAGATCGAGGAAGCCGTCGAAGGTCTCCCTGGAATGCTCCTCGAAACGGGGGAGCGCGGTCAGTTCCTCGACCCGCAGCCATTCGTAGAGCAGGAAGTCGAGATCTCTCCGGGAGATCAGATTCGAGCGCACGGCCATCCTCTCGCGACGTCACTGCCGGGGCGCGGAACGGCCCCGGGGCATTTGATACGTTACTATCAATTTGTCGCGAATGGACAGGGCTATCCGGATCCGGCCGCGGCCACCGCGTCCAGGAGCGGGGTTCGCCACGCCGCGCGGCAGATCAGCAGATCCGGGAGATAGGGGCGGGGCCGGTTGTACTCGAGCGGGCTGCCGTCGACGCGCGAGGCGTGCAGCCCCGCGGCCAGCGCGACGCCGACGGGCGCGGCGGAATCCCATTCGTACTGGCCGCCCGCGTGCAGGTAGGCGTCGGCTTCCCCGCGCACCACCGCCATGGCCTTGGCCCCCGCCGAACCCATCGGGACCAGCGTCGCCCCGACGGCGGCGGCCACCTCGCGCGCCCACGCGGGTGGTCGCGAGTCGCTCACCAATAGCCGTGGCTCGTCCCGTGCGGGGTCGTTCGAACTCGGTTGGTCGCTGACGTGCACCTTGCCCAGCGCGGGCTGCGCGACCGCCGCGGCGGTGATGCCGCGATCGCGCTCCCACAGCGCGACGTGCACGGCCCAGTCCGAGCGGCCGGGCATGGCGTATTCGCGGGTGCCGTCGAGCGGATCGATGATCCACACCCGGTCGGCGGTGAGCCTGCGCGGATCGTCCGCGGATTCCTCGGAGAGGACCGCGTCCCCGGGCCGAGCCGCGGCCAGTTCGGTGAGCAGGAAGTCGTTGGACAGCGCGTCGCCGCGCGCCCCGAGATCGGGCAAGCCTTCCTCGCGCAGGGCACTCAGCAGGCTTCCGGCGCGGTCGGCGAGATCGGCGGCGAGACGGGCATCGGTGATCATGGCCGGTCCAGATTGTCCAGCAGGGCGAGAACGGTCGCGGCCATGGCGGCCGGATCGCCGTCGCCGGGACGCAGCGCCACGTCCGGCGCGGTGGGCGCCTCGTACGGGTCGTCGATGCCGGTGAAGCCGCGAATCTCACCAGCCCTCGCCTTGGCGTACATCCCCTTCGGATCGCGCGCCTCGCAGATCTCCAGCGGCGTGTCGACGAACACCTCGACGAACGGGAGCCCCGCCGACTCGTGCGCGGCGCGTACCCGGTCGCGGTCGGCGCGATACGGACTGATCAGCGAAACCACCGCCACCACACCGGCTTCGGCGAACAGCCGGGCCACCTCACCGACGCGGCGGATGTTCTCGACCCGATCCTCGGCGGAGAAACCCAGATCGGCGTTCAGGCCGTGGCGCAGGTTGTCGCCGTCCAGCAGGAAGGCGGGACGCCCCGACGCCACCAGTCGTCGCTCCAATTCGACGGCGACCGTGGACTTTCCGGATCCGGACAGTCCCGTCAGCCAGACCGTCGCCCCGCGGGTCGCGCGCTCGTCGCGCTCCACCGCGGTCGAGTGCCAGACCACCCGGGAAGCGGGCAGCGTCGCGCCGGTGATCATCCCCGCCGCGACCGTGTTGTTGGTCGCCTCGTCCACCAGGATGAAGCTGCCGGTGGACCGGTTGCGGCGGTAGGGGTCGAACAGCAGCGGCTGTCGGGTGCGCAGCTGAATGCGTCCGATCTCGTTGAGCGACAACGATTCCGCGTGCTCGTCGCGGTGCAGGGTATTGACGTCGAGCCGGTAGTCGAGGCTGCGGACCTCGGCGGTCGCCGCGCGGGTGGTGTGGCGGACCGAGTACGTCGCGCCGGGGGTCAGTGCGGAGTCCTCGGCGAACCAGCACACCATCGCGTCGATGTCGCGGCCGACCTGTGGTCGATTGGCCGGGCGGCAGATCAGATCGCCGCGCGAGATGTCGATTTCGTCGGCGAGTTGCATGGTGACCGCCTGCGGCGGAAAGGCTTCGGCCACCGCGACGCCGCCGGGACCCCAGATCGCCTCGACCGTGGTGGTGAAACCCGAAGGCAGCACGGCCACTTCGTCGCCGGGCTTGAACACACCGCCCGCCACGGTGCCCGCGTACCCCCGGAAATCCTGGGCGTGGCTGCGGGTCACGTACTGCACGGGGAAGCGCGCGTCGATGAGATTGCGGTCGGAGGCGATGTGCAGATCCTCCAGATGGTGCAGCAGGGGAGTGCCCTCGTACCACGGCATGCTCGCGCCGCGGTGCACGATGTTGTCGCCCTGGAGCGCCGAGACCGGGAAGAAGGACAGATCGGCGACCTCGAGCTTGGTGGCGAAACCGGCGAATTCCTCGCGGATCTCGGTGAAACGCTCCGGGGACCAGTCGACCAGATCCATCTTGTTCACACACAGCACCAGGTGCGGGATCCCGAGCAGGCTGGCGAGGAAGGCGTGGCGGCGGGTCTGCTCGACGACGCCCTTGCGCGCGTCGACCAGGATGAGCGCCACATCGGCGGTGGACGCGCCGGTCACCATGTTGCGGGTGTACTGGATGTGGCCCGGGGTGTCGGCGATGATGAACTTGCGCCGCGGCGTGGCGAAGTAGTGGTGCGCCACGTCGATGGTGATGCCCTGTTCGCGCTCCGCGCGCAGACCATCGGTGAGCAGCGCGAGGTCGGGGTACTCGTCGCCGCGCTCGCGGCTGGTGCGTTCCACGGCGGCGAGCTGATCGGTGAAGATCGTCTTGGAGTCGTAGAGCAGACGGCCGATCAGGGTCGACTTGCCGTCGTCGACGCTGCCCGCGGTGGCGAGACGCAGCAGGGTGGTGGCCATCAGAAGTACCCTTCTCGTTTGCGATCTTCCATGCCCGCCTCGGAGATGCGGTCGTCGGCGCGGGTGGCGCCGCGTTCGGTGACCCGCGCGGCGGCGACCTCGGTGACCACCTCTTCGGGGGTCGCGGCGGTGGATTCCACGCATCCGGTGCACGTCGCGTCGCCGACGGTGCGGAAGCGCACGGTCGCCTCGTAGGGCTGTTCGCCGTCGAGCAGGCTCAGGAACCTGGTGTGCGCCAACAGCATTCCGTCGCGCTGCACGACGGGGCGGCGGTGCGCGTAGTACAGCGGAGGGAGTTCGATCCGCTCGGCCGCGATGTAGCTCCAGATGTCGAGCTCGGTCCAGTTGGAGAGCGGGAACACCCGGATGTGCTCACCGGGCCGGTGCCTGCCGTTGTACAGGTTCCACAGCTCGGGACGCTGGGCGCGCGGCTCCCACTGGCCGTATTCGTCGCGGAAGCTGAAGACCCGCTCCTTGGCGCGGGCCTTCTCCTCGTCGCGGCGGGCGCCGCCGAAGACCGCGTCGAAGCGACCCTCGCGAATGCTGCGCAGCAGGGTGCCGGTCTGTAGCCGGTTGCGCGAGGCGCGCGGACCGGTGTCCTCCACGACCCGGCCCGCGTCGATGTCGTCCTGCACCCGGCCCACGATCAGCCGCAGACCGAGGCGCTCGACAGTGCGATCGCGGAACTCGATGACCTCGTCGAAATTGTGTCCGGTGTCGATGTGCAACACCGGGAACGGCAGCGGCGCGGGCCAGAAGGCCTTGGCCGCCAGATGCAGCATCACCACCGAATCCTTGCCGCCGGAGAAGAGCAGCACCGGGCGTTCGAAGGTGGCTGCCACTTCACGGAATATGTGCGCCGACTCGGCCTCGAGCGCGTCCAGATGAGGCAGCTCGTAGGTGATCGCCGTCGACTTCGCGTACTGGCTCACGACCCAAAACTAGAACACGTTTCGGTGTGCGGTCAACGGTTCGATCGCACCGCGGTTGCGACTTCGACGGGTTTGCGGCCGCCCGACGCATTCGTCACCGCGTCCGCCGCGGCCACCAAAGCCGCTCCGCGCCGGGCGATCTCGGCCCCCGTGATGGAAGCGCCGACGTACATCGTGAGCACCATGTTCTGCCTGCCGTCGCCGCCGTAGGTCGGCGCGGCGAGCAGGCTCACCGGGTGCTCCTTGCGCGGGCGCAGATCGGCGCCGAGATACACCCGCTCGCCCAAGCTGGTGACCAGCTCGCCGACCAGTTCGCGCAGCTCGTCGGGCAGATCGCGGGCGGCGACGCCAGCCAGCAGCGAGTACAGCCGCCGCCCCGCCGCGGTGAGGCTCTCGACCAGGTAGCCGCACTCGCGGCACTCGGCGACCACCTGGCGCAACCGCGCCTCGTCCTGCTGGAGTGGGACGGTCGGCGGGGTGGCGAGCCACGCGTCGAACGCGGCGTCGGTGTCCCACAGCACGTACATCAGGCCGACGGGCGGCGCGAAGTGGTACGACGCGCCCATCTTCACCATCCCGGGGCCCGTGCTCTCCAGTACCGAGATCCGGTCCCCGACCACCGCCGAAGCGGTGCAGGTCGTGCGGTACCTGGCGCTGAGTTCGGCCAGCTCGCCACGGGCGATGGCCGACATCGCGAAGCTGTCCTGGGCGACCCGACCGGCCGCGATCAGGGCGGGTCCGAGGCCGTAGACGTGCGTGTGCGGGTCACGCACCAGATACCCGCCCGCGGTCAGCTCGGTGAGAATGCCCAGGCAGGTGGGCTTGGCCATGTCCAGTTCGCGGGCCAGCTCGGAGAGCCCGAAGCGCTTGCCGCGCTGCTCGACGAGGAAATCCAGCAGCTGGACCACCCGTTCGGTGGGGGCGGATCGGCGCGCGACCATGGACAACTCCTAGAACACGTTCTAATCTTGCTCGTATCGAAATGTACCAGAGCGGTACATATTTGGACCACCCGGGAGAGCCTCTTGCTGACCCAGCCGTTCGCGGACGCGATCGCCGCCGCCGAGCAGATCATCACCGAAGCGCCACATATCCGAACCGAACAGGATCTCGTCGAGGGCTACGACTACCTGGCGGGCAGCATTCGCGCGGCCTTGCAGATGGCGTGGGCCTGCGAGCGGGACTTTCCGTTCTTCGTCCAGTCGACCGGCCCGTACACCAAGATGGGCCTGGACAATCCCGACACCCTGTACTTCCACTCCTACCTGCGCCCGGACGCGGAATACCTGGTCACCGGTACCCGCGGCACCACAAGGGACCTGAGCTTCCAGGTGCTCAACGGCAACTACTCGCCGGTGGACGTGCCCGACAGTGAGACCGCCTTCGACGACCGGGCCTTGGACGTCGCCCCCGACGGCACCTATCAGCTGCGGCTCGGACCGGGCGAGGCCCGCCCCGGCTACGTCCATCTCGCGCCCGACTCGGCGATGCTGGTGGTGCGCGAGGTGTTCAGCGACTGGTCCACCGAGAAGCCGGGCACCCTGCGCATCCAGCGGGTCGACACGATCGGTGATGCGCCGCCGCCGCTGACCAAGGATCTGCTGACCAAGCGCTACGGGATCGCGGGCAAGATGCTGCTGTCGCGGCTGAAGACGTTCCTTGCCTTCCCGGAGTGGTTCTACCTGAACCTGCCGGTGAACACGATGACCGAACCGAGGTCCACGCCCGGCGGGCTGACCACTCAGTTCTCCTCGGCGGGGCACTACGAACTCGCCGACGACCAGGTCATGATCATCACGGTGCCCAAGTCGGACGCGCCCTACCAGGGATTCCAGCTGGGCAGCATGTGGTACCTGTCGCTGGACTACATCAACCACCAGACCAGCCTCACCGCCGACCAGGCGCGCGTCGATCCGGACGGGATGATCCGGCTGGTGGTCAGCGAGCGCGACCCCGGGCTGGCCAACTGGATCGAGCGCACCGGGCACGCCAGGGGCTATCTCCAGTTCCGCTGGCAGCGGCTCTCCAGGGATCTGAAACCCGAGGACGGTCCGGCGGTGGAGATCGTGGAGTTCGACGAATTGTCCACGCGGTTGCCGTATTACGAGCGGGCGCGCGTGACACCGGAGGAGTGGAAGGCAAGGATCGCGGCCCGTCAGGTCGCCGTCGCGGAGAGGATGCTCGGCTGATGTTGTTGCAGGACAAGGTGGTTGTGGTCTCGGGTGTGGGGCCGGGGCTCGGCAGAGCCATCGCGGTGCAGGCGGCCAAGGCGGGCGCGGACGTGGTGCTCGCCTCGCGCACCGAATCGCGGCTGACGGAGGTCGCCAAGGAGATCGCCGAGATCGGCAGGCGCGCGGTGGTGGTGCCCACCGACATCAACGACGAAGCGGCGGTGACCAACCTCGTCGAGACCGCGACGAGCGCCTTCGGCCGGGTCGACACGCTGGTGAACAACGCCTTCGCGATTCCGCCGCTGGCGGATCTGGCCGAGGTGGATCTCGATCAGGTCCGCGCGGGTTTCGAGACGAACGTGCTGGCCGCGCTGCGCCTGACCCGGTTGTTCATTCCCGCGCTCACCGAGACGAAAGGCTCGGTGGTGATGATCAATTCGGCGGTGCTGCGCCACTCGCGGCGCACCTTCGGCCCGTACAAGATGGCCAAGTCCAGCCTGCTCGCGCTCGCCCAGAGCCTGGCGACCGAGCTGGGACCCAAGGGCATTCGGGTGAATTCGGTCGCCCCCGGCTACATCTGGGCCGACAACCTGAAGTGGTACTTCAACTACCTGGCCCAGCAGCGCGGCATCACGCCGGAGGAGGTCTACGCCGAGACCGCCTCGACCATCGATCTGCGCAAGCTGCCCGAGCCGGACGAGATCGCCGACGCCGTCGTGTTCTTCGCCTCGCCACTGGCGCGCGCGATCACCGGCGCGTGTCTGGACGTCAACGGCGGCGAGTACCACCACTGATGAGGAGCGAGCAGAGCATGATCGGCAGGGACGATGTCGGCAGCGTCGAGGATCTGCACGCGTCGGCGACCAAGGTCGTCGGGCTCGACGACTTCGGTGACGACGGCTATCGCGAAGGGCTGCAAGTACTTCTGGAGTCCTATGCCAAGGATGCGGAGCTGACGCCGTTCGGCAACAAGGTCAACCGCGCCTTTCTGCGCGGCGCGCTGATCGCCAGGCTGCTCAGCGAGAACGCCTGGCAACGCCACCCCGAACACGCGAAGGTGGCGATCGAACGGCCCATCTTCGTGACGGGTCTGCCGCGCTCGGGCACCACGGCCGTGCACCGGCTGCTCAACGCCGACCCCGCGCACCAGGGCTTGGAGATGTGGCTCACCGAGATGCCGCAGCCACGACCGCCGCGTGAGACCTGGGCCGACAATCCGGTGTATCAGCGGATCGAAGCGGCGTTCGAGAAGCACCACGTCGAGCATCCGGAATTCATGGGCGTGCACCACATCTCGGCCGATCAGGTGGAGGAGTGCTGGCAGCTGCTGCGGCAGTCGGCGATGTCGGTGTCCTACGAATGTCTGGCCTATCTGCCGGGGTATTCGGAATGGCTGGCGGGCCGCGACTGGACCAACGCCTACCGCAGACACCGCCGCAACCTGCAACTGATCGGGCTGCCGGACGCGAATCGTCGCTGGGTGCTGAAGAACCCGAGTCACCTGTTCGCGTTGGACGCCATCTTCGAGGTGTACCCGGACGCGCTGATCATCCAGATGCACCGCGACCCGCGTACCATCATCGCGTCGGTGTGCAGCCTCAACGAGCAGGCCTCGGCGGGATGGTCGGAGAAGTTCCGCGGTCCCGTGGTCGGCCGGACGCAGCTGGATCTGTGGGCGCGCGGCGCGCAGCGGTTCCTGCGAGACCGCGAGCGGCACAACGCCGCTCAGTTCATCGACGTGTACTACGACGATTTCGTGGCCGACCCGATCGGCACGGTGGGCTCGGTCTACCGCCACTTCGACATTCCGCTGAGCCCGGAGGCCGAGGCGGCGATGGCGGCGTTGCACACCGAGAGCACGTCCGGGGCGGCGCGTCCCTCGCACCGGTACTCGCTGGACGATTTCGGCCTCACGGCGGATCAGGTCGACGAACGGTTCGGTGAGTACCGGGCGGTGCACTTCCCAGGTCGCTGACGGGGTTTCGCCGGTCGGCGACACGGTCGACCGGCGAATCCGACACGCACCGCAAAGTTGCACCGCATGCAATTACGGCAGAGAAGTACGGCAGATCTGCGAATCAAGCTGTGGCGCAGTGCCTTTCACCTTCGGGCTCCGGATTCCATTCTGGATAAGATATCCGGCGCACACTTGCACCAAGTGCAATCCATGCGTGATGTCGTCGTCGGTGGCCGCGTGTACCACGACCGTACCGCCTCGATGGCCCACCTGCCACCGTTGAAACGCGTGTCCGCATCTCGAGTCTTGCGCGTACTGCGTTCCGACACGTAGCCGGCAGAACCAAGATGCACAGCCAGTCCGTCGGTATTCGTCCGACGGTGGAACTGGAACCCACCGACCACCCGTTGGCCCTGGAACAGCGAACCGGCATCACACTCGCCCGCGTGCGAGCCATCGCTGAACAGCTACTTCACCCTCGACAGTAACGACCACCGTGGAACCCGAGCTCGACGCTTGCCGCAGCCGACGTGGCGGCGCCGTTGTCCTGGCGAATCGGCTTCCCGTCGTCTCGAGACCTTCCGCCGGGCCGTCGCGCGTCATAACGTTGAGTTATGGCAGCAACGCCGCGACTGCCGTCCGGCCGAACGGAGAGCCGAATGAGCGCGGACCGCGAGCCCGCGGTCGCGGTGATCGGTGCGGGTATGTCGGGCATCTGTATGGCGATCACTCTGCTGCGCGCGGGTTTTCGCGATGTCACGATCTTCGAGAAGTCCGATCGCTTCGGCGGTACCTGGCGCGAGAACACCTATCCCGGGTTGACCTGCGATGTGCCGTCGCGGTTCTACCAGTTCCGCTTCGCGAAGAACCCCGACTGGTCGCGATTCTTCGCGCCGGGAGCCGAGATCGAGGAGTACTTCACCCGGGTGGCGCGCGAGTACGGGCTGCCGGGCAGGACCCGGTTCGGCACGGAGGTGTGCGGCGCGGAGTTCGACAACGGGCGATGGACGGTGACGACCGCTGACGGAGCATGCGAGCGCTATGACTTCGTGTTGTGCGCTACCGGCATCCTCCACCATCCGCGCACACCGAATCTGCCCGGCTTGGACGACTTCGCGGGCGCGGCCTTCCATTCCGCGCGCTGGGACCATACCGTCGAGCTGGCGGGTAAGCGCGTCGGCGTGCTCGGCACCGGCTCCACGGGCGTGCAGATCGTCACCGATCTGGCCGGAAAAGCGCAGCGGCTGATCATGTTCCAGCGCACGGCGCAGTGGGTCGCGCCGCTGCCGAACCGCCGCTACACCCGGTTCACCCGCGCCGCGCACCGGCGCTTCCCGATGCTCGACGAGCTCGGCTACGCGGTCACCCACCGGATCTTCGAGTTCCTGATGGGCGCGCTCATCGAGCCGGGACCGAAGCGCGAGATGGTCGGCCGACTGTGCCGGGCCAATCTGCGCTCGGTGCGCGATCCCGCCCTGCGCGCCGCGCTGACACCGGAGTACGAGCCGATGTGCAAGCGGCTGGTGATCTCCGGCGGCTTCTATCGCGCGGTGCAGCGGCCCGACGTGGAGGTGGTGACCAGCGCCGTCGATCACATCGTGCCGCGCGGCGTCGTCACGGCCGACGGCCGCGTGCACGACCTGGACGTGCTGGTGCTCGCGACCGGCTTCGACGCGCACGCCTTCATGCGCCCGATGGGCCTCGTCGGCGCGGACGGCCGGACGCTGGACCAGGCCTGGGCGGACGGCCCCCGGGCCTTCGAAACCGTCGCGCTGCCGGGCTTTCCGAACATGTTCCTGCTGATCGGACCGCACAGCCCGGTGGGGAACTATCCGCTCACCCTCATCGCCGAGACCCAAGCCGAGCACATCCTCGGCTGGATTCGTCGCTGGCAGGCGGGAGAATTCGACACCGTCGAACCGACCGAGGCCGCCACCGAGCGCTACTACGCGCGACTGCGCGCCGCGCTGCCCAAGACGGTGTGGGCCACCGGCTGCCAGAGCTGGTACCTCGGCAAGGACGGCAACCCGGAACTGTGGCCGTGGACACCCGCCCGCCACCGCGCGCTCATGCAGCGACCGCCGGACCCGGCCAACTACCGCTTCGCGGGCGCGCGAAGCTGAGCGGTGACTACTGCTGGCCCGGCTTCAGGACGATGAACAGGCCATTGGCCTCCGCGCACAGCCGGTCGCCGTCGTGCAGGGTGCCGCGCACGTAGACCTTGCGCCCCTCCTGGCGCTCGGCCCACGCGTGCAGCCGTAGTTCGGTGTTCAACGGGGTGATCGAGCGGTAGTCGACGGTGAGCGAGGCGGTGCGGGTGACGGCGCCCGCGTGCACCGCGGCCGCCATGCCGAGCAGGTCGTCGAAGCCGATCGCGATCTGGCCGCCGTGCGCTGCCCGGTTGCCGCCCAGGTGGTAGGTGCGGAACGTGATACGAGCCTCGACGCCGTCGCGGTCCGCCCGGTCCACCACGAACGGCGGCAGTGTGATGTTGCCGCGGCCGGGCAGGTCGACCCGGGTCCAGGTGGGCGCGGACCACTCGTCGACGACGGCGGCGTCGAGCTTGTCGTTGAGCTCCTTGAGGATGGCGATGGTCTCCAGCGCCAGCTCGTCGGTCGGCGAGCACAACCGCGCCCGGTCCATCAGGCCGCGCACCTGCTCGATGAAGGCGCCGTAGTGCGGCCCGCCGCGGGAGATGTCGACGTCCTGGTTCGCGGCGTCGATCAGCTCGGCCATCGGCCGGAATCCGCCCTCGTGGTGCTCCTCGGTCGGTAGCTGGTGCTGTTCGGTCGGCAGCTGCTCGCTCGGCAGCGCGTCGCCGGCCCGCTGTTCGTTCATGAGAACAAGTTATCGGTTGCCCGTCGGATGCTCCCGCGGCGGGGGCGGCACCGCGGGCGGTCCGGTTCCGGCGGCCCCCGGCCGTGACCGGAATCCGCTGCCCCTACGCTGGGTAGTCGATCACCCATCAGGTCTACCGATACACCACGCGAGCTCGGCGCGGCCGGTCCGTGACCACCCTGCGGTCGTGCCCTCGCGAACGGCGAAAGGCGTTGCACCGATGCGTATTACGGCAGTCGTGTTCGATATGGACGGCGTGCTGATCGATTCCGAGCCGGTCTGGGAGCGGGTGCGGCGCGAGTACGTCGCCGAGAAGGGCGGTCGCTGGCTACCGGACACGCAGAAGCGACTGATGGGCATGAGCACGGGGGAGTGGTCGGAGTACCTCAGCGGCGAACTCGGGGTCGGCGAGCCGCCCGAACGCGTGGCCGACGACGTCATCGAGCGAATGGCCGCGCAGTACGACCGGAGTGTGCCGTTGTTGCCCGGCGCGGTCTCCGCGGTGCAGCGGATGAGCGAGAACTGGCCGCTCGGGGTGGCCAGCTCCTCGCCGAGAACGCTGATCGACACCGTGCTCGGGCGCACGGGGCTGATCGAGTTCTTCGACGTGACGTTCTCGACCGAGGAGGTCGACCGTGGCAAACCCGCGCCGGACGTGTACGTGGCGGTCGCGGGATTCCTGCGCAAGAAGTCGACCGACTGTGCGGCCGTGGAGGATTCGAGCAACGGGTTGCGCGCCGCGCACGCCGCGGGCATGCGGGTGATCGCCGCGCCGCGACCGGAGTATCCCCTCGACCCCGACGCGCGGGCGCTGGCCGATCAGGTCATCGACGGGCTCGACGAACTCACCCCGGCGCTGGTCGCGGGGAACTGAGCGAACCGCCGGTCAGCGGCGGTACGACTCGAGCAGAGTGCGGGCGGCCGCGGCCAGGTCGTCGTCCAGCCAGTCCGGCAGCGTGGGCGCGTGCGCGTGCCTGCGCAGCGCGGCATACGGCAGGTCGACGACCGCGCGGCTGACCGCGTCGATCTCCCGGTGCCCGTCCGCGCCGAGCAACTCGAGGGTGACGCGGCGCAGCTGCTCGAACAACCGGGCATTCATGGCCTCGAGCCGGGCGTGGAACTCGTCGTCCGGTCCGCCGTCGAGCAGGTCGCGCGGGCGCAGCTCGAGCAGCAGCCGGGCGTCCTCGGGCAGTTCACGACCGAAGCGAATGGCGGCACCGGCCATGGCCACACCCGCCTCGACGGCGTCGGCGTGGTTCGCGGCCGCCAAGGTCCGCTGCTGGAAGCGGTCCAGCGACCGAAACCAGACCGCGGTGAGCACGCCATTGCGGTTGCCGAAGCGGTGGTACAGCGTGCCGACCGGCGCGCCGCTGGCTTTGGCGATGGCCGCCACGCTCGCCGCGCGGGGGCCGTCGGCGAGCACGAGAGCGCGTGCTGCGTCGAGGATCACATCGGTGTCGTGCTTGCGGGGTGGCGCCATCTACTAGTACGTTCCTTCTATATGGAGCGATTGTCCTATATCGACCAGCATGCCAGAGAAGTCGACGCGAATCGCGATCGGACCTGGAAAGCGCTGCTGAAAGTCGTCTGCACGGACCCGCACGACCCCGCCACGGTGCCCTCCGGATTCGTGCTGGACGCCGCCGAGGAACCGGCCCGGTTCGCGATGAGCGGGCAGCACTGGTTCTCCCGCTACGAGCTGATCTTCGAACTCGAGGACGAGGGGCAGAGCCGAACCAAGGTGCGAGCCACGAGCAGGGCGGATTTTCCCGGTCTGCACGGCAAGATCTATCGCGCGCTGGTGATCGGCAGCGGTGGCCACGCCTTCGTGGTGCGGCGAATGCTCGGCCGAATCGCGGCCACGGCATGATCCGCGGAACGCGCTGGGGCGCAACCGAAGCCGAAGTCGACGACTCCCTGCCCTGCGACGAGCTGGAACCCACCGGGCTGCAAGCGGATCGGGCCATCAGCATCGCCGCGCCGCCGACGGTGGTGTACCGCTGGCTGTGCCAATTGCGGGTCGCCCCATACAGTTACGACCTGCTGGACAACTGGGGGCGCCGCAGTCCGCGCGAGCGCGACCCGCACCTCACCGAACTAGAGATCGGCCAGGAGTTCATGTCGGTCTTCCGCCTCGACTCGTTCGTCCTCGGCCGCCACATCACGCTCGTCTCCGGGCGGATCGCCGTCACCTACGCCGTGCGCCCGGAGGGCGCGGGCACTCGGCTCGTCGTCCGTGCGCGTTTCGGTACACCGCCGATCGTCGACCGGCTGCTCGCCTTCGGCGACGTCTTCATGACCCGCAAGCAACTGCTCACTTTGTGCGAGCTGGCCGAGGCCGAAGCCCGGCGGGCGGTCACCGGGCCCGAGTGAACGGAACGCGGCGGCGAAAAGTGTTCGGCGCCGCCGCTCCGCGGCTGGCTCGCGCCAAGGCGTGGAACTGCCAGCTGTCATGGAGCACGCGACCCGCCTGGTCGTCACGACGATGACGGGCCTGGCGCAGGGGCGGGCACGTTCGGCGCGGTGAGCGGTCAGGGCGTGAACGTGCGCAACGGATCGACCTCGGCCCGTGCGGTCCAGCGCCCGCGGTCGTAGGCGACCTCGACGGGGTGGTCGAACGCCGTGGACACAGTGTCGGTGGTCAGGATCTCCCGGGCGGGGCCCGCGGCGACGGTGCGCCCCTCGGCGATGAGCAGGGCGTGGGTCGTGCTGGTCGGCAGCTCCTCGAGGTGGTGGGTGACCAGCACCGAGGCGACCTCGGGGTGAGTGCGGTCGAGGATGTCGATCGTCTCCAGCAGTTGTTCGCGCGCGGCCACGTCGAGACCGGTGGTCGGCTCGTCGAACAGCAGCAGCCGGGGTTCGGCGATGAGCGCGCGGGCGATGAGCGTGCGCCCGCGCTCGCCTTGCGACAGGGTCGGCCAAGTGTTGTCGCCCTTACCCTTCAGCCCGACGGACTCGATCATGGCGTCGGCCCTGCGCATCTGCTCGGCGGTGGGCGTCCAGCGCATCGGGATGTCGATGGTCGCGGTGAGGTCGGTGAGCACGACCTCGCGGATGGTGAGCGGGTAGCGCAGCGGATGTCGCGGGTTCACGTGCCCGATCGCGTGGCGCAGCGCGGCCAGTTCGACCCGCCCCATCCGTTCGCCGAAGATGCGCACCGTGCCCGAGGTCGGGAAGGTGACGGCGCCGCAGAAGCCGAGCAGGGTGCTCTTGCCCGCGCCGTTGGGGCCGAGCAGCGCCCAGTGTTCGCCCGCGCGCACGGTGAGCGAGATGCCGTCGATGATCTGCTTGCCCTCGCGGCGGAAGGTCACGTCGGTCAGCTGGAGCACGGTCACGAATGTTTCCTCCCTCGGAACGATCACGAGAACGCCGCTTTCAGGGCGGTGAGATGGGCGCGGCTGAATTCGGATGCGGCCGTGGGGTTTCGGTGCGCGATGGCGTCGACCAACCGGATGTGCGCCTCGTGGTCCTCGGGTTCGGAGGGCACGGGGCGGATCCTGAGCATGTCGATCATGGCCTGGCGCAGGCGCGGCAGGAAGGTGTCGAAGAGCTGGGTCAGCACGTCGTTGTGCGCGGCGACGATGACGGCGCGGTGAAACGCCATGTCGGCGTCGACGTGCTCGTCGACCGGTTCGCCTCGGGACTCCCGTGCCGCCAGGGCGCGGCGGATCGCGCGGAGGTCGGCGGGGGTGCGCCGGGCGGCGGCTAGCGCGGCGGCCTCGGCTTCGATGGCGATCCTGGCCTCGATCACCGACGCGATGGCGGCGCGGCGCAGCACCGCGTCCCACTCCTCGGTCACATCCAACGCGGTGACGAACACTCCCGCGCCTTGGCGACTGTCCAGCACGCCCTTGCCCGCCAGTTCTCGGATGGCCTCGCGCAGCGTGGAGCGGCCGACGCCGAGCTGCGCGGCCAGGGTCGTCTCGCCGGGAAGCCGGTGCCCGAGCGGCCATTCGCCCGCGCGGACGCGGGCGAGCAACAACTCGGCCGCCTGCGCGGCGAGCGGGTGGCGGCGGACCTGCGAGACCATCCGAACCTCTCTACTTGTCTGAGGAGTTGTGTAGAGTCTAGCCATCATGACGCGCATGCTTCTGCTTAGCCGCCACGGCGGGGCCTGATTCGACCGGCCGCCCGCCGTGGGGCTTCGTCGTGGCCGGTCACTTTTCCTATGCGCAGGCCGTATCGGCCGGAAAGCAGACCATGACAACGCGCGTTTTCCCCACCATCCACACCCCCGCGGGCCCCGTCGCCGACGATGCGCCGCACTGGAACAGGCAGCGGCGCTCGACGATGCCGTCGCACCGCTACCGGCCCGTCCACGAACGCGTGGAAGTGCCTCTGACACAACGTGATTGGCCGAACGCGCGAATCACTACGGCCCCCCTCTGGGTTCCGGTGGATTTGCGCGACGGCAACCAGGCGCTCGCCGAGCCGATGGACCCCGAACGTAAGCGGCGCTTCTTCGAGTTGCTCGTCGCCATGGGCTACAAGGAGATCGAGGTCGGCTATCCCTCGGCCTCCCAGACCGATTTCGATTTCGTCCGGCTGCTGGCCGAGACCGATCTCGCGCCCGAGGACGTGACCATCGTCGTGTTCACCCCGGCCCGCCGCGACCTCATCGAGCGCACGGTGGAGTCGGTGCGCGGCTTGCGCAACGAGGTCGTCGTGCACATGTACACGGCCACCGCGCCGACCTGGCGGGAGGTGGTGCTCGGCAAGGACCGCGACGCGCTGCGCGAGCTGATCCTGGCGGGCGGCCGCGACGTGCTCGAGTTCGCCGGTGATCTGCCGTCGGTGCGGTTCGAGTTCTCGCCGGAGGTGTTCAACCTGACCGAACCCGATTTCGTGCTCGATCTGTGCGACCGGATGACGACCCTGTGGGACGCCACGCCCCAACGACCCGTGGTGCTGAACCTGCCCGCGACCGTAGAGGTGGCCACCCCGAACGTGTACGCCGACCAGATCGAGTACATGCACCGCAACCTGGCCCGCCGCGAGAGCGTGATCCTCTCGGTGCACCCGCACAACGACCGCGGCACCGGCGTCGCCTGCGCGGAGTTGGCGGTGCTGGCGGGCGCGCAGCGGGTGGAGGGCTGCGTCTTCGGCAACGGTGAGCGCACCGGCAATGTCGACCTGGCCACGCTGGCGCTGAACCTGCACGCGCAGGGCATCGATCCGATGATCGATTTCTCCGACGTGGACGAGATCGCCCGCACGGTCGAGTACTGCACCCGCATGCCCATCCACGAACGACACCCCTACGTCGGCGCCTTGGTGCACACCGCCTTCTCCGGCACCCACCAGGACGCGATCAAGAAGGGCATGGCCGAACACCGCGCCCGCGCCGCGGCGACCGGACGACCGGAGCGCGAGATCGACTGGCGGGTACCGTATCTGCCGATCGACCCGGCCGATCTCGGCCGTTCCTACGACGCCGTCGTCCGGGTCAACTCGCAATCCGGCAAGGGCGGCATCGCGTACCTGCTGCACACCGAGTACGGCCTGGACCTGCCGCGGCGGTTGCAGATCGAGTTCGCCCGCCGCGTCCAGGCGCACGCCGACGACACCGGCCTGGAGATCACCGCGGCCGAACTGCACGAGCTGTTCACCGCCGCGTACCTGGACGACCCGCGACCCGCGCCGGTGGTGCTGAAGGAATGGCGCGCCGGCGCCGCGAGCACGGACATCACGCTCACTGTCGACGGCGCGACGTCGACCACCCAGCACCGTGACGTCGGGCCGGTCGAAGCGCTCACCGAGGCGCTCGCCGCGGCGGGGCTGCCGGTGCGGGTGCTCGGCCTGACTCAGCATTCGATCGGCGCGGGCAGCGACAGCAGTGCGATCACCTATCTGGAATACCGGGTGGGCGAGCGGTCCGGTTGGAGCTGCGGCCGCGCCGACTCGGTGCTCGAGGCCTCGCTCGCGGCGGTGGTCCGTGCCGCGAACCGGGCGGCATCGTCCGCCGAATAGCGGCAAAACGCCCGCCGTGTCGGCCGTACGTGCGAAGGTATTCGGCGTGGTGCGGCACGTGACAGGAAACCTCCCCGCGGAGGTGACGAGCTTCGTCGGACGCGGTGATGAACTCGCCGCGGCGAAGCGACTGCTGGCCACCACGCGGCTGCTCACCCTGACCGGGCCGGGCGGTGTCGGCAAGACCCGGCTGTCACGGCGGGTGGGGGAGTCGGTGCGGCGGGCGTTCCCCGACGGCGTGTGGCTGGTCGAGGTGGCTCACGTCCAGGAGGGGGATCTGGTGGCGTTGAGCGTCGCGCAGGCACTCGGCCTGCGCGACGACACCAGCGCGCCGCTCGCGGGGCTCACCGAGTTCCTCGCCGACAAGAACCTGCTGCTCATCCTGGACAACTGCGAACACCTGATCGACGCTTGCGCGGCGCTGGTGAACAGGTTGATCCCGGCCACCACCGGGGTACGGATCCTGGCCACCAGCAGGGAGCCGCTCGGCGTGGACGGCGAGCAGGTCATGCCGGTCTCGCCGCTGCCCGTCCCGGCGGCCGACGAACTGACCGGGGAGATCGCCGCGGGCGAGAGCGAAGCGCTGCGCCTGCTCATCGATCGCGCGGCGGCGGCCAATCCCGAATTCCTGGTCAGCGCGGCCAATCTCGGTGTCCTCGCGGCGATCTGCCGCCGCCTCGAGGGTATCCCGCTGGCGTTGGAGCTGGCGGCGCTGCGGCTGCGGATGTTCACACCGGACCAAGTGCTGGCCCGCCTCGACGACGCCATGCGGCTGCTCACCACGGGCCTGCGCACCGCGCCGCGCCGCCAGCAGACCCTCGAAGCCGCGATCAGCTGGAGCTACGACCTGTGCACGCCCGACGAGCAGCGGCTGTGGGAGCAGCTCGCGGTGTTCGCGGGCGGCTTCGACCTGGACGCGGCCGAAGCGGTGTGCGTCGTCGATCCGCCCGACGCGCTGGTCGACGCGCTGACCGGACTCGTCGAGAAGTCGGTGCTCGGGCACCGGCACGACAGCGACGGCAGCGGCCGCTACACCATGCTCGAGCCGCTGCGGCAGTTCGCGCTGGCCAAGCTGGCCGCCGCCGGAGACGAACGGGCCGTGCGCATCCGCCACCGCGACCACTACCACCGCATCGCCCGCCGGGGCCGCACCGCCTATTGGGGCGGCGAGGACGTCGCCTGGTTCCGCGACGTCACCAGGGAGCACGCGAATATGCGTGCGGCCCTTCAGTTCTCGCTGTCCGATCCGGACGGCGCGCACCGTGCGCTGGAGATCGCGACCGAGCTTCGTCCGTTCTGGGAGCACTACCGGTTCCTGCTGGAGGGCTACCGCTGGCTGGTGGAGGCGATCGGAAAGGACAAGGCGCACACGGTCGATCGGGCCCGCGCACTGGCGGCCGCGTCGGTGATCGCGGCCATGCTGTCGGACAACGCCGAGGCCACGCGTTACGCACGTGAATGCGTCGAGCTGGCCGCCGAACTCGACGCCGCCGAGGTCCTGGTCGAGGCGACGTTGCTCTCGGCGCTGCTGACCTTCACCGAGAACGATCCGCATCGCGCGCTGGAGATCGCGCTGACCGCGGCCGAGCGCGCCAGCGAGGTCGGCCACCACGGCACCGAGATGGAGAGCTTCGCCTTCGCCTATGTGTGCGCGCTGGTGCTCGAGGACGAGCGCGCCGACGTCATCGCCGAACGTTTCCTGGCCAAGACCGCCGAACACGGTTCGCATCTGCTCGGCGGGCTCGCGTACTGGGCTGTGGGCACGAATCATTGGCGGCGCGGCGAACAGGAGAGCGCCGCGGGCGACCTGCGGCGCGCCGTCGAGCAGTTCCGGTTGTTCGACCGATGTGTCTGGACCGCTTCGGGATTCGACGGCCTGGCCTGGGTGTCGGCCACCGAGGGGGACCGGGTGCGGGCGGCGCGCCTGATGGGCGCGGCGGCCACAGTGCGACGCGGCAGCACCCAAAGACTCGCGCACGCGATGACCGAGGTGGTCGGCGACAAGGTGCGCGACCAGGTGCATCGGGCCATGGGGGACAAGGAGTTTCGCGCCGCGTTCGACAGCGGAGCCGCGCTCGGCACCGACGAGGCGGTGCGCTACGCGCTGGGTACGGCGCCGCTCGTCGTCGAACGGGCGCCGAAACCCGCTGCGGCCGACGTGCTCACGCGCCGGGAGAAGGATGTGGCCAAGCTGGTCGCCGCGGGATACAGCAACAAGCGCATCGCGGCCGAACTGGTGATCTCGGTCCGCACGGCGGAAAGCCACGTCGACCACATCATGACCAAACTCGGATTCGAGTCACGGACTCGGATCGCGGGCTGGGTCGCCGAGCATCTGCCCTGAATCACCACTCGCCGAGGCATTGTGCGGCGCGGCGATCCGAGCTGTGCCGAGGCGATGTGCCTGGAGCGATGTGTGCGAGCCCGAGCCGCGCTGTCAGTCGCCGATGCGGTCATCGATTTGTTCGCGCAGCAGATCGGCGTGGCCGTTGTGGCGGGCGTACTCCTCGATCATGTGCACATACACCCAGCGCAGGCTGAAAGTGGTGTCGGGAACCGGGCGAGCGAAGGTGTGTGTCAAGGGCAGATCGGCGACGGCGGCGTCGGCGGCGCGCACCTCGCGGTGATATGTGGCGAAGGCGTCCGCGGGGTCGGCGTCGGCGATGTCGTCGAAATCGCCGTCGGGGTTGTCCTCGGAACAGTAGAGATAGTCCAGCGGCACGCCCGCCGCGGCGATGCGGAACCACCCGCGCTCGACCTCGCTCAGGTGCCGGACCAATCCGAGCAGCGACAGGCGCGACGGGGCGAGTGGGCGCGAGCGCAGCTGTTCGGCGTCCAGTCCGGCGCATTTCCAGAGCAGGGTCTGCCGGTGCCGGTCGAGCCAGCTCTGCAGCAGGGGGCGCTCGTCGGCGACGAACAGGGTCGGCGTCCGCTCGATCTCGGGGGCGGTCCACGTCATGGGCCGAGGCTATCGCCCCGCGAGAGAGAACGCCTTTCGATTTTCGGTGCGGGCGGCTCGTGTGGGCACGCCCGCACCGTCCGGCCTACAGACCGTGCTGGAGGAAATCGGTGACGGCGCGTTCGAAGGCCGCCTTGCGTTCGATCTGCACCCAGTGTCCGCAGCGCCCGAACAGCCGCAAATCGACGTTCGGCAGCTGCCGTGAGGGCAGCAGCGCGCCCTCGACAGGGGTCACTCGATCGTCGCGACCCCACAGCATCAGCACCTCGTTGCGCAGACCGCGCAGCCGCGCCCAGAGCGGAACCCGTTCCGCCAGTGCGGGATCGGCGAACGTCGCGTACGCGTCACGGAGGGCGGCGATAGCCGCGGGTTCGGCCGCGGCGGCCAGGCGCGCGTCCACGAGCTCCTCGGTGAGGATCCGCTCGTCGAAGACCATGGTGCGCAACCAGGACAGCACCCGCTCGCGCGTCGGGTCGGCGGTGAAGTCGAGCAGCCGCCGAATGCCTTCGGAGGGTTCGGGACCCAGCACGTTGACGCCGACCCCGCCCGGCGCCATCAGTACCAGCCGGTCGACCCGTGTCGGGTGCTCGAGGGCGAAGAGGGTGGCCACCGCACCGCCCATCGAGTTGCCCAGCACATGCGCGCTCGGCAGCTCCAAGCTGTCCAGCAGGCCGAGCACCGCGTCGGCCGCGATGCGAAGATAGTTGCGGTCGTATGTTTCCGGGCGCGCGCTGGCGCCGAAGCCCGGCTGGTCGAGGACCAGGCAGCGGAAGCGCTCGGACAGCGTCGCGAGATTGCCGCCGAAGTTGGCCCAGCCCGACACGCCTGGGCCGGAGCCGTGCAGCAGCACCAGCGGCGGACCCGAACCCGCCTCGTGGTAGCGGAGTTTCAGTCCGTCGACATCCACCCAGCGGGTGGTGTCCGCCGCGGTGAGCGCCACGGTCACACCATCCGATCTTCGACCGTCAGGCCGAACTCGCCGCGGCCGAACATGGCCAGCGCGCGCTCCACATCGTTGATGACGTGCACGCTGCCCGCGTGCGCGTCGCGCCAATGCCGTTCGATGGCGTTCGGCTTGCGGATCGAATGCCCGCCGGAGTTGTCGAAGAGCAGTTCGATCGCCTGGATCGCCCGCTCGGTGCCGCGCACCTGGTCGCGGCGGGTGCGCAGGCGCACCTCGTCCGGAATCGGTTCGCCCGCTTCGGCATAGCGCAGCTGCTCGCCGATGTTGCGCTCCATCTGCAGGATCGCGGCGTCGATCTCGGAGGCGGCGCGCGCGACCCGGACGTGGGCGAAGGCATCCTCGGCCACCTTCTGGCCGCCGTAGGACAGCCGCACCCGTTCGCGCATCCGCTCGATGTGGGCCTCGTACGCCCCCTGCGCGGCGCCGATGATCGGCGCGGTGATGGTGTTGGAGAAGACACCCGCGAATGGAATCTTGTACAGCGCGGCGGGATTCGCCTCTTGGCCGGGTCCGCGCAGCTGCGACTGCTCGGTGGCGCTGTAGGCGCGGTGGTGCGGCACGAACGCCTTCTCGATGACGATGTCGTTGCTTCCGGTGCCGGACAGGCCGACCACGTGCCAGACGTCGTCGATGACGTAGTCCGCGCGCGGCACCAGGATCGTCAGGTAGTCGCTCGGCTTGCCGTTCTCGTCGGGGGCCAGCGCGCCGAGGAACGCCCACTGCGCGTGGTCGCAGCCGGAGGAGAAGCTCCACCGCCCGCTCACCTCGTAGCCGCCCTCGACCGGGGTGAGCAGGCCCGTCGGCGCGTACGACGAGGAGATCAGCGTGTCGGGATCGGCGCCCCACACCTCCTCCTGCGCCGCCAGCGGGAACAGCGCCAGCTGCCACGGGTGCACGCCGAGCACCGAGGACACCCAGCCGGTCGACGGGCACGCCGAGGCGATCGTGCGGATCACCTCGTAGAAGGCCACGGGGGAGGACTCGTCACCACCGAACCGGGCGGGCTGCAGCATCCGGAACACGCCTGCCTCGGTCAGCTCCCGGACGCTCTGCACCGGAACCCGCCGCAGCGCGTCGGTGTCCGTGGCTCGTTCGCGGATCGCCGGAAGCAGGTCCCGGACCCGATCGAGCACCTTGTTGGTCATGACGGGTGTCCTCCTGTGTTTCGTCGGGCAGGGAACCGCCTGCGCGGCCCCGCCATGGTGGTGACGGTAGGGCCGTCCGCCCCTCGTCCGGTGGAGTCAGTCCCGGTGATCGGAACCGTGTGAGCTGGAGTTCCCCGCACTCAGCGGGCGGCGGCGCGGCCCGCGAGACGGCCGAAGAACGTGCCGTCGCCGAGGGAGGTGCCGCTGACGTAGCCCTCACCGTGCAGGCCGGAGCTGGCGCGTCCGGCGGCGAACAGGCCGGGGATCGGCGTGCCGCCGAGATCGAGCACCTCCCCGTCCACGGTGGTGTGCAGGCCGCCGAGGGTGAACACCGACGCGCCGGTGCCGCGCCGGTCGCCGGTCTCCGCGGGCGGGCGCACACCGGCGCGCACGTCGATGGCGGCCAGTGGTGGGGTCAGCGGACGCAGCCAGCGCGGCGCCTTGTGGAAGTCGGGATCCGTTCCGCGCGCGGCGAATGCGTTGTATCGCGCGATGGTCGCGGCGAGCGCGCCGGGCGGCGTGCCGAGCAGCTGTTCGAGTTCCGCGGCGGTCTCGGCGACGTGGGTGGGACGCACGCCCCAGCGCTGCGGTTCGGGCACCGCCTCGTAGGCCTGTTCGTCCAGCACCACCCAGACGTCCATGTCCTGCCGGAACAGCGCGGCCTGACCGATACGGCCGGGATAGGTGTCCTCGTTGACGAAACGCGCGCCGCGGCCGTTGACGACCATGCCGCGAGCCGCGAAACCGGGAATCAACGCGATGCCGACCTGGCCCGCGGACATGTGGCGCACCGCCGCGCCCACTGCCTGCGCCATCCGGATGCCGCCGCCGTCGTCGGTGCCCGCGCTGACCTTCGTGTGGTGCAGCAGCCGCGGGGCGTGCGCGGCCAGCATCCGGTCGTCGTCGACGAAGCCGCCCGTGGTGAGCACGACGCCGCGCCGCGCGCGCACGGTGAACTCGCGGCCGTAGCGGCGCGCCACGACGCCGGTGATCGTGCCGTCCTCGGCGCGGATCAGATTAGTCGCGTAGCTGTCGAATCGCGCTTGCGCACCGGCATTTTCGGCTGCCGCGGTGAGCACCTCCATCAGCAGTCGGCCGCCGAAATCGTTGGCGGCGGGCCGGTGCCCGCGCGGGGCGGGCGTCGCGAGTTCGGTGAAAGGCCAGCTGTTCTCGCCGAGCCACATGAGTCCGTCGTCGGTCGGCGGCACCCAGGCGGGCGCGTCCCACAGGCTCGGCTTGAACGGCACGCCGCGCGCGACGAGCCAATGGAAGTGCGCGACGCTGTCGGCGCAGTAGCGTTCGATCTTCGCCTCGTCCGCGCCGGGGCCGAGCGCGGCGCGCAGGAACGCCGCCATCTGCTCGGGGGTGTCGGTGAAGCCGCAGGCCTGCTGGATGGGTGTGCCGCCGCCGAGGTAGATCTCGCCGCCCGACATCGCCGACGCGCCGCCGGGCCCGCCCGAGCGTTCCAGCACCAGCACCCGCGCGCCGGCCTCGGCCGCCTCGAAAGCCGCTGCGGCTCCGGCACATCCGTAGCCGACGACGAGGACGTCCGTGTCGATGTCGTAGGCGCCGACCTCCGCCGCCGCCCGCGGTGCGACCGACCGGGCCGCCGCGCCCAGAGTTTCCCTCATACCTGCGACGTTCGCCCCTCGCCTGGCGCCCGGACACCGGTCATCTCGGTGGCCGATAGGCCCCTCCCGCTCAGTGGGACTGAACCGGATGGGGCGGTCACGCACTGGCAAAGGTGTGTGAACGGCGTCACGTTTGTGGGTGGCGCAGTGAGGAGAGGATATCGATGCGGGTCCTGATCACCGGAATCACCGAACCGAGCGGTCGGGCGGTGGCGCGCATGCTGTTGGCCGCCGGGCACGACGTGGCCGGTCTGGATCGCCGGTGGCACCGCTTCGTCGACCCCCGCGTGCGGTTCACCGCGGGTGATCCGGCCGACGTCGCGGCCTGCGCCCGTGCCGTCGCGGGGTGCGACACCGTCGTCCACCTGGCCGGTCCCGCCGTCGGCGCGGTGGCCGCGGCGGCGCGGGACGCCGGTGCGCGCGTGGTGGTTCCGGTCGTCGCGGGGGCGCGCTCGGCCGGTGTGCCGGAATCCGAAGTCGCCGAGCGCCTTCGGGCATCGGGAGCCGACCACCTGCTGATCCGCACCGCGCTGGTCGCCGGTCGCCGCATCGGTCACGAGACGCGGCGCGCGCTCGAACCGATCCTCGGCGCCAAGTCCGGTGGCGGCTTCCAGCTGCTGCACAGCGACGATCTGGACCGCTTCTTGGTGCTCGCGGCGACCTCGCCGCGGCTCGGCGTCATCGAGCTCGCCGCGCCGGGCCTGGTGAGCACCGACGAAGTGCGCGCGATGATGCACGCCGCCAAGGTGCGCTACTCCGCCTGGGTGCCGGGCTGGTCCGCGCGCAGGCCGCTACTGAATTCCACGGCGGCGCAGGAGGACTGGGGCTTCCGCTGCGGCTGGAGCGCTGCCGAGACGGCGGCCGATCTGGTGCGCGGACTGGTCGGGCGCAAGCCGTCGGGCGGTTCCTTCCGGACACGCAGTGGCGCGATTCCGTTGCCCTCGCACGTGATTCCCTCGCGTGCCGCCACCTCGGACCGGCACCGCTTGGTCGACGTCGCGCCCGAGGGCCTCGAGGGCGAGTTCGACGACCGCGTCGACCCGCGCTATCCGGTGCACACCGCGACCAACACCTCCGAGGCGCTGCCCGGCCCGATGACGCCACTCACCATCGACCTGCACGCGGGCGCCATCCGGCTCGCCAACGAGGCGATGGGCACCATGATCGCGCTCGACGGAATCGCCTTGGAGCACTGGACGAGCCGGGTGACCACCGTGCTCGGCCACCACATCTACATCAACGCCTCGATCGGCGTGCTCGCCGCCGAGAACATGCCGGGCTGGGACGAGGAGAGCATCCGTCGTGACGCCTACGGCAACATCCCCGACGAGATCCCGCTCCAGCCGCACGGGAAGCCGCCGATGCCAACGGGTCTGGCGAGCACCGCGGCCACCGCGCGGGCCACGGCCCGGGTCATCGCCACCGCCCGCCGCTTCGCCGCTACCGCCGAACTGATCAACGCCGCCTCGCACGCCGAGGCGCTGACTGCCGAACAGATCGCCGAACTCACCGACGAGCAACTGCACGTGCGCGCGCTGCTCTGGCGCGACCGGCTGCACCAGGCCTGGCAGGCGGCCTCCATCGGCGTCATGATGACCGGCGCGGCCACCGCCGTGCACGCCCGCGGCAAAAACGCGGGCGAAGTCCCGATCGACCTGAACCGGCTGGAGTCGGCCAAGCCCATGCTCGCGGTGGAACGGCTCGCCGCCCTCTGCCGGGCCGACTCGGCGCTGCGCGAGGTCGCGGGCACGGGTGACGTCGCGGCGGCGCGTGCCGCCTCGCCCGCGTTCGCCGCGGCGCTGGACGAGGAACTGGCGCGCATCGGCCACCGCGGCCCCGGCGAATGCGAGTTGATCAACCCGACCTTCGGCGACCGTCCCTCGTTGCTGGTCACCGCTGCCGCGCGGGCCGCCCAAATGCCCGCGCCCACACGCGAACCCGTGGACGCCGCGCCGAGCCGCACCGCCCGGATGGCGGCAGGCGCCACGGTCGCCAGGGAACGGGCCCGCGACGCCGTCGTCCGCATCACGCACTGCCTGCGTATGGCGGTGCGGGAACGCGCCGACCGGCTCATCGCCTCCGGCAAGCTGCGCGAGGTCGACGACGTCTGCTACCTGAGCCTGGACGAAATCTTTTGTCTCCCTGCGGATGCGGCCGAACGGGTCGAGCGCCGCCGCGCCGAGCGCAAACGCCTGCGCGACATCCGGATGCCCGATGTCGTTGCCGGACAGTGGGAACCGGTCGCCGACGCGGGCGCGCTCGCCGCCGACGAGAGCCTCACCGGTATCGGTGTGTGCCCCGGCGTGGTGGAAGGCACCGTGAAGCTGGTGCTTTCGCTCGACGACGACATCGAACCCGGGGACATCCTGGTCGCCTCGGTGACCGATACCGGACACACCGCGATGTTCGCCTACGCCGCCGCGGTGGTCACCGACATCGGCGGTTCCGCCTCGCACGCGGCCATCGTGGCGCGCGAATTCGGCATCCCCTGCGTGGTGGACACCAAGACCGCGACCACCAGCCTGTCCGACGGGCAGCGCGTGCGGGTCGACGGCGCGGCGGGCACCGTGACACTGCTCGCCGACTGATCACGAATAACTCTGTCCCGGAGGCGATTCGGGCGGAAACGACGGTACCGCCGCGTCCGGGTAAGCGGAGCGGGGGCGGTGCCGTGCTCACTTGGGCCCACCGTGCAGAACCGGGTCCATGAACGAAAGGAACTCTTTCCGTGACCATTTCACGCGCGATGCGCGGTGTCGTAGCGGCCTCGGCCGCGGTACTGCTCGGAGTCCTGCCGGTCACCGGCGCCCCCGCCCTGGCGGGCCCGGCCGTCCCCGTCCTCGAATCGCCGGGCAAGGCCGACCGCCCGATGGGCTTGGCGCACGCGCCCAACGCCCGCGACATCGGCGGCTACCCGGCTAAGCGCGGCAACCGCGTCGCCAACGGCGTCGTCTACCGCACCGACGCGCTCGCCAAACTCGACGCGGGTGAGCAGCAGAAGCTGGTGGAGCTCGGCATCACCCAGGTGATCGACTTCCGCAGCCCCACCGAGGCGGGCCGCGATCCCGACAAGCTCCCGTCCGGCATCCGCCGCACCGAGCTGCCGGTCTACGACCCCGCCAACGACTTCTTCCTCATGGTGTCCGGGCTGATCCAGGCCGGCCCGGCCAAGCAGCAGGAGGTGCTCGGCGACGGCAAGGCCGCCGAGATCATGCGCACCTACTACCGCTGGTTCGTCACCGACCCGACCGCTCGCGGCCAGTTCGCCAGCGCGTTCCGCGAGATCGCGGGCGCCCAGGGCGCGGTGCTGTACCACTGCACCGCGGGCAAGGACCGCACCGGCTGGATGACCGCCATCCTGATGAGCGCGCTCGATGTGCCGAAGGGCCAGATCTACAACGACTTCCTGGAGTCCAACGACAACCTCGCCGCGGGCAACAAGCACCTGCTGGACGCCCTCGTCCAGCAGGGGCTCGTCCAGGATCGGGCGCTTTGGGAGCCGATCGTCGGCGTCGACCGCAGCTTCCTCGACGCCGCCTTCGACCAGGTCCAGCAGTCCTACGGTTCCTTCGATCGCTTCCTGAGCGAGGGACTCGGCATCGACAACGCGACCCTCGAAGCGGTGCGGTCCAAGCTGCTGACCAAGCACTGAGCAAGTCGCTGATCGAGCAGAACAGCTGATCGAGCGCTGAGTTCGTGAGAGCACCGCCGCCCTGGTCTAGGACAGGGCGGCGGTGCTGTCGTTCGTTCGTCTCCGCCAACGACAAGGCGTAGGCACAAACATCCTCTCAAATGGCAGCCGAGCCCAAATCGCCTCCAGGCGAGCAGTTTCCGACAAGGCACGACACAGAACCGCGGTCGGGCTAAGATCAACTTCTCCGCGCTCGCGGGGGGTTCCGAGTAGTTGCTTTTCAGTTGGTGGGGGAAGATCTTGCGCGACCCGGCGGACAATCATGCCGACGATCCGGTGGTGTCGTCACCGGTGGAATCGGCCGATTCCTCATCCATGCCCGCGGCCGCTGCGCCGGATCCATCACCTCCGAACACGGCGGTAGCGCCGGGTGCGTCACCCGCGCCGTCGGCCGTTCGTCCGGACCCGTCGCCGGCGAACACGGCCGTGTGGCCGGAACCGTCGCGCGTGAACCCGGCCGACAGTGGCGGATCATCGGAGCGGCGCAAGTTGGTGTTGCTCGCGCTCGGCGCGGCGGTCTTGTTGGCCGCGGCCGCGGTGCTCGTCGGCTACCAGCTGAAGCGCTCGGAGCCCGCGGCGCTGGCCGTCGACGAGTGTGTCGCGCTCGGCACGGGTGTGCCCATCGAATACGGCTGCGCCGACAGTCAGGCGCTGTACCGCATCGTCGCACGGGAAGCCGTGGTGTGGCCGCTGGAGTCGGCGTGCGTGAAGTACGCCGACGCCACCAAGGCCATCGCGGAACCTGTCGCCTCGGGCGCGCAGCCCGAGGTGGTGCTCTGCTTGGCGCCGACCCGGTTCAACAACGACGACCCGGGCGCCCTCCAAGCGGATGACTGCGTCACCGTCAAAAATGCGGGCGAGACGATAACCCGCATCCCTTGCGGGTCGAACGTCCTCGCGTCCAGGGTCGTCGGCACCGAGTTGCATCGACGGGTACCGGTCACCGACCGGGCGTGCCGTGATCAACCGAAAGCCAGGCAGGCCTTCGCGCATTCCTCGCTCGGCGGCCGAGCCATTGTGGTGTGCGCGGTGGCGACCGATCCGAAGGACCTCGACAATGCCGTGGTCGGCAACTGCACCGGCAAGGATCTGACGGTCCTGATGTCCTGCGACCAACCGGGTTCGCACCTGCGTATCCTCACGGTGGGCGTCGTGCATCAGAGGCCGGTACGGCCGGAGTGCCCCGGTGTCACGGGCGCCAACGCGTCCTCGATGACGCACAGCGACAAGACGGACCTGGTTCTGGTGATCTGTCTGGGCCCCGTCTCGCAGAACGATTCGGCGTACGCGCAGGCCGGCGACTGCATCGCCGTCGACAAGAGCGGCGGATCCGCACAGACGCGACTGCTCGACTGCGCCCAGCCCGCGGCCACCCATCGGGTGATCGAGCGGCACGAGTCCGACGACGGCGTCTGCCCGGCCGAAAGCCCAGCCCGAATCACCTTGGATTCGGGCGTGACGAACGGTGCGACGATCTGCCTCAGCCGCAAGTGATTCGAGTCGTTCACTCCGCGTCGTCGAGCAGGTGCCGCGGCGCGGCCTGCCGCCACGAGTCGAGCACGATGGCTTCCAGCTCCTCCCGATCGTCGAGCGCCGCGAGCCGCACCCGAATCCACGGATTGTTCGCCTCGTGCGCCGCGATCCAGAACTTCTCCGGCTCCGCCACCACCAGCTCGTCCCGATCGACCGCGGGGCAGCGCACCGCCATCGACGTCTCGTTCTCCGGCAACGTCAGGAACAACTTCCCCGCCACCCGGAAAATCGGCATCCCCCAAGCGAACTGCTCGCCCGTCTCCGCCAATGACAAGGCATAGGTACGGACATCGTCCCCGGTGGCACTCATGCCCGGAATCCTTCCAGGCGTCACCGACATCCGGCGGGCCACCGGGGCTGCACGCGCTGTCGCGAATTCTCCGCCGGTTCTCGGTCGGCTTTGTTAGCGTCTAATCGCTGACGATTGCCGGTTGTGTGCTAGATGGAGTGTCGTGTGACGTGCCAGTGCTGTCGACGAATCGTTGGAGGCGTCCGTGTCGGATGGATTCGGTGTGGTCAACCGTCGTTCACTCCTCGGAATCGGTGTGACGCTCGCGGCGGGTGTCGCGTTGAGCGCATGCGATTCCGACGAGCAGAGCAGTGGAACTACCGCGACGACCGGCACGTCGCCCTCGGATGATCCGACGGCGGTGGCGGCCGACGCCTACGTGTTCGGTTACCCGCTCGTGTTGATGGACGCGACACGTGCCGCGGCGGGCCCACCGAACATTTTCATCCACGCTGATCAGTTGCCGACACCCGACGACCGGTTGGTGGTCCGGGTGAATCTCGACACGCTCTATTCGCAGGCGTGGCTGGATCTGCGGCCCGAGCCGCTGGTGCTACAGGTCCCCGAGATGGAGCCGGATCGTTACTGGCTGATGCAGATACTCGACGCCTGGACCAACACGGTGCACAATCCGAGCAGCGTGCGGCCCGACGTGCAATCGGGGCAACAGACTCCGCCGTTCACCTACCTGCTGACCGGGCCGGAGTGGTCCGGTGAGGTTCCCTCCGGCATGACGCGGTTGACGATGCCCACCAATACCGTCTGGGTGATCGGCCGCGTGCAAGTCGACGGCGACGCCGACATCGCTGCGGTGCGGGCGATTCAGGAGAAGATGAAACTCGCGCCGTTGAGCGTCTGGCAGGCCGACCCCGGCCTCGCCACCCCGAGCATTGTCGCCGACGAGAGCCGGCTGTCGGCCAACCCGTCCCGCGAGGTCGCCGACATGGACGGGCCGAGTTTCTTCGCCGTGCTCTCCGCGCTGATGACGGCCAATCCGCCCACCCCGGACGACGAACCCGCCGTGCGTCGTTTCGCGACCCTTGGCATCACCCCGGGCGGCACACCGACCGCCGAAGCGGGCGTTCTCGACGCGGGCGTACAGGCAGGCAAGAAGCAGATCGCCGATTTTCGGGACCCGGGGAGCCACAACGCCAACGGCTGGAAGTACTCCACCGACCTCGGCGACTACGGAACGAACTATCCGCTGCGCGCCAGCACCTCGTACTTCGCCCTCGGCGCGAATCTCCCCGAGGACGCGCTGTATCCGACCTTCACCGGCACGGCCGACACGGACGGTGCCGCCCAGCGATTCCGGCTGCATTTCTCCGCCGACCAACTCCCACCGGTCGACGCATTCTGGTCCATCACCGCCTACGGTGCCGACAGCTTCCTGATCCCGAACCCGGCGAACATCTACTTCGTCGGCCATCAGATCCCGATCACGAAGAACGCCGACGGATCGGCCGACATCGCCGTGCAGAACGCCGACCCCGGGCCCGCGGTGCCCGCCGGCAACTGGCTGCCGATCCCCGCCGCCGGAAAGTTCTCACTGACCATGCGCCTCTACGCCCCGAAAACCGAAGCGGTCGAGGGGAAATGGGAACCGCCCGCGCTCGAGAAGGTCTCCTGAGCGCGTGTCGTCATTTCGACGCGCTGTACAGAGTCAGGGTGTGGTCGATGCAGCGGGTGACGAAGGCGCTGTCGAGGGGTTGGTCGCTGACCAGGAGACGGAAATACAGTGGGGCGGAGAGGGTTTCGAGGACCTCACGGGGGTCCACCTCGTCAGATAGTTCGCCACGGTCGACGGCCCTGCCGATGACGTGAGAGGTCCGTTCGAAGCGCTCGTTCCAGAAGCGGTGGCGCGCGGCGGCCACGCCCTGGTCGGCGGACAGAGCGATGGTGGTGCCGAGCAGTCGCGCGATGCCGGGGCGGGTTATCAGGTCTGAGATCTGCTCGGCGAGCTGTTGGAGATCTCCGCGCAGAGTTCCGGTGTCGGGTGCGGGATTGCCCACGGCCGCCATCTCGGTGACCGCCTCGGCGATCAGGGCGGTGCGGGTTCCCCAGCGTCGATAGATCGTTGTCTCGGCGACACCGGCTCGGGCGGCGACGTCGCCGATGGTCAAACCCTCGATGCCGTGTTCGACGACCTGATCCAGGGTCGCGGTGAGTACGGCTTCACGCACTCGAGCGGAGCGTCCCCCGGTCCGCTTGCGCGGAGCCGGTGGCGTCACGGGTTGCTTGTTCTCGGGATCGTGTCCGCGCTGGTTCATGGCCCTGTCCACTCGACTAAAAGCTATTTCGATTTGCGTTTAGTCGATACTAGCTCCCATACTTAAAGCCAGAATCGGTAGCGTTAATAAGGCTGGAGAGGCAGGACCACCATGGTCGAGTCCATCGAAATTCGTGCGATCGTGGGCGAGGAAGCGGTCTCGCGCGAACAGGTGCGGGCCTGGGAATCACGCCGGGCCGACGCGGTGCTGAAGAAGTTCGCCGCACGCATGGGACGTCGCGGTATCGCCGAACTCATGCCCGACCGCGCCCTCGATGAGTTGCGCGGCGCTCCGCTCGACGTGCGGCGATCCGCGTTGACGACGCTGAAGACGCGGCTGGGTCATGCCGGTGTCTACGCGATGGTCGGGCGCGAGCTGGCTCTTTCCGAGCGGATGACTCGGATCGGTGTCGCCGCGAGCCGGGGACGGACCAAACACGCCATCACTCGTCTGGAAGTACCGGGCTTCTCCGTCGAGCGGTTCGCCGCGTGGTTCGACAATCTGACCGCTGCCAACGCCGAAACCGACATGATCGATGCCTGCCCCGACCACTACCTGTTGCGCGGCCTGCCCGACGGACGTCAGGAAGTCGTCGAAACAACCGGCGGATCACCGGCGGTGTCGCGGTTCCTCATCGACTACGCAAAGACCGAGAGCCTCACCATACCGATCGATCCCGGCTACCCCATCCAGATCGCGGGCCAAGCCCTGCTCGACGACGGTGTTGTCATCGGCGGTGTGCGCCATCAGTTCCGTGATCGCGACGGCACACTCGAGGCCCTGCTGACCGTGCAATTCCCAGCCAGCGTGCCCGCCAGGCTCATTCGCCAACACCAGTGGCATCTGGCGGTGGAGTTCAGCAACTGGATGATCGCGGCGGCGCCGGTCGCGGCCACGTCGTGAGGACTAAGCGGACAACGCGGTAGCCGAATCTCCGTCCTTCCAGTCGACCGGCTCAGTGATGCGACACCGGTCGGGGCAAACCGCCGGACGGCGATGTGGGAGCCGGTCCGGGCTGGTTGCGAAGTAGCGGGATCGGCCGTCGCAGATCGACCACGTTCGCCACCTTGAATACGCGCTCCCGCTTCATGATCGGCCCGACTTCCGGCGCGCCGAGCGACACGGTCACGGTGCAGTCACCGGGGCCCAAAGCCAAGAGCATGCCATTGCGAACGATGGCCACGAGTGGCTGAACAAGCACTGCCACATCGAGTTCCAGCGAGAATTCGCCGACCGGGTTCTCACCGACGACGACCTCGAGGCGCGGGCAGCAGGTCCGGGTGACTTCGTGTGCGGACAACTCGACCCGCTCGACTCCGCCCGCGCGGGTTCGCAGCGCGGCGTCGCGCAGCCGTTCGTAGCGGCGCCACCCCGCGACCGCGATCCCGCCGAGGTCGATGTCGAGCAGCTCGTCGACCGTCCTGACCACCTCACCCAGCGCCGTGGACCGCAGGCCCGCCGCGACCACCGGCGTTCGCCGCAGCGCCAGCTCCTCGACACCGCTCGTACGCAGGCGCGTGGCCAGCTCGTCTTCGACGACCTCACGGGCTACGCCGCCGAACAGCGCCAGCCGAGCCGTGATCGTTGCCGGACTCGTCATCGCGGAACCTCCCTTACCTGTAGCCGCGGCTCGCCTACGGTCAGCCGAACTCGTACCGCTGGTGCGTCGGCGGGCCCGGCGACCTCGCGAACGTGGATAGACGGCCTCATATCCCCGACCACCTGCACACGAACCTGCGGCGGAAGCGCATCGCGGGTGTGCTCGGGCGATGAACGGCCAGGACGTCCGCGCCGCCGATGCGTGACGAGCGCCGCCCCACCGAGTGCCAAGAGGAACGCGCCGAGGCCCAGCGCGTCGGCGAGGCGACTGTCCTGCTTCTCTGTGCCGTCCGGCAGAGTGGTCGGCGAACTCGTAGCGCTTGTCGAATCGACCAACGATTCAGTGATGGTCGTGACGCTCGGACCCGCCGTCGTGGGCGGTGTCGTGACGATCTGCGCGGGGAGAATCTCGATCGCCGTTCTCCGTTCCACACGGTCGTACGAGCTCGCGGCGCAGCCGACCCGAATCGTCTGACCGCCGAGTGCGGCCCCCTCGGATACGGCGACGCGAATACCGAACGAACGGTCGCCGACCTGCGTGTCCACCGATTCGGACCAGCTCGGGGAGACGCGCACCGCTGCACAAGGCCAGCCGGAACCCTGCACGAAGATCTGTGTGCCGCGCTCGGCGGTCGCGGGCGCCGTCAGAGTCGGATCGTAGACAGGATCGGAAGTCGTCGGCGGGATCGTCGGCGTGGGCGGAGGTACGACCGAGGTAGAACTCGTCGGCGGGACAGGGAAGGTTTCGACAGGGGAGGTTTCACAGCATCCGGACTGTTCCGTCGGCGATACGGGCGCGTCGGTAGTGGGCGTCGCCGCAGCCGTCGGCGCCAGACCGACCCCGATCGCCCCCGCCGTCACGGCGACGAGGAACGCTCGCGCCCCGCTTGTCATCACCACCTCCGCAACCCGGATCGTCCATGCTCGATCCGTGCTCGAGGTCAAGCCTTCGCCGCTCGCGACACGCCGACGCGAGTAATCGACTACTTGTTTCGAACAGCTGCCAGACCCGTCCAGCAATCGCAGTGCAACCGAGTGCCGGGGCTGCCGATCCGCTGCAGCTGTGCGAGTCGCTTCCAGTTGTCGAACTGACCGGCCCGCTCTCAGCGCGTCGACGCAGTTCTCGCCGCACTCCAGTGACGCCGACGATTCGCGGCAGGCACGAACGTCATTGCCGGGATTCCGCATCGGTGCTGTCCTCATCCGGCACAACGAAGGGCGCGAGTCCCGCTTCGACGGAATCGACCTGAAGGTCCGCGAAGACCACGGTGAGGTTGTGTCCGTTCGTCTCGATCCGCACCTCGTAGAAGGGCAAGCCGCGTGAACGTCCGTCGCGGACTACTTCGTGCGCGTGTCTACTGCGCCGCTGAGGTGGGTGTGACCGTCGGCGTGGCAGACGATGTGGCGGCCTCGGACGTGGTTGTGGGCGGCTGCGTCGTGGTGGTTGTGGTGGTGGGGTTGGGGCTGACGGTGGGGCGAATCGGGTCGGGGCACTTGCCTTCTCGCACGCCGATGCTGTTGATCTCGTCGTTCGATCGGGGATCGCCCGCGTAGTCGATTCGGTTCGTGCACTCCACGTAGTCGCCCGTGCCGCAGTTCTCGGTGCTGCAGTTGTCGGTGCCGGGTGCGCCGCAGTAGATGGCGCCGCAGTTGTCGGTGCCGCCGATGTTGCCGCAGTTCTCGGTGCTGCAGTTGTCCAGGGGCGCGCCGCAGTAGATCGCGCCGCAGTTGTCCGTGCCGGGCGCGTTCGGCTGTGGCGAGTTGGCGTTGGGCTGGGCCTGCCCGGGGTTGCCGGACCCCGCCTGCGGTCCGTCCTGTCCCTGCACTCCACCCGGATTGCCTGGCGCCGCAGTCGAACTCGTCGGCGTCTCCGTCTTCGTCGCGCTGACCGCGGACTTGGTCACCGTGCTCGACGCCGACGCGCCGGAGTCCGACTCTTCCGACGTACACGACGCCACCACCAGCACCAGCGCCAGCGCGGTCAGCAGCACACTCATCGCCGCCCGCAACCGCCGACCCACCCACATCATCCGCACTCTTCTCCTCGCTCTGTCACCGCAGCGTACCCCGGCGGGGTACATACCCAAATTCGCACGGTGACCATAGTTTTCGGGGCAACCCGCAACTGTCACCGCCCGGTGATCCCGGCCCGCACTATTTGGAATGGTTATCCTTCGGATGGAGCTGGTACTCGGCAGAGCCCGATCCCGCATCGAAGGATCTCGGAGATGTGAGTCTCGACTACTCGTTGGTGCTTTCGTGTAAGGGAGTGCAGTTGATCGACCGCGTCGTCTCTCGGAATCGGCTGGCGGCCATGGTCGCCGTGCTGCTCGCCTCGGGTCTGGCCGTCCTCGGTAGTCCGCGCGCGTCCGCGGCCGATATCGCCGAGCGCAGCTACACCAACGCGGCGGGCACCCGCAGCTACTACCTGCACGTGCCGCCGGGTGACACGGCAGGCAAACCCCTGATGATCTACCTGCACGGCTGCACCGACCCCGAAGCGCAATTGGCCGACAACGGCTTCTCGCTGACCAGGATCGCCGACGAGCTCGGTTTCGTCCTCGCGTACCCGATCCAGACCAGGGAGGCCAACGAACGCTGGTGCTGGAATTGGTTCGATCCCGCCAACCAGGAGCGCGACACCGGTGAGCCTTCGATCGTCGCCGGCATCACCGAAACCCTGATCCAGGAGTTCGGGATCGACCGCGCCCGCGTCTACGTCGGCGGCTACTCCGCGGGCGGCGGTATGAGCACCGTCATGGCGGCCGCGTATCCGGATCTGTACGCCGCCATCGCCCCGATGGCGGGTGGACCGCACGGCATGAGCCTGCAGCCGCCCGGAGCGGATCTCACCGGCGCCACCATCGTCGCGTCGATGGGCCCGCGGGCCCGCCCGGTCCCGGCCTTCTTCCTGCAAGACCTCGCGGATCAGACCAGCCTCTACCCGATCGGCCGTGCCAACATCCTGCAGTGGCTCGGCGCCGACCGGCTGGCGGGCAACCTCACCCTCGCCGACATGCCGACCGCGGTCACCACCACCGCGGATCCGGTCCCCGCGACCATCGAGCACTACATCGAAAGCGACTGTGAGCTAGCACAATTCGTCACACCCCTCGGACCGGACCGCATCGGCGGCGGTCTGCTCATGCAGTCACCGTCGGGACTCACCTTGCAGCGCCGGATGATGAACTTGCTTATGGCACACCGACTCACCGGTCCCCAGAAGGCCTGCTGAGGGCAACGGCCCGATGCGTCCAGCGTTTCGGAAAGTCCAGGGAGTCAGTGCTTCGGAGATGGAGCGGCCTGGGCACCGATTCGATCAGGGTCCGTATCCGAATCGCTTGGATCGCAGCGGAATTCGGTCGATGACCGCTATCACGCTGCCGTACTGATCGGTTCGGCCCACGACGAGCTCGTCGAAGCGGAAGTCGAACGCTCGGAAGTCTCGGAGCGGCGGAAGAGTCAACTCGGGGACGCGGGCGTAGGCGGCCAACGTGATATGCGGTCGGTATAGATCACCGAACAACTTGTACCCGGCTGTCCGTTCATAGCGGTTCTCCAGCTCCGAGGCCCCGGATTCTTCCGGATCCCCGCTCGGCGTCCAGAGGCCGTTCGCGACCTCTGCGACTCGACGTTGCAGTGATTCCAGAATCGTCGACTTGTTGTACCCGATTTCCAGGTACCCGTTCGCGGACAATGTGAGGCCGAAGGCGGAAGCGTGCACAGGGCCCTCGATCGACAATCTGTTCAGGTGATCGAGATAGGAGTCGATATTCGTCGTTGCGAACTGGGACATGAATATTGTCAGATGCGGATGGCGGGATGTACCATCGACGTGAAAAAGTTGCCCAGCTGCGTTCAGTGATTGGGCAAGATCGAGGATCTTGTCCGCTGTATGCGCATCGGGCATAGCGCATACATTGATCGCCTGAGTTGTGTCACGCATTGTGGGTAAAAACTTTACCATCGCCGCGCGGTCGGTGTCCAGCGGAGGTGTGTATTGGAGATCGTGGGGGTTATCCTCGGATTCATTGGTCTTCAGCCCGTACTCGCCCTTCTCTACGAACGGGTGATTCGCGGTTTCGGTGTGCGAAGGCTCATCGATTTCGACTCCAGTCAAAAGTGTCGCGTCGATATCGTCTGCACGACCGGCGCGAGCGCGCCGTCGAGGTGGGGTACTTCGGCCGCGCACAGAACGCTGGCCCCCGAAGGGGAGGTTCGCGGCTTGGCCGCTGTGGGCACAGCCTTGGGAAAATGGTATCCGCGCAAGGACTTTCGAGTAGAGATGTCCGCGCGGCTGGCCAGCCAATGTGATCACGATCTGGTCGTGCTCGGCGGGCCGGATGCCAACGAGTGTGCACGCAATGTCTTGACTTGGCCGAGCCTCGCGTCGCTGGTTTCGATCGATGCTTCGAACAGCACGGTACGAATCGGTGGTTTCTCCGAAGTGAATTATCGACACGAGTTCGTCGACGGGCGCCCGACTCGTGATCTCTGTGTTGTCATATGCTCGCGCAATGCCTGGTCGGCAAATTCGAAGAAACGGCTCTTTTGTTTCGCTGGCCTCACCACGTACGGTACGGGAGCTGCGCCGCAGTTGTTCTTGGACAGGATCGGTGAGAAGGGTTTCGACCGTCGACAGAAGAAGGCGATCCGCAAGAGTGTCGTGACGCTGATGGTGTTCTCCGCGCATTTCAACAACGGCTACCTGCAGGGTGGTCGGTTGATCCATTTCGAGTCGCACTGATCCGGTGGCAATGTATTACTCGGCTCGCCGACCGGACCACAACGTGACCGGCCACCGAGCACTCCGACGAATACGGGCGTCGTTGTTGTGGCCGGCTCGGTACGTCAGACGATCGACTGCGCAGCGCGCAGCGCGTTCGCGGTGATCGTCAGACTGGGGTTCACTCCCGCCGACATGGGCAGAGAGCTGCTGTCGGTCACCCAAAGGTTCGCCAGACCGCGGAATTTGCAGTGCTCATCGAGCGGCGATGTCTTCGGGTCGATTCCCATACGCAGCGTGCCGACGGCATGCGAGAACGTACGCACCCGGTGCGTATAGGAGAAAGTCGCGCCCGTCTTCTCGAGCACTGCGCGGGCCCGCCTGGTAAGCGTGCCGAGGGCGAGCTCGTCGCGCGGCGAGTAGCTCGTATCGATGACGAGCTGAGGCAACCCGTAGATGTCCCGCGTGGCCCAGTCGACGCGGACGCCGTTCTCCCGGCGCGGTTGATCCTCGGCGATACACAGCAGACCGGTCAACTGTTCGGTCATAGCGCCGAGCACGCGCTTCGTCCCCACCGGAAGATACGCCCGAACGAGTGGTCGCGGCGGGGTCATGATCTGTTGGACGCTGCCGAGTTTGGCCAACGGCCGTGCGGCGTTCGGATCGCCGAAGTACCAGTCGTGCAATGCGAGTTGCTTGTGGAAGCGGCGCTCCGGGTCGGGACGTCGTGGAAACACTCCATAGACCATGGCGTTCGCGTGGCGCATCAGATAGCGGCCGACGGCGGCACGCGCCGGTGACAACTTGTCGAGTTCCGATGCCAGCACGAGATGAGGCGAGCCCAGAGCGCCTGCGGCGAGTACGAATCGGTCGGCCTCGACGGCGACTCGTTCGGGCTTGTCGCGGTGCACCACCAGGGCGTGTCGCACCCGGTCACGGTCCGCGACCAAGCGGACAGCGACACTTCTGGTCCACAACGTCAGCCCACGCTGCAGCAGCGGCGCGATGATCCTCGTCGCGACGTCGTTCTTCGCAGAGATCGCGCACGCGTAGGTGTCGCAGGTCCGGCAGGCTATGCAGCCCGCCTGTGTTGTCGTCGCGGTGTAGTTGATCGCGAGCGGCAGACGGAACGGTGAAAGGCCCATCGAGCCGGACGCGTCCGCCAATTGCCTCGAAATGGGCGCCAGTCGACCGGGGGAATGGGGGAACGGTCGTGACCGTCGCGGCGCGGTCAGGTCTCCGCTGTCGTCGCCGCTGACGCCGAACAGTTCCTCGGCCTCCCCGTAGAACGGCTCGATGCAGTCGTAGTCGAATGGCCATGCGGCAGCGGAGGTCGACACAATCTCGGGATCGCCGGTGAAGTCCTTCTCACGAAACCGTATCGCGACGCAGCCGTAGTACACCGACGGCCCTCCAACGCATGCGTAGCTGCCGATTCTCGTACCGTGCCCGCCACGTTCGCAGCGATACGGGATGTCCATCGCGTAGCTCGGCGTCATCTCGAGCGTTGCCTCGTGTCGCCAGGAGGCCGGGCCTCGGTCGACCCAGTCGCCTCGCTCGATCATCAGTACCCGTGCACCAGCGTTGATCAGCCGATACGCGACCATTGCTCCGCCGAATCCGCTACCGACGACGACCACATCGAACTTCGCGCGTGCAGAGGATTCGACCATGTTCAGCTGTCCGTCTCGATGAAAAGAATGGTGCGAGAAGCGTTTTGCGGGCCTGGCTACCGTTGGTGGGGCCAGATGGCCGGATCGCAGCGGCAGGCGTAGAAGGGCCACCCGAGGGTCTTGACCGAGCCCGAGTAGGCGAAAGCCCAGAAGCGGCATCCGCTGTTGTTGCCGCAGATTCGCAACATGTCCCGTTCGAAGCGGTCGTTGCAGGTGAAGAAGTCGGCGGAATGGTAGTGATAGCACGCGTCGTGCTGGTTGCAGGCAGAACGAAAGCTCGGTCCACCGAAAGGCCTGTCCCCCAAGGGGGAACTGCATCCATTCGGCTGCCAGGCGACCGGTGCCGCAGGGGTCGGGTGCGGCTGAGCAGCTGCCTCCGGGCTCGCGGCCAGCACCATCCCCATGGCGAGAACCAATCCGGCCAGCAGCGCGGTGATTCGACCGAGAAGGTACTTTCCGTCTACACCGCTACTTACGGTGCAGCTACCCCGCCGTCGTAATGCGTCGATCGTTGTTCGCACTGCTCTGCTCCCCTTCGGGTCTTGGCCGCCGCTGATCGGTTGGCGACAATGGATGCGCTTGGCAACTGCCAATTTTGAGTAGTGCGGACGGCGAACAGGAGGGGTTGCGCTATGCCAGTCGAACCGCAACGCGCAACATCGTCACGGCGCGAAACAGGTGGCAGCACGCCCCGAAAGCCGCTATCGGGAGATGCCGGTCCTGCGACGCCGACGCCACGCCAGGCATTCGGTCTCGAACTCAAACGGTGGCGTGAGCGGCGGGGGATTTCCCAGGAGAAGCTCGGCGAACTCATCCATCGCGACAAGTCGGTTGTCAGCCGCATCGAGGCGGGCAAGCGACCGGTTTCCCCGGAGTTCGCCGCGGCGTGCGAGAAAGTGCTCCGCACCGGCGGCGCCTTGCTCGCAGCGATTCCGCAGCCACCGGTCAGCGCCGCACGGACGGTGTCACTCGCGGAACTCGGCTTACCACCGGCCCCTCTGCTCGTCGGTCGCGACACCGAGGTATCCGCGATGATCGCGGCGCTGTCGCCGAGGGAACGTCGGGAAAGGACGGCGCAAGTCGGCGTCGTCCGAGGTATGGCGGGCGTCGGCAAAACTGCTGTTGCTCTTCGCGCGGCCCACGAACTGTCTTCGACGTTCCCAGACGGTTGCGTCTACCGGGATCTCGGCGGCGATACGGTCGGCCTGAGACCGACGCGCGGCGAAGACCTCTTGGAGTGGCTCCTTCGCCACCTGCAGGTCGACGGCAAGACGATGCCCGCGACCATGGCCGAACGCGCGGCGCTCTACCAGGGGCGGATGCGAGGGAAACGAATTCTGTTGGTGCTGGACAATGTCAGAAGCACCGATCAGGTCGAACAAGCCATCCCGTCCGCACCCGAGTGCGCGGTGATCATCACCACTCGCCACCGGCTCGCGGCTCTGGATGCGGCTCTGCACATCGACCTCCCTCCGCTGCGACGCCACGACGCACAGAATCTGTTGCGGGAATTGGTGCCGCCGGAGAATCCGGCGGGTGAGCCGCGCGATGATCGTGATGTCGAGCAGGTCGTCGAGCGATGCGGCGATCTGCCGCTCGCGATTCACGTTGCGGCAGGGATGTATCGGCGTAAGCCGCATCTCGGTCTGAGCGGCGTGCGTGAACACCTCACAGCGCGACCCGGTGGTCTTCGCGCGCTGACGGACGGGGAGCGGAGCGTGGATGTGGTTCTGCGCGCCGCGCTCGGAGAGCTGGGCGAGCCGGAACGCCGCACGTTCCGGCTCCTGTCGTTGCATCCCGGGCAAAGGTTCACACCGGCGGCGGTCGCGGCCCTCGGCGATACCTCGGTAGTCGAGGCCGAGCGCCAACTCGACAAGCTGTGGGACGTGCACCTTCTCACACCTGGCGGCGGGGAGCGCTACGGTATGCACGATTTGCTTCGTGATTTGGGCACCCACGAGTTGGCGGCCGTGGTGTCGTCGGACGAGCGTGATGCTGCGTCGAGGCGACTCACCGAGCTCTATATCGGTCTCGCCGATGCCGCGGACAGCGTCGTCGCGCCGCACCGCAATCGGATGCCGTTGCCCGACCACTTGCACCGCTTCGAGCGGGTGAGCCCGATGGCCGACGCGACGTCGGCGCTCGAATGGTTCGAAGAAGAGGAGACCGCGCTGGTCTCGTTGGTCCGATCGGCATTCGAACGCTGCGACGACGAGTATTGTTGGCACTTGGCGCATATCCTGCGCGGATACTTCTTCCTCACTTGCCGCTTCGAACCGTGGATCTCGACCCACGAATACGCACTCGAATGCGCGCGCCGCTCCGGAAACATCTGGTGGGAGGCAACCACCCGGAACAACCTCGGACTGGCCTACGCGATGCGCGGGGACCTGGAACCGGCGTCCCACCAGTACGAGCTGGCGCTCGAGCTCTTCACCGAACTCGACGACGAGGTGAGCGCCAGCCACACCCTGGGGCATCAGGCGTGGATCCACCACCTGGAAGGGGACTACGTCGCCTCGGTCGACAAGGGCAGGACTGCGCTGGCGGTATACCGCCGGACGTCACTGCGCCGAAACGCGGCGATCATGCTGCGTGAGATCGCCGGATCTCTGGCGTCCCTGCGCCGCATGCCGGAGGCGTCCAGCCATCTCGAATCGGCGATCGCCGAATTTCGTTCTCTCGGGCTGGATCTCGATCTGGCAATGGCCCTCAATACCCTCGCGGAGGTGCATCTTCGGTCCGACGATGTCGACGCGGCGGAAGCTCGGTTCCATGAGGCCGCAGGCGTCGCCCGGATGTGTGGCAGCTGCGCCGAGGAGGCCCGTGCCTTCCGCGGACTCGGCGATACGGCGATCGTTCAGGGACGGCGGGGCGAGGCTTACGCACACTGGTCGTCTGCGCTGACGCTGCTGGACGACCTCGACCTTCCCGGTGCCGTGGAAGTCCGAGCTCACCTGGATGAGATGTCCGTGCACTACCCGGAAACGAGTTGACTCCAGGGGGTGCGTGAAAGTGCAGGCCTTGTGTTGTGTCCGACGAATTGGACAGGGGCGCGGCGCGACTTGGCCCTGGGCACCGCTCAACCGTAGAGGGCGTCCCTGGCGCGGGCATAAGTGTCGCGGATGGCCTGCCCCGTGGCCGCGCCCGCCGCGGAGACGTGGATTTCCACGGCCCTGCGGCTCGGCCACCGCGGAGGAGCGGGCGTGCCCGCGAGGGCCCAGGCGGCTTGGCGGGCCGCGCCGAGGGCGACGTATTCCTCGGGTTCGGGGATCGTGATGGGACGGCCGAGGATCTGCGCGGCGATCGCGCGGACGAGGGAGGAGCGGGCGGCGCCGCCGATGAGGAGGATGCGGCGCGGTGCGATGCCGGTGGCGACGAGGCGGTCGAGGGCGTCGGCCAGGTTGCAGAGCATGCCCTCGTAGGTGGCGCGGGCCAGGTGCCAGGGATGCATGGTGCGTGGACGCAGACCGTGCAGACTGCCCGCCGCGTGCGGCAGGTTCGGGGTGCGTTCGCCCGTGAGGTAGGGGAGCAGGACGAGTCCATCGGCCCCCGGGGGAGCCTGGGCCGCAAGGGCTTCCAGTCCGGCCAGGTCGACACCGAGAAGTCGCGCGGAGGCGGTGAGCACGCGCGCCGCGTTGAGCGTGCAGACCAGCGGGAGGAACGAACCGGTCGCGTCGGCGAACCCCGCGATGGCGCCGGAGGGGTCGGCGCTGGGAGCGCTGCCGCGCGCGTAGACGGTGCCGCTGGTGCCGAGGGACATCACGACGTCGCCCGGTTCGAGTCCCAATCCCAGTGCGGCACCTGCATTGTCGCCGGTGCCCGCCGCGACCAGTGTGCCCGCGGCGGTGCGGCCCGCGGATTCGGCGGGCCCGAGCACCCTCGGCAGCAGCGGTGTGCGCTCACGAAAAGCGAGAGATACCAGATCTTCTCGGTAGCTCTCCGCCGCGGGCGACCAGTAGCCGGTGCCCGAGGCGTCGCCGCGGTCGGTGACGGGTTCGGCGTCGCGGCCACGCAGCCGCCAGGTCAGATAGTCGTGCGGCAGCAGGATTCGCCGGGCCCGGTCGGCCAGATCGGGTTCGTGATCGGCGAACCAGCGCAACTTCGTGACGGTGAACGCGGCGACCGGCACGCTGCCCACGGCATCGGCCCACGCGCTCGGACCGCCGAACTCGCGAACGAGGTCCTCGGCCGCCGCTGCCGAGCGAATATCGTTCCACAGCAGCGCGTCTCGGAGCGGCACGCCGTCGGCGTCCAGCGCCACCATGCCGTGCTGTTGCCCGGCCACCGCGATCGCGTCGACCCGATCGAGCAGCCCGTCGCCCGCGGCGCGCAGCGCGTCCCACCAGGCCTCGGCGGGCACCGCGGTGCCGTCGGGATGCGGTGCGGTGCCTCGCTCGAGCACCGCACCGGTCGCCGCGTCGCAGACGACGATCTTGCACGACTGGGTGGAGCTGTCCACCCCGGCCACCCGCGTCATCCGGACCGGTCCGGCCGGATCTGGATCTTGCGACCCACGCCCTCGCGGAAAGCCGTGAGCGCGTCGGCGAATTCGTCGAGCGCGAAGCCGTGGGTGATCATGGTGTCGGCGTCGATCACGCCCTTGGCCATCAACTCCACCGCTCGTCCGAAACTGTGCAGCACCGCCATCGAACCGACGATCGTGATCTCGTCGTTGTAGACGCGGAACGGGGAGAAGGCGGCGGTCGCCGCGCCGGGCGCGACGCCGAACTGCTGATACACCCCGCCGCGCCGGACCCTGGTCAAGCCGTCCTCGATCGCGGGGATCGCGCCGGTGCAGTCGATGACGACCTCCCATCCCTGCGGACGGTCGAAGCTCTCGGCCTCGGTCCCGACCGCGTCCGCGCCGAGTTTCTCGGCCACCTTGAGCCGCGCGGTGTTCAGATCGACGACCGACACCGACGCCGCGCCCGCCACCCGCGCCAACTGGAGCATCAACAGCCCCATCGTGCCCGCGCCGTAGAGCAGATAGTGGGCGCCGAGCGCACGCGGCAGCACGTCGAAGGCGTGCACCGCGCAGGACAGCGGCTCCACCAGCGCGCCGTGGCTCAGCGAGACCGAGTCCGGCAGGCGGTGGCAGTTGGCGGCGGGCACCGCGACGTACTCGGCCATCGCCCCGTCCACCGTGTCGCCGATCGCGCCCCAGCGCTCGCACAGATTGCCGCGGCCGATCGCGCAGTAGTGGCAAGCCCCGCAGAACAGCGAGGGATCCACCGCGACCCGATCCCCCGTCGCGACGCCCACCACCTCGTTGCCGACGGCGACCACCTCGCCCGCGAACTCGTGCCCCGGCACGATCGGATACGGCGTCGGCGGGAACTCGCCGTCCACGATGTGCGCGTCGGTGCCGCAGATACCCACCGCGGCGACACGCACCACCACCGCGCCGGCACCGGGGACCGGATCCGGAACGGTCTGCACGGACCAACGACCTGGCGTCTCGATGACCACCGCGCGCATCCCTCTACCTTGCACCCGGAGCGTCGTGCGGCGTCGCATTTCGCGTATTCGCGCTCGCGATCAGGCAGACTGACCCGGTGCGTGAGGACCCGAGTCGACCAGCCGACGATCCCGACCCGACCTGGGTTCGGACCGAGTTCGGCGCGGCGGTTCCCCAGCATCCGTTCCTGGAACTCGCCAGGGGCACAGGAGACTGGATCCGGGCCCGCCGCCTACCCGACGGAATATACGAACTCCAACACCGCGGCGGTGAAGATCCGCGCAGCTTCGAGCTCTACACCTCCGATCACTGTCTGGTCCGCGACCTGCTGTGCGCCTGGCTCGACGACGCTCCGGGATGGTCCGAGGCCGCGGTATGGTCTCCGGTCGACCCGGCGATCGAGGAACTCGAACGGGTGCGCAGCGAATTGTCCGGGCTGCTCGGCGGTTTGACGATGCTCGACGACCTCGGGGCGGGACTGGATCTGGCGCTGGCGCGCGCCGACGAGCTGATGGGCGATCTGGACGCCGCCGCGCTGGATCAGCCCTGATACCACCATGCGGTGGTGGCGATCTCGGCGCGTTCCAGCGGCAGGTAGGTCCCCGGATCCGACCAGCCGAGCGCCTGCACGGTGACGCGCAGCTCGCTGTGGAAGCAGATCGGGTCGCGCACGTGCCACCGGTACATGCCGAACCGCTGGTCGGCCTCGTAGCATCGGTCGGGCGGAAGCACCTGGGGCAGGCCGAGGTACGGCGTCGAGTAGGTGCGGTAGCGGCCGTCGATGTCGAAGTTCCACGCGCCGCCGAAGTAGTCCTCGGTGCCGGTGCCGCAGATGCTCGGGTGGTCGGTGTCGCCGTCGAGATAGAACTTCAGCTCGCCCTCGCCCCACCACCCCGGGTCGCCGGGCCGGATGGCGAGATAGGTGCCCACGTAACGCCCGTGCCCGGTGACGCCGTCGAGGACGGTGTGCACTGCGGGGTTCCCCAGCGGTGCGCTGCTGCGCCACGTGGTGTGCAGGTAACCGGCCTCGTCGGGCACGTCCTCTTCGGTGTAGGTGATCTGGTAGTAGACGGGCACCGCCCGGCCGGAGCCGTTGTGCAACGTGATCCGCGCGCCTCGGCGAAAAGGCATGGGCCAGTAGCTGTTCAGGCCGCCCGCCGGGGCAACCACGATCATCTCCGAGTTCACCAGTGCGAGCTCGTCCCACGCGTTGCAGAAGAAGTCGCCGAGCGGCAGCCGGACGGCGGGTCGCGCCGCGTCGTCCCAGTGCATACGCAGGGTCAGCTCGCGCAGTGCGGTGCGGTCGGTCGTCATCCAGAAGTGGCGAATCACTCCCGGGCCGGGCACGTCGGCCAGGATCGCGGTGTCGCCGGGCTCGAGCAGGATCGACGGCGAGACCTTCCATCCGACGCCCAGATCACGGGCGGCGTGTGCGCCGGTGCCATCGGTCGCGCGGGCCCCCATGCCGGGCGCGCCGGTGGGATTCTCCGCGCTGATCGACCGGGTACGCGCGGCATCGAGCCGCCACAATTCCGATGGTGACCCGGCCGCGGTCACAGCCCGGGCCAGCCGTACTGGACGGGTCCGCGCGCCGGTCCGGCCATGCGGGCGGATCCGCCCACGGACGCCGCCACGGGCTCGGCCTGCTGCGGGACGCCGCCTTGCGCGGCCATCTCGCGGCGGACCTGATCCATGTCCAGCCAGCGCACCTGCTGCACGACCTCCTCGAGATCGGCGGCGGGCAGGAACCCGGCCTCGGAGTACACCAGCAGGCCCTCGCGGAAGGCCATCAGCGTCGGATACCGGTCGACCTGCGCCATCGCGGTCAGCGCCACTTCGGCCTCGGTGTCGACCTTGCCGTGCACGATGTCGGGATGCTGATCGGACGACGCCTCGTACACGGGCGCGAAGTGGCGGCACGGGCCGCACCAGCCCGCCCACCAGTCGATCAGCACGATGTGGTTGCCGTTGACGACTTGGTGAAAGTTCTGCTCTGTCAAGGTCACTGTGGGCAATTCGGGTCCTCCCTGCCGGTTCTGCCTCATGCATCCTGGCACGACGTCCGAGGATCAGGAAGGCGGGTGCGCCCGGCGTTGCTCGGCCGCCAGGAAATGCGCGATCTCGGCCGTCGCGGTGTAGAGCTCGCGATAGCGCCGGTAGTACGGCTCGTAGCCGGCGGTGCGCGCCGGATCAGGGACGACGGTGTCGGCCACCGGGTTCCACGCCGAGGTGTCGAGACCGGCCGCGGTGGCAGCCAGCATGGCGTCGCCCAGGCACGCGCCGATGGTATCGGCGGGCAGCTGCTGGGGTAGTCCGGTGACCTCGGAGACGATCCGCGTCCACAGTCCGCCCTTGGTGCCGCCACCGACGGCGACCAGCCGCCGCGCCTGCCCGCCCGCCTCGGTCATCGCCTCCAGGTTGTGCCGGACGCCGTAGGCGATCGACTCCAGCGCCGCGCGGTACAACTCGGCGCGGCCGTGGCGTAACGTCAGCCCCGCCACGACGCCGCGCGCGTCGGGATCGAACAGCGGGGTGCGCTCGCCCGCGAAATAGGGGAGCGCCAGCAGCCCGCGGCTGCCCGCGGGCACCGCTGCGGCCTCGGTCACCAGCTCGGTGTAATCGCCGCCGATCAGATCGCGCAGCCATTCGGTGACCGCGCCGGAGGTGGCCATGCCCGCCGCGAGAGTGTATGTGCCCGGCCATGTTCCACAGGTTCCCCAGAGGCCCGGATGCGGGACCGGCTCGGTCAGCACCTGCACCAGGAACATGGTGGTGCCGTACATGATCATGGCGTCGCCGGGCGCGCGCACGCCGACGCTCTCGGCTTCGGCCCAGGCGTCGATGGTTCCGGTGGTGACCGGAAGACCCGCGGGCAGGCCCGTCGCCGCGGCGGCCGCCGTGCTCACCCGGCCGACGATCTCGGTGGGCCAGGCCAGTTCGGGCAGCGCCAATCCGGGCGCCACCGCCTCGGCCCAGTCCGCCGCCCACTCCCGCTTGCGTAGATCGTAGAGCGGCACGCACTGGCTGGCGGATTGGTGATCGAGCACGTATCGGCCCGTGAGGCGATGCACGAGAAAGGAACTCGCCATCAGCAGCAGCTCGGTCCGGTCGGCCACTTGCGGTTCGTGCCGCCTCAGCCAGCGGAGTTTGGGTCCGACCGCCTGACTCGTCAGCGGCGAACCGGCTCGCTCCAGTACGGCGTCAGCGCCGAATTCCGCGTTCAGTTCGGCGATTTCGGCCGTTGCGCGAGTGTCGACGCCGTAGAGGACGGCAGGCCGCAACGGATTTCCGGCGCCGTCGGCGGGCAGCATGCACGGCCCGATACCGGACACCGCGAGACCGTCGATGCCGGTCACGCCCGCCGCCACCAGCTCGGTGGTGATCGCGATGAAATCCGACCACCACACCGTCTCCGCGTCGTGCTCCACCCACCCCGGACGCGGCGTCGAGACGGCATGGGCGCGTTCGGCTCTCGCGACCACCGTGCCGTCCGCGCGCACCAGCACGCCCTTGGAGGCCGAGGTGCCGATATCGATGCCGAGGAACACGCTCACCACCCTTCCTGGTGACCGGGCGCGGTCATCGCGAGTCGCGGGTGAACTCGTCGAGCGTGACGCCGAGCAACTCACAGGTCGCACGCACCGCCGCACGGTGGTCGCCCGGCACACCGTGAATGTGGTTGGCGCCGAAGCGGGACAGGAAATCCTCGGCGCGCGCGTCGAGCCGGGCGAACGCGTGCGGCCACTCCCTGGTGGACTGTTTCATCAGCGATTCGTTGGTCTGCTCGTCGTAGGTCTCGAACTCGCCGAGCATCAGCTGCATTCGGTAGTCGCCGTCCTTGCGGGTCAGCCGGGCCAGAGTCATCGTGCCCGGCGCGGCGAGGTGGTGCACCGACGCGCCGCCCGCCGGGAAGAAGAACACCTCCGGATAGAGGTGCACCCGGGCGAGGTTCTCCGCCGGATCGGCGCTGCGGGCGGCGAACCAGGTCGCGTGCTGACCGGAATTGCACAGGTCCCAGATGTCGCGATCGGCGTGGTAGTGCCGGACGTCGGCGAACAGCACGGGGGTGCGCGCGAGGTGCTTGAGCAGTTGCATGGTGAGCGCGCCGTCCATGTCGGCCTCGGTGGCGCAGACGTGGGTCTCCTTGGGGCCGTTCCAGTCGTAGGGGTCGTTGAGGAACGCCTCGGTGACGTCCATCGTCGCGAAGTACTGGGTGAGCTCCGGCTGGCCCTTGATCCCGGAGAAATCCAGCCGCCACTGCGCGATCAGCTCACGCACGGCCAGGTACGAGCGGATCTGTCGCTCCAGCAGTTCCGGGGTGAGTTTCGCGCCGTCGTAGTGCACGGTGGCGTGGCGTTCCAGCCACTCCCGCGCGGCCTTGGCCTCACCGGCGTCGGCGCGCTCGGCCCGGCGCACGATCTCCCATTGGTCGATCTCCTCGACGTCGATGCCGAACAGCCGCTGCCACTGATCGGTGTTGGCGACGGCGGTGTTCATGCCCATCGGCCGCCCGCCGAAGCGCCCGAAAGTGCTGCCGCGCAACGCCGAGACCGCCGCGGCCGCCGTGGCGCGCACCCCGATCGCCTCGATCAGCGCGGCATCCTCCGGGTCCCCCCACAATCGGGTGTGCGCGCGACCGATCTGATCCAGCGCGCCGCCCGCCGCGAGCATTCCGACCATCCCCGGCTGCACCGGGTCGATGTTCGAGAGCAACAGCAGCGGACCGGGTGTCGCGCCCGCGGCGAGCATGCTGAAGTGCGGGAAAGCCCAGACGGCGTAGTGCAGCACGGTGAGGTCGACGCCCGACGCGGCCACCTGGCGCGCCACCGATCCGGCCAGCGCGTTGTCGCTGATGATGTCCGTGCCGCGCACCACCTCGTGGCCCGCCTCGGTCAGTGCGGCGACGAGACGGTCCTCGGTGGTGCGGATGAAGTCCGCGATGCCGGTGTGCACATAGTCGCGGCCGTCGGAAATGCTGATCACGCCGATACGGGCCATGCCGTTACCTCCCCGCGGGTGGGTGGGCGGATAGTCGACTCGCTCAACAGATACCAGGCGACCCAGCCGGATCGGCGCCTTTTCGGCGTAACGGAGCCGGGATCGTCACAAAGGCACCGGGCTCAGCGCGGCACGGCGATGCCCGCGGGCGGCGGCGGGAAGGTGAGCGGCGCCAGGTGGACACCGCCCTGTCCCCAGCCCGCGCTGCTGACCCACCAGCGGTTCGCGTGCCGGACGACCTCGGCGGCGTGCGCGGCCACGTGCCCGATCTTGTCGCCGATGCGGAAGCGAAAAGGGTTGTCGCTGCGGAAGATATCGGTGCCGACGTAGCCGGGCCGCGGGCCGATGAACAGGTACCAGCGGTCGTCGTGGCGCACCACGAACGGCGACTCGGTGTTGCCCGCCTCGGTGCCGATCGTCGGATCGGCGTAGGCGATGTGCCGCTCGCCCCAGCGCCACAGGTCGGTGCTGAGCCGGTAGGCGACCACGTGGTGACCGCCCTCCGGCGCGCTCGTCGCGCAGTAGTACATGGCCCACTTCTCGCCGATGCGCAGCACCATCGGGTCGCGGGCGTCGTAGCCGTCGCGGAACAGCGGCCCGCCGGGCGCGCGCTCCCAGCGGACCAGGTCGGTGGAGGTGGCGAGGTTGATCGCCGCCCGGGTGCGGTCCGGTCCGCCCGCCGCGTAGAACATGAAGTACGTTGTGCCGGAACGGATCACGTACGGCGCCCAGAGATGGGTCTCGCCGTGGTATCCGGGATCGACCGTCAGCGCGGGCTCCTGTTTCGTCCACGGGCCGAGCAGATCGGGCGCGGTGGCATGCGCGAACTCGATCTCGTGGAACGGATCGGCGGGCTCGGGGTGGGTGATGCCGAACAGGTGCCATCCGCCATCGCGATCCCGCACGATCGTGTGGTCGTTGATGTACCACGGGTGCGCCGCACCCGCGCTCGGATCGTAGATGTTCGTGAACCGGCCCGCCCGGACCACTTCCCGCGTCGCCATACGACCATGATCCCGCGGACGGGCGACAGGTGTGGCCGATGGGCGGCCTGTTGAACGGTCCCCGACTCAGGACCGGGTTCGAGTATCGGGTGCCGCGGTCGACACCGGACCGCCTACCAGCCATACACGGAGAACGGTTCGCCGTCAGCGATCGAACCCAGCGCCGCCCGGCAATACGCGATCATCCGATCGGGCAGTTCGGTGAGTGCAAACCACGCCAGCGCATCGCACTTATCCGGTTCCTGATTGCTCGGAATCCCGGCCCAGGTGCTGACCAGGAAGAAGAACGCAGCCCGGCCGCCGGAACTGGAGTTGTGCATCACGTGCGCGAATCGCACGTTTTCGGGAGCGATCACCACCCCGATCTCCTCGGCGGCCTCCCGCACGAGTGCCTCGACGATCGACTCATCGGACTCGAGGTGACCGGACGGTAAGTGCCAGGCGCCGTCTTCGTATCCCGTGTTGATCCGGCGCCCGAACAGATAGCGCCCCTGATCATCGACCAGCACCAGGTGTACGTCCCCGACCAGCTTGTGCCGCCCGGTCACTGTCGCGCTCACAACGTTCTCCTCTCGATTCACCGAACGCCGGCCGGCGCGCCGACGTACGCCACGACACGAGGCTTCCTAGCGATAAGGGGTCCAGATCGTGGTGGTGTCAGCGTTGCGGAAGCTCATGAATCGCGTCGCCCATTGCTCAGACAACGACGGGTTCGTTCGGAGCACCGGAAGCACGCTGGTAACCAGCTGTAGCTCTCGGAGTTGGCGTAGCACCGAGAAGTGTTGCCATTGAGTGATATCAACGCCGTATTCCTCGATGATCTGCTGTTGGTAGTTGGTCGCGTATCGGAACCGAATCTGTCCCACCGCAATAGGCGTGAGGTCCCATTCGCGAGGCCCGTAAGCGGCCGAGTCGAAATCGCAAATTACTGAGCCATCGGGTCCGGCTATCAGGTTTCCCACAAAACCGTCGCCGTGGATGGGACCCCATGGAAGCTGGAAGTCGATGCGGGTGAGCAACTCTTCGGTTTCGTTGCATTTGTCTTCGAGGAAGCGCTGGTCACCAGGGGCAAGCATATCCTGTTCGACGATGCGCTGGCGGATGGCGAGCAGTGGCCGCCACTGCGGGAGGTCGAACGAAGGAGCAGGCAGTGCGTGGTATCGCTGCAGGATCCTGCCGAGGTCACGGCCGTCTGGAGCTGTGCCGGCCCGCTCGACAGGGACGTGGTGCCAGAACGTGATGTCACTCTGATCGAGTTGGAGAGGTTGTGGAAGTTCCTCGATCAGGCGAACCGAGGGCATGTCGTGGCAGGCAAGCCACCGTGCCACCGCGATTATTTTGGGCACCCGTTTCTGGACTGCTGCTGATCCAGGAATGCGGACGACGACCGGCGCAGAGGCCAGTGCCCATACCGCATTGTTCGTGAACTTGATCAGTCGCGCGCCAGTGGGATCGAGTCCGACTGCGGCGCAGGCGTCGTTGAGGGCTCGTGCGGTCCAGTCGGTTTCCGCATTCGGTTTGCTGACAGCAGCTTTGGTCATGCAAGAGTCCATAGAGAGTCAATGGCCTGGACAAGATCTTGCAGATCCGGGTTGGCTTTCCGGTGGCTGGCTATCTCGCGTAACGGCGCCAAGCGGTCGACTGTCCGTATCGATCGTACGGCTGATGCCGACGAAACGGCTTCGTAACCCGCACGTAGGCCACGCTCCTTGCTGCCGTTGCGCAGGTGAGCTGTGGCGAGGGCGATCAGCTCGAAGGTTCGGCTACGCGTCATGTCCGGGCCACGCATGCCGATCGCACGGCCGATGTGGTCGATTGCGTCATCGAAATCTGCGGTGGTCGCGCTCGGCATCGTGGTGAGCGCGACGCCATGGGAGGCGTGCAGGTCGGCCTCCCCGAAGAATCGGACCCACGCCCGGGCGCTCTTCGGATCGGACCGAGCGAATTCATCCTGTGCTCGGCCGAGGGACCGGAACATCAGTTCTCGGTCATCGAGTTGGGCGTAGGCCGCCCCCTCGTTGGCACAGAGCATCGCGACTGTGATGGTGCAACCGGAGTCTTGTGCGGCGATCTGGCCGAGCTGGAAGAACCTCAGTGCTTCCAGGGGCATGCTCCGATGCAAGTGGAGCCGCCCCATTCGGTAGAGCACATTTGCCGCCAGCGAATGGTCGTCGCCTTCTCGGGCGAGTTCGAGTGCCCGAGCAAAGTGACGGCGGGCAATTCGGTACATACCGACATCGAAGGATGTCCACCCGGCGAGGTTGTGCAGGTCCGCGAGCGCAAGAAGCAGCTGCTGGCGGGTGTGGACGGTGCAATCAGCCTCGAGGAGTTGTTGTGCCCAACGCACTTGTGCCGCGACGGCGTCCCGGCAGGCGCCTCCGCCGTGTCGATAGTCGATGGCGCGCATGGCGGCGGTGATTGCCTGAACGTGCTCGATGTCGGATGGGCCGATACGCGTTGGCGCTGGCGCCGTTGCGCGGTCGAACGGTTGCCACCAGACAGCTATCTCGCTAACCGCTGTACCCATCGTCACGTTCGCGGCATGCGACAGCAGATCCCGAACCTCTTCGCGCTCCGAAGCATTGATCGAACACGTAGCGGCGGCAAGATCCAGCGCGGTCTGAGTCGTTTCGTCGTAGGCGAGGCCCATGTAACCACGCGGAATGCCGAGCCCATCGGCGATTCTCGTCAGTACGTCGTAGGCCATGATGCGCCGTCCTCGATACAGAACCTCATACACCTCAGACGCACTCTGGCCAGTGAGCCGAGCAATCGCGCGTTGCGATATGCCAACACGTTGCAGTAGCTCGTACACCATTTTCAAGTTGCGCGAAGCCAGCGCCTCTCGCATCTCTCGGTGTTCCCATAGGGCCGAACCGATTTGCGCTGGTTGGTTGTGGTCCACGTTCATCGCGACTCCATCATCGTAGGGCGCCGCCAGCCGAATCCGACGGCGTTCAGACTAGTCGACTGCTGATCCGCCGGGAGCCCAGTGAGCAAATCGACTAGCCGCGCTAGTCGATCGATCTACTGGCGAAGCTGATCGGCTATCGGGCTTACCGCCGTTTGCGTCTGGCTCGATGCTGGGTGGTACGGCAAACCACCCGACAGGGGGCAACGGATATGACAACCAAGCCGAAAGTGGCGGAAATACATCCACTCCCATTGAATGACTGCGAGTGGGAGCCTGATCGCTTGGACTGGGACACAGCGCGGCGGCTATGGGGATCTCATCGAAATTGCACGCCGGAGTGCAAGGTGCAGCTTGCGGCCGGTGCGGTGTTGTCCAACAGCCCGGATGAGGACTGATCGCCCGTGGCCTCAATCGAGTTCTACGGGTCGCCGGTGATGGGTTCAGGCGATATCGCGGCCATCTCTTGCTGGAGCGAGGCTGAGGCGCGGAAGGCGCCGAGATGCCTTCTCTCGGAAGCGTCGAACCCGAGCGAATCCAGGGCGTGGTGATGTTCGAGCGTTGCCATTCCGCTCACGAGGTGGCGTATGTGTATCGGGGACTGGGGTTCGCGGTGTCGTGCTTTTACGGGCGGGTGTCGTTGACCGCGACCCCCACCCTGGGGGCGGTGGCAATGCCCGCAGGCTTGGGTGCGCAGGTGCGTGCACACCTCGAGGAAGAGAGCCGGTGGGTCGCGATACCGATCCTGAGCTACCCACGGGCGCAACGTGAATGGGTCTTCCTGGTCGGTCCCGCGTGGGGCGGCAAGCTCGGTGAGCACACCATCGCGCAGCTCGAGGAGCGCGGGGTTCGGATCCTCGAGTCCGGGCAGCGCGTGTGGCTGCCGATGACCGATCACCCGACCGGGTGGTATTGGGTGTCGCAGCCGCTGAACGCGAAGACGATGCCGTCGCGGACTTCGGTGATTGCGGTGGCACGCCAGTTCATCGCCAGCTCTGAGCTCGCTGCGGCGTGGCGGTGACCGATGCGCGCCTTGCCAGATCCAGTCGGGACCGTACACGAGCCGGCGGGCGCCGAACGGGCCACTGCGACGTTGTTTCCCCCAGGTGAGGCGCTGTTGTCGGCGATTCGCGGCCACCACGTCGGCGTCCACCCGCTGGAGAAGATTGCCCACAGATTCGGGTTGTTGCATCAGCACCGACTCGCCAGGCCAGTCGATGAGTGCCGTTGCAGCAGTGTTGAACTCGTCCTCGCGGTGGATGTGTGGGTAGCCGATCGCTTACCGGTGCCGCATCCGGCCGCGACCCTGCACACCGAAACCCTCGGCACGGTGATCGACCGGCTCGCCGAGGCGCAGGTGCGTGCTTACCACCTGCTGATGACCGTCGATCCGGCCGATCCGATCGTGCACGCGGCCTGGTATCGGCTGGCCGAGCTGGTTGACGGCTACACCGATCTGATCACCGAGGTGACCCAGCGTGCGCGCCGCCTGCCCGCTTTGCGAGATCGACGCTGAGCGACTCACGGACTCACCGACACACCAAGCTCGAGGAGGGGAAATGATCAGTCAGACAACAGTATTGGCGCGCATGCGAAAGCTGCTCGCATACCTCTTCCTGGCCATCATGGTCGACAGGCCGGAATGCCGTGCCCGAACGGCGAGTTGGCCGACGACGAGAGCACTCGACGCACACTGCCTCCCTGGCTGTGGCCGGACCCTCCTTGGTGAAGCCGACTCCAGCAACCTCTTCGAGCACCCCCGGACTGGCCTGACAGCCCCGCAACGAGGACTTGGCGCTGCTGTCGGTGATCAGTGAGACCCGAGCTCGAATCCATGAACGACAACCTGAGTAAGGAACCTATGAAAACGCCTTTGCCCTCGAAGGACATGGTCTCGAGCGCGTGCGCGGGACCATCGTCCTCGACCACCTGGTCCTACAAGCCGCTCAGCAGTTGGCCAGCCTGTACCGGGTGCAGGAGCACACCGACGCCGACGTGATCGACCGCGAGCGTGCGCGACTGGTCTGCCTCATCGACGTGTGGGTGGCCGCGGAGCAGCCACCTGTCTTCGACGCCGCATACGTGCACTCGGAGACCGTCGGCATGATCGTCGATCGTCTGGCCCGACTTTCCGTCGATGCCGGCGCCGCTGCCCAAGGGCCGTCTCGGTGTCGCGGCTTCGTCATGCACGGCATGGACTGGCTATGACCATGTTTCGGTGGACGGGATGTTGATCGAGACCGACCGGATCAGCGAGGCCGGCCCCACGTGCGGGCGATTGCCATGATTCGGCCCTTCCGATTGTGATCAGTCCTCGACCAGCACCCGGCGGAGATCGGTCAGCTCGCGGTCGGAGAGGCCGTGTGCTCGGAGCCAGCCAGCCGCGCCACCGTGGTCGATTCGCAGCCGTTCGAGGAACTGGTTCATCACACCGGGTTCCACCGCGAGGATTCCGGTGCGCACCGGAGGTAGGCCGTGGTACGACGGGAGGGCGTCGAGGCGGGCACGCACCCGTGCCATCCGTTCGCCGGAGAGGGCGTAGTCCGCGGCGATGAACTCCGCGGGCACGCCGACGGCGTCCAGCAGCACCGCGGCGAGCACACCGGTGCGGTCCTTGCCCGCGGCGCAGTGGAAGACCACCGAATGTTGTTCGGTGTCGGTGATCAGCCGGATAGCGGACAAGACGGATTCCACGCTGCCGTCCAGTAATTCGCGATAAAGCGCGACCAAGTCGTAGTGCTTGGCGTCGGGCACGAGGTCGGCTGGGGTGGCCGTGGTGGCGGCCGCCTTGCGCACGGGTAGGTTCACCAGCCGGACGGCCGCGGCCCCGAGCAGGCCGTAGCCCTCCCGCTCGACCTCGTCGGGATTGCGCAAGTCGATCAGGGTGCGCAGGCCCACCTGCCCGGTCAGCAGGATCAGATCGTCCTCGGTCAGATGCTGCGGAGTGCTTGCCCGGTACACCGTGCCGAACCGGGTGACGCCGCCGCCCGACACGGGCAGCCCGCCGAGGTCGCGGACATTGTCGATCTCGGCGAATTCGACCCATCGCCGCGGGGAACTGTCGGTGTGCATGGCGGTCAGTGGGCCCGGCCCGCCGCGGCCTCGTCGGCGCGGCTCAGCCCACACAGACCGATGAGGTCTTCGTGCAACTCGAACCACACGGTGTGGTAGCTGTCCATGATCGGACGCGCCACCCAGGTGTGGTCGCCGCCGTCGATGCGCTCGACCGCCCGGTCCAAGCGGCCCGCGTACCGGGACAACCGGGGCGCGATCTCGCCGATCCGGCGCACCAGCGGCACGACTTGGCCGTGCACGGTGCGCAGCCGATCCAGCACCGCGGCGTCGTAGGCGGCGTCGGCGTGGTCGTTGACGGTCGCGGCGTCCTTCATCTGCCAGGCGGTGATGATCTCCTTGAGTTCGGCGTTGAACGCGCAGAATTCGTCGTAGGCGGTGGCGATCACGCTGGGATCCACCGTCTGTCGTTCCGCGGCGAGCAGGCGGGTGAGTTCGGCGCGGCCCTCCGGCGTGAGACGCACGCCGACCGGAGTGCTCGCGCACAGACCACGAGCGACGAGATCCGCACAGCGCTCTCCGGTTTCGGTGGCGTCACCCGCCAGGCTGTCCGCGACGGCGTCGGGGGCGACCCGGCCCTTGATGCCGATCAGGCGAAGGAGGTCGAGGTCGGGGGTGGTGTGCTGCTGCGTCCGGCTGCCGCGCGGGGTGGTGTGCGGCAGAGCCTCGTCGGACGCAGGCGAAGTCCCTGCTGTCATGTGTCCATTTTCGGCCGAACCGGTTGCCGGGAAGGCGTTTTCGCCGTCCCGTGTGGCGAGCAGTCCGACCAGTTCGTCCGGATGAACCGCGGCCCAGCGCGCGAGCTGCGCGACGTCCTCGAGCACAGTGTCCTCCACCGCTTTTCCGGTGACCTCGCCAGGCCACACCGCGCCCGCACCGCCATCCACGGTGACCACTCGTCCGGCCAGCGCCGCCACCACGCCCGGCCCACAGCCGACCACGCACGGCCTGCCCAGTTCCCGGCTGACCAGCGCGGCATGCGAAGTGGCTCCGCCGAGTTCGGTGACGATGGCCCGCGCCGCGATCATGCCGTGCAGGTCGTCGGGACTGGTGGTCGGTCGCGCCAGGACGACGTCTTCGCCTGCGGCGGCGCGGGTTTCGGCCTCGTCGGGATCGGTGACGACGATGCCGGAGGCCAGTCCGGGGCAGGCCGACTCGCCACGGGCCAGCGGCGGCTGATCGGTCTCGATGCCCGAGGCGGGTCGCAGCACGGTGCGCACCTGCTCGGCGTCGACGCGCGACAGCGCCGTCGCCGGATCGATGAGTCCCTCGCCAGCCATGGCGACAGCGGCGCGCACCGCCGCGCGAGCCGACCGCTTCGCGGGCCGCGACTGCAACAGCCACAGCCTGCCGGACTCCACGGTGAATTCGATGTCCTGGATATCGCGGCCGTCCCGTTCCAGCAGGTCCGCGGCGGCGAGCAGCTGCCCGTGCACGTCGGGCATGGTGACCGCGAGGTCGTCCAGCGGTCGCGGGGTGGTGCGGCCGGAGACGACGTCCTCGCCTTGGCCGCCGACCAGCCATTCGCCGAACACGGCGCGCTCACCGGTGTTCGGATTGCGGGTGAACAGCACGCCGGTGCCGGAGAGCGCGTCCAGGTTGCCGAACACCATGGCCTGCACCGTGACCGCGGTCCCGAGATCGTCGGAGACACCGCGGCTGCGGCGATAAGTTTTGGCGCGCGCGGAATCCCAGGATCGAAAGACCGCGGCGACGGCGCCGCGCAGCTGTTCCCACGGATCGCGCGGGACCGTGCCCAGCGGATCGTCGAGCACGATCTCGCGGTACTGCGAGCGGAACCGGCCGTGGGTGTCGGCGGCGTACCCGGGATTGCGCGTCTCGGCGGCGAGCGCGCGCTCGACGTCGTCGTTGATGCCGAGGTTGAGAACCGTGTCCATCATGCCGGGCATGCTCACGGCCGCGCCGGAGCGCACCGACACCAGCAGCGGACGTTCGGTGTCGCCGAAACGTCGGCCGGTGCCGCGCTCCAGCGCCGCGACGCCCGCTCGCACCTGGAGCCAGATCTCCTCGCTGAGAGAGCCGCGCGCGCGGAAGTCGGCCCAGCCCTCGGTCGTGACGGCGAACGCGGGCGGCACCGGCAGGCCGAGCGCCCGCATGTGGTCGACGCTCCACGCCTTGCCTCCGATGCGGTCGCGGCTCAGGCCGCAGGTGCCGTCGAGTTCGGCAACGGACGGTGCGGTGCTCTCCGGGGCGGCGCGTTCGGGTCGCTCCACGGGCTCCACTCCGATCGTCATGTCACTCCTTCTGGGTTCACGTTCTCGACTCACCACCGCGGTCGGCGGGGACGCGGGCCGATGACCGGCGTGCCCGCGGAACGGCACACCGGCGTGCCCGGCGAACGGCACGGGATCGGCGCGACTTTCAGCCTGCCCGCGGGTGTCGGTACGTGCGTACCCGTCGTCCCGGTCAGCAGGACGACATCGGACCTGCCGGGCGCGGCCAGCGGTCCGATGTCCGTCCCTGCCCGCGCATGGCCGGAGCGAACGCGGAGGTACGCCTATGTCGCGTCGGTCAGGCTGCGGCGCAGGTAGTCCGCGGTGATGGACCGTCGATCCGCCAAGAGCTCCGTCGGCGTCCCGGCGAAGACGATCTCACCGCCGTGCTTGCCGCCGTCCGGCCCCAAGTCGACGATCCAATCGGCCCGCTTGACCACCTCCAGGTCGTGCTCGATGACGATCACCGTGTTGCCCCCGTCCACCAGGCGGTCCAGCAGCGTCACGAGGGTGTCCACGTCGGCCATGTGCAGCCCGGTGGTCGGCTCGTCCAGCACGTACACCCCGCCGCGGCGGTGCAGGTGATCGGCCAGCTTGATGCGCTGCCGTTCGCCGCCGGAGAGCGAGCTCAGCGCGCGGCCGAGGGGGAGGTAGCCGAGGCCGACGTCCGCCAGCGCCCGCAGCGGCGTCAGGATGCGCGCGTCGTCCTGCTCGTGCCAGAACTCCAGCGCCTCGGACGCCGTCATGTCCAGCGCATCGGCGATCGACGCCCCGCGCACCTGGTAGCCGAGCACCTCGGGCCGGTAACGGCGGCCGTGGCAGGTCTGGCACACCGTGGTCACCGGATCCATATAGGCGAGGTCGGTGAAAATGATTCCGGCCCCGCCACATTCGGAGCACGCGCCCGCGGAGTTGAAGCTGAACAGTCCGGGCTTGACACCGTGCGCTTTGGCGAACAGCTGCCGTAACTGATCCATGATGCCGAGGTACGTCGCGGGACTCGACCGCCGCGAGCCGCCGATGGGCGACTGGTCGACCGCCACCGCGTCCGGATGCGCCGCGAGGAACGCGCCCGACACCAGCGTGCTCTTGCCCGACCCGGCCACCCCGGTCACGGCGGTGAGCACGCCGACCGGAAACCGCGCGGTCACATTCTTCAGGTTGTACCGGTCGGCTCCCGTCACCGCGAGCCAGCCTGCGGGCGTGCGCGGACGCTTGTTGACCGGTCGCGTCTCGCGCAGCCGTTCCCCGGTGAGCGTCCCGGAGGCGCGCAGCTTCTCGACGCTGCCCTGGAAAACCACCGTGCCACCGTCGGCGCCCGCGCCGGGACCCATGTCCACCACGTGATCGGCGACCGCGATGACGTCGGGAGAGTGCTCCACCACCAGCACCGAATTGCCCTTGTCCCGCAACTGGATCAGCAGTTCGTTCAGCCGGTGCACGTCGCGCGGATGCATGCCGACGCTTGGTTCGTCGAAGATGTAGGTCATGCCGGTGAGGCTGGACCCGAGGTGGCGGACGACCTTGAGCCGCTGTGCCTCGCCGCCGGAGAGCGTGGACGTCTCGCGATCGAGGGACAGGTACCCGAGGCCGACGTCCTCGACGCGGCGCAGCCGGGCGATCGCGGCGCCCGCGATGGGCGCGGCCACCGGATCGTCGATCGCGGCTAGCGTCTCGATGAGATCCGACACCTCCATCCGGCCGTAGTCGGCGATGCCGAGTTCGCCGATCCGGCTCGCCAGCGCGGCCGCGTTCAGTCGCGCACCATCGCAGGACGGGCAGATCTGTTCGCTGACCACCGCCATCGCCGCCGCCCGGTTCTTCTCCGAGAGCGCGCTCAGGTCCCGCTTGATGTAGAGCCGGTCGAAGCGTTCCAGCAGGCCCTCGTAGGCGTTGTGGCCCATAGAGCCGGTCTTGTTGAGTCGCGGCACCCGGAAACCGTTGCCGTGCAGGAACAATTGCCACTCCTCGGCGGTGAAGTCGCGCAGCGGCTTGTCCGGATCGAAGAGGCCGGATTCGGCGTAGATCTGCCACTGAAAGGTGCCGACCGCGAAGGGGGAGAAGCGAATCGCTCCCTCGTTCAACGACTTTCCGGCGTCGAGCAGCTTGTCCAGATCCGCGTGCACCACGTGGCCGAGTCCGCCGCACTCCGGGCACATGCCGAGCGGGTCGTTGAACGAATACCGGGTCGCCTCACCGGCGCTCGGCACGCCGTGCCGGGAGAACAGGACGCGGATGATCGATTGGATATCGGTCATGGTGCCGACGGTGGAGCGGGAATTGCCGCCGATCGGTTTCTGGTCGACTACCACCGCGGGCGCCAGGTTGTCGATGACGTCCGCGTCCGGGCGCTCGTACTTGGGCAGTCGGTTGCGGATGAACCAGGTGAAGGTCTCGTTGAGCTGGCGTTGCGACTCCACCGCGACGGTGCCGAACACCACCGACGACTTGCCCGACCCGGATACCCCGGTGAAGACGACGATCTTGCCCTTGGGAATTCGGAGGGTCACGTCGCGCAAATTGTGCACCCGTGCTCCGACGATCTCGATGGTCTCTGCGTTCACCAGCGCCACGGTAAGCACGAATGAGGTCTGGATCGGTCCTCATTGCGCGGCATACTGGGCGCTGTGACCGATACCGCCGCCCGGCTTCTCCAACTCCTCGCGCTGTTGCAGACGCGGCGGGAGTGGAGTGGGCCCGAGCTGGCACAGCGGCTCGGCGTCACCGTGCGCACGGTGCGCCGCGATATCGAGCGGCTGCGCGAGCTGGACTATCCCGTGCGCTCGGGGCTCGGCGCGGTCGGCGGTTACCGGCTGGAATCGGGGGCCGCGCTGCCGCCGCTGCTGCTCGACGACGAGGAGGCGGTCGCGATCACGCTCGGCTTGCGCCACGCCGCGCTCGGCGGTGTGGCGGGCAGCGAGGAATCGGCCGCGCGGGCGCTGGTGAAACTTCAGCAGGTGCTGCCGGATCGGTTGCGCAGGCGCGTGGACGCGGTGCAGACCAGCACCGTCGATCTGGCCGGACCGCCCGCGGGTCCGCGGGTGGATCCCGAGACCTTGGTGGCGCTGGCCGCCTGCGCCCGCGACCACGAGCGAATTCGCTTCTCCTACATCGCCAAAGACGACACCGAGTCGCGCAGGCTGGTCGAGCCGCACAGCCTGGTCTCGGCCGGGCGCCGCTGGTATCTCGTCGCCTGGGACGTCGACCGCGCCGACTGGCGCACGTTCCGCGTGGACCGCATCGCGTCCACGCTGCCCATCGGGGTGCGTTTCGCGCCGCGCGAGTTGCCCGACGCCGACCCCGCCGCCTTCGTCACCCGCTCGCTCGCTCTGGCCCGCCCCGTCCAGCACGTCGAACTGCTGGTCCACGCCTCCGCCGCGGAACTCGCCGACCGCTTCCGCGTGCGCACCGCCGAAGTCGAACCCCTCGACGACCACACCTGCCTGCTCCGCACCACCGCCGACTCCCTCGAATGGACCGCCCTGCGCATCGCCCACCTCGACCTCCCCTTCGAAGTTCGCCATCCCCCGGAAATGGCCACCCACCTCCGCGCTCTCGCCACCAAACTCCTTCACGCGGCTGGTGATTCGAGTTGAGGCCCAGTAGGCCCGAGACGGCAGCGACCCCGATCTGTCCGCTTGCGGTCCGCCGAACCGGCTCTTCCCGCCAGGGACGCGCCTGATATGAAGGTGCGGGTGGGACGTAAGAAGTTGCTGGAGCCGACCCTGGCGGAGTTGCCGCACGGGCCGCACGGCCTTGCTCGTGAGCTGGTGACCGGGTCGCAGCGGCAGCGGCTCTTGTACGGGGTGACGGTCGTCGTCGCGGATCGCGGCTATCTCACCGCGACGATCGCGGATATCGCTGCGGCGGCGAAGGTTTCGCGCCGAACGTTCTACCAGCACTTCCCGGACAAGGAAGCGTGCTTCCTCGCCGCGGCCGAGACGGGTCGGGATCTGATGATCGAGCATCTCGAGCGCGTGATGCGGGAGGTGTTCGCCGAACCGGTGGAGCCGCTCGAGGCGCTGCGGCTCGGAATTCGCGAATATCTCACCCTGTTGCGTGACGAACCGTCGTTCGCCCGCTCGTTCTACCTGGAGACCGCCCCGGCCGGGACGCGGGCGATCGAGTCGTTCGAACGGTGCCAACACTGGTTCGCCGGGTTCATCCGATCGTGGCGTGCGGGGGCAGGCCCCGTTGATCCATCGGTGCCGGACGATGCGTATCTGGCGGTGACCGATGCGACCAACGAGGCCGTCCGCAGGACCCTGCGCGCGGGCGGTGACTTGCTCGAGCTCGAGGACATCGTGCTGTACATCCACCGCACGCTGCTCGGGCTGGCGACCTCTACCTGCTAGGGCACGACTCTGTCGCCCGGCCCGGTGAGGTCGCAGGAAGTATCGTCGCTGGTGTTGCCGCCCTCGGAGACGATCCGCGCGAACACCTTCGCGCAGTTGTCCCGAACGGTGCCGGAGGTGTTGCCCCTGATGGTCGAGTTCCGCAACACTACGGTTCCCACTGGAACATTGATCACATCCGTCAACAGGCGCGGGAGGGTGTCGAGGTAGGCGGGCGCCACGTTGATGCCGCCGCCCGCGTCCGAGGCACTGTTTCCGGTGACGGTCGAACGATCGAAGGTCACCACGCCCCGTCCACGGACGTCGACGCCGCCGCCGCGTCCGGCGAATCCACCTGGGCGGTACCAGACTTCGGGATTGACCACGCGGTTGTCGGAGATCGTCGAGTCGGTGAAGGTGCAGGTGTTGTCGCAGCGCACGCCACCCGCCTCGCCGGAGGTGTTGCCGGTGATGACCGTATTTCTCGTCTGCAGGTCCGACCCCGGCACGTTGAAGATCCCGCCGCCGTACCCGGCGCTGTTACCCCGGACCACGACATCGTCGAGTACGAGGTTCGACGAATTGGAGATTCCGCCGCCGCCGGTGTCGTAGTACGGGATCTCGTGCTGCGCGGTAACTCCGCCGGTCACGGTCAGCCCCGTCAACGTCACGGGCGCGGAGATACTGAGTACCCGGTCGATTCCGTTGGCGTCCAGCACTGTTCGATCACCGCCCGCGCCACGCAGCGTTGTCGGCACGGTGAGGTTCAGGTCTCCCGTGGTCGGATCCGGGTTGCGGCCCTGCACCTTCCGTGGATCGGGAGGGATCGTCAAGATGTAGCGTCCCTCGGGCACCACCACTGTGCTTCCTGGCCGGGCATTGGCCGTCTGAATTGCCGCTCGCAATGTGCAGGCGCCAGCGGTAGTACGGCATAGCCCGCTTTGTGGATCGGCCACCACGCCGTCTTCCGTGGTGTCGACCGTGATCACCGTTGGCGAACCGGGTGCGTTGTCGGCGTGGGCCGCCCCGGGAAATCCGCCCGCCGATCCGACGATCAAGGCTGTGATGGCGACGGCGCTCGCCGCCGCCGGAAATGTGCTCGTCCTCATGCAGTTTCTGATCCAATTCACGAACATCGAGTAAGGTACGCCCGCGTATGAGTGGGGTACGCGAGCGTCTACCACTATGTCGCAGAGCGGTGCGTCTCGGGAGAGTTTCCGGAAATCCGTCGCGCAGTTACCGATTCACCTCAGTCGGCCCACCGCTGGTCCAAGATCGACCGTCCCTCGTGACACACCGGAACAGCTTCACGAGTGTCGATCTTGTGCCGTGAAATCGAAGACAGTCGCCGCGCGACTGGGCGACCCAGTTCTCAGTTCCGCCGGAACCACTCGAGACTCTGCCCGTGCGGCCCCGAATAGGCAACCGGCACACCGTCTTCGGTGAGCACGAACCGATCACGCGTCTCGGAGCACGATTTCGGCAGAAGGCCACGGCCGACGGGAACGACGCCGCAGCCCTCGTTGGCGATCCAAGTGCACCGCAACCCGCGGATGGTTTCGACGAACCGAGCGCGCTCGTCGGCGTCGAGGTAGGCGAGGACGGCGCTGCCGAACACGACGACCTGCGCGTTGTCCGGAGCGGCACGCACCAGCTCTTCGATGGTGTCGTTGAGATCGCCGCGGACGAACTCGGGCGGGTCCGCGCGGACGATCGCCGCGGCACGATGCAGGCGGTCGAGCCGCTCTTGCTGTTCCGGCCAGATCAGGCACTCGAGCCAGCGCATGTGCTCGGCGTCGCCGACGTCCAGTGGGTTCAGGTCGACGCCCACCCGGCCGATCACCGCGGGAAGACGCTCGGGCATCGGCGGATCGCCGATGGTCTTGCACGACAACCGAACCGGCGATGGCCCCGACCACGGGTTCAGCCAGGGACGGTCGTCGTACCGGTAGCTGTACTTGTCCGGATACAGGCACAATCCCGCCGACGCGCCGATCTCGATGAGATGGACCGGTTCCGGATCGGCGATCCGGGTGAACAATGGGAGCAGCACCGCCGCACGTGCCGGTTCGTTCGTCTGGGTGCTGTGCGTCATGGCGACGCCGTGGACGAGCGGCCAGTTGTCGATCAGGAAGTCCTTGAACTCCTCGAACGGCCCCTGTCGTGCGCCGACGTACCGCGCGGAGGCCAGCACGAGATTGGGCTGACGCTTGGCGGTGGGTAGTCGCTCGACGAGCGCGAGCACTTCCGTATCGTCGGCGATCCGCCGCGTCCAGTCCGCATAACACGGCGAGTGGCCGTGTGCCTCGAATCGTGCGAACCGCAGATAGCGTTGCGCGGTATCCACTTTCACCCCCCGGCCGTACTAGACCCTGTACGGCCGACGCTACCAGGCGAGTGTTCAGAGGGCGGGGTGGAAGTCGATGTCGCGGTGGGTGCCGGGTGGGCGGTGTTCGGCGAGGGGGTAGAGCCAGCGGACGGAGGCGCGGAGGGGTTCGAGGTCGGGGAGTTCGATGGGGTGGCCGTCGTTGTCGAAGATCATGCCGAGCAAGTGGTATCGGCCGTCGGGGAGGCCTAGACCGGCGGCCTGCTCGGCGGTCAGGTCGACGCGGGTGACGCTGTGCCGTGTCACCCGCAACGCTTCGACGGTGGCCGGACGCACGGTGGTGTCGAGCGCGGTGACGACGGCGCGGAACCGACACCCGCGCAGCCGCCACAATTCCCACTCCCCGGCGCGCAGCCTGGCGGTGCGCGCGGGCAGCCGATGGGGCACCTCGACTACGTAGAGTTCCCCGATCCGGACATCCTGAGCACGCACAGTTCCAGCTTGCCACCGGTTGCCGGGCCCGTAACGCCTTGTTTGCTCAGTTGACCTCGTTCTTCATCTGGGCCGTGATGATCCGCTGGTAACCAGAGCCGAAAAGCCGGGGCAGCAGATCGATGACGCGGGCGTCGGCGCCGACGAGGATCTTGGCCTTGTCCTTCTGGATGCCGCGCAGGATGATCTTCGCCGCGGCCTCGGGCGTGGTCTTGGCCAGCCGATCGAAGTTGGCGGCGAGGGCGTCGCGGTCGCGATCGCCACCCGCGCGGGCCTTCCAGGCGATCTCGGTCTTCACCATGCCCGGGTGCACGCTGCTCACACCGACCGGATGACCGGCGATCTTCATCTCCTGGCGCAGCGCGTCGGTGAAGCCGCGAATACCGAATTTCGTTGCGTTGTAGGCACCTTGGCTCGGGCACGCGGCCAGGCCGAACATGCTGGAGACATTGGCGATGTGCCCGTCACCGGAGGCGATCACCTGCGGAAGAAACGCCTTGGTTCCGTACATGACGCCCCAGAAATTGATGTTCACGATCCACTCGAAGTCCTCCCAGCTGAGTTCCTCGACGGTGGCCGTCAGCGAGACGCCCGCATTGTTGACCAGCAGATTGGCCGGACCGAAGTCGGCGCGCACCTCCTCGGCGTGCGCGTAGAAGGCGTCGCGGTCGGTGACGTCGAGTTTGTAGGCGCGCGCCTTCGCACCCACCTGCTCGCACAGCGCGGCGGTCTCGCTGACATTGGCCAGGTCGCGCCCGGACAGCGCGAGACGCGCGCCGTCGCGCGCCAATTCGAGCGCCAGCGCCCGCCCGATCCCCGCCCCGGCGCCGGTGATGACGGCGACCTTGTCCTGGAAGTTCTTCACAGCAGTTGTCCTCGTGTCATTTGGTCGTGTAGCCGCCGTCGGCGACGAATTCCGCGCCGGTGCAGTAGGCCGACTCGTCGGAGATCAGGAACAGCACCACGTTGGCCAGCTCCTCGGGGCTGGCGGCGCGGGGCAGCGGCTGGTCGTGCACCATCGAGTGGGAACGGTCCGAGGTGGCGGTCATCTCGGTCGCGACGACGCCGGGATGCACCGAGTTGACGCGGATTCCGTCCGCGCCGAACTCCTGCGCCGCGGCCTTGCTCATGCCGCGCACCGCCCACTTGGACGCGACGTAGCCGAGGATGTTGGGGAGGCCGATGATGCCGCCGATGGAGGAGATGTTCACGATGGAACCACCACCCGCCTGGCGCATCGAGGACACAACGGCTTTCATGCCGAGGTACACGCCCACTTGGTTGACGTCGATCACCTTGCGGTAGTCCGCTTCGGCGAGTTTCTCGATCGGGTCGACGTGCACGATGCCCGCGTTGTTGATCAGCCCGGAGACCGGCCCGAAGGCTCGCTCCGCTTCGGAAACGACTGATTGCCAAGCATTTTCGTCGGTCACGTCGTGCGGAAGGAACAGCGCCCGCTCGCCGATTTCGGCGGCGACGGCCTTGCCCTCCTCGGTGAGCACGTCGGTGATCACCACCGCCGCGCCCTGACTCGCGAGCTTGCGCGCGAATGCCGCGCCCATGCCCCGCGCACCGCCGGTCACGATGACCGTCTTACCGCTGACCCTGTCCATGTCCTGTCCTTTCACGCTCGGTCGAGATCGGCGAGGTGGTTGGCGGCGATGTAGCCGAACACCATGGCAGGGCCGATGGTCGCGCCCGCCCCCGCGTAGCTGTTGCCCATCACGGCGGCCGAGTTGTTGCCCGCCGCGTACAGTCCCGCGATCGGCGCGCCGTCGGCGCGCAGCACCCGGGAGTGCTCGTCGGTGAGCAGACCGCCCTTGGTGCCGAGATCGCCGGGCACCATCTCCACCGCGTAGAACGGCGGCTTCTCGATCGGCGCGAGGCACGGGTTCGGCTTCACCGTCGGATCGCCGTAGTAGCGGTCGTAGGCGGATTCGCCGCGGTGGAAGTCCTCGTCGCGCCCGGCGACCGCGAAGCCGTTGAACCGCTGGACCGTCGAGGTCAGCGCGTCGGCCGGAACGCCGATCTTGTCCGCGAGTTCTTCGAGGGTGTCGGCCTTCTTGATAATGCCCGCGTCGAAGTATTTCTGCGGGATGGCCTGCTTCGGGAAGGTGCCGAGGAACAGGTACCGATCGCGGAAGCGCTGGTCCATGATGAAGTGCGCTGGCACGTGGCCGATCCCGGTCTCGTGGCGCTCGTACATGGTGTGCACGACGTCGACGTAGCTGGCCGATTCGTTGGTGAACCGCTGACCCGCGTCGTTGACCATGATGGCGCCGGGCTGCGAGCGTTCGGCCAGGCAGAAGAACGGCGGTCCGTCGGGGTTGCGCACCGACGGACCCCACCACGCGTCGTCCATGAGATCGAGTGCGGCGCCGACGCTTTCGCCCGCGCGGATGCCGTCGCCGACGTTCTCGGTGGCGCCGACGGTCCAGTCGGTGCTCACCGGCGCGGCGAAGTACTGCTCGCGCATCTCCAGGTTGTGCTCGAAGCCGCCCGCGGCCAGCACGACGCCGCGCCGCGCCCGCAGCACGATCGGCGCGCCGTCGCGCTCGGCCCGCACGCCGACCACGGCGCCGTCCTCGGTGATCAGTTCGGTGAGCGGCGTGTTCAGCCACACCGGAACGTCCGCGTCGCGCAGCGCCAGCCACAGCCGGGCGACGAGCGCCTTGCCGAGGCTGAGCGGCAGACGCCCGCGCAGCTTGTTCACGACCGCCTTGGCGCCGACCTTCATGGCGGTGCGCTTGCCCTTCCAGGTGCGCGCGATCATGTTGAGATCGTGGAAGTCGCTGACGGTGAAGGCGATTCCCTTCGGACCGGACATCGTCGGCTGGTTGATCAGCGCCAGGTCGTCGCCGAGCAGGCGGCCGTCGACGATGGCGGGCTCGATGCTGCGCCCCTGGGCCAGACCGCCGGGCAGTTCCGGGTGGTAATCGGAATACCCACGGTCGTAGACGAATTCGAGGTGCGGGGTGCGCGAGCTCAGGTAGGTCATCATGCGCGGGCCGTTGTCCAGGAACGCGTCCTGCTTGGCCTGCGGAACCCGATCGCCCACCACGGATTTCAAGTAGACGCGGGCCAGATCGGGGCTGTCCGGCACACCCTCGCGCACCAGCACCGGATTGTTCGGGATCCACACGCCGCCGCCGGAGCGCGCGGTGGAACCGCCGAAGGTGCGGCTCTTCTCGATGAGCACCACCGAGAGGCCGCGATAGGCGGCGGTCAGCGCGGCGGTCATGCCCGCCGCGCCGGAACCGACGACCACCACGTCGTAGACGGCCTCCGTGGACTTCTGTTCAGACATCGTCTGCCTTTCCGATTCAGTAGCCCGCGCCGGTGAGCATGCCGCCGTCGACGACCACCTCGGTGCCGGTGCAGTAGCCCGCGGCGTCGGAGGCCAGGAAGACCACCGCCTCGGTGACCTCCTCGGGACGACCCCAGCGCGGGATCGGCAGCCCGGCGAAGAACTTGTCTCCGTCCACGCCGGAGGACGCGTTGGCGGTCATCGGCGTGGCGATGCCGCCGGGGTGTACCGAGTTCACCCGGATGCCCGCCTTGCCCAGCTCGCGCGAGGCCGACTTGGTGACGCCGCGCAGCGCGAATTTGCTTGCGCTGTAAGCGGAAAGACCCGCCGCGCCGATGAATCCCTCGACCGAGGAGATGTTGACGATGGACCCGCCGCCTGCCTCGGTGAGCGCGGGCGTCGCGGTCTTGATGCCCAGCCAGGTCCCGGTCACGTTGACGTTCATGATGGTGCTGAAATCGGCGAGGCTCATGTCCGCGATGCTCTGGAAGCGCAGGATGCCCGCGTTGTTCACCAGCACGTCGAGCTTGCCGAACCTCTCGCGCGCAGTGTCCACCGCCGCGGTCCAGTCCGCCTCGCTGGTCACGTCGTGGTGCACGTAGTGGGCGGCCGCGCCGAGCTCGGCCGCGAGTTCCGCGCCCTGCTCGTCGAGCACATCGCCGAACACCACCCGCGCGCCTTCGGCGACGAAGCGGCGCACATGTTCGGCGCCCATCCCGCGCGCGCCACCGGTGATCAGCGCGACCTTGCCTTCGAGTCGACCCACTGCGGTCCTTCCTTTCTGCTGCCTCGCTTCGAAGCTAGGTCTCCGGTGTCGGCGCAGGGGTGCGCAGTCTCAGCCAGCGAGACATGCACCTGACCTCCACGGCAGCATCGGAAATATTCCTACTAGGCATATTGAGAAGTGGAGGCAATGCATGAAGTTCTCGATGATCTTCGAGGCGCAGATGACCGATCCGTCGGCCGAGCACGAACGGCAGGTGCTGCGCGACTGCGTGGAGCAGGCCGTGCTGGCCGAGGAGATGGGCTTCGACACCGTCTGGGCAGTCGAGCATCACGGGTTGAAGTGGTACGCGCATATGAGCGCCCCGGAGATCTTCCTGACCTGGGTGGCCGCGCGCACCGAGCGTATCCGGATCGGTCACGGCGTGGTCTGCATGCCGTTCAACTTCAACCATCCGGTGCGCGCCGCCGAACGCGCCGCCATGCTCGACGTGCTCTCCAACGGCCGGGTGAACCTGGGCGCGGGCCGCGGCGCCACCCCGCAGGAGACCTCCATGTGCGGGGTCGATCCCGACCGCACCTACCAGGAGGTCGAGGAATCGCTGCGCATCATCGGCAAGGCCTGGCAGGACCCCGAGGGCGAGTTCGAATGGCACGGCGAGCTGCTCGACATCGACCCGCACCCGATGCTGCCGCGCCCGATCCAGCTGCCGCACCCGCCGCTGTTCATGGCGTGCACCAAGAAGGACACCCTGAAGCTGGCCGCCGATTACGGCATCGGCGCGCTGGTCCTCGGCTTCGCGGGCGTGGAGGAGATCGCCGAGCTGCGCCGCACCTACGACCAGGCCATCGCCGAACGCACCGGCGAGAAGTTCGTCTCCACCGTCGTCAACGATCACTTCGCGGCGCTGTGCCCGACGATCGTGCTGGAGGATCGCGAGAAGGCGCAGCAGATCGGTGCGCGCGGCCAGCGGTTCTTCGCGCAGTCGATCAAGCACTGGTACGGCGCGGGACCGGTGCCGGACGAGGCCGTCGACCCCAACGCCGACGAGCTGGCCGCCATCAAGCAGGCCGCCGACGACCACGTCGCCTACCTGCACGAGGCCAAGATCCCGGTGAAGGCCGGCGCGACCTCGGTGTTCAACGCCGAACACGCCTACGGCTCGCCCGAGGACGCCATCGCCTACGTCGAACGGCTGAAGGCGGCGGGCGCCGACGAGATCCTGTGCCTGATCCAGATGGGCACCGTGCCGCAGGAGGCCTGCCTGGAGACCATCCGGCACTGGGGCGAGACGGTGATCCCGCACTTCCGGAAGAACGAGGAGTGACGATGACGACTTTGAACGGGAAGGTCGCGATCATCACCGGCGCCGCCCGCGGCCAAGGCGAGGCCGAAGCGCGGCTGTTCGTCGAACTCGGTGCGCGCGTGGTGATCACCGACGTGCTGGCCGACGAAGGCAAAGCGGTGGCCGAATCGCTTGGCGACGCCGCGCGTTTCGTGGCGCACGACGTGAGCAGTGAGTCCGAGTGGGCGACGGCGGTGCAGACTGCCGAACGCGAATTCGGCCGACTCGACGTGCTGGTGAACAACGCCGCGATCTACACGACCAAGGCGCTCACCGACACCAGTGCCGAAGAGCTGGAACGGATTCTGCGGGTCAACCTGGTCGGATCCTTCCTCGGCATCAAGGCCGTGGCGGGTCCGCTGGCGGCCGCGGGCGGCGGGTCCATCGTGAACATCTCCTCGCAGGCCGGTCTCCAGGGTCTGATGGGACACGCCGCCTACGGTGCGTCGAAGTGGGGACTGCGCGGGCTAACGAAGACCGCGGCGCTCGAGCTCGGTCCCGCGGGCATCCGGGTGAACTCGGTGCACCCCGGCCCGATCCACACACCGATGATCGGCCACCTCGGATTGGCCACGGGCCCAGGTAGTTTCCCGGCGCTGCCGCTCGGTCGGGTGGGGTTGCCCGGTGAGGTGGCCGACCTGGTCGCCTTCCTGGCCTCGGATGCCTCGGCCTTCGTCACCGGCGCGGAACTCGCCATCGATGGCGGCTTGTCCGCCGGGCAGTTCATTCCACCCGGCGCGCAGCTGCCGGGCATGGAGTAAGGAGCCGATCGTGCCGTTGAAACCCGAAGCCCGCGCCATCGTGGAGCTGGCCTCGGCCGCCTTCCCGAAGCTCGGCACCGAGGTACTCGACGCCGTCGAGGCTCGTCGCCTGCTGGCGGCGCGGCCCGCGGCGGCCGTCGAGCCGATCCCGGTCGGACGGGTCCAGGAGCGGACGGTGCCAGGGCCGGACGGGGCGCCGGAGGTGCGGGTGCGGATCTACTGGCCCGTCGACGCCGGACTCGACCTGCCCGTGGTGGTGTTCTGTCACGGCGGCGGATTCACCATTTGCAGCCTGGACAGCCACGACCGGTTCTGCCGGACGATGACCAACGGCGTCGGCGCGATCGTGGTCTCGGTCGACTACCGCCAGGCGCCCGAGCATCGGTTCCCCGCGGCCGCCGAGGACGCCTACGCGGTGCTGCGCTGGGTCGCGGACCATGCCGCCGAGTTCGGCGGCGATCCCACCCGAATCGCGGTGGCGGGCGACAGTTCCGGCGGCAATCTGGCCGCCGTGACGACGCTGATGGCCAGGGACCGCGGCGGGCCCGCGCTGGCGCATCAGCTGCTGATCTATCCGATGCTGGACCCGTCTCGCGACACCGCCTCCTACCGAGACAACGCCGAGGGCTACTTCACCACGGCCGCGCACTTGCGGTGGTATTGGGAGCAGTACCTCGGCCCCGACGGCGACGGCGACCACCCCTACGCCGCGCCGCCGCGCGCCGCCGACCTGTCCGGACTGCCGCCCGCTCACGTCCTCACCGCGGAGTTCGATCCGCTGCGCGACGAGGGGGAGGCGTACGCCGCCCGGTTGCGTGCGGCGCGCGTCCCCACCGAAATGGTCCGCTACGACGGGATGTTCCACGGCTTCGCGAGCATGGCCGATCACCTTCCGGATGCCGAAAAAGCCGCCGCTGCCGCGTTCTCGGCCGTCCGACGTGCCTTCGGGAGCGAGAAATGAGCATCGAGCGGATCGGCACGATCCTGCCCACCGACGATCTGCCCGCCACCGTCGCGCTGCTGAGCGCGCTGTTCGGCGGGCCGCCCACCTTCGTCGACGGCGACCGGTGGGCACAGTTCGACGTCGGTCCGGCCCGCGTCATGGTGGCCGGGAAGGATCGCGAAGGGGACGCGGCGGCGCTCTCGGTCAAGGTCGCCGACCTCGACGCCGTCGTCGCCGCCCTGCGCGGGGCGGGTGTCGCGGTGGCGGATCCGGCAATCGGTCCGCACGAACGGCGCGCCGCGATCGAAGCGGCGCCGGGCACGCCGTGGTCGGTCGTGCTGTACGAACCTCATGATTCCGCAAAGATTTCGGGTTGAGCACGCCGCGAGCGCACCACCTTCGCGAATCCGGGCGAATCGGGCGCACGGCGTTGGTACTTTCGCACGATGTCCGACACGCGGGACCCTCAGCTCGACGAGGAGCTGCCTGATACAGAGCAGCGGCCTGCGATCGACACGCTCGAAGTGGACGATGCCGAGCGACCCGCTCGCGAACTGAGCGGGTGGCCCGAGCGGGTGGTCGCGGTCGCGGCGTTCGCGATCGCGATCCTCGCGGTGTGGCAGGTGTTTCGGCCGCTGTCGCAGGGCAGTCAGTACTACCTGGTGGTGTTCCTCGCGGGAACGCTGCCGCTGATCTTCCTGGCGTACCGCTCGGGACTTCGGCTGCTCGACCGAGCCTCGGGGCCTGGCGTGCTGGACTGGGCGCTGGCGGCGCTGACGTTGGTGGTCTGCGTCTATCCGGTGCTGCCGTTCGGAATCGGTTCGGGTGGTGGGGGTTACAACGAATTCCTGGACCGGCAGGGGCTGCTCGACCCGGTGGACGTCGCCATGGGCACCGTGCTGCTCGTGCTGGTGCTCGAGGCCTGCCGCCGGACCACCGGGTGGGTGCTGCCCGCGGTGTGTCTGGCGTTTCTCGCCTACGGCTACTACGGCGGGCTGCTCCCGCAGCAGTGGACCATCGCGCACGCGGGTCTGGACTTCGGTCAGATCGTGGACGCGCTGTACAACTCGGGCAGCGGCTTCTACGGCACCCCGCTCGACGTCGCGGCGACCTACATCGTGTTGTTCACGCTGTACGGCGCGGTGCTCGAATTCTCCGGCGCCGCACAGTTCTTCGTCGATCTGTCGGTGGCGGCGTTCCGCCGGTCCCGAGGCGCGGCCGGGCGCACCGCGGTGGCTTCGGGTTTCCTGCTCGGCACGGTGTCCGGCTCCGGCACCGCGACCGCGGTCAGCGTCGGCGCGGTGACCTGGCCGATCCTCAAGCGTGCGGGATATCCGCCGGAGCAGGCGGGCGGCATGCTGGCCGCGGCCGGCGTCGGCGCGATCCTCTCGCCGCCGACGCTCGGCGCCGCGGCGTTCATCGTCGCCGAGTACCTCGAGGTCTCCTACGTGACGGTGCTCGGCTGGGCGTTGATCCCGACGGTGCTCTACTACCTGGGCATCCTGCTCGCCGTGGAGATCGACGCGCGCAGGCTCGGCACCAGGCCGGTGGAGATCGGCGGCACGTCGGCCTGGCGGCTGCTTGCCCGCTTCGGCTACCACTTCCTGTCGCTGATCGCGATCGTCGTGCTGCTGCTCCTCGATGTCAGCGCGACCCGTGCCGTCGTCTACGCGACCCTTCTGGCCTTCGCCCTCGCCTTCCTCGACGCGCGTACCCGCAGCCGGGCTCGTTCGCCACGGCAGGTGTTCCACGCGCTCAGTAGCGGCGTCCGTTCCGCGCTGCCGGTGGTCGCGGTGTGCACCGCGGCGGGCGTGATCACCGCGATGACCACCAAGACCGGACTCGGCGCGCAACTGGCCGCGCTGCTCGTCCGCTGGGCCTCGGCACTCTCGGACAATCAAACCGTCGTGCTCGCCTGCACCGTGGCCTTCGCCGCGGTCGCCCTGGCGCTGCTCGGTCTCGCGGTGCCGGTCACCGCCTCGTTCATCATCGGCTGGGCGATCATCGGGCCCGCCCTGCTCGCTTTGGACGTGCCCGCGCCCGCCGCGGCCATGTTCGTCTTCTACTACTCGGTGCTCTCCGAGGTCACCCCGCCGACGGCGCTGGCCGCTGTCGGCGCGTCGGCGGTGACCGGTGGTCGCACGGTGCCGACCATGTGGCAGGCGCTGAAGTACGCGCTGCCCGCGTTCCTGGTGCCGATCGTGTTCGTGCTCACCGAACCCGGCGAACACCTGCTCGGCACCGGGCCCGTGCTGGGTGTGCTGTGGACCAGCGTGGTGGCCTGTGTGGGTGTCGCCGCATTGGCCTCGGCCACCGGCGGCTGGCTGCTGGGCATCGGACCGGCGCCGGTGGCCGCGCGGGTGCTCGCCGGGGCGGGCGGATTGGTGCTGCTGTACCTGGAACCCGTCGCGTTGATCGTCGGGCTCGCCGCGCTCGCGGCCGCCGCCGGGTACACGTTGCTCTCCCGAAGGAGGACGAAGTGAGAAGAGTCGCAACGATTGTCGCCGTCACCGCCGTGACGGCCGGTCTGCTCGCTGGCTGCGGTGGTCGCCAGGACGCACCGCGCACCGACGCGGGCGGCGCGGTCACCTGCGAGGTGAAACAGGATTCGCGCGTCGGCATCGCGACGGGCAACGCCACCGGCGTCTACTTCGCGCTGGGCAACGCCTACGCCGAGCAGGTCGCGCAGGCCACCGACGGCACGGTGAAGGCCACCGCCGCCGAGACCGGCGCGTCGGTGCAGAACATCCAGCAGCTGGTGGCGGGCACCTATCAGGTGGCCTTCTCGCTCGCCGACACCGCCGCCGACGCGGTGCTCGGCACCGGTGGCTTCGACGGCAAAAAGCAACCGGTGCAGGCGCTTTCGCGGCTCTATCCGAACTACACCCAGGTGATCGTGCGCAACGGCGCGAACATCTCCTCGGTCGCGGACCTGCGCGGCAAGCGCGTCTCCACCGGATCGCCGAAGTCGGGCACGGAGGTCATCGCCCAGCGGGTGCTGGCCGCCGCCGGAATCGACCCCGAGCGCGACATCTCCGCCCAGCGGCTGGATCTGACCAAGACCGTCGACGGCATGAAGGACGGCTCCATCGACGCCATGTTCTTCTCCGGCGGCCTGCCCACCCCTGGCATCACCGACCTGTTCACCTCGGCGGGGGACAAGGTCCGCTTCCTCGACATCGCCGATCTGGCACCGCGTTTGCGTGAGGTGAACCCGGTGTACGAGGCGGGCAAGATTCCGGCCGCGACCTACGGGCTGCCCGCGGACGCGGCGACCATCGTCGTTCCGAATGTCCTTCTGGTGCGCGACGATCTGGACGCCGATCTGGCCTGTGTGCTGACCAAGACGCTGTTCGATCGCAAACCGCAACTGGAACAGGCGAATTCGGCCGCCAAGGGGATCACCCGCGACACCGCGCGTGAGACCGCGCCGGTACCGCTGCACCGGGGTGCCGAGCACGCCTTGGCCAACTGATCGATCGCCGCTGAAGGTCGCTCGCGGGCCTGATCGTTCAGCGCCGCAGCAGGCACCCGCTTGTGTCGGCGGCGGACGTTGCCTGACCGCACCGTCCAACGCTTCCGGACACGGACGGGTGCCGGCTGCGATGATGTGCGTATGCGCGTCCTCATGCCGGTTCCCGACCACGACTTCGACGTCACCGAGGTCGCCGTGCCTTGGCGGATCCTGACCGACGCCGGACACGAGGTCGTCTTCGCCACCGAGCGAGCGGGTACGGTGCCCGCGGCGGATCCGCGGCTGGTGACCGGAGTCGTCTTCGGTCGACTGGGTGCCGAAGCCGAGCCTCGGGCCTTCTATCAACAGCTCACCGGCACACCGGAATTCAGCGCCACCGTCTCCTGGTCCGAGGTCGACGTGGAGGACTTCGACGGACTGCTGCTACCCGGCGGACACGCCTCCGGCATGCGGCAGTACCTGGGCTCGGAGACGCTGCAGCGACAGGTCGCGAGGTTCTGGACTTTGGACCGGCCGGTGGGCGCCATCTGCCACGGTGTCCTCGTCCTCGCCCGGTCCGAGGATCCCGCTACCGGCCGTAGCGTGCTCGCCCAGCGTCGCACCACTTGCCTGCCCAAGTACATGGAGCGAATCGCGTATTTGAGCACCGCATGGCGACTCGGCCGCTACTACCGCACGTACCCGGCCTACGTCGAGGACGAGGTCCGCGCGGCTCTCGACAACCCGGCCACTCAATTCCAGCGCGGCCCACTGGAACTCACCAGGCGCGGCACCGCCACCGACGACACCCGCGCCTTCGTCGTCGAAGATCGCAACTATCTCTCCGCACGCTGGCCGGGAGACGCCTATCTGTTCGGACGCCGGTATCTCGCACTGCTGGAAGGCGCCGAGCGCTGAGAGTCCCGCCACTGCCGAGCCGAAGTCGACGCCTCAGCTCACAGTGTCGCCGGCGGAAGCATTCTCGCGACGGAACCCGGGCATGAATCGGTTGGTCCGCGCCTGGTAGTCGCGGTAGCCCGGCCTCTTCTGCGCGCTGTAGTACTCCGCGGGGACAGCGCCGGTGTAGAACACCAGACACCAGTACATGATCAACGACAGCGCGAACAGTCCGATGCCCGCGCCGATCGCCGCGACGGGCGTGAATTCGTCGAATGCTCGGCGCAGCACCGGCAAGCACAAGACGATGATCGCGTTCCACTGCATCCACTGGAAGAAGTAGTTGGGGTGTCGGCTGTAGTTCCACAGCCCGACATCGCAATGTCCCCGCGTATTCGTTTTCGACATCGACCGGACGAAACGTAGTTTCTGGAAGTCGGCGACGGACTCCAGCACCCACGACACCGCCCACAGGATGATGCCCGCCACTGCGACCGCGCTCATTCCGGCGCCGTCGATCGCGATCACCAGCGCCGCCGGTACGGCCATGACGGTGACGTTCGAGACGGCCTGGACCAGGATCTCGGCCACGAGGTCGAGCCGCTCGCTGCCCAGGGTCGCCTTCGCCCAGCGCTTTCGCTGGAACCGATAGCGCGGCAGCTCATGGTCGAGTTCGCCGTGGCGCCACAGGGCCAGTGCCGCGATACCCATGCGTCCGCCCATCACCAGGAAGACGACGGCCACGGCTATGGCGAGCGGGGATCTGTCGCTCATCGCGAGCGTCAGGACGCCGAGGGCGAACAGCCCCCAGGGCCATGCGATGTCGACATAGGACATCCGGAGCGTGCGCCACCCCGGGATGCAGGCAGCGCACACGAAGATGACGAGCTGGACGCCGAGGTTCACCAGCAGGAAGTCCCGCAGTGCTGGCTCGGAGAGCATGACGCAAAGGACGACCAGGGAAGCGAGGGACGGGAGGGCGCGGTTCGCTAGTCCTCGCGCATTGCTCGATGGGGACGGCATGCGCACACGCTAAGATATAAGTTAGTAACTTGCAAGTGGTCGGTACTAACCTTCGGAGGGTGACCAGAGCCAAGACGACGCCACGGCGGAGCCAAGCCGAACGACGAGCGGAGACCCAGGATCGGCTGCTGAAGGCGACAGTCTCGATGCTCGTCGAGCAGGGGTTCGTCGCGTTGAGCGCTTCGGCGGTGGCCGCTCGGGCCGGCGTCAGCCAGGGCGCGATGCAGCACTACTACCCGACGAAGGCCGCGCTGGTGAAGGCCGCTCTCGAGCGCATCGTCGAACGCTATGTGGCCGATGTGCGGGCCGAGGTCGGCCCGTTGCCGCCGGGCGCCGGGAGGTTCGACGCACTGCTCGACTTGCTGTGGAAGGTCCACAACCTGCCGATCAGCCGTGCACTGCTCGAGCTGTACGCCGTCGCCCGCAACGATGTGGAACTCGCCGACGTCGCGGCCATGCTGGCGAACCTCGCGACCACCGCCGTCGGCGATCTGGCTGGTGAGCTCGTTCCCGAGGTCGCGGCGCGAGACGGCTTCCGCGAATGGTTGCTCGCCACCCTCGCCACGTTGCGCGGCACCGCGCTCCTGGCGGTGCCGGGGGCCGAACAGGCGCACCTGGACTGGCCCACGCTCCGTGACCGGCTGACGGCGACACTCCCGTCACCGTCGTAGTCGGATTCCGGTGCCGGTCGGCCCGGCGACTACTCGCAGGCCTATTCACTGCGTGGCGATGGCCGCTGTCAGCGCTCGTGCGGCGGCCAGGGTCGCGGCGATGTAGTCGTCGCGCTCCGGTTTGGTCGTGCTGGTCCGAAGTGGGCCGAGCTGTACTTCGAAGGAGGCCGATCCGTTCGCGTCGAAGACCGGGGCGGCGAGGTAGCTCAGCGGTAGGTCGGCGACGGAGTCCAGCTCGCTCCTGGTGAACGGCCGTGCGGTGAGCGCGGCGAGCTGGCGCAGTGCCCGCGCGCGCAGATTCGGTTGCAGCAGTTCGCTTCCTGCCGCGGTGAGCAGATCGGCGAGCAGGTCGACCAGCCCTGCGTCGTCGGCGCGTGGCCGGAACAGTGCGACGCCGCGCTCGCGCACCAGGGTGAGCAAGGCGCTCGCGGTGCGGCGGTCCGGTTCGGCGGTGGTGGCGAGCCAGGTGTTCTGTTCGGTGGCCGAACGCCACGGCATGACGGCCGCGCCCGCGGGGAATTGCAGCGGAATGCGGTGGCCGACAGGGATTCCCGGCACCGTGCGGTCCGGGCCGTGCCGTACGTCGAGGACGGTGAGGTGGTCGGGTTCGATGCGGCTCAGCGTCGCGCCGCAGCCGGTCTTCGCGGTCAGCTCGGTGAGCAGGTCGCCGACACCGCGCGGCAGCCGGGCCGCGGTGAGCGCGACGAGCGCGGGTCCGACGCGGTAGCCGCGCTCCGGGACGCGCACCGCCCAGCCCGCGGCGTCGAGTTCGGCGAGCACGGCGGTCGCCGTTGCCCTTGCGATGCCGAGGCGTTCGGCAATTGTCGCGACGGGCAGCGGCTCGGTCGCCGTCGCCAGCAACGAAACGATCTCGACCACGCGGCGGGTCGGCGGGGACGGCGAACGGCGCGCGTCGCCGGGTTCGGTGGACTGCATCGGTCATTCCCTTGTGCCGGTGTGGTCGTCGACTTACGATGACGAATATAAGTCATTGAGTGTCGAATATTCGACACGAGATCGGAGAGCGGATGATTCTCGATCGATTTCGCATCGACGGGCAGGTCGCCGTCGTCACCGGCGCGGGACGGGGGCTCGGCAGGGCGATCGCTGTCGCGTTCGCGGAGGCGGGCGCGGACGTGCTTGTCGCGGCGCGAACCAAGAGTCAGTTGGACGAGGTCGCCGAACAGATCGCGGCCGTCGGCAGGCAGGCCCACGTGGTGTCCGCCGACCTGAGCGACGCCGACGCCGCCGCGGGCCTGGCCGCCACGGCGGTGGACCGGTTCAGTCGCCTCGACATCGTGGTCAACAATGTCGGCGGCGCGCTGCCGTGCCCACTGCTCGACACCACGCCCGAGGCGATGGCCGAGGCGTTCGCGTTCAACGTCGGCAACGCGCACGCCCTGGTGCGCGCCGCAGTGCCGCGCATTCTCGAAACAGCCGGTGGCGGTTCGATTCTCAACATCACTTCGACCATGGGTCGGTTGCCCGGCCGGGCCTTCGCCGCCTACGGCACCGCGAAGGCCGCTCTAGCGCACTACACCCGGCTCGCCGCGCTGGACCTGAACCCCCGCATCCGAGTCAACGCCATCGCGCCGGGCTCGATCCTGACCTCCGCGCTGGAAGTCGTCGCGGCGAACGACGCGATGCGCAGCCAACTGGAGACCAAGACGCCGTTGCACCGCATCGGCGAGCCGGAGGACATCGCCGCCGCCGCGCTCTACTTGGTGTCCCCGGCGGGCAAGTACCTCACCGGCAAGGTGCTCGAACCCGACGGCGGCCTGATCAGTCCCAACCTCGACCTCCCGATCCCGGATCTGTGACATGACTTATCGCGTAGTGCAATGGGGCACCGGCAATGTCGGCCGCCACGCCTTGGCGGGCGTCATCGCCAACCCCGACCTCGAACTGACCGGCGTGTGGGTCTCCGGCCCCGACAAGGCCGGGACGGACGCGGGCGTCCTCGCCGGGCTGGACCGTTCCGTCGGCGTCGCCGCCACCAACGACGTCGCGGCGATCCTGGACGCTCGGCCCGACTGCGTCGTCTATTGCTCGATGACCGACAATCGGCTGCCGGAGGCGATCGAGGACCTGCGGGTGCTGCTCGCAGCGGGCATCAATGTTGTCGCGTGCGCGCCGGTGTTCTTCCAATACCCGTACGGCGTGCTGCCCGACGAGCTGCTGAAGCCGGTGCAAGAGGCTGCGGCGCAGGGCAATTCGTCGCTGTGGGTGAACGGCATCGACCCCGGATTCGCCAACGACCTGCTGCCGCTGGCACTCGCGGGAACCTGCCTGCGCATCGACCAGCTGCGCTGCATGGAGATCGTCGACTACGCCAGCTACGACAACCGCGCGGTCATGGTCGACATCATGGGCTTCGGCAAACCACTGGACGAGACGCCGATGTTGTTGCAGCCCGGGGTTCTCTCCTTGGCGTGGGGCAGCGTGGTGCGCCAGCTCGCCGCGGGCATCGGAGTGAAGCTCGACGCCGTCACCGAGAGCTACGAGCGCGTCACCGCGCCCGAATCCTTCGACATCGCCACCGGCCACATCGCCGAAGGCACCGCCGCCGCACTACGTTTCGAGGTGCGCGGCATGGTCGGCGACCGAGTCGTCACGGTACTGGAACACGTCACCCGCCTCCGCCCCGACCTCTGCCCCGACTGGCCCCAGCCCGCCCACCCAGAAGGTTCCTACCGCGTAGAACTCACCGGCGACCCCAGCTACACAATGGATCTGGTGACCTCCAGCCCGCGCGGCGACCACAACTACGCGACACTGCTCGCGACCGCCATGCGGATCGTGAACGCGGTGCCCGCGGTGATCTCGGCCCCTCCGGGAATTCTCACCGCACTGGACTTGCCGTTGATCACCGCACCGGCTACCAGGACCTGATCGAGGTTCCTGCGCCCCAACGTCTCTCGGTCTGGTGTCAGCCGTCGAGGGCGCGAACGAGTTCGTCGGATTCGGAGTCTGCTCACCAAGCAAAGCCATCACACGCTGTGTTCCGGATCGCTGGTTGCTGAGCAGGGCTCGAAGCCAGGGGCGCCTACCGTTACCGTTGCACGATGGGCAGGATGCCGCGGGGCGGGGAGGCGATGTCGAAAGAAGTTGGCGGGAAGCAATTCCGGCCGCCGGAAGACGCGCAGAAGCTGAGCAAGCAGTCGATCGCCGAGGCGAAGGCGGCGTTCGCCGAGTTCGATAGACGTGCGGGGCGTCGTCTGGCTCGCTACCACGAGGAGGATTTGGTTCCGCCAGGTGCGGGCACGCTGGCGGTAATGCCACGCCGGGTGTACGGCGACCGGTCTGTCGATCAGTGGCCGGGCAGTGCGGACGAACAGGCAGCGCTGCAGGTTCGCGCCGAAACCGAGCGCTACCGCCAGCACCGGATTCGAATCGCGTTGCAGTGGGCGAACATACCAGCGGCGACACGCGCCGGATACAGCGAGGCAGGCGTATGGGAACTCGCTCAGCGGAACGCGTCTTTCGCCGCGGATGTCGATGACCTCGCCAGCCAGCTCAACGCGGCCGGGCTTCCGGCACGACCCGGCGCGGTCTGGGACCGGCGCACGGTGAGCGAGGTCATCGGGCTGCTGTGGCCGCAGGAGCGGGCCAGCGCGTGGCCGCGCGGGGAATTGGGCACGTATCCGGGCTATTCGGGCCCGTTGCGCGACAAGCCGGGATTCACAACCCAGTTCTCGGTGACCGCACCACAGCGCGGTAAGTTCCGGTGCTTGCGATGCGGCGCGCAGTGGCCTGCCGGTGGCCGGATACCGGTGACGGTTTCAGGGACATGCGGTGTCCAGATTGCCTGACTCCCGGCGGGGGCAGCGGCAGCCGCGACACCGAGCACAGCATTATCGACTTGCATTGGATGATGGACCGATTCGCACCGCACCCGGTGATCCCGTGTTCCACCTGCGGCGCTGCGCGCGAGCTGGTGCCACGCGGCTACAGCGGCCCGGAACGGGTGCTGTACTGGACTTGCAAGCACGGGGACGCTCTCAGCCGCGACGAGCATTTCATGACGTCACTCGAACGCGCGGAGTGGGAATCGATGGCCGCCCACTATGCGTACTGGCTGGCCGTCGACATGCTCCGGCTGGCGTACTACAGCGGTGAGGTCACAGACCTTCCCATCGGTGCCACCTACGTCGCCCGAGACGGCAGCGGTGAACGGTGGGTCTACCGGCCGGGCGGGTGGGAACGGTGCGACAGCGACACTACTACCGCTGCGTCGAATCCATTTCCCTATCGACCGTAGTCGAATGGTGGTTGGGGAGTTGACGCAGTGCGGGCGAGATGGTCGGCGATGGCGCTCATGCCCGTTGTGTTCGGGTGGTAGGAGTTGGCGATGGTGGCGATGAGACCGACGTCTGGTGCGTCCGAGTCGAGGGGGCTGTTGAAGCCGTAGGTCCAGGGGGTCGCGGCGCAGGCATGGTGGTCGTCGGCGTTCGGAGCCGCCACGGTCGTCGCGCCGGTCTCGAGGGCAGCGGCGCGGGACGCGGCGACCAGGCCTTCGTAGACGCCTCGGGCGGCTTTCGCATCCGATTGGGAGAGAGGCACTTTCGCGCAGACCGTGGCGTCACGATCCACAACGGGCAGGTATTCGACGAGCAGGATGGTCGCGTTCGGCGCTTTCGACTGGACGGCGCGCACGACATCGGCGATCGATCCTTGTACCCGTTCGAAATCGGCTGCGGTGGGCTCGGCGGAATCGCCGAGGACGCTCGCGCAAAGCTCCGAGGCGAGGAAGGAGACGGCGGGGAGCGCGCCGACGAGACCGGGACCGCAGCTGCGCGCGATCATGCCGCCGATCAGGCCGAGGTCGTTGCCGCCGACGGTTATCGTGACCAGTTCGGTGTCCGGTGTGACCGCGCCGATCTGCGGCGGCATCACCGGCCCGACGGGCAGGCGCTGTGGCTCGTCCAGGATGTTGGCGGTTGTGGCGCCGGAGCAAGTGACGTCGAGTCTCGCTGCGCTCCCTCCTTGGACACCACGTCCGGCCCCGGGCAAATCGGCGGCGGAATCGTCTGCTCGGATCCGGCGCGTCTGGAGTTCGTCTCTCAGCGATCCAGGGTCGCGCTCAAATGACCAGCGCCTCGAGCGCGCGATCGACGTCACTCTCGTCGTTGTAGAGGTGAAATGCGAACCGCAACGCCCCCGCCCTGGCCGATGCGATCACATCCGCCCGCTCCAACCGCGGCGCGAGGTCAGCGGCGCCGGGGACCACGACGATCGCCGAACGACCCGGCCCCGGTTCCCGGCCGAGCTCGGCGAGGCCCGCACGGAAACGGTCGGCCAGATCCAGGTTGTGCGCGTTGATCTTCTCGACGGTCAGCTCCTCGATCAGGCTCAGACCGGCGGACGCGGCGACGACGCCCAGCCAGTCGGGTGTCGCGTCGAAGCGGCGTGTCGTGGCGGCCAGCGCGCGTGGATCGTAGAGCTCGGCCCATCGGTCCTCGGCCGCGTACCAGCTCGGTCCGATCGGACGCACGTCGGCGGCGGCCTCGGGTGTGGCGGCGAAGAACGCTGTGCTGCGCGCGCCGATCAGCCATTTGAAGGTCGCGCAGACCCAGTAGTCGGCGTCGGCGAAATTCAGCGGTAGCCAACCGGCGGCCTGGGTGGCGTCGACCAGCAGCCGGGCGCCGTTGGCCGCGGTGGCGGCGCGGAGTTCGGTCAGATCGGTGATCCGGCCGTCGGCGGACTGCACGACGCTGACCGCCACGAGCGCGGTCTCTGGTCGCACCTGCGCGGCCAGCTCCGCCAGCGGAACCACCCGCACCGCCAGATCGCCGCGATGCACGAAAGCCATGGACACCGAGGCGAATTCGCCCGTCGCGAGCAACACCTCCGCGCCGGGTGGCAGCGCGGCGGCCACCGGACCGACGAGCCCCGCGACGCCGCTGCCGAGCGCGATGTGGTCCGGATGCGCGCCCGTCAGCAGCCTGGCCAACTTCGCGCGCAATTCCGGCACCAGCGCGTCATCGGTCATCGGGCCGCCCCTTCCCGCGGCCCAGCGGGCGTTGGCCTCGGCTGTCGCGGTCAGCGCCCGCCGGGAAGGCAGTCCGTACGAGGCGGTGTTGAGATAGGTGGTCTCGGAACGGAATTCATCGGGCGCTAACGAGGACATGTTGTGCAGCATGCGACGGCGATTCCATTCCGTCCAGCGCCAGCAGCCCGAAAGTGGACCGTTCTGTGCGAGGGAGCCTCAATGCCCGTCAGCGAGTAGTGCCCGCCGCGCCTCGTTGCACAGTCGGCCCGGGAGGCGTTCGGGCGCGAGGATCGCCCTGTGCCGCGCCCTGGCCTCGGCCGGACCGAGGCGGGCGAGCGGCGTCTCGCGGATCAGGTCGTGGGCGAAGGCGTAGCGGTCCTCGTCGTTGGTCATGAGCCGAGCCCGCGCGGCGGTCGCCAACAGGTCGGTGGAATCGGCGCGGCCGGTGGTGGCGGCGAGGGCCGAAGCGGTGAACTCGCGACCGAGCAGCGCCGCGGTGGTCAGCGCGTCGACCGCCGCCCACCGTTTCCCGCAGCAGCGACCGCCGGATGGTCCCGGCCGATCAGCGGGATAGCGGGCACCCGTCGCCTCTTCGATGGTCTCCGGCGAGACTATCCGCAGGGACCGATCGGGCGAGGCGGACTCAGCTCGGGAAGGCGCCCGCGCCGGGGGCCGCGCCGGTGGCGATGGGCGATCCACTGGGCCGCAGCGCGGCCGCGTCGAACGGGATCACCGAGCTCGGCCGGTTGCTCGCCCGCACGAGGGGCTGAAGCAGCGAGGCCGGATCGAACCCGGCGATAGGGGAGACGACCGGTGCGGACTGCGGCCCGAGGCTGCCCACGTAGAGCTTGGTGCCGTCGGCGGTGAAGCCGACCGAGACCGGCGCGTCCACCGGGACCGTGCCCGTCACGCGATCGGCCGCCACGTCGACGACCTGGACCGCGTTCGCGCCCGGCGTGGCCACCAGCAGCCGATCGCCGTCCGGACTGAACGCACCCGAGACCGGGGCGCTGCCCGCCGGGAGCGCGATGGCGCCGAGCCGCTGCCAGGACGCCGTGTCGATCACCGAGACGTTGTCGCCGAGCGCGTTCATCGCGTACAGCTTGCGGCCGTCGGGGGATACCGCGGCGAAGGCGGGCACCGAGCCGTCGATCTGAATGCGTTCGCCGAGCTGGAATCCGCTCTCGGGGTCGAACGCGGCCGCGGTCGAGTCGGCGAACACCGCGTAGAGGCGTTCACCGTCCGGCGCGATGGCGGCGGCGAGCGCGAGCGACGGCAGCGGCATCGACCGGACCAGGGTGTTGGATGTCGTGCTCAGCACGTCGATGGACGGGCGGGCGGTGACGACGTAGACGAGGTCCCGGACCGGATCGGTGATCGGTCGCGTCATGCCGTCGGTGCCGCTGATCGGGATGCGGGCGGTAACGCTGTCGGTGGCGCGGTCGATGACAGCTATGTCGTCGGCGCCGATGAACGGTGGGTTGAACGCCTGAACGTAGAGGTGCTGTCCGTCCCGCGAGGCCGTCACCGCGGAGGCCTGCGGTCCGACTCCTTCGACTCGGCCCACGATCCGGTCGGTCGAGGTGTCGACCACGACCACCGTGCCCTCGCCCGCCACCGGGATGTAGGCCAGCGGCCCGGTATCGGCGGCCCCGGCGGTCGGCGCGAGCAGCGACAGAGCGGCTGCGGCGAGCGCCAACGCGCGCGACGATCGCCGCCGGAACCGGTTTGCCATCGTGGGACCTTTCTGGTGGGTATCCGAACGGACTATTCCGCGTAATCGCCGCCGCCGCAAGCGGTTGCCGCGCTACCGGGGCGTATTGGTCCGGATTTCGCGTGTTCCGGTGTTGTTCGGAGGCGCCTCAGGCCTTGTCGGCCCACATGTTGCTGAGCAGTCGGTGACTCGGTGTGTCGGCGAGCGACTGGCTCGACTCGTAGATCCGTCGGTAGCCGGTCTCGGTGATGCGCCACCGCCCGTCGGCGTCGCGGCGGTAGCGATCGGAGTAATACCCCGCGCCGCGGATCAACACACCGTATTCGGTGGCGATGACGGTGTCCTCGAAGGCCCACGAGCCGGTCGCGGTGTCGGCGTCGACGGTGATCTCGGGATGGTTGGCGATGTGCACGGTGAGGATCGCTGGTCCGACGTTCTGGCGCATGAAGTCGGTGATCGCTTCGCGGCCGTCCAGGACGAGCGGCTCGCCGAGCGCGTGCGTGCCGTACCGCCCGACCGCGTCGACGGCGAGGGTGTCGGCGAACTCCGCCCAGAGCTTGAGATCCAAGGTCCGGAAGTACCGGTACTTCAGCTGGCGCACGGCTTCGACGGCGGCGAGATCCATCCGCTCAGCCTGGCACGACACGACCGGCTGGACAAGAACGTGTTCTCATTCGTGGCCGGGGTGATTCCCGCTCCCCGAATGGGTAACCGACATGCGGGTGCGGAACCGATCCACGCCCACTGCCGTGCACATCCCCGTCACGAGGAGGAGCCGTGACCGAGACGCCCGTGCCCGCCGATCGCCCCGCCGAACCGTCGGTCGACCAGCGGCATGCGCTGCAGACCGCCGCGGCCCGCCTGGAGAAGGAGTTCGAAGGCGTCGCGCCCGACGCCGCCATCGAGCAGTTCCTCCAAGCCGCCTACGACCACATCGCCGACGACGCCACCTTCGACAACTTCCTGCCCCTGCTCGCCGAGCGCTACACCCGGGAATGGCTGCAGGCGTTGGCCGAAGCCAAATCCTCGGCGTAGGTCACGCTCGTAGCCGAGCGGCCAACCCCGCGACGCCGGGACCAGTCAGCCGGTCCAAGGCCGCTTCGCGTCCGGTCGCGAGCAGCAGCAGCGCGGAGACCGGTCCGGCGACTTCCGGTCCCGCGCCCGCGTGCCAGCCGGTGTCGGTCGCGGTGAGGCGGTAGCCGGACAGCTTCCGTCGCGCATGGAACGGCCAACCCATCGTCCACACCCGGTCCAGCGAGAAGCGCGCGGCGGCTACGGGCATCTCCCGGTGCAGGTCGAGCGGGACGGCGATGTCTTGGCCGTGCACCAACAGGTCCATGAGGCGGTCGGCGGGAGTCGTGCCGACCGGGGTGAAGCGGGAATCGATGGCGCCGCGGAGTTCGGCGAGCAAGTCCTGCGGGCTCGACCTGTCGGCGAGCCGGACGGCGGTGTCGTGTGTCAGGCGGTTGATGTCGCCGCGGGCACGGACCAAGTTCACCAGAAGCGCGCCGAGGGTCGCGCTGCTGGACAGCACCACGTGCGCCACGACGTCCGCGACCCGCCATCCCGCACACAGCGATGGTCGCTGCCACGCGGATTCCGGTAGCGCCGTGAGCATTTCGGCCAGTTCGGTGCGCTCGCGGGCGACGGCGCGCCAGATGTCCTCCGTCATCGTTCTCTCCTTCCGTACGGGTCCGGGATTCGGCCCGGGCGTACGGTAGGAACTCCAGTCGGGTGGAGGTTCAAGGGACTGTGAGCGGAGACACACGGCGGCGTGAGATCGGTATCGGCGAATTGGCCGAAGCGACGGGGCTTTCCGTGCGCACGGTCCGGTTCTACAGCGACGAGGGGCTGGTGGAGGCGCGACGCAGCGCGGGTGGTCATCGGCTGTTCGAGGCAGGCGCGGCGATCGAGCGGGTGACGACGATCCGCAGGCTGCGTGCGCTCGGGCTGGGGCTCGAGGCCATCGGCGATGTCTTGAACGGTCGCCGGTCGTTGGACGATGCGGTGGCCGAGGAGCGGGACGTCGTGGAGCGTTCGTTTCGCGAACTATCTTGGCGGCGTGCGTCTTTGCGTGCGGTCGAGGCGGCGGCTCCCGGTGAGCGGGAGGCGACGCTCGCGATGCTGGCGGGCGCCGCGGACGGCGGGACCGCCCACGACGCGCTGGTGCGTTTCTGGCGTGGAATTCTCGCTCCGATGGCGGTGGAGCAGTTCGACGGGCTCGTGTCGATGGATATCCCGCCGCCGCCCGTCGATCCGGGGGTGGAGCAGGTACTCGCCTATGCCGAGATGAGCACGCTGGTCGCGGATCCCTCGCTGTATAGGGCAGTGCGGCAACAGATCTGGCGTACAGGTCCCGTGCGCGACCGGCGCGGGCTGCTGGACGGCGTCGGGGAAGCGTGTGGTGCGGTGATCGCGGTGCTGACCGCCGGAGATCGTCCGCGCCCGGGCGCCGAACTCGACCGATTCGTCGCCGCCCACGCCGAGGCGCGCGATGTGTGCGACACCCCGGCTTTTCGGCGGCAGTTGCTCGTCGGCGCCACGGACGCGGATCAGCGCATCGACCGGTACTGGGCGCTGACCGAAACGGTGACCGGCACACCGATAAGCACTGGGCGCGCGCATGGTTGGCTGTTCGAGGCGCTCCGTCAGTCGGTGTCCACCGACGGGTGGGCGTGCCCGACCGATGGTTCGTGACAGACGGACGGAAGCGGATCCGCGCCGCTGATTCCATTCGGCACCATCATTGGGTGATCGCGCCAACAACGCCCGCACCAGCGGCTCGAACTCACCCTCGACGCGAGCGGATGGCGCGGGGTACGAGCGGGGGCGAGGTCGACCGGTGACCGTGGCCAGGGCTTCGGCGAGTTCGATGCCGGAGTCGTGTGGGTGACGGTGGCTCCGAGGCTCGAGGAGTCCGGCCATCGGCAGCGCCGAGATCGGCCGACGGGCCTCGGAGGTGAACCCGAGCAGCGTCTGGGCCACCGCGGCGCACACTGGCGCGGGGACGGTCAGCGCCGCCGTCCTGCCCGTCTATCGGGGTACTGCTAACTCGTGGTCAATCTTCGCCGCCGGTGCGGCCGGAAGGGGCTCGATGTCGTTTGTCGAACAACGGTCGACGACCCTTCGCCTATGCGCGCCAACCACTTCGGGTCCACTTGCCTGGCAACTCCGGCTACTGGTCCGTTGTCCATCAACGCATTCGGGGCTACATCCGGTGTTGTCCGCGGGGCGCGCGCACGCTGATGAGCGGCGGTAGGTGACTTCGAGCCCTTCGTCGGCCTCCCCCATGCCGCCTCTCCTGAGCGCACTGTTCGAACAGGGTCCATTCGGATCGGAATTGTAGATCCGAGTCGAAAATCGTTGTGTGCCAGATCGAATGGTTTCCACCGCCCAACCGCGCCCTGTGATGGATGATTCAAGATTTGACTACACGACGAACTGGCGAGACCCGAAACCCTCTCTGTCCGAGACGATTTGAGCTAATCGGCAGCGACTCTGCGCTGCGGGCGACTGGTCCGCAGCCAGCGATCCATCGAAAGACGCGCTCACGGTACGACTCTCGCGCAGTCTTTCGGACGCGAATCTCGAACCTCAGCAAACATCATTCGCTGAGCAATCAGCTACCAGTCGGTAACTTTGGTTAATTTTGTGCATGCCCATAGCAATTGACGCCAAACCAGGGTCGTCGTATGTTGCTCGTCACAACTTTGGCGTGATGTTGGTTGGCGGCACATATGGCGGATGATGGGTATGGCCTACGGGCCCTACTGACGCGGGCACTACGTCGGATTCAGGAGTTGGAGGCGGAGCAGCACGCGCACGAACCGATCGCCGTCGTGGGGATCGGCTGCCGGTTCCCCGGTGGAGCGCAGAGTCCGGATAGCTACTGGGACCTGGTGATATCCGGGCGCGCCGCCATCGTCGACGTGCCCCCGGATCGGTGGCCGATCACCGATACGGCGCAGCCGAGCGGGCTGCGCAGGGCCGGTTTGCTCGACGCGTCGATCGACGCCATCGACGCCGAATTCTTCGGAATCGCACCGCGGGAGGCCGCCGCGATGGATCCGCAACAACGTCTTGTGCTCGAAGTCGCTTGGGAGGCAATGGAAGACGCTGCGATTTCGCCCGGCAGCCTAGCGGCGGCCAGAACCGGCGTCTTCTTGGGCGTCAGCTGGCAGGAGTATCAGCGGACCATCACGCCGGACTGGGTGCGGTCGGTCGATGCGCACACACTCACCGGAACGATGTCGAGCATCGTTGCGGGACGGGTGGCTTATTTGCTCGGCTTGCGCGGTCCCGCCGTTGCTCTCGACACCGCCTGTTCGTCGTCCCTGGTCGCCGTGCACCAAGCGTGTCGCAGCCTGCGTTCGGGGGAGTGCGACGTCGCATTGGCCGGTGGCGTGAATTTGCTGCAGTCCGAACTGACTTCGGCGGCGCTGTCCCGGATGGGCGCGCTGTCAGCCGATGGCCGGTGCCGGCCGTTCGACGCACGAGCGAACGGGTATGTGCGCGGCGAGGGCGCGGGCGTGATTGTGCTCAAGCCGCTTTCGCGGGCGATCGCGGACGGCGATGAAATACGTGCGCTCATCCGAGGCTCGAGCGTGAACCACGATGGCCGTTCGATGGGACTGACCGCGCCGAATCCCGTGGCACAGCGGGAGTTGCTGCGTGAGGCCCTCGCCGACGCGGGTTGCGACGCGGCGCGGATCGGCTATGTCGAGACCCACGGAACAGGAACCCCACTCGGAGATCCGATCGAAATCGAAGCGCTGTCCGAGGTTCTGGGTGCGCCGCGCTCCGACAGCTCGATGTGCCTGCTCGGCTCGGTGAAGTCGCAGATCGGACATCTGGAAGCGGCCGCGGGGATCGCGGGATTGATCAAGACCGTACTGCTGTTGCAGCGGGGCCGGATCCCGCGCCAGCACGAATTCGACACGATGAACCCGCGAATCGCGCTCGACGGTACGGCATTGGCGGTGCCGACCCGCGATGTCGAGTGGCCGGAGGCGGACCGGCCGCGGCTGGCCGGTGTGAGTTCGTTCGGGTTCGCCGGGACGAACGCGCACGTGGTACTCGAGGCGGCGGCCGCGGTCGACGAAATCGGCACCACCGCTGAAACGCCTGCGGTGCTCGCTTTTTCGGCCCGGACCGCCACGGCCCTCGAGGCACTCACCGCGCGGTACGGTTCGTTGCTGGCCCGCACGGAGCTGCCGCTCACCGACATCGGCGCCACCGCGACGCTCGGGCGAGCGCACTTCGCGCACCGGCGTGCGATCGTCGCATCGACCTCGGCCGAGGCGGTGCGTGGACTCGCGGCGCCGCAAGGGCGCACCGGTTTGCCCGAAGATCGGCGAAATCCCCGGGTCGCCATGCTGTTCACCGGTCAGGGCTCGCAGTACGCGGGCATGGGGGCTCCGCTGTACCACCGTCACCCGGACTTCCGGGCGGCCGTGGATCGCTGTGACGACATCCTCGGTGTGCTGCCCGGTGGCCTGCGGCTGCGGTCGCTGCTGTTCGGAGTGAGCGACGAGGTGCTGACGCGCACCGAGTACGCCCAGCCGGCACTGTTCGCGTTCGAGTGGGCGTGCGTCGAACTGTGGGCCGCGTGGGGGATTCGCCCGGATGTGGTGCTCGGGCACAGTCTCGGCGAGCTGGTGGCGGCGACGGTGGCTGGAGCTCTCGACCTCGAAGAAGGGTTGCGGCTGGCGGCCGAGCGTGGGCGGCTGATGCAAGCGGTACCGCGGCGGGGCGCGATGGCCGCGGTGTTCGCCGCGGAGGGCGAGTTCACAGATCTGCTCGGTGAACTCGCGTCGAGCCTGTCGGTGGCGGCTGTCAACGGGCGGCGGCAGTTCGTCGTCTCGGGCACGGAGGCCGCCGTACAGCGAGTCCGAGACGTGGCTGCCGAGCGTGCCATCCGTACCGTCTCCTTGCCCGGCACGACAGCGTTCCATTCGCCAGTGCTCGACCCGATTCTCGACGACTTCGAAGCGAAGGTGGCCGAGCTGGTGACAGGGCCGTCCCGGGTCACCTCGATACCACTGGTGTCCAATGTGACCGGAAAATCGATCGAGGCCGCAGCGATGGATGCGGGGTACTGGCGCGAACACGCGCGCGCAACGGTGCGTTTCGCGGAGGGAATACAGGCGGTAGCCGACTTCGGCGTGGACGCGTACCTCGAAGTGGGGCCGCATCCGGTGCTGCTGGACTTCGGGCGACAGGTGGATCCCGAGGCGATGTGGCTGCCGAGCCAGCGGCGCTCCTCGTCCGACGACACGATGATCCTGACGAGCCTCGGCGAGATCTACTGTGCCGGAGCGGATATCAACTGGGCAGCGGTGGTACCGGAGGGGGCGCGGCGACGGAACGGACTGCCGACCTACCCGTTCGAACGGGAGCGGCTGGCGTTGCCGCTGAGTGCCGATGCGTCGACGGACACCGGGTACCTCGCCGAACATCGGTTCCAGGATCGGCCGGTAGTGCCCGCGGCATATCTGGCGTGGGCGGCACTGCGGGCTGCGGGAGCAGACCATGAGCTGGTCGATTTCCTTGTCGCACAGCCGGTTCCGCTGGAGCAGCTCGCGGCGCCGGTGGTCGACGCCACGGGCGATCGGATCGATATCAGGTTCTCCGTCGAAACCGGGAAAGCGGCGGCTGTTTCCGCGTCGGCGGTGCGCGCCGAGCCGCCGCGGCCGGAGAGCATGGACGACCTCGCCGCGGCCGAACGCGGCGACGCGGCGGAATGGGACGTCGACGAGTTCTATCGGAACTGCGCCGAGGCGGGCCTGACGTTCGGCCCCCGTTTTCGCTGGATCAGACAGCTGCGCGCCGGTGGTCATTTCATGCTGGCCGAGCTGTCTCGCCCCGTCGAGCTGGCCGGCGAACCCCAGGCGCTGCTGCCGTGTCTGCTCGACGCCGCCGTGCAAACCGGCCTCGCGTTGGTGACCCGGCAGGGAGATTCCGGCCAATTGCCGGTCGGTATCGGCAGATTGCGCGTCTACCGCACGGACGAGGTCGAGACGGCGTTGGCACTCGCCACCCGCACCGGACGAACGAATCGGGTCCGGGTCTTCGATACCGACGGCGACCTCATCTGCGATATCGAAGATGTGTGGTTCGCGAAGACCGGATTCGGTCGAACGGCGCACGATCGAGCCGTCATGCCCACCCTGATCCATCTCCCGAGCTGGGAGCGAACCATGGTCGAACCCGGTGTGGCCGCGCCGGATTCGTGGCTGATCATCGGGACCGGTGAGCAGGCCGATCGGCTGGCCGAGGCGCTTCGCGCGGCGGGTCACCCGGCCGTGGCGATCGAGCGGACGGCCGACCGGGCCGCCATCGCGGGGATGCTCGCCGATGGCGGTCGGGCGGTTGTCCATCTCGGTGACGCCGAAGCGGACGACAGCGCGATCACCGCGCGTATCGAAACCGAGCTCGCCCTCGAAGTCGTACAAGCCCTGGCCCGAAACGCGCACTACGGACCGCTGTACCTGGTCACCACCGCTGGCGTCGCGGTAGCGTCGGATGAGCGAGTGCGTCCGGCCGCGGCCGCGCTGTGCGGACTCGGGGCGGTGGTGCGTACCGAACTTCCGGAGTTGCGCTGCCGTTCGATCGATCTGCCGGATCGCGCTCGATCCGATGACCGCCGGCTCGTCGCGGAACTCCTCGCCGCTGCCGCCGATCCCGCGATCGCGCTGCGGGGACGGGATCGTTATTCGCCACGCATGGTGGCGCGCGCCGACGGAACAGGACTGGACGGTCCTGGCGCCGCGGAGCGCGACAACGGGTTGCATGCGCCGCGTCTCCCGGAGTTCCGCGGCACTACGGAACTTCACAGGACCGCAGCATATTTGATCACCGGCGGGCTCGGTGCGTTGGGTCTGCTCGCGGGCCGCGTACTCGCCGAGGCAGGTGCCGGAACAGTGGTGCTGGCGGGCAGGCATAGTCCGAATGCGCAGGCCGCGGCGGTGATCGCGGATATCGCGGCGCTCGGCACGCGGGTCGAAACGGTGCTGGTCGATGTCGCTGATCGAGAGGCGCTGTCTGCCTTGGTTTCCCGATTCGGTGGCGAGCTTCCTCGGCTTGCCGGGGTCGTGCACTGTGCCGGGGCGCTGGACGACGCGCTGTTGATCGAGCAGTCGCCCGAGCGGGTGCGCCGGGTATTCGTGGGCAAGGCGCTGGGTGCCTGGAATCTGCACGAGCTCACCGCTGCCCATTCGCTCGACCTTTTCGTGCTGTTCTCCTCGGTCAGCGCCACCGTTGGCATCGCCGGACAAGGGAACTACGCGGCCGCCAACGCCTATCTCGACGCACTCGCCCGAGTCCGGATCGCCAGTGGCCTGCCCGCCCTGAGCATTCAATGGGGGCCGTGGGCAGGCACCGGCATGGCACGCGGCCTGAACGCGGCGGCCCGCCGCGCCTGGGAGCGCCACGGCGTGGCACAGCTCGATGTCGAGGACGGGGCGCGAACCCTGAAGTCGCTGTTGGCCGTTGACGGCGTCGTAGCGGTCTACCCGTCCTCCACCCCGAGCCCGGAGCCCGACGCGACCCAGCCGGCCGAGGTCACCCGACCGATGGCGGCCACGCAAGCCGCGCACCCCCCGATGCCGGACTTCCTGACGGTGGTTCGCGCCCATGCCACCACCGCGCTGGGCCGCAAGACACCGGTCGCCGACCGCACGCCACTGCGCGAGTTCGGCCTGGATTCGATGATGGCAGTGGAACTTCGGAACACCTTGTCCTCTGAACTCGAGGTCCGGCTGCCCGCCACACTGCTCTTCGACCACCCGACTGTTGCCGCCGTCGCGGACGAAATCGCCCGGCTCGCCGCCGAACAGCCCCTGTCACGCGCAACCGCCGTGGCAGTGCACGACCTCGACCGCACCGCGACGTTCGCCGCAGCCGAAGAAGCCGAGTCCGCGACGGCGACGGATGAACCCGAGGACCGCACCACGACCGCGACCCTCGGAGCCGATCGGCGCACCGCCTGTGCGCCGCCGGAACAGGGCGGGCGGCCCGAGGTTGCGGGCCCGCGGGAGCAGGATGTCGCCGGATCGAGTGAGTACGACGACGCGATCGCGATTATCGGGATGGGATGCCGGTATCCGGGCGGGGTCCGGGCGCCCGGGGACCTATGGCGGCTGATGTCGGAGAAAGTCGACGCCGTGACCGAGGTTCCCGCGGATCGGTGGGATGTCGAGGCGTACTTCGATGCGGATCCGGATGCCGAGGGGAAGACATATACCCGGTGGGGCGGGTTTGTCGATGGTATCGAAGAGTTCGATGCCGGGTTTTTCGATATTTCGGTCGGCGAGGCGCGGATGCTCGATCCGCAGCAGCGGTTGTTGCTCGAAACATCCTGGGAAGCATTGGAGGACGCGGGGTATCCAGCAGACCGGCTGGCGGGCAGTCGTACCGGAGTGTTCGTCGGTTTGATGTCGACCGACTACGCGGAGCGGATGGCGCGGGCCGACGTGGCGCCGAATGCTTGGTTCGGCACGGGGAATCTGGCGAGTGTCGCTTCGGGGCGGCTGTCGTATTTCTTCGGCGCCAACGGTCCGAGTCTCACCATCGATACCGCGTGTTCCTCGTCGCTGGTGACCGTGCATCTGGCGGTGCAGAGCCTCCGGCGCGGGGAAAGCGATCTGGCGCTGGCGTGCGGTGCGACCGTGGTGCTGACACCCTCGCTCGACATCTACTTCGCGCGGGCGCGCGGGCTGGCCGCGGACGGGCGGTGTAAGAGTTTCGACGCCCGCGCCGACGGCGTGGTGTGGAGCGACGGCGCGGGAACGCTTGTGCTCAAACGATTGTCGGACGCGCGCCGCGATGGCGATCGGGTACTTGCCCTGGTGCGGGGCTCGGCGGTCAATTCCGATGGCCGCAGCCAGGGCTTGAGCGCGCCGAATGGGCCCGCGCAGGAAAGGGTTATCCGGGCGGCGCTGGCGGACGCGACGCTGACGGCGGCGGATATCGACTATGTCGAGACACACGGCACGGGAACGGCGCTCGGCGATCCGATCGAAGTGAACGCGCTCGCCTCGGCGCTGACCGGCGAACGGTCCGGCAGCGCACCGCTATTGATCGGCTCGGTGAAATCGAATATCGGGCACACCCAGGCCGCGGCCGGGATCGCCAACATCATCAAGGTGGTCGAGTCCATGCGACACGACCGGATTCCACCGTCCCTGCATTTTCGGTCCGGGAATCCGCACATCGATTGGGACGACATCGATGTGCGGGTCGTCGCCGAGGAACGGGCGTGGCCGCGCTCGTCACGGCCACGCCGGGCGGGGGTGAGCGCGTTCGGTATCAGCGGGACGAATGCGCACGTGGTACTCGAAGAACCCCCTGCTGTTTCGCACGCCGACACTCCCGACGATGCGGGCGAGCACCTGCTGGCCTTGTCGGCGAAGAGTGCGGACGCATTGCGTGGCCTGGCCACTCGATACCTGGATTTCCTGACCGCACACCCCGACACCGGACTCCGTGACCTCTGCGCCTCGGCGAATACCGGCCGCACGCATTTCGCCGCCCGAGTGGCGATCGTCGTCGACACCGCCGCACAACTGCGCGCGGCCCTCGAGTCGGTGGCGACCGGGAGCAGCGCCGCAGGCACGGTCGCGGACCTGGCCACCGGCCCCGGCGAGTCGGCGGTGACAGCGCGCCGGTACGTCGAAGGAGCCGATATCGATTGGCACACACTGTATTCCGAACGACCATGGCGGCGAATCGAACTGCCGACGTATCCGTTCCAGCGGAAGCGGCATTGGCTCGACCTCGGGGCCTCGCGGCCGGTCGATGACCTCGCGCCCGACGATCGGTCATTCCCGCGGTCGGTCCATGACCGCGCCCCTTCGCGCCAGGTCGACAATCCGACGCGCCCAGGGTCGGTCGATGACGTTGCGCCTGCACCGCCGGTCGGCGGGTTGTCGACCAGGGTGTTGGTGGTCGAGCCGGGGATGTTCAGTGGCCATCGGTTGCACGGTGTGCCAACGGTTCCCGCCGCTTGGGTGGGCGCGCGACTCGCCGGGATCGCGGCTGAACTGCCCGGCGCCGATCGGTGGGAGGTCACCCGGCTGAGGCTGACCTCGCCGCTCGCGGTCCGGTCCGCCGGTGCGGTCGAGGTGCGGATGGAGGCTGCGGCGAGCGGATACGAAGTGCGGTTCCTCAGTGACTCCGGCGGCGGTGAACCAACCACCTTCGCTCGGGCGGCGTTGCGGGCGATCGGCGGCGATGCGGGGTCTGTTCCGTATCGCGGCGGCGACTACGTCGACAGCGCGGAGGCTCTCGCGGTCTGGCCTTCCTACTACGACCGGGTGGCGGAGCTGGGTCTGTGGTTGGGCGAGGACTACCGGTGTGCCGCCGAGTTCCGGCGGATCAGCGCCACCGAATCCGAGACCTCGCTGCGGTCGTTCGCTACGAGCGAGTCGGGTTCGCTCGATCCGGTTCTGCTCGACGCCTGTTTGCACAGCATCGTATTGACCGCCGATCCGGACGGGCTGTTTCTGCCTGCTTCGATTGATCGAATCACGCTGTCCAGCAGTGCGATTGCCGTCGGCGACCGTCTCCGCTGCCACGTTCGGGTGACCGATCGCAGCGAGCGAGTGATCGCCGGTGACGCGATGCTGATCGACCGTGCCGGACGCACGATCGCGACGATCGGCGGCGCGTGCCTCATCGCGGCCGCGGATACCGACACCCCACGGGTGGGGCGAACCTCGGGCGTGCACGTGGAGTCCGCTGGTCCCGAGCAGGCGGCAGCCCAGGTCGATCGGCTGCTCCATCATCTCGAGTGGACACCGATCGGTGAACAGTTCTCCACGGGCCAGGACTCGGCAGGTCGATGGCTGGTGTTCAGCGACGGACCGGCGGGGGACGCCGTCGCCGCCGGGCTGTCGGCGCGGAATATCCGGACACGCGTGGTTCGCCCGGAAGATGTTCTCGGCCGAGGGCTGTCGGTCGATCCCGCCGAGGCGAACCTCGAGGAGTTCCTCGCCGGAGCACCGCTGGGTGGCATCGCCTACGCGTGGGTAACCGGTTCCGCGGCGGTCCGGGTCGGCACGGTGCTGCGACTCGCTCGCTCGCTGGACGGTGTCGGTCGCGTGCCGTCCACGCTGTGTTTGTTCACCGTGGGTGCCCAACGCGTCTCGAACTCCGACCGCCCCGACCCCGAGCAGGCATTGATGTGGGGGCTGGGGCGCGCCCTCGCCACGGAGCATCCCGAATTCGGTTGTCGGTTGGTCGATCTGGAGGCGGACCGTGCCGTCGACGTGGCGCTGGTCATCGATGGCTTGGTCAGCGGGATCGAAGACCGGGAACTCGCCGTCCGGGATGGCCGGTGGCTCGCCGCCCACCTGGTGGACGGAGTGGTGGATTCGGATGTGGCGGCCAACTACCGCCTGAGGGCCCACCGATCCGGTGATCTCGGCCGACTGCACTGGGATTCGACCGCCCGTCCCGCGCCAGAGGCGGGCGAAGTGGAAATCGCGGTCGAAGCCACCGGTCTGAACGCCCGTGACCTATGGCTGGCGTTGGGCACTCACCCGGACGCCCCCGCGCCGCTCGGCTTGGAATGCTCGGGCTATGTCACCGCGCTGGGTGACGGCGTCACCGAATTCCGCGTCGGTGATCGGGTGGTGGCATTGGCGAGTGGCAGTTTCGCGCGCTACGTCACGGTGGACCACCGGCTGGTGGCTCCGCTGCCCGAGGGGATGACGTTCACCGAAGGCGCGAGCATCCCGGCCGCGTTCGTTACCGCGTGGTACGGACTGTTCGAGGTGGCGGGTCTGCGCGCGGGCGAACACGTGCTGGTGCACGCTCCCGCGGACGGAATCGGCATGGCGGCGGTGCGGTTGGCCGCGTGGGCGGGTGCGCACGTGCTCGGCACCCGCGCCCTCGGTCGATGGGCGGCGGGCGTCGGACTCGATATCCCGCAGGTCGACACCTGGCGCGTGCACGGCCTCGCCGACCAACTCCACGCGCTCACCGACGGCCGGGGAGCCGATATCGTCCTCAACGCGATCGCCGGTGAGTTCACCACGCGTGCCGCGGAAATCGTCGGCCCGCGCGGCCGATTCATCGACATCGATGATCCAGGTCAGTCTCGGCGAGAGCACGGGGGACCGGCCGGGCACGGCATCGATTACCGAGTGGTCGACCCGGCTTCGGCCGGTCCGGAACGTCTGGGCACGATCTTGCGCACGGTGCTGGAACTGCTCGGCAACGGTACGTTGGCCGCCTGGCAACCGGCGGTGCACGAGGCGGACGACGCGGAGACCGCGTTCAGTGCCATGTGGCAGCGTCATCACGCGAGCCCGATTGTGCTGCGAGGCAAGACCACCCATCAGGCTACCGACGGCGCCCGAACTGTCGTGGGCACCGGCACCTACCTGGTCACGGGGGGATTCGGCGGACTCGGCGCGGCAGCGGCACGGTGGCTCGCCGCACACGGGGCGCGCACGCTGCTGCTGGTCGGCAGGCGCGGACCGGACGACGCGGGTGAACGGCTCATGGCTTCGCTGCGTGCCGACGGCGTTCGCGTGGTGTCCCGTCGAGTCGACGTCGCGCACCGGGAAGCGGTGGCCGAGCTGCTGGCCGAGATCGATGAATCGGGGTTGCCACCGCTGCGTGGCGTTGTCCATTGCGCGGGCGTGCTCGACGACGGTGTCGCCACCGAATTGTCCTGGCCTCGTTTCCAGGCCGTCCTCGGACCGAAATACCTTGCGGCCCGACACCTGGACGAGTTGACACGCGGCATGGAACTGGACCTGTTCATCACCTATTCGTCGGTCGCGGGTTGGCTCGGCACTCCGGGGCAAGCGAACTATGCCGCCGCCAACGCGGCACTGGACGCATTGGCGTGGCGGCGGCGCGCCGACGGGCTGCCCGCGCTGAGCATCGCGTGGGGACCCTTTGCCGATGTCGGGATGGCCGCGGGGCGACCCGAGCTCACGCGGCGACTCGATCGACGGGGGCTGCCGCCGCTGCGTGCGACGGACGCCACCGCGGCGTTGGACCGATTGCTGACGGTCGACAGTCCTTGTCCCGGCGTCTTCGATTTCGCGGCCGATCGTTGGTACCGCGCTTATCCGGGCCGCGGTACAGCCATGGAAGCGAAACGGGAGTCGATGCGAGACACGCAACCTACCGGTGCTGATACCACTTCGCGGCAGACGGCGGGGCGGAGTCCTTCGGGAAGCATTGATACTCAGAGCGATACGGCTCCCTGGATAGCGGTTGTGCAGCGAGTCGCGATGCGCGTACTCGATCGGACCACCGAAATCGATCCCGATATGCCGTTGCACGACATCGGAGTCGACTCGCTCACCGGGATGGAGTTGCGCGCCGCGTTGGCAGCTGAGATCGGCGCACCTCTACCCGTCGGACTCGTCTTCGATTATCCGACCGTGCGCGATATCGTGAAGTTGTTGCAGCACAAAGATACTGACTACCGGGTCGATCACTCCAACGGTGCGGGTCAGGCGGACCATTCGGACCGTGCGGATCATCTCGACCGCCCGAAGAGCGAATACCGGCTCAACGACTCCAACGGTGCGGGTCAGCTCGATCATTCGGACCGTGCAGGTCACCCCGAACGCCCGAAGAGCGGTTACCGGGTCGCGAGCGCCGTCCGTCGCGACCGAGACGCCCCTGACGCCGCGCGCATCGGCGAGGAGGACGACGACCCGATCGTTATCGTCGGCATGGCCTGCCGGTTCCCGGGCGGCGTCCGTACCCCGGAGGAGTTCTGGGACATGCTGTGGGCGGGCCGGGACGCGATCACCGAGGTGCCGCCGCAGCGGTGGGACGTCGACGCCTTCTACGATCCGGACCCCGCCGCCCTCGGCACGATGTACACGCGGTGGGGTGGATTCGTCGACGGCGCCGACGAATTCGATCCCGCCTTCTTCGGCATCGGCGCGGCCGAGGCCAGGGCCATGGATCCACAGCAGCGGCTGCTCCTGGAAACGAGCTGGGAGGCGCTGGAGCGGTCCGGACGGGCGCCGGGAAGTTTGGCGGGCAGCCGGACCGGTGTGTTCGTCGGCTTGTGCTTCAGTGAGTACGCCGGAACACCGACACAGGCAACGGATCCGGTCTCGATCGGCGCCTACTCGGTGATCGGTTCGGCGCCGAGCGTCGCAGCCGGGCGGGTGGCCTACGCGCTCGGGTTGCAGGGTCCGGCGGTCACCCTCGACACGGCGTGCTCCTCGTCGCTGGTCGCCGTGCAGTCGGCGTGGGACGGCCTGCGGGCGGGGCGCTGCGATCTGGCACTGGTTGGCGGCGTCAATCTGCAGCTGGCCCCGGAGACCACGATCGGGTTCTGCCGTCTCGCGTCGTTGTCGCCCGACGGCCGTTCGCGGGCATTCGACGCCGATGCCAATGGCTATGTCCGCGCGGACGGTTGCGGTGTCCTGGTGCTGACGCGGCTGTCCGCGGCCCGCAAGCACGGCGACCGGGTGCTCGCGGTTGTTCATGGCATCGGGGTGAATCATGACGGCCGGTCCAATGGGCTCACCGCGCCCAACGGACGGGCCCAGCAGCGGGTCATCCGCGAGGCCCTGGCGCAGGCCGGAATTCGACCCGATGAGGTCGACTACGTGGAAGCTCACGGCACCGGCACACCATTGGGTGATCCGATCGAGGCGACGGCGCTTGCCGAGGTCTACGGCGAGAACCGCGCCGCGCCATTGCTGATCGGTTCGGTCAAGACCAACATCGGGCACACCGAAGCGGCGGCCGGTGTCGCAGGTGTGATCAAGGCCGTGCTGATGATGCAGCACGCGAAGATCCCGCCGAGCCTGCATTTCCACACGCCGAATCCGCTGATCGACTGGTCGGCGCTGCCGCTGGAGGTTGTGCGGGAGCCCCGTGCGTGGCCGGAGACCGGTCATGGCCGCACGGTCGGTATCAGCTCGTTCGGAATGAGCGGTACCAACGCACACCTCATTCTGCGGCAGCCCGCACCGGAATCGGCTCGTACCCCGTCTGATTCGGCGCCGCAGGTACTGGTGCTGTCGGCACGTGACGACGTCGCACTGGTCGAGTCGGCGAAGCGCTGGGCGGACCGGTTGGGTGGGAGCGGTGGCGAGCTAGCCGATTTCGCTTACACGGCCGCGAGCGGGCGCACCCACTTTGAGGAGCGCCTGGCGGTGGTCGCCGAGACGGCGGACGCCGCCGCCGCTCGATTGCGCGCTGCGGCAGCGGATATGCGGTCCGCGGTGCGCGGCCGGGTCGAGCGGACCGCGGCCGCACCGAAGGTCGCACTGCTGTTCACCGGGCAGGGATCGCAATATCCGGGTATGGCCCGGGGGTTGTTCGAGTCCGAACCGGTGTTCCGGCGGGCGCTGCGGCACTGCGATGATGTCCTGGGGCCGATCGCGGACGGTATCGGACTTCTCGATGCCTTGTACGCCGACCGTGGGTCCGCGGAGGTCCTCAGCCGGACTGTGTTCACCCAGCCGGTGCTGTTCGCGGTGGAGTGGGCGCTGTGGGAGATGTGGCGCGACTGGGGGATTACGCCCGCCGCGGTGCTCGGCCACAGTGTCGGCGAATATGTGGCCGCGTGCGCGGCAGGGGCGATGCAGGTAGACGATGCGCTGCGGTTGATCGCCGTCCGCGGCAGACTGATGCAGAGCCTGCCGGATGGCGGCGCGATGCTGGCGGTCGAGGCCGATCCGGCGACGATCGCCCGGCTGCTCGAACGCTACGAGCCCGCGGTGGCGATCGCCGGATTCAACAGCCCGACTCAGATCGTCGTCGCCGGACCGCGCCGCGCACTCGAACTGCTGCGCGATGATGTGGCAGCAGCGGGAATTCGCGCGAGCGCCCTCGATGTGTCGCATGCGTTCCATTCACCGCTGATGGACCCGATTCTCGACGATCTGGCCGACGCCGCCCGGCGCATCGTGTGGCGGGACCCCGCGATCCCGCTGATCTCGAATGTCACCGGCGCGCCTTTGTGCGTCGGAGAGCTCACCGCAGAGTACTGGGCGACACATGCTCGGCAGCCGGTTCGCTTCGCCGAGGGAATGCGGGCCCTCGCGGAACTCGGTATCGGCGTATTCCTCGAAATAGGGCCGCAGCCGACACTTTCCACGCTGGGCGGTCGTGCGATCGAGAGCACCGCGAGGTTTGTCGCAGCACTGCGTCGCGGCCGCGACGACCGGGAGATGACGGCGAATGCGCTGGCGCAGCTCTATGTCGGCGGGGTGACCATCGATTGGGAACGCGTGCACCGGCCGCACGCACGGCGACGGATACTCGCTCCGACCTACCCTTTCCAGCGGCAGCGCTACTGGGCCGATCAGCCGCAGAGGACGCGGGCGCTCGGCTCGGACGAACACGACGCGACCACACACCGCCCCGGAGATGCCGGTCTTCGATCGACCGCTACCGCGCAGGCAGCAGGAGTGAACACGCCCCTTCCCTACGTCCCGCGTCGTCTCGATTTGCCGGGGGATTCCACGCATTTCGCCCTGACCCTCGCCCCAGCCGCACCGCACTATCTGGCCGATCACGTGGTCGATCGCGATGTGGTGGTTCCCGCCGCTTGGTTCGTCGCCACCATCGTGGCGACGGCGCGGGAGGCGACCGGCGCCGAGGTCGTCGCGATCGAGGATCTCGTGATCGCCAGCGGTCTGACGATCACGAAGGACCATCCCGTTCAGGTGCGGTTCGCGCCCGATCCCGATGGTCTCGCCGTGGAGGTCGCGAGCCGAACGGCGGACGGCTGGCGCACCCACGCCCGTGCGCAGGTCAGCGCCGCCGCCATCCGAACCGCCGCCGAAGTCACCCTCGCTGATCTGCTGAAGCGTTGCGCCGCACGGCAATCCGCCGACGACTTCTATCGGATGCTCGCCGCGGCTGGTCTGCACTACGGTCCCGCGTTCCGGCGCGTCGTCGAGGTCCGGACCGGTGATCGAGAAGCCGTGGTCAGGCTGTCGGATCCCGATACCGATCCCGGCGCCGACATGGTGCATCCTGCCGTGCTCGATGCGGCCTTCCAGGCGACCTATGCCGCGATGGCGCCGCAGACGGGGGAGCGGCACACCTGGGTGCCCCTTGCCATCGATCGGGTGAGCGTTGGAGCCGTGGGTGGGCGAGTCCGATTCGGCCAGGTGCGCGTCCTCGAGCAGACGCCACAGCTGTGTGTCGCCGAGGTTCGACTGCTCGACGAGGAGGGTGCTCCGGTGCTGATCGCGGACGGTCTGCGAGTGATGCGGATGGCCACCGAAAGTACGCGCGGCGACGCGGCGCTCCGGGACGTCTACCGGATGGCCTGGCAGGACGCCGGGCCGGTCGCATCCGGCGCCGCGGTGGGCCGCTGGCTCGTCGTCGGCGCCGCGGACGGACCGGGCGACGCTATCGCGGCTCGCCTGCGGGCCTCGGGCGCGCAATGCGCGGTGGCGCGGCCCGGCAGCGGGTTCGGGTTCCGCGCGGACGACGAGTTCGACGTGGACCTCGGGGTACCGGCGGCGGTGCGGGCCTTGCTCGGTGCGGCAGGGGACGGGCGGACGCCGCTGCGCGGCATCGTCTACACGACACCGGTGGTCGAGACCGATGCCGCGACGCCGGATCGGGCTCAGCAGGCGGTCGTCGGCGCACTGCACCTCGTGCAGGCCGCGGCCCGCACCGGCGAAGCCGCGGTGTGGTTCCTCACCCGCAACGGGCAGCGAGTGGACACGTCCGATCGGGTCGCGCCGGACCAAGCCGCAGTCTGGGGCTTTGCCCGGAGCGCGCAACTAGAGCACCATGAAATCGGCTGCCGGATCATCGATCTCGACGAACAATCGGCAGCGGACGCGGACGCCGTCGTCGCCGAAATACTCGCGACGGCACCGCACCGGCAACTCGCGCTGCGTGGCGGAAGGCGGCTGCTGCCGCGGCTTGTTCCGGCACAGCGACACCGACCGGGACGGGACGATTTCCTCGACGCGGCCACCGCGCAGACGGTGCTGATCACCGGGGGACTGGGCGGAATCGGCCGGGCCTTGGCCCGCTGGCTGGTCGACCGCGGCACGCGCAGCCTGGTCCTGGCCGGTCGGGGCGCACCGGACGCCACGGCGATCCAGCTGATCACCGAGCTCAGGGCACGTGGCGCGCGTGTCGAAGTCCGCGCCCTCGACGTGGCCGACCGTGCCGCGGTAGCGGCCACACTGGACTGGATCGACCGTGAACTCCCACCGCTGGCCGGCGTGGTTCACCTGGCGGGTGTGCTCGATGACGGGGTGATCGCCGAGCAGACCGCGACGCGACTGGGCCGGGTGTTCGCGCCGAAACTGCACGGCGCCTGGCATCTGCACGAGCTGACCGCACCGCGCGCACTGCGGTTCTTCCTGCTGTTCTCCTCGGCGTCGGCGGTGGTCGGCCTGCCCGGCCAATCGAGTTACAGTGCGGCCAACGCGTTCCTGGACGGGTTGGCCGAGCTGCGCCGCGCCGCAGGCCTACCCGCGCTGTCGATCGCCTGGGGCCCTTGGGCCGGAACCGGCATGGTCGACCGGCTCGGCGATGGCGATGTGCAACGCCTGTCCCGCCGTGGCTACCAGCTGCTTTCCGATCGACGTGCGCTCGAAATCCTCTCGCACACCATAGATTCGGACAGTGGTGCGCTCACGGCGCTGCCGCTCGACCTGTCCACCCTGCACCGGTCCGGCGTCGAGCCGCCCGACGTGCTGGCGGGTCTCGCCGGTGGCGACACACTGCCGCCCGGCCCGTCTTCCGTCGCGGTGCAGCGCCCGCCCACCCAGGATCGAACCGATGTCGATACCGAGATGGCGGCACTGGTCCGGCGCTGTGTCGGCCTTGCCCCCGATGCCGACCTCGATCGTCCACTGCACGAACTCGGCCTGGATTCCGTCGCGGCCATCGAGATCCGGGACGAGCTGTCCCGCTCCGTCGGGCATCGCCTGCCCGCCACACTGGCTTTCGAATACCCGACCCCGCGCGCGGTCATCGATTTGCTCGTGCAATTGGGCCCCGCGGGCCGACAGCCGGATTCGCGGCACCGCGACTCGTCGACGGCGAGTTCGCAGGCAGGGCAGGCCCGGGATGCGATTTCGCGACCACCACAGCGCGACGTTCCCGCGGAGACTTTCGGCCCCGGCGCGCCCGCATCGAACGGTGTCCGGCATGGGGAAGATCGGGCGGCGGGTCTCGCACACGACGAGAACGGTGCGTATGCGGCCGCGAGGAGTGACGTGGATTCGGAAACGGTTCGGGTAGGCGGTCTCTCGTTCTCCGCGCCGTCCCGGCGGGAGCACCCGAGCGATGGCGTCGGGGACATCGCCATCGTGGGTGTGAGCGGCCGGTATCCGGGGGCGGACGGGTTGGACGAGTACTGGCGGGTGCTGCTCGAGGGACGCGACTGCATTACCGAGATTCCGCGGCAGCGGTGGGATCATTCGCGGTACTTCGTCCCCGACCGGCACAACCCGCATACCTCCTACACCAAGTGGGGCGGGTTCCTCGACGATGTCGATTGTTTCGATCCGCTCTTCTTCGCGATCTCGCCGCGCGAGGCGGAGGTGATGGATCCGCAGGAGCGGCTGTTCCTGCAAACTGCCTGGGCCGCTTTGGAAGACGCGGGGCATTCGAGGGCGGATCTGGCGCGGGGCGGGTTGCGTCCCGAGGAGGCCGGGGTGTTCGTCGGCATCATGTGGGGCACGTACCAGATGTTCGGCGCGGAGGAATCGCGGCTGGGACGCGGGACCTTGCCCGCGTCGACCTTCTGGAGCGTCGCCAACCGGGTGTCACACGCGCTCGATTTCCAGGGGCCGAGCATGGCGGTGGACACCGCCTGTTCGTCGTCGCTGACCGCGCTGCACCTGGCCTGCCAGAGTCTTCGGACCGGGGAGTGCCGGTTGGCCGTGGTCGGCGGGGTGAACCTGTCGCTGCACCCGTACAAGTTCGTGGCGTTGAGCCAGGGGCAGTTCGCCTCGACCGACGGGCGCTGCCGTTCCTTCGGGGCGGGCGGCGACGGGTATGTGGCCGGTGAGGGTGTCGGCGCGCTGGTGCTGCGGCCGCTGGCCGACGCCGAGGCCGACGGCGACACCATCCACGCGGTCATCAAGGGCACCGCGGTGAACCATGGCGGCCGGGTGAACGGCTTCACGGTGCCCAACCCGACGGTGCAGGCGGCGGTGATCCGTTCGGCGTTGCGCAACGGCGGCGTCGATCCGGAGTCCGTGTCCTACATCGAGGCGCACGGCACCGGGACCGCCCTCGGCGACCCGATCGAAATCGCGGGTCTGACAAAGGTATTCGGTGGTACCGGGCGGGCCGAGCTGCCCATCGGCTCGGTGAAGTCCAACGTCGGGCATCTGGAAGCCGCGGCAGGCGTGGCGGCATTGACCAAGGTGCTGCTCCAGCTGCGCCACGAGACCATCGTGCCTTCACTGCACGCGACCCCACCCAACCCGAACATCGACTTCGCTAGCACTTCGTTCCGGATTCCCGATCGACCGCTGCCGTGGCCGTCCGGTGGTCCCGGGCAGCCGCGACGAGCGACGATCAGCTCATTCGGCGCCGGGGGATCCAATGCGAATGTCGTGCTCGAGGAGTATGTGGATCAGCGGCCCGCCACCCGGTGGTACGGCGATCAAGTCGTGCCCGTGTCGGCCAGGGACACCGAGCGCCTCACCGAATACGTTGCCGCACTGGACCGTTTCCTCTCCACCCGGCAACCGAACCTGGCCGACCTGGCGTACACCATGCAGGTCGGCAGGCTGACGGGCACCGCACGGACCGCGTTCACAGCCCGCGATCTCGACGAGCTCCGCGCGGCGGTCCGCGCCTGGGTCGAGGACGCGCCCGGCGCACGCGGTACGGCGCGTGCGGCCGCGGACGACCGCGTCGCGGGCTGGCTCGACGGCCGCGAGATCGATTGGGAGACCGTGCGCGAGAACGGACCCCATCGCCGCATCCCCCTGCCGACCTACCCGTTCGCCCGCGAACGCTACTGGATCCCCGACGTAGCGGCCGCAGACGAGGGCTCGGCCGCGGTCCTGGAAACGGGCACCCCTCGCGAGCAGCAGCGCGCACTGGCGCCCGTGTGGCAGCCCGCGGAACCCGACCGCGGTGATGTACGCGACCGTCGGCCATTGGTCCTGTACGACGCCGAGACACCCGCATCCCTGGTCGAGACGCTCATGGCGACGTTCGGCGATCCGCAGCGTCTGATCCGGGTCACCGATGCCCCACATGGCGATGGCCTCGCCCGCGCCGACTTCGCCGCGGGCGCCCAGCTCGGCCGTGCACTGGTGGCGCGATACCCGGACACCGACAGCGTGATCGATCTCTGCGACCTCGTCCCGCTGCCTTCGGGACACCGGCCGACGACGGATCTCGGCCGAATGGGCTTGTACCAGGCGGTGATCGACGCCCGAGCGGGCGCCCTGATCCTGCTGCACATGGCAGCGGGGCACCCGGGCATCGACGGTCCGGAGTGCACGCCGCTCGCAGGATTGGTCGCGGCCCTCGCCGACGAGATCGGTGACGTGCACACCCGAACTGTGCATCTGGTGGACCACCGTGCCACTGTCTGCGCGGATCCGAAGTCGCTGATCGAGATCCTGGGTGCGGAATGCGCGTCGGTCGGTGATGGTGCTCCGCGCGTGCGGTACCTGGCGGGGCGGCGCGAGACCATCGGGCTCGAATCGGTGACGCCGCGCCCCGGACTCGTCGTGGATCCCGCACGCACCTATGTCGTGACCGGCGGAACCCGCGGCTTGGGCGCGGAGTTCGCGGCCATGCTCGTAGAACGCGGCGCCCGGCGGCTGGTCGTCCTCGGACGGGAGCCGCTGCCGCCCGAATCCGAATGGTCTCGGCTGGCCGGCACCGACGGCCCGCAGGCGGAAAAAGCGCGGCGGCTGGCCGCGCTGCGCGACCGAGGCGTCGCGATACGCACCTATTTCGGCAGCCTCACCGACGAGGCGGCACTGGCCCGATTCTTCGCGGAGGTCCGGCGCGAGCTGGGCCCGATCGGCGGGGTATTGCATTGCGCGGGAAGTGTTTCCGCGGAGAGTCCCGCGTTCGTCCGCAAGACCGCGCCTGCGGTCGCGGACGTACTGGCGCCGAAGATCTCCGGAACGGAGGTGCTGGCGGAGGTGCTCGCCGTGGATCGGCCGGACTTCTTCGTGCTGTTCTCCTCGGTCTCGGCCGTCCTGCCCGGCCTCGCGGTCGGGTTGTCGGACTATGCCATGGCCAACGCACACCTGGACCGGTTCGCCGAGGCCCAGCACGCCAAGGGAAGGACATGGTTCCGTTCGATCCAGTGGCCGTCCTTCCGCGGCACCGGGTTCGGTGAGGTGACGACGTCGGCGTACCGGTCGACCGGGCTGCCGACGATGACGGCCGCGGCGGGTTTCGATCTCCTCGACGGCATCCTCGGTGTGGCCGACACACCGGTCGTGTTGCCCTATCACGGTGCACCACTGCAACTCTCGCTCCGCCCGTCGAAGCCCGCCGTGGCGTCGACATCGGCCGCGGCCCCGCCTGCCGTCGACGCCGCTCCACGCGGCGGGCGGGGCCGGGCATATCAAGACTTGCTGGAAATCTTCTCCGACGAGCTGAAGCTGGCTCCCGCCCGCTTCGAGGGGCACAAGCGCTTCGAGGAGTACGGCGCGGACTCCGTGCTCATCGCCTCCGCGGTACGCCGCATCGAAAAGGTGACCGGACAGCCCTTCGACCCCGCACTGGTGCTGGAGTACCCGACACTGGACGCACTGGCCGACTTGCTGACCGAACAGCATCCGGAACTGTTCGCCGCGACATCGCATTCGAATCCGACCGCACCCCAGGCTGCTCGAGGTCCAGCGCGCACAGTCGGCCATGCCGCGACCAATGGCGACGGCGCGCACCGCACCGGCGGGCTTCCGGCATCGGACCAGGGGCGCGGTGGATCGGTGGCACCGATCGCCGTCGTCGGCATCGGCTGCCGCTTGCCGGGCGGGGACGACCCGAACGCGTTCTGGCGCATGCTCGCCACCGGCGAATCCGGCATCCGCGAGGTCGATCCGGCGCGCTGGGATCCGGCGAGGTACTACCGCCCGACCGGTGGTCAGGGCCTGACCAATAGCAAGTGGGGCGGCTTCGTCGACGGCGTCGATCTGTTCGACCCCGCGTTCTTCGGGATCAGTGACGAGCTCGCCTGGCAAATGGATCCCTTGCAGCGGTTGCTATTGGAAGCGTCCGTCCTGGCGACCGCGGATGCCGGATATCGCCGCGATGAACTCGCGGGCCGCCGGATCGGGGTGTACGCGGGCAGCCGCACGGCCAACTACTTCAACCGCATCCCGGTCGCCGACCGGCACACTATCGTCGGCATCGGGCAGAACTTCATCGCTGCCCGCATCTCCGACTACTTCGATTGGCACGCGGGCAATCTCATACTGGACAGCGCCTGCTCGTCGTCGCTGGTATCGGTGCACCTGGCCTGTCAGGCGCTGCGCGCGGGCGAACTCGACGCGGCACTGGCGGGTGGTGTCGAGGTGCTGTTGGACGAGACGCCGTTCCTGACGCTGGCCGCGGCAGGCGTGCTGTCCCCGAACGGTCGTTGCGCCACCTTCTCCGAGCACGCCGACGGTTTCGTGCCGGGCGAGGGCGCGGCACTGCTGCTGCTCAAGCGACTCGACGACGCGGTCCGCGACGGGGACCGGATCTACGCGGTGCTGCGCGGGTCGGCGATCGGCAACGACGGGCACACGATGGGCATCACCACCCCCAATATGCACGCGCAGATCGAGGTCATCACCGCCGCCCTCGACGCGGCGGGCATGTCGCCCGACGCACTGAGCTACGTCGAAGCACATGGCACCGGCACCATGATCGGTGATCCGATCGAACTGAAGGCCTTGGCGACCGTGCTCGGCGACCGTTCCCGCGGTCCGGAGCCGTGCGCGGTCGGCAGTGTGAAAACCAATATCGGCCATCTGCTTTCGGCCGCCGGGATCGCCGGTGCGGTGAAAACGATTCTCGCGGTGCACCATGGCGCGCTGCCGCCTTCGCTGCATTGCGAGAACCTCAACCCGCGTTTCGCGTTCACCGGGTCACCGCTGTACATCAACCGCGAGCTGCGCCCGTGGCGCAGCGCCGACGGCAGGCCCCGTGCCGCGGGCGTCAGCTCGTTCGGGTTCGGCGGCACCAACGCACACCTGATCGTCGAAGAGGCCCCTGCGGCGCACCGTCCGGTGCGTAACCCGTTGTCGCCTCCCGTCTTCCGCAAGAGGAGCTTCATGCTGCCGAAAACGGTTCCGAGCAGATCGACCGATCCCGGGTCCCGGATCGTGCTTCCTTCGGCGCCCACCACGCCCGCGCCGACCACGTCCTTTCTGCGTGTGGAGCCGCTGGTATGAGTGGGATCGAGCTGAACAGTTTTGCCACCACCGTCCTCGCGGACGATCCCGTGGTGCGCGACCATCGGGTGCACGGCGTGCGGATCCTGCCCGGCGTGGTGTATCTCGACATGATTATGCGTGCCGCGATGGCGGCCGGCCACGCACCGGCGGACCTGGTGATCCGGGAGGCGTTCTTCCATCGGCCGGTCGCGTTGGACACCGGCGGCGCGGTCCGCGTCGCGTTCCGGGTGGAGGCGAGCAGCGGTCGCGTTCGCATCGATGTGCAGCGGCTCGACTCGGGCGTGCCGACCGGTTCGATCGAGTTGGTCGCCGAATGCGTTGTCGCGCAGCCTGATTCATTCTCCGATCCGGAACCCGCGGAGCCGGGTGCGCTCCGGGCCGCGCTGGTCGCGGCCCGTGGCCTGGACGAGATGTATCGGCAGAGCGGTAGTCGTGGCATCGAGCATCGCGATTTCATGCGCGCCGCAGGCGTTTTCGGTCGCCATGAGGAGGTGGTGACCGCGGAGTTGACGCTCGGTGCGGAAGGGGCGGCGTCCCTGCCCGGATTCCTGCTGCATCCGACGTTCTTGGACGCGTCGACGATCGTGCCCTTCGTCGATCCGCGTCGACTGGGCATCGATGACGACAGCGCGTTCATTCCGATCCACTTCAGCGAGGTAAGGGCGTGGCGCCCGACGCCGGAGCGGGTGTTCGTGCGTGCCGCGGTCCGCGGCCACGCACAGGATCTGTTGCGGGCGGATGTGCAGCTGTACGACGAGGCCGGCCGCGCGATCGCGGAATACCGGCTGACCTCCAAACGCGTTCGAGGCAGCGCGGATATCCATCGGTTGCTGACCGAGTCCGACGCGGCACAGCCGACGGCGACGATGTCACCGGTCGCGGCTTCGACCGGTCCGATCGGACCGGCACCGGCCCACACCGAATCCGCGCCGAGCCATCGGGCGGATACGCGGGATCCGCTCGCGGTGATCACCGCGGACCTGGCGGCGCTCGTCGCCGCCGAGATGGCCGTCGACTCCACCGGCATCGCGACCGACGTGGGTTTCTATGAACTCGGACTCGATTCGAGCCGACTACTGCGGTTGACCTCGGAGTTGGAGGCGCGGGTCGGTGAACCGCTCTACCCGACTCTGCTGTTCGAGTACCAGACCATCGATGCGCTCGCGGGGCATCTGGCCGACACCGTCGGCTCGCGATACCGTGCGGCCACCACGGAGCCGGTGGCAGTGCAACCGACCGAACCGCATCGCGACAGCCTGATCACCTTCGGATTCGACTGGCAGCCTGCGGATTCGCCACATCCGCGGCGGGAACCCGGCAGCCTGCTCGTCTTCGACACCGCGGACCAGCCGTATCGGCACCGGGGACGGGCAACGGTCATCCGGGTCCGGCCCGGTGATGAATTCGTCTCCGGTACCTCCGAATTCGTTGTCGATCCCGCCGACCCACAGCACCTGCGGTCACTGCTCACCGAGCTGTCCACCCGACGCCTCTCCTTCGACGCGGCGGTGTACCTGTGGAGCGAACGCCTCGCCGGAGCCGAGATCGACCCGCACTGGATCACGGAGCAGGTGTACCTCCCGCTGCGCGAGTTGGTGCGGGCCATGGCGGACGCGCCGGACGCACCTGTGCACCGTGTACTGGCCCTTTCGGCAGCGTCCACCCTGGGAACACTCAGCAGCGCACTGATCGGTGGATTCGCGCGCACCGTCCGGCTCGAGCTGCCCCGGCCGATTGTCCGGGCCGTACTGTGTGATACGGCAGCCGATTTCGACGCCGTGATCGCTACCGAGCTCGCCATAGATCACGACCCGGCGACCGAGATCCGCTACCGCGCGGGCCGCCGCGAGGTCCGGACGCCACGCGAAATCTCCGTCGCCGCGACGGGAACGACCGCCCCACAGCTCGAACAACGCCTGGTGGCGATGGTGACCGGCGGCTTCGGTGGCATCGGCAAACAGCTCGCCCGCAGGCTCGCCCGCGAGTACCGAGCCAGGCTGGTATTGGTATCGCGCGGTCCGCTCGACGAGTCGGGGGCAAAGCTGCTCGCCGAGATCACCGGCCTCGGCGGCGAAGCCGTTCACGTACGGGCCGACATCTCCGACGCCGCCGACGTCGAGCGCGCCGTTGCGATCGCACGCGCTACCTTCGGACGTATCGACGCGGTGTACCACGGCGCCGGAGAGTTGCGCGACGGTTTGGTCGCCAGCACCCCCGGTGCCGCGGCGAGATCCGTTCTCGCGCCGAAACTCTGCGGTGCCGAGTGGCTGATCAGGGCTGTCCCGGAGGCTCGCCTGCTGATGCTGTTCTCGTCGGTCTCCGCAGTCCTGGGCAATCCGGGCCAAGCGGATTACGCGGCGGCGAACCGGTATCTCGATGCCTTCGCCGAACTGCACGATCGCACCGCGGGATCACCCCGGGTGATCAGCATCAATTGGCCGCTGTGGGCCGAGGGCGGGATGCGTCCGCCCACCGAGCAGATCGAGGCGCTGCGCCGGGCCGGAATCGGCTTGCTGCCCACCGACATCGGACTCGATCTGCTGATGTCGTCCGCGTCGGCCGATCGCGCCCAAGTGGCCTGTGTCTGGGGCGACGCGGACACCGTGCGTGCACGACTGCGTACGGATCAGACAACCCCCGCGGCGAGACCGACCGAGGAACCCTCGGGGAATTCCGGCACACCCGCCGACCCCGTACCGCAGCGTAGCCGAGCAGAGGACGAAACCACCCTCGCCATCGTCGGTTTCAGCGGCCGCTACCCGGATGCCGACACCCTCGACGAGTTCTGGCGCAACCTGCGCGACGGACACGACGCGGTCGGACCCGTTCCGGCGCAACGGTGGTGGCTCACCGCCGCCGAGCACTCGGCGGGCGACCCGCCGATGACGGGTGGATTCCTGCGGGATGTGGCCGGTTTCGATCCGCAGTTCTTTCGAATTCCGCCCGCACACGCCCCGCTCATGGATCCGCAGGAGCGGCTGTTCCTCCAGCAGGCGTACGCGGCGCTCGAACACGCGGGCTACCACCACGAGGATCCCGCCGTCCGGGATCGGCGGGTCGGCGTGTTCGTCGGCGCGACCTGGAGCGACTACCGGCTGCTCGGCGTGGAAGCCACGCGTCACGGCGATCCGGTCGCAGTGGCATCGATTCCGTCGTCCATTGCCAACCGGACGTCGTACTCTCTCGGCCTGCGCGGGCCGAGCCTCACCGTGGACACGGCGTGTTCGGCGTCCCTCACCGCGCTGCATCTGGCCCGGCGCAGTCTGCTGGACGGCGAGTGCGACGCGGCGATCGTCGGCGGTGTGAACCTGCTGCTGCACCAGGACAAGTTTCTGCTGCTGAGCAGTTTGGGAATGGTGTCGGACACCGGCAGGTGCAGGCCGTTCGGCGCGGGGGCCGACGGTTACGTGCCCGGCGAAGGGGTTGGCGCGGTCTATCTCAAACCGCTGCGCACCGCCCTCGCCGACGGCGACACCATCCACGGCTTGGTGCTGGGCAGCGCGGTGAATCACGGGGGGCAGACCGCCGGGTACAGCGTGCCTCATCCCGGGGCGCAGGCCGAGGTGATCACCGAGGCGCTACGCGCGGCCGGAGTCGAACCCGGGACGATCGGCTACCTCGAGGCGCACGGCACCGGCACCGCCCTCGGCGATCCGATCGAAATCGCTGGCTTGGCAACGGTATTCGGGGACGCAGGCGGCGATGGGCGGCAGCGTGCGCTCGGCTCGACCAAATCGAATATCGGACATCTGGAGGCGGCCGCGGGTATCGCGGGCCTCACCAGGGTGCTGCTGCAATTCCGGCACGGCCGCATCGCGCCGACCTTGCATGCGGCACAGCTCAATCCCGCGGTCGCGTTCGACACGGTGCCGTTCCATCTGCCGCAGCAGCTCGAAGACTGGCCGCGCGCCACCGTCGACGGCATCGCGGCGCCGCGTCGTGCGGGGATCAGCGCATTCGGCGCGGGCGGTGCGAATGCGCATGTGGTGCTCGCGGAGTTCATCGACCAGCGGGCGCGGCCCGCGGCGACGGGCGAACCGGAGGTCTTCGTTCTTTCGGCGCGGTCGGCCGGTCAGCTCCGGCGCTATGCCGAGACGATGGCGCGGCATTTCCGCGCGCTGGATCCCGCCGATTTCGCCGATGCGGTGCGCACGCTGCAGGTCGGCAGGCCCGCGCTCGGGTATCGGCTCGCGGTCGTCGCCACCAGCCCCCGGGCGGTGGCAACCGCGCTCGGGCAATACCTCGGCGACCAGGCGAGCCCCGTGGTGACCGGAGCGCTGGGCGCTTCCACGCGGTCGGCGGAACTCGGGTCGGCGACGTCCCCCGAACAGGTGGCACGACAGTGGGTCGCCGGAGCCGCGATCGACTGGACCGAACCAGCCCGACGGATACCGCTGCCCGGCTACCCATTCGAGCAACGGGATTACTGGATCATCGCGCCACCGAAGTCGGGATTCGACGCGGCGGTGGCACGATTCGAGTCCACCCCGCGCCAGGGCGGGATCGTCGAGCCCGGACAAAAGGAGCTGGGGCGCTACGCGGCGATGCGACTGTTCGGCGTACTGACCGAGCTCGGGCTTACGGCGGGGGAGTGGTCGGTCGAATCGGTGCGCGGTCGAATCGGTGCGCTGCCACGCTTCCGGCGACTGCTCACCAGCTGCCTCGACATCCTGCTCCGGCACGGATTGGTGCGGGGCGAGGGCGACGCCATCGTGGTTACCGGGCCACCACCGGGAACGACATGGATGCGCGCGGACCTGCTCGCCCGATTCCCCCAGACCGAACCGTATGTGACGCTGGTCGACGCCTGCCTGGCCGCCTACCCACGGGTGCTGCGCGGCGAGCTGGCGGCGACCGAGGTGCTGTTCCCGCGCGGCGAACTCGATTTGGTCGGTGCGATCTACCGGGGGAACGCGGCCTATGACTTCACCAACGGCCTGCTCGCCGATCTGGTGGCGGCCCTCGCGCAGGAGCGGACCGGCAATGCCGCGCCGCTGCGGGTGGTGGAGGTTGGCGCGGGCACCGGCGGCTCGACGCACGCCGTGGTATCCGCACTCGTCGCCTCCGGTGCGTCGTTCGAATACCACTACACCGATGTGTCGCAGAGCTTCGTCGCGCACGGCAGGCGCACCTTCGCCGACCGAGCCGGAATGCGTTTCGGGGTGCTGGATATCGAGGCCGATCCGGTGACGCAGGGGTTCCCGGTCGCGAGCGCCGACCTCGTGGTGTGCGCCAACGTCTTACACGCGGTGCGGGCGATCGGACCCGCACTGCGTCATGTCCGCCGTCTGCTCGCGCCGTCGGGTGTGCTGGCGTTCATCGAGGCGACCACCGATCTCGAGGTGCTCGCGCTGACCTTCGGACTGCTCGACGGCTGGCACGGGTATCGGGATCCCGAACTGCGAATCGCGCACTCGCCGTTGCTTTCCGAGGACCAGTGGCGCGTCGCACTGGCCAACGCGGGCTACACCGGCGTGCGGGCTTGGGGTCCCGGGCTGTCCGCCGACACGGAGCCGAGTTTCCGCCTGCTGGCGGGGGTGAGCGACTCCGTGCCCGCGCTCGTGGCCGACCTGCCGCAGCAGGATGCGGTTGGCATGGCGACCCCGTCCGCATCGCCCGATCACGTGGACGCGGTGGATATTTCGCGCCTCGAGGCCGAGGTCACCGGCATGGTCGCGGAGGGGCTGGGGGTATCGGGCGCCGAAGTGCACCCGGAGCTGCCGCTGTCCGAATACGGCGTCGACTCGATTCTCGCGGTCAAGATCATCGACCGGGTCAATGCCCGCTACGGGCTGTCACTGCGGCCGACGGTGGTCTTCGATCACCCGTCGGTGCGGCAACTGAGCCGCCGGATCGCCGACGAGGGCGCGATCGCCGCCGTAGCACCCACCGCCGCGCCATCAGCAGCCACCTCGGCGCCCGGCACCGCCACACCGGCCGACACGGCAGCATCCGTCCGCCCCGCGATCGCATCGTCGATCCCCTCCGAAAGGACGGCGACGCAGTCGACGGATATCGCTGTCATCGGAATGTCGGGCCGGTTCCCCGGCGCCGCGAATCTCGACGAATTCTGGCGAAACCTCGCCGAGGGACGGGACGCGGTGACCGAGGTGCCGCCGTCGCGCTGGCCGGTCGCCGACCATTTCCGGCCGGGACCGGTGACGCCCGGCAGGACCTACTCGAAATGGGGCGGGTTCCTCGACGATATCGACCGCTTCGATCCGACGTTCTTCGATATGGTGCCCGCCGAGGCCGACTATATGGACCCGCAGCAGCGGTTGTTCCTCGAACACAGCTGGCTGGCGCTGGAAGACGCGGCGATCGATGCGAAATCTTTGCGGCGCAGCCGGTGTGGTGTCTTCGCGGGCTCGCCCGGATCCGACTACGCGACGCTGCTGCGCAACCGCGCCGGGTTCGGCTCGCACCATATGTTCACCGGGAACAGCCCGGCCATTCTGCCCGCCAGAGTGGCCTACCACCTCGATCTCACCGGACCGTGTCTCGGGCTGGATACCGCCTGCTCGTCGGCGTTGGTCGCGGTGCACCAGGCCTGCCGCAGCCTCGCCACCGGTGAATCCGAGCTCGCGCTGGCGGGTGGGGTTGCCGTCTTCGTGACGCCCGAGTACCACCTGCTGGCCTCGTCGATGGGGATGCTGTCGCCACACGGCCGCTGCGCGAGCTTCGACGCGGCCGCGGACGGGTTCGTGATCGCCGAAGGCGTCGGCGTGGTGGTATTGAAGCCGCTGGCCGCGGCCGAACGAGACGGCGACCCGATCCGGGGGGTGATCCGCGGCATCGGGGTGAACCACGACGGTCGCACCAACGGCATCACCGCGCCGAGCACACGCTCCCAAGCCGAGCTGGAACTCGACGTCTATCGGACCAACGGTATCGATCCGTCGAGTATCGGATACATCGAAACACATGGCACCGGAACGCGATTGGGCGACCCGATCGAGGTGGCGGCGCTCACGTCGGCCTTCCGCCACTACACCGACACGGTGGGCACCATCCCGATCGGCTCGGTGAAGTCGAATATCGGTCACGCCTCGCACGCGGCCGGGATGGCGAGCCTGTTCAAGGTGCTGTTGGCCATGCGTGCCGGGCAGATTCCACCCTCATTGCACATCGAGTCGGTGAATCCGCTACTGGATCTGGCGAATTCGCCGTTCTTCGTCAATAGCGACCTGCGTGCGTGGCCTGACGCGCCGCGCCGCGCCGCCGTGAGCTCCTTCGGATTCAGCGGCACCAATGCCCATCTCGTCGTAGACGACTACTCGTTGGTTCGGGCACCGCATCGGTACACCGGAAGCCATGGACCGCAAGTGGTGGTGCTCTCGGCTCGCACGGCGGGCAGCCTCAGCCGCGCGGCGCGGGCATTGCGCAGGCATGTGGCCGCGCATCCGGAGGTCATGCTCTCGGATATCGCGCGTACCCTCGCCTTCGGCCGAGCCCACTTCGAGCACCGCCTCGCGATAGTCGCGGATTCTGTCGACGGCCTCGCCGCTCGGCTGGCCGACTTCGTCGAAGGCGACACTCCGGCAGGTGTTTTCACCGGGCTGATCCACGACACCGCCGTGCCGGAACATTCCGCGACGGTGCTCGCTGATCCGATCGAGACGGCGCGGCGATGGGTCGCGGGAGAGCGAGTCGAATTCACCGGCTGGTCAGCGGGATTCGCACAGCGGGTACACCTACCGGGATACCAGTTCGAGCGAGAACGGTGCTGGGTGCCCGAGGGCGCCGCACCCGAGATCACCGCCGCGGCGACGACAGTCGCCGAACCGGTACTTCGACCCACACCTGCGCCGCGGTCGGCGCCCGTCGCCGAAGCGGGCAGTTCACGGTCCGCCGACGAGACTTCCCTCGGGCAGATCGCGGAGGAGTATCTGAAGGGCCTGCTCGCCGCGTACTGCCGACTGGATGCGGACCGGATTCGAACACGTATTCCGTTGCAGGACTACGGGATCGATTCGGTACTCATCAGCAGGATGAACGATCGACTGGAGACGGACTTCGGCGCACTGCCGAGCACCCTGTTCTTCGAGTACCAAACCGTCCGGGATCTAGCGGGCTACCTCGCCGAAGAGCACCCGGAACGGCTGGTGGCACTGCACACCGAGGCCACCCGGCCGTCCACGCCCGATGCCCCGGCCTCCGTCACCGCACCGGCGGACCCCACCCCCACGGTCGCCGTCGACAGCCCGGCCGCTCGCCCCGCACCCGACCGAGACGACGACATCGCCGTCATCGGTATGGCGGGCCGGTTCCCGATGGCGCAGGATATCGAAGAATTCTGGGCCAACCTGGTTTCCGGCCGCGACTGCATCATCGAGGTGCCGCCGGACCGCTGGGACCACCGCGCCTTCCACTCCGACGACCCCGACGAGCCCGGCACCACCTATGCGCGCTGGGGCGGCTTCATCGATGACGTCGACAAGTTCGACGCACGGTTCTTCGGTATCACCCCCAAGGATGCCGAGGAGATGGACCCGCAGCAGCGGCTGTTCCTCGAAACATCCTGGGCTGCTCTGGAAGACGCGGGCTACACGCCGGACCGGGTGCGGGCGGGCGCGCGGGCGCGCGGACTGGTCGACGCCGGTGTCTTCGCCGGTGTCGGGTACGCCGAGTACCAAGCCTTCGTCGGTGTGCCGATCTCCGGCTATTTCGCCATCCCCAACCGGGTTTCGTATCACCTCGGTTTCAGCGGCCCGAGCCTGGCGGTGGACACGGCCTGCTCGGCCTCGCTGACCGCCCTGCATCTCGCGTGCGAGAGTCTGCGCCGCGGTGAATCCGCCTATGCCCTCGCGGGCGGCGTGAATGTGTCGATTCACCCCGGGAAGTACCTGTTGCTCGGCTACGGACGATGGGCCTCCACCGATGGCCGCTGCCGCTCGTTCGGCGCAGGCGGTGACGGCTACGTGCCGGGCGAGGGCGTGGTCACCCTGGTGCTCAAGCCTTTACGGCATGCCCGCGCCGATGGAGACCGGGTCTACGGCGTGATCCGGGGCAGCGCCGTCAACCACGGCGGCCGCACCAACGGGTTCACGGTGCCGAATCCGACGGCACAGGCCGATCTCATCGGGCGTGCCCTGACCACGGCCGGGGTGGATGCCCGCGACATCGGCTACGTCGAGGCACACGGCACCGGTACCGCACTGGGTGACCCGATCGAGATCGCGGCGCTGACCAGGGCCTACCGCCGGTCTACGGCGGAGCGGGGCTACTGCGGCATCGGCTCGGCGAAATCGAGTGTCGGGCACCTGGAGGCGGCCGCGGGCGCGGCGGGCGTGGTGAAAGCGCTGCTGCAACTGCGGCACGACACGATGGCGCCGAACCTGCACAGCGACCCGTCGAACCCGGCGATCGACTTCGGCGCGACCCCGTTCCGGATCATCGGCACACCCACCGCGTGGCCGCGGCCCGACGACGGCACACCGCGAATCACCGCTGTCAGCTCGTTCGGCGCGGGCGGGTCCAATGCCCATGTGATTCTCACCGACGGCGGCCAGCTCCCACCGTCGGAGGCGGATGACCAGCCGCGGCTCGTGGTGTTGTCGGCGCGCGACGCCGATCGCCTGACCGAGGCGGTCGGCCGATTGGCTCGGCAGCTGCGGGAGAACCCGCTGCCGCTCGCGGATGTGGCCTGGACACTGGCCGTCGGCCGGGTGTCGTTCGAGCATCGGCTTGCCGTGGTGGCCACCTCGACCGCGGAACTGGTCGAGCTGCTGGAGAGTGCGGCCGATCCCGCCGCGCGCGTGCCCGCGGCGGGGCTGCTGGTGTTCCGAGGCGTGGCCCGCACCCATCGCGAGCTCGACGAGCTACCCGGTGAATCCGAGGCGGACCGGACCGAGATGCGCGGCCTGCTGCGCTCCGGCAACCTGCCGCGCGCGGCCGAATTGTGGGCCGGCGGGTGGACCGTGGAGTGGGAACGGGTTTACGAGCGCGCCTTCGGTCGCATTGTCAGCCTGCCCACCTACGCCTTCGCGCGGCGCAGGCATTGGATCGTGCCCGAGGACTACCGACGCCGCACCGAGCCCACCGCTCGCGAGTTCTCGCAGGTCGATCGAAACGACACCGGGACTTCGCAACTCGTCGCCAAGACGGTCGTCGCGCAGAGTCCGGAGCTGACCGGTTCCGGTCCGCGTAATGGCCACCGGCCGAATGGTGCGACCGCGCAGAGTATCTCGGAGGCGGGCGAGGCGAACACCACCGAAACCAGGGACGGCGACGGCGCCATGGTGGCCGCTGTCCCGACCGCGGCCGAGCCGGAACCCGCTGCGCCCGCGGAATCCGACGACGAGCTGCGCGCACTACTGCGGGAGCAGATCCGCGATATCTTCGCCGATCTCACCAAGACGGATCCGGCGGAACTCGAGCTGGACGCGGATTTCGTCGACTTCGGCTTCGACTCCGTGGCCACGGTGCGGATGCTGAACCGGCTCATGAAGCTGCACGAGGTCAAGATTCCGGCGGAGTCGATCGAGCTGTACCCGACTATCAGCTCGCTCGCCGACTACCTCGTCGCCGAAGGGATCATCGCGGCCGCGACCCCGTCGATCGGCGCGCCGCAGGGCACGGCCGACGCGCGCGCGGTCGATGTGCAGGACGACATCCCCGTCGTCACCATGGAGGCACCGATCGCGGTGGAATCGGTCTTCATCACCGGCGTCACCGGTGTGCTCGGCGGCAAGGTGCTGCACGATCTGCTGGCGCACACCGACGTTCGGGTGACCTGCCTGGTGCGTGGCACCTCCTTGGCCGGGGCCGAGAAACGGATCAAGCACTTCCTTGCCACCTACGACCCGGAGGGCGCCCTCGACGCCGCCTTCGCGGCCAGGGTCACGCCATTGCTCGGTGACGTATCGAAGGACCGGTTCGGCCTGGACGAGACGACCTGGCACAGAATCGCGCAAGAGGTCGATCTGACCATTCACGCCGCGGGCCGGACCACGCTCGTCACCTTCTACGACGCACTGGCCCCGATCAACGTCGAAGGCACCAGGCGCGCCATCGATTTCGCGCTCCAGTCCCGTGGCAGGTATCTCGTGTACGTCTCCAGCTTCAGTGCACTGGGTGACCGGCTCAACTTCAACAACCCGCCGTTCACCGAGCGCGACCTCGAATTGGGCCAGGGCTACGACCATCTGCCGTATCAGCAGACGAAGTACGAGTCCGAGAAACTCATCAGGGCCGCGAGCGAGCGTGGCCTGCTGTGGGACATCGTGCGTCCGGGAAACATCATGGGCGACAGCGTCACCGGGCGGTACCCATTCTCGGAGGTGAGCGTCAAGGGCGCCTACTACGACATCCTCAAGACGATGATCGAGAGCGGCGAGACCATGCTGACGCCGGTGTACTGGGACATCTCCCCGGTCGACTATGTCAGCGCGGCCATCGTGCACATCGCGTTGCGCAGACCGACCTATCGGGAGACCTACCACCTGACCAACCCGGATATCCGGCGCTACTACGACGTCGTGCGCAACGTCCAACAGGCGGGGTACCACGTAGATCTCGTGCCGCTCGAGGAATTCCATCGCCGGGTCACCGAACGGGAGATCTATCGCCGGGGCACCGACGAGGTCTACGACAGCCAGACCCTGGAGATGTTCAAGTACGGCATCGAGCTCTTCGGCTACATCCACTACGAGGAGAGCTCCTACGCCGATTGCGCGTATACCCGGCGGGTGCTCGGCGCGGCGGGCATCGACTGTCCGCCGATCGAGCAACTGGTCCAGGTCTATTTGGCCCACTGTGCGGAGGTCGGCTACATCCCGGCGCCGAAGGCGGCCGAATCGACCGTCGAGGCGGCGCGATGAGAGACATATGTTCGGCGTTCGTCTCGCCAACGAGTCCGCGGAGGTAGTGCGATGAATGCCGAATGCACCCTCGTCTTTCCTGGTCAAGGCGCGCAGCGGGTCGGGATGGGCGCCGACTTCTGCGCCGAATTCCCAATCGCGCGTGCGGCTTTCGACGAGGCCGCCGAGGCGCTGGGGGAGGACCTGCTGCGGATCTGCGTCGAACGGGATCAGCGGCTGCATCGCACGGAGTACACCCAGCCGTGCGTGCTCACCATGGAGATCGCGGTGCACCGGGTACTGACGGCCGAATGCGGCGTGCGCCCGGTCGCATTCGGTGGGCACAGCCTCGGCGAGTACAGCGCGTTGGTCGCGGCCGGTGTCGTCGGGCTCGCCGACGGGGTCCGGTTGGTGCGGGCCCGCGGTGCGCTCATGCAGCGGGCGGTGCCGGAGGGTCGTGGTTCGATGGCCGCGCTCATCCTGCCCGACATCGCCTCGCACGGAGTGGCCGAACTCGTCGCGGGCGTCGGCGCCGAGGTCGCCAACGACAATTCACCGGAGCAACTCGTCATCAGCGGCGCCACCGCGGCCGTCGCGGCCGCCAGAGTGCTACTCGCCGAGCGTCTTCCGGAGCTGCGGTTCGTTCCGCTGCGGGTGAGTGCGCCCTTCCACTCCCGGTTGATGCGGTCGATCGAATCGGAATTCGCCGGGTACGTGGCCGACTGTGCGCCGCGGCTGCGCGCGGACCGTGCGGCCGCGGTGACCTCGAACTTCACCGGCGAGTTCCACCGGCCCGAGACACTCACCGACAATCTCGTCCGCCAGATCAGCGCGCCGGTCCGGTGGCAGGACAATATGCGGGCCCTCGCTCGCACCGGAACGGCGATCGTCGAGATCGGCCCTTCGGCGCCCCTGTCGAAGTTCTTCGAGTCGGTCGGGGTCGAGGTTTCACGACTGGTGACAGTCGGTGATCTCGCACTGTTCCGGTCCGAGCCACCGCATCTGGCTGCTCGCACGGAGCCGACCCCCGCACGAACGCCCGACGCTCCGCCCGCGCCGCCGGTGGCGAGCATGCCGACCACGCCGGGCGTGCGGCCCGCACCACCTGAACGGCCCGTCCTGCCAGCCACATTCACCGGAGGCGACACCGTGGATCGGTTGGTGCTGCACCAGCGGCAGGCCGCGCCCCCGCTGTTGCGCCTGTTCTGCTGGCCGTTCGCGGGCGGCAAGGCCGCGGCCTACACGCAGTGGCGTACCCGGTTGCCCGATTGGGTGGAGTTGTGCGCCGTCGAATTGCCCGCCAGACACCGGCATCTCGGGCAGACACCGATGCGCGGGTTCGGGGAATTGGTGGATGCCGCGGTGGCGCAGGTGGTTCCGCTCACCGACTTGCCGTTCGCCTTCTTCGGCCACAGCCTCGGAGCGTTGACCGCCTTCGAGGTCGCGCGTCGACTCCCCGCCGGGGTCGCTCCGGAGGTGTTGTTCCTCGCCGCGTCGGTGGCGCCGCACCTACCGCGGCCGGGACGTCTGTCGAGCTTGTCGGATGATCAATTCCTCTCCGCGGTAGGGCATTACGGCGGGATCCCGCCCGAGGTCATGGATACCCCGGAGGTGATGGCACTGTTCCTGCCCGCATTGCGGAGCGACTTCGAGATCTTCGACGACTACCGGTTCGTTCCGCACCCACCGCCCGCCTGTCCGGTCCACCTCTACGGCGGACGCGACGATCGCCAGGTGGCGGCCACGCAACTCGAGGCGTGGCGCGATGTGCTGCCCGGGATTCGCTCCACCGAGCTGCTGCCCGGCGGCCACTTCTTCCTCGTCGACCAGCGCGACGCGCTGGTCGACTCCATCGCGGACAAGCTGCGCGCCGTCCGTCCCAACGCGGTACCCGCCTGATGAAGGGATCATTCCATGAAGGTCGAAGTCCTCACTCCGTCCTGCAATCTCGACACGGTCCGCGACGGCCGCGGCGGCATCTTCACCTGGGTGCCACCGGAACCGCTGCTGGAGTTCAACCTGATCTACATGCATCCGGGCAAGGTGCGCGGCCTCCACTATCACCCGCACTTCGTCGAGTATCTGCTGTTCGTCGAGGGCAATGGTGTGCTGGTCACCAAGGACGACCACGAGGATCCGAACTGCCCCGAGGAATTCATCCACGTGTCCAAAGGGATCTGCACGCGCACGCCGATCGGCGTGATGCACACGGTGTACTCGATCACGCCGCTGACGTTCATCGCGATGTTGACCAAGCCGTGGGACGAGTGCGATCCGCCGATCGTCCAGGTGGCGCCGCTGCCACACACTCTGGAGGGCAAGGGGTGATGTCCCGGCTGAGGGTGGCCGTCGTCGGCGCCGCCGGCTATGTGGGCGCGGTGCTGGTCGAGGCATTCGGCAGGCATCGCGACTACGAGGTGGTGCCCGTGGTCCGCGCGAATCACGAGCGGCTGCGCACCTCGGGCGGCTACGACGTGCTGGTCAATGCCGCGTGCCCGTCGAAACGCTTTTGGGCAGAACATAATCCGGCAGCCGACCGGGACCGGACCGTCACCGGAACCGAGCGGCTGCGCGATGAGTGGACGTGGGACAGGTTCGTCCAGATCAGCAGCATCTCGGCCCGGACCCAGCTCGACACCGTGTACGGCCGCAATCGCGCCGCCGCCGAGCAGTTGTGTACCGGCGCAGACACTTTCATCGTCCGGCTCGGCCCGATGTACGGCGGCGACTACCGCAAGGGTGTGCTGGCGGATATGGCGGCCGATCGTCCGGTCTTCGCCAGCGGGCGATCCCGGCAGAGCTTCGCCCCCGTGGAGTGGTGCGCCGAATGGATCGCCGGCCACGCGAACGGCACCGGTCTGCGCGAGGTGGGCGCGCGAACCGCCGTGACGCTGGCCGAGGTGCGGGACGCGGTGGGGTCGCGGTCGGAGTTCGCCAAGGACTACGTCGACGACCAATTCCCGGCCACCGCCACCGAGTCCGATTGGCCGGACGCGGCGGCGGTGATCGACTGGCTTTCGAGGAGGCGGATCAATGGCGGGCAGGCGAACTGATGCGATGCTTGCTCGGCCGCAGGTACTTCTCCGCACACAGCACGAGCAGGAATCGGACACTGGTCGCCACGTCGCGGGTGCGCATCTTCGACGCACCCGCCGTGCGGTTGAGCACGTGAATCGGTATCTGCTGGATACGGAAACCGTTGGCGTTCATGATGTAGAGGCTTTCGAAGAAGAACGAGTATCCGGTGGACCGCACGCGGTCGAAAGCGCTGACCGGAACGGTGCCGAGCCGGTAGTATCGGAAAGCACCCGTGGCATCGTAGGGCATCCGCAACAGTGTCACTGTGAGGAAATGCCCGACCCGGGTGAGGATCTTACGGAAGGGAGTCCAGTCGGCCAGGCTGTCCTCTTTGAGATACCGCGATCCGATCACGATGTCGAAACCGGCCGCGGCGGCGCGCAGGGCCGGCAGATACGACGGCGGATGCGCGAAATCCGAATCCATCGTGATGATGTCGTCGTAACCCTCGGAATAGGCCCATCGAATGCCGGCTTGGTGTGCGGAGCCGACACCCTGACGACCCGGCCTGTGCAGCACGTGAATGCGCGGGGCGTTCTCCTCGGCCAGCTCTTCCAGCAGCTCACCGGTGCCGTCGGGGGAGTTGTCATCGACGAAGAGCACATCGAAATCGGTGCCCTGGTCGAGTATTCGAGCGAGCAACGGCCCGACGTTGCGACGCTCGTTGTACGTCGGAATTATTATCAGAGTTCTCACGGAGGCCGTACTCATGCGACCAAATTTTAGTACGTTCGGCGACCGAAATATAGGTATTGCCCGTGATTTCGAGAACCGCTAGTCTCTGGTTGGAGGTTTGATGAGGAAAGCTTTGATAACCGGCATCACCGGCCAGGATGGGTCATATCTGACCGAATTCCTGTTGCAGCAAGGGTATGAGGTTCACGGAATAGTCAGACGTGCCTCGAATTTCAATACCGATCGTATCGACCACCTTTATTCCGAAAGGCATTCGCAACGTCGGTTGTTTCTCCACTACGGCGACCTCATGGATTCCAGCAGTCTCAACCGGATTCTGGAGGGGGTCCGGCCGAGCGAGATCTACAACCTCGGTGCGCAGTCGCATGTGCACATCTCTTTCCAGATACCGGAATTCACCGCGGAGACCAATGCGATCGGCACCCTGCGGATCCTGGACGCGATCCGCAAGACCGGCATCGCGACCAAGTTCTATCAGGCGTCGTCGTCGGAGTTGTACGGCGGCTTGCACGATGTCGCACTCAGCGAGGACACGCCGTTCCATCCGCGCTCGCCGTATGCGGTCGCGAAGCTCTACGCGTACTGGATCACCGTGAACCATCGTGAGGCCTACGGGATGTACACGGTCAACGGGACCTTGTTCAACCATGAATCCCCGAGGCGCGGAGAGGTGTTCGTTACCAGGAAGGTGACTCGCGGTGCGGTGCGGATCGCCCAGGGGAAACAGGATCGGCTCTTCGTCGGCAACCTGGACGCCCGACGGGACTGGGGTTATGCCAAGGAGTACGTCGAGGCGATGTGGCTGATGCTCCAGCAGCCGGAGCCCGACGACTACGTCATCGCGACCGGGGAAACGCACAGTGTCCGGGAGCTCTGCGAAGTGGCGTTCTCGGCGACCGGTGTCGAATTGATTTGGGAGGGAACAGGACTCGACGAGAAGGGGATCGACCGGCGCACCTCGCGGGTGCTCGTCGAAGTGGATCCCACCTACTTCCGGCCCGCCGAGGTACACCACTTGACCGGCGATCCACGCAAGGCCAAGGAGAAGCTCGGGTGGGAGCCGAAGACGAGTTTCGCGGAGTTGGTGCAGTTGATGGTCGCCCACGATTGGGAGAACGCGTGACGGAAGAGATTGAACACGGCATGAGAGGTCAGGCCCGGAGGAGGCAGCGTGCGTAACCACGCAGGGGCCCGATCATGCCGAATCGAACGCTGCCGGGTGTGTGAGAACACCCGGCTGGAAACGGTAGTCGATCTCGGCACGATGGCCTTGACCGGGGTGTTCCCGGCCGCGGACCCGGTCGGGGTGCCGCGGTATCCGTTGGAGCTGGTGCGCTGTGTGCGCACCGGAGCCGAGGAATGCGGACTCGTGCAGTTGCGGCACACCGCGAGCTTCGACGAAATGTATTCCGCCGGTTATGGATACCGCTCGGGCTTGAATCGCTCGATGATCGATCATCTCGGTCGTCGGGTGTCGCGGATCCGGGAGCGGGTCGACCTCGGACCCGACGATGTGGTGATCGACATCGGCAGCAACGATGCGACGCTGCTGAAGTGGTACCCGGCCGACGCCGCGACCGTGGTGGGCATCGATCCGCTGGGGGAGAAGTTCCGGGAGTTCTACCCCCCGCATGTGCGGTTGTCGACCGGCTACTTCTCCCGCGAGCTGGCCGCTTCGCTCTTGAACGGCAGGCGCGCCAAGGTGATCACCTCGATCGCCATGTTCTACGACGTGCCGAGCCCGCTGGAGTTCATGCGCGACGTGCACGCCACCCTGACCGATGACGGCATCTGGGTGCTGGAGCAGAGCTATCTGCCCGCCATGCTGGCCACCACGTCCTACGACACCATCTGCCACGAGCACCTCGAGTACTACACCCTCGACCAGATCGAGTGGATGGCGCGCCGGTGCGGCTTCGTGGTGTTGGAGGTGGAACGCAACACCATCAACGGCGGCAGTTTCGCGCTGACGCTGGGCAAGCAGGGCGCCCCGACCGTCGCCGACGCGGGCGAGTTGGCGCGGATGCGCACCGAGGAGGCAGGTCTCGGCCTGCACACACCGGAGATCTACGCCGACTTCGCGAAGCGGGTCGACCAGCATCGGGAACGGGTCAGGGAGTTCTTCGACCGGTCCAAGCACGCCGGGCTACGCACGCTCGGCTACGGCGCATCCACCAAGGGCAATGTGCTGTTGCAGCACTGCGGGATCGGGCCGTCGGACCTGCCGTGCATCGCGGAGGTCAACGACGACAAGTTCGACAAGTTCACCCCGGGCACCGGCATCCCGATCGTGTCCGAGGCGCGGGCGCGCGAGCAGGCGCCGGACCAGTACTTCGTGCTGCCCTGGCATTTCCGCTCGATGATGGTCGAGCGGGAACGCGAGTTCCGCTCCGCCGGTGGACATCTCGTATTCCCACTGCCGGAGCTCGAGGTGGTGTGAGATGACCGTCGTCGTCACGGGCGCGTCGGGGCAGGACGGCACACTGCTGACAAACCTGCTCGGCGCGCGTGGCCACGAGGTGTTGCCGCTCAGCCGCGCGGGGCCGGTCGACATCACCGACGCGCAATCGGTCGCGCGGCTGATCGCGGACGAGCGACCGCGGCAGGTGTACTTGCTCGCGGCTGTCCAGCATTCCTCGGAGGATCCGCCGGTGGATCCGCGTGAGCTGGCCCGCGACTCACACCGGGTGAACACGCTTTCGGTGCAGCACTTCGCGGAGGCGATCGAACGCTATGAGACCGGCACCCGGCTCTTCTACGCGGCCTCCTCACATGTGTTCGGACCCGGTGACGGCACGGTCCGGGACGAGGACAGCGGGTTGCGGCCGCATTCGATCTACGGGGTGAGCAAGGCCGCGGGGCTATTGGCCTGCCAGGTCTATCGAGCGCGCGGTGTGTTCGTGTCGACCGGGATCATGTTCAACCACGAATCACCCTTGCGGGCCGAGAAATTCGTCACCCGCAAGATCGTGCGAGCGGTCGCCCGGATTCAGCGGGGTGCGGCGGACGAGCTGGTACTCGGCCGGCTCGACGCGGGCGCGGACTGGGGATACGCGCCGGACTACGTCGAGGCGATGATCCGGATCCTCGCGCTCGACGAACCGGACGACTTCGTGGTCGCGACCGGTGAGTATCACACGGTCGCGGAATTCTGCGCGGCCGCGTTCGGCATGGCCGGACTGGATTGGCGAGAACACGTCCGCGAACGCCCTTCCGTGCTGACCCGCCACCGGCAGCCGCTGGTCGGCGACGCGGGGCGGTTGCGCGAGCGGACGGGATGGCGGCCTTCGGTGGATTTCCGCGGCATGGTTCGAGCCATGCTCGTGGCCGAAGGGGTGCGCCTGATCGATGAAGCGAGGCCGGTGGCCACCGGCGGAACGGATGTATGACGTGAACCTGAACGACGAGAATCTCCTTGCCGCGCAATTGATCTCCATCGCGGACGGGGTCTACGAGGAGACGGCGGCGCGACTCGGCGAGATCGGCACCGAAACCGTGATCGACGCGGTGCTGAAGGAAATCGCGTGGCGGGCCCGCGACGGCGTGCCGCCGAGTCAGCCGGTCACGGCGGTGTTCGAGTTGACCAACGAGGGTAAGCAACTGGATTATCTGGTCACCTTCGGCGCCGAGGACCCCGCCATCACCCCCGGCACCCAGGAGGATCCGTGGCTGGTGGTGCGGCAGGACCTGGTGGAGTTGCTGCGCGCAGTGTACGGGCCGCCGGACGCCGAGATCGGCACCCGCGCGATCGCGTTGAAGGACGAGCCGGGGCCGGGCAGTTTCGCACCGGACGACCCGTGGCGGATGGCCCGCGATGCCGCCGCGCGTGCTGCCGATGGCATCGTGACCGCCTGCGCCACACACCATTACGACCTCGGCGCGCTGTCGCTGCGATTCGGTTCGGACAAGTGGGGCGGCCACTGGTACACCCAGCACTACGAGCGGCATTTCGCGCCGCTGCGCAACAGTCGCGTGCGGGTGCTGGAGCTCGGCATCGGCGGCTACCAAGCGCCGAACGTGGGCGGCGCCTCGTTGCGCATGTGGAAGCAGTACTTCCGCCGCGGCATGGTGTACGGGCTGGACTACTTCGACAAGTCCGGCATCGCCGAACCGCGGTTGCAGCCCCTGCAAGGCGACCAGGGTGATCCGGCGTTCCTCGCGGAACTCGGTGGTTCGCTCGGTCCGTTCGACATCATCATCGACGACGGCAGCCATATCAGCGGCGATGTGATCGCCTCGTTCGAGGCACTGTTCGCCCACGTGCGCCCCGGCGGGTTGTACGTGGTGGAGGACACTCAGACTTCGTACTGGACCGGCTGGGGCGGCAGCAGCACCGAACTCGACACTCCGGCGACCACGGTCGGCTACCTCAAAACACTTGTCGACGCGCTGCATCACCAGGAATTCGAGAAGGACGCGGGGCGGCAGAACCGCCCGCACGACGAGTGGATCGGCGCGGTGCACTTCTACCACAACATCGTCGTCATCGAAAAGCGCCGCAACAGTGAGCAATCCGCTCCATCATGGGTGCCCCGGCATACCAATCCGATGGAGTGGATGAAGCCGAAGGAGTGAAGGGCATGAAATTCCTCGTCGTCCCGGTACCGTCGTCCGGGCACCTGCTGGCGATGGTGCCGTTCTGCTGGGCGTTGCGGCTGGCCGGTCACGACGTGCTGGTCGCCTCGCGCGGCGACGTCACGGCCACCGCGCGGCGTTCCGGGTTGAACGCCGTCGAGTTGCCCGCGCTGAACGTGCCGATGGACGAACTGCGTACCAAGGTGAACCCCAGCATGTTCCCCCTACCGCTGTTCGCCGACCGGGACCAGGCATCGGGTGAAGGTCTGTGGCATATCGCCGCGCAGAACTGGCACAACCACGCGACCGCGTACCTCGACGTGTTCGCCGACGTCGCCAGGGACTGGGGCGCCGACGTCGTCCTCACCGACCCGCTGGCGACCGTCGGGAGGGCACTCGGTGCCGCACTGGATCTGCCTGTGCTGGTGCACCGTTGGGGTATCGATCCGACGGGCGGGCCGTTCACCGAACGCACCGCGGCATTGGTCGCGGAGTCCGGTGGTGCGCTGGCCGATCCCGTTGCCGTCCTCGACATCTGCCCGGCGAGGGTGCAGGCGCCGGACGCGCCACCCGGCACGCCGATCCGGTTCATTCCGTTCAACGGAACCGGCTCGCTGCCGCACTGGCATCGAAACGACGAGGGGCGCAGGCGGATCGCGGTGTGTCTCGGCGGTAGCACACTGAGCCTGACCGGGCCGCGCCCACTGCGGGCGATCGTCGAGTCGCTGTCCGAGGTCGCGGACGCCGAGATCGTGGTCGCGCTCTCCGCCACCGATCGCGCGCTGGTCGGTGAGTTGCCCGAGCGCGTCCGCGTCGTCGAAGAGGTGCCATTGCAACTGTTCCTGCCCGGGTGCGATCTCCTTGTGCACCATGGTGGTTCGACGACGGGCCTCACGGCCGGTTGGTATGGGCTGCCGCAACTGGTGCTGCCGCAGATGTTCGACCAATTCGATTACGCCCGCGGCATCGTGCGCGCAGGCGCGGGCTCGGCGGCCGAAGACCCGGCCGCGCAAGCCGATACGAACGGCCTGGCCGAGTCCATCGCGACGCTGCTGCGTGAACCCGGGTTCCGCGCCGCGGCCGAACAGGTGGGGGCCGATATCCGTGACGCGCCGACGCCGAACGAGGTGGTGGCGCAGGTCGTTCCGCAGCTCGCCGATCGCGTCGGCGCGCGGACCAGATAAGACCACCGCGACTCCTCGGGCAGGACCTCGCTGATGTTGGAAAGCCGCAGGTTGTAGATGATATCCAGGACATGGACCAGGTTCCGTGGCGCACTCGACTACTACGCCGCGATGTACGCGGTGTTCGTCGTGGGCATTCTCGTCCCCGTCGTGATGATCACGCTGTCGCTCACCGGATTGCCGGGCGCGGCCACCGCACTGCTCGGAATCGTCTGCGCGGCAGTGCTGTTCGTTCTGTTCGTGCCGTCGGTGCCCGTCGAATGGCGGGACGTGATGCGCGGCAAGCCGATCGTCGTGCGGGTGCTGTGGAGCGTGGCCATCCTCGCAGTCGTGCTCGTGCTCGCCCGGCTGACGCAGTTCATTCTCGACGCGGACAATGTGGACAGTTCGCTGTCGGCGGAGGACGACTTCCTGGTGAAGAAGTCCCATCTGACCGGCTATATCAGCGGCGCTCTTGTCGCCGAGGACGACCCGGCCAACCTGTACAACCGGCATCGGTACGAGTCCCCGCAGGCGGATTCGGTGCTGCCGAGCGTGCTCCCGCAGGATCGCGACGCTTATCTGTACCCGCCGCCGTTCTTGCTGCTACCACGGCTGCTGCTGGTGTTCAGCCACGATTTCGGCACGCTGCGGGCGCTGTATTACTCGTTGTACGTCGCCATGGTGCTGATCGGCATGCTGGGAATCGCCCGCTGGGTGGGCGGTAAGCAGGGCGGCGTGCTCGCCGCGTTGACGCCGGTCGTGTGGCTCAGCCTGCCGACCCTGGCGACCTTGCAGATCGGCAATATCCACGTGCTGATCCTGTATGTCGGCGGTGCGGGCGCCATGGTGCTGTTCCACCTGCGGCGCAACGTATTCGGCGGCGCGGCGCTGGCTTTCGCGATCATCGCCAAGGTGTCACCGGCGATCCTTCTGGTGTATCTGCTCGTACAACGACGCTGGCGACCCGCGGTGTGGACCGCGGCGTTCGGCGGAATCTATTCGCTCGCGACACTACTCATCTTCGGACGTGAGCCGTGGCGGCACTTCCTGTCCGACGGCACCTGGCAAAAGTTGGCCAGCGGGGAGTTCCACGAGTTCGTCCTCGTGGAACGGGCTAATCAGCTGGTCAACTACTCGCCCTACGGGCTGCCGTACAAGGCGAACATCATGGGCTGGGATATCGGCGATCCCACCGGACCCGCCCGGCTTGTCACCAACATCTACACGCTGCTGCTGGTGGTCCTGGTCGCGGTCACCGCGGTGCGGATCCACCGGCGGCTGCGGGCCGGAGCGGAGGGTGCGAGGTTCCGGGCCGAGAACCTCGCCATCTGGCTGGCGGTGCTCACGCTGGCCTCGTTCCGGGCGCCGTTCGGGCCGTGGGTGTACATCGCGGTCGGCGCGGTGTGGATGTTCGCGGTATACGCCGGTTTGATGCGGGGGAGTAAACGCGATATCGCGCTGCTCACCGTGGCCTGGCTCGTTGTCGCGGTCTACAACGAGAACGTGTACTTCACGCTGCTCGCGCAGACGATCATCTACGTCGCCTGCTTCGCGGTGGCCTGGCGGGCGAGCGGCGGCACCGAGGCCGAGGAAGTCCCCGGCGTCGACGCGGCGAAGCCCGAACCGGTCGGTGCGGCATGAAACCCTATTGTGTGATCGGCGCCGGTGCGGCCGGACTGGCGACGGCTCGGGTGTTCGCCGCGCGCGGAATCGCGTTCGAGGTGCTGGAGGCGACGGATGGGATCGGCGGGATCTGGGACGCGCGCCGCTCGGATTCGCCGGTCACCCGCAATACCCATGTGATCGCTTCCAAAGGGGTGCAGGCATTTCCGGGCTTTCCGATGCCGGAGGACTATCCGGACTATCCCGGACATGAGCTGGTCCTGCGCTATCTGCAGAACTACGCCGACGCCAATGAACTCGCACCGCATATCCGATTGAACACCGAGGTGCGGCGGGTCGAGCCCGCCGCGGACGGACCGGACGCCGGATGGGAGGTGACCCTCGGCGACGGCACCCGGAAGTCGTACACGGGCGTGGTCATCGCCACCGGGCACGACCGGACCCCGCGTCGTATCGACTTCCCGGGCAACAGCACAGTGCCCGTGCTGCATTCGAGCGAATACCGGCATCCGGAGCAGATCATCGGCAAGCGCGTCCTGGTGGTGGGCGCGGGGCAGTCGGCGGCCGACATCCTGTCCGACTGCGCGGTGAACGCGGCGCTGACCCTGCACAGCAGTCGGCGTGGTTTCTACTGCATGCCGAAGTATCTGCTCGGGCGGCCCACGGACAGCATGCTGCAGGGACGCATGTGGCGGCCCATGCGCAAGCGGGCCTTCCAAACGCTGTTCTCCTACCTGCGCCGCCGATCCCGGTCGTTCGGGCTGCCGGTACCCGATTTCGACAACGGCATCGTCATTCCGATGCTGGGCGATCAGCTGCACCACTACTACACGCACGGCGACATCACGCCGAAACCCGATATCGCCTCGATCGAGGACGACCGAGTGACCTTTGCCGACGGCAGCGAGGAAAAGGTCGACATGGTCATCCTGGCAACGGGTTTCGTGCCCAACTATCCGGTGGTCGACCGCGCCCACCTCAACTGGGACGAGGGGTCGCTGCGGCCGGGGCTGTACCTCAACATCTTTCCGCCTGGCGCGCCCGGCCTGTTCGTTGTCGGGATGGTGCGACCGATCGGTTCCCATTGGGATGTCTACGCGCACCAGGCCGAACTCGTCGCCGACTATGTGCGGGCGAAAGCGGCCGGGGCGCACCGGATCGAGCGATTCGTCCGCGCTACCCACGGTGCGCAACCCGATCTGTATGCCGGACTGCGTCTTTACCACGCGGAGCAGTACCCGCTCGTGGTGGAGAAACAGGATTACGTGAACCAGCTGCGCAAGCACGCGAAGCTGTTGAAGTGAAAGGGCCTTCCATGAAAGCACCCGGTCCAGGACTGGTCGAAACCGGCCGCATGCTGCCGAAACTGGCGAAGAACCCACTGGCGACGGTGGGCAGTCTGCTCGACGGCTACGGCGACGTGGTCCGGGTGAAGGCCGGGCCGATGCTGGTCTACCTGGTCGCGGACCCGGCGATGACCGAATACGTGCTCAAGGACAACTACACCAACTATCGCAAGAGCCCGATCTACGACGAGTTCAGTATCCTGCTCGGCGAGGGCCAGCTGACCACCAACAACCTGGACTATTGGCGCAAGCAGCGCAAGCTGATCAGCCCGGCGTTCTCCCATACGCACGTCAAGGGATTCGCCGACGATATCACCGACAGCGCGGCGGCCATGCTGGATCGCTGGGATGCCGCGGCGGGCGAATACCGCGACATCTACGACGACTACGTCAAGCTGCTGCTCGCGGTCACCGGACGCATTCTGTTCAGCATCGACTTGTCCACGGACACAACACAAGTCACCGATGCGATGCGGGCCGCCTTCGCGTTCATCATGAAGCGGGTCAACGCCCCGGTGAAGCTGCCGCAATCGTTCCCGACGCCGGAAGCGCGGCGGGTCGCCCACAAGGTAGGCGAACTCGACGACGTCGTGCGGCACCTCATCGCGGAACGCAGGAGCGGCGGCGACACCTCGGACGTGCTCACCGCGCTGGTCCGCGCCCGCGACGAGGGCGGGCTGGGCATGCGGGAGGAAGACCTGCTCAACGAGATCAAGACGCTGCTCGTGGCGGGGCACGAGTCACCGGCCAATGCGCTGTCATGGGCGTGCTATCTGCTGGCCGCGCACCCGGAGATCCAGGAACGCCTCGCGGGCGAGGTCCGCGACGTGCTCGGCGACCGTGCCCCGACCTTCGCCGACCTCGGACAGCTCGGCTACTGCCGGATGGTCATCGAGGAGACGATGCGGCTGTACCCGCCCGCGTGGATCGTCGAACGCACGCCGATCGCCGACGACGAGATCGGCGGGTATCACGTACCGGCGGGCGCCCGGGTCACGTTGTGCATGTATTACATTCACCGCGACAAGCGGTTGTGGGACGACCCGGCGGAGTTCCGGCCCGAGCGCTTCGCCGACAAGGACGTGGCCGAACGTCACAAGTTCGCGTTCTTTCCGTTCTCCGGCGGCCCGCGCATCTGCCTCGGCAAGGACATGTCCATGACCGAGATGGTGCTGATCCTGGCCATGACCGTGCAACGCTTCCGGCTCGAGCTGGACAGCGCGCACCCGGTGGTGCCGCTGGCGTCGGTGAACCTGCGCCCGGAGTTCGGCATTCGGATCCGACCCGTGCGCAGGGCTACCCAGCCGGCACTGGCCTGACGGCGGTCGTGGTCAGCCGAGCAGCTCGCGGCCGAGCGTCAGCAGTTCGGCCGTGGAGAGAACCTCCTCGTCCGCCGAGATGTGCGGCGGGCGGGCGAGGAGCGCAGGCTCGGTACTGTCCGGGAGCTCGCGAGCCCCGGTTGCCGGTGGCGCCGCGGGATGGTTCGTCGCCTCGAGACGGGCGGACAGTTCGGCGGCGAGCAGTTCGACGGTGGGGTGGCCCCAGATGATCGCCGCGGGGACGGTGATGCCGAGGCGGGCGCTGAGACGGGAGCTGAGTTCGACGGCGTGTACCGAACCGACACCCAGCTGATCGAAGTTCCGGGTGCGGTGGATGCCGTCGGACTCGACACCGATGACCTCGGCCAGTTCCCCCGCCACCGTATCCCTCAGCGCGACGACGCCGACCGGATGACTCCACACGTGCGTCGAATCGCCCGCTACCGCAGTGTTTTCGGAGTGATCGTCGCGCACCGGCTCGGTCTCCGCAGGGATGGCCCAATGGCGTTGCCGCTGAAACGGATACGTTGGCAGCGACACCACCCGGCCTGGTGGGTTGACCGCGGACCAATCCGGGTCGACACCGCGTTCGAACAGCGCGCCGACCGCTTGCAGCAGTCCGCGGCGCGGCACCGTACCCGGTCGCAGGGCTGCGGCAACCATCAAGGCCGAAGCTTGGGATGGGTCCTCCATCTCGGTCGGCGCGGTGTCGCGGAGCGTCTCGTGCAGGAAGCTCCTCACCTCTGCCACCGTGCTCGCTACCAGCGAAAGACGATGCGCGAAAGGAGTTCTCGTGCGGCAGAGCGTGTGCGCGAGATCGTCGAGCGAGATGCCGGGGTGGCTGGAGAGGTGGTCGTGGAGGCGGCGAACCTGCTCGCGCAGTGCGGGTTCGGTGCGTGCGGACAATACGATCAAACGCTCTGCGGAGCGTAGCTCCGTATCGGTCGGGGTCGCGCCAGTATTCGGCTCCGGGCCATCCGCGATCTCGGGCGGGGCTTCTTCTACGATCGCGTGCGCGTTGGAGCCGCCGAAGCCGAAGGCGCTCACCCCGGCGCGGGCCGGTACGTCCCGTTCGGGCCACGGCAGCAGGGTGTTCGCGACCTGAACGCCCGCTCCGGCGAGGTCGAGATCCGTTGCGGCATGGTCGAAATGCAGGCTGCGCGGGATCTGGCGATGCCGTAGCGCGAGTGCGACCTTGAGCAGTCCGGCCATCCCGGCGGCCGCCTCGGTGTGCCCGATATTCGTCTTGACGGAACCGACGGTCAGTGGGGTGCCACCGCTCCTGGCCGCACCGTAGACGGTACCCAAAGCGGTCAACTCGGCGCGGTCGCCAACGGCGGTGCCGGTGCCGTGGGCTTCGACATAGTCGACGGTCGACGGGTCCACGCCCGCACGGGCGCAGGCGCGCCGCAGCAATTGTTCCTGCCCGGCGGCGCTGCTGGCGGGCATGCTGTACTTACCCACCCCACCACCGGCTGCGCCGGCGGCCATCCCCTTGTGGTGGTGGCCGTTGTTGTTGGTGGCGCTGCCCAGCACGGTGCAGTAGATGCGGTCGCCGTCGCGCAATGCGGCGGTCAGCGGTTTCAGTACGACCACCGCGCCGCCTTCGCCGCGCACATAACCGTCGGCCGTGGCGTCGAAGGCGCGAGAGCGGCCGCCCGGGGAGAGCACACCGAGCTTGGACAGGCCGATCGCGGTGTCGGGGATGAGATTCAGCTGGACACCACCTGCTATCGCGACCGCGCTTTCGCCCGCGCGCAGCGCCTGGCAGGCCAGGTGAACCGCGACCAGCGAACCCGCACAGGAGGCGTTGACCGTCATGCTCGGCCCGTCGAAACCGAGGAAATACGACACCCGGTTCGCGATGACGCCCTCCACGTCGCCGGTGCTGGTGAAGGGTGTCGTGGCGGCGGGGCCGCGACTCAACTTCACCGCCCGATAGTCGTTGAACTTGTTGGCGAAATACACGCCGGTGTCGGGAACGGTGTCGGGTCGAATTCCCGCGTCCTCGAATGCCTCCCATGACAATTCCAACGCGAGCCGCTGCTGCGGGTCCATATCGGCGGCCTCGCGCGGGGTGATCCCGAAGAACTCGGCATCGAACAACTCGACATCGGGCAGGTAGGCGCCCGCGATCGAGACGGTTTTGCCCGGGGCGCCGCGCTCGGCGTCGTAGTAATTTCCTGCCGGCCACCGGCCTGCCGGTGGCGCGTCCGCCACTGCGTCTACCTCGTCGATCAGCAAGCGCCACAGGGCTTCCGGTGAATCAGCGCCGCCCGCGAATCGGCAGCTCATGCCTACCACGGCGATCGATTGCACGCTCGGTGCGCCCGTCGCCTGCTCGAGGTCGGCGCGCCGCCGCGGCTTCTTCCGTTTCACGTTACCTACTCACCCGCCCGGATTCCGCCCGATCGGGTGTCCCGCGGACATGTCCCTTCCGGTGAATCCGCCGATCTTGTTGTGGGGTAAAGGGATATGGACGAAACTCTACCTGTGCTGTTTTCCAAACGCCCCGTTTTCGCTCGGGTGGCCGCCGCACTGGGAGGCGAGGCACGACGTCGTGAACTGATTCGCTTCGCTTCCGTGGGTGCCGCCGCGTTCACGCTCGACACCGCCGTCTTTCTGACCCTCAAAAGCACTGTGCTCGAGGCACAGCCGATCATCGCGAAGGTGCTGGCGGTGCTCGCGGCGATCACGCTGTCCTACATCCTGAACAAGCAATGGTCCTTCGCCGCGCGCGGCGGGCGGCGCGGCCACCACGAGGCAGCGCTGTTCTATCTGGTCAGCTTCCTCGCCATCGCTGTCAACACCGCGCCACTGTGGGTGTCGCGCTACATGCTCCACCTCGAGGTGCCCGAGGTCTCCCGGTTCACCCAGAACGTCGCCGATTTCGTGGCCGCGCAGCTGATCGGTACCGCGCTCGGCATGGTGTTCCGGTTCTGGGCCTTCGTACGGGTGGTGTTCCCGGATCAGGTGGAGCGCGCACCCGAGTAGTCAGGCGTCGACGAAGATATCGAGTTCGAGCGGGCCACCGCCCGGGACAACGCGGTAACGGTCCAGTTCGGTGACGCCGTGCGCGGTGAGCACCTCGTCGTCGAGGAACAAATTGCCCGTCATCTCCGCCGCCCCCGAACAGAGCACGAGATGCGCTGCGTCGGCACAGATTTCGGGGGTACGAGACTTCGCGATCGCCGCCTCGCCGCCGAGCAGATTACGCACGGCCGCGGTGGCGACGGTGGTCCGCGGCCACAGCGAGTTGACGGCGATGCCATCGTCACGCAATTCCTCGGCGAGCCCCAGTGTCGTCAGGCTCATCCCGTACTTGGAGACCAGGTAGGCCAACGACGAGCCCGTCCATGCCGGGTTGAGGTTGAGCGGCGGGGAGAGCGTGAGGATGTGCGGGTTGCGCCCTGCGGCCGCCGACGCCCGCAGGTGCGGAATGGCGAGTTTGGACAGCAGGTACGCGGCGCGGGCGTTCACGCCTTGCATCTGGTCGTACATCTTCATCGTCATGGCGTCGGTGGGCGTCAGGTCGATCGCCGAGGCGTTGTTCACCACGATGTCGATGCCGCCGAACCGGTCGACCGTCTGCCGCACAACCGCCGCCATGGTGTCGTCGTCGCGGACATCGCCGACGAACGGGAGAACCCGGGCGCCTGCGGCTTCGATTTCGGCTGCGGCGGTGTGAATGGTGCCGGGCAGTTTCGGGTGCGGCTGATCGGTTCTGGCGAGCAGCGTGATGTTCGCGCCGTCGGCGGCGGCGCGCAGTGCGATGGCCCGGCCGATGCCGCGGCTGCCGCCCGTCACGATCATGGTCTTGCCCGCCAGCGACGGGGATTCCGGTTTCGTCATGGTCGTCGTGCTCCCGCTCCTGTGCTCGTCCCCGCGTCGACCGGAGGCGACCTCTGTGTACGAGGGGTCGCCTCCGGTCGACGCTCGTGGTTACTTGACGCTGATGACCTTGTCCGAGGGCTCCTTCGCGTACAGCGACGCGATTGCCTCCGCGTACTTGGTCGCGATCGGGGCGCGCCTGAGCGACATCTTCGGGGTCAGTTCGTCGCCGCCCGGCTCCCATACCGCGCCGAGGATGGTGAAGCGCTTGATCTGCTCCACTCGCGACAGCTTGCTGTTGCCCGCCTGCACCGCGGCGCGCACTTCTTCCACGATCTCCGGGCGGGCGGCGAGTGTGGCGAGGTCGGCGTCGGTGGCGCCGAGTTCCTTGGCGCGCAGGGCGGCGACGTCGGGGTCGAGCACGATCAGCGCGGCGATATAGGGCTTGGCATCGCCTATCGCGACGGCCTGGCCGATCAGTGAGGAGGCGGCCTTCATCGCGTTCTCGATATTGCTCGGGGCGATGTTCTTGCCCCCCTCGTTGATGATCAGTTCCTTCTTGCGGTCGACGATGCGCAGGTAGCCGTCGGCGTCGATGGTGCCGATGTCACCGCTGTGCAGCCAGCCGTCCGCATCGATCGCTTCGGCAGTCTTCTCCGCCATATTGCGATAGCCGCGGGTGATGATGGGGCCGCGCACCAGGACTTCGCCGTCGGTGTCCAGGCGCAGTTCCATACCGTCGACGGTGCGGCCGACCGAGCCGGGGCGCGGCTTGTCCAACTCGGTGTAGGTGCCGACGCCGGTGGTCTCGGACATGCCCCACACTTCGGTCATCTTGAAGCCGAGGCCGAGGAAGTACTCGAGGGTCTCCGGAGGCACCGGTGCGGCGCCGGAGGCCGCGACCTCCAGCGCGTCCAGGCCGAGTGCGTGCCGCAGCTTCGACAACACCAGCGTCTCGGCCACCTTGTGCTGGACGGTCAGTAGCGCGCCGGGGCCCTTCCCCGCGAGATCGGCTCGGGCAGCGGCGATTCCGGTGTCGATGGCCCAGTTGGCGAGCGCCTTCTTGGCCGCGCTCGGCTCGGTGGCGAGCTTGTTCTCGATGCCCGTCTTGATCTTCTGCCACACCCGTGGCACGCCGAAGAACGTGGTCGGGCGGGCGTCGGGCAGTGCGGCGGCCACCTCGCGCGGGTCGGTGACGGTGGTGATCTGGATGCCGGTGGTCAGGTTGAGGCCATGGGCGGAGATGCGGTCGGCAACGTGCGCGGCGGGTAGGTAGGACACCGTACGGTCGGCGAATCCGACCGGCAGCGGACCCTTGACCAGCGCGATGATCTGGGCGAGCACATTGCGGTGGGTGATCTCCACGCCCTTGGAGGGACCGGTGGTGCCCGACGTGTAGATAAGGGTGGCCAGGTCGTCGGCGGTGACCGCGCGCCAGGCCGCGTCGAAATCGAAGTCGTCGAGCGGGTTCGCCTCGACCTCCTCGAGCGTGATGGCGCCGGTGGCCGGGCCGTCGACGACGACGGTGTGCGCGAGGTCCACGCCTGCGCCGGTCACCGCACCGAGGAACATCTGTTCTGTCACAACGACTTTGTTGGCCGCGTTGGTGAACACGTGCGCGATCTGGTCGGATGAACTGGTGTTGTAGACCGAGAACGGGGTTGCGCCCAGATGCAGTGCGGCGGTGTCGACCAGATTGAACTCGGGGCGGTTGGTGAGCATGATGCCGACGGTGTCACCGTGTCCGACGCCGAGCCGGGCCAGGCCCGCGGCGATCGACTTCACGCGTTCGCCGTACTCGCGCCAGGTGATCTGCTGGGTGCCGCCGACAGTCCGCAACGCGACCTGCTCGGGCCGCAACGTCAGGGTCTCCTGAAACGCCTCGGGCACGGTGTAGACCGTTTTGCCCGATTCGTGCGTGTATCCGATTTCTGTTGTCGTCATATCCCTGTTCCCGATATCTCTGGCATGAACCGAACGTCGCGGCGTTCGTACACGTCCGGTCCGAGACTCGATGCCGACAGAATGCGGTGGTGCCTCTGCCTGCTTCTCACGAGTCTGCGCGCCAAGAGTGGCGCGGCTCACTCATGGTAGCCAGATCCACGGTTGGTGAGGTGTCTTACATGTGAACCCATTTCGGCTCGCTGGGCAGCTCGGGCTTCACGCATCCGCACCGACGCCGACCACCGCGACCTGTAGACCAGTGCCGTCGTGATCGCAGCCGCCGCCCGGCCATCGCGAGCGTCCGACCAGCCATCGCGAGAACCACTGCGACACAGTGTCGTCCGGGACAGCGGCGCGGCGCGTGGCGCCGCTGTCGCCGACGGGTTGCGCTTACAGCGGATGTGGGAATTGCCGCAACGGCGAGCCTCGAGACCTGAAAGACTCGGCAGCACCCGGGGATTCGGGGTAGCGACGGCGGGGGCGACCACAGGCTCGGACATGTGGATGGTGGCTCGGTTCTCCGGGGGCGATACGCAATATCTGAAGGGAACTACATGTCCACAGCAAGCGTCATACGCCCGCTGGCGCCGAGCGAACAGATGTTCGCCTTCGGTGAGGTCTTCGTCGGCTACTCGACTCGGGTGTCCGGCCGATTGGACCTGAGCGCGTTGTCGACGGCATTCGACGCCGTCGTTCGCGCCTATCCCATTCTGGGCGCTCGTCTCGAAGCCACCGGGACCGGCGGGCATGTCCTGGTGGCTTCGCCGGGGGCTGCGCCGGAAATCTCGGTGGTCGACGGTGATCCGGAGCAGCTGCTCGCGGGCGCGAAGTTCGATCAGAGCGTAGCGGTCGGTGCGCTGTGTGTGGTCCGCGACGGCGACACCGCGAGCGTCACGCTGGTGATCCATCACAGTGTGGCAGATGCGTACCACTCCCTCGCCATCCTCGGCGATCTGTGGTCGTTCTATCGTGCTGCCGCAGAGGGCCGTCCACTGGTGGCGGAGGTCCATCCCTATCCGGATCCGGTGGAGGTGCTGCTGGCCGCCCGTGGCATCGAGAAGTTCCCGACTCCGGCTGCGGCCGCACCGGCTCCGCAGTCCGCGGCAATCCCCGCCGCGCCCGCACCGGACGACATCGCCCCGGGATATCCGATGCCCCAGACGACGCGATGCCGTCTGAGTGAGGAGGCGACGGCGCGGCTGGTCGATCTCGGGCACCGCGAACAGGTGACGATGCACGGGCTGGTGTCCGCGGCGATCCTGCTGATGGAGGCAGAGGTTCGGGCACTGCCGCTGACCGAGCTCATGTACTTGTACTCCGTCGATCTACGCGCCAGGGTCAGCCCGCCGATCGGCTTGACCGACGGCACCGACGTGCTGGGATTCGCGAACTATGTCCCGAGCGCGGAAGCGGGGACAACCCTGATCGGCCTGGCCCGCGGTGTCTGCGATACCTTGCGGGGCGCCGTGGCCTCGGGGTTCGTGCAGCAGACGCCCCTGCAGATCCCCGATGTGGCGGCGGCGGGTCCACCCAAGATTCCGGGGATGGTGGTGGCGACGAACTGGGGCCGGGTGCCGCAACTGCCCTCGCAGAAGGATCTGCGTATCGACGACTTCCGCTCGATCTTCATCGCGAAGCCGGACCGAACCGGGCGCAGGCCCGCGGCCAACACCTGCGTCATCAGCACCTACGACGGCCGGTTGAGCATCGAAATCCACCATCAGCCGCAGACCGCCGCACAGGAGCAGCGTCGCATCGAACTGCTCACGGCGACACTGCATTCCGCGGTCGAAATCCGCTCCCCGCAGTGACTCTGCGCGAGTAACGCGGCCCGGGTTCGACGTCGAAGGACGCGAACCCGGGCCGATGCCGGATGGCGGCCGAACTAGAGCCCGCATGCCTCCCCGATCCGGGTTTCTGGTCGGCATCGGAAATATTCGGCAGCGGCACTTGGGCTGTGGGTCGTGTGCAAATCGTAGAAGGCAGGGGGGTACCCGAGAAATGCCCAGGTCGGCGGTGGTAGAGGCTTTATCGGTCAGGAATCGAGAAGCGCCGGTCATCGGGCCGGAACTAGCGTTATCGCCATGAACAGCACCATTGATCAGACCACCATCGACGCCGTCATCCTCGAGGTTACCGACCCGGCGGCTGCCGCCAACTTCTACGACGCCGCGTTCGGTCTCGGCGACAAAGTTCGATTCCGCGCCTCGGAGACGCTGACGACCGGCTTCCGTGGCTTCATCCTGTCGCTCGTGGTGTCCCAGCCGAGTACCGTCGACAGCCTCATCGGCACCGCCCTCGAGGCAGGAGCGACGACGCTGAAGCCGGCCAAGAAGAGCTTCTGGGGGTATGGCGGCGTCGTTCAGGCACCCGACGGGGCGATTTGGAAGATCGCGACGTCGGCGAAGAAGGACACCGGGCCTGCCACCCGGGAGATCGACGATTTCGTCGTGCTCTTCGGGGTGGACAACGTCAAGGCGACCAAGCAGTTCTACGTCGACCGCGGCTTGGTTGTCGGGAAGAGCTTCGGCAGCAAGTACGTAGAGTTCGACACCCCGCCGTCGTCGGTCAAACTGGCGCTCTACGGGCGCCGTGCCGCCGCCAAGGATGCGGGCGTCTCCCCGGAGGGCTCCGGGTCGCACCGCATCGTCATCGGCAGCGGTCTCGGGTCGTTCACCGACCCGGACGGGTTCGAGTGGGAAGCCACCCCGGCCTGAGCCGATTGGGTTGGGGCCGAGCGGCGTCTGCTGGCTTGAAGCGCAGGCTGCATCGGGGCCGCCACGTCTCGGCGATCAACGCTCAACAAAATGCATAGCCGGGATTCGCGGACCCGCAACAGCATCGCGCGATGACGAAAGAAGACCGCCGCCGAGTGCTTACGGTGGGTGAACAGCAGTACCTGTGGAAGATCTACGAAAATGGAGTCAGTGCGATTCGTCGGCGAGTCCCGCGCTGGTAGTGGTCGCGAAGTCGATTCGACGGCGTGCGTTGGACAGCGTGGTCACCACGCAAGTGCCGACGGGGCCGGTGCGGTCGTAGAGGGTGGCGCTTCCGATGGAGATGCCGTCGGCGGCGATGGTGTTGTCGGCGCGAAGGCCGAGTTCGTAGCCGATCGGGAGGCGCGAGAGGGCCACGGTGACGTCGGCGTTGATGTAGCCGGCGCCTTCGGATCCCCAGTGGCACACGTGGTTCGTCGCGTCGCCGAGGATCGCGGCGCGCTGGAACGGGGTGATCGGCTCATCGGCCACCAGCGGCGGCAGGCTGTGCCAGGAGACCTTGCGCTCGGCGTTCTGATTCGCCGCGAAATCGGAAGTCCATTCGCGCTCACCGCTTTTGAACAGTGGCGGCGAGCCCTCCGGCAGCACGCAGCCCTGCGGAGGCATCGGCAGGTCTTCGGCCGAACTCCACACCCGCCCGGGAGGCTCGTCGCCGGTGATCAGGTACACCGCTGAGGCCCGAGCTCGTTCCTGGCCGTCTTGCACCATGGCGGCGTCGACGACCGCGATCCGCGAACCCCGGCGGACCACCCTGCTACGCATGTCGAACGCCGCATTGGCGACCGGCTGGTGCAGGTCCACAGTGAGTCGCGCTGGAACGAATCCGTCGGGGCAGTGGGTCTCGATCTCGCGGGCGAGTAGACCACAGACACCTGTTCCGCTCAGCTTGTCCGGTGCCCATGGACTGACCGCGAGCTTCTCGGCTACGAGCTGGTCATTCTGTCTGACGAAGAAACTCACCATCCGCGTTGATTCCCCTCTCGGACCGTTTGGTCGAACAGAAGTGGAACACGTTACAGGTTGAATGCCCACCGGAAGTGGAATGGTCACCACCAGCCTGTCTTGGCCGACATGCCGGGTAGACGTCTCGTTGAACCGAATCTTTGCTGGCCCCAGATCGTTTGAGCGGATGCGCTATCGACCGCCGTAGCACCGGTGCTCATGGTGTGGGGTCGGGCGCTCCTACGGCGTAGTCGGCGAGGTCGTCGGCCATTCGCTGCATCACACGGGGGAGGGCGAAGGGCACGATCCAGCCGATGCCGGGGCGCATGATGATCTGGCACGCATCCTTGCGATTCTGGCGGCTCCAGCGGGTGTCCGGCTGCATGTGAGCGCGCGTGAAACGGTCTAGACGGCCAGTGGGGGTGATCCCGCGGAGGGTTGGTCAGGTGGTTCGTAGGTTCGCCAGGCCTCGGCCAAGCGTCGTGCGGCCTCGCGCAGGTTGTCGGGGTCGGCGACGAAGCTGATGCGGAAGTGATCGATACTGCCGCCGGAGGCGTCGAGACCGGCGCCGGGCAGGATCGCGACACCATGTCGCAGGGCGCGTTGGGCGAACGAGGTGCCATCCCCGCGGGGCAGGCGGATCCACAGTGTCTGGCCGCCGGACACTGTGGGAACCTCCCATTCCGGTAGGCGCTCGGTCAGCTCGGTCACCAGGATGTCGTGGCTCTCCTTGCGCTGCTGTGTGATTCGTTCACGCAGCGCGTCCAGATCACGAAGCAGCCAGGCAGCGGCCAACTGAGCGGGGATGTTGCCGCCGAGATCGTGCACAGCGCGTAGCCGAGCCAACCGGGCGATGACCGGGGTCGGTGCGCGCACCCAGCCGACACGCAGGCCGCCCCAGACGATCTTGCTGAGCGAACCGATGGATATCACGGACTCGTCGTGGGCAGCCAACGGCGCTGGTGGCGGATCAGTTCCCGGAAATCCGAGTTCCGTCAGCACCTCGTCATCGATCAGCGGCACCCCGGCTGTTCTCGCGGACTCGACGAGTGTCCGCCGCGCCAGCGCGGGAAGCACCGCGCCCGTGGGGTTCTGGTAGGTCGCCACGACGTAGGCGAGCGCCGCAGTGGTCACCGCGCCGAGGCCTACCGGACCTGTTCGCGGCACCGCCGCGACCGCCCGAAACGCCTCCAGCGCGCCGGGATAGGTCGGGGCCTCCACCAGAACCCGGTCGCCAGGCCGGAGCAGTGCGTGGGCGAGCAACGACAGCGCCTGCTGTCCGCCGCCGGTGACCAATATCTGCTCCGGATCGGTCGGCACGCCACGTGCCAGATACCGATCGGCAATCATGGTGCGCAACAGTGGATGTCCGATCGGCCGATAACCGATGTCGCCGTCGACCGCGGCGAGTTCGGGCAGGATGCGCTGATACGCCTCAGCGACCTCGGGCGGCGGTGTCGCAGGTGCGGCGCAGGCGAGAGCGATGACATCGGCCTCCGGCTCGAGCAACTGCAGAAAGGCCGGAGAATGAGTGGTCTCCCGGGCCGGGAGCGCTGCGGGTCCCGCGACCTCGGTGCCGCTGCCCTGTCTGCGCACCACCCGACCCTCCATACTGAGCAGGTCGTAGGCCGCCACGACCGTGCTGCGCCCCACCGCAAGTGCTTTCGCAAGCCTGCGGTCCGGCGGCAATCGCATGCCCGACCGCAGCTCACCGTCATCGATCAACGTCCGCAATCGCCCGGCCAGCAGCAGATACAACGGCCCGCGGTCGGCGGACCACCGACCGAGCCGGTCGGCGAGTTCAATTGGCTCCATACGCAAACCATTCTGCCTCGATTGGCTCTAGGACCACGACCATGCCGCCGTGAGGATGAACCCATGAACAAGATCTCCGTCACCGATGTCGTCGACGACCTGGTCGGACCATGGCAACCGCGGGACCTGGCCACGGTCAACGACGCCGTGGTGCGCATCGCCCGTTTCCACGGTGCGTTCCCCTGGCACCACCACGAGGAGGACGAGCTGTTCCTGTGCTGGAGCGGAACCTTCCGCATCGAATTGCAAGACGGCGAGTCGGTGACGCTCGGTCCCGGCGAAATCTTCGTCGTTCCCCGCGGAGTCGAGCATCGGCCGGTTGCCGAGGAACCGGCGCACGGCATCATGATCGAGCGGCCCGAAACAAAGCAATACGGCAACTGAATACTACGGGCGGCTGCGTACGGCCATGCGTGCGTCGGGCCCGGGCAGAGGTGAGGGCCCGACGCACGTTCCTCTCACAGATCCGGGCGGACCAGGATTTGGATGTGGGCGTCCGGGTTGCGGAGGGATTCGATGGCGGCGGGTATGTCGTCGAGGCCTACCTCGGCGGTGATGAGGGAGGCGGCGTCGATGGTGCCGTCGGCGATGCGGCCTCGCGCCAGACTTCGATCGGATCGGAAACCGCCGGGTCGACGACGCGGTGCGCACCGAGTCGTAAGGCCGTGTCGCGCCGCAGTTTCGACGGATCCGAGGCGACGATGGGTGCGACGCCGCGTTCGGCGAGCGCGGCCACCGCGCCCAAACCGACGGGGCCGCAACCGATCACGATGCCCGATCCGGACGGTCCGATCCCGGTGCGCGCCACGTTGCCGAAGCCGACGGCGAGCGGCTCGGTCAGCGCGGCGACTTGCGGCGGCACGTGCTCGGGGATCGGTTCGAGGGCCATGGCCTGCAAGACCATTCGCTCGCCGTAACCGCCGGGGAACTCGTTGGAGAACCCGACACCGTGGATCTGTCCCGCGTGGTCGACCGCCCACGGCAGGGCGACCACGAGCTGTCCGGGCTCGTGCGGCGTGTTCGGCCCGGCCGAGACGACGCGGGCGGCGATCTCGTGGCCGAGCACCACATCCCGGGTCGGATCGAACTCGAAGGTCGGCACACCGCTGTCCCGTGAGGCCTGGAGGAAGTCGTCGGTGCAATCCAGTGCCTGCTTGTCGGATCCGCAGATCCCGCAAGCCACCGTCTCCACCAGCACCTGGCCGGGACCGGGCACCGGATCGGCCACCTCGTCGACGACCAGGCGGCGATCCCGCATCACCACCGCGCGCATCAGCGGCCCTCCTCGTCGGCGCCGAGTGCGGCGGCCAGCGTCTTCCCGTGTTTGTCGAAGGCGCTCTGGATGCCCGCCTGCAAACCGCCGATCATGCGCTCGCTGTTGGCGTCGGCCCACTCCAAAGACGCGATCCGGTTGCGGTTGGCGCCGGTGAAATGCGGAATCACGTGCTCGGCGAACAGTCGCGCCGAACGTTGAGTCGCCTCCCAGTCCGCCACGTTGAGCCCGAGCAGCAGGAAGGTCCCGAAGCCGCCGGACTGCTCGGTCAGCTTCTCGATGGTGGCGATGGCGTCGTCCGGAGTGCCGATGGTGGCGCGGCCGAAGGCCGGGAACCCCTCACCGACCCACTGCCGCACGGCATCTCGCGGCGACTGCCCCCACGGCGCGGTCCGGCCGCTGAGCTTTTCGATGTAGTCGACCAGGTGCCCGACGCCCCACTCGGCGTCCCGCATCGCCTGCTCCCGCGTCTCCGCGAGATGCATCGGGGCGACCAGCCGCCATCGCGATCGGTCCACGGTGTGCCCGTGCTCGAGCAGGGTCTTCTCGTAGACCTTCCAGTTCGGCACCAGCGCCTCGTAGCCGCTGGGATCCGAGGCGGCCAGCGAAAGCAGCCCGGCGCCGTGCCGACCGGCCAGCACCGCACCGGAAGGCGAAATGGTCGACGCCACAGCCATTTCCATGCCGCCGGGCTGGTAGGGCAGCAGCTGCAGCCGTGCCTCGCCGAGCCGGTACCAGTCGGTCTCGGCGGTCACCGTCTCCCCGCGCAGCAGCCGCACGAGCACGGCCATGGACTCGTGCATCATGTCCCGCTGCCGCACCGGATCGATCCCGAGCATGGCCGCGTCGGTGGCCAGCTGGCCGGGACCGACGCCCATCATGGTGCGGCCCATGGTGAGGTGATCGAGCAGGCAGAGCCGGTCGGCGAGCATCAGCGGCTGGTGATAGGGCAGCGAGTTCACGCCGGTGCCGAGCCGGATGCGGCTGGTGCGCTGCGCCGCGGCCGCGAGGAAAACCTCGGGAGCCGCGATGATCTCCAGCCCGGCCGAATGATGTTCGCCGACCCAGGCTTCCGCGTAACCGAGCCGGTCGGCCAGCTCCACCAACTCCAGATCGCGCTGTAGTTGCAGCGTGGGATTGCCGGTCAGCGGGTGGTACGGGGCGAGGAAGAAGCCGAACCGGGAGGGTCCGGACGAGGCGGTGTCGCTCAATTCAGTTGTCCTGACTTCGGGTTCGCGCGAGTCAGCGCGACCAGTCGTGTCCCCAGTAGCTGTCCGCGGTGATCTCCTCCGCGGTGTAGGTGGATTCATCCACCAGCAGCCCCTCGGTGCCGTATTCCAGATCCCAGCCGCCGGGCGTGCGGACATAGAAGGAGATCATCTTGTCGTTGGTGTGCCTGCCCAGCGTGGAGGACAGGTGGTAGCCGGCCTTGCCGACCCGGTCCAGCGCGCGGCCCACATCGTCGAGCGCGTCGACCTCGACCATGATGTGCACCAGTCCGGAGCCCTCCTTCCCGCCGGAAGGGATCAGCGCCAGACTGTGGTGGCGCTGGTTGACGCCGAGGAACCGCACCCGCATCGGTCCGTACTCCGGCGGGGTCGGCAGCCGGAACGCGCCGCGCGGCAGGAAGCCGAGCACGTCGGTGTAGAAGCGGAACGCGACGTCCAGATCCGGCACCGGCAGCACCACGTGCCCGAGGCCGAGACCCTCTGTGACGAAACGGTTTCCGTGCTGGGTGACCACCGGACTGTGGTCGAGCACCGGACCGTGGAACACCTCGACGGGCGTGCCCGCCGGGTCGGTGAAGGCGATCGCCTCCTCGACGCGACGCGCGTCGGACTCCTCGACCGAGAGCGTGGTGACCTCGATCCCCGCCGCCCGTACCGCGTCTCGCGCGGCGGTCAGCGCGCGATGATCGCGGACCTCCCAGCCGACGGCGAGCACCTTGTCGGTATCGCCCGGCACCAGCACCAAGCGGGCGCCGCGCTCGTCCATCCGCAGGTAGATCGCGTCGGGGTCGGGACCGCTGCCCTCGGCGAAGCCCATCACGTCGAAGGCGAAGGTGCGCCAGGCGTGCGGATCGCTGACGGCGACCTTCACATAGCCGAGCGAGCTGATGACAGCCATGGGGTGGTTCTCCTCAGTCATAGGTGATCCGGACCGTGTCGGTGACCGGAATCGCCTGGCAGGCGAGCACATAGCCGTCGGCCAGGTCTTCTTTCTCCAATACGTCGTTGCGCAGCAGCTTCACCTCGCCGTCGGCCAGACGGCACACGCACGCGCTGCACGCGCCCTCGCGGCAGGAGTAGGGCGCCTCGATGCCGCGGGCGAGCAGCACATCCAGCAGCACCGTCTCGCGCGGCCAGCCGAGTTCGTGTGTCTCGCCGTCGATCTCGACGGTGACGGCGGCGGCGTCCTCAGTGATGGTGTCTGCGGTGGACACCGGGGCGAACGGGTCGCCGGTGATCGAGACGAACCGCTCCGAGTGCACGCGATCGACGCCGAGTTCGGCCGCCGCCGACTCGACGGCGTCCATGAAAGGCTCCGGCCCGCACACGAAGACCGTGCGGTCCGCCCACGGCGCGAGCAGCGTCGCCAGCTGACCCGCCGAGGGCAATCCCTGCACCGATTCCAGCCAATGCACGACCGTCAGCCGGTCCGGGTGCGCCGCGGCCAGTTTCGCCAGTACACCGGCGAAGATCACCGAGCGCTCGTCTCGGTTGGCGTAGATCAGCGTGCAACGTGCCCGTCCCCGCGCCAGCGCCGATTTCAGGATGGACAGCACGGGCGTGATGCCGCTGCCCGCCGCGAGCAGCAGCAGATCGTCGTCGAGCGAGGCCGGTGTGAACACGCCCGCCGGGGGCAGGCTTTCGATATCCATGCCCTCGGCGGCGTTGTCGCACAACCAGTTCGAGCCGTAACCACCCGCCGTCCGCTTGACGGTGACCTTCAGCGGACCGTCCTCGTGCGGCGCGCTGGACAGCGAGTACGAGCGCGCCACCGAACCAGTGCGGTCGCTCGGGATCCGCAGCGTGAGGAACTGCCCCGGCCGGTACGCGGGCCGCGGGCCGGATTCGGGGACCAGTTCCAGCGACACCGCGTCGGCGGTCTCGGCGATCACGCGCGCCACGCGCAACCGGACGCTCACCGCCTCACCTCGCCAGCGCTCGACTCGGCCATGGGGAGAGCTGCCGCGAGTAGGTTTCGCTCCCTCACAGCAGATCCTCCTCTCGAGTGCTGAGCCCCAGCGCGCCCGCGATGACGGCGTTGTCGATGCTGCGACGCAGCGCGGCGCAGCCGGGGACGGGTCCGTCACCGTTGCTGCCGAGTTCGGAGCACTGTCCGACGGCGGCGGCGGTCCACTGCACGCTCGTGTGCGCCGGACTGAATTTCACGACGGCGACGCGGTTTCCGCAGGCCTGGCAGATGACAGCGTCCATGGCGCTCCCGCTCACGCCCCGCTGCTCGCGCGCTGGGCGGCCAGGTTGTCGGCGACCTCGGCCTCCCACGCGGTGATCGCGCGGGTGGTGTCGACCTCGAATTCGAAACGGGCGGTCATCTTCTCGTCTACCTCGGCGACGTCCCGATAGAACTGCTCGTACCAGCGCCGCAGCTGGTAGACCGGCCCGTCCTCCTCGCACAGCAGCGGGTTGTCGATGCGGGTCTTGCGCTTCCAGATCGCCACGTCCTGCTCGAAGCCGCGGCCCAGGCTGCCCGCGAACCGCACCGCCATCGCGTCGGCTTCCTCGGGCGCGAGACCGGGCAGCTTCTTGACGATCGCGCCGTACTGGAGCACGAACTTGGTCGGGGTCACCGGGTAGTGGCAGTTGATCAGCACCGCCTCCACGGTCTGGCCGTTGGACTCGTTGACCAGGTTGTCGATCATGTAGGAGGGGCCGTAGTAGTGCGCCTCGGAGTGCAGCACGTTCTTGCCGCCCGCCTCCTTGGCCAGCTCGCCCTGCATGTCCTCGCGGCCGATGGAGGTCATGTACTGGCTGGCGATGTGGCCATCGAAGACGTTCTTGAAATAGGTCGGGAAGGCGAAGTGCACGTAGAAGAAGTGCGCCATGTCGACCACGTTGTCGATGACCTCGCGGCAGTTCGCGCCGTCGATGACGATCTGGTTCCAGGTCCAGTCGCTCCACTCGTCGCTGAACGCGCCCTCGATGCGCGGGATGGTGATGTCCTCCGGCGGCGGGTTGCCCTCCGGGTCGTGCCAGACGAACAGCTGCCGGTTCTGTTCAAGGGTGGTCCACGCCTTGGTGCGGGCCAGCGGCGGCACCCGGCGCGCGTAGGGGATCGCGGCGCAGCGGCCGTTGCCCTTCCAGCGCCAGTCGTGGAACGGGCAGGCGATGGTGTCGCCCTTGATGGTGCCGTCGCCGAGGTTGCCGCCCATGTGCCTGCAGTAGGCGTCGAGCACGTTGAGCGTGCCGTCGGCGCCCGCGAAGACCACCAGTTCGGTGCCGAACGCCGTGATGGTGTGCGGCTGTCCGTCGCGGAAGTTGTCGGCGAGGCCGAGGCAGTGCCAGCCGCGCGCGTAGCGGGCGGGCGGGGCGCCGGTGTCGATCACGCGCACCTGATCGTCGGTGTTCGCCGTGCTCATGATGTCGGGTCCTCCAGAGGTATTTCGCTCAGGCCTATGTCGTTCCGGGCTATTTCGATGCTGTGACGGCGCTCGCGGCGCCGGTAGGCGTGGTCCCACTGATCGGGAGGACGCTCAGACCACCGCGAGCCGCTCGTAGCCGGACCGGTAGAACAGCAGCGGCGCGGCCTCGCGGTGTTCGCTCAGCTCGGTGACGTGCGCGACGACGATGGTGTGGTCGCCGCCGTCGACCTCCCGGTCGAGGGTGCAATCGATCCAGGCGATGGAGCCTTCCAGCAGCGGCGAGCCGTTGGGGGAGCGGCGCCAGCGTAGATCGGCGAACTTGTCCTGGCCGCTGCGACCCAACTGCCTGCACACGTCTTCCTGGTCGTGGGCCAGGATGTTGACGCAGAACCGGCCGACCTCGCGAATGCGCGGCCAGGTGGTGGACGTGCGGGCGGGGAAGAGGGCGACCGCGGGCGGATCAAGCGACAGCGCGGAGAACGACTGGCAGGCGAAGCCCAGCGGCTGATCGTCGGCGAGTGCCGTGATCGCGGTGATGCCGGTGCAGAACCGGCCCAGGACGGCCTTGAAGTCGAGATCGACGGCCATGGTGCTCCTAGTTTCGACTAGAAATATTCCGTTTCGTCATGACCGTAGGCGGCGGGGTGCCCGGAGTGTCAAGCACGGATTCCGGCTACCGAGAAGATCCGTACCGATCTCCGTAGTTTCCGGGATTCACGGTCGACGATGGCGCGGCACTGTGATGGGAGACACAAACACTTGTGCCGAAACTGCACATGCCTAATAGAAATACTTCTAAGCTTGATTCGCTACACAATGGAGGTGAGCCATGACGGTCGAGATGTTGACCCATCCCGAGTCCGGCGAGTGGACAGGTTCGGGTCGTGCGACCGCCAAGCCGGCCCAGCCGCCGGTGTCGATGATCGAACGAATGACGCTGATCCTAGATGCGTTCGACGGCGCGACACCGACTTTGACGCTGCTCGGCCTCGCCGAACGCACCGGGCTACCCCGCTCCACGGTGCACCGCATCCTCGATCAGATGATCCGCCTGCGCTGGCTCGCGCACGCCCCCGGCGGCTACCGCCTCGGCATGCGCACGCTGGAACTCGGCGGACTCGCCGCCGACCACAACGAGATTCGCGATGTGGTGAGCCCGCTGCTGCACGATCTGTGTCAGCGCACCGGGATGGTCGGACACCTCGGCGTGCTCGACGGACGCGAGGTGCTCTATCTCGACAAGGCGGGTGGACGCCTGGCCGCGACCATCCCCACCCGTCTCGGCGGCCGCATGCCCGCGCACAGCACGGCGCTGGGCAAGGCGCTGCTCGCGACGCTGGAACCCAGCATCGTCGAGGCGTCGTTCCGGGACCGGATGCCCCAGCTGACCGCCCGAACCGTCTGCGACAGAGGCGAATTGCACCGGGAGCTGAACCGGATCCGGCACCGCCAGGGTGTGGCCGTGGACAACGAGGAGTCGGTCAGCGGAATCGCGTGTGTGGCTGTGCCGGTGCGCGGACGCGGGGCCGCTGTGGCAGCGCTGTCACTGTCGGGGCAGGTCAGCGGGGAGCGGCCCGCGTTGGATACCGCTCGGCTGGCGCGGGTTCTCGTGGAGGTCGCGCACGAGGCGGGTCGCGCGCTGTTCCCGCGGCACGCGCGCTGGCGCTGAGTCGTTCGGCGTGAGGACAATCCGATTCCGGCGGCGCGCGGATATCGGGATTCGGGTCACATATCGCGAAACAGCGAGAGCCCCCATGCGGAGTTTCGTTCCTTCGGTTCCTCCTGGCTCACGCCGAGCAACGTGCCGAGCCCCTGGAAGGCACGTTCGCCGACCATCTGGCGGAGCGCTTCCGTATCGCCGGTGAAGCTTCCCTCGCGGAAGTTCGAGAACGTGCCTCCGACCTCGTACTCCTCGTTCGGGCACTCCCAGCAGTGATTCCCGATGAGGCCGACCTTGGCTTTCGTCGTCCCGTACACCCCGGAGATCCCCGCTTCGTAGAAGCCGTAGACGACGCCCCGCATCGTCGCGTTCCCCTGAATCTCGAGATTGCCCTCGAGGTACAGATGCCTGCACTCGACCGAGCCGGTCACGATGAGGCTGCCGGTCTCGTCGGTGGCGACCGAGCCTGTCGCAGAGAGGTTTCCGATCACGAGGAGCGCGCCGTCGTAGATGCCGAGATCCCCGTCGATCCGCAAGTCGCCGCGGTGCACCAGGGTGTCGTCATCGAGGCATGAGCGAATATCCTCGTCGAGTATCTTCTCCAGATCCGCCTCCGTCGCCCGCTCCGCGCGCCCGGTCTCGCTCAACGATTCGATCGACTCGTCCGCCACTGCCACTCCTCTTACCCCAATGCGTTGAAGACACTATCGCTTCCATCGCCGGGCGGGGAAGTTCCTCACCGCGGCCGCCGGATGTCGTGCCCGGCAACAGATCCGACGCCGCGTGATACGACACCGCCTTGGAATCCTCTGGCCGCCAACGTGTCCCGAGTTACGCCAGGCGACGATCTGAGTCACGGATGTATCCGGCCGGACTTCGAGACAGGGCCTAGTGCGGGATGGAATCGATGAGGGCGCGGGCGCCCTGGCGGAGCAGGTCGGCGCCGACGAAGAAGCCGAGGGCTTGCGGGTCCTCCGGCACGCCCCAGTGTTTCGCGTCGAGCCAGCGGCTGCCGTCGCTGTTGAAGACCTTGCCGTGCAAGGTGAGTCGGCCCGTGGGGTCGGTGGTGGCGTAACCGGCGATGGGCGAGTTGCAGTGGCCCTGGAGGGCGTGCAGCATGGCGCGTTCGGCGTCGGCGTGCCGGTGCGTTTCCGGATGGTCGAGTTCGCCGCCGACGTCGAGCAGCCAGGCGTCGTCGGCGCGGCATTCCAGCGTGATGACGCCCGCGCCGATCGGCGGGCACATGGTGTCGAGGTCGAGAATCTCGGTGATGCGGTGTTCCTGGCCGACCCGGTGCAGTCCGGCCACCGCCGCGATGAGCACGTCGACGTGCCCCTCTTCGAGTCGCGCCAGGCGGGTGTTCACGTTGCCGCGCAACGGTTTCACGGTGAGGTGCGGGAAGTGCAGATTCAGCTGCGCCTTTCGGCGCACCGAGCTGGTGCCGACCACGGTGCCCTCCGGCAACTCCGCGAGCTTCGCGCCGCTCGCGGTGATCACCGCGTCGTGCACGTCCTCGCGGGCCAGGAATCCGGCGAAGGCCAAGCCCTCCGGCACCGGGATGTCGCCGGGGATGTCCTTGAGGCAGTGCACGGCGAGGTCGGCCTGGTCGGTCTGCAGCGCGAGGTCGATCTCCTTGACGAAGGCGCCCTTGCCACCGAGTTTCGACAGATCCCCCATCCAGCGGTCGCCCGCGGTGGTGACCTTGACCAGCTCGCTGTCCACCCCCAGCCCGGCGAGCAGCGCCGCCACGTGCTCGGCCTGCGCGAGCGCCATGGGGCTGGATCGGGTGGCGATGCGAATGATGCGCGTCCGCGACATGGCGTGCACACTACTCCGGGGGTGTGCGCCCCGATAGCGAGGGCGGGGGCAGGTTGACCTGCGGGAGTATCGCGTCCTCGGGAACACCCAACCGGGCTGATCGCGAGCGGCGGGGGCTGGTGACCCAGCCCCCGCCCCGCGACTCAGTACGCGGTGCCGCCGGTCGCCGGTGTGCGGCCGTGCCGCATGACCAGCGCGATCAGCAGTGCGAGCGCCGAGGCGCCCGCCGCGACCCAGAACCCCAGCTCGTAGCCGCGGTCACCGAAGATATCGGGAATCGGGCTCGGCGGCGTCGGCTGACCGGCGACGGTGACCAGCGCCCGCATCGGACTGGCGTTGAGGAACGCGGTGACGATCGCCAACCCGATCGCCACGCCCATGGACTGCATGACCCCGAGCATGCCGAGGCTGATGCCCTGCTGTTCCTGCGGGACGGCCTCGACCATGAGGATCGGCATGGCCGCGTAATAGAAACCGAACCCGATGCCGAACGCGGCGCTGACCCACAGGAACACCACCCAGGTGTGCGGCAGCACGGCGTAGCAGACTCCCGCGCCGACGAACAGCGCGAGCGCGGCGATCAGCGGAATCCTGGCGCCGATCCTGCGGGCCAGCGCACCGGCCAGCGCGCCGCAGAGCATGGCGAGCACGGCTTGCAGCAGCGCGATGCGCACCGCGAATTCCAGTAGCGTGTAACCGTTTCCGTAGCTGTACCCGGGATCGAGCAGCACCTGCACGGCCTCCGGCGGCATCGGGTGTCCGGTCTGCTGCTGGATCTGGGCCAGCGTCGCCTGCTGCACGCCGGCGGTGACGGTGGCCTGGTCGGGCGTCTGCGTCATGTAGCCGAGCGCGTAGGACTGCACGCCGATCAGGAACGACGCGAACAGCGCGCCCGCGAGCACCAAGGCCACCCGCGGGTGGAACAGCAGACGCATGTCCATGATCGGCCTGCTGACCCGGGTCTCGATCACCACGAACAGCACCAGCAGCGCGAGCCCTGCCGCCAGCCAGGCCAGCGTGGTCGGCCTGCCCCAGCCCCAGTCGTGGCCCTTGTCCAGGTAGATCAGGGTCAGACCGGCGCCCGCGGACAGCAGCACCGCGCCGACGATATCGATGCGCTCGGGCACCCGCAGCTTGGACTCCGGCACCACGAACCAGACCAGCGGCAGCATCAGCAGCGTGAACCCGGCGAGAGCCCAGAAGATGGCGCGCCAGCTGTAGTTGTCCACCAGGAAGCCGCCGAGCAGCGGACCCGCGATGGCCGAGAGCCCGAGGCCGGTGGCGGTGATGCCGAGGCCGAGCGGAACATACTTGCGCGGCAACAGATCCCGGATCAGGCCGTAGGCGATCACCGCGGTCGCGATGGCGGTGGCCTGCAGGCCGCGCCCGATCAGGAACAGCGCCCAGTTCGAGGTGACCGCGTCGAGCAGGCAGCCGAGCATGAACAGCACGCCGCAGACGAGGAACATCCGCTTCTTACCCCAGACGTCGCTCATCTTGCCGATCAGTGGCGACGCGGCGGCGCCGATCAGGCCGAAAACGATGATGGCCCAGTTGATGTTCGCGCCGACGCCGGGAAAGGTCGGCGCGATCTTCTGCAGGGCCGCGGCGACGATCGTGTACTGCATCGGGGCGACCTCGGTGAACAGCACGATGACCGCGAGCACGGCGAAGATGCGGCCGCGCGACGCGCCGTCGAGTCGTCCGGTGTCGTCTATGGATTCGGTTACGACGCCCGGACTTTCGGTAGTCGCGGGGTCGCGGGGAATGGTGGACATGGATCGCCCTCCGATGTTCAGGTGATACGTGTTGTGAAACCTGTCACATCGGCGGTGGATCGATGCCGCGCGAATCCCACTCAACGGGATTTCTCACCCGTTATATGCCTAAGCGATATAGTCCTAGCGTGACCGAAGCCAAGCCTGTCCCCGCCGACGCCGGGGTTCCCGACCTGCCGACGACGAGCTGGGCCGTGCTCGGAATGCTCTCGCACGCCGAGGAACTGTCCGGCTACGACCTGAAGAAGTGGGCCGACTGGAGCCTGCAGTTCTTCTACTGGAGCCCGTCGTTCAGCCAGATCTACGCCGAGCTCAAGCGGCTGGAGAAGCACGGTTACGCCACGTCGCGGACGGTGCTGCAGGACGACGGGGTGCGCGGCAAACGGATGTACGCCATCACCGAGGCGGGTCGCGAAGCCGCCGCGCACTGGGTGAACCACGCGCCGGTGGAGGCGCCCGTCCTCAAGCACAGCGTGATGCTGCGCGCCTGGCTCGGCCATTTCGCCGAACCGGAGCGGCTGCGCGAGATTCTCACCGAACACATCGGCTACGCCGAGCGGATGCGCAAGCTCGCCGAGGTGGACGCCGAGGGCGCCGAGGAGAATCCGGACTGGGCCTACCCGGGTGCCGTGCTGCGCTGGTGTGTGCGCCACTACGAGGCCGAACGCGACTTCGCCAAGGAACTGCTCGCCGACGTCGACAAGCTCGCGGCCGGGCAGCGCCCGAAGCGTCCCGCCAAGGGCAAGGGGCGCCGCGCGTCCTGAGCGCCCACTGAGCGGGACTGCCGCTTCCTATATCGATTAGGGATATTTCTACTAGTCATATAGGAGGTGGTCATGGGTACCGAATTCGCAGGACAGCGGACGTTGGATCCGGTCGAGACGGCGATCGCCGCGATCGCCGCGGGCGGGATGGCGGTCGTCGTGGACGACGAGGACCGGGAGAACGAGGGCGATCTGATCCTCGCCGCCGAGCTGGCGACCACGGAGTCCATCGCGTTCCTGGTCCGCCACACCAGCGGCGTGCTGTGCGCCCCGATGGCGGGACCCGATCTGGACCGCCTGTCGCTGCCGCCGATGACCGCGGTCAACGAGGACCCGAAGGGCACCGCGTACACCGTGTCGGTCGACGCGGCGCACGGCGTCAGCACGGGAATCTCGGCCGCCGACCGCGCCCGCACGCTTCGCCTGCTCGCCGACCCGTGTACCAGGGCGAACGATCTGACCCGCCCCGGCCACGTCTTCCCGCTGCGCGCCCACCCGAGCGGCGTGCTCGGCAGGCCGGGGCACACCGAGGCGGCGGTGGATCTGGCCCATCTCGCCGGACTGCGCCCCGCCGGGGTGATCGCCGAGATCGTGCGCGACGACGGCGCCATGGCCAGGTTGCCGGAACTGCGCGAGTTCGCCCGCGCGCACGGCCTGCCGATCATCTCGATCGCCGACCTCATCGAGTACCGCCGCAGAGCCGAGCGGACCGTGACGCGCGTGGTGCAGACCAGGATGCCGACGAAGTACGGCGAGTTCCGGCTCGTCGGCTACCGCGACGAGCTCACCGGAACCGAATCGCTCGCCATGGTCTTCGGCGAACCGGGACGGGACGCGGTGCTGGCGCGGCTGCACTCCGAATGTCTCACCGGCGACGCGCTCGGCTCGCTGCGCTGCGACTGCGGCGATCAGCTGGACGCCGCACTGCGCGCGGTCGCCGCGGAGGGCAGCGGCGTGGTGGTGTACCTGCGCGGGCAGGAGGGGCGCGGCATCGGACTGCTGAACAAGTTGCGCGCCTACGAGCTTCAGGACCGCGGCGCCGACACGGTCGAGGCCAACGTCGCGCTCGGGCTGCCGGTGGACGCGCGCCGCTACGCCGCGGGCGCGGAGGTGCTCGCCGATCTGGGCATCCGCTCGGTGCGCCTGTTGAGCAACAACCCGGCCAAAGCGGCCGGACTCGAGGAGCACGGCATCGCCGTGATTCGCAGGCTGCCGCTGCAATCCGCCCCGACCGAGCACAACATCCGATACCTGCGCGCCAAGCGCGATCGGATGGACCACCAGCTGTCCGAGATGGATGCCGAGCTGGAGCGGGCGAGCTCTTGACGAAGGCCGGATCGAATCTTTTTCGGTGACGGGCGTCCGTCCAGTCTCGAATGCCCGCTATTAGCTTGCGGATTGCCGGCGTGCGAGTCGAGCACGGCGAAGAATTTCCGTTCGGGCCCTGCGAGGCGAAATGTGCTGGTTTCCTAGTCGAGACAGGATCGACAGTCAGCGAGTGGGGAGAGCCGGAAGCCGGAGACGACGGTGCACCGAATACCGATACAGCAGGGTAGTTTTCGGATGGGCTGGGTGTGGGCGTCCGTCGGCGCGGTGATCGCGGTGGTCGGCGTCGCGGTGATCGCGGTGGTCGGCGTCGCGGTGTGGGCGGTGCGGCCGGAGGCGGTCTCGTGCGAGTCGGCGCCGGGCGGTGGACAGGTCCTTCCGACGTGGTCACCGGTAACCGGTAACAGTTCCGGTGTGCCCGCGCGGCATTCGCCGCCGCTGCCGCCGATGCCCGGCGAGGCGCGGTACTACTCGTCCAGCTCGACCGTCGCCTGCTCTTACGAGGACCTACCTGTCGACGGGCTCTACGCGGGCCTGTCGTCCGCGGAGTTCGGCGGCGCCGACCTGTGCGGCGGGCATCTCGACGTGCGCGGTCCGCTCGGGGCGGTGCGTGTGCTCATCGCCGACCGTTGCCCGGGATGTGCTCCGGGGCAGCTGGATCTGAGTGCTGCCGCGTTCGACCGGATCGCCGACCGCGCAGACGGCGTCGCGCAGGTCAGCTATCGGCTGGTCCGGAATCCGGAGCCCGCACCCGAGCTCGGCTATGTGGTGAAGCCGGACTCCACGCCGGGCTGGCTCGCGATGCTGATCACCGGCACCGGAAACCCGATTCGTCAGGTCGCGCTGCGCGACGAGGAGGGCGCGCAGTGGCGGGAGCTGACGCGCGGGAAGGACAACTACTGGACCCTCGTGGGGGCCGGATCGGGGCCGTTCATCGCGCGGATCACCGACGCGTACGGACACGAGGCCGAGATCGTAGGCGTGTCAATGGATTCCGGCGCACAGCGGACCGGCGTGCGGTTGTACACCGCGGCCCCGGTCGAGCCCACACCCGTCGTTCCGCCCGCGACGTCGTGGGTGCGGGGCCAACCGGCGGTCACCGACCCGTCGGCGCTGTGCGTTCCCTAGCGTGCATCCGTCGCGGGACCGAGTTGCTCCTGGCGCGGCTCCCAGAATGGCGGACCATCATGGTCGACGCAGACCGAGTGCCCTCGAGGGGGCGTGAGGTCCCGCGCTGAAACCGAGCGACAACTCCTCCCGGAGCGGAAAATTCGCTCAGGCACTGCGAGCGCCCAGCACGATGCGCAAGAACCCCTGGCCCAGGGCGAAGTTCGTGGGATAACCGTATCGACGCCGGGGTATCCCTCGGGTAGGGCGGATCGAGCCCGTGAACCTCCACGGACGCAGCGATTCTGGGGCCGTCGTGTGCCCGATGCGCCGGGCGGCCCAGTCGCACAACGATTGTGCGATGACTCGGTCTCGCTTGGATCGAGTTGCTTGACGCAACTCACTGCCGCTCTTACCTTCGCGGATATAGCCGAGTGATTGTCACTGACAACCGTCACTCGGGTTTCTCACAACGGCGTGAGTGGGTGATCGTCATGGCGAACCGGAAGGTAATTCTGTTCCGAAAGCGACCTCTGGCAAGGGCTTTCGCGGTGCTACTGCTGGTGGTGGGGGTCGGGGCAACGACAAGTCTCGGCACGCAAGCGTCAGCGGACGCGTGCGCCGCGGTGGACGTGGTCGTCGCCCGAGGCACCGGGGAACCGGGGTGGTTGGGCAGTGTGGTGGGCGATCCACTGTACGGCACGCTGCTCCAGGCGCTTCCGGTCGACTCCACGGCGTACCGAGTGAACTACCCGGCGGACCTGCTCGTTCCGTCCTCGATCAGTGACGGCACGCGGGACATGACCGGTCACATCATGGCCCAGGCGGCGATGTGCCCGGATCAGCGGTTCATCCTGGTCGGTTACTCGCAGGGCGCGGTCGTCACGCACGGTGTGCTCGGCACCGGCATCGTGACCGCGCTGCCCGGCATGTACACGCTGCCTTACGAACTGGAGTCGAGGATCGCCGCGGTCCTGCTGTTCGGTGATCCGGTCCGCCTGATCGGATGGAACGTGCCGGGGTTGTACGCCTGGCGTACCGCCAACTACTGCACCGGCGGTGACCCGGTGTGCGGCGGCGGTTTCGATCCGGGGGCGCACGGCAACTACGGATGGGCGATGTGGCTCGCCGCGAACTTCGCGGCCGTCCGCGTCTGAGCATCGGACCGGGAATCCGGGAGGTGGGGTCGGCGGCGACGCCGGCCCCATCGCCGTGTGCGCGGACCTCGCGGACCGCAGAATGCTGCTGTCCACGAACGGAATTCGAGGGAATCGACGCGCTGGAAACGCCCTTCCTCGGCCGCCGTTTCCGAACGGGGCCGAACCTCTTCGAACCGGATCCGCCGCGCTGGCCGGTCATTCGGTGACGAAGTCGGCCATCATCGCCATGTCCTCGTGCTCCAGATTGTGGCAGTGCAGCATGAACGGGCCGGGGTAGTCGGTGAAGCGGACGGCGACCTCGACCGCCTCCGTGGGGTGGATGTCGACGGTGTCCTTCCAACCTGTGTCGAAGCGGCCCGGAGCGCGGTTGTTGCGGCCGATCACCTGGAACGGATCGAGGTGGACATGCACCGGGTGGTGGAAATCGGTGAGGAAGCGCCAGATCTCGACCGTGCCGAGTTTCGGGCGAGCCAGCGGCTCGCCCGGTGCGTAGAGCTTGCCGTTGATCGCCCACCCGTGCTCGCGCAGTTGGAAGTGGAAGGTGCGCACCGCGACGGCCGTGCTCGGGTCCAGCGCGTCGATGCGGCTCAACCGTTCCGGGATGGCGGTGTCGTCGCGCCGCGGTGAGCCGGTGACGTCGAAGCGCATGACCTCGGTGGTGCGCCCGGATCCGAATTCGTTGCGAAGGCGCACCAGTGTTCCCGGCCGGTAGCGCGCGAAATCGACTACGAGATCGACTCTTTCACCGGGTGAGAGGTCGATCGCGTCGTCGGCGACGGGTCTTTCGAGCAGCCCGCCGTCGCTGCCGATCCGAACCAGTCCGCCACCGCCGGGCGGCGGAGGATCCAGCGACAGCCGATAGCGGCGGGCGTTGGATCCGTTCAGCAGCCGGAACCGGTAGCGCGCCGGGTCGACCTCCAGCCGCGGCCACGGTGCGCCGTTGACGAGCAAGACGTCGCCGAGCACGCCGTTCATATATGCGTCGGTGACACCGGGGACGCGCAGCGCCGGATCCGCCTGCGGGTAGGCGAACGAGCCGTCCTCGGCGAAGGAACGGTCGGCGACCAGCAGCGGAATGTCGCGCTCCCCGGTGGGCAGCGGAAGTGCGGCTTCCTCGTCGTCGGTGATCAGGTGGAATCCGGCGAGTCCGCGCCAGACCGCGGGCCCGGTGAACCCGTGCCGGTGGTCGTGATACCAAAGGGTCGCCGCACGTTGGTTGTTCGGATAGTGGTAGTCGCGCTCGCCGTAGGAGACCTGCGTCGCCACGTGCTCGCCGTGGTGCGCGGTCGGCGCCGCGGTGTCGCCGCGCGGAAGGATGACGTCCATCGGGTAACCGTCGCTGTCGGCCGGTGTATGCCCGCCGTGCAGGTGCACCACCACCGGATGCGGCAGTTCGTTGCGGTGGCGCACCACCGACTTGCGACCCGCTCGCGCCCGAATCGTCGGACCGGGAAAGCTGCCGCCGTAGGTCCACGCCGGGGTGCGCAGGCCCGGCAGTATCGCCAAATCCGTTTCGCGCTGGATGATTTCGTAGTAATCCGCCTCCGAGTCGGTGCGCACCGGAGCGAGGACGGCAGGAACTGGCAGTGGGACCCGGAACGCCGGTGGCAGCGGCGCCGAGCTCGGTAGCAACCGGCCGGGTTGGCCCGGTGTGAGCAGCATGCCACCCCGAACACCCGCCGCGCCCAAGGTCGCCGCCACACCGAAACCCGCACCCGCCGCGAGCAACCCGCGCCTGCTCATCCGGCTCACGCGTGCCACCGCCACGCCCAGACCGTCATCAGCGCGGTGCCGATGGCCAGCCCCACGGCCAGCGGCACGTGCACCGCGAGGATCCGCTGTTCGCCGAGTGGGATCAGCGCACCGGCGAAAACGATTTGCACGAGGCTGGTCCGCACCGGCCAGGACGGTCCGGAACCGCGCCGCCACAGCAGGATCGCGGCGACGGTCTGCACGACCATCGCCAGGGCGACGAGACCTCCATTGCGGCCGTGTGCGGCCAGTGCTTCGAAGTGCCCGGACAGGAACTCGCCCGCCAGAAAGGCTTGGCTCAGCACAAGCGCCGCTTGCGCCGCGGTGACAGCTCGGAACAGCGCCAGTGGCCAGAATGCCGGGGTCGCAAGGGATTCGGTCATGGTCAGCGGGCCTGCCGCACGCCGCGACGCCAGATTTCGGCGATCGCGGAGGTCGCCGCGATGTCGGCGGTCGGGTCGCCGGTGACGAGCAGGAGGTCGGCGCGCAGGCCCGGCGCGATCCGGCCGCGGTCGGTGAGGCCGAAGTGGTCGGCGGGCAGGCTGGTCGCCGCAGCGAGCGCCCGCTCCGGCGACATGCCCGCCTCGGTGAGCAGCCGCAGTTCGGTATGCAGGTCGACGCCGTGCGCCGGGACGAACGGCGTGGCGTCGGTACCGGCCAGCAGGGGAACGCCCGCGCGGTGCAGAGCGCGTGCGACGCGCGTTGCGCCGTCGAGGGTTCCGGCCCGGGCGCAGTCCGGCGTCTGCGCGGACCGATCGCTGATCGCGGCGAAATACACCAGCGTCGAGACGACGAAAACGCCTTGCGCCGCGACCCGGTCGACGAGCGCGGTGTCCGGTTCCGTCCACACGTGGGCCAACCCGTCCACGCCCGCGTCCAGCGCGATGCGTACCTCGGCGGCGGTGAGGGCGTGCGCGACGACCCGCAACCCGGCCGTGTGCGCCGCGGTCACCAGCGCGGCCGCGGTGTCCGCGCCCAGCACCGGCAGTTCGGCGCCGTGCACCGCGCCGTCGTCGACGACGATCTTCAGGTAGTCCACGCCCTCGGCGAGGCGGGCGCGAACGAAACCCTCGGCCTGGTTCGGCCGCTCGATGGTGTCGAACGGTTCGACATCGAGCGCGTCCACACCGGGCGCCGCCAGCAGTTGACTCGGGTGTCCGCCGGGTGCGGTCGCCAGGGTGCCCGCGCTGCGAAAGTCCGCGACGTCGTCACGTTCGGCGGCCAGAGCCCGCTGGGCGACGAGTTGGCTCGGCAGGCAGAACATGTCGAGCTCGGTCGTGACGCCGTGGCGCAGCGCCTGTGCCAGGTTGTCGCCGAACACGTGCGTGTGCGCGTCGATCAGTCCCGGCAGCAGAGTCTTTCCCGCGCCGTCGATCTCGACATCGGCCGGGCCGCCGTCGTAATCGGCGATGCGGTCGTCCACGATCAGGACGGTGGCGTCCCGGCTGGTCTTCTCCCCGTCGAACAGGCGGACGTCGTGAATTACCGTGCGCATGGTGGTCTCCTTCGTTCTCGGCGGCGGGCGCCGCATTCGGAGATCAGGAGTGGCCGGGGCCGCACGAGTGTGACGCGGGAGTGAGATGGATCACCCCGAGGGGCCGCCGCGTCACACCGCGAGGACGCCAAGCACTCTCATGCTCGAGACGAGCGGGCGAAACAGGGAGATGTGATGGAAGACCGGACCGTGGGCGCAGTGGACACCGATGCCGCGACCGAGGTGTTCATGCGACACCGTGAGCTGCTGTTCTCGGTCGTCTACACGATGCTCGGCAGCGTCGCCGACACCGAGGACGTCCTTCAGGAGACGTGGCTGTCGCTGGCGCCGCGCGCTACGGCGCTGTCGGCCGAGCAGATCGGCAATCCGCGCGCCTACCTGGTGCGGGTGGCCGTGAATCAGGCGCTGGCCCGGCGCAGCGCGATGATCCGTCGGCGGGAAACCTATGTCGGACAGTGGCTTCCGGAACCCGTCGTGCGCGACGCCGAGCCCGAGCCGGACGCCGTCGACCGCGTGGTGCGCGCCGAGGCGTTCTCGATGGCGCTGCTGGTCGTCCTCGAATCGCTGACCCCGCTGGAGCGCGCGGTGTTCGTGCTGCACGAGGTGTTCGGCTACCCGCACACCGAGATCGCCGAGATCCTCGGCCGCAGCCCGGCGGCGGTGCGCCAGATCGCGCACCGCGCCCGCGGCCACGCGCAGGCCCGGCGTCCGCGCGGGCACGCCGACCCCAAGGCGTGCCGGGCGGTGACCGAACGGTTCGTCGCGGCGGCGATGGGCGGCGACCTGGAAGAACTGCTCGCCGTGCTCGCGCCCGACGTCACGCTGTGGACCGACGGCGGCGAGCGCGGACCGGCCACCAGCCTGCGCCCGGTGCACGGCGCGGGCGCGGTGGCCCGGCTGTTCGTCGAGGTGGCGCGCGGGCTGCGGCCCGGCTACCGAGTCCGGTACCGGGCCGTCAGCACCGATCCGTGCGCGGTGCTCTTCGACGGCGAGGCCCCGCTGGCCGTCGTCGTGCTGGACGTGACCGCCGAGGACACCGTGCGCGGCATCTACTCGGTCACCAATCCGGACAAACTCACGCACATCCGCTGAGCGGCGCTACCACTGCAGGCCGGGCACCACCCTGGCGACCCTGGCGGCCGGGTTCGGCAGCGCCATCAGCGGCATCAGCACCGGACCGAGCAGCGTCAGCGGGCTGCGGCCGTCCTCCGTCGTGCCGGGGGAGACCTGGGCCTGGGCCGAAACACCCTTCGCCGCACTGGATTCGCCGAACAGACGGAAACCCTGGTGCATGATCGTGCGCTTCACCGAGGGCATCAGGAGGTCGACCGCCTGGGCGAAGGTGCCGACCGGGGTGTCGATCCGGTGCGGGCGGTCCTCCAGCGCGCGCACCACGATGGCCGCGGCGCGGTCGGGATCGGGCACCGGCAGCGAGCGGTAGAGGTCGGTCGGCGCGATCATCGGGGTGCGCACCAGCGGCATCCGCACCGAGGTGAAGGTGATGCCCGCGTCCCGGTTCTCGACGGCGGCGATCTCGCTGAAGTTGTCCAGGGCCGACTTGCTTGCCACGTAGGCCGCGAAGCGCGGAACCTTGGTCTGCACCGCGATGGAGGAGATGTTGACGATGTGGCCGAAGCGGCGCGCCCGCATCGACGGCAGCAGGCCGAGGATCAGCCGCACCGCGCCGAAGTAGTTGACCGCCATGGTGCGCTCGAAATCGTGCATCCGGTCGGTGGAGTTCACCACCGAACGGCGGATCGAGCGGCCCGCGTTGTTCACCAGGTAGTCGACGTGGCCGTGGTCGGCGAGCACCGCGCGCACCAGGCCGTCGACGGCCTCGGGATCGGTGATGTCGCACGAGTAGATGTGCGCCGTGCCGCCCTCCGCACGCACCGACTCGGCCGCGGCGGTCAGATCCGCCAAGCCGCGCGCCACCATGAGCACCGTCGCACCGCGCGCCGCGACGGCGTGCGCGGTGGCCAGGCCGATGCCGGAGGAGGCGCCGGTGATGAGCACGATCCGGCCGGAAAGCGGGTCGCCGCTGACGACGGGGCGGCCCCGGTTCGGATCCAGGTGCGCGCGCCAGTACTGCCACAGCCGTTCGGCGTAGCTCTCGAACGACGGCACCGACAGGCCGCTGCCGCGCAGCTGCGCCTGGGTCGACTCCGAGACGAACTGCGAGGCGAAGGACACGTGCGGCGCGACCTCCGGCGGAATTCCCAACTGCGACAACAGGAAATCGCGGATCGCGGGCACTCCGGGCAGGTGCGCGAGACCGTGTAGCGCCAGCCCGCTGCCCGGCACCGGACCGATGCCGGTCGGCGCGCCCGCCGCCGCGGCGAGTGCGCTGTAGACGGTGTCGAACGGTTGCGGCTCCGGGTTCACCAGGTGGAAGGTGCGGCCGTCCAGGCCGGGCTTGCGCACCAGTTCCACCATCGCGGCCGCGACGTAGTCGACCGGGACGATGTTGGTCGCGCCCAGGTCGGGCAGCGGCATCGGCAGCTCGGACGGCAGACCGGCCAGCTTGGCGATGGCGGAGAAGAAGTAGTAGGGACCGTCGATCTTGTCCATCTCGCCGGTGCGGGAATCGCCGACCACGATCGCCGGTCGATACACCCGCCAGCGCACCCCGCGCGACTCGCGAACCAGCTGCTCGGCCGCGAATTTGGTGCGGTGATACGGGGAGGTGAGGTTCTGGCCGAGGTCGAAATCCTCCTCGAAGAACTTGCCCTTGTGGTCGCCCGCGACGGCCACCGAGGACACGTGGTGCAGCACCGCGCCGAGCTCGCGCGCCAGCGCGATCACCGAGCGGGTGCCCGCCACGTTGGCGGCGTGGGTGACGGCCTCGTCGGCGGTCATGTCGTAGACCGCGCCCAGATGAACGACGTGATCGGCCTTGGGCGCCTGGTCGCGCAGGCCGAGACCCTCCGCGGTCAGATCGCCGACCAGGGCGAAGACGCGTTCGCCGCCGTGCCAGCCCTCGGCCAATTTCGTGAACTTGGCTAACGATTCGGCGCGCACGAGCACGTGGACGATCGCGTCGGGATCAGTGTCCAGCAGCCCTTGTACGACCCGTCGGCCGAGAAATCCGGTTCCGCCCGTCACGATGTAGGAAACCATCGCGTCCCTCCTGCTGTTCACTCGAAACTTGTTGTCGCGCACCATTGATCCAACATGCGGCGGTGAATGCGGGCATCAACGAATCGGCCCCCGGTGACAGCGGTCGGGCCGAAAGTAGGAACACCTTCGTCCTGACTTATAGGAAACCGTAATGGGTTCAGCGTCGGCGGGGCAAGCCGATGGGCGTGCGTCACGGTGTGTGACTGCTCACCATCACCCCAGGTCAAACGGTATGTGTTACAGGCTTTTCCAGTTACCCCGCGTGATTATCACGATTCGGCAACCTTTCGGCGTACTTGGTCAATTGTCCAGTACTTGGGCGACGGTATCGGCCATCCTGGCGCGGAAGGCGGCGGGGGCGAATGTGGCGGCGTGCGCGCGGATTTCGGTGGGGTCGTAGACGGCGGGGTCGAAGTCCGTCATGGCCGCGGCGAGCGCGGCGGTCACGACGTCGTCGTTACCTGGCTCGACATAGTCGCCCGTGACTCCGGGGCGGACGGTGTCGAGCGCGCCGCCGAGCCCGACGGCGAGCACCGGCGCGCCACACGCCATCGCCTCGACCGGGACGATGCCGAAATCCTCGACCCCGGGCATGAGCAGCGCCCGGCAGCGGCGGTACATGTCCTGGAGGACCGCGTCGGAGGCCGCGCCGAGAAAGGTGGTCTCCGGTCCCGCGAGCGCGTCCAGTTGCGCGCGAAAACGTCCGTCGCCGACGACGACGAGGCGGCAGCCCGCCTGGCGCGCGGCACGAATCGCCAGATCCGGCCGCTTGTACGGGACGAGGCGGCCCGCGAAGAGGAAGAAGTCCTCCCGCTCGACCGCCGGATCTGGGGTGAAGCGGTGAATGTGAACCGGCGGGTTGATCACGGTCGCGGGCAGGCCCCACCAGTCGCGGACGCGGTCGGCGACGGCGTGCGAGTTCGCGACCACGTGCGTCAGGCGCGGTGCGGCCCGCGTTTCGCACCGGCGGGCCAGCGCGCCGAGCGCGGTGAGCGCGAGCCGCCCCGCACGCCCACCCGCCTCTTGGGCGCGGAAGGCGGGATCCCAAGCCCAGCGGGCCGGACTGTGCACGTAGGCGATGACCGGCGCCTCGGTCGCGAAGGCGGCCTGGGTGGCGAAGGCGTGATGACTGATGACGACCGCGTCGAAGCGTCCGCCGAGGGGGAGCCCGCGCAGCGCGCGCGGCGCCAGCGGAAGCAGCGGAGCGTGCGAACGACGCCCCGTGGCCGCGTGGGCGCGGCTGAGCCAGGTGTCGTGCACCCGGCGCAGCGGGGGACGGACACCCGCCGGATCGACGATCGGCGCGAAAACCTCGGAACCTGGCCAGGTTTCGTGCAATTCGGCGACCACCGCCTCGGAGCCGCCGTATTCGGTGAAGCGTTCGTGGACGATCGCGACGCGCGGTTCGGGCATGGTGGGTGGCACGCTCATTCGGTTTCGATCCGGCGCGGTTCGGCGTGTTTGCGCAGCGCTGGCGCGACCGGCCTGCCGTGCAGCAGCCCGTCGACGCCGCCCTGCTCGAGCGCCTTGCGGTAGACGACCGCCGCCTCGCGACAAGCCGAGATGGTCTGCGCCACATCGGCTTCGGTGTGCGCGGCCGAGGTGACGAAGGATTGACCGAGCACGCCGCGCTCGAGCAGTTCCTGCAGGAACAGCGTGCGAAACGCCTGCGAGGGCTCGCCGCCCGCGTCGCGCGTGGCGAAGATCAGGCACGAGGGTCTGCCGAGGACCGCGAGGCGGTCGGCGATGCCGAGTTCGGCGGCGACGGCGTTCACCCCGTCGGCGAGCAGTCGACCCGCGTGCTCCATCCGGGCGATGGGGTCGCCGGTCGTGTACTCGCGCGCGACCGCGCGAAAGGCCGCCAGCGCGGACGATTCCGGGCCGTGCGTGGTGGAGAGCAGGAACACCCGTTCCCGGTCGGTGCGCAGTCCGCCGAGTTCCATCAGTTCGCGCTTGCCCGCCAGCGCCGAGAGGGGAAATCCGTTGCCCATGGCCTTGCCCCAGCAGGACAGGTCGGGCCGCACGCCGTAGACCGCCTGCGCGCCGCCCGACGACCAGCGGAAGCCGGTGATCATCTCGTCGAAGACGAGCAGGGTGCCGTGCCGGTCGCAGAGGTCGCGCACCCCTTCGAGGAACCCCGGCTCGGGTTCGGCCAGCGCGGTGGCCGCCTCCATCACCACCGCGGCCACGGCCTCGGTCTCCAGCACCGCGGCGAGCGAGGCCAGATCGTTGTAGCGGAACCGCGTCGTCCCCGCGACCGTCGTGGCGGGAATGCCGCTGGCCATCGGCGTGGTGCCGATGAACCAGTCGTCCACCGAGAAGAACGGCTGGTCGCAGACCGCGATCACGGTGCGCCCGGTGGCGGCGCGGGCCAGCCGGACGGCCGCGGTGGTGGCGTCGGAGCCGTTCTTCGCGAACTTCACCATGTCGGCGCCCGGCACCAGCTCCAGGAAGTCCTGTGCGGCAAGCAGTTCCAGCTCGGTGGGGCGACTGAAGCTGACGCCGTCGGCGATCGCCGCGCCCACCGCCTCCAGCACCGGCCGGTAGCCGTGGCCGAGGGTGACCGACCGAAGGCCCATGCCGTACTCGATGTAGCTGTTGCCGTCGGCGTCCCAGACCCGGCACCCGCTGCCGCGCACCAGGATCGGCGCCATCGACTCAGGATATTGGTCGGCGCCGCGGGCATAGGTGTGCGCGCCGCCCGGCACCAGGTCGTGCAGGCGCGCCTGGAGTTCGCTGCTGCGCGCGAACCCGCGATGTCGTGGTGTCGGTTCCTCAGCCGTGCGGTGTTCCATACCGATCTCCTGGCCTCGCGGTACGGCCGCGCGCACGGTGAAAACTATTGCGCGCGAGGCATTCTGCGCCAACTCTACGTCCGGCGCGGTGTCGTGTCGTTCCGAACCCGCGGGCTTCCGTCGCGTTCACTCGGGATCCGTCGGAACGGTGACCGCCCACAAGTCGTGGTCGGCGCGGCGGCCGGTCGCGCCGACGAATCGGCTCATGCGCCCCTCCCGAACCATGCCGACCTCGGCGGCCACGGCGGCGGCGTCGCGGTCCCCCGGTTCGATCGCGGTGTCGATGCGGCACAGCCCCAGTGCGCCGAAGGCGTAGGCGACGAGCAGCCGGGTAGCCGTGGTGCGCACCCGGCCCTCCTCGGCGCCGAGCGCGGGATCGGTCCAGACGAACATGCGCGCGTTGCGGTCGAACATATCGAGGTCGAACAACCGGCACTCGCCCGCGTACACGCCGTCCACCTCGATGGCCAGCACCAGTCCCGCCGACGAACGCAAGCCCGGTCTGGCCAGTAGCGATTCGCGCAACCACTGACTGTTCGAGTGCTTCGCCGCCCACTCCGATTCCAGCGCAGCCGGATCGGGATCGAGCGCGGCCCTGGCCCGCAGTCGGGCCGCACGCCACTGTCGCCCGTCCGTGAGCCGCCGTTTGCGCAACACCACCCGGGGGTCGTCCAGGTCGCCGAGCGGCGTGACCTGCGTGGCGTGCAGTGGATCGAGCAGGTGCAGCGCGCGGCCCGCGTAATACCTTGCCGCGGCGGCCATCACGGTACCGGCGGGCACGGGCGGGTCGGGCGGGCCCGGCGCGGGGACGGGTGCGAGCGTGGGATGGTCGGTGCGATGTCTGCGCACCCACGCGGCGGTGAAGCCCTCGGGCGGGGCCATGGCGGCGGTGACCGCCCACAGCTCGTGATCGCGCCGCGCGCCACCGGCGTCGAAGTAGCGGGTCATCATGGCTTCGCGCTGAAACCCCAGTCGCGCCGCACCGCTCGCGGTCGCCACGTTGGCGGGCGAGATGGGGGCGGTGATGCGTTGCAGCCCGACCGGCCCGAACCCGAAGTCGATCAGCATCGCCGCCGCCAGACCCCCGATGCCGTGCCTGGCCACCTCCGCGTCGACCCAGACGCCGAGTTCCGCGCTGCCCGCCTCGGTGTCGATGGAGATCAGCTCGACCTGACCCGCGAAGCGGCCGTCCACCTCGATCACCATGGCGACGCGCCGACCCGCACGCGCCTCGCCGCGCACCGAGAGGCATTCGCGCACCCACATTTTCGCGGTGTGCCGCGCGCTCCAGTCCAGCGGCGAACTCGACCAGAACGGTTCGATGAGCCGACGGTCCCGCAACCGGATCCGCCGCCACTGCCCGTGATCGGCGATTCGGGGCGGTCGCAGCACCACGGTGGCCCCGTGCAGGACCACCGGACCGAGCCGGACGCGGGACAGCGAGGTCTGCTGGTCGGACACGGGTCACTCCTTGGGACGCCGGCGGCCGAGGGATGTCGTCCGTAGCGCGCCGTCGGTGCTCACCGACAACCGCCAATAGCCGCCCGCGGCGTCCTTGAGCACGAGACCGGCGTCGGGATGGTCGGACAACCACGCGCCACTGGAGAGCACCGCGGACCGGACGGTCCCGTCACCGGTCTGCGCCTGGAAGATATCGGCGTCGCTGCGCCCCGCCCGGCCGACCAGGGTGCCGTCGAATCGCGGCGTGCGCAGGCTGTTTCGGCTGATCACCGTCCAGCCGTCCGGGAAGAGGCCGGGCTCGAGATCGTCGGAGGCGCTGGAGATCAGGTTGACGGCGGTGCCCTCCGGACAACCGGTGCGGTCCACCCGCACCTCGACCGGATGTTCGTCCAGATCCTTGTCGAACTGCACGTTGGCCAGGTAGGGCTGACGGCAGTAGGCCAGGTCCAGGCAGATCTCGCGCGCCGCCACCTTGCAGTTGACCATGCCGAACTGCGCGGGCCCGCCGCGCTCGGTCCGCCCGATCGCCAGCGCGACGTCCGCGCCCTCGAACCACACGTTGGTCAGCCACCAGTCGTTGGCCGCGCCGTCGACATCGATGTGGCGGACCGTGGTGCGCGGATCGCTGTCGGAGACGAATTCCACGTTGCTGAGCGCCAATCCGGCGTTGTGGTCGTTGCCGGTGCCGAGCACGCCGACGTAGTTGCTGGTCAGCTTGGACGAGGTCACGTAGTTCTGGATGCACGACGTGACGATGCCGAAGCCGAAATTGTTGATGTCGCAGTTGACGAAGGACGTGCCGCCGGTGTTGTCCCTGAGCACGACGCCCCGCTGCTCCAGGAAGCGCGGATGGTTGCCGCTGAGATGGTTGCCGCGGATCACCACCGAATCGAACGAGCAGCGGAAGCACTCGGACAGGTCGACGGCGGTCGCGCGCGGACCGGAGAGGTAGAAACCCAACCGCGCGAACCGGACTCGATTGCGCCTGCGCAGCGAGATCAGCGTGGTGTCGGTCTCGCACACGATCAGCGAGACGTCGCCGCCGTCGCCGAGCACGGTCGCGTAGTCCGCCATGGCCGGCCAGCTCGTCACCTTGTAGCGGCCCGCGGGCAGATAGAGGACCAGCGGTTCGTCCCGCACATCCGCGGCGGCGGCGATCGCCGCGGTGTCGTCGGCCACGCCGTCGCCGACCGCGCCGAAGTCGCGCACGTTGCGGGCCGCGGGCGCGTCGGTGACGTGCGGCGAACGGAAACCGATACCGGGCGGCTCCGGGTCGGCGCAGGCCGCCGCGAGCGGGACCGCGGCCGCGGCGCCCAGCGACGCGGCGAGCAGTCGACGTCGGCCTACGCCCTCGTCGGTCATCTCCGCAGCCTCCCCACTACCCGCTGCAAGCGGTTGCCCGGCCTGCTGTACGCTACCGCGCCGGTGAGTCGCTCGGAGCCGAATGTGGCCAGGGCCCCGCGCAATTGGGGCGCCGTTGTGGCGCCGAGCTCGACGACGCCCAGCGCGTGCTCGCACAGCGGCGCGACCGCGATGGCGTCCGCGGCCGCGGCGACCGGGGCGGTCTGCACCAGGACGTGCTCGAAATCGGCTTGGAGTCGGGCCATTACGTGCGCGAACCGGTCGGAGGCGAGCAGATCCGCGGTCTGCAGGTCGGTGTCGCCCAGCGGCAGCACGGTGATGCCGGTCTCCGGCCATCCCGTCAGCGACTCGGCGGCGGGCGCGCCACGCAGGACCGCGGCCAGCCCTCGCCCGTCGCCGGTGGCGAATCGTCGTGATCCACCGTGGCCGGAGGTGTCGGCATCGACCAGCAGCACCGAGCGACCGGTGTCGGCGAACGATTTCGCCAGCGCCAGCGCGACTTCCGGCTCGGACCGCGGTGAGAGGCTGGTCAGCAGGATGGTGTGCGCGGGCCCCTCGCGCAGCAGCCTGGTGCGCATCCGGCGGGTCTCGTCGGTCGCGCCGGGGCGGCCCTCGTCGATGATGCCGAGGATGGGCACCGGCAGCAGCGCCTCGAGATCGTTGGACGTGCGCAGCGTGCGGTCGGTGCGGTCGCGCAGGAACGCGGCGAGCGCGCCGAGCGCGAGCCCGGCCAGCAGACCGAGGGCCAGGATCCGCCCGGACTGCGGACCGGCGGGGGAGCGCGGCAGCTCGGCCCGGTCCACCACCGCGACGCGGGCGGCGGGCGCGGCGTCGCGTTCGATCGTCTCCAATTCGTCTATGAGCCTGCGGAAGTGGGCGACGACGGTGTTGGTGAGGTCGCGCGCCCGCTGGGCGTTGCCGTCGCTGACCGAGATGACGATGAGAGTGGTCGCGGGCGGCGAGGAGGCGGTGATCTTGCCGCGCAGTTCGTCGACGGACATGGTGATGCTCAGATCGTCGATGACCCGCGTGGCCACCGTGGCGCTGGTGGCCAGATCCAGATAGGACCGCACCCGCTGCTGAGCCGCCAACCCGCCCTGGTAGGAGTCGTTGACCGAGGTGCCGGTCGCCATCGAGACGTACATGGTGCTGGAGGCCACGTAGGTGGTCGGCTGACCGCGCAGATAGACCGCCGACGCCGCCAGGCACACCAGCGCCACCCCGGCGATGACGAGCCAGCGCCTGCGCGCGATCCGCCAGTATTCGGTCAACCCCATTGCCAGGACCCTCTTTTCGCTACCGGTACGACGGGTGGAACGGACAGCGGTGATGCGGCGCCGACCTGAAAGCGCCGCCGGACCTCGACGACCGCCGCGTGGATGAGCCAGGCCAGCACCGCGGCCTGCAGGAACTTGCCGAGGTTCTCCATGCTGCCGAGGATTCCGCGTTCGAACAGCACCGAGGAGCCGGTCACCGCCAGGCCGAGCACTACGACGGGGAACATCCGCGAGTACAGCGATCGCGCCCACGCCAGCAGCAGCGCGAAGGTGAACAGTGCCCCGATCAGCACGCCGGTCTGGCCGCCGAGCACGTAGCCCTCGTTGAGGTTGCCCTCGGCCAGCGACACCGAGACCGTGCTCATGTCCACCGAGGCGCCGCGCACGTCCTGCGCCCACGCCGTGCCGGACTGGAACTTCTCGGTGCCGAGCAGCTGGGCGGGCACGAGACTGAAGGCCGCGTTGTGCAGCACTTCGCCCGGCGTCAGCCAGTGGCCGGGACCGTGGAAGTAGGCGTCGGTGGCGGCCTCGAGCAGATCGAAGCGGCGCAGGATGCTCAGGAACGGGCGCATGGCGGGCGGATAGTCCGAATCTATCAGCGCCGCTTCGGCTTTGGCGAGATCGGTAGTCTTGAACGATTGCAGCCAGCCGAACCCGCCGATGCCGAGCACGCCGATCCCCGCGACACCGAACGCCTTGGCGCGTGTCCACCCGCCGATGGCGAAACGGATCGCGACGGCCATGGCCGCGCCCATGATCGGCGTCTTGGACTCCACCACCGCGGTCCACAGCAGCTCACCGGCCAGCATCGCGCCGACGACGAGCGCGGCGATCTCCCGGCGCGCCGGGCGCGCGAACACGATGAGGCCGAGCGCCGCCACCGTGGCCAGGATCGAGACGAAGCTGAGGATCGGGTTGGCGCTGGTGACGTCGCCCGCGCTGCCGACGGATCCGGTCGCCACCGAGGCGGCGCGGCCCAGCAGGCCGAGGGCGTACATGGTGACCAGCGTCGGTATCAGATCCGGGTCGGCGGCCAGCTCGGGCGCGGCGGCGGGCGGGCGCCTGCGCGCCCACACCGCGTAGGCCGCCACCAGCGCCGCGTACACCCACAATCCGAACACGACGTGGTCGAGCGCCAGATCGATGCCGCGGTCGTAGCCGAGCTCGGCCAGCCGCGGGTCGGGCACGTTGTCGCCGTAGTGCGGTTCGGGCCGCACCGCGAGCAGGACCAGCGGCCGGGCGATGTAGGACAGCGACCAGAACGCGGCCTGGGCGATCACGAAAACCCGGACCACGCCGGGGATCCAGGCGGCGGCCACGACGAGGGTGAGCAGCGCGCCCGCGACGGCGGCGAGTTCACTCATGCCAGCCCCTCCAGCGCGGCGAGAATCTCGCGCGCGCGGTCGACGTAGCGGTGTCCGCCTTCGACGATCCTGCGGTGCCCCGCCTCCGCCACGACCGCGGCCTTCTCGGGGTTGGCGGCGCACCAGTCGAGAATCTCGGGCAGTTCGGCGGGCTCGCCGAACAGGAAGCACTCGGCCGTATCGCGCAGCAGTTCGGCGTGCTCGTCGGTGCGCTCGCCGACGAAGAGCCCGCCCGCCGCGGGCACCTCGAACGTGCGACAGGTGTGGGTGTCGCGGTTGTCGGAGTTGAGCAGCACCAGGTTGGCGGTCACGGCGGCGATCACCGCCGAATAGTGCTGCCCGTACACCGGTCCCGCCACCACCGCGCCGGTGGTCCGCAGCTCGGGCACGCGCCGCCAGCCCGGACCGCGAATCAGCATGCGGTCGCCGTACTTTCGGGCCAGCGCGACGAGGTCGGCGCGGCGGTCCGGACGGCAGACGCCGACGAACCCGGCCAGGAACTCGCGCCCGCCGCGGCGGGCCGCGCGATGGTGCCAGGCCGGGTCGTAGGCGCTGCGCACGAAGGCGACCGCGCGGACGCCGCGCTCGCGCAGCTCGGGAACGTTGTGGCGCTTGGTGGTCACCACCAGATCCCAGTCCGCCTCGTGCGCGAGGTAGTTGGAGGTGATGTTGGCCGGATTGGCGACGTCGTCGGGGCTGTAGTGCACCCGCCGCGCGGCGGGCGTCGCGAGCAGCCTGCGCTGGTCCAAGTGCACCGACTTGAACGCGAACAGCAGATCGGGGCGGAAAGCCGCTGCCGCGCCGTCGATCTCGGCGTGCAGGCGCTCGGTCGTCCGCGGCGCGCGCCGCCGCGTCGCCTTGGCGTACAGCCAGGGCGGGGACAGCCGCGCGGGCAGCGTCACGGGCGTCGAGTCGACGACGAGCACCTCGTGCCCGGCCTGACGGAAGCCGTCGGCGAGCGACCGGGCATTGCTGCCGATCCAATCGTCGCCGACATAGAGGATTCTCACGCGCCGCCCTCCTCGCGCATCAGCACCACCGCGGGCGCGCTCGCGACCGGTACGGTCCGCTCGCGCACGATCAGCCACCGCACGCGCGCGAGATACCAGGCGGCGACCGTGAATTCGATGACCACCGCGCCGTACACGAGCGTCCACACCGAGTGCGTGCGGAACGCGATCGCCAGCGCGGCGACGGCCACGCAGGTGCCGAGCACCGCGCCGATCAGCACGCCGGTGGTGTCCTGCCGCACCGGAAGCACCGCGGTGGTGACGAACGAGGTGACGGTGGTGGCGGGCAGCATCAGCACTTCCACCCGCAACAGCCCGATGGCGCCGGTGAACTCGTCGCCGAAGACGAGATGGATGAGCACGGGCGCGGCCAGCCACACCGCCGCGGCCGCGACCGTCGCCAGGCAGACGGCCGCCGCGAGCGCCTGCAGGGCGTTCCGCCAGAAGCGGTGGTCGGCGCCGCGCCGCGCCATCCGCGGCAGCAGCGCGAAACCGATGGCGTCCAACATGGATTGGATGGCGCGCACCAGGCGATCGCCCGCGGAGTACAGGCCGAGCGCGGCCGCGTTGAGCACCGCCGCGTAGACCGCCGCCGCGCCCTGCCCGTACAACGTGATCAGCAGGCGCGAGGTCAGCACCGGCGCGCCGGTCCGCAGCACCGCGCGCACCAGCCGAGGCCGGGCGGGTCTGCCATAGGTGCGCAGCGAATCCCACCAAGTCAGCACGACGGTCGGCACCGAGGACACGAGCAAGCAGAGCAACGCGACATGCGCGTGCGGCAGCCGGGGCAGCAGCACGACCAGCAGAATCAGATAGCCGATCCGGCCCACCGCCTGGTACGCCGTAGACGTGCCGAAGCGACCCTGGCCGATCAGCAGCCAGTCCTCCGACACCGACCAGAATCCGCCCGCGAACAGGCCGAGCAGAATCATGTCGACCTCGTCGGGCACGCCGATCGCGAGTCCGGCGGCCAGCGCGGCGCCGAGCACCGCGAAGCCCATGGCGCGGATGGTCAGGTAGTCGCCGCGCAGCTGGTTGATGTAGCCGTGCCGGTCGTCGCGGTGTTCGCCGGTGTCGTGCACGCGAGCGGCGAGAAACGAGGTGATGCCGAGGTCGACCAGCAGCGAGCCGATGAAATAGGAGGACATGCCGATCGCCAGCAGCCCGAGCCCGTGTGCGCCGAGCACGCGCGCGATGAGCGGCACGGTCACCACCGTGATGACGTATTGGCCGTACTTGCCGAAGCTGACGTAGCCGATGTCCCGCAGCACCGCCAACAGCCCGTGCGAGCGGTGCGCGCCGCCGCCGGACGAACCGCGCGCCCCGTCGCCCCTGCGGTGCGCGCCGCCTGGTGCGGCGCGGTCCGTGGAAGGCGGGGCCTCAGACATGGGCGGCGCCCCGGTGCTGAACGATCCGGCCGAGGAAGGCGGCGACGGATCGGGCGGTCGCGGCGACGTCGAAAGCCTTCGCGCGCTCGCGTCCGGCCACGGCCAAGCGGGTGCGCAGTGCGGGAGCGCCGATGAGGGAGTCCAGCGCGGCGGTGAGCGCGGCCTCGTCGCCCCCGGGGACGAGCAGCCCGTCGACGCCGGTGGTCACGATCTCTTCCGGGCCGCCCGGCGCCGAGGCGATCACGGCACAGCCCGCGTGCATCCCTTCCACGACGACCTGACCGAACGGCTCCGGCAGCACCGAGCAGTGCACCAGGATGTCGGCGTCGCACAGATACGGTCGCGGGTCGTCGACGTGGCCGGTGCGGGTCACCGGAAGCGCGAGATCCGCGGCCAGCCGGTCCACTTCGGCGCCGAAGGATTCCTCGTCGAAGAACGTGCCGCCGATCAGCAGCACCCGGCGCGGCCGGACCTTCGTCGCGGCGACCGCGCGCAGCAGCACGTCTTGGCCCTTCCACGGTGCGACCCGCCCCAGCACAGCGATCACCGTTTCCTCGGGATCACGTTGCGCCGCGCGCAGCGGCGCGATCCCGAGTTCGACTCCGGGATAGGCGACTTCGGCCGGGCGGCCGCCGGTGCGCAGCGTCGCGAGCGTGGTCCGGCTGTTGGCCAGGAAGCCCTGTGCCGCGAACCGTCCGAGCAGCCCGACGACCAGCGCGGGCAAGCGTCCGAAGTAGTCGGCCGCGATCCGGTCGTGCACTTGCCACACCAACGGGATGCGAGCCCGCCGCGCCGCGACCGTGCCCATCACCAGCGCCTTGGTGCTCTCGGCGACCAGCACGTCGGCCCGCCTGGTCGCGGGGTGCCCGCCGAGTGCCCAGCCCAGGCGCAGCAGCGCGATCGCACCGGCCAGCAACCGCAGCGGACCGGAACCGATCGTCATGGCGCGGCTGTCGAAAGTGCCATGGAGTACATGTGTTTCGACACCGCGCGCCCGGGTCCGTTCGACCATCGGACCGTCCTCTGTGTAGATCATCGCGACCTCGGCGAGCCGCTCGGCGCGCAGCGCGCCCAGCAGTCGCGAGGTGGCCAGTTCGGCGCCGGAGGGCGCCGCGGTGTGCGCGAGGAACAGGGCGCGGATCGTCATGTGATATTCCGGTACATCGCCACGTGGCGCTGCGCTGTGACATCCCACGAGAAGGTCTCCGCGTGCGCGCGGCAGCGCTCGGGTGTGGGCAACGCGCCGTGCAGCGCCGCGGTGATTCTTGCGCCGAGCGCCTCTGCCTCGCCCGCCGGGACGATGAGCGAAGGATCGAGGCCGCGAACCGAATCCGGGAGGCCGCCGCAGTCGGTGACGATCGGCGCCCGGCCTGCCGCGAGGGACTCCAGCGCGATCAGGCCGAACCCCTCCAGCGCGGTGGTCGGCACCACCGTGAGCGCGGCCTGCTCGTACAGGTCGGCGAGCCGGTCGTCGGCGACGTGCCCGGCGAAGACGATGGAATCGCCGAGACCCGCGCCCGCGGCCATGGCGCGCAATTCCCTTTCGGCCGTGCCGGTTCCGACGATCACCAGACGCGCGTCGGGATGTTCGGCGACCACCCCCGGCCAGCAGCGCAGCAGCGTGTCGATGCCCATGCGGCGTTCCAGTCTGCGCACGCACAGGACGGTGCGCGTCTCCGTGCCGACCGGCAGCGGCGCGGCGCGGAAGCGGGACAGGTCGACGCCGGGCGGGATCACCGCGATCCGGTCCGCGGGAATCCGGTAGTCCGCGCCGAGCACGTCGCGAAAGTGGCTGGACAACACCACGAGTCGGTCCGCGCCCGCGTACCGCACTCGCTCGATCAGGTACTTCGCCTTGGCCGCCAGTTCGCTCTGCCCGGTCAGCCTGCTCTCCGCCGCCCACGGGCCGTGGAAGTGCACCACCAGCGGAAGGCTGCCGCGCCTGCCGATCGCGGCGGGTCCGTAGAGGCAGAAATGGCGGTCCAGCACGGTGGTCCGGCGCAGCGCGGCGCGATCGAGGAAGGCGACGCGGGCCCGCTTCGCGGTGGAACCGCCGGTGGCGCCCCATGATCTGGCGCCGGGCGGCTCCTCCCTGCCCGGCGCGCCCCAAGCCACCGCGGACACCGACACCTCGGGCCGACGGGCGAGCGCGTGGAACAACTCGGTGAAATACCGGTTGAGCCCCCCGGGTTCCGCGGCGAACCATTCGGAACCCGTCATGTGCACACGCAACGAACCCGTGCCTGCCACCACCCCGGCCCCCTACTCCCTGCCACGGTCGTGCGAGCCCGTCCGGCCGAACTCGCTTCCCGCGCAACAGTGTAGGACACCGAGGCGCGCTCGGCGGGGCATCGGGAACGGTAGCCGACACGGGTGGCGTCGGGTAGATTGCACAGCGAGTTCGTGCTCGGCACGAGCCGACCCGCGGGGGACCGGCGGGAGGACTGACAACAGTGGGGATCGGTAGTTCCGTGGCCGAGCGAGTCGCTCTCGCCGAGCGCGATATTCGTGTGCTCGTGGAGAACGGCGAGTACTGGCTGCGCAATCGCGGTGACATCGCCATGATGATCACCACCGTCGAACGGCTGCGCGCGCGCTGGCCGCTGGCCCGCATCGGGGTCCTCACCCACCAACCCGCCGTCCTGCGCGCGCTGCTGCCGGAGGCCGAACCCGTCTACGGTCCGGACTGGACCTGGGGTTCCGACGGCTGGACGGGAGCGGTAACCCGCACGGCGGCAACGAAACTGATCGGCCCCGCCGCGTTGCGCTGGCGCGCCGCCACCGACGGACCCAAGGACCGGATTCGCGGGTTGCGCACCGAGGACACGACCTCGGTTGCCGACCCAGCGGCCGCCGAGGTCCCCGCTGCGGAGGTTCCCGCGGCGCTCCGCGACGCGTCGCTGGTGCTCGCCCTCGGCGGTGGGTATCTGACCGATGTCGACAAGTACCAGGCGCATCGCACCCTGAACCTTCTGGAACAGGCACGCGCCCAAGGCATTCCGACAGCGTTGGTCGGCCAGGGGCTCGGCCCGCTGCGCGATCCGCGCTTGGTCGAACGGGCCGCCGAGGTGCTGCCCGGGGTGGATTTCGTGGCACTGCGGGAGAACCGGCGCGGACCGGAACTGCTGGCGCGGCTCGGCGTCGCGGCGGAACAGACGCTGGTCACCGGCGACGACGCCGTGGAATTCGCCTACCGGCTGCGCGACGCCCGCATCGGCGCCGACCTCGGCCTGTGCCTGCGGGTGGCGGAGTACGCGCCGGTCGGCGCGGCCGCGCGGGAGACGCTCGGCCGCGTAGTCCGGGAACGCGCCGCGGCGCTGGACGCGGGACTTCAGCCGCTGATCATCTCCGAATACGCCTCCGAGGACCGCCGCTCGACCCTGCCGCTGCTGGTGGGCGCGGCGCGGCGCAGGCCCCCGGTCGGGCGCGGCGGCACCCCGAGGGACGTGGCAAGGCAGGTGGCCCGCTGCCGCGTCCTGGTGACCAGCGCCTACCACCTCGCGGTTTTCGCGCTGTCCCAAGGCATTCCGGCGGTCGGGATCACGGCGTCGGAATACTACGACGACAAGTTCCACGGCTTGGCGGGGATGTTCGGCGCCGGACTGCGGGTGGTGCACCTGGACGACCCCGACCTGGAATCGGCGCTGCGGCAGGCGGTCGACGAGCTGTGGGAAGCCGCCCCTGGTCTGCGGGACCCGTTGCAGCAGAAGGCCGTCGAGCAGATCGACGCGAGCCGGGCGGGTCTGGAGCGCGTGTTTCGACTGGTGGAGAACGGCCCGGTCGCCCGGGTCGACGGTTAGGGGGCTGTCATGGCATCGCTGTCGGTGTGCGTTCCGGCGTACAACTCGGGGCGGACGCTGGACGCCACGCTGCGTTCGATTCTCGCGCAGGACGAGGACTTCGAGCTGCTGGTGCTGGACAACGCCAGCACCGACGACACGGGGGAGGTGGCGCGCTCCTTCGACGACCGCAGGGTGCGGGTGCTGCGCAACGACACCGTCCTGCCCATCGGCGCGAACTGGGACAAGGCCATCACCGCCTCGGCCGGAACGCTGGTGAAGGTGGTCTGCGCCGACGACGTGCTGCGGCCCGGCGCGCTGACCGCGCAGCTCGCGGTGATGGCGGACGCCTCGATCGCCATCTCGTCGAGCCGGTTCGAGGTGATCGACGAGGCGGGCGCGGTCCTCGAATCCGGGCTCGGCCTGGCCGGCCTGCTCGGCAGGCAGACCCCGCGCGCGCTGGCGCGCACCATCGTGCGGCGCGGGCCCGCGGACTTCGGGCCGACGGCGGCCGCCATGTTCTACCGCGAGCACTACGACAAGGTCGGCGGCCTGCGCGGCGACCTGGTGTTTCCGATGGACGTGGATCTGTTCGCCAGGGTCAGCTCGTTCGGCGTCTTCTTCGGGATGACGGAAATCCTTGCCGCCTGGCGCAATTCGTCGTTCAACCTGTGCAGCCAGACCTCGACGGTGAGCAAGCTGACCGACATGTACCGGTTCCACCACCGCATCGCGCACGACTACCCGGACCTGGTGCACCGCGGCGACGTGCTGGCCGGGGACACCAGGCTGGCCAGGGCGGCACTGCACCGGTTGCGAGTGCGGGCGCTGGCGACCGTACGGAACCGCCCGGATCTGCTCGTCTGATCCGGGCGGCCCGCGGCGGGCTCAGAGGGTCCAGAGCTTTCCGTAGGTGATCACCGTGTCGCCGGTCGCGCCGACGATCATCACGAACGGGCGGATGTTGGTCGGCCCGAGCACTCCGGTGACGGTGCCGTGGAAGCCCGACATCCGGATGAAGCCCGAGGTGCCGGAGATTTCGCCGCTGGCGCATTCGACCGTCCGGATGCCCGGCCCGAAGCCGACCTCCACCTCCACGCCCAGCTGCGGAATCAGGCTGTCGATCTTGAGCAGCGCCCCGTCACCGCCGCCGAGATCGACGCCGAGGCCCGGCGTCGAATACTCGAACCGGATCTTGCCGTTCAGCGTGGCGGGAAACCCGACCTGGTAGCCGATGGTGATCCGGCCCTTCCAGTCCTCGGCCTGCGGGCCGGAGATCTTGAAGGCCGCCTCCCCATGGTGGAACCACTCCCTGGTCAGCGGATTGCCGTCCAGCGGAGGCACGAAATCGATGCGGGTGTCGGCCGCGATGGCCTCCACAGCGCGGTTCTCGCGGTCCACGATGGTATTGCTGCTGTCGACCACCGCCGCGGCGGAGCCGTTCCCGAAGACCAGCCCGGCCGCCACAACGGCGGCGAGCGCGAGGGCGCGCACGCCTCGATGGCCTAGCTGGTTGCTGTCACTCATCAGAATCCCCTCTGTCTGAAAACAAGTCGTACCGAAGAACGTGATCCGGCGCCGCCGAATCACGTTGCGGCGCGGTGCGCCATCGCTGTCTCTCGACCTCCTTCCCGCGGTCCGGCGGGCGTGTCGACGACCCAGCGCCCGTCGAGTTCCGGATAGGCCGCGCGCACCTCGGCAAGCAGATCGGGCAGGGTGAGCAGCACGAGATCCGGTCGCGCCGAGACGAGTTCACGCGGCGCGACGATCGGGATGTCGGTGCCCGGCATCCGTCGTCCGTGCTTGGCGGGGGAGGCGTCGGCGACCCCGGCGAGCAGACCCCGGTGCGCCCCGGCAAGGCTGAACAGGGCGACCGCGCGCGACGCGGCGCCGTAACCGAAGACCCGCAGGCCGCGCTGCGCCTGTTCGTCGAGCCAATTGCGCAGCGTGCGCGCGTGCAGGCCGGCGGCGCGCTGTAGTGCGGGCAGTCCGTGCGGATCTATGTGCGGCGCTTCGCTGTCCAGCGCCAGTCCGACGGAATCGTCGCTCGGGGCGGCGCCGTGCACCGCGCGCACCAGGACGGTGCCGCCATAGAGGTCGAAAGACCATGCGTGCGTGACGCTCATACCGACGTCGCCCAGCAGACCCTGGAGCGCGGCCAGCGAGTAGTAGGCGAAATGCCCGTGGCGCAACGCGTTCCACTGCCCACTCGCCACTATGGCGGCCAGCGAGTGGTACTGGACGAGCAGCGCGCCGTGCGGCGCGGTCGCCGCGGCGCGCCGACGGAAGGCGGCCCGCTGGTCTGGCTCGTGCATGATCCCGAAGCAATCCAGCACCACGTCGGCAGGCCCCGCGGTCTCGGTGAAGCCGCGCACCGCCAGCAGCGGCAGCCAGGTGCCGCCGTGCGGGCTGCCGAACTCGCGGACCGTGCGTCCGATCAGCAATCCCGTTCCCGCCACCTCGGCCACCGCCGCGACCGCCTGCTCGCGCAGGGCACGCGGCTCCACGCCGCGCGGTTCCGCGGTGACGGTGTCGTCCTCGGCGAGCTGGGCCAGTCCGCACGCGGCGCAGTGGTCCATCCGCAGCGGGTGTCCGGCCTCACCGGGCTCGATCGGGTCGTCGATCAACGGAAAATGGTCGGCCGCAGGGACTTTCCCGAGATCCAGAATCGCGCGCAGGTCAGCGGCCCCGCAGCCGCGGCAGACGTTCCCCGGCTCGGAACTCATGCCGGATCCCCTTCCCTCATGGCACGATGACCCCGTGCGTATCGAGCAGACCGAGCTCGCCGACGTCCTGCTGCTCATACCGCGGCCGTACCACGACGCTCGGGGCTTTTTCACCCGGACCTTCGACGCCGAGCTGTTCGACGAGCGACTCGGCACGCCGGGCGCCGCGGCCGCGTTCGTCCAGGACTCCCAATCCCGTTCCGCGCGCGGCGTGATCCGCGGCATGCACGGCCGCTCCGGGAGCGGCGAGGCCAAGTTGGTGCGCTGCGCGCACGGCGCGGTACACGACGTGCTCGTCGACATCCGGCCCAGCTCGCCCACTTTCGGTCGGCAGCAGGCTTTCCGGCTGGACGACAACGACTTCCGGCATTTGTACGTGCCGCCCGGCTTCCTGCACGGCTTCCAGGCGCTCACCGCGACGGCCGATGTCTGCTACCGGATCGACCGGCCGCACGACCCGGCCGCGGACATCGGCGTCGCCTACGACGATCCCGATCTCGGCATCGCCTGGCCCCTCGCGGTGACCGAGGTCTCGGCGCGCGACGCGGGCGCGGGCAGCTGGGAACAGCTGCTGCGCACCGTCTGGCGACGTCCCGCGTCGAACTGATCCGCCGCGTACCCCCTTACGGGTGCGCGGGGGCCGGGACGCCGACCCGGCGCATCGAGGCGTCGAGCACACCCGAGTCGCACAGCTTCCGCAGGTGCGGCAGCCTGGTGAAGCGCTGGAAGAAATCACCACTGGTCAGCCCCCTCGCGGTGTACTCCTGGTACAGCTCGGTCGCGCCCGCGGGCACGGTCCACACGGCGCGGAAGCCGATCGCCCGGCGCGCGGCGGAGAAGTCGACGCGATAGGAGCGCGGGTCCGCGCCGCTCTCGCCGGTGATGACCAATCGGGAGCCGGGCACGGCGGTGACCACGGCCGCCGCGATCTCGGCGACCGTCAGATTGTTCTGCTCGGTGCCGATGTTGAACGCGCGGCTGTGGATCGCGTCGACCGGCGCGGTCAGGCAGGTCGCGAAGGCGGCGGCGATATCGCGCGCGTGCACCAGCGGACGCCACGGCGTGCCGTCGGAGAGCACCTTCACCTCGCCGGTGAGCGCGGCGTAGCCGACCAGATTGTTCAGCACGATGTCGGCGCGCAGTCGCGGCGAGAAGCCGAAAGCCGTGGCGTTGCGCAGGAATACGGGGGAGAAGCCGGAATCGGCCATGGCCGCGACGTCGTCCTCGACGCGGACCTTGCTCTCCGCGTACGGGGTGATCGGACGCAGCGGCGCGTCCTCGGTGACCAGCTCCGCGCCAGCAGCGCCGTACACCGAGCAGGTCGAGGCGTACAGAAATCGCCGCACGCCCGCGTCTTTCGCCAAACGGGCCAGTCGCACCGAGGCGTGATGGTTGATGTCGTAGGTGATCTCGGGCGCGAGCGCGCCGAGCGGATCGTTGGACAGCGCCGCGAGATGGACGACCGCCTCGAATCCGGCCAGCTGCTCGACCGTCACGTCGCGCAGGTCGACCGAGAGGCCCGGCGGATCACCGGGCAGCGCGCCGAGCACGCAGTCGGCGAAGAGCCCAGAATCCAGACCGACCACGTCGTGGCCCTGTGCCCGCAGCAGCGGCACCATGACGGTGCCGAGGTAGCCCTGGTGTCCGGTGACCAGTACTCGCATGTTCAGCTGCCTCCCAGCTCGACGACGGCCTTGTCCAGAACGAATGCCTCCGCGTGCCGGGTGCGGCTCTGCACGCCGCGCAACCGGGACAGACCGGTGAACGCGGCCTCGTCGAACCAGTCGCGCCCGGTCTGGGAGGGGTAGTGCTTGTGCAACAGCCGCGCCTTCTCCTCGGCGAGCTCGGCGGGAACCGGCTGGAAGACGGTGGGGCGCGGCGTGTCGGTCTCCCACTTGAGGATCTCGTAGCCGAGCACCAGGTGATCGCGGAACTCGGTGGGCGTCAGCTCAGCGAGCAGACGATGATCCTGGTGGGCGTCGCCGCGCTGCGGCGCGAACACCACATCCGCGGCGCAGCCCACCCGAAAGGCGGCCAGCGCGTTCTTGATTCGCTCCCAGTGCGCGGGCGCGCGGCCGTCGGGGACGTCGAGGACGGTCAGCGAGAGGGCCGCGCCGGGACAGAAGTCCGCGAGCGCGGCCCGTTCCTCCTCCTCGCGTTCCGTACCGCCGCCGGACAGCACCAGCGCGCACACGCGCAGCCCAGGGCGGCGGCGCGACAGCGTGAGCAACGTGGCGCCCATCCCGATCGCGATGTCGTCGCAGTGCGCCCCGAGCACCGCGATCTCCGCGATCGGCGCGGCGATCAGCGGAATCACGCGGGCTCCCAGACCATCCACGGTCGCACGCCCGAGCGGTAGCCCGCGTCGAGTTCGGCGCGTTCCTTGAACGTGTCGGCGGGCTTCCAGAACCCGAGGTGCTGGTAGCCGAACAGCCTGCCCTGCCCGGCGAGCGTGCCGCACGCGTCGGCCACCAGGTCGCCGCCGGGCGGCAGCAGGTCGAACACCTCCTGGGTGAGCACGAAGTACCCGCCGTTCTCCCAGATCGGCATCGCGGCGACCGGCATGATGTCCTTGACCTCGCCGGTCGGCGTGAGATCGACGCAGTGGAACGACGATTGCGGCGGCACCACCATCATCGACGCGGCCGCGCCGGACGCGGTGAACCTGGCGATCATCTCGTCCAGCGGCGCGTCGGTGAGCACATCGGCGTAGTTCGCCAGGAAGGTCTCGTCCGTGCCGAGGTACTGCCGCACCCGCCGCAGCCGCTCACCGATGGCCGATTCCACACCGGTGTCGACGAAGGTGATGGACCAGTCGCTGATGTCGCTGCGCAGCAACTCCACCCGGCCGTCCCGGATGACGAAGTCGTTGGACACCGACTCCTCGTAGGTGAGGAAGAAGTTCTTGATGTGCTCTGCGCCGTAGCCGAGGCACAGGATGAACTCCTTGTGGCCGAAGTGCGCGTAGTAGCGCATCACGTGCCACAGCAGCGGTCGCGGACCGACCAACTGCATCGGCTTGGGGATCATGTCGTCGGAGCCGTCACGCATCCGCATCCCGTAGCCGCCGCAGAACAGCACAACTTTCATCGCGCCTGCCTCCCCGTGAAGTGTTCGTCGTTGTCGGTGGGCGCGGACCCCGCGGCGGTGGACGGGTCCGCGTCGTCGTCTCGTGGCGCGCCGGTGAGATCGGCGCGATGCAGGGTCGGCAGCGGGTAGACCAGCTCGCCGCCCCAGTCGGCGATGTGGCGCAGTTGCGCGGTCAGCTCGGTCTCCAAATTCCACGGCAGCACGAGCACCACGTCGGGACGGTCGGCGTCGATGCGCTCGGGCGGGTGGATCGGGATGCGGGTACCCGGCGTGAAACGGCCGTGCTTGTAGGGGTTTCGGTCGACGGTGTACTCGAGCAGGTCGGGACGGATGCCGCAGTAGTTGAGCAGGGTGTTGCCCTTGCCCGGCGCGCCGTAACCCACTACCCGCTTGCCTTCGGCACGCCGGTCGAGCAGGTAGCGCAGCAGTTCCTGGCGCACCCGCGCGGCGCGCGGCGCGAGATCCCGGTAGCCGTCCGGGTGGTGCAGACCGGCCGCGGCCTCGTCGCGCAGCACCTCCGCGACCCGCTCGCTCGGCGCGCCCGCCGCCGCTTCGGGACGGGCCCACAGGCGAATCGAACCGCCGTGTGTGGCAAGCAGTTCCACGTCGACCACGACGAGTCCGGCGGTGGCGAGAGCGCGTTGCGCCGACAGCACCGTGTAGTACTGGAAGTGCTCGTGGTAGATGGTGTCGAACTGCCCGAGCCGCAACAGATTCGCCGCGTGGTGCACCTCGATCGACAACCAGCCGTCGTCGGCCATCAGCTCGCGCAACGACCGGGTGAAGCCGCGCAGGTCGGGCACGTGCGCGTAGACGTTGTTGGCGACCACGAGGTCCGCGGGGCCATGTGTGGCGCGCACCTTCGCCGCCGAATCCTCGTCCAGGAAGGCGGTTTCCGTGGGCACGCCGAGCGCACGGGCGGCCGCGCCGACGTTCACCGACGGCTCGATGCCGAGGCAGCGGATGCCCGCGCCGACCATGTGCCGCAACAGATAGCCGTCGTTGCTCGCGGCCTCCACGACGAAGGACTCCGTTCCGAGCCCGAGCTTTTCGACGGCATCGGAAACGAATCTTTCAGCGTGCCGGACCCAGCTTTCGGAATACGACGCGAAATAGGCGTATTCGGTGAACGTCTCTTCGGGTGTGATCAAAGCGGGGATCTGCAATAGCAGACAGTCGTCGCAGAGCCGCAGATGCAGCGGATAGGTGGGCTCGGCGAGATCGAGTTCGGCTGCCGCGAGGAATTTCTCGCACGGTGGCGTCGCGCCGAGGTCGAGCACGCTCGAAAGGCGCGCGGAATCACACAGACGACAACGCATGCAGGCCCCACCTTCTGCCGAGAGAACGGATCGCCCGGCGGATGGCCGGCACGTCGTCGAGGACGCGATCCAGTGGAACGTTACAACGAACCGCCTGGTTGCCGCTGATGAAATCGGTTGTGAGATTGCGGATTACGGCCATCTTCTGCGGCGTGTCGCGCATCGGCATCCGACTCGCTATCCGGGAATCCAGCCGAGGTGCCGCATCGATCGTTTCGAATCAAAAGTAATTCATCGGCGTAGACCTGGCGTGATATCGCAACGCGTCGCGCGCGGTGCTGCAGGCGGAAAACAAACCATCGGTTTCCCGCTACTTTCTGGAATCCATTGCGGCCCTTGTCATTCGATATGTGAAACGTTTTGTGTTCTGTAACAATCTGCTGTTGGCCGTCGAATGACCGAACACCCCGGGGCGGCCGATGCGTGTGCCGCGGGGACCGATCGACGGGGATCGGGGGCGACGAATTCTCCCAGGGGGAGGTCTGTTCCATGAGCTACGAGCTCACCGGCGATGACGAACTCGATATGTCCGTCTCGTCCCACACCGCACCGCGTTCGGTGCGGGAACGTTGGCAAGCCGACTATGTAAAGCACTTGGCCACAACGGATCTGCTCGTCATCGGCGCGGCGGTCGGGCTGGCGCAGGTGATCCGGTTCGGCGGGCCGGTCGCGCCGCCGCTCGCCTGGCGATTGCCCTACGAGATCGGCTACACGGTCGTCTCGGTGGCACTCGCGCTGACTTGGGCGCTGCTGCTCGCGGTCGGCAACACCCGATCGCCGCAGGTGGTCGGCTCCGGAACCGAGGAATACCGCCGGTTGGTCTCGGCGACGCTGCGGCTGTTCGGTGCGCTCGCGATCGTCTCGCTGATCGTCCGAATCGAGTTCGCCCGTGGCTATCTGGCGATCGCGCTGCCGCTCGGTCTGCTCGGCCTGATGTTCAGCAGGCTCGGCTGGCGGCTGCACACCCGCCACCGCCGCCGCGCTCGCGCGGAGTACCTCACCTCGGTGCTCGTGGTCGGCGCGCCGGAGGTCGCGCAGGCGATGGCGACCGCGTTCTCCCGTGATCCGGATTCGGGTTATCGCGTGGTGGGCGTGTGCGTTCCGGACGGCGTCGCCGCGACCGGCCGCTACGGGTTGCGGACGTCCGGACGCACTTTCTCCGTGGTCGGCGACGATCGTTCGGTGCTGGAGGCGGTGCGGCGCAGCGGCGCGGACACGGTCGCGGTCACCGCGACCGACTACCTCGGGCCTGTCGAATTGCGCCGAATGGCATGGGAACTCGATCCGCTCGGGGTCGAGTTGATCGTCGCGCCCGGCGTGGTGGACATCGCTGGGACCAGGTTGACCAACCGGCTGGTCGCCGGAATGCCGATGCTGCACATCGCCAAACCGCAGTACGACCGGGCCAAGTCGACCGGAAAGGCGGTGTTCGACGCGTGTTTCGCCAGCGCCGTGCTGCTGGCGATCGCGCCGGTGCTGCTCGCCATCGCGCTCGCGGTGAAACTGACCAGCCCCGGCCCGGTGTTCTACCTGTCGGAGCGAATCGGGCTCGGGGGCAAACCGTTTCGGATGATCAAGTTCCGCAGCATGTACCAGGACGCCGAGCGCACCGCGACCGACCTGATCGAGGCCAACGGCGGCAATCCGGTGTTCTTCAAGATGAAGGACGACCCGCGGGTGACGCCGGTCGGCCGGGTGATCAGGAAGTTCAGTCTCGACGAGCTGCCGCAGTTCCTCAACGTGTTGCGCGGCGAGATGAGCGTCGTCGGTCCGCGGCCGCAGGTGCAGCGCGAGGTGGACACCTACGACGGCGAGATGCGACGCAGGCTGCTGGTCAAACCGGGCGTCACCGGTCTGTGGCAGGTCAGCGGACGGTCCGACCTGTCGCTGGAAGACTCGGTGCGACTCGATCTCTCGTACGTGGAGAACTGGTCGATGGTGCTCGATCTGCTGCTGATCGCCAAGACCATCGGCGCGGTCGCGCGCGGGGAGGGCGCCTACTAGTAGGCCCTACGTCAGGACGGTCGGCGCGCCGGGAACTCGGCGGCGAGTTCGGCGAAGATCGCGGAGTTGAAGTCGAAGGCGCGCTGGCACTCCTCGAGCACGCGGCGGCGCTCGAGCTCGTCCACCGACAGGTCGTCGAGCAGGGCCCGGTATTCGCGCTTGAAGGCGGCCGGATTCGCGATGTCGTCGAAGACGTAGAAGCGCACGCCGTCGCCGCGGCGCGGCAGATCCCACAGCTTTTCGGCGGTGCCGCGGATCACCTGACCGCCGGACAGATCGCCGAGGTAGCGCGTGTAGTGGTGCGCGACATAGCCCGCGGGCCAGTCGCGCGCGCATTCCTCGATGCGCTCGGCGTAGGCGGCGGTGGCGGGCAGCGCCCTGAGTTCGGTGCGCCAGTCCGGGCCGAGCAGGGCGGCGAGGTCGCGTTCGAGCTCGGCGGTCCTGGCCAGCTCCGGCTTGATGAACGGGCCCGCGACCGTGTCGCCAGCCAGTTCGGGCCAGCGCGCCTCGAGCGCGCGGTAGATGAACCACAGCTGGCCGGTGTAGCGGTGGTAGGAGTCGATGCCGAGCGCGCCGCCGAGCATGTCGCTGATGAACGAGGAGTTCTCCGCTTCGGCGTGCTGACGCTCCGTGGCCGATCGGATACGTGCCGAGAAAGGTACTGCCTCCGACATTCGAACCACCTCACCGTCATACGCAGCCGTTGTTTGGCTACCCTAACCAACCGCACCGAACCATACCCGGTTCGGCGACGCCGCCGCACCGGAGCGGCGGCACGGTATCAGTGTGCGGGATGCGACCGCCGTCTGCGCCGGACGATCGGTCGGCGCAGCGAGCCGAAGCGGCTGAGGATCGGCGGACGGCGCAGCGTGCGGTCGCACCATTCGCCCAGCGTCACACCCGCGGCCAGCGCGCAGCCGATACCGAAGGCGGAGAGCAACTGATCGAAGCCGAGCAGCGGTTCGTCGTTGAGCATCGCGTAGAGCCCGCGATACACGCTGAGACCGGGCAGCAGCGGCGTGATGCCCGCGACCGCGACGACGAGCGGGGGAGTCAACGCGCGACGGGCCATCAGACCACCGGCCAGACCGATCAGGGTGGCGGCCACCCCGGAGGAGATCACCGGACCGAACCCGGCGTACTGCACGAGCAGATAGCTGATCGCGCCCGCCGCGCCGCCGAACGCGGCCGCGGCAAGCGCGCGTCTCTCGGCGTAGCAGGCGAGCGCGAAGGCCAGCGCCGCGACCGCGCCCGCCGCGATCTTGACCGGCAGATTCGTGATGTCGCGACCGGAGGTCATCTCGATCGACGGCACGGTGGCGCCGGCCACTTGGCCCAGCCGCAGGGCGAGCGCGATGCCCGCGACGATGCCGCCGGTCATCATCACCACTTCGAGCAGGCGGGCCGTCGCGGTGATCGGCGCGCCGGTGATCGCGTCCTGTACCGAGCCGACCAGTTGCAGACCACTGAGCAGCACCGTGATGCCCGCCGCGATGATCAGCGTGGGATCGACCCGGATGTCCAGCGGCTCGGCGAGGGTGGAGAGCACTATGGCGGGGGTCGCCGCGATGAGTCCGCCCGCCATGTGCTGGAAGAAGAAGGGCAGCCCGTAGCGGTTGAGCACCCGGTTCGTGCGGTCGATCGCCGCGGTGGTCGCGAAGCTGAGCGCGGCGACGACGACACCCGCGCCGAGCAGCGCGGCGATGGCGGCGGCAAGCAGCGACCAGCCGAACGTCGCGGTCCAGCGGTGGTACGGGTGCGGCGCGGAGGTGATGTCGTCGAGCGCGGCGCGCGCGTCCTCGGGCGCCACCACCTGGGTGCGGATGCGTCGGGTGAGGCGGTCCACCGCGGCGAGCCTGGTGAAGTCGAGCGCGCGGTATTGCACGATGCGCATCGTGCTGGCGGGCGGCAGCAGCGGCCCGCGATCGGCCCAGATGCGGATGGCGTCGTAGGTGACGTCGACATCGCAGCGGGCCAAGCCGTAGGTGGCCGCGATGAAACGCACCTGGCTGGTGGTGTCCATGACGCCGGTGCCCGAGGCGAGCACGACCTCGCCGACCCGGACGGCGAGATCGAGCACCTCGGCGACCCGCGCGTCGTCGGTGAGGTCGATCGGCTGCAGGGGAGTCGGCGCGGCGACGATGGTGTCGGCGGTGGCCTGCCGGTCGGCCACCAGCAGCCCGACGGCCTGGCTGACGCCCGGCAGATGCGGTCCGCGACGCGGCCACAGCCGGTTACGCCAGCCGAGGTGATCGGCTCGCCGATTGGTGTCGTCTCCTCCCGACAGCGCGTCAAGACTCATGCACGCGAACGTAGTCGTAGCTCGCCGGTCCGGCATCCGCGCCTGTCAGCAGGTGTGTCCGCCTCCCGAATCCGTGGTGCGGCGCGCCGAAAGATGGTAGAACTTGTTCTAATTTCTGGCGATGGGAGTACGTGCGGTGCGGTACGGGATCGTGTTGTTCACCAGTGACCGGGGCATTACCCCCGCCGACGCCGCGGCGGCGGCCGAGCGGGCCGGCTTCGACTCGTTCTATGTGCCCGAGCACACCCATATTCCGGTGGTGCGCGCCGCCGCGCACCCACGCACCGGCGACGCGAGCCTGCCCGACGACCGCTACCTGCGCACCCTGGACCCCTGGGTCGCCCTGGGCACCGCCGCGGCGGTGACCGAGCGCATCACCCTCTCGACCGCGGTCGCGCTGCCCGCCGAACACCACCCGATCACCCTGGCCAAGGCCATCGCCTCGCTGGATCACCTGTCCGGCGGCCGGGTCAGCCTCGGCGTCGGATTCGGTTGGAACACCGACGAACTCGCCCACCACGGGGTGCCCGCGAACAAGCGGCGCACGGTGCTGCGCGAGCACCTGGACGCGATGCGCGCGATCTGGAGCGAGGAAGAGGCCAGCTTCTCCGGCGAGTTCGTGAACTTCGGACCGAGCTGGTCGTGGCCGAAGCCGGCACAGAAGCGCATCCCCGTGCTGCTCGGCGCGGCGGGCGGGGAGAAGTCGTTCGCCTGGCTAGCCGAGAACGCCGACGGATGGATCACCACGCCCACCGAAGAGGGTCTCGGCGAGAAGATCGAACTGCTGCACCGGATCTGGCGTGAACACGGGCGCACCGAGACCCCGGAGATCATCGCGCTGGCCGGGCGGCACGACGCGGCGCAGTTGGCGCGGTGGGCCGAACTCGGTGTCACCGAAGCGGTTTTCGGTCTGCCGGACCGCGGCGCGGAAGAGGTCCGCGCCTACCTGGAGCGGCTGGCGGGCAAGCTGTCCAAAGGGACGCTGCCGAAGTAGTCCGCCGACAGCCCGCGCACAGCCGGAGCGAAGGCGAAGGTACGCCTCGAGGAATGCTGCCGGAATCGGGCTGTCTGCGCCTGGCCGAAGCGGAGGCGGAGGTGCGCGTCGGGCGGAATGCGAACGGCGCTGGCGATGCCGCGCGCCGCCGCTGTGGCGCAGCGGCGGCGCGGATTCGGTAGCAGTTCAGCGCAAGTCGCGGCGGCGGTAGGCCGCCATGCCGACGGCGAGCAGGGCCGCGGCGATGCCGAGCAGCCACAGGATCGGCGTCGCCTCGAACGGCGCACCGGGCAGCTTCGGCGGATGCACGAACGGCACCAGGTCGACTGTCCACTGCGGCAAACCGTCCAGCGAGCCGACGAAGAAGATCACGATCATCCCGCTGAGCACGCCCCAGGCGACCGGCGTGTAGCGCGGCGCGAGCCCGAAGATCGCGACGGTGATGCCGGTGACGACCCACACCGCGGGCACCTGAACCGCCGCGGCGGCCAGCGATTCCGGCAGCTTCTCGCCGAGTTCGCCCGTGCTGAGACCGTAGACGACGCCGATCGCGAGCCCGGCGGTCAGCAGGGCGATCGCGGGTCCGGCCAGCGCGAAACCGATGTGGCTCAACGCGTAGCGGGTCCGGCCCACCGCGGCAGCCAGCGTGGCCTCGGCCCGCTGGCTGGACTCCTCGTCGTGCAGGCGCAGCGCCGCCGAGATCGAATAGGCGCCTGCCGCCGCGGCCAGCATGGTGATCGCGTAGGCGATGAACGACTCCTCCAGGCTCTCCGAACCGCCCATGCGCGTGACCAGATCGGTGATGGTGCCGCTGTCGTCGAGCATGTCGCTGACGCTGTTCACCGCGCCGCCGATCAACAGCCCGTACAGGCCGAAACCGATGGTCCAGGCGAGCAGCGTGCCGCGCTGCAGCCGCCAGGCCAGCGCGACCGGCCCGGCGAATCCCGGCGCGGCGGCCGCCGGACCCGGACGCTCGGCGAGCAGCCCCGAGCCGGTGTCGCGCGAGGCGAGCAAGGCGTAGGCGGCGCCCGTCGCCAGCACGGCGACCGTGGCCAGCGGCAGCAGTACCCACCACCGCTCGTCGGCGTACGGTCGGATCTGCAGCGACCAGCCGATCGGGGAGAACCAGGACAGCACGCCGTTGCCCGCGTCGCCGACCGCTCGCAGCGCGAACGCCGCGCCGAGCGCCGCGAACGCTACGCCGCGCGCGACCCGCGCACCGGCGCTGACCTGGGCGGCGACCGCCGCGATCGCGGCCCACGCGATGCCGGACGCGGCCAGCGCCGCACCGAACGCCAGCGAACCCGCCGCGGGCAGATCGGCCGCGTAGAGCGATGCGGCGCAGGCGATTCCGGCGATCAGCGCCCCGCCGAAGGTCATGACGAGCGCCGCGGTCAGCCCGGCGAAGCGGCCGATGCTGGTGGCGCCGACCAGCTCCGCGCGGCCGGTCTCCTCTTCGACCCTGGTGTGCCGGATGACGGTCAGGATGGTCGCGATCGCGATCATCGTGTACATCGCGCCGGCCTTCCAGGTACCGATGGAACCGAGCTCGGTGCTGAACACCGGCCCGTACATGGCGACCAGCGCCGGACTGTCCGCGGTGGTTCGCGCGAAATCGTCGAGCTGGGTCTGGGTGGTGTACAGATCCTTGATGCTGACCACCTGGAAGGCGGGCATCAGTCCGATCAGCAGCGACCACAGCGGCAGCACGATCCGGTCGCGGCGCAGATACAGGCGCAACAGCTGCCCGGTGCCCGCGAAATCGGCGGACTCGCCGAAAAGCGGTGTGGCAGGGGCCCGGTGGGCGGCGGTGGTCATGCCCGCACCTGCTCCCCGAGCTTCGCCGAGGCGTCCTTGTCCTTGCCGTCGACGTGGTAATGCCGCATGAACAGCTCCTCGAGCGTGGGCGGAGCACTGGTGAGACTGCGCACGCCCGTGTCGCCGAGCACCCGGATCAGCTCGCCGAGGTGCTCGCTGTCCACCTGGCAGCGCAGCGTGGATCCGTCGCGCTCGATATCCTCGACGCCCGAGATCCGGCTGAGATCGCCTGGGTCGCCGAGCAATTCGGCGGTGATGGCGGTGCGCGAGAGGTGCCGCAGGTCGGACAGCGACCCGCTCTCGACCGTCCGGCCCGCCCGGATGATGGTCACCCGGTCGCAGAGCGCCTCGACCTCGGACAGGATGTGGCTCGACAACAGCACTGTCGCACCGCGCTGCTGCGCCTCGTGCACGCATTCGCGAAAAACCTGTTCCATCAACGGATCCAGGCCGGAGGTCGGCTCGTCGAGTAGCAGCAGCCGCACGTCGGAGGCGAGCGCCGAGATCAGCGCGACCTTCTGGCGGTTGCCCTTGGAGTAGGTGCGTGCCTTCTTGCGGGGGTCCAGATCGAAGCGTTCGATCAGCTCGGCGCGGCGTTCGGCGTTGATGCCGCCGCGCATCCTGGCGAGCAGGTCGATGGTCTCGCCGCCGGACAGCGACGGCCACAGCGTGACATCGCCTGGCACATAAGCCAATTCGCGGTGCAGGCCGACCGCGTCGGTCCACGGGTCGCGGCCGAACAGCCGGACGCGACCGGAAGTGGCGCGCAAGATGCCGAGCAGGACCCGGATGGTGGTCGACTTGCCCGCGCCGTTGGGGCCGAGGAAGCCGTGGATCTCGCCTTCGCGGACCGCGAGGTCGAGTCCGTCCAGGGCGGTGACGTGTCCGAAGGTCTTTCGCAGATCTTCGATTTCGATGACCTCGGTCATCTGTGCTCCTTCATGACAGTGTCCATCAGGGTGGTGTCGGTGAGCAGGCCCTGGGTGTAGAACTCGAGGGCCGGTGGGGTGAGTTCTTCGGTGATGGCGCGGATCGCCTTGCGGAAGTCGATCTTCTCGCCCTCGCGGTGGTGCAACTGGACCCACAGCAGGACGGCGCCGACATTGAGCGTCATCAGGTAGCGGGCGCGGGCCTTGTGGTCGCGACTCGGCTTGATGGTTCCCGCGTCGACCCCCTGCTGCATGTAGCCCTCGGCGTCGGCGACCATGTGCTCGAACAGGGACTCGGCCATCGGCCCACCCGCTTGCAGGCTGCGCACCATGTAGGCGACGAGCGGACCGTACGTTTCGATCTCGGCCAGTGCGGCGAGCGTGCCGGACGCGGCGTTCGGCGCTGTGATGGCCTTGACCTTCTCGTCCCGGATCAGTTGCAACACTCGGTCGTCGCAAGCGGCGCGCAGGCCGTTCTTGGAACCGAAGTGGTGGTTGACCAGGCCGGGGGAGACACCTGCCGCGGCGGCGATGGCGCGGACTCCGACCTGGAATCCCTGCTCACCGAAGACTTCGATCGCGGCGTCTCTGATCCGGGCCGCCGTGCTCAGATCTGCGGCGGATCCTTGCGATACGGGCTGTTGCTTGAACACATGTTCAGTATATTAAACGGCTGTTCAATCGAGGGCAAGAGTTTTGGCTCGAGACCGGGTGGTACGTGGCGACTATGGTCGAAGTCATGGCAACCGGCAGCAGCTCTACGACGGCAGAACACCTTCGTGCGGCACTCGACGGACCGTGGGGGTCCGTCCGCGAGGAGGCCCGAACCCAACTGGCCGGACAGGAATTCACCGGCGATCCCTATCTCGACTACAAGGCGGCGCGCGCCCGCGTGCTCGACCAGATGCGCGTGATCGCGACCCTGGGCTACGCCGAGCGCGGATTCCGCAGGGAGAACGGCGGAACCAGCGAACCGGGCGCGGCCGTCACCGGGTTGGAGATGCTCGCCTACGCGGACCTCTCGCTGTGGGTGAAGGCGGGCGTGCAGTGGGGCCTGTTCGGCGGTGCGGTGGAGAATCTCGGCACCGAACGCCACCGCGACTACATCCGCAGGCTGATCTCGCTGGACCTGCTCGGTTGCTTCGCGATGACCGAATCCGGGCACGGCAGCGACGTCGCCAACATCGAGACCACCGCCACCTACGATCCCGACACCGAGGAATTCGTGGTGCACAGTCCGACGCCCTCGGCGCGCAAGGACTACATCGGCGGCGCCGCCGAGCACGCCCGGATGGCCGCGGTCTTCGCCCAGCTCATCACCAAGGGCGAGAACCAGGGCGTGCACTGCCTGCTGGTGCCGATCCGCGACGAGCAGGGCGCCGACCTCCCCGGCGTGACCACTTCCGACGACGGACTCAAAGGCGGCCTGCTCGGTGTCGACAACGGCCGCATCGTCTTCGACCACGTCCGCGTCCCGCGCGAGAACCTGCTCAACCGCTACGCCGACGTCGCGCCCGACGGCACCTACAGCTCGGAGATCGAGAACCCGAGCCGCCGCTTCTTCACCACCCTCGGCACGCTGGTGCGCGGGCGGGTCAGCGTGGGGGGCGCCGCGGCGGCGGGCGCGCGGGTCGCGCTGAGCATCGCGCTGCGCTACGCGCTGAAGCGCAGGCAGTTCTCCGACCCGGACACCGGCGAGGAGACGGTGCTGCTGGACTACCGCAGTCATCAGCGCAGGCTGCTGCCGCTGCTGGCGAAGTCCTACGCCTACGCCTTCGCGCAGAACGACCTGGTGCGCCGCATGCACCTGGTGCAGACCGGCCAGGATCTGGAGCCGAACGCGCAGCGCGCGCTGGAGAAGCGCGCGGCGGGCCTGAAGGTCGCCCAGACCAGGCACGCCACCCGCGCCATCCAGGAGTGCCGCGAAGCCTGCGGCGGCGCGGGGTATCTCACCGAGAACCGCCTGGTGACGCTCAAGGGCGACACCGATGTGTTCACCACGTTCGAAGGTGACAACGTAGTCCTCACGCAGTTGGTCGCCAAGGAACTGCTGACCGCGTACGCCGACGAGATCCGCGATCTGGACGCGCTCGGCTGGGTGCGCTTCGCGGCCACCATGGCGGGCGACGTGGTGCGTAAGCGTTCCGGCGTGCGTCAACTCATCCAGACGCTGCGCGACCGCGGCGACGACGGCGTGGACGAGGGCGATCTGTCACGGCGCGCGGTGCAGTTGCAGCTGTTCGCCGACCGCGAGGACTACCTGGTGCGCACCGCCGCGCACCGGCTGCGCGCGCGGGCCGAGGAGACCGGTCCCTTCGAGGCGTTCAACAACGCCCAGGACCACATCCTGGCCGCGGGCTCCGCGCACATCGACCGGCTGGTGCTGGAAGCCTTCATCGAAGGCATCGGCGACATCGAGGATCCGGAGGCCAAGGCGCTCGCCGACCTCGTGTGCGATCTGTTCGTCTACACCATGCTCGAGGAGAACTCGGCCTGGTTCATCATGCACCGGTTCATGTCGGTGGAGCGAGCCAAGGCGGTCCGCCGCGGCGTGAACGAGCTGGTGGACCGGCTGCGCCCGCACGCGCTGACGCTCGTCGAGGGGATGGGCGTGCCGGAGAGCATGTTGCGCGCCGCGCTGCTCGACGACGCCAGCGTCTACGAGCGGAGCTGATCGGGGGCGGTGCGGTCCGCGCCGAGCGCGTCACGGGAGACAGCGCCCGCGAGCGAATCGGTGATCGCGCACAGGGCGAGCACCATCGCGACGGCCGCGGCCGCACCGCCGAGCACATCCGTGGCGAGGTGGTAGTCGAGCCCGATCATGCCCACCGCCACACCACCGAGCGCGACGACGGCCACCACCGCGACCGTGCGCCGGGCTCCGGTCGAATCCGTCAGCAGGACGAACGTGGCCGCGATCGCGACCAGGTGCACGGTGTGCCCGCTCGGGTAGGCCAGATAGTCGTGCAGCGGGCGGTCCCACAGCGGTTTCAGCACCCAGGTGTTGATCGCGACGGCCACTTCCGGAACCACGAACATCGTTGCGGCGCGCCACCATTCGCGGCGGTAGGCGAACCACGCGGTCGCGGCGCAGAGCAGCGGAAGCAGGATGTAGGCGTTGCTCGGCACGACGAGGACGTGGTAGACGCCGCGATACCCGTCCAGCGTCGCGCGGACCGGCTCCTCGACCGCCCGATCGAGATCCGTGCGCCCGCCGTCCGCGGGGAACGACAACGGGATCGTCAGGGCGATCACCGCGCACAGCACGCCGGTGTACGCGCGCACCGCGCCGGATGCCTGCCGTCCGTCCATCACCGGTCGACGATAGCGGGGCGCGGTCACCCCCGCGCGGCCGGTGATCGTCGATCAGCGTGCGGACCGATCGTCACATGCCGCGGCCGGTACGCGTGCGGAGCGGAGCAGCCGGGCGCGCGACGTCGATCACCCCTGCGGTCGGCGGCCGTGCAGCCGTTCGAGCCGGCCGACGTGGACAGCCGGATCGGCCGCGCACAGTCGGCGAACCGAATCGATGATCAGCCCGGCCCGTAGGTCAGGATCGCGGTGACCACGAACCACAGCACCCACGCGATGGCCGCCACCATGCCTACCGTGAGCACCGCGCGCATGAGCGCACGGCCCATGTCGATGTCGCCGCGCTCGGTCGGGTAGAGCTTCCACGGGCTGTACCACGGTGCCTGGAAGGCGGGCTTCTGCGCGTCGCGCTCCAGCTGGGCGAGCTCCTCGGCGTAGGCCTCGGCCTGCGCCTGCTGCGGGCCGCCGTGCCACAGCGTGATGTCGATGGGGCCGAGGAAGCCCTCGTTGAGCAGATCCTGCGGCGCGGGCAGATAGGGGAGAATGCCGAGACCGCGGAAGGCCACCGCGACGTCGTTGGCGGTCCACAGGTGCTTCTCGCTGTCGGCGAGGGTCTCGAAGTAGTGCCGCAGCCTGCCGGGGTCGGTGCCGAGGATGACGTCGAAACTCGGGTCGCTCCAAGCCTGTTGGATCTGTAGCTCGGCCCCGCGTAGCGGCACCACGAGCGCGACGCCGTGCACCGCGCGCTGCCCGAGGCCGCGGGCCGACAGCCAGTCCTGCAACGCGAAGGTGTGTTCCCTGGACTTCTCCAGCGGCGTGCGCCGGTCGCGGCCCTCCATCGCGGCGGTCTCGCCGTTGATGGTCCACGGTCCGTTGAGCGGGATCTCGAGCACGCCGTCCTGGCGGGCGACGAGCGCTTCGGCCTCGATCACCACGCAGCTCGTCGGCGTCCAGACGACGGCGTCGAACTGGTGCAGCCGGTCCTTGTGGAACAGGCTGCAATTGATGGTGGCCACGCCGTGCGGACTGGCCGGGTCCTTCCAGGTGCGCAGCCAGTCGATCAGTGCCCGTTCGGCATTCGTGCCAGCCGGGTTCTGTACTCGTACGAGCATTCGCGACCGCCCTTCACGTCGTCACTCGACAGTGGACAGGATACGAGCAACGGCGCGGGGCGCGCCGCGCCGACGGTGCCGCACGGCGTGTTGGACGCGCGGCACCTTTCATTCGGGTATCTCCGCGGCGAGTTCGCCCGCCTGGACCGCCCGTTCGAGTTCGGCGTGATCGGCCTCGGTGCGGTCGGCGTAGCGCACCGCGAAGGCCGCGACCGCGTCCTCGAAGCGCTCGTCGCCGTCCAGATAGCCCGAGAGCAGGCGTGGGTCGAGCGAGCGCGAATGCGCGCGGGCCAGCAGCGCGCCCGCCAGCCTGCCGTAGTCGTCCAGGTCGCCCGCGGAGAGCCCGGCCGGATCGATGCTGCCCTTGAAATTGCGGAACTGCCGGACGATGAAGGGCAGCTTCCGCTCGCCGAGTTCGAGCGTCGTCCAGCCGAGCAGGATATCGCTCTCGGACTGAACGAGCCTGGCGCCCTGGACGATTCGCTCGCCCTCGTGCCGCACCGGCGGCGCGGGCAGGTACGGCGCGAGCGCGGACGGTATCGACTGCTTGAGCTGAAGCACCAGCACCTCGCCGTCGTTGCCGTGCAGCAGCGCGACATAGCTGTGCAGCCCGACGCTTCCGGTGCCGACGATGCGAAAGGCGATGTCGGACACCGCGAACCGGGCCAGCAGGTTGCGCCGCGACTCGCGCAGCGTGTCGCCGTAGCGTTCCAGTCCGTCGATGACGGCCTGCTCCACGGCGTCCTCGACCGCGGTGAGAACCGGTGGGTCGCTGACGAATCGGTGCTTGCTGATGCCGGTCTCGTGGTCGTCGAGATGCGTGGTCCATTTGGCGGCGACTTTGGCGCTGGTGTTCTTGCGCGCCTTCTTCGCCGCCTTCTTGAAGTCGTCGAGCAGGTCGTCGGCCTTGGCCTTGCTGATCACCGATTCGTCGGGCAGCGCGCTCCAGGACTCCATGAACGGCTGCTCGGCGAGCGCGTCGATGGCGAGCCGGTAGGCGCGGGCGGCGTCGCGCGCGGCCGTGCGGCAGTCGTCCTCGTCGGCGCCGGACTCGCGCCCGGCCAGCACCAGGCTGGCGGCGAGCCGCTCCAGATCCCACTCCCACGGACCGGCGATCGTCTCGTCGAAATCGTTGATGTCCATGATGATCTCGCCGCGCGAGGTGCCGTAGAGGCCGAAGTTCGCGGCGTGCGCGTCACCGCACAGCTGCGCGTCGACCCCGCTGACCGGCCCGCCCGCGAGATCGGCGGCCATCAGTCCGGCCGCGCCGCGGTAGAACGTGAACGGCCCGGACATCATGCGCCCCACCCGCAGCGGCACCAGGTGCGGCAGCCGGTCCGCGTGCGCGGCGCGCAGGAACTCCAGCACGTCCGGACGCCGCTCGCCCGCGGCTTCGCGGTCGCGCGCCGTCACCGGGACGCGCTCGCGCAGGGCGCGCCCCTTGGCCCGCACGTCCTCGGCGGGGACGTAGGAGCGCAGATCGATACCACTGTCGGACACAACCGATCACGCTATCCTGCCGCCGCCGATTACGGCGTATCGTCCTCAGCTCGCGGGGACCGGGGGATCGACCGGCGTGATCGGCAAGCGCAGGGCGCCGGGCGCGGCGGCGGGGACGGCGGGCCGGACCGGCGCGACCGGATCGATGCGGCGGTAGGGCTCGCCGAGCGCGGGGCGCGGATCGGCCTGCCCCTTGTTGGGCCAGAAGGCCATGGCCCGTTCGGCCTGGGCGGTGATGGTCAGCGAGGGGTTCACGCCGAGATTCGCGGTGACCGCCGACCCGTCCGCGACGTGCAGGCCCGGATGCCCGAACACCCGCTGGTACGGGTCGACCACGCCGGTCTCCGCGCTCTCGCCGATGACGCAGCCGCCGATGTAGTGCGCGGTGGCCGGGATGTCGAAGACGTCCATGATCAGGCCGTGGGTGTCGCCGTCCACCTTGTCCGCGAAGCGGCGGCCGACCTCGTGCGCGAGCGGTATCCAGGTCGGGTTCGGCTCGCCCGTGCCCTGCCTGGTCTTCAGCTGCCCGCGCTTGCGGAACGAGGTCAGCGAGTTGTCCAGCGACTGCATCACCAGCAGGATCACCGACTTCTCCGAGGCGTGCCTGGCGTTCAGGCTGCGCAGAAACACCAACGGGTGCACCAGGATCGCCAGCAGGAAACGCAGGAAGCGGAACGCGCCGCCGTCCACGATCGGCACCGACATGGGGAACAGCGCGTTCTGGCCCTTGCCGTAGTGGCAGACCTCGATGTGGGTGTCGGCCTCCGGGTGGATGGAGGAGGTGATCGCGATGCCCTCGGCGAAGTCGCGGCGCGAGCGGCTCACCACATTGAGGATTGCTTCGGAGTTGCTGCGGGTCAGTTCACCGAGCCGCGGCGAGAGGCCGGGCAGGATCTTCTCGTCGCGCATCCGGTGCAGCAGCTTCTGGGAGCCGAGCGCGGCGCCGGCGAACACCACCTGCTCGGCGGTGAAGGTCTTGCGCTGCTTGCGAATCCAGCGATCAGAGCGCTCGGTCCGCACGGCGTAGCCGCCGCCGGGCAGCGGGCGCACCGCGGTCGCGGTGGTCAGCGGATGGACCTCGGCGCCCGCCTGTTCGGCCAGGTAGAGGTAGTTGGTCGTGGTGGTGTTCTTGGCGTTGTGCGGGCAGCCGGTGAAGCAGCGCGCGCAGTGCACGCAGCCGCGGCGGCGCGGGCCCGCCCCGCCGAAGTAGGGGTCGTCGACCTCGGCGCCCGGATCGGATTCGTTGAAGAAGACGCCGACGTTCGTGGCGTGGAAGGTGTCGCCGACGCCGAGATCGTCGGCGATCTCCCTGATCACCTCGTCGGCGGGCGTCATGCGCGGGTTGGCTGCCACGCCGAGCATGCGCTTGGCCTGGTCGTAGTAGGGCGCCAGCTCGGACTTCCAGTCGGTGATGTGCGCCCACTGCCGGTCGGTGTAGAAGTTCGGCAGCGGCTCGTAGAGGGTGTTGCCGTAGATGAGCGAGCCGCCGCCGACGCCGGCGCCGGAGAACACCGCGCACTTGCCGAGGATGCTGATCCGCTGCGGTCCGGTGAGGCCGAGGCGCGGGGCCCAAAGTGATTTACGCACGTTCCAATTCGTGCTCGGCAGGTCGTCGGCCGTCCACCGCCGCCCGGCCTCCAGCACGCCCACCCGGTACCCCTTCTCGGTCAGCCGCAGGGCGCTCACGCTGCCGCCGAACCCGGAACCGATCACTACCACGTCGTAGTCGAATGCGGGCATGACATCCTCTCCTCACCTATCGATGATGAGATATTTTCATACTCATTCTTTCACGGTGGGTGTTGTGGCGTAATCCCACGGCGAGCCCGGATGGCGGTCCGCGGGGTTCGTGCGGTAAGCACTGGCGTGTGACAACGGAATCGGGGACCACCGAACCCGGCGAGCGCGCCGACACCGGCGGCGGGGTGTTCGACGACCGCATCCTCACCGTCCCGAACGTGCTGAGCGTGCTGCGGTTGATCGGCGTCCCGCTGTTCCTGTGGCTGCTGCTCGTCGAACGAGCCGACGGCTGGGCCTTCGCGCTGCTCGTCGCCAGCGGCGTCACCGATTTCCTGGACGGCAAGCTGGCCAGACTGCTCGATCAGGGCTCGCGCCTCGGCGCGCTGCTCGACCCGTTCGTCGACCGGCTCTTCCTGGTGACCACCTTGCTGGCCTTCGTGATCCGCGGTCTGCTGCCGTGGTGGGTCGCGCTGCTGCTCGTCGGGCGCGACCTGTTGCTGACCCTGACCCTCTCGGTGTACAAACGACGCGATCTGGATCCGCCCGAGGTCATCTATCTGGGCAAGGCGGCCACCTTCGCGCTCATGTCCGCGCTGCCCTGGTTGCTTGCCGGACAGATGGATTGGGCGCTGGACGGTTTCGGCCGGGCCTTCGGCGGGGCCTTCCTGGTCTGGGGCACGGCGGTGTATCTGTGGACCGGCGTGCTCTACGCGGGCAAGGCCATTGCGGTGGCGCGAGCGATACCGGCTGTGGGGCACCGTCACCCATAGCGGATAAGGTTGCGTGCAACGTTCACTACGAAAGGACGCCCAGTGCCCCTAACCCCGGAGGATCTGCGGTACACCGAAGAGCACGAGTGGGTGCGCCGGGTCGCCCCGAATCGGGTGCGGGTCGGCATCACCGACTACGCGCAGTCGCAGCTCGGTGACGTCGTGTTCGTGCAGCTGCCCGACGCGGACCGGGAGGCGAACGCGGGCGAGAGCATCGCCGAGGTCGAATCGACCAAGAGCGTCTCGGACATCTACGCGCCGTTGGACGCGAAAGTCGTTGCGGTGAATGGTGAACTCGCGAGCGAGCCGGAGCTGCTGAACACCGATCCGTACGGTGCGGGGTGGCTGTTCGAGCTGGAGGCGGCGGACGCCGACGGGCTCGATGTCACGCTGGGTGAACTGCTGGATGCGGCAGGTTATCAAGGAGTTATCGGGGCCTGACGCGGCCTTCCCAGTTCTACCTGCACGGGCACGCCCCGGCAGGGTACGGTCAAAGCCAACAGATGTGCCGGCATCCGATGCCGGTGTTCTAGCGACACGACCGGTCGTGTCGGCGAAGCATCACCTGCTTGCATGGATAATCAGGTTCGAGGAGGAGAGAAACGGTGAGCGAGAACAAAGACCCGGGTTACCAGGAGACCGCGGCCGAGACGACGTCGGTCTTCCGCGCGGATTTCCTGAACGAGGTCGACGCGTCGCGCTCCGGTGAGCAGACCGGCGAACAGCCGGTCCAAGGGGTCGAGGGTCTGCCGGTCGGCGCGGCCCTCCTGGTCGTCAAGCGCGGGCCGAACGCGGGATCGCGGTTCCTCCTGGATCAGCCGACCACTTCGGCGGGTCGTCACCCCGACAGTGACATCTTTCTCGACGACGTCACCGTCAGCCGTCGGCACGCCGAGTTCCGGCAGGACGACGACACCTTCCAGGTGGTGGATGTGGGCAGCCTGAACGGCACCTACGTGAACCGGGAACCGGTGGACTCCTCGGAGCTGCAGAACGGCGACGAGGTCCAGATCGGCAAGTTCCGGCTCGTGTTCCTCACCGGACCGCGCGCCTCCGTGAACGAGCCGTCGGCGGGTGCGGGCAGTCTATGAGCACTGGTTCGGAGGGCGGTGTTCGCGGGTCCCTGCGTGGTCACGCTCCGCTGCCGCCTCCGGGCCCTTCGCTCGCGCCGCGGGCGCCGATGTGTGTGAAAGGCGCGGCGCTGTGACGGGCGCGGCGCAGTGGGCGCGCGGAGGGATGTCGATCGGCTCCGTTCTCGACCTGCTGCGACCCGACTTCCCCGATATCACCATCTCGAAGATCAGGTTCCTCGAAGCCGAGGGCCTGATTCGGCCGGAGCGTACGCCGTCCGGCTATCGCAGGTTCTCGGTCGCGGACTGCGAACGGCTCAGGTTCGTGCTGACCGCCCAGCGCGATCAGTACCTGCCGCTGAAGGTGATCAAGGAGCAACTCGAAGCGATCGACAGCGGGGCGGCCACGCTCGGTGTGCGGGAAGCCCGCGCCCGAGCGCACTCCGGTCGTCCGGGTGGTGCGGAGTCGGGGCCGGTCGCGGCCGCCGACTCCGGCCCCGTCGGTGCGCAGGGCGGCCGTGCCGCGCGGGTGGCCGCGCCGCGCCGATTGGGCGTGGTGCCCGGCGAGGTCTCGCCCGACGAGTTGCGCTTCGATCACGAAATCCGGCTCACCCGAGCCGATCTGCTGGAGCAGGCCGAGATCGATGAGAGATTCCTCAACGATCTGATCCGGGCCAACCTGATCGCACCGGGCGCCGCGGGATTCTTCGACGGCGAGGCGGTGACGTTGGCCAGAACCGCCCGCGCCATGGCGGAATTCGGTCTGGAAGCACGGCATCTGCGCGCCTTCAAACTGGCCGCGGACCGGGAGGCGGCGCTGCTCGCCCAGATCGCCGCGCCGATCGCGAAGAGCCGCGACGCGGGCGCGCGAGCAAGGGCCGAGGAAACCGTGCGCGAACTCGCGGCACTGTCGCTGACGCTGCACACCTGCCTGGTGAAAGCCTCGGTACGCAACTCTCTCGGAAGCTGACCTCCGCGCCTGTGTTCCACCCCGGCAACACGCCGATTTCGGCTGTGCACACCGATCGCAGCACCGCTGTCGGTTCGCCTAGACTCGTGGTACGGCGAGCTCTGCAGCGGTCAGGTCGGGCGGCCGGCGAATATGGGAGGCAGTGCTATGAGCGAGCGCAGCGAGCGAATCATGTGTCAGCGTGCTTCGCGCATGCCGGAGCCGAGCGTTAGCGAGGCGCAGGCATGAGAGAGCGAAGCGAGCGAATCATGTGTCAGCGTGCTTCGCGCATGCCGGAGCCGAGCGTTAGCGAGGCGCAGGCATGAGTGAAATGCGCGTGATCGGCATCCGCGTCGAGCAGCCGCAGAACCAGCCCGTGTTGCTGCTGCGCGAGGTGTCGGGGGATCGGTACCTGCCGATCTGGATCGGCCAGGCCGAGGCGACCGCCATCGTGCTGGAGCAGGAGGGGGTGACTCCCATCCGCCCGCTGACCCACGATCTGATCAAGATCTTGATCACCGAGCTCGGGCACACCCTCAAGGAAGTCAGGATCGTGGATCTGCAGGAGGGCACCTTCTACGCGGATCTCGTCTTCGACAACGAGCTACGCATCTCGGCCCGTCCGTCGGACTCGGTCGCCATCGCCTTGCGGGTCGGTTGCCCGATCCACGCCGAGGAGTCGGTGCTCGAGGAGGCCGGGTTGGTGATGCCCGACGAGCGCGAGGACGAGGTGGAGAAGTTCAAGGAGTTCCTCGAGTCGGTGTCGCCGGACGACTTCAAAGCCACCGACAGCTGAAGGGTTTCGCGAAAATCTTCTAGACCTCAACTACAGCTGAAGACTTTTACCGCGCGTCGCGTTTGGTCCGACGATGTCGCTCCCGAGAGAATCAACGGGAGTAATCTCGATAGTTGGGCCACGTCCGGAATGACGGGTTGTTGGTCATCACCGGAGCCGGGCCATCGATGAGGCTAGGCGTCTGCGGAGCAAGGGAGTGGTCAGTGGCAGAGCAATCGCAGGATGTGCGGCGGCCGGACGTTCGTCCGACCGAGGGCTCAGAGGTTCAGCCCGGCCTGTTCCCGGATGACTCCGTACCCGATGAACTAGTCGGTTACCGTGTGCCGAGCGCGTGCCAGGTCGCTGGAATCACCTACCGGCAGCTCGACTACTGGGCGCGGACCGGGCTCGTGGTCCCCTCCATTCGCAGCGCGGCGGGTTCGGGAAGTCAGCGGCTGTACTCGTTCAAGGACATCCTGGTCCTCAAGATCGTGAAGCGGCTGCTGGACGCGGGGATCTCGCTGCAGAACATCCGCATCGCCGTGGATCATCTGCGCAGCAGGGGCGTCCAGGATCTGGCGGGCATCACGCTGTTCTCCGACGGCACCTCGGTGTACGAGTGCACCTCGCCCGAGGAGGTAGTCGATTTACTGCAGGGTGGGCAGGGCGTCTTCGGTATCGCGGTCAGCGGCGCCATGCGCGAGCTGACCGGCGCCATCGCCAACTTCCCCGCCGAGCGCGCCAGCAGCGCGACCGAGCGTCCGGAGGACGAGCTGGCGTTCCGGCGCAAGGCGCGGATGAACAGAGCGACCGGCTGATATCGGCGAATCGAGGCCACCGTCTCCCACGAGGGACGGTGGCCTTTTTCGGCGTGCTCGCGCGGAGTGACGAGGGCGACACCGGGGCGGAGACGTTGTTTCGCGGGGCGGCGACATAAACTGACGGTGCGTCGCCGCCGTGCGGGAGAGTCCCGGTCTCGAGCAGACCGGGCGCCGAAGGAGCAGCACCTCCCCGTCAATCTCTCAGGCAACAGGGACCGTACGGGCTTCGGCGCCTCTGGAAAGCGGTGGTCTGCGCTGTGCGCAGGGCCGCCCGCCCATGGGGAAAGGGGACCGGCTCCGGCCGGGTCGCCCGAATCTCTCAGGCACCACGACAGAGGGGGAGGGCTGGTACCCGTCGACACCGCGTCCCTCGACACGGCATCGACCCGCCCGACCATGGAGCTGCTGCCGTGACTCGATCATTCGCCGACCGTCATATCGGACCCGACCGGGACGAACTAGCCCGGATCCTGCCCGTCGTCGGCGTCGGATCGCTGGACGACCTGGCGACCGCCGCGCTGCCCGCCAGCATCCTCGACGACTCCGCGGCCGGGGCGCTCGCCGCGCTGCCGCCCGCCGCCACCGAGCACGAGGTGCTCACCGAGCTGGCCGCGCTCGCGCACGCCAACACTGTGGCCGCCTCGATGATCGGCCTCGGCTACTACGACACCCTCACCCCGCCGGTGCTGGTGCGCAACCTGCTGGAGAATCCGGCCTGGTACACCGCGTACACGCCCTACCAGCCGGAGATCAGCCAGGGCCGCCTCGAAGCGCTGCTCAACTTCCAGACCATGGTCTCGGATCTGACCGGCATGGAAGTCGCCAACGCGTCCATGTTGGACGAGGCGACCGCGGCGGCCGAGGCCATGACGCTGCTGCGCAGGGCGGGCCGGTCGAAGTCGGCGCGGCTGCTCGTCGACGCGGACCTGTTCCCGCAGACCCGCACCGTGCTGGAGACCAGGGCCGAGCCGCTGGGCATCGAGATCGTCGAGGCGGATCTGTCGACCGGCGAGCTGCCCGAGGGCGACTTCTTCGGCGTGCTGTTGCAGGCGCCGGGCGCCTCCGGCCGGATAGTCGACTGGACGGCCGTGATCGCGGCGGCGCACGAGCGCGGCGCGTTGGTCGCGGTGGGCGCGGACCTGCTCGCGATGACGCTGATCACCCCGCCGGGCGAGCAGGGCGCCGACGCCTGTTTCGGCACCACCCAGCGCTTCGGCGTTCCGCTCGGCTTCGGCGGTCCGCACGCCGGGTATCTGGCGGTGCGCGGGCAGTTCGCGCGGCAGTTGCCGGGCAGGCTGGTCGGCGTCTCGGTGGACGCGGACGGCGATCTCGCCTACCGGCTGGCTCTGCAGACCCGCGAGCAGCACATCCGTCGCGAGAAGGCGACCTCGAACATCTGCACCGCCCAGGTGCTGCTGGCCATCGTGGCCGCGATGTACGCGAGCTACCACGGCGCGGACGGACTGCGGGCGATCGCGCGGCGAGTGCACGGCCACGCGGCGGCCATCGCGGCGGGCCTGGACGGCGCCGTCGTGCACGCCACCTTCTTCGACACCGTGCTCGCGCACGTCCCCGGTGGCGCGGAAGCCGTTGTGGCCAAGGCGAAGTCGCGTGGTATCAACCTGCGCCTCGTCGACGCCGACCACGTCGCCATCGCCTGCGACGAGGCGACCACCTCGGCGCACGTCGCCGCCGTGCTCGAATCCTTCGGCACCGCACGGTCGCTGGACGACGCCGCGGCCGCGCCCGCCGCCTCCATCGAGACGCGCACCACCGAGTTCCTGACCCATCCGGCGTTCACCAGCTACCACACCGAGACCGCGATGCTGCGCTACCTGCGGCGGCTGTCCGACAAGGACATCGCGTTGGACCGCAGCATGATTCCGCTCGGCTCGTGCACCATGAAGCTCAACGCGACCGCCGAGATGGAGCCCATCACCTGGCCCGGTTTCGCCAGGGTGCACCCGTACGCGCCGGTCGAGGACGCGCCCGGTCTGCTGAAGGTCGTCGCCGATCTGGAGAACTGGCTCTGCGAGATCACCGGCTACGACTCGGTGAGCCTGCAGCCGAACGCGGGCAGCCAGGGTGAGTACGCCGGGCTGCTCGCCATCCGCCGCTACCACCTGGACCGCGGCGACACGCACCGCGACACCTGCCTGATCCCGTCCAGCGCGCACGGCACCAACGCCGCGTCCGCGGCCATGGTCGGCATGCGCGTCGAGGTGGTCAAGTGCCGCGACAACGGTGACGTCGACCTGGACGACCTGCGCGCGAAGATCGCCGACCACGCCGACCGGCTGGCATGCATCATGATCACCTACCCGTCCACGCACGGTGTGTACGAGCACGAGGTGGCCGAGCTGTGCGCGCTGGTCCACGACGCAGGCGGCCAGGTGTACGTGGACGGCGCGAACCTCAACGCGCTCGTCGGCCTCGCCCGTCCCGGCAAGTTCGGCGGCGACGTCAGCCACCTGAACCTGCACAAGACCTTCTGCATCCCGCACGGCGGCGGCGGTCCGGGCGTCGGGCCGGTGGCGGTGCGCGAGCACCTGGCGAAGTACCTGCCCGGCGACCCGCTCGAGCGCGGTTCGCACGCGGTGTCGGCGGCCATGTACGGTTCCGCCTCGATCCTGCCGATCACCTGGGCCTACATCCGGATGATGGGCGCCGAGGGCCTGCGTCGCGCCACCCTTTCGGCCATCGCCTCGGCCAACTACGTGGCGCGCAGGCTGAACGAGCACTTCCCCGTCCTCTACACCGGCGAGAACGGCATGGTCGCGCACGAGTGCATCCTCGACCTGCGCGAGATCACCAAACGCACCGGCGTCACCGTCGACGATGTGGCGAAGCGCCTGGCGGACTACGGTTTCCACGCGCCGACCATGAGCTTCCCGGTCGCGGGAACGCTGATGGTGGAGCCGACCGAGAGCGAAAACCTCGCCGAGCTCGACGATTTCATCGAGGCGATGATCGCCATCCGCGCCGAGATCGATCAGGTCGGCGCGGGCGTCTGGCCGGTGAAGGACAACCCGCTGCGCGGCGCGCCGCACACGGCGGCCAGCCTGGTCGGCGACTGGGAACACCCCTACAGCCGCGAAATCGCCGTTTACCCAAGGGGTCTCGCACACGCGAGGGCCAAGGTGTGGCCGCCGGTGCGGCGCATCGACGGCGCGTACGGCGACCGTAACCTGGTGTGCTCCTGCCCGCCGCTGGACGCCTACACCGACTGACACGCGACGCGAGCCGCCGCGCCGAGGACAGCACCTCGGCGCGGCGGCTTTCGTGTGTTCGGACTCAGCTCAGAGCACGTGCCGCGGCGAGGGCCGCGTCGGCCGCCACGCGCGCGTCCTCGGCGGTCACCGGTTCGCGGGAGATGAACAGCCGGTAGAAGATCGGCGCGACAGCGAAGCGGACGATCTGCTCCGCGTCGACGGTGGACGGGAGGTCGCCGCGGTCGACTGCGCGCCGCACGAGTTCGGCCGACTGCCGGTGGCGCGCCTGGTAGAAGTCGTGCAGCGCGGTCGCGGCGGCGGAATTCTGCATGGCCGCGGCGATGAACGCGCTCGCGACCGGGCCCGCTTCCGGGTCGGCGAAGCCGGTTCGCACCAGTTCGGTCAGCGCGCGCAGGTCCTCGGCGAGCGTGCCGGTGTCCGGAATCGGCCACGGTTCGGCGGCGGCCAGGTCGAGCGCGTCGGCGATCAGTCCTTCCGGGCTGCGCCAGCGGCGATAGACCGTGGTCTTGTGCACCCCGGAACGCTGGGCCACCGCGTCCACCGAAAGCCCCTGGTAGCCGTGCTCGGCGAGCTCCGCGAGGGTGGCCGCGCGCACCGCGTCGCGGACCCGCGCGCTGCGGCCGCCGGGACGTTTCTGCGTCTCCAAAGACAACTCCTGTTGCGTTAAATCGGTCTGTTTGTTAGCTTAAAGCTACACAAGTAGCGATTGGAGTTCCATCTGACCACCCAGCTGACCCTCCGGGGTGTCGCGAAGTCCTACGGCGACCGCCGCGTGCTCGACGGCGTCACGCTCACGATCCGGCCCGGCGAACGAGTCGGCATCGTCGGGGAGAACGGTTCGGGCAAGTCGACATTGCTGCGCCTCATGATCGGAGCCGAGCGCGCCGACGACGGCGCCGTGACCGTCGAAGCGCCGGGCGGCATCGGCTATCTCGGCCAAACTCTGGTCGGTGAGACCGTCGCCGACGCCATCGATCTGGCCTTGGCCGAACTGCGCGACCTCGAACGGCGAATGCTGGAAGCCGCCGCCGCGCAGGACATGGACGCCTACGGCGAGCTGCTCACCGCCTTCGAGGCCAGGGACGGTTACGACGCCGACGCCAGGGTCGACAAGGCGATGCACGGCCTCGGGCTCGCGGGCATCGGGCGCGACCGCGCGGTGGCGAGTCTGTCCGGCGGCGAGCAGGCGCGGCTCGGTCTGGCCTGCCTGCTGGCGGCGTCCCCCGAGATCCTGCTGCTCGACGAGCCGACCAACCACCTCGACGAAGCGGCACTGACCTGGTTGGAGGACCGTCTGCGCGGCCATCGAGGCACCGTCGTGGTGGTCTCGCACGACCGGGTCTTCCTGGACCGCGTGGTGACCGCGATCATCGAGGTCGACCAGGGCGGCGTCACCCGATTCGGCGGCGGCTACACCGGCTTCCTCGCCGAGAAGGCCGCGGCGCGGCAGCGCTGGGAGCAGGCCTACGCGCAGTGGCGGGAGGAGATCCGGCGGCTCGAGGAGTTCTCGGCGACCACCGCGCACCGGGTCGCGGCGGGCCGGGTGATGAAGGACAACAACAAGATGGCCTACGACCGCAACGCGGGCCGAGTGCAGAGTTCCATCTCCTCGCGCGTGCGGCAGACGGCCGAGCGGTTGCGCAGGTTGACCGACGACCCCGTGCCGCCGCCACCGAAGCCGCTGCGATTTCGCGGCAGATTCGGTGCGGCACAGGCGAAGTCGTTCGAGATCGGCGAACTCACCCTTGGCCCGCGCGACCGGCTGCTGATCGACGGCCCCAACGGCTCCGGCAAGTCGACTCTGCTGGACGCGATCTACGCCCGCACCCCGGGCCGGGTCGGCTACCTGCGCCAGGAGGTCGCATTCGATTCGGCGCAGACCGTCGCCCAGGCCTACGGCCACGGCAGGGACGCGCTGGTGTCGACCGGGCTGTTCCATCGGAGCGCGCTCGACGTGCCTGTCGGAGCGTTGTCCGAAGGGCAGCGCCGCAGGCTGGCGCTGGCCAGGGTGCTGGCAGGCGAGCACGATCTGCTGCTGCTCGACGAGCCGACCAACCACCTGTCCCTCGCGCTGGTGGAGGACCTGGAGCAGGCGCTCGGTGCGTATCCGGGCGCGGTGGTCGTGGTCAGCCACGACCGGGCGCTGCGCCGCCGGTTCCGTGGAGAACGAAAGGAAGTGCACGAGTTTGCCTGAGGTCCGCACGACAATCGAGGCGCCGGGTGCGCCGTACGGCGTCACCGTCGACAAGGCGGGCGCGCTCTGGTTCACGATGGCCGCCCAGGGTGCGGTCGGCCGGTGGGCGGGGGAGAGCATCGAGACCTTCGCCCTCGACCCGGCCGACGGGCAGCCGACGGTGATCGTCTCGGGGCCCGACGACGCGGTCTGGTTCACGGAGTTTCGCGGCAACCGGATCGGCCGGATCGGCGCGGACGGCGTGCTGTCCTTCGTCGCCGCGGACGCACCGTATGGTCTGTGCCTCGGACCGGACGGCGCGCTCTGGTGCACCGAACTCCAGACCGGGCACATCGGGCGACTGTCCGACGACGGGACGATCACCCGCTACCCGGTCGAGGGGATGCCCTCGATGATCACGCCGGGCCCCGACGGCGCGCTCTGGTTCACCCTGAACCAGGTCGACGCCATCGGCCGCGCTACCACGGACGGCGCGATCACCACGTATCCGCTGCCGACCGAGCAAGCGAACCCGGTGGGGATCACAGCGGCCCCCGACGGCGCGCTGTGGTTCGTCGAGATCGGCGCGGGACAGATCGGCCGAATCACCGTCGACGGGGCGATCGAGGAGTTCCCGCTGCCCGATCGCGCCGCGCGTCCGCACGCGATCATCGCGGGACCCGGTGGGGCGCTGTGGTTTACGCAGTGGGGGAGCGCCCGGCTCGGCTGGGTCACCACCGCTGGGGAGATCGGCGAGCTCGACCTTCCCGGTGGGGAACCACACGGTTTGGCGGTCGGCACGGACGGCCTGATCTGGGTGGCCATGGAGTCGGGCGCGCTCGTGGGTGTCGAACCGGACGGCCGCGAACAGGCCGCCCGGCTTCGCGCACGAGGGGGCGAGTCGACGACGGAACCGCGCTCCGGCACACCTACAGAGCGCTGAGCGCCTCATCGACCGCGGTGCCCCGCGTTACGAAGTGGTGGGCGCCTGGACGACCGCGCTGCCGAAACTCAGGTCGTTCGAGGTGGCGAGCCGGGTGCAGGTGCCGCCGCTCCTACGGCGTGGTGAGGGCCTGGACGACCGCGCTGCCGAAGCTGAGGTCGTTCGAGGTGGCCAGCCGGGTGTAGGTGCCGCCGGTGCGCTGGGCCGCGGTCTGGAGCGTGTCGGTGCCGTTGCCGCCGATCACGATGACGTCGACGCGCACCGGGCGATCCGGGTCGGCGGCCGCCGCGAGATCGGCGAGCAGCTGCGCGCCGGTCACCGAGGAGTCGTCGTCGGGTCCGTCGGTGATGAGCAGCACCGAGTTCGTCCGTCCCTCGGCGTAGCCGTTGACGGCGCTGCGGTACGCGGCGAGCAGAGCCGGATAGGCCTGGTCGGTCCGGGTCTCGGTGGCGCGCACGGCGCTCAGCGCGGTGTCGAGCGCGGTGCGCTGGCCGTCGGCGAGGGCGGCGGTGCGGGCCTGCACGCGGTACGGGTTGACGCCGTCGAGACTCTTACCGAAGGTCCAGACGCCGAGGCCGAAGTCCGGCGGCATGACGTTCATGGTCGATCGCAGCGCGCCGAGCGTGTTCGCCAGTCGAGTGCTCGCGCCCTCGGCGGTCGACATGGATGCCGACACGTCGAGCAACACCGTGGAATGCACGCCGAGCACCGGATGCGCGAGGGTGGACCGCAGCTTGTCCAGCGCGGCGCGCGACGCGCCGGGACCGGTGGGCGGGGGCACCGCGGTGAAGCCCGCGCTGGTGAAGAACGGTGCCTGTTCGGGGTTGCGCAGGTAATCGACGAACAGTCCGGCGATCAGGTTCTGCGTCTGGTCGACCCACGGGCCCGACATGAGCGCGGCGGGATGATCGGCCACCGGCGGGTTGCCCGCGGGTCGGAAGACGGCGACACCGGGCTGCCCGGCTATGTGCTGTTCAGTAGCGGCTACCGCGTGGATGGCGGAGTTCGCGGCATGGGTCGGATCGGCGATCGCGGCGAGGGCGGCGGCGGTGTCCGCGGCCTCCGGCGCGCCGGACGCCAAGCCGGAGACCGCGGCGACCACCTGGCCGGACTGCGCGCCCGCGTCGGTCAGCGGCTCCTCGCCCGCCACGGCCGCACCGACCGCGACCGCGGCGGCCAGGGTGGCGTCGCCGTCCGGCAGCGCCATGCGCAACCCGCCCCAACCGGACAGGCCGAGCTCGCCGAGCGAACCCTGTTGCAGGCGAGGCAGATCGCCCCACGCGATCCGCGCGTCCTCCAGCGCGGCGCGTACCTGCTCGGGCACGCCGAGCGCGATGGGGCTGCCGGCGATCGGACTCGGTTCTCCCGCAACGAGTCCCGGCACCCGCATGATCTCGACGGCACGCGAGGAGCTCGGAATCCACAGTGCGGGTTGCGGTCCCAGCGCCGGGTTCCACGCGCCGCCCGCACGGAACGCCTCGGCCACCTCGGCCGAGGGTCGCGCCGTCACCGAGACGCGCGCGCAGTGATCGCGCACCTGCGGCTCGGTGGCGTTGTATTTGTCGGCGATGGCGCGCACCGGCGCCTCGAGGTCGGGATCGACGGTGACGAACAGCGTCGAGGGTCCCTCCACGCACTCCGCGGCCGCCGCGCTGTCGCGATCGGCAGCCCGGTCGCGGAACTGGACCCAGGCGAAAACCGCGGCGCCGAGTAGCAGAATGGCCACCACTGCGATAACCGGACCTTTGCTGATACCTCGAGATCTGGTCCCGCTGCGATGAGTGCCCACGGCGGTACAGTGTATGGTCACCGCCGGTTCGCCCGCCCGGCGAGTCCACCGGATCGGCGCGCGCGGCGCCGGGCGCCTCGACGTACGCGAGCCGCCGACGTCGTGGTGCGTCGGCGGCTCGGCGGCCGGTTATTCGCGGATCATCCGCCCGCGGTCGAACTCGTGCCCACCCCACACACCGGACTGTCCGGTGTCGGCGGCGAACTCGGCACAGGCCGACCGGATCGGGCAGCTCGCGCAGATGCCGCGCGCGTAGTCGAAGTCCTGTGACGGGTACGGGAACCAGGCCTCGTGATTGGGATCACCGCGGCACGCGGCCCGATGCCACCCTCGGGCGTCCGAGAGCGGGAGCAGGTCGGCGAGCGTGAGCTCGGCACCGGTCGGTGATGTTCGGACGGTCATGGATCCTTACTCCTTTCTCGGTTCTCAGGTGCTCGCCAGCTGCTTCCAGATCTGGCGTTGCCGCTTGGCCAGCGGATCGGGCGCCTTCGGCTGCCACAGCAGCCGCATGCCCGCTTCCTCCGGCGTCCGGTCGGCCTTGAGCGTGTTGCACGGCGCGCACGCCGCGATCAGGTTGCTCCAGGTGTTGGGGCCACCGCGGCTGCGCGGACGGATGTGGTCGACGGTGCGCGCGCAGCCCGCGCAGTAGCCACATCGGTGCCCGTCGCGCCGCAGCACGGCCGCCAGGGTGGCGCGGCTCTCGTCGTGCACCCGGGCGGTGTGCTCGATGTAGACGTAGCGCAGCAGTCGAATGGTCTCCGGGAGGGCGATCTCCATGTTCCGTGACCGGATCGGGAAGTGCGGCTCCCGGTCGGCGACGGATTCGGCGGCGCCGCTGATCAACAGCACGACCGCGCGCTCGGCGGCGACCTCGTCGAGCGCCTCGTAGGAGGCGTTCAATACGAGGACGCCGCTGTGTATCCAGTTGTCGGCGGTCAACGCCGCCGGGCCGACGGCACGTCGGAACATCATGGGGCTCACCATGTTTCGTGGAGAAAGTGGAAGATTCAGCGAAGCGCGGCGCCGTCTGGTTCGCGGCGCTCTGTTGTCGAGTTCGCGCAGCGATCGGGCGGTTCCTCGCGGAACCGGAGCGTCAGCGGTCGGCCGAGAGGTGGCTCGCCGCGACGTCGTCGCCGCCGCGCATGGGCTGTCCGCTCTCGATAATCGAGAACCGCTGTACGGCTTTGCTTTCCGCCGAATACGCGATCTTCGGATGCACGGGCCACCTCCTCCTTCCAGGTACTCGCCTGATCGCCCCGTCGGTTGGGGCGATCATCGTGGAATCACATGGTGGCACAGGGAACCCGCGTTTGTCGGGTCATTTTTTCGCGGGTGCGGGACGCCTCAGGCGGCGTGCAGGGCGGCCGCGCCGAAGGACACGTTGAACCGGTCGCACCAGATCGAGACGCTGGTGAGAGAGGTGAGGTCGACATCGGCCGGAATGGCGTAGTTCTGGCTGCCCTTGTTGCCCTTCAGCTGCCCCAGATCGACGTGGCGGCCGTCGTCGAAGACGCCCCAGCCCGCCCTGCCTTCCAGCACAGGGGCGTCGGTGAGCCAGACGTGCAGATCCGGTCCGTCGGAGGTGTCCAGGTCTTCGACCCGCAGCACCCGGCTGCCGTCGGCCAGTCGCAGGACGCTCACCGTGCCCGACGTGCCGTGTTCATGGGAAATGAATGTCCCCGTGGCGAGCGTGCGCGGCTGCCCCCCGGTATCGATCCCCGGCATCCCGCCGGGCTGCGCCGCGGTCGGGACCGCCTCGTTCACGGTGGTGTCGGTGACGAGCCGCCAAGGCTGGAACAGCGCGAGCGCCGCGCCGAGACCGACTATGACGAGCGCTGTGAGCACCCAGGCGATCGGGGATCGAGCGATCTTGCGCACGGACACCATGGTTTTCCTTCCCGCGGGCGAAGCACGTCGCTGTTCCATCATCACCGAACACGAGGGAATCGTTCACGCGGTTCAGTCGAGCGGGGTGTGTCCGAGCAGAACATGGCCGCTGAAGAGAATCTGCTTGGCGCGCGGCAGCGGGTGGAACAAGCAGCCGTGCACGTCGCGATAACGCATCTCGAGTTCGCTGGAGCGCGAGTAGCCGACGCCGCCGACCGTCTCGATGGCGAGCCGCACGGTCTCGATCAGAGCGTCCGCGGCGACCGTCTTGCGGCTGAGGGTGCGGGCCGCGTAGGCGTCGGTGTTGCCGAACTCCAGGTTCGCCGAGCCGCTGAACATGGCCTCGACCAGATCGGCCGCGGTGGTGTGGGCGTTGGCCAGCTCGCCGACGAGCTGCACGATGTGCGGATCGCCGCGACCGGACACCACGGCCAGCGCGGTGTCGACGGCGCCGTCGGCGATGCCGAGGTAGGCGGCGAGGACGAGCGGCATCGCCGCGCCGATCACCACGTTCAGCAGGGGCGGCCAGACGTCGGCGGGCCGGATCAGCGAGATGGCGGCGTCGGGGACGAACACGCCGTCCAGTACCACCGTGTGCGAACCGGTCGCGCGCAAACCCAAAGTGTCCCAAGTCTTTTCGATGCGGATGCCGGGCGCGCTCAGCGGCACCGCGCAGTGCAGCACCTGCGGGCCGTCCGGGCCTTCGTCGTAACGGACGCTGGTGACCAGCACGGTGCCGATCTCGCAGCCGCTGGCGGGCGCTTTGCGCGCGTGCACCAGATAGCCGCCGTCGACCCGCTCGGCGCGGCCGTTGGAGCCGACCCAGTCCGACGCCCCGGTGCTGACCAGCAGCGCACCGCCGACCACCTTCTGGAACAGCGGCGTGGCGTCGGCGCCGTGCTTGTGCCGCCAGACTTGGGTGGCGACCAAGTGCGCGTGCATGGCGAAGGCCACCGCGGTGGACGGGTCGTGGCGGCCGAGTTCGCGCAGCACCTCGCCCATGTCGCGGTGCGTCGCGCCGCCCCCGCCGTACTCGGCGGGTACCAGGGCGGCCGACAGGCCGGTGTCACGCAACAGGTCGAAGGCGGGTGCGGAGATCTCGCCGCTGCGGTCGCGGTCGGCGACCTCGGCGCGCAGTGTCTCGCCGACCGAGCGGGCGCGCTCGATCCAGTCGGTGGTGGTCATTGCGGGGATAGCGGTAGTGGTCATGTTTCGAAGCTACGAAGCCACGCGATAACCGAATAGTGCAGAAAGTGGACTCCTCCAGTCCACGAAATGGACCACGAGAACGCGAGGTGTGGTGTGACGACAGCGACGGCGAGCTACGGCCAGTACTGCCCGGTCTCCCGGGCACTCGACCTGTTGGGTGAGCGCTGGTCGCTGCTCATCCTGCGCGACCTGCTCCTCGGAACCACCCGCTTCAACGACCTGGCTCGCGGCCTGCCGGGCCTGTCGCGCACCCTGCTCACCAAACGGCTGCGCCAGTTCGAGCGGGCCGGGTTGGTCGAGAAGCTGGGCGGCCGATATCTGCTCACCGAGGCGGGACGGGAACTCGAGCCGATCCTGTTCGGCCTCGGCGCTTGGGGCGCGCGCTGGACCTTCGGCGAACCCGACCCGGACGAGCTCGACGCCGATCTGCTCGTCTGGTGGATGCACACCCGCGTCGACACCTCCTCGTTTCCCGGGCCGCGGCAGGTGCTCGCGGTGCGGTTCACCGACGACCCGCGCCGCTACTGGATCGTCGTCGAACGCGGCGCGCCCTCGGTGTGCGTCACCGACCCCGGTTATCCGGTGGACGTCACCATTCGCTCCGACGTCGGCTCGCTCTACCAGGTGTGGCTGGGCCGGATCCCGGTTCTGCACGCCCTGCGCACCGGCCGCCTCGAATTCATCGGCCCCTCCGCCCTCACGCGCCGGATGCCGACCGTGCTGCAACTGAGTCCCGTCGCGCCGTATTCGGATTCGCGACCCGAGCTGACCTCGATGTCGGCCTGAACGGACCGCGTCCGTAGCGACGGCTACCGGATTGAGGTGCACTAAGGATTCCGCGCGATATCGATCCGGATGGAGTCGCTGTCCTCGAGGACGAACACCCGGTCGCGCTTGGCTTGCCACTGCTGCGGGAGCAGGTAGTACCGGTCCGAAGTGCGTGCGAGCAGCCACAGTCCGCTGTACACGTATCGGTATCTGCCGTTGGGTTCGGTCAGCTCGCCGACCTGGGCGCCCGAGCCCTCGATACCGAGGCGGTCGACACTGAAGACGACGATGGCGGGGCGATCGACGAACCGCACCGCCTCCTGGTGCACGGCGTCGTCGTGTCCCTTGCGTTCGGCGAAGGCGGCGACGGCCCAGACATAGCCGATCATGGCGACGGCGACGAGGGCGATGGTTCTGACCTGCATGACGGTGCGAGGCGGCCGTCGCACACCCAGCACGGTCGGGTATCGCCACCGCAACCAGCTCGCGTAGCCGATCATCGCCGCGCCCGCGATCAGCAGGAACGGCGCCTCGACTGAGAGCGGCGCGGCGAACGGCGTCGGGACGTAGACCAAGACGGCGACCGCCACGATCAGCAGCGTGCCGGCCAGGGCGAAGGCGCGGACCCACCATCTCAGGGTGTCGCGTGGCCGCCCGCTGGCGAGCGCGTGCCAGGCCGGGAGCCGCCGCGCGGCGAGCAATACGAGTATTGCGAGCAGCGTGGCGAGCAGGGGCACGAACATCGTTCCGACACTGAACAGCACATAGTCCTGTGTCGAAAACCCGAGCGTTCCAGCAGGCACGCCGAAGTATCCGAAGAAGGCGCGGCTGTACGCCCAGCCGAAGTAGTAGAGAACACCGGTGAGGAACGCGACCTGCGAGGCAAGGGCGCCGAGCAGTGGAAGCAGCGCGAACGCGCGCTCATCATTCGCGTTCGTCACTGGGTGGGCGGGTTCGTGGGCTCGACTGGTGTGGTCGACTCATCGGGAGCAGCCGTCTCGCCGGTTTCCGGCGGCGGCGCGATGAGGCTCGGCGTCGTCGTAGGCGGTCCGACCGTCGAGATGGCCGTTGTCGGTCGAGTGACGGGGGTGGCGGTCTTCGGCAGCAACCCCGTGTGCGTCGGCACGGGTGTGGGCGGGGTGCCGGTCGTGGGCGGCGCTGTCGAAGACGCGCCGGTTGTCACGGTCGGTCTCGGCGCGTCGGACTCACTGCCGCCACACCCCGTCGCGAGGAGGGCCAGTGCCAGCGACGCAGCGATGCAAAAACCGTTACGCACGATCGGAAATCCCCTCGCCGTCCGACCCATAACCTGCACCGAAATTGTGGCACGGGTCTTCGCCGGGCGGAACCGATCGCCGAGACTGGCGCCCCGCAGGGACCACGCCACGACGGTCCCGGCGCAGGCATCCGTCTACAAGTTCCCCACGACATGTTCCAACCGCCGCGCGACCAACTCCCGCGCCTGCTCCCGCAGCGCGGGCCGGTACCCACTCGGGTACACCGGATCACCGGGCGCGTAGTTCTTCAGCACCTCCTTCGCGAGGGTGATCTTGTGCACCTCGGTCGGCCCATCGGCGATCGCCATGACCTCGGCGTAGTTCATCATGTCCACGAACGGCAGGTCCTCGCTGACGCCGAGGGCGCCGTGCAGGTGCAGTGCGCGCTGGGCGATGTCGTGCATGACCTTGGGCATGGCCACCTTGATGGCGGCGATGTCCTTGCGCACCTTCAGATAGTCCTGCTCCTTGTCGATGCGCCACGCGGTGCGCAGCACGAGCAGCCGGAACTGCTCCATCTCGATCCAGCTGTCGGCGATGCGTTCCTGGGTCATCTGCAAGCCACCGAGGGGACCCTTGCGCATCTGCCGCGAGACCGCGCGTTCGCACATCATGTCGAAGGCCTTGCGCACCAAGGCGACCGTGCGCATGGCGTGGCGCACCCGGCCGCCGCCGAGCCGAGTCTGGGCGACGACGAAGCCCTGGCCTTCGGCGCCGAGCAGGTGGTCGGCGGGGACTCGCACGTCGGTGAAGCGTAGGTGGCCCTCGTGCTCGCTGAAGCCGTGCACGTGGAAGTTCTTGACGATCTCCAGGCCGGGAGCGTCGGCGGGCACGATGAACATCGACATGCCCTGGTAGGGGCTGACATCCGGGTTGGTGACGACCATGACGATGTGGAAGCTGGCGAACTGCGCGTTGGAATTGAACCACTTCTCGCCGTTGATCACCCAGTGGTCGCCGTCGCGCACCGCACGGGTACGGAACAGCGTCGGGTCCGAGCCGCCGGTGGGCTCGGTCATCACGTAACAGGAGCCGATCTCACCGGCCAGCAGCGGCTCCAGGTACTGCGCCTTCTGCTCCGGGGTGCCGTAGTGCGCGAGGATCTCCGCGTTGCCGGAATCCGGTGCTTGGCAACCGAATACCGACGGCGCCCAGACCGAGGTGCCGAGCACCTCGTTGAGCAGCGCCAGCTTCATCTGCCCGTATCCCTGGCCGCCGAGTTCGGGGCCGAGGTGACAGGCCCACAAGCCTTGTTCCTCGACCTTCTTCTTCAGCGGCCGCATCAGTGCCATAACCTCGGTGTTGCCGCGGTCGTAGGGATTCGGGTAGAGCAGATCGAGCGGCTCCACCTCGGTGCGGACGAATTCCGCCGCCCAGTCCAGCTTCTTCTGGAACTCCGGATCGGTTTCGAAATCCCAAGCCATGATCAGCCTTTCGTGTGGTTGTCGGTCACGATGCCGTCGAGGACGGTGGCGGCGAGGATGTCGGCGATCGCATCGGGGGAGTGGCCGCCGTGCGGGCGGTACCAGAGGGTCACGGTGTTCAGCATGCCGAGCACACCGTTGGTGACCACGTGGTCGGCGGTGCGCAACAAGCCCGCGGCGTGTCCAGCGTCGAGTGTCAGCTGCCAGTGCAGCTGGATCCGGTCCCGTAGTTCTTGTAGTTGCGCGGCGCGGTCACCGGTGAGCGAACCCACGTCGCGCAGCTGGATGGTGACCTCGCGGCGGTGCTCGACGATCCGGCCGACGTGGCTGTGAATCAGCTTGCGCAGCTTGGTGACCGGGTCGTCGTCACCGCTGGTGACGTGTTCGGCGTCGGCGAGCATGAGTTCGGTGTAGTCGCGCAGGATCTGCCAGAGCAGTTCTTCCTTGGACCCGATGTGGTAGTACAGCGCACCACGCTGCACGTCCGCGCGATCACCGATCTCGGCGACCCCGGTGCCGTGAAAACCCTTCTCCGCGAACAGTTCCACGGCGGCGCGGACGATGCGCTCGCGGGTGTCGCCCGCCGACGATTCCGAGGCGGGCGGACGGCCTCGGCGACGCGCGGGGGCGATGTCGTTCATTGCCACGGATCCAGGACGATCTTGCAGACCTTGTCGTCGCGATCGGCGAACATGCGGTAGGCGTCGGGCCCTTGCGACATCGGCAAACGATGTGAGACAACCGCTTCCGGACGCAGTCTGCCCGCCGCGGTCAGCTTCAGCAGCGCGGGCAGCTCGTACTGGATGGAGCACAGCCCGATGTGGAATTCCAGCTCCTTGACCTGTGCGAGCGGCATGTGGAACGGGTAGGCCCGATTCTGGCTGACGCCGACCACGCTGACCCGGCCCCGATGGCCGACCACGCTGATCGCCAGCTTGATCGTGGCATCGGCGCCGACCGCCTCGAGCGCCACATCGGCTCCACCGCCGAGCATCTCGCGTACGGCCGTCTTCGGGTCGTCGGACTCGACGGGCTCCGCGCCGAGCTCGGCCGCCCTGGCGCGCCGGTCCGCGACCAGGTCGACGCCGAGTACCCGGGCCGCGCCCATGGCGAACGCGGCCTGCACCGCCATCAGCCCGACCGGGCCCAACCCGATCACCACCACCGTGTCGCCCGGCGCGATGCGCGCCCGCCGGGCGGCGTACCAGGCGGTCGGCGCGTTGTCGGTCAGCACGATGGCGGCCTCGTCGGCGATCGCGTCGGGCAGCCGCACCAGATTGCCGCCCGCGTGCGGCACCGCGAGCAGCTGCGCCTGCGCCCCCGGCAGCGAACCGCCCAGCCCGTAACACGCGTCGACCGGCAGCGGCTGCCGCTCGCACGCCGCCACGACTCCCGCCCTGCAGTTGCCGCAGCGGTCGCACCCCGCCGACGCGGCCACGAGCACCCGGTCGCCGACCGAGAGACCGCGCGCCTGCGGGCCGAGCTCGACGATCTCGCCGACCGCTTCGTGCCCGACCCCGTAGCCGGTGCCGGGCGTGAATCCGTGGCCCGCGTAGATGTGCAGATCGCTGCCGCAGACGCCCGCCGCGGTGACCCGCACGATCGCCCCGTCCGGCCCCGGCAGCACCGGGTCGTCCAGCTCGACGAACGAGATCGCTTGCGGACCGGCGTAGGTGAGCGCCTTCATGAAAACCTCCTGCTGATGGCGGTCGTGCCGCCGGACCTCGCCAACCGCGGTCCAGTGCGAGCGTGGCTCCGGTGCGCAACGACGACGCGTCGGTGGCGAAGTGCAGTGCGGCGCCGCCGATCGCGTTCACCCGGACCTTCGGTCGCCTTCTGGTCGAAGAAATGTTCCGATCAGTACATTAAATGCGCCGGGCGCTAGGATCAAGAGGTTGTTCGGCCGACCGCCGACATCGTGAGACGCGCCGATCGATCCACCCCGATCTACGGCGTGGCGAAATACTTTGGGCTGCCGAGGCGTTCATCCGACGCGCTCGGTCGGCGCTGGCCCTCCGCAGGGATTGGGCCTACCGACGGGTAACATGAGACCGTCTTTTCCACCCGGCTTTCTCAGAAGTGAGGCAGTAGATGACAGAGCGGATTCAGGTCGGCGGGCTCCAGGTGGCCAGCGTTCTCCACGAGTTCGTCGAGAACGAGGCGCTTCCCGGTACCGGCGTAGATTCCGCCGCGTTCTGGGCCGGCGCCGAGCAGGTGATCAACGATCTCGCTCCGCGTAACCGCGCCCTGCTGGCCGAGCGCGACGAGATCCAGGGCAAGCTCGACGCCTGGCACGCCGAGAACCCGGGCGCGAACTACGACAAGACCGCCTACAAGAACTTCCTGGCCGAGATCGGCTACCTGCGCCCCGAGCCCGCCGACTTCCAGATCGAGACCCAGAACGTGGACGCCGAGATCGCGTCGACGGCCGGTCCGCAGCTGGTGGTTCCGGTGATGAACGCGCGCTTCGCGATCAACGCCGCCAACGCGCGCTGGGGTTCGCTCTACGACGCGCTCTACGGCACCGACGCCATCTCCGAGGCCAACGGCGCGGAGAAGGGCACCGGCTACAACAAGGTGCGCGGCGACAAGGTCATCGAGTGGGCGCGCAACTTCCTCGACGACTCCGTCACCCTGATCACCGGCTCGCACATCGGCTCGACCTCCTACAAGATCGTCGACGGCGAGCTGGAGGTCGGCCTGGAGGACGGCACCGAGATCGGTCTGGCCGACCCCTCGCAGCTGGTCGGCTACCTCGGTGACCCGGCCTCGCCCACCTCGGTGCTGCTGAAGCACAACGGCCTGCACATCGAGATCCAGATCGACCCGAGCTCGCCGATCGGCAGCACCGACACGGCGGGCGTCAAGGACGTCGTGCTGGAGTCCGCGGTCACCACGATCATGGACTTCGAGGACTCGGTCGCGGCGGTCGACGCCGAGGACAAGGTGCTCTGCTACCACAACTGGCTCGGCCTGATGACGGGCAAGCTGTCCGAAGAGGTCGCCAAGGGCGGCAAGACCTTCACCCGCACCATGAACCCGGACCGCGTCTACACCGCGCTGGACGGTTCGGAGCTGGTGCTGCACGGTCGTTCGCTGCTGTTCGTGCGCAACGTCGGCCACCTGATGACCTCCGACGCCATCCTCGACAAGGACGGCAACGAGGTGCCCGAGGGCATCATGGACGGCCTGATCACCTCGCTGATCGCCAAGCACTCGCTCAACGGCGACACCGAGCTGAAGAACAGCCGCACCGGCTCGGTCTACATCGTGAAGCCGAAGATGCACGGCCCGGACGAGGTCGCCTTCACCAACGAGCTGTTCGGCCGCGTCGAGGACGTCATCGGCCTGGACCGCAACACGCTCAAGGTCGGCATCATGGACGAGGAGCGCCGCACCACGGTGAACCTGAAGGCCTGCATCCAGGCCGCCAAGGAGCGGGTGGTGTTCATCAACACCGGCTTCCTCGACCGCACCGGCGACGAGATCCACACCTCCATGGAGGCCGGGCCGATGGTCCGCAAGGCCGATATGAAGGCCCAGCAGTGGATCTTGTCGTACGAGGACTGGAACGTCGACACCGGTCTGGTCGCGGGTCTGCCCGGCAAGGCGCAGATCGGCAAGGGCATGTGGGCCATGCCGGACCTGATGGCCGACATGCTGGTCCAGAAGGTCGGCCACCCGAAGGCGGGCGCCAACACCGCGTGGGTGCCCTCGCCGACCGCCGCCACCCTGCACGCCACCCACTACCACCTGGTGGACGTGTTCAAGCGGCAGGCCGAGATCGCCAAGGGCGGTCCGCGCGCCACCGTCGACCAGATCCTGGAGATCCCGCTCGCCGCGGAGCCGAACTGGTCCGCGGAGGAGAAGCAGCAGGAGCTGGACAACAACTCGCAGTCCATCCTCGGCTACGTGGTGCGCTGGATCGACCAGGGCGTCGGCTGCTCCAAGGTGCCCGACATCAAGGATGTCGCGCTGATGGAAGACCGTGCGACCCTGCGTATCTCGAGCCAGCTGATGGCGAACTGGCTGCGCCACGGCATTGTCACCGCCGACGAGGTGGTGGCCAGCCTGGAGCGGATGGCTCCGGTCGTCGACCGGCAGAACGCGGGCGACCCGAACTACCGCCCGATGGCCACCGACTTCGCGGGCAGCATCGCCTTCCAGGCCGCCAAGGAGCTGATCCTCGAGGGCACCAAGCAGCCCAACGGCTACACCGAACCGATCCTGCACCGCCGCCGCCGCGAGGCCAAGGCGCTGGCTTGCGTGTAATGCGCTGAACGACGAACGAATCCCCCGGTCGACCGAGTCGACCGGGGGATTCGTCGTTGCGGGGCGGGTGGCGCTCGCGGGCCTTCGCGTGACGGAATGCGGCGTTCGCCCGGCAGTGGCCTCAGCGAGCGCCGATTCCCTTCAGGAGCTTCAGCGAGACCGTCAGGAGAGCGGCCCAGGCTCGATGGGAGACGCCCGTCGGCGGGGTGAAGCCTTGAATGCGTTGGTGGGCAACCGTTTGCGGCTCGGTGTATTTGAGGATGCCGTCGGCGCCGTGGCGGCGACCGAGTCCCGAGTCGCCCATGCCGCCCATCGGTGCGTCGACGCTGCCCCACGCGGCGGCGAAGGCGTCGTTGACGTTGACCGTGCCCGCGTGCAAACGGGCGGCGACAGCCCTGCCTTTGGCGCCGTCGCGGGTCCAGACGCTGGCATTGAGACCGTATGGCGTGGCGTTGGCCCGGGCGATCGCGTCGTCGAGGTCTCGGTACGGGTAGATCGAGACGACCGGGCCGAAGGTCTCGTGGTCGTAGAGCGTCATGTCGGGGGTGATGTCGGTGAGGATCGTCGGTTCGTAGAACAGGGGACCGAGATCCGGTCGCGCCTTGCCGCCCGCGAGGACGGTCGCGCCCTTGGCGACGGCGTCCTCGACGTGCGCGGTGACCGTCTCCAATTGGGCCGCGTTGGTCAGGCTTCCGACATCGCGGCTGAAGTCGTAGGCGGCGCCGATCTGCAGCTTCCGGGTGCGGGCGACGAACACGGCGACGAAGTCGTCGCGAATGGTGTCGGCCACGTACATGCGCTCGATGGAAACGCACAGCTGGCCGGTCGAGGGAAAGCACGCGGCGATCGCGCCGTCGGCGGCGCGATCGATGTCGGCGTCGTCGAGGACGAGCATGGCGTTCTTGCCGCCGAGTTCCAGGGAGGCGCCGATGAGACGTTGCCCGGCGTCGCGAGCGATCTGTCGTCCGCTGGCGGTGGAGCCGGTGAACATCATGTAGTCGGCGTTGCCCATCAGCGACCCGCCGATGGAGCTGCCTCGCCCGACCACCATCTGCCACACACCGGGCGGCAAGCCCGCCTCGTGCATCAGGTCGAGTGCCCACAGCGCGGTGAGGGCGGTCTGGGTGTCGGGCTTCTGCACGACGGCGTTGCCCGCCATGAGCGCCGGGATGGCGTCGCCCGCGGCCATGCTCAGGGGGTAGTTCCACGGTGAGATGACCGCGACGACGCCCTTGGGGTGGCGCAGTTCGGTGGTGTGGGTCAGCAGCGGGATCGCGCCGCGACGGCGTTTGGGCGCAAGGAGTTTCGCCGCGCTGCGCGCGTAGTACCGGGCGGTGATCGCGATGTCGGTCACTTCGAGGAACGCGTCGCGGCGAGTCTTGCCGCTTTCGGCCTGCATCAGGTCCAGGACCTCGTTCTGCCGGTCGAGCAGGAGGTCGTGGAAACGCAGCATGATCTGCTGCCGCTCACGCATGGACGTGGCGGCCCAGGCCGCCTGGGCGTGGCGGGCCCGCTGGAACGCGGTTTCGACGTCCGCGGGCGTCGAGACGGGCAGGTCGGCCAGTGGGGCGCCGGTGTAGGGGGCGTTGGTGGTGACCCGTTCGGCGTCCGCGGTGGCGGTGACTCGTGCGGCCAGACGTTCGATCAGGGCCGAGGTCAGTGATGCGGGCAGGCCCGAGCCTCGGGCCAGAGTGGGTGTGTGATCGGTGGGCATAGCAGGGCTCCTCAATTCCGGCTCCGGATCGAGGTCGGGACCGGCATGTGCAGGGCGAGTTGGCCTTCGGTGGTGACGTCGAGGCGAACGGTCTTGATCGGTTGGAGCGATCGCAGGTCCTCGGCCATGCGACCCTGTCCGATCTCGAGGTCGATCTTGCGTGGGAAGCGGGTGGTTCCGGCCGAGAGCACGTTGATCTGGCTCAGGGTGGAGTGCCAGGCGCCGTCGATCGTGGTGTAGGAGGTGAGTGAGGAGACGTGTTCGCCGGTCGGGTGGGCGGTCTGGGCGGGGGTGGCCACCGACAGCGACAGGTCGGTTCCGCCGGCGTCGTTGGTCACCCGGGCGGTGGTGCGGTCGGTGTCGATGTCGACATCGATGTCGGTGACCCACTTGGGGAAGCCGTAGCCGTCGTGGCCGCGCACCTGGGCGATGTCGGTGCTGACCGTCAGCGACAGCACATAGGAGTGCAGGTGGTCGTTGGCCAGGCCGGTGGCCAGGTCGAAGAATCCCAGGCGTCCGTGCCGTGCCGGTCGCACGGCGATGCCGACGGCAGCTTCGGTGTAGAAGTCGATGTCGCACACCTCGTAGCGGAAGAACATCACCGAGACCAGCCCGAACCCGGGCGCGACCTCGAGCGGCGCCAGCTCCTCGGGCAGGCGCGACCGGATCGCCCGCGAGCGGGCCAGCATCGTCAGCCGCGCGGTGGAGATGCGGTAGTAGAAGTTCGGGGTCAGTGTGGCGCCGATGCGCGAGTCGACCTTCGTCTTGGGCAGCCGTCGGAAGAAGTCCACGCTACTGACCCGGGGATCGCGGGCGACTTCGTCGAGGTCGGTGTTCATCCGGTACCGGTCGTACAGGCCGCCTTTCGGAACGGTGACCACGTGGCCGCCCAAGTCGACCACGACTGTTTCCTGGTAGGTCGATGGCATTGATGAAGCTCCTCGCTCATATGTGTACAGTGCTAACATCAGGCTAATCACGAATGTGAACACTGTCAACACTGGTCGCGGGCTGCAGTGTGGCTCACTTCGCGGACTGGGCGCCGACGTCGGCGCCCAGCCGTTCGGCCAGTTGCTCCGAGGACTGTGGATTCTGGCCGGTGTACAGATTTCGGTCGACCACGATGTGGGGCCGCAGCGGAATCAGCGCTTTGGAGTATTCGACGCCCGCTTGCTTCAACCGGTGGGCCGGCAGTGCGCCGGAGGTCTTGTGTTCAGAGCACCGCCGCGCTCGGGTTTTCGATCTCCTGTCGCTCCTTCGACGCGAGCCATCGTGCGTAGCGCCGCAGCGCGCGACCCTGCACCAGCTGGTCCGCGAGCAGCGCGAACGCCGGGTGGACACCGAGTGCGGGATTGCTCCCGGCGGCCATTCGGCGCATCTGATAGCGGACGCGCGCCATTTCGGCGAGCGAGGCGAGCGACTTGTCCGACCAGGTCACCGGCTTCAGGCTCCCGGTCGCCGCCGAACCCTCACGCCAACGGTTCGGTAGATCCGGGGTAGCCGCGAGCGCCGTTCCCATGCCGATCACCGCGACATTGTTCGCCAGTACGCGTTCGGCGGTTTCGCGGCGGGAGATCCCGCCGGTCAGCATCAGGGGCAGCGCGCTGGTTCGGGCCAATTCGGTGGCCAGTTCCAGGAAATACGCCTCCCGGGCCGCGGTGCGTCCGTCGGCGGGGCGACCGTTCATGGCGGGGCTTTCGTAGCTGCCGCCGGACACTTCGACCAGATCGACGCCGAGCGTCGCGACCATGCCGATCACCTTGTGCGCGTCGTCGGCGTCGAAGCCGCCCCGCTGGAAGTCCGCGGAGTTCAGTTTCACCGCGACGGCGAAACTCGACGACACCGCGGCGCGGATGGCGCGCACGATATCGAGCAGCAGCCGCGCGCGGTTCTCGAGCGAGCCGCCCCATTCGTCGGTGCGATTGTTGACCAGCGGAGAAAGGAACTGCGACAGCAGATAGCCGTGCGCGGCATGCGCTTCCACACCGTCGAACCCGGCCTGCTCGGCCCGTCGCGCGGTGGTGGCGAAGCGCGTGATGGTGGCGGCGATCTGTTCGGGGGTCATCGCGATGGGTCGCCCGAATCGCTTGGAGTGGCGGCCTAGGTCGACCGCGATGTCCGACGGTCCCCACACGACTCCTGGCATGTTCGCCTGGACCTGGCGACCGGGGTGGCTGATCTGCATCCACATGGCCGCACCGGCGGCCTTGCCCGCCCGCGCCCATGCCGCGAACGGCTCCAGCGGCGTCTCGGCGTCGAGGACGATGCCGCCCGGACCGGTCAGCGCTTCGGCGTGCACCATCACGTTGCCCGTGATCAACAAGCCCGCGCCACCGGCGCCCCACCGTCGATACAGCGAGATCAGGCGCGCGTCCGGCAGTTGCGCCCGTCCTGCCATGCCCTCTTCCATGGCCGCTTTCGCGATCCGGTTCGGCAATACCTGGCCGGATCGCAGCTGGAGCGGTGAGAACAACTCGTCTCCCGCGGAACCCCTCGCCATGGGGGTCTCCCTTCGGTCAGTAATGTTTACATCGTTCACATCGTGGGCGTGGCGCTAACATTAAGAGGTGCATGTAAGCGCTGTCAACTCTTGTTAGGTTGTAGCCATGGCAACGTCGACCACGTCGTATCACCACGGCGATCTACCCAACGCGCTGGTGCGCGCCGCCGTGGAGCTCCTCGAGGAAGGCGGCGCGACCGAGTTGTCGCTCCGCGCGGCAGCCCGGCGCGCCGGTGTGTCCACCGCGGCGCCGTATCGGCACTTCGCCGACCGCAATGCCCTGTTGTCCGCCGTCGCGGCGGTGGGCTACCGGGAACTGGCCGCGTATCTGGCCGCGGCGCATCCCGAACCGGCCACGAAAGAAGGGCTCGCCGCCACCGCGATCGCCTACGTCCAGTTCGCGCTGACACGGCCGGGGCTGTTCCGGGTGATGTTCGCCGAGGGTTGTGATCCGACCAGCTCCGAGCGGGTTGCCGCGGTGGAGGCGATCAACGAGTACCTCAAAGCCATTGTGCGGCAAGCCTTTCCCACTGCCGATATCGACGGGATGGCAACGGCGGTGTGGGCCCTTGTGCACGGTCTCGCCTTCCTGCACATGGACGGCAAGTTCGAGGCCGCGCCCGCCGAGGCGGTTGCCGATCGGGTCCGCACGGCGGTCTACGCGGTACTCGGGCCCCGGGTCGGTTGATGGCCACCCGGGGTGCGGCGGCTCGGACGGCGTGCCGGGTCAGGGCTCGCGAACCGTGAGCACCACCTTGCCGACGGTCTCGGCGGAGTCCAGCAACGGGTGCGCCTCGGCGACATCGGTGATGGGGACTTCGGCGGAAACGACCGGCACGACCGTTCCTTCGGAGATCAACGGCCACAATTGCTTGCGCAGTTCGGCGATGATCTCGGCCTTCGAGCCCGGCCCGCGCTCCGGACGGCGACGCAGGTTCGTCGCGTGAACGGAGCCTCGTTTGCTCAGCAGCACGCCGAGATTCAGTTCCGCGGTCGCGCCGCCCTGTAGTCCGATGATCGTCAGGTGGCCGTCCTCGGCCAGTGCCCGCACATTCTTGTCCAGGTAACTTCCGCCCATGATGTCGAGAATTACGTCCGCGCCTCGATATTCGGTGGTCATGACATCCACGAAATCCTGTTCGCGGTAATTGATCAGTGTGCTCGCTCCCAGTTCCCGGCTGCGCTCCAACTTGAATTGCGATCCCGCCGTCACCGCTACGTGAGCGCCGAGCGCTCGGCCGACTTGAATCGCGTGCGTGCCGATTCCGCTGCCGCCGCCGTGAATCAGCAGGGTGTGTCCGCTGCGCAGGCCTGCCGTCATCACCAGATTCGACCAGACCGTTGCGGCGGTCTCGGGCAGCGCCGCCGCGGCGGTCATGCTCACGCCCTCGGGCACTGGAAGCAGTTGGGTGGCGGGCACGTTCACCCGTTCGGCGTAGCCGCCGCCTGCCAACAGTGCGCACACCGCATCGCCGGACTGCCAATCCGTCACGCCCGCACCGACTTCGGCGACGAAACCGGAAATCTCCAGGCCGAGGATGTCGCTCGCGCCGGGCGGCGGCGGGTAGAGGCCGTAGCGTTGCATGACGTCGGCGCGATTCACCCCCGCGGCCACCACGTCGATGGCCACCTCGCCCGGACCGGGCGCGGGCAGCTCGCCCACCGGGGTCCACTTCATGACCTCCGGTCCACCGAAGCTGTCCAGCGTCACCGCATACATCTCGAATTTCCCTTCCGTCGACAATCATGTGTGCATCGCTTACATTGCCTTAGTGTAAGCGGTGTCAACATGAAGGCTATCGATGTCACTGCCCTGGCGGCGGCTTCGGCGTCGGGTAATCACGGGTCGTCGACGGATGCCCTGCGACCGGGCGAATAAACGACCGAACGCCGCTCACCTCGAATTTCCGTGGCATCTCGGCCGACGTGGAATACTTCTGCTGGCTGGCAGCTCCGCGTTCCCCAATCGGCAACCGAATGGAGGATCGATGAGTGATCTCGGTCAAGTCTTCTACTGGATCAAGCCTGACGGACGCATGCAGTGGGCCCGTCACGACGGAACATCGGATGGTACGAACGGCTGGACGGGGCTCGGCGGAGGATTGAACATCGGCTCCGGCTGGGATGCCTACAGTTCCGTTTTCTGCGGTGGGGCGCAGGGAATCCTCTACGCGATCACGCCCGCGGGGGAGATGCACTGGTACAGCCACGATGGGTTCAAAGACGGTGCCGCGGCCTGGACGGCCGGGGATGGCGGTCTTTTGGTCGGTAGCGGTTGGAACGCGTATGTCCAGGTTTTCGCGGGCGGCAGGCGGGCGGTGGCGGGGCAGCCCAATGGTTTCGTCATCTACGGGATCACGCCCGAGGGTGATTTGCATTGGCATCGCCACGACGGGTGGACGGATAGGTCACCGGCGTGGACCGGGGGCGACGGCGGTCGGCACGTCGGCGGGGGATGGGACGTGTATCCGAGGGTGTTCTCGGTCGGTGGCGGCATCATCTACGGGATCACCGCCGATGGTGAGATGGATTGGCACCGCCATGACGGCTGGACCGACGGATCGCCTGTCTGGACCGCGGGTGAGGGTGGTCGACGGGTAGGTAGCGGCTGGAATGCGTACAGCCGGGTGTTCGGCTCCTACGACGGCAGCGGCCAGATCTACGGCATCGAGGGACACGACGACCTGGAGTGGCATCGACACGACGGTTGGCAAGCCGGGGAGCCGAGCTGGACCGCAGGCGACGGCGGCAAGAAAGTCGGCGGCGGATTCCGTGACGTCGTCTTCCCCGGACCCATGATCGCGCTCTCCTGAGACTCCGTCGATCACTGGCCTGTCCGAGGCGACCAGTCATTCGGATGCCTTGTCCAGTACCCGCACCGGCTCAGCGAAATCGCTTGCCGCCAGGGAGCGCTCGCTCCCGGAGCAGGTGGCCAGTCCGACGTCATCGGATTCGGTGCCGGTCTATGACGGCGTGTTGGCCTTCACCCATTCACGAAGCGTCTCGTGGCGGAATTGATAGGCGTCACCGGACACGCTCAGCAGGCCGCCGCGCCGCGCCCACTCGAGAAAACGAGCGGGACGGTCGGGAAAGGATTCATCGATCGAGAACAGCACCGCGGCGGTGAGATAGCGCCCAGTGGCGACCCCGTACACCATGACGACGACCAGCCCGAAATACCCGGCCGTGTACAGCGGCGCGAGGAGGCTGCCATCGGGCTCGCCGCCGAGTCGGTCCGCCGACGCGAAGCCGGCCCATATCGCCACCGCGACGAGTGCGCCGATGACCGCCGCGGCCGTCGTGTCATCGCGGACGAGGCGAGTCTCGTGCATGATCAACTTGCCCTTGTCCGCACTGTCCACCGACAACACCCGCACCAGCGCGTAGGCCAGACACCCTGGAAGAGCGAGCGCCACCAGCACCACCGCTTCGACAGCGGTGATGTCGGCGAACACCGCGAACACACCACACACCACCATCACGATGATCGCGAGCCAGGTCGGCTCCCATAGCCGGGACAGTGCATGCCGCCACCACGATCGTCCCGGTATCCGCCATGCCAGCCGACGTCCCTCGACATCCGGCAGCCAACCGACGGGAATCGCAATCACCAGAGGGAATGCGAGCCCCAGCCAGGACCACCACCCCTCGTCCAGCCAAGACGGCTCCTCATCGACCGCGACCAGAAACGACGGAAGCAAGCCGAGAAGCGCTACCAGTCCACAGACGAGTCCGTAGAGGGCGCGACAGCGGACCGGTCCAGCCAGCTCCCACACCTCGTCGAGCCGTATCGTGGTTCCGTCGCCTCCGGTGGCGCCGCGCTCATCTAGACGCCGCGCGAGAGTCGCCAGCCATCGAGTGACCTTGTCGACGTCGTAGTGCTCATACGGTCCGTCGCGATCTCTGCCGTCCACGGCCGCGGGTATCTGCTCGGCGAGCAGTCTGGCGCGAACGTCGTCGGCTTCGGTGCTCCGCGCGAGCCGGGAGGCGATCTCCGGGTCGTGCCGCTGGGCGGTGTCGGCAAGAGCGAGCATCCAAGGGGTTCGCAACGCGGTCGCCAACGGCCCGGTGGACTCCCGTTCGACCTGGCCGATCACTTCGCTCCACGCGTCGTCGGCCACGTCGTCATCCGTCTGCCGCTGCTTCAGGTAACCGATGATCTGTTCGTGGCTGAACGATCCCATCGTGATCGTGGCCGCGCCGACGAGGCGAGCGCCGCCGGGCTGCTGGCGCAGTTCCTCGAAATCCTCTGTGCGACACAGCACCACCAGCGGCCGATGCCGCCACGGCACCTCATTGATCCGGGCCAGCGCCGCGTGCGCGGCCTCGACGGATTCCATCTCGTCGAGTCCGTCGACCAGGGGCAGGATGAGACCGGCATCGACCAGAGCTTTCGCCACGCGCCGGTGCAGCCGATAGTCCGAGCCGAGCCGTTCGGCCAGCCACCGCGAGAACAATTGCTCGCCGTTCCACCCGGCGGCGTTGACGCGCACCGGAACCGGCTCCGCCGCTCGGGCCGCGTCACCGAGTTCCCGGCGGCGATCGAGTAGCCCGAGAACCAGGTGGGTCGCCGCGACGGTCTTACCGCTGCCCGCCTCGCCGAGCAGCAACACCCGCCGAACCCGCAGTCCCTGTACACATTCGGTGATCCGCGCCACCGCCACCGGCGTGGTGTCGGTCTTCGTTCGCACGGTGATCTCGACGGCCAAGTTGGGATCCGTTGGGCCCGCCCGCAATTGATCCCGCAGTGCGGTCTCCCGCCGCCGGACGTCGTCGGCCAGTTCGTCGGCGTACCCGGCCAGCGACGAGTGGGAAACACTCGGTCTGATCCACCTCCACGCGGGGCGAGCCGCGCTCACGCCGAGCCGCACGACAGCGCCCTCCGCACCGGTTGTCACGACGTGATCGTCCCACCTGCAGCCCAGCTTCGCAGCCACATCGGCTGTGGGTGCGTGCGGCGCGCCGGGCGTCGGATTCGCCGCATGCGACCGGGGTTCTGCCGGACGAGCGAGAACGCCTGAACCCCAGCCGACCTGCGGCTGACGTGACTGTCGTGAGGTGGGATAGGTTGGCGGCCATGAGGAGTCGCGATGAGGTCACGCACCGAATCGATCAGGTGTTCGCGGGCTCGCGGCCGCTCACCGAGGACGAACTCGCACCGCCGAGCATCGACGCGCCGTACGTCATCGCGCATTTCTACGGCCGCACGCGGGCGGACATCGACCGCGAGAGCTTTATGCCCGGCCTGCACATGGAAGACTTCGCGTACATGACCGCGCAGGCCGTCGAATACTACCTCCCGGCGGTGCTGAAGCTGATGCTGATCGAACCGTACGACTTCGAGCTCTGGATCCACCTCAGCGGCTTTCTCCGCGGTGCGCGACGCGACGACGAGACGACCCTGCGCGGCCTCCGCCCCGCGCAGCACGCGGCGATCGCGGACCTCCTCGAGCTCTTGTCCCGCGAGATCGACGAGATGATCGGATTCGATCGCAAGGACGCCGTGCAGCTGGCGCGGCTCTATCGGCAGCTCGCGGACGCCGCGACGTAGCCGATGCCGCCGGATCAGCGTTGAAGCTGAGAGCCGCAGAGCTGTAACGGCTTTCGATCTGCTTCGAGAGATCGTCAACAGCGTCTCTTCCGAATGTTACAGTGATTTCACTAACGCAACTGCTGTGGTAACAACGGTTGCCGGTGACCCGACAAATCGGTCATGACTCTCAATCGCAAGCAGCTGCAACAGTTTTCGGCCCGTGTCGGTGTGATAGCAGCGGTGACCGCCGCCGGGGCGGTCGGGCTCGCGGCGCCGTCTTCCGCCATTCCGCACGAACCAGGCGCTCCGTTCACGCCGACCCTGACGCGCCTGGTTCCGACCAGCTGCTCCGCGATCATCGACGCGGTCACCGTGCCGCAGGAGCAGTCCGGCACGTTCGGCGTGCGGGTGAAGGTCACCCAGACCGGGGAGGCCTGCGCGGACTGGAAGGTCGCCGTGCGCTTCAAGAACCTGGATACCGGGTACGCGGACGGGCAGCAGCACCGCGTCGTGAACGGTGTCGTCCAACACACGGTGGACGGCGTGATCGTCGGATTCGGCACGGCGCCGGGCGTCGGCCGGGTGGAGGCGCGGATCGTCGCGCTGGACTCGAACGACAGGGAGATGGAGCAGATCTCGGGTACGGCGACGTTCACCCTGAGCTGAGCACGCGTGCCGTGTTCGGTGATCGCTGGAACGGCACACTCGGCGGTCGATCGCTCTGCGCGATCGACCGCCGTGGCGCAGTTCCCAGCCGCTTTTCCAGTGGGACCCGGAGGCTGTCGAGCTCGAAGGGCCCGACTGCTGGCCGCAGGTCGAGAAGCTCGATCTGGCGCGCCTGACCGCACGCCGAAGCATCGGCCAGCCGTACGATGCGCGAGAAGTGTCTTCTGCGCCCGTCCGGGCACGGTTGCGTTGCGCCGAAGACCCTTGTGCACCTGTCGAACAAGAGGAAGAGAGCCCGTGGCACAGGCGACCTGGCTGCAAGCGGTGAGCAGCGATGAGATCCACGCACTCCGGCAGGATCCGACCAGCATCAACAGACTCGACAAGCCCGGCCACTACCGCACCCACTACGCCGCCGCGCTCAATTACTTCCTCACCGGGGAGGCTTGGCCCGGCCCCGAGGACCACGAGCTGTGGTCCGTGGTCGGCGGCGCCGACAGCATCGCCTGCTCGACGCTGGAGAACGGGGCTTTCTCCGTGGTGTCGCCGGATCAGGCGACCGAGCTCGCCGCACGTCTTGCCACGGTTGACGTGCTGGCCGTCGAAACCGCTGTCAGGCGAGCCGATTTCGACGAGTTGGTCGACGAGCACGAAATCTACGAACTGGAGCTGATCACACCCGAGGAAGGTCCGGGAATCATCGTCGCCGAACTCGAGGGACTCACTGCTTTCTATGCCAAGACCGCGGAGTCCAAGCTCGGGGTCGTGATGTACACGACCTGACTACGTGGGATGGCCGCTCGCCGACGCCTCGACCAAGCTGAGGCGCGCGGCGTCTCGATTGCCCTGGCTGCACAGCCTCTCACGGCGGCATCGAGCCCGATCCGGGTTCCTCTGGATCTGGTGGAGCGTTGGGCGCGGTGTCGCCGATAGCGCAGGATTGGCGCGTCTACGGCGGCGCCGGTTGCGAGCGCGGAAGCGGCCATCAGGAGACTCGCGGATGATGTGCGCCTCGGGGCGACCGGTCGCGGGCGCTCACAAGTCGGACCTAGCGGGCATCGACAGTCGCGGGGCCGCACAATGCTGAAGATGATGTGGTCGCGTGTGCTTCCGGGCGTGGAGCAGTTCCATGACTATCGGCGTGGCTGGCTGCGCGCTGACGTGCTGGCCGGGGTGACCGTGGCGGCGTATCTGGTGCCGCAGGTCATGGCGTATGCGACGGTGGCAGGACTGCCGCCGGTGGCCGGGCTGTGGGCGGTGCTGGGTCCGTTGGCGGTGTACGCGGTGGCCGGTACTTCTCGCCAGCTGTCGGTCGGGCCGGAATCGACGACCGCGCTGATGACCGCGGTCGCCCTTGCCCCGCTGGCAGGCGGGGATCCGAGCCGGTACGCGGCGCTGGCCGCGATCCTCGCGGTGCTGGTCGGGTGCGTGTGCCTGGCGGGTGCGCTGATCCGGTTGGGTGTGCTCGCGGATCTGTTGTCCAAACCCGTTCTGGTCGGGTATCTGGCCGGGACCGCCGGCATCATGATCGTCGGTCAGCTCGGCCGGGTCAGCGGTGTGCCGGTCGAAGGGAGCACGATCCCCGACCAAGTGCGTTCCTTCGCCGACAACCTCGAACAGTGGCAGTGGCCGACCGCCGCGCTGGCCGCCGGTGTGCTGGCCGGGCTGGGTCTGGCGGCGTGGCGGATGCCGCGACTGCCCGCACCGCTGTTGGCTGTGCTGGCCGCGACCGCGGTGGTCGCGGCGCTGTCGCTGCGACAACACGGCATCGCCACCGTCGGTGCGGTACCAGCGGGCATTCCGATCCCGGGTCTGGCGACGGTGGCGTGGGCCGATGTCGGGCAGCTGATCGCGCCGGCGATCGGGATCGCGGTGGTCGGCTTCTCCGACAACGCCTTGACCGCACGGGCTTTCGCGGCCCGCCACGGTCGCCATGTCGAGGCGAACACCGAGCTGGCGGCGCTCGGCGCGACCAACCTCGCCGCCGGGGTCTTGCACGGATTCCCGGTCAGCTGCAGCGGCAGCCGCACCACCATCGCCGACGCCATGCACGCGCGTACCCAGCTGTACTCGCTGACCGCGCTGATCGTGGTGCTGGCGGTGTTGTTCGGGGCAAGGGGAGTGCTCGCGGGCTTTCCGACCGCGGCACTCGGTGCACTGGTGATCTACGCTGCGCTGCGGTTGATCGACTGGCCGGAGTTCGCGCGTATCGGCCGCTTCCGGCGCAGCGAGCTGCTGCTGGCATTGGCCACTCTGGTCGCGGTATTGGCCTTCGGTGTGCTCTACGGGGTGCTGATCGCGGTCGCGTTGTCGATCTTCGATCTGCTGCGCCGGGTCGCACGCGCCCACGACGCGATCCTCGGATTCGTGCCCGGCATAGCGGGCATGCACGACATCGACGACTACCCGCAAGCCGAACCGGTTGCCGGACTGGTGATCTACCGCTACGACGCACCCTTGTGCTTCGCCAACGCCGAAGACTTCCGCCGCCGCGCGTTGGCCGCGGTCGACCAGCAGGCCGACCGCGACGGCGTGGCGGTGGATTGGTTCGTGCTCAATGCCGAAGCCAACGTCGAGGTCGACCTCACCGCGTTGGACGCGGTCGAGCAACTCCGCGACGAATTGACCCGCCGGGGAATCACTTTCGCGATGGCGCGGGTCAAACAAGACCTACGTGACGATCTCGACGCCGCGGGGCTCACCGACCGCATCGGCGTCGAGCACCTGTATCCGACCCTGCCGACCGCGATCGCCGCCTACGAGGCCACGCTGCCGACAACCCGAAAGCGCGTCCCCGCGTCGTCGTTGCCCGCTGTACGCAGTTCGGCCGAATCGGTCTCGGAATCGGCAACTCACCGCAGCGCCCACGAGCCTGGCGGCGCTCCGGGCGGCGGCCCACGAACGGATCCCGCACCCGATCGTGGCCCGGCGCCGCAGACGTAGCGAGCAAGCAACCGGTATGTGATGACAATGGTTGTGGCACAGAGTTTCACGGGCCATCGTTCTGGTACTGGCGATCTCGCTGTTGACGGCCGACATCGCCGGTGGCCTCACCTTGGCGTGATCGCGTTGAACCTTCGCGGTGTCGACCGGCGTGGTCGTCGGCGAGTGGCACGGTGTTCCACCGCGTTCGGCGCGGGTCAATGGTGAGCGCGCGGGCGGACGACGATGACGGGGCATTCGGCGCGGTGCAGGACGGCGTTGGGGACCGACCCGAGCGACATGCCGGGGAATCCGCCGCGGCCGTGGCTGCCGAGCACGATCAGCTGCGCGTCGGCGGCGGCTTGCAGCAGCCGGCGGGCGGGGCGGTCTTCGGTGACGATGCGGATGACCGGAACCTCGGGGTATTTGTCGCTGTATCCGGCGAGGTTTTCGGCGAGCAGCGCTTCGGCTTCGGTCTGCATCTCCGCGCGGGATTCGTAGCGGAAGAACTCCGACCAGGCGTGCACGGCGATCACTTCCGCGCCGCGCTGACTGGCTTCCTCGAAGGCCATCGCGACAGCGTGCGCGCTGCACGGCGAGCCGTCGACTCCGACGACGACCGGCTTTTGCGAGCGTTCGGATTTCGTTTCGGGGATGATCGCGACCGGTCCTGGGGCGTGCCGGACCAACGCGGTGCTCACCGAGCCGAGCAGGACCCGGCCGAACGCGCCGTGGCCATGCGTGCCGACGACGAGCAGGCGCGCCTCGGCGGCGCGGTCGCGCAGCACCGGCACCGGCGCGGCGTCGGCCAGGACCGGGGAGATTTCGACCGCGGCGATCGGCGCGGCCGCGGTCCGGGCGGTCTCGGTCGCCGTGGTGAGCAGATCATGTCCGGCGCGGCGCAAGGACTCGATGTCGAAGACCGGACCGGCCATCCCCGGACCGAAATCGATCGGCACGCCCAGGGCGTGAATCAGCTGCAGGGGAGATCGGTGGCGGGCGGCGTATTCGGCCGCCCAGCGCACGGCGGTGAGCGACTGGGCGGAGCCGTCGACTCCGACGACGACGGGCGGATTGGAGGTCGACATGTGCGTGTGCCTTTCTGTCCCCTGAAGATTGGGCGTGGCCAACTGTTTCAAGGCTAGGCAGCGGGTGCCCCGGTGCGCGCTGGTCGTTGGTCATCGACTGTCGGGACCAACGACCGCATCGCGCCGTCCTGACCACACCGTTTCCAGCGCACTCGCTTTGCCGCGGTCACATCCGGTGAGCCCCTCCACCCAGTGCCCGGCTACCGGCTGACGGTCCCCGTGCCATCGGTGGTGTCGTTGTCGACGAGTCTGATGCCGGAGACGAGTGTGGGTTCGATCTCGATCACTCCGTCCATGGGTGAGCCGATCCAGGGGTGGAGGGTTTGTTGGTAGTGGGTGGTGCGGGCGGGGTCGGTGATCGGTCGGGCGATTCCGGTGACGACCACCGACCAGCCGGT
>NZ_JBEXKI010000007.1:336312-521038 GCF_040609595.1 Nocardia sp. NPDC004654 | reverse complement strand
ACCGGCTGGTCGGTGGTCGTCACCGGAATCGCCCGACCGATCACCGACCCCGCCCGCACCACCCACTACCAACAAACCCTCCACCCCTGGATCGGTTCCCCCATGGACGGAGTGATCGAGATCGAACCCACACTCGTCTCCGGCATCAGACTCGTCGACGGCGCGCCCGCCCACAACGGGTAGTCGCCTAGTCTTCGCCGCGAGGCGCTGACTTACGCGGTGAACAGCGGGAAAGCAGCGTGGGCAGGCCGGAACCGGCGAGGTCGTCGCAGTACGGGTGCCTTCCCGCCATGGCCATGGTCAGCGCGAGGGTCGTTCCGTGGACCAGCGGGCCGGTGCCCGTGGCGAAGGCGCTGTCGGTCGCTTCGAGGCGCAGGCCCTCGATGAGGCTGCGGCTGGGCACGGTGAAATCGCGGGCGGCGAAGAAACGGGCCACTTCCAGGCACGCCGCGACCGAGGGCGTGCGGGGCAGTCCGAGTGGACGCCGGATGTCCTGGGCGTGGACGATCACCTCGCCGAGCCATGCCGCGGTATGTCCCGACGCGGCCGTGGTGCTCGTGACGATCGAACGGAACCGTTCGAGGGTTTCGGCCGGGTCGGCGCCGCGGTGCTCGGCCAGTCGCCGGTCGTTGTGCCGATCGAAGTCGAAGCGGGCGCCGACGACGCTGATCAGCCAGCGCGCCCGGCCGATGCTCGCCGCCGCCGTGAGGTGCGCGACGACCTCCTCGACCACCCAATCTCCGCACAGCGAGGGCATGGCCCACTGTTGGTCGTCCAGTGCGGCGAGATCCTCGGCCAACGCGGCGCGTTCGGCGTGCGCCATTGCCCACAGGTCCTCGCTGGACACGACATTCGACACGGGCTTCCCTTCGCTCGTGGCCGGCAGAGCCGGCGGTGTGGTCGATCCACGTCCCGGTCCGCCCGGGTCGTTCTCGGATTCAGACGATTCCGCTCGCGCGAATTCATCGGTCCACCGCGTGTGCCATTCAGCCTTTCGGCCGAGGCCCATTGGCCCTGGGTTCGGTGGATCGAGCCGATCGATACTGACGATCGTGGGCGGCGCTTCCGCGGCGGCCAGCAGCCCCGCCGGTGCGCGGGGCGTCCAGATTCGACTGAAAGGCAGCAGCCATGACCGGCCAACACCGACACGACGTACACGAAATGGCCGCGGCGGCAGTGGTGGTCGGAACAGACGGCTCGCCCGCCTGCGCGCACGCCGTGGCGTGGGCCGCCCAGACCGCGGCCGATCGAGGACGTCGTCTGATCGTCGTGCACGGCTACGATCTCGCCGCCACCCGCGCGGTGTTGGGGTCCTACGAGGTGCTGGTGCCCTCGGTCGTCGAGCACCTGCGCGACCACGGGCGACAGGCTTTGACGAGCGGGGAGCGGATCGCCCGCGAGGCGCACCCGGATCTCGAGGTCGCCACGGAATTGTCCGACCGCAATCCCGCCGCATTGCTCATCGAATTGTCGACGACAGCGCATCTGGTCGTGCTCGGCGCGACTCCCGGGGTCGGATCCTTCGCGCACCTGGGCTCGACCCTGCTTGCGGTGGCCAGCCAGGGCAAGGGACGCATCGTGGTCGCGCGCCACAACGGCGTCAAGCAGCAGGTCCGGCGCAGCGGCCCGGTGGTGGTCGGTGTGGACGGCAGCCCGATCGGTGAACCCGCGATCGAGGCCGCGTTCGACGAAGCGTGTGCGCGCGACGCAGAACTGGTGGTCGTGCACGCCTGGAGCGACTTGTCGGAGGGACAGTTCGCCGGAACCAGCTATCTCCAGATCCCGATCGCCGAGCTGGAAACCGCCGAACACGCGCTGCTTTCGGAACGATTGGCGGGCTGGCAGGAGAAATATCCCTCCGTCGCGGTCACCCGCCGGGTCTATCTGTCCGGTGCCCGCAAACAGCTGATCGAATGGTCCAAGAGCGCGCAACTGGTCGTCGTCGGCAGCCGCGGACGCGGCGGATTCCGTGGCTTGCTGCTCGGCTCGACCAGCAATCACCTCGTCCAGCACGCCCATTGCCCGGTGCTGGTCGCCCACGCGGACTGACCACGCCGACTATCGCGGCTTGTGCTCTCGAACGCCCGCGGCGCGCGTGATGATCGCGTCGAAGGCGCGGTCGGGCAGCAGCCACTTCAGGAAGATCAGTGGCCGGGCGCCGATGCGGGCGGTGGCCTCGCCGATGCCGGAGGAGGCTCCGGTGACGAGCGCGGATTTGGTGGTCATGTTGTCTCCCGAACTCGAGGTGAACCGTGGTCACGTTCCATGGGAACTCCTGAACCGGGTTGCGGAGCCGACCGCGCGCTACCGTCGTCGGCGACGGTAGCGCTGGACGACTGTTCGACGCTGACCACTCGCTCGGTCGAGCTCGAACCGATGTGGATGCCGAGATCGGTGAAGAAGCGTTCGGGATCGATGATCGTTTCCGGTGGGTGAACCCCCGCTGCGCGTGACGTGCCGTCGAGGAGTTGGGCGAGGCCCAGCGCCAAGGGGATGCCGGTGAACCGGGCCATGTCGGCGGTGAACCGGTCGACTTCGGCACTGTCGGCCAGATGTGCGAGGACGGTGCGGTGTTCGTCTCCCGCGCGGCCGGTGACGGCGGCGAAGAACGGCGGCAGGGTGCCGTGGGAGGCGAAACGGGCGGCGCGAAGGATGGAGCGAAGCGTCCGGCGCGAGCTGGGTGCGGCCAATTCCCGCGCCGCGGACTCGTTGGTCAGCCTGCCCTTGTCGATATCGGTACGCAGCACATCCAGGTAGGCCGCGGTGCCCGGTGTGACGACCATGAGGTTCGCGGCATCCCCGGAGGGCGCGAGAGAGCGGTGCAGGGTGACCGGTTCGGGGTGTCCCACGGTGTAGGCGGTGCCGCGGCGTCGACCGGGCAGCGCCAAGGTGACCGCGCGCAATGGCGCCTCCTCGGCCAGTCGACCGTCGCGGACGACCGTGATGGCGCCGCTGATCTGCTGCATCCAGTGCACCGCGGCAGCGGGCGGTTCGCCTCCCGCGCCAAGCACTTCGGCGGTGTCGAGCGCCTCGGGGACGTCGACAGGCCATGCGGTGTAGACGTTTTCGACGGCATCGAGCCCCCTGGCCGCGCGGGCCGCCAGCAGGTTGCTCACCCCGGGGCTGGCCCCCATGCCGATGATCGCGCACACCCCGGCGTCGCGGGCCGCGGCGTCGAGTTCGAGCATCCGCAACGTCGGCTCCCAATCGTCACAGATGTCGAGATAGTGCGTCCGGGCACGGATCGCGGCCCGCAGCACCGACAAGCCGAAACGGTAGTAGGGCCCGACCGTATTGAGCACCACGTCGGCGCTGCGCAGCGCGTCGCGCAGATCATCGGCCTCGGTCACGTCCACCCGGCGCGCGCGAACGACAGCGCCGCGCCCGTTCAACTCGGCGGCCAGCCGCTGAGCCGCGCCGAGATCCCGGTCGGCCACAACGATTTCGGCCACGCCGGGCAGCGTGACGGCCGCTCGGACGGCCGCCGCTCCCATTGCCCCCGACCCGCCCAGTGCGAGAACACGCATCAAGCCTCCTACGATCAAACTGTAATCGTTCGTTTCTTATACGATCGAATGTAGCATGATCACTATTTCCTAGGAGGAACAGATGAACGCCCGCCTCGCGGCCGGTCGACGCGCACCGCACCGCGGCGCGAACGGCCCCCACCCGCCGCGTCCGACCCGCAAGCTTGTCGCAGCGGAGGCGTGGGGCGGCATCATCGTCGGCTCGGTGACGTTGCCCTTCACGCCCTCGGCCGCGGGCGCGGTACCCGAATGGGCCCAGTTGCTCGGGCTGGCCACGCTGCTCGGCGCGCTGGCGCTGCGGCTGCGATGCTGGCGTGCGCTGATCACGCACGGGCTGCGGCGCTCGGCCACACCGGTTTCGACCCGGCTGCGCGACCAGCGGCGAGACGAACGCCGAGTACGTCTCGGCGCTTTCGTGGCCGGGGGTATGACCGTGGTACTGCTGCCGATTCCGCCCACCTGGGTGCGGTTCTGGTTCGTACTCGGAGTCGCGACCGTTGTCCTGTCGACGATGTCGCTGGTCGTCCTGCGTTGGGAGACGACTACTTTCGCGCGGCGCCGGTTCCGGCCGCGCGCGCGCCCGCGGCCACCTCTCGGATGACCTCGGGACTCATCCACTCACGACCGGCGCCATCGACACTCCCCAGAAATCCGCGTAGCGCCCGCCCAGCCGCAGCAGTTCCTCGTGGTTTCCGTCCTCCACGATCCGGCCGCCGTCCAGGAAGAGGATGCGGTCCGCGCGCTGGACGGTCCGCAGGCGGTGGGCCACCATCACCACCGTCCGCCCCGACATGAGCCGTTCGATCCCCGCGTGGACGGCCGCCTCGTTCACCGGGTCCAGCGCGGAGGTGACCTCGTCCAGCAGGACGATGGGCGCGTTCTTCAGCAGGGCTCGAGCGATCGAGACACGTTGGCGCTCACCGCCGGACAGCAGCGCGCCGCCTTCGCCGACGTTGGTGGCCCAGCCGTCGGGCAGGCGCTCGATGACGTCGTCGAGTCGCGCCGCGGACGCGGCCGCGCGCACCTCGGCGTCGTCGGCGTCGGGACGCGCGAAGCGCACGTTCTCCTCGATCGTGCCGTCGAAGAGATAGACGTCCTGGAAGACGATGGCGATCCGTGCCATCAAGTCCTCGGTGTCGATCGCGCGCACGTCCACCCCGCCCACGCGCACCGCACCGGCGTCCGCGTCGTAGAACCGCGCGAGCAATTGCAGCAGCGTGCTCTTGCCCGCGCCCGACGGGCCGACGACGGCAAGTCGCTGTCCCTCGGGCAGGGTCAACGACACGTCGTCGAGTACGGTGCGGTCGCCGTGCCGGAAGACGACGGAATCGAACTCGAGGTCGTGGCGGCGCGGCCGCACGGGTTCACTGGGTTGCGGCAGCGGCTCGGTGCGCAAGACCGCCTCGAGCCTTGTCAGCTCGGCGCGCGCGCTACGGAGCTGGCCACCCATGTCGGCCAGCGACAGCAGCGGGTCGGCGCAGCGGGCGGCGAGCACCAAGATCGTCAAAACCTCTGCGGCGCCGATGTTTCCGCCGAGCGTGAGGTAGGCGCCGAGAACCAGCAGCGCGCTGAACATCGCCTGCACCACGAGCGCCATGCCCACGACACCGGGCAGCGTCGACAGCGTCTGCCTGCGCGACGCGCGCCCGACTTCGCGCAACGAGTCGTCCAGCAGCTGGAAGCGTTCGACGGTCCGGCCGCCCGCGCGCAGAACCGGCTGGGCCTGCAAGTATTCGATGACTCGGCCGGCCGCCTCCTTGTCGCGTTCGTGACGATCGGCATCGGCCGCGGCCGTCGAGCGTCCGGTCCAAATCTGCGTCGCCACGACGATCGGCACGGCCGCCAACGCGGCCGACCCCAGGCGCCAATCGAAGGCGAGCATCACGACGACGATCGTCAGCGGCGTCACCGCGGCGGAGACGAGCGGCGCCAGCAGATGCGCGATGACACTCATCGCCTGCAGCACACCGCGACTGGCCAGCACGGATACTTCCCCGACGCGGCCCGCTGTGTACCAGCCGATGGGCAGCCGGGCCAGGTGATCGCCGAGCCGGTGGTAGACGCCACGCAACAGCGTTGTCCCGCCGCGGAAACCGGACAGATCGCTGACATAGCGCAGCACCGCGTAGACCGCGACCACGCTTCCGAACGCGATCAGCCAGGGCCACGCGTCCGCCGGGGTGTCGCCGAACAGGGCTCGCAGCACCGGAACCAGCAGCGCGTAGGACAGACCCTCGAGGATCGCGGTCGTCGTCATCAGGGCCACGGTGCGCCGCACCGGCCGGGCGTACTCGGGTCCGAGCACCCGCAACAGCATTCGAATCATCGGGGCCACTCTCCTAGCGGTGTGTCATCGGCGGAGTTCGCGTGCGCGGCGCTCCGCTGGGATTGCCAGAGCGCGGCGAACTTTCCGTTGCGCGCCAGCAGCTCGGCCGGTTCGCCGCGCTCCACGATCGACCCGTTCTCCAGCACCACGACGGTGTCGGCGTCGGCGACCGTTTCCAGACGATGGGCGATCACCAGGATCGTCCGATCGCCACCCCACGTCGAAAGGGTCTGGCGCACGGCTTGTTCGGTCTGCGGGTCGGCGAACGCGGTCGCCTCGTCGAGCACCAGGACGGGCGCGTCGGCGAGCAGCGCCCTGGCGATCGAGAGGCGTTGGGCCTCACCGCCGGACAGTCCGGCGTCTTCACCGAGCACGGTGTCGTAGCCGCGCGGCAGTTCGAGAATCCGTTCGTGGATGTTCGCCAGCCGAGCCGCGCGCACCACATCGTCGAGGTCGGCGTGCGGCACGGCCAGCGCGATGTTGTCCGCGACCGACGCGCGCAGCAGCCGGACGTCCTGGAAGACGAAGGAGACCGTCCGGTAGAGCTCCCGGCTGCCGAGGTCGCGGAGATCGACGCCGCCGAGAACGACCGAACCGTGGGTCGGATCGAAGAACCGCGGCAACAGCTGAACCAGCGTGGATTTCCCGCTGCCCGACGGCCCGACGAGCGCGGTGACCGTCCCCGGCTCGAGCACCAGGTCGATGCCGCGCAGCACCTCGTGACCGTCTTCGTAGCCGAATCGAACGTCGCGCAGTTCCACCCGGTGCCCCTGCGGCGCGACGGGATGCGCGGGCTCTGGTAGCGACGGCACCGCGAGCACGTCCCGGATCCGGTCGACCGCGCGCCGGGCTGCCTGCATGTCGTCGAAACCGTGACCGAGGGCCGCCACCGGTGCGGTCAGTCCCAGTCCCAGGAGCAGGAACGGCAGCAGATCGGCCGGGGCCATACCACCGGAGGTGATCAGCGCCGTACCGCCGATCAGCACGGCGAGCAGTACGAACGGCGGCGACAGCGCCACCTGCATTCCGGCGGCGACTCCGGCGAGACCGCGCACCATCCGCAGGAAGATGTCGGCGAAATCGTCGGCGGCCGTGACGAATTTGCGGTGCGCGCGCCCGGATCCGCCGAACGCCTTGACCACCGCGATCCCCTGCACGAACTCGACGACCGAACTCGCGATCCGTCCCATCGCCGCGTCGAAATCTGCCTGCTCACGCAGCCGGGTCGGGGTCATCATCAGCGGGACGAGCGCGACCGCGAGCAGCACCGGGACGAGCGTGATCAGCGTGAGCCGCCAGTCGACGGTGAACAGGTAGATCAGCGACACCAGCGGCACCACGAAGGCCGAGACGAGTTCGCCTGGGGTGTGGGCGATGAACGGGTGCACGGCGCTGACGTCCTCCCCCACCACCTTCGCCAGTTCACCGGTCCGGCGCCGGGCGAACCAGCCGAGCGGTACCCGGCCGAGCCGTTCGGCCAACTGCCTGCGAAACGACAGTTGCACCCGGTCGTCGAGCAAATGTCCGATCCCCGCCGACGCGGCCGTGCACAGCAGCCGGACCAGTAAACCGGCCGCGCCCGCGATCACCACGAACCAGACGTGGTCGTGTTCGATCGGGCCGGGCGACAACAGGACTCGGCCCAATTCCGCGACCGCCAGCAGCGGAGCCAAACCGGCGACGGCGCCGAGAACCTGAAGAGTCACGACGGCGGCGAAACCGCCCAGGTACGGGCGCAGCAACCGCACGATGCTCTGCTCCGGCGCGGAAGCAACCTTCGGTGGCGGTGCGGAACGTTCGCTCGCCTCGACTGGTTCGGTCGCGGTCATCGCCCGACGGTCTTCCGCGACGCGACGGTCTGTGACTCGACGAGGTGATCCAGGAGGAACTCGGTGATCTCCGCACGCGCCGCCTTCGCCTGCGGCACCACGCCGGGCATGGCCAGGAACCCGTGCGGCGCGCCGCGATGTTCGGTGAGCCGCGCGGGCGTGCCGGACTCGAGCAGCCGTTCGGCGTACCGGCGGCCCTGATCGGCCAGCGGGTCGACGGTGGGCACCACCACGAGCGCCGGGGCCAACCCGCTCAGGTCGTCGGCGCGCAGCGGCGACACGGCACGGGCATTCGTTCCCGGTGGCACGGACAATCGGTGAAACAGCGTCAGGCGCGCCGTGTTCAGGGTCGGGCTGTCCGCGTACCTGGTCATCGAGTCGTAGTCGAACATCGTCTCGGTCAGATCGGTGGCCGGATTGACCAATACCTGCGCCCGGAGGTGCAGGTCGGACTCCTTGGCGCGGATCGCCGCGACGGCGGTGATCAAACCACCGGTGCTGTCACCGGCGATCGCGACGCGGTCCCGGTCGATTCCCCATTCCGCGGCGTGCCGCACCACGTGCAGCAGTACCTCCCAACCGTCGTCGACGGCGGCTGCCAGCGGCGTCCCGGTAGCGAGCAGACGGTGTTCGACCGAGACGACGACCGCGGGCAGGCGTGCGGCGAAATGGCTGTTCGCCCAATCGCATTGCGCCGCGGTGCCGACGTATCCGCCGCCGTGCACGTGCAGCACCAGCGGCAGGTTCGCACCTCCGCGCGACGGCCGATATTCCCGGACCTGGATCGTCCGATCGGGCAACTTCACGTCGCGCCAGCCGATGGTGACGCCGCGATCCGGAAATCCGGTGATCACCCGCGCGGCGCGGGAGGCCCGCTTGCGGTTCTCCGCCTCGCGGAAAGCGGCCAGTTCCTCGTCGGTCATCGTCGCCAGGTCGGGCGCCTTCGCCAGGGCGTGCAGCAGCCGGATACCCAGTGGCAGCCGTTCGGTGCCGGTGACGTCGTTCATGTTTCCTCCCATGGGCTTCTCGCCTGCCGTCCCGGCGCGCGGCTCGACAGCACCCCGCGCCGGGTACGACTGCCAGCATCGCCGGGCGCGCCGCCGCGTGTATTGGAGAAATGTTCCGCTCTGGTGGTCAGCGCCGAAGAGCCGCGCCGCGAGCCCCGATCCGATCGGGGTCGGCCCACGCGACGTCGTCGACCGCCAACCACGGCGCGGCCGCGATGGCCGTGGGCGTCACACCGGCGAAGGCCATGACGTCCCGATGGAGGTGGGACTGGTCGACATAGCCGCTGTCCGCCGCCACCAGCGCGGCGCTGTGCCCCGCGGCGAGGCGGTGCGCCGCGTGATCGAAACGAACCAGCTGAGCGGCGCGCTTGGGCGTGAGACCGACCTGGGCGCGGAACCGCGACCACAACCGCTTACGGCTCCACCCGATCTCGTCCGCCAGCCGCTCGACCCGAACCGAGCCTCGACTCGATACCATTTGCCGCCAGGCGAATTCGATCTGCGGGTCGACCACCCGGCCCAGCCCGTGCCGCCGTCGGAGCGCGGCCTCCGCGATCGCGAACCGCTCGTCCCACGACTCGGCGGCGTGCAGTTGTTCCAGGATTCGTCCTGCGTCGGGGCCCCAGAGCTCGTCGAGGCCGACCACCGTCCCGCTCAGCTCCGAAGCCGCGCCGAGCACCGCGTGCGCGACCGAGGGAGACAGCCGAATCTGCAGGCAGTCGATATCGCGCCCGCCCACTCGAACGCTGTCGGGCGCGAGGCCGGTGACGATACCGCCGCGAAACCGCCGGCCACTGGACTCGTCTACGAGCAGGCCGTCGCCGAAGTCGATGGCCACGGTGAGCGACGGGTAAGGGACCACCTGCATGTCTACGGGGCTCTTCGTCCGGCCGCGGAATCCGGCCATACTCACCCCGGCGATCCGGCCCGGCCGTGCCGGGACCGTGATGTCCCACAACTCCGCGGCGTGGGGAACCGGATCGACAGCGCGCATGCCGCCATGTTACGAGGGCGGCGGGACGAGTCCGAGGTAGTGGGCCTTGCGCAGGGCCGCGACACGATCGTGCACGCCGAGCTTGCGGTAGAGGTTCTCGGTGTGTTTCGTCGCCGTCGCGGGCTTGATGCCCAGCCTGGTACCGATCACGTGCGCGGTCAGACCTTCGCACAGCAGCGTCAGCACCGCCCGCTCCCTCGGCGTGATCTTGTAGTCGGCCGGATCGGCGAGGGCGGGGCGGGCGAAAGCCGCGGCCTCGTGCGCTTCGACGGTGTCGAGCAGCGAACGGGCGAGCGCGGCGTATTCGAGGTCGCGCTCGCTGAAACCGCGTCCGCTGCGGCTCATGATGACCCCGCGGATCCGTCCGGGTGCGGAGCCGAGCGGCAGCGCGAGCTGGCGGTCGATGCCGATGGCGTCCTTGCCCGCCCGGTAGGCCTCGCCCTTCCACCAGCGGTCGTCGGCGACCTCGTCCATCGTCAGCGGCGTCCGGTCCCGGGTCCGCGCGTAGTGCCGCAGCAAGCGGTGGCCGGCCACCGACGGACGCACCCTGAATCTCGATGATCCCGAATACGGCGAAGCCGTCCGGGACTTCGGTCCTTGGGCGGCGTTGGAGGCGCGTCACATGTGCGGCTCGACGCGTACCGTCTCGTTCCCGCTGTCGTGCGCCATGCCGGGGCGGAATCGAGTATCGGGAACAGTCGTCATCCGCGTGCCAGGTTCTACTGCCGACTCCTTCTCGGTCTGGATTTCGACGACGGGACATATGGATCGGGCGGCTACCCGAACGTGGAACCCGCCGCGACCGAGCCGCTCCGAGATTCCGCGGCACGACACCAATCCCAGTGCGTGTCCGATGTTTTCCACGGAGTCGATGTGTCGCACTGTCCGGATCGGCGAGCGTCCGCGGTGACGACGACGCTCGCCGAGCACGGCGTGAACAGCGTGCGATTGAGCATCTGGGTGGACGGCAGGTCGCCGATGAACCTGGCGCGTGCGATCCATCTGGCGCTGGCGGCCCGATCCGCCGGGCTCGCGGTGTGTCTCACGCTGCACTACTCCGACACCTGGGCCGACCCTGGCACACAGGTCAAGCCCAGATCGTGGGCCGCGCTGCCGATTCGCTCGCTGATCGAGGAAGTCCGGCGTTACACCCGGGATGTCCTCATCGAATTCCTGCGGCACGGAATTCGGCCGGCGATGGTCCAGATCGGCAACGAGATCACCAATGGGATGCTCTGGGCCGAACCGGGGCAGGACCCACGCGGCGGCGCACGGCTACATCCCGCAGCCGACGACGGGCGCGAGTGGAATTCGGCCGATCAGTGGGTGATCCTGTCCGAAATCCTGCGCGCGGCGACAGCCGGTGCGCGGGAAGCCACCGACTCCGCACTCGTCTCCGTTCATCTCGACCGGGGCGCCGATGCCGAAGGCGCGGAGTGGTGGTTGCGGTATGCCGACCATTTCGACCTCGACTACGACGCCGTCTCGCTGTCGTTCTACCCGCTGGCCCACGACGACGCCACGATCGCGCGTCTGAGCAAACTCGAAGCGCTCTGCTCATCGCGACCGGACAAACGACTCTTGATAGGCGAGACCGCATACCCCTTCCGTCCCATCGTCGGCCACGACCGCGTCTACACCGACACCGAGCGGGAGTTCCCGTTCGACACCCGCGGCCAACACGAATACCTTCGTTCCGCCCTGTCCACCGTGCGGGAATTGTCGACCGGATGCGGATTGTTCTGGTGGGGAGCGTGTTTCCTCGACGACAGCGTCGAACCCTCCGTCGACTACTTCCGCGCCCACGCCCTCTTCGACCCCCGCTGGCGCCCCCTCCCAGCCCTCGCGGCTTTCGGAGAACAACTCTGACCCGCCGCCGCGGCGTCAACCGTGCAAGACGGCGCCCATGCGGCAGATCGGTCACGGCTCAGCCGACACGGCGTCTCACCGTGTCGGCCGAGCGTGGGTGTCGCGTCGCCTGACGGGCGCTGTCGGACGAAGTCCGTTCTCCGCCTACGCATCGCCGAGCGAAGGCGGAGGTACGCCTAACCGCGGAGCGCGGAAGCGAAGATGCCGGGCAGGGCGGCCACGCTGGGCTTCTTCGCGAAATCGGTCAACCGGCGCAGCGTGGTGGCGCCGGTGCGGTTCGTCACGAACCACGGGGGCTTCGGCGACAGCGTGAACTCACCGTGCAGCACCGAGCGCGGCGACGGCCGGAACGGTCCGCGGACCACGGTGCGTTCGGGGTCGGCGATGAGCAACGCGTTGTGCACCACGCCGATTCCGCTCTGCACGTCGTGGACGCTGTGCCCGGGGAAGGCGCCCCAGCTCGCCCGGGCCGTGAGATAGCCGAGGCCGGTCCAGGCGTTGATCGCCACGGTGCCGTAGCGCAGTGTCGCGACGGCGGTGTCGAAATCGGCGCCCAAGGACTTCATCGTCCGAGGATGGGCGATGATGTTGGCCCCGAGCGTCCCCTCGAACTCGTCGTTGCACACCCGCACCGCCTCGGCGAGGAATTCCGCCGCGGTTCCTGGGATCTCGATGACCCCGAGAACCGGTGCGAAGTACTCGGTATGCAGCGCGGGTTCCGATTTGGTCGGCGCGAGACCCGTGATGAGCGTGCGTTCACCGTGCGCGCCGAGCTTTTGCGCGTCGGGGTATTCGGCTCGTGCCGCGGCCACCCGCTGCGCCGATCCGGGGTAGTAGGCCTTGCGCGCGGGCGCGCGGTTCATGGCGGCTCGCAGCTCGTCCAGGAACTGTTGCTTCTGCGGCCAGTCCGCGCTGACGACCGCCACCTGGGCGGCGACGCAGTTGTAGCCGTTGTTGTGCAGTCGCTGGGTCGCCAGGTGCTCGGCCTGGAACCGCAGATCGGCGCGCGACCATCGACCCGGCACCACGATGGTCGGCGAGACGCCGCCGAGCTCGCTGGTGATGGGCTTGTTCAGCACCGGCTTTCGCGCGGCCTTGCGCCGGGCGCCGTCTTCTCCGGCGCCGAAGACGATCGCGTCGTGGGTCAGCGCGCTGCCGGTCATGTGCACCGACTCGACGTCGGGGTGGTGCACCAGTGCGGTGCCGATGTCGGCGCCGCCGGTGACGATCCGCACGAAACCGCGGGCGATGGCCGGAGCGAAGATCTTCTCGAAGACCGGAAGCAAGGGGTCGGTGATCGGGTTCAGCTTGAGCACCACGACCCTGTTGTCCGCGTAGAGCTGGTAGAGCACGTCCAGCGGCGCGATGGAGAAGATGTTGCCCGCGCCGAGGACCACCGCGATGCCGCCGGTCCGTTCGGGTGTGCGCTGCCCCAGTCCGGCGCGCGCCCGCACCGTGGCGGCGTCCACGCCGGGCTTCGACCACACCTGAGCGCTGAAACCGTTGAGCAGCAACCGGTCGAAGCCGCTCGCCGGGAAGACGTCGACCGCGGTGCGGTTGCCGGGCGCCTCGTGGATCCGATATCCGTCGACCGGACTCGCGCCGTCTTCGAGAGCGGCCAGCGATTCCGCGAGAGCGGCCGCGCCGGTCAGCAGCGAGTACGGGCCGCTGACCCATTCCTCGCCGAGCAGCGGGGAGTCCGCGGCCAGACCCTTGATCCCGGCGGCGGTCTCCACCCATTCCCGCGCGAATTCCGCTGTGGCGGCGTGGATCTCCTCCAGCAGCTGCCGTCGGCCGCGCAAGGGTGTCCTGCTCCATTCGATCTCGCCGAGTCGCAGGGCCGCGATTGCCGAGTCGATCTCCTGTGCCGTCGTCATCGTCATCGTGCGGATCCTTCCGATTCGAGCTCCTCGGCGATCATCGCGGCGGCCTTCTCGCCGATCATGATCGTCGGAGCGTTGGTGTTGCCCCGCACGACGCTCGGCATCACCGAGGCGTCGGCGACCCGCAGGCCGCGCAGGCCGAACACGCGCAGCCGGGGATCGACCACCGCGCCGATCGCGCAGGTCGAGGTGGGGTGGTAGAGCGTCTGTGCGGTGCGGCCCGCCTCGATCAACGCGACCTGGACGGCCGGGTCCTCGGACAGCCGCGCTACCAGTACGGATCCGGCGGACCCCGCGCCTACGACGACGTAGTCGTACACGATCGGCACCTCTCTCGATTCACCATCGACCCGGCCCACGTATGGCCCAGGTCACTTTCGAGGTCGATCCTGCAATCAGTCCGAGGTGGCGCGCCATGGGCCGCAGCCAACGATTCCGCGCCCCGCGATGTGCTGCAGCACATCCACGGCGCTCACGGCGGTACGTATCATCGGTGCATGACGACGGTGATCGGATCGGTGCCCGAGGGGGCCGAGCTACTCGCCCGCGATCTGCTCGACCAGCTCGATCAACTCACCGACGACCTGGTCGACCGAATCCGCGTCGGCGACGAGATCTATGCGAAATCGACATCGCTGACCGATCAGCAGCTGCACAGCACGGTCCACGACAATCTCGCCGCGCTCCTCGGTCAGCTGTCGGGCACCGCGGCGCGGCGCCTGCATCCGGCGATAGTCGCGGGCCGGTTGAAAGCCGAGCTCGGGATACCGCTCGCGGCGCTGCTGCACGCGTACCGCCTCGCCGGTCGGCTGATCTGGGAGCGATCGTTGCGCGGCGCCGCGCCGAGCACCCAGGACTGTCTGCCCGCGCTGGGTTCGGAGATCTGGCGGCTCGTCGACGACTACTCCAGCGCGGCCGCCGACTCCTACGAGCACTACCTCGCCGACCGTGTGCACCGCGACAACCAACGACGCAGGACCATGCTGCGCACCCTGCTCACGGGCACGGCCGACAACGCGACGCTGTGGGGGATCTGCCGTGCCCTGCATCTGCCGCAGACCGGGTCCTTCGTCGTGGTGCACGCCGAAAGCGATCCCGCCGCGGAGGTGCTGCCCGCCATCGAGGACCGGCTGCGCGCCGGATTCGTCGACTCGTTCTGGAGCACCGAGCCCGACAAGCGGATCGGCCTGCTGAGCCTCGTCACGCCGCGCGGCCTGGGTCCGGCACTCGACCTGCTGACGCTCGGCGCGACGTCTCGCATCGGGGTCAGCCGGCTGTTCACCCGTCCCATCGACGCCGCCGCGGCGCTGCGTGAAGCCGAAATCGCTTGTCGCTGTACGACTCCGGGCGTGCCCGCCGTGACGAGCTATGGCGCCGAGCCGATTCCGTTGCTGCTGGCACACGCACCGCATCCGAGCGGCGAGCTGGCCACCGAGATCCTCGGCCCGATCCTCGAACTGCCCGCCACCGACCGGAACGAACTGCTGGACACACTCGACTTGTGGTTCGAGTGCGCGGGCTCGAATCTCGAGGTCGCCCGCCGACTCCACTTCCATCGCAACACGATCCACAACCGGCTGCGCCGCATCGAGAATCTCACCAACCGCCGGTGCGCCGACCCCAAGGCGGCCGCCGAGCTGTACATCGCCCTGCGCGCGGCCCGCCTCATGGACGCCGATCACACCGCGAACTCCTGAACCTGCGCGCGGCAGACTCTCGTGACGACGTCGACCCACACCTGATCTCGCGGCGCCAGCGCGTCGTCCTCCAGGTAATGAACGCACCCCGGCCCACCTGAGAGCACCACGACATCCGGCCCACGTCCGGTGACACCGACACGCAGCAAGGACCCGTCATCGGCGGGCACCCTCCTCGATCGCATTCCACCCCCTGGCGAAAGCACCGGTCTCGCCGCCTCGACCTTATCGCCGCGAATCGACCAACGCACGAGTACGGTGACGTCCGCCAGGGCAGTCGTCACCGATTCGATCGTGCGCGGAAAGGGCGATACCGATGAACAACAAGCGCTACCGGCAGCTGCACCGCTGGACGTCCATCGTCTTCACGACGACCGTCGTCCTCTGTTTCATCGCCGCCGCACTCGGGCTGACCGAGTCCGCGGTCTGGCTGTTCTACCTGCCGTTGCCCCCGCTCTTCCTGCTCATGGGCACCGGTCTGTACATGTTCGCGCTGCCGTACCGCGCGAAGCGGCGCCCGAACCTCGCCCAGTAGCGCCGATCGACCCGGTATCGCCGCCCGAGCCGACGATCACTTCGTGTTCGGGGAAGCGCCCCACGGCACGGACGGTCGCCGTGATCACGCCCGCGGTCGATCGGTGGTCGCGGCGTCCATACGGCGCCGAACCGCCAGCAGGTCGGGGCGTTTGGCGGTGCGGCCGTCGCCGGAGGACCGTCCAGTCAGCCGTCGCCCGAGCCAGGGACCGAGAAAGGATGCGGCCCAACGTATTTCGCTCGCGGCGGTGGCAAGCGCGGCGCGGGCGGGCAGCGGCGGCAGGGCTTCGGTCCAGCGGTCGTCGGCGCCGGGCAGGCGCAGAGCGTAGGCCAGTGCGTCGGCGATGCGCTGATGCCCGATCGGGCCCGCGTGCAGCCGATCCGGGCTCCAGAGGCGGGGATCGGTGACGACGGCGTAGGGGGTCGTGTCGGCGACGATGACGCCGTGCCGTTCCGCGGCGGCACGAAGGCGCTGATTGAGCGCGGTGACCCGCCCGCTGATCGGACGCGCGAGCGGGGTGATGCGGGCGACGTCGGGGAAGGTCAGCGTGGCGACGACCGCGCCACTGCCGGTCAGCGCCGCGAACATCGCGTCCAGGTGTCCGGCGACCTCGTCGGCGTCGAATCCGGGGCGGAGCAGGTCGTTGAACCCGGCGACCACGGTGGCCAGGTCGGGCCGCAGCGCCAGTGCGGCGTCGAGCTGTTCGGCGCGCACCTGGCCTGCCAGTTTGCCGCGCACGGCGAGGTTGGCGTAGCGCAGATCCGGTTCGATCGCGGCGAGCCGGTCGGCGAGACGGTCGGCCAGACCGCGCAGTCCGGTCCGGTCGTCGCCGTCGCCGACGCCTTCGGTCTGGCTGTCGCCGAGCGCGACATAGCGCGAATAGGCGGTCATGCGGCACGCTTCCCGCGCCGCTGTTCGTCGTCGCACCGGTGCGACAGCTCGGCCATCTTGCTCGCGCTCACAGATCGAGTTCCACATCGCTGATCGGATAGGCGACGCAGGAGTGGGTGTAGTCGAACTGCGCGTCGGAGAGGCGGAGCTTGGCCTCCTCCGCGGTATGTACCCGACCTTTCACGACGCGCACTCGGCACAAACTGCATTCGCCCGAGCGGCACGCCGCCTCCGGACGAAGATCGTTGTCCTCCAGAGCGTCCAGCAACGGACGATTGCGGGGAGTACGGAAGGACACAGTCCCGACGGTGACAGTGACCTCGCCTGCCGGATCGGCCTCCGCAGGCCAATGCGGTTGCGCGGTGGGATCGTTCGGAGCACCGTTGGCCTCGAAGCGGATGCGCTTGCGCGGCTGGCCGAGCGCGGTCAGCTGGGTGAGGGCGTAGGGGTAGAGGGCTTGCGGACCGCAGACATAGACCATCCGGTTGTGGAGTGTGCCCGCGAGGGAGCCGATGGTGTCGGCGGTGAGAAACCCGGTGGCGCCGGTCCATTCGGCGTCGGGCTCGGCGATGACGTGGTCGACGTCGATGCCGGGATGCCCAGCGGCGAGCTTGTCCAGTTCGTCGCGGAAGATCACGTCGGCGGCATCGCGAGAGCCGTAGATCAGGTGGAAGGTGCGGTCGAGGCCGAGCTCGGCGATCTCGCGGATCATGCTCATGGCGGGCGCGACACCGGAACCGCCCGCGAGGAACACGACGTCGTCGCCGTGGAAGAGCGGGTTGTGATGGAAGGTGCCCATCGGCCCGGTGGTGGTGAGGACTCGGCCGACTTCGACGGTGTCGATGAGCAGGTTGCTGACGCGGCCGCCGGGCACCCGGCGGACCGTGAGGTCGTAGTGATCCAGCCGGGTGGGGCTGGAGGAGATGGCGTACGGGCGGCTGGTGCCGTCGAAGAAGACGTTGACGTACTGCCCGGCCAGGAACGGCGGCAGCGGGCCTCGGTCGAGACTCGTCAGCCGGAAAGTCTTGGTAGTCGGGGTTTCATCGATGATCGCGGTGACCGCCAGCCGCAGCCGCTTGGGGTGATAGGCGTCGACGGTGGCCCGGGTTTCGGCGAGGTGATCGCGGGTGTCGGAGATGCGGGAGTCGATCTCGGCGAGGATCTCGCTCGCGCCGTCGAATCGTTCGGCCAAGGGGTGTTTCACGAGAATGCTCCGTTCAGGCGGCTTTGGTGCGCAGCAGGCGGCGGGCGACGCGGGCGCCCGCCTCGAGTGTGGGTTGGAATCCGCCGATACCGGCCCAGGAACCGGCCAGATGCAGTCCGGGAACGTGGGTTCGGCGTTCGCTGTCGCGGAAAAGCCAGCCTTCGGTGGCGTCCTGGTCGTAGCCGTAGATCGCGCCACCCGGGTGGCCGAGGTAGCGCATCATCGTCAACGGCGTCGCGACGTCGACCTCCTCGATGGCGTCGCGGATGCCGGGGGTGATGGTCTCGCACAGGTCGAGCAGAGTCTCGGCGTAGGCGAACTTGGTGCGCGCGTACTCCGAGGGGGCGACGTTCCTCCAGATGTCCGCGTATTGCAGCGTCATCAAGCTGACGTGCGTGGCGCCGGACGGCGCGAAGCCGATCGGCGCTACATCGTAAGAGCTGACGCAGATTCCACGCGCGGGTTCGAACGAGCGCCAGGCGTCGTAGGTGCGATCGTCGTCGGCGTCCATGTTGACGAAGGTGGTGCTCGTGGTGAAGCCCAGCTCCGCGGGAGTGGCGTCCAGGCCCATGTGCAGCACGAACCCGGAGACGCCGATTCGCCTGGTCGCCAAGTCTTCTCGGACCGCTGCGGGCATATCGATACCCTCGAGCATTCCGTACGTGGTGGGCAGCGAGGCATTCGACACCACGTCGGGCGCGGTCACTTCGGTACCGTCGTCGAGCCGCACGCCGAGCACCCGGCCGCCCGCGGTGAGCACGGCCGCCACGCCGGTGTTGAACCGCACTTCACCGCCCGCGGCGAGGAAGGCGTCCAGGATGGCGGTGGACATGGCCTGCGAACCGCCGCGCACGTGCCACGGCTTGAACTCGAAGTAGGCGAACAGCGTCAACGCCAGGTCCTGGAAGCGCAGTTTCGACGGCGGCTGGCCGAGGTAGGTCCAATACATACCGAGCGCGACCTTGATGCGGTCGTCGTCGAAGTACTCGTCCAGCACGTCCTTCAGCGGACGCAGCCCGTACCGGAACAGCACCGGATCGATCTGCTCGACCGGCATGCCGCGCATGGCGGCTATCTGCCAGAAGCTCACCTGCTTCAGCAGTTCGAAGAACTTCGCCGCCCGATCGCGGTTGCCGGGGAACTCCGCCTCGATGGCGTCGATCGCGGCATCCCAGTCGGCGGGCAGGGTCAGGTCCAGCTGCCCGGGAATCACCGCCCGGTAGAGGTCGTGCTCCTGGACGAACTCCAGCTTGTCGGCGATGCCGAGCTGCTGGAACAATCCCTCGCGCAAGGAGATCGGCTGTCCCTCGACGCCGACGCCGGACAGCTGGTGCAGCGCCACCTCGAACTCGAACCGGCCGCGGCGGAACGAGGTGCCACATCCGCCGGGGATGTTGTGGCGTTCCACCAGCAGGGTCCGCGCGCCCGCGCGTTGCAGCGTCGCCGCGGCGGTCAGACCGGCGTTGCCCGCACCGACGACGATGGCGTCGTAGTCGGTCATGCGCCGGTCGCCTCTCGCTGGAGTTGCGCGGTGGCTTCGGCTTTGATGCGTTCGAACTGTTCCCCCATGCGCGCGGCCAAGGCCTGCGCGGCGGAGAGCGGGCGCACCATGACCATGAAGTCGTCGATCTTCCCGTCCGCGTCGAAGTGCAGGAAGTCGCAGCCGGTCAGCTGCTTGCCGTCGACCGTGGCCTCGAACACGAAGGCGTGGTCGTGACCGTCGGCGTCGGCGATCTCGCGGACGTAGCGGAAGTCCTCGAAGACTCGGATCACCGCGCGCAGGATGGCCGCGGTGATCGCCTTGCCCGGATACGGCTTGAACGCCACCGGACTGGTGAACACGACGTCGTCGGCCAGCAATGCCTCGATGGCGGCCTCGTCGCGGGCCTCCACGGCTGCCCGGAAGGGATGCATGTCCCCACCTTTCATATGCAACTAGTTGAGTACTACGTCCATGGACGATAATGAGCCGTGCGGATAGTTGTCCAGAGATGATTAGTAAATTATTTGCCTAGTCATCCCTGCTGGTATCTTGGGCTGATGGCGCTACGTAACGCGGTACTCGCGGCCCTGCTGGAAGGCGAGGCCTCCGGCTACGACCTGGCCAAGGGCTTCGACGCCTCGGTGGCCAACTTCTGGATGGCGACCCCGCAGCAGCTGTACAAGGAACTCGAGCGCATGGCGGCCGACGGCCTGATCGAGACCCGGGTGGTGCAGCAGGAACGCCGTCCCAACAAGCGCCTGCACGCCATCACCCCCGCCGGACGCGCGGTCCTGCGCGAATTCATCGAAGCGCCCCCCAAACCCACCGCCATTCGCGACGAGATGATGGTGAAGGTGCAGGGCATGGACGTCGAGGACGCGCCTGCCGTGCGCGCCGCGGTCCTGGACAAGCTGGAGTGGTCGAAAGCCAAGCTGGCCCGCTACGAGCGGCTGCGCACCCGCCTGCTGGCCGGCCGCAGCGAGCAGGCGTACCTCGAGGAGGCCGAACGGGTCGGCCCCTATCTCACGCTGCTGCGCGGAATCTCCTTCGAACAGGAGAACATTCGTTGGAGCGAGTTCGCGCTCTCCGTGATCGACAAGAGGATCGCCGCGCACGCGTGAGCGCGACCAGCGCACTGGAGTGCCTGATCCGTCCGCCGTTCGGCCGTGCAAGCCCTCGTCGGCGCAGGTCCTCTTGCTTACGTTGGGCGGGTGAGTACAGCGCGCAGAGTGGTCGTCCTCGTCCTCCCCCAGGTGAATTTGCTCGATCTCGCCGGTCCGGTGCAGGTCTTCGACGCCGCGACGGTGCTGGGCGGCGCCTACCGGATCGAGCACGTCGGCGCCGACTCGAGCGTGCGATCCGCCCAGGGATTGGTCCTGTCGGACCTCGCGCCGCTACCGACGACCTCGGCGGGCGATCTCGTTCTCGTTCCGGGGCCTCGCCTTCGAGGCGACCGCCCGCCGGTGTCGCGCGAGGTGACCGACTGGTTGCGGGCACAGGCCGAGCGCGGCGCGCGGTTCGCCTCGGTGTGCAGCGGCGCGGCCGCGCTGGGCGACGCCGGGCTGCTGAACGGGCGGCGATGCACCACCCACTGGGAGCTGCTCGACGCGATGCGGGCGCGCTATCCCGCTGCGCGCGTGGCGGATTCGGTGCTCTACGTGCACGACGGGCCGGTGAGCACCAGCGCGGGAATCGCTTCCGGGATAGATCTGGCGCTGTCCCTCGTCGAACGTGATCACGGCGCCGCGCTGGCCGCCGCCGTGGCACGCCAACTGGTGGTCTATCTGCGGCGCGACGGTCGCCATGCCCAGCTCAGTCCGTTTCTGCGAGATCGGGCCCACCTGAACGAGGCGGTGCACCGGGTACAGGACCATCTGGCCCAGAACCTCGACTCCAGTCACACCCTCGCCGAACTCGCTGCCATCGCACATCTTTCGCCACGCGGGCTCAGCCGTGCGTTCAAGTCCACGATCGGGATCACGCCGTTGGAATATCGCCAGCGGCTGCGTCTGGAGTTGGCCGCGAATCTGCTCGAACAGACGGATCTGACGGTGCAAGCCGTCGCCGCGCGGTGCGGGTTCGGCGATGCGCGACACCTGCGCCGGTTGTACGCGGCCCGATTCGGTACCACTCCGGCGGCGCGGCGATGAGGAAGGGGCTGCGAGTAGTGCTCGGAATCGTCCTCGCCGCAGCGACTTTCGCAGGCGTATGCGCGATCGGTGTCCATGTATCGATGTCTCGCAACTACACGATCGCTCCCGGGCAAGTTCCGGCGCCGCGTCCGCTCCCCGAGGGCCGGATCACTGTCGCGGTCGTGCTGGGGCACCGCGGTTCCGTCGCGGCCGACGCGCTGGCGCCGTTCGAGGTGTTCGCGCGGTCGGCGGGGTTCACCGTGTTCACCGTGGCGGCGCATCGCACACCGGTCGCGCTGTCCGGCGGGCTGACGATCGTGCCCGACCGGACGTTCGACGACGCACCGCCCGCCGATGTCGTCGTCGTGCCCGCCGTCGCGGATCCCGAAGAATCCGCGGCACGCCAATACATTTCGAATCGATCCGGTCAGGGCGCGCTGGTGTTGAGCGTCTGCGCGGGCGCGAAGCTAGCCGCCGCGAGCGGGGTGCTGCGCGATCGCACCGCGACCTCGTTCTGGGATTCGATCGACGGCCTCGCCGACGCGTACCCCGACACCCGGTGGGTGGCGGGGAAACGCTATGTCGAGGACGCGAACGTCATCAGCACCGCGGGTGTCACCTCGGGCGTCGTCGGCGCGCTGAAGGTCGTCGAACGCCTCGCGGGCCGCCCGGAGGCCGCTCGGATCGGCGCGGAGGTGGCCTTTCCCGGCTGGACGCCGGAGGGGACGACCGACATTCCGGCGCACGGCAGGCGACTGTCCGATCTGCCCTACGTCCTCGGTGTGGCGTTCCCGTACTTCCAACCGCGGATCGGGGTCCGACTCGGTGACGGCGTCGGCGAACTGGACTTGGCGGCGGTGCTGGAGGTCTACGCGGGCAGCTCCTTCGCCGCGCACCTCGTCCCGGTGGGCGATACACCGCACGTCACCTCGCGCCACGGTCTCACCCTTCTCGCGCACACGGCCGCGCAGGTCGATCGGGAGATCCGCCCCGGAACGGATCGCCGTCCGGGTGATTTCGCCTTCGACCCGGCGCTGCGGGACCTAGCGGCGCATACCGATCGCGCCACCGCCAGGGTCGCTGCGAAGTTCACCGAGTATCCGGACGCTCACCTACAGATCGACGGCGCCGTATGGCCCTGGCGTCCAACTGTCCTGGCGGCTCTGACGCTGGTGGTGTCGATCGCCGTCGGCTGCACGCCCGCGGTCCTGCGCGCCGTGACGACACGTGCGAAGGGCGACACTCCCTCCCCCTAGGACGTCCGCGGTCACCGACTTCCTGAAGAGACAGAGCCGTTCCGGCAGCCTCGGGTGGTTCGCAAATTCCGTTGAACCCGCGGGCGTGGTGGGGTACGAAGAGCGGGTGAGCCCATCAGCCGTCGCCGAGCGAACCGTGGAACTGCGCAGGATCACCGCGGAGACCGTGTACGAAGTGTGCAAGCTCAGCGAGACACTGTCGCCGGAGCAGCGGAAGATGGTGGCCGACAACGGCATATCGATCGCCGAGGCGCACTTCGCGGATGCCGCTTGGTTTCGCGGTATCTACTCCGGCGACGAGCCGGTCGGCTTCCTCATGCTCGACCTCGGTATGGACTTCGACGAACCCGGCGTGTCCCTGTGGCGCTTCATGATCGCGGGCCCGCACCAAGGCAAGGGATACGGCCGCCGGGCGATCGAGAGCCTGGTGACGCACCTGAAAGCACGTGGCACCAACACGCTCTACACGAGCTACGGCCTCGGCCCCGGCAGCCCGGAGGGCTTCTACCGAGCGCTCGGCTTCGAACCCACCGGTGAGTTGGTCGACGACGAAACCGAGGCCGTCCTGCGCTGGTGAGCGCGTTTCCCCCGCGGATCTGGATCACCACTCCCCCGACCCCGGATTCCCCGTACTCGAATATCGACGGCGCTTGTCGGTGCCGGACGGTAACTTCCCTCCTGACTTTTCGTGGGAGACAGTCGATCGGAAAGATGATGTTCAGCGTCGCGTTCCTGCAGTACGCCGGATCCGGTGCGATGCGGCACGAGGAGAAGCTGCTCGCGGAAGGGTTGGGTCGGCGCGGGATCCCGGTCCGGTACTACAGCGTCGAACGCATCCATCGCAGACAGTTGCCGTTGGGACCGGAGACGTTCATCGCGGGTGATATGGACGCGATGCACGGCGCCATGCGGCAGCTGCGCATCCCGGTCCCGCGACCCGACGACTACCCGGAGAGCCTGCGGGAGTTTCTCCGGCGCAGGGTGTGGACGTCGACACTGGGCGAGATCGAGCGCGCGGTAGAGAACGGGTCCGCCCCAGCGGTATTCGTGAAGCCGTCGGAGCGGCGAAAGAGCTTTTATGGCGCCTATGACATTGCCGCGGACCAGTACACGGAGCTGGTGCTACGGCGGTGGCGCGAGTTGGTCGAAGCCGCGCAGTGGGGACCTACCACCTGAACGGGGCCGACCCGCCGGTGACGGGACCGGCCCTCCGCGACGACCCGCGGAGGGCGGACTCGCCGACGCCCTACGAAGCGGCCTTCTCGTACGCCGCGACGACCTCCGACGGAACCCGTCCGCGGCTGGGCACCTCGAAACCGTTCGCCCGAGCCCACTTCCGGACCACGCCCGCCTCCGGCTTCCGCGCACCGCTCGGCTCGACGGGCTTGCTGCGGCGACGCCCGACCCGGCCGACTTGCCTGCCGAACGGCGTCCACTCCGCGAACACCTCCCGCAAGAGGGCCGCGTTCTCCTCCGACAGGTCGATCTCGTAGCCGACACCGTCCATGCCGAACGACACCGTCTCCACCGCCGGCGAGCGACCGTCGTAATCATCGACGACCGTGACTACCACTTTGCGTGCCACCGAACATCCACTCCCAACTCATTGAACCGACCGACCGTCCCCTGACGAATCGGGAAAGCAACGCAAACCAGACAGGGCGAAACCGCCACTGTCCCGGACCCCTCATCCAGACGCAGGATGGTACGCGCGTTCTTCCGCTCCGCAGAATCGAGGCCGCTGGCAGTGGCTCGGAGCCCGGCGCTCGGCGCGTCTCGTCGTACGCGTGCCGGTGTGAGTTGTTGCGCTGCAACAGGGTTATCCGACGGCCGCCGCTGGCCTGCGCCGATTCCGCCAGGCGCGGTCAGGTGTAGCGGCCGGGTCCACTGGTCGGCCCGTAGTGGGACAGTGAGGTTTCGGGGCGGTTCAGGGCGCGGCCCACCGGCAGGGAACCCACACGCGTGATTCGCACTCCACCGTCTCACCGATAAGGGACAGCCGAAATACATCGTCGCAATTTCACCGGCATTGGGCGCGCCGGTGTTCGAGTCGCACACGGGCACCGCTCGCCGCGCCGAGGGCATTCGTTAGCCGATCGATTCGCATGGAGTGCGAGACAAGAAAGCAGGTATTCAGTAGCATTAAATAGGTACGGTGCAGCGGGTTTTCCTACACCGCGGCCGCATCAGGTTCCCGTACCGTATCGGCGCGGGGATGTTGTGAGCATGTTGTCTTTTCGAACGAACGAAGGGGCATATCTATGTTCGAAGCGGCAGCCGAGCGGGTCGGAGTCGAACATTGGTTTGACGTCGCGAACCCGGTGTGGCACAGGGATCGCCGGAGCCGACAACACGAATCGCATTCGAATTCGGACAAAACGTACTTAGTTCGACACGTCTAACGGGATCCGCAACGACCGGCGTGGCCAGGTGTTTTTCGGCCGCAACGGGTTTACAGTGGCATCGTCGTGCCGCCTCACGACGAATTTGTTGCACAGTTGTTGTAGACAGGGTCGGGGGACAGGGGGTCGAAATACATTTGAAAGGCGCCGACGCCTGGAGCCGTATCCGTCGAGGAGCGGCCGCGGCGTCGTGCTGCCATTCACAATGCAGATGAAGTGCGTATGTAAGTGCATCTGGACGTTCAGGAAATGCCCGGCACGGGCGGGGTTTTGTTGTGCGCTGTTCCCGTGTCCGGAATTCTAGGAGGGGTTAGACGATGAGTTCGAATTCAGCCACGTCTGCGGACCGAGATCCGGATCTGATTCCGCTTTCCAGGGCGCAGTACGGAATGTGGCTCGCTAACAACCTGCCGGGCGGTCCGAACGTCAATATCGCGCACTACGTCGAGATCGAGGGACCGATAGACTACCCCGCGTTCACCAAGGCGGTAAACATCGCCGCCCACGAATCCGAGTCGCTCGTGGTCCGTGTGGTCGAATCCGCCGGCCACCCCTATCAATTCGTCGATCACAGCTTCGTTTACGACGAACCGTTGCTCGACCTCAGCGCCGAAGACGACCCCTACGCGGCGGCGATGGAATGGATGCGGCGGGACTACAACACCAAGATCGTCGATCTGGCCAGGGACCGGCTCGCCGAGACACGCCTGATCCGGCTGGGCGAGGACCGGTATCTGTGGTACGGGCGCGCCCACCACCTGGTGATCGATGGTTACGGCGCGTTCAACGGCTTGAACCGGGTGGCCGAGCACTACAACGCGCTGCTCGAGGGAAGGCCGCCTGCTCCGCTGGTGGCGGCGCGGCTGGCCGACATCATCGCCATGGAGCAGGAGTATCGCGCCGGCGCCCGATTCGACAAGGACAAGGCGTACTGGCTCGACAAGGTCGCGGATCTGCCGCCGACCACGAGTCTGTCCGGTCGCACCGCCAAATGGAGCGAGGACGATCGCTTCGCCGGCCGGCGGCTGCCGTCACGGCTGACCGCCGGGCTCGACCGTTTCGCCGAGGATCTGGATGCTTCGCCCGCACAGGTGCTCGGAGCCGCTTTTGCCGCCTTCCTGTCCCGCATGACCGACACCGACGACGTCGTCTTGTCACTGCCGGTGACCGGACGGGTGACCATGCGACTGCGCAATGCCGCCGCGATGTTGGCGAACATGGTGCCGATCCGATTCACCGTGGACGCGACGACCACCGTGGAAGAACTCATTCGCGCGTCGGTGTCCGAGTTCGTCCTGGCGATGCGTCATCAGCTCTACCGCTTCGAGGACCTTCGCCGTGATTCCGCCGCCCTGGACCCGGCCGCGACCTCGTTCGGCCCGATCGTCAACATCCTGTTCTTCGATTCCGAGATTCGCCTCGGTTCGGCGGTGGGCCGCTATCGTGCCCTGACCTCCGGCGCCCTGGACGATCTGCAGCTGAACCTCTACCGCTCCGGGTCCGATGCGCCCCTGCTCATCGAATTGCACGGCAATGCCAACCTGTACAGCCATGACGAACTCGACATGCACATCAACCGATTCGTCGACTTCCTGGAGCAGATCATCGCCGCGCCCGTCGACACGCACGTGCTCGACATCCCGCTTGCCGCTTCCGCGGAGCGGCAGCGCATTCTCGGCGAGCTCGCCGGCCGCGACGGCGTGGCGACCACCGCGACGCTCGTCGATATGCTGACCCGGCAGGCCGTGGCCACCCCGTCCGCGGTCGCCGTCACGGCGGGCACGATCGCCCTCACCTACGGCGAGTTGGACGAGCGTTCGAACCGGCTCGCCCGCACGCTGATCGCCCGCGGCGCTGGGCCCGAATCGCTGGTGGCGATCGCGATGCCGCGCGATGCCGACCTGATCGTCGTGGCGTTGGCCGTATTGAAGTCGGGCGCCGGATATCTCCCGCTGGATCTCGCGCACCCGGTCGATCGACTCGACTACGTACTGCGCGATGCCGATCCGATCGCGGTCGTGACGACACGGAGTCTGCGCGAGCGGGTGCCTGGAGATCCGGGCCGAGTGGTGTTGTTCGGCGACGACCGGGAAGTCGAGACCGCGCATCCGATCACCGATGCCGAGCGCCTCCGCCCGCTGCGTCCGGACAACATCGCCTACGTCATCTACACCTCCGGGTCGACGGGGCGGCCGAAAGGTGTGCCGATCACCCATCGCGCGGTGGCCACCTACTTGACGAACGCGTGTGCCGGCATCGGAATCCGCCGCGACGATGTCTGGACACTGTTCCATTCATTCGCTTTCGACTATTCGGTGTGGGAGATTTTCGGCGCGCTGACAACCGGCGGTCGCGTTGTCGTGGTGGACAGCCTGGCCACGCGTTCGCCGGACTACGTGGTGCGACTGGTGGCGCGCGAGCGGGTGAGCGTCTTCAGCCAAACCCCCTCGGCCTTCGATCAATTCGTCACCGCCCGGGGGCGCTACGCGGATGCGGGCGAGCCCGACGGCGCGCTCGGACTGCGGCTGGTCGTGCTCTCCGGCGAAGCGCTCGACCCGGCCGGTTTGTCGACCTGGTACCGGCACAATCCGAATCTGCCCGTGCTGGCCAACAGCTACGGCATCACCGAAACCACCGTGTTCGTCACCTATCTGGAGCTGACACCGGATATCGCCGTGCCGGGCGCGCCGAGCACGATCGGGCCGCCGCTGTCGGGGTTGCGTGTCTACATTCTCGACGAGCACCTGCGCCCGGTGCCACTTGGCGCCTGGGGGCAGCTCTACGTCGCGGGCGGCCAACTGGCCCGCGGCTATCTCGACCGCCCCGGATTGACCGCGGGACGCTTCGTCGCCGATCCGTTCGGCCGCCCTGGCGAGCGGCTGTATCGCAGCGGCGACGTCGCTCGCCGAAATACCGAGGGCGAGTTGGAATATCGCGGTCGCGCCGACCAGCAGGTGCAGCTGCGCGGATTCCGGATCGAGCTGGACGAGATCCGCAGTGCGCTGCTGAGTCACAGCGCGGTCGCGGCGGCGGTGGTCATCGTGCACCTGCCGGGGACGGAAGCGGCTCGGCTGGTCGCGTATGTCGTGCCCACCGACGAAGCGGTCTTCGAACCCGAGGCGGTGCGCGCGCACGTCGGGTCGTTGCTGCCGGAGTACATGGTCCCGGCACACATCGTCGTTTTGCCGGCGATTCCCTTGACCGTCAATGGCAAAGTGGATTATCGGGCGCTGCCCGAACCGGTCATCGATTCGGTCGCGGCGTACGTCGCGCCGAGCACCGTCGCGGAGGAGACCGTCGCCGAGGTCTTCGGCGAAGTTCTCGGTGTCCCGCGGATCGGTGTGCTGGACAACTTCTTCGAACTGGGCGGTAATTCGCTCACCGCGACCAGCGCCGCGGTCCGGATCGCCGAGCTGACCCGCGCCGAGGTATCGGTGCGCGACCTGTTCGCCAATCCCACCGTCGCCCGGCTCGCCGCCCATATCGACGTCGGGCCGCACTACAGCCGCCCCGCCCTGCGGGCACAGCCACGCGTCGAGCCGATCCCGCTGGCACCGGCACAAAATCGGATCTGGCTGATCAATCAGGCGGATCCGACCTCGGCGGCCTACAACATTCCACTGGTATTGCAGCTGACCGGACAGCTCGACGCCACGGCGCTACGTGCGGCGCTCACCGATCTGCTGCGACGACACGAATCCCTGCGCACCGTGTACCCGGCAGTGAATGGTCGAGGCACGCAGGTGATTCTGCCCACCGAGCAGGTCGCCGCCGATCTCGATCCGACCCCGCGAGTCACCGAGCCGGACGAACTGGAGCACCGAATCCGGGAGTTGGCCTCGACCGGCACCGACGTGCGCCGACGTCCGCCGATCCGGATCGCGCTGTTCGCATCCACCGACCGTCGCCGACACACCTTGGTCGTCGTCCTGCATCACATCTGCTGTGACGGATCGTCGTTGCCACCACTCGCAGCGGATTTCGCGGCCGCCTACCGAGCACGGTCTCAGGGATACGCGCCGGACTGGCAACCGCTGAGCGTGCAATACGCCGACTACGCCATCTGGCACCGCGACGTTCTCGGCGACGACAACGACCCGGACTCGCTCGCCGCACGCCAACTGCGGTATTGGACAACGCGATTGGCGGGAATGTCGCGAGTGCTCGAACTGCCCGCCGACCGTCGGCGGCCAGCTCGCCGATCCATGCTCGCCGATGTCGTCGACACCGTCGTCCCTGCCGAGACACGCGCCGGGATAGAGCGGTTGGCGCGCGCGGCGAACGCCACCAGCTTCATGGTCGTACACGCCGCGGTCGCGGTCGTGCTCGCCCGGTTGTCGGGCTCGGCGGACGTCACCATCGGGACGCCGGTCGCGGGCCGGGGTGAGCGCGTGTTGGAACCGCTGATCGGCATGTTCGTCAACACCGTGCCGCTGCGCACCCAGGTCCGCGGCGACGAGCCGTTCGCCGAGTTCCTGGCCCGGGTCAAAGACATCGATATCGATGGCTTCGCCCACAGCGATCTGCCCTACGAACGTGTCACGGAGGTGGTCGATGCGATGCCGTCGGCGGCGCGCGACCCGCTGTGCTCGGTGTACCTGGCCTTCGAGAACATGGACCGCCCGCGCCTGGAACTGTCCGAGCTCACCGTAGAGGTCCTGGATCCGGGACCGCAACCGGCGAAGGTCGATCTCGTCATCACCGTCGCCGAGAACACCAGCGCCGCAGGTGATCTCGGACTACGGATCAACTTCACCACGGACCTGTTCGATCGGGCGACGATCGAGGATTTCGCCGGGCGACTGAATCGGATCCTCGCGTCGGTCGTGTCGAATCCGGACGAGTGCGTCGGTGTGATCGATGTGCTGTCACCGCGTGAGCGAGCCGCGCTGGTGCCCGCGTCGGGCGGCGCTGCCGAGCAGCCGCTGGTGCTGGCGGAGTTGCTGACGGTCGAGAATCCGGACGCCGTGGCGATCGTAGCCGCGGAACGCACGATGACGTATGGGGAGTTGGATGTCCGGTCGAATCAGCTCGCCCGGTTGTTGATCGAGTGGGAAATAGGTCCGGACGACCAGGTCGCGTTGGTACTCGGCCGGTCGGTGGAACTCGTGGTCGGGATATGGGCGACGGCGAAGGCCGGTGCGGCATTCGTCCCGGTGGATCCGCGCAATCCCGCCGAGCGTGTCGCGCTCATGGTCGCGCGGGCGCGGGTGGTGCTGACGACGCGGGCCACCCAGGATCTGTTGCCTCCCACGGCACCCCGGTTGCTGCTGGACGATCCGGCCAGCGAGATCCGCATTGCCGCACAATCTTCCGGCTCCGTGACCGACACCGATCGGATCCGGCCCTGCCGGGTCTCGAATGCGGCGTACGTGGTGTACACGTCGGGGTCGACGGGTGAGCCGAAGGGCGTCACTGTGACGCACACGGGCTTGGCGAATTTCGCCGCCGAACAACGTCACCGCTATCGGATCGACAGTTCCGCCCGGGTGTTGCAGGTTGCGGCTCCTGGCTTCGACGCGCTGGTGCTGGAGCTGCTGATGGCCCATCCGAACGGCGCCGCGCTCGTGGTGTCGCCACCGGAGGTCTTCGCCGGTGACCGATTGGCGGAATTGATTCATAAACAGCGCGTTTCGCATGCGTTCATCACACCCAGCGTGCTCGCGACCATGTCGCCCGACGGTGCCGACTCCTTGCGGGATCTGGTGGCCGGTGGCGAGGCGGTGTCGGCGGAGGTGGCGGCGGTGTGGGGTCCGGGCCGTCGGTTGTTCAATGGTTACGGGCCCACCGAGACCACGATCATGGTCGCGATCAGCGACCCGCTGCGCACCGATGCCCGCGTCACGATCGGTGGCCCGATTCGCGGTGTCGCGGCCCTGGTGTTGGACGAGAATCTGCAGCCGGTACCGGTCGGGGTGACGGGACAGCTGTACCTCTGTGGCATCCACCTCGCTCGCGGCTACCTCGATCGGCCCGGGGAGACCGCTTCGGCGTTCGTGGCCGATCCGTTCGGCAAGCCCGGTACCCGCATGTACCGTACCGGTGACCTCGCCCGCTGGACGCCCGAGCACACGCTGGAATACCACGGGCGCACCGACTTCCAGGTGAAGATCCGCGGCCAGCGCATAGAACTCGGCGAGATCGAAGCCGTTCTCGCCGGGCATCCCGCCGTGGCGGCGGCGGTGGCGGTCAGTGTGGCCACGGAGAGCGGGCCGCGAATCGCTGCCTACGTCACGCCGGCGGCCGAGGCCGTCGACATCGCGCAGTTGCGGACCCACGCCGCACAACACCTGCCGTCGCATATGGTTCCGGACGCGCTGACAATGCTCGACTCGCTGCCGCTGACCTCGGTGGGCAAGGTCGACCGCGCGGCGTTACCCGCGCCGGTATTCACCACCGAGACCGAATTCGTCGCGCCTCGAGACGCGGCCGAGCAGATCGTCGCCGATGTGTGCGCCGCTGTGCTCGGCCTCGATCGCGTCGGCGTGCTCGACAACTTCTTCGACCTCGGCGGCAACTCGCTGTCGGCGACGCGGCTGGCGGCGCGGCTGAGCGCCGTATTCGGCGTCGACGTTCCGCTGCACACCGTCTTCGACGCGTCGACCCTCGCGGCATTCGCGCAAACTCTGAAGGCCATCGAGGCACCCGGTCGAGAAGCGCTGGTCGCGCGGGAGCGGCCGACGCGGATTCCGCTCGCGCCCGCCCAAGCTCGGATGTGGTTCCTCAATCAGTTCGACACGAGCTCGGCGCTGTACAACATCGCGCTGGTCGTGGACATGGCGGGACCACTCGACGTGCGCGCCCTGCGCGCGGCGATCGCCGATGTGCTCAGCCGCCATGAAACGCTGCGCACCATCTATCCGGACAGTGACGACGGACCACACCAGCTGATCGTGCCGGTTCGAGCCGAGATGTCCATGCTCGAGCCGATCGAGGTGGCGGCCGACGATATAGCGGCGCACATCGCCGCGGCCGCCGCGGCCGGATTCGACGTCACCCGCGACGTGCCGTTCCGAATCACGTTGCTGCGCAAGGCCTGCGAGCAGCACACGCTGGTCCTCATCGTCCATCACATCAGCTTCGATGGATCATCGCTCGCACCGCTGGCCGCGGACCTGGTGACCGCCTACAACGCCCGCGTCCGGCAGCGGCCGCCACAGTGGCCACCGTTACCCGTGCAGTACGTCGATTACGCGCTGTGGCAACGTGAATGGCTCGGCGCCGAGGACGAGCCGAACTCCCCGGCCGCCACCCAAATCGAGTATTGGCGCACGGCACTGGCCGATCTGCCCGAAGTGCTCGACCTGCCCACCGACCGGCCGCGCCCGGCCCGGCAATCGTTCCGCGGCGCGACGGTGTCGGCGACGCTGCCCGCCGACCTCGGTCGCGACATAGTCGCGCTGGCCCGCAGCCACGACGTGACAGTCTTCATGGTGCTGCACGCCGCCTATGCCGTACTGCTGGCCCGGCTGGGCGGAACCGGCGACATCGCGGTCGGCACACCGATAGCCGGTCGGGCCGAGCCGGGACTCGAGCGCCTGATCGGCATGTTCGTCAACACTCTGGTGCTGCGCACCCGCATCGAGCCCGGCGCGTCCTTCCTGCAGGTCCTGGAGCAGGTGCGAGCGAGGGATCTGGCCGCTTTCGACCACGCCGACATCCCGTTCGAGCGGATTGTCGAGGTGCTGAATCCGCCTCGCACGACGGCGCACGCGCCGTTGACACAGGTCGGATTCTCGTTCCACAACATCGAGATACCCACCGTGGAGTTCGAGGGCATGACGGTGTCGGCGCGGGCCGCCGATCCGAGTGTGGCCAAGTACGATCTGCATCTCAACCTCGTCGACACCGCGGCGCGCGCCGGTGAACCGGGCGAGATGGCCGTCGAATTCGGTTACGCGACAGATCTTTTCGACGAGGCGACGATCACCTCCATGCTCGAACGCTTCGTGCTGTTGCTACGGGCGATGGTCGCCGATCCCGCCCAGCCGGTCGGCGACGTCGAGCTGCTGACCGCACGGGAAGCGCGCGAGCTCGTCGCGCGAGAGACCGGGCGGAGGACCCCACTGCCGTCGACGACAGTCGCGGACCTGTTCGCCGCCCAGGCCGCGGCGACGCCGGACAACACCGCCGTGCTCGACGCCGAGACCGGCGCGCGGCTCAGCTATCGTGAGTTCGCGGGACGGGTGAACGCGCTGGCCCGCGCGTTGATCGCACGCGGTGTGGGCCCGGAAACCACTGTGGCCGTGGCCATGCGGCGCTCGGTCGACCTTCTGATCACGCTGTATGCCATCCACGCGGCCGGCGCGGCGTACCTGCCCTTGGACCAGGACCATCCGCGCGAGCGCGTGCGCGCCGTGCTGACCGCAGCGCGGCCGAGGGCGGTGCTCACCCGTCCCGGCGACGACGCGAATCTGCCCGGCCACGTTCCGGTATGGACGCTCGCGGATCTCGAGGCCGCGCACGAGGATCCCTCGCCGTTGACCGACGCCGATCGGCTCGAGCCGCTGCGACCGGAGAATCTGGCCTATGTCATCTATACCTCCGGTTCGACCGGGGTACCGAAGGGGGTGGCGATAGCGCATGCCGCGGTGGTCAATCAGCTGCGCTGGCTGCGTGAGCACTACCACCTCGGCGACGACGTCATGCTGTTGCGCACGCCCGTCACCTTCGATCTGTCGGTGTGGGAGTTGTTCTGCCCCTTGGTATCCGGCGCGACAGTGGTTGTCGCAGGCCCCGACGGAAGCGGTGATCCGCATGCGGTGGCCCGGCTGATCGCCGAACATCATGTGACGACAGCCGATTTCGTGCCGTCGCTGCTCTCGGTGTTCCAGGAGACGGCCACCGGCCGCGACTTCCCGGATCTGCGGCGAGTGCTGTGCATCGGCGAACCGCTGCCCACCGAAACCGTCAGGCGATTGCGGGAAGTCAGCGACGCGGGCATCGATAATCTGTACGGGCCGACCGAGGCCGCGGTCAGCGTCACCGCGTACCACGTCGACGGGGTCGACGGGATGAACGGCGCCGCCGTTCCGATCGGTGTTCCCGAGCCGAATGTGATCGTTCACGTGCTGGATTCGCGACTGCATCCGGTACCGGCGGGCGTGACCGGCGAGCTGTATCTGGGCGGCATCCAGCTGGCCCGCGGATACCACCAGCGCCCAGGGCTGACGGCGGCGACGTTCGTCGCCGATCCGTTCGACCGTGCCCGCGGAACCCGCCTCTACCGCACCGGCGACCTGGTTCACTGGGGTAAGGACGGCGCCCTGCACTATGTCGGCCGCGCCGACAACCAGGTCAAGATCCGCGGACTGCGAATCGAGCTGGGCGATGTCGAGGCCGCCCTGCTCGCGCACGAGCAGGTGAGCGCGGCCGTCGCCCGGGTGCGTCCCGGCCGTGACGAGCACCGCTTGGTCGCCTATGTTGTCTCCCCGGAAGCTCTGGACACCAAAAAGATTCGACGCTTCCTGCTGGAGCGGCTGCCGGCGTACATGGTGCCTTCGGCGATCGTCCGGATCGACACCGTGCCACTGACGGCCAACGGCAAGGTCGACTATCGGGCCTTGCCCGAACCGGAGCCGAGCGACCACGAGGCCGGCTACCGGGCACCGCGTTCGCTGGTGGAGCAAGTCGTAGCCGAGGTCTTCGCCGAGTTGCTCGGTCTGCCCGCGGTCGGCGCGGACGACGACTTCTTCGACCTGGGCGGGAATTCGCTGGTGGCCACACGCGCGCTGAGCCGGATCGGGGCCGTCGTCGATGCGACCGTGCCGGTCCGGATGATCTTCGAGGCGCCCACCGTCGCCGAGTTGGCCGAACGGATCGCACAGCTGCGTGGCGTGCCCGCGCTGCCCGACCCGACGCCGCGGCCGAGACCGCCGCGCCTGCCGTTGTCGACGGCGCAGGCCCGCATGTGGTTCCTCAACCAGTTCGATCCGGCCTTGCCCGGTTACGTCGTGCCGCTGGCGATTCGGCTCGAGGGCGCGCTCGATGTCGATGCGCTCGCCGCGGCCGTCGGTGATGTCGTCGCCCGTCACGAGAGCTTGCGGACCATGTATCCGCCCGTCGACGGCATGCCCACGCAGGTGGTGCTGGACGCGGCCGACGTCGTCGCGGGCTTGGATCCGACCCCGCGGCGGATCGCGGAGCGCGAGCTGGTCCCCCGGCTGGCCGCGTTCTCGAGCACCGGGTTCGATGTCTCGAAGGGCGTGCCGCTTCGGGTCGCGCTGTATCAGCTGTCGGATACGGCCTGGGTGGTCGCGGTGGCCGTGCACCACATCAGTTGTGACGGCTATTCGGTGGCACCGCTCGCCGCCGATATCGTGACCGCGTATCGGGCACGGACCAGCGGAAATCTCCCGGATTGGGCGCCACTCACCGTCCAATTCGCCGATTACGCCTTGTGGCAGCGCGAGGTGCTCGGTTCGCCCGACACCACGGACTCGCCCCTGTTCCGCGATATCGCCTACTGGCGAACCCGACTGGCGGGTATCCCCGAACTCCTCGAACTGCCAACCGATCGGCCGCGCCCGGTGGAGCAGTCCCACCGCGGCGCGTTGCTGCGGGTCGAGATTTCGGCCGAATTGCAAGGCCGGGTGGAGGCGTTGGCCCAGCGAGCCAAAGCCACGACGTTCATGGTGGTGCACACCGCACTCGCGGTGCTGCTGTCGCGGCTGTCCGGCAGCGACGACATCACGATCGGCGTGCCGCACGCTGGTCGCGGGCACCGGGCACTCGACCATCTCGTCGGAATGTTGGTCAACACCTTGGTGCTGCGCACCCGCGTCGGGCTCGAGCAGACCGGCACCGACCTGCTGAACGCGGTGCGGCACAACGACATCGAGGATTTCGATCACGCCGCCGTGCCGTTCGAGCAACTGGTGGAGGCGCTGAATCCGGCACGATCGACGGCACACGCGCCGTTGTTCCAGGTGATGCTCGCCTACCAGAACATGGTGCGGGCGCACGTGGAACTTCCTGGCCTCACCATCGAGACCATCGATCCCGGGGACAGCGCCGCGATCTACGACCTGCTGCTGATGATGACCGAGGAGCACGGGCCCGACAACGAGCCGAGCGGCATGACGCTGCGCCTGACCTACGCCACCGACCTGTTCGATGCCGACTCCGCGCAGCGTTTCGCCGATCGGTTCGTGCGCCTGCTGGACGGTCTCGCGACCGACGCCGATTCGCCGATCGGCGCTATCGATCTGCTCGATGCCGGAGAGCGGCAGCTGGTGCTCGACCACTGGAACGACACCGGCGACCCCGCCTCGGTCGGCCGGACCCTGGTCGACGCCTTCACCGACCAGGTCGAACGCACCCCTGAGGCCCCGGCGATTCGGCTCGCGGACGGCGAGGCGCTGTCCTACCGGGAGTTCGCCGACCGCGTCAACCGGTTGGCGAGGCGGCTCATCTCCTGCGGCGCAAGGCCGGAAAGTATTGTGGCGGTCTGTGTTCGGCGTTCGATCGAGCTGGTCACCGCACTGTATGCGGTGGTCGAGGCGGGTGCCGCCTTCCTACCGATAGACCCGGACCAACCGAGTGCGCGCATCGCCAGTGTGCTCGGCACGGCACGTCCGCTGCTGGTGCTCACCACCTCGGCAGACGACTATGGTCTGCCCGCCGGTTTCGACTCCGTTCGCATCGATCGACTCGAACTCGCCGAAGTGTCCGGCCTCCCGATCACAAACGCGGAACGGCTCGCGCCGCTGCGGCCGGAGAACGTGGCCTACGTGTTGTTCACCTCCGGCTCGACCGGGGTTCCCAAAGGCGTATCCCTGACCCACGCCGCGACCACGAGTCAATTGGCGTGGGCGCAGCAGCAGTGGCCGCACACGGCGTCCGATACGGTCCTGCACAAGACGCCGATCACCTTCGACATCGCCGTGTGGGAGTTGTTCTGGCCGTTGCAGGTCGGCGCGCAGATCGTGGTGGCCGAACCCGACGGGCACCGGGACCCGGCCTACCTCGCCGACCTGATCGCGAGCCGTGACGTCAGCACGGTGCACTTCGTGCCGTCGATGCTCGAGGTCTTGCTCGAATCCGAGGGCGATACCGAATTACGCTCCGTCCGACAGATTTTCGTCGCCGGTGAGGCGCTGGCACAGCACACCGTCGACGCCGCACTGCGCGTATTCCCCGAGGCCGAGGTGGTGAACTGGTACGGCCCGGCCGAGGCGGAGGTGGTCACGGCCGCGCGCTGCCTGCCGGGTGCGCGGACCTCGGCGACGGTCCCGATCGGCGCGCCCGTGGCGGGGATGCGGGTCTACGTGCTCGACAAGCGGCTGCGACCGGCGCCCGTCGGGGTCGTCGGTGAGCTGTACGTCTCGGGTGTGCAGGTGGCGCGCGGATACCACGCGCGAGCCGACCTCACCTGCGCAGCCTTTCTCGCGCACCCGTTCGGGGCGCCCGGGGAGCGGATGTATCGCACGGGTGACCTGGTGCGGTGGACGCGCAGCGGTGAGCTGGAATACCTGGGCCGCAGCGATTTCCAAGTGAAGGTGCGCGGTCAGCGGGTGGAACCGGGCGATATCGAAGCGGCGGCGTGCGCGCTGCCGGAGGTGGCCCGTGCCGCGGTCGTCGCGACCTCCGAACGCATCGTCGCCTATGTGACGCTGGCGCCCGCGGCGGTGACCGATGGGCGCACGATCCGCGAGCGGCTTTCGCGACTGCTGCCGTCGTATCTGGTACCGGCCAGCGTCGAGGTGCTCGACGTCATGCCGCTCAGCTCGAACGGAAAACTCGACCGCGCCGCCTTGCCGGCGCCTACCTTCGACGACGGCGAGGAATTCGTCCCGGCACGCACCGAAAGCGAAGCAGCACTGGTCGATATCGTCGCCGCGGTCACCGGTGCCGGGCAAGTGAGCGTGCGGGCGAACCTTTTCGAAATCGGTGTGGACTCCCTGTCGGCCGTTCGGATCGCCGCACGGTCCGAGACAGCGCTCGGCGTCGAAGTCGGCATCCGGGACATCTTCGCGGAACCGACGATCGCCGGTTTGGCGGCACGGCTGGCGCAGCGGCCGCGGGCGGCGCTGATTCCGCTCGCAGCGCGGCCACGCCCGGCGACTGTCCCGCTGGCAACGGCGCAACGCCGGTTGTGGTTCATCAACCAGTTCGACACCGCCTCGGCGGCCTACAACATCAGTTTCACGGCCCGGTTGACCGGCGCGCTCGACGTCGAGGCGCTGCGCGCGGCATTCGGCGATGTGGTGGCTCGGCACGAACCGTTGCGGACGGTGTATCCCCCAATCGGCGGCGAGCCATGTCAGGTCGTGCGGGATGTGGCGCAGGTGGTCGACGGCTCGGCGCTGGACCCGGAGCCGGTCGCCGACGAGACCGTGCTGGCCGAGCGGATACAGCAGACCGTCGAGATGGGCTTCGACGTCGCGCACATGGTGCCCCTGCGAGCACGGCTGTATCGGACAGGCCCCGACGCGCATGTCCTCGTGCTGGTCGTCCATCACATCGCCGCCGACGGCGCGTCGATGGCGCCGTTGGCGCGCGATATCTTCGCCGCCTACCACGCGCGCGTGCAAGGCTCTGCGCCGCAATGGAAACCCCTGCCGGTTCAGTACGCCGACTACGCGTTGTGGCAGCGGGAGATCCTCGGCGCCGAGGACGATCCCGCATCGATGATCGCGCGGCAGATCCCCTATTGGATCGATACTCTCGGCGACGCCCCCGAGTTGCTCGACCTGCCGACCGACCACCCTCGGCCCGCGACCATGTCGATGGTCGGCGGCAGTGTCCGCTTCGACATCCCGCAGCGGCTGCACGAGGAGGTCGTGCGGCTGGCCCGTCGCGAGGGCGTGACCGTCTTCATGGTTCTGCACGCCGCGCTCGCGATCGTGCTGGCGCGCACCGCGCATACCGACGACGTGTCGGTCGGTACACCGGTCGCGGGCCGTGGCATCCCGGCGCTCGAGGACCTGGTCGGCATGTTCGTCAACACGGTGGTGCTTCGCACGCCGGTCCGCGACGACCGGTCGTTCCGGCAATTCGTGGCCGAGTTGCGCGACATCGACCTCGAGGCGCTCGCGCACGCGGATCTCCCCTACGAGCGATTGGTCGATGTGCTCGACCGGCCACGGTCGACGGCTTACACGCCGCTGTATCAGGTGCTGTTCGGGTTGCAGAACACCGCGGCTGCCGGTTTCCAGCTGTCCGACGTCGATGTCGAAGTGCTCGATCCCCATGTCGCCCAAGCCAAGACCGACCTCACGGTGTTGCTGAACGAACGCCTCGACGGTACCAGACCGGCCGGGCTCGATGGTGAAATCGTCTATGCGACAGATCTTTTCGTGGAGACTACGGCAGCAGCGCTGGCCGAGCGGTTCGTGTCTGTCTTGGACGCGGTCGTCGCCGATCCGGCCCGGCCGATAGGCGAGGTGTCACTGATCGGTGACGAGGAGGCCGAACGGCTGCTCCCCGCGCGCGGCGGTGACGCCCCAGCGCCGCGTCTGCTACCCGATCTGCTCGCCTCGGCCGTGGCGACGACTCCCGGGGCGATCGCCCTGATCGACGGCACCCGCACGCTCAGCTACGGCGAGCTCGACCACTGCGCCAACCAGCTCGCGGCGCAGCTGCTTTCCTGGGGCGTGGGTCCGGGGACGTGCGCCGCACTGGTCGTGCCGCGCTCGGCCGACTACCACGTCGCGATGTGGGCGATCACGAAGACCGGCGCCACGTTCGTGCCGGTGGACCTGCGTTATCCGCCGGAGCGGATCGCATATCTGCTGGATGATTCCGGTGCCGAGGTCGGCATCACCGTCGCGGCCGCGCGGCCGTCCCTGCCGGATGGCGTCCGCTGGTTGATACTCGACGACCCGGGCACCGCCTCCGAGATCACCGCGCGTCCCGGCCATGCCGTGTCGGACGCGAATCGCCCTCGCCCTCTTCGGATCAGGGATACGGCATACGTGATCTACACGTCGGGGTCGACCGGGACACCGAAGGGTGTGATGGTCACCCACGAGGGGCTGGCGGCCTTCGCGGCCGAGCAACGTGAGCGTTATCAGGTAGCGGCCACCTCGCGCGTGCTGCAAGCCGCGGCGCCCGCGTTCGACGCGGTACTGCTCGAAGCCTTGATGGCGCATGCGGCCGGTGCGGCGTTGGTGGTGTCGCCGCCGGAGGTGCTGGGCGGCCCGGCCATGGCCGAACTGATCCGGGCCCATCAGGTGACGCATGCGTTCCTGACACCGAGTGTGCTGGCGACGATGTCGCCCGGCGAGGTGGATTCGGTGCGGATGCTTGCGGTCGGCGGCGAAAAGGTGGCACGGGATCTGATCGCCGCCTGGGCGGCCGGGCGGCGGCTGCACCACATCTACGGCCCGACCGAGACGACGATCGTGATCACGATCAGCGACCCGGTGCAGCCGGGAGAGGTGCTCACCATCGGCGGACCGATTCGCGGTGCCGAGGCGGTGGTATTGGACGCGAGGCTGCGGCCGGTGCCGATCGGAGTGCCGGGGGAACTGTACTTCTCCGGAGCCGCACTTGCTCGCGGTTACCTGAATCGGCCGGGGACGACGGCAGGTTCGTTCGTGGCGAACCCGTACGGTGCGCCGGGTTCGCGGATGTACCGGACTGGCGACATCGTCCGCTGGACCGCGCAGGGCACGCTGCAGTACGTCGGCCGCCTCGATTTCCAGATCAAGATTCGCGGCCAGCGCGTGGAGCTGGGCGAGATCGACGCCGCGCTGCTGACCCATCCGGCGGTCGCCACCGCGGTCACCGTGAGTCGAGAAGGCCCCGGTGGGCGCCCGGTGCTCGCCGCATACGTCACGGCCGAACCCGCGACGGTCGTCGAACCGAGCGCGGTGCTCGATCACTTGGCCGCCGCCCTGCCCGCACACATGGTGCCGGCGACGATCGCCGTGCTCGACCACCTGCCGCTCACCTCGTCCGGCAAGGTGGATCGGGAAGCATTGCCCGAGCCGGTTTTCCAGACCACCGAAGACGTCGCCGTCGCCGCGTCGAACCCTCTGGAACACACCATCGCCGACGCCTTCGCCGACGTCACCGGTGTGTCCACGGTGGGGGCGACGACCTCCTTCTTCGCGCTCGGCGGCGACTCCATCATGTCGATTCAGCTGGCCGCGCGCCTGAAGGCGGCGGGGATCACCGTGACGGCCCGGGATATTCTCGAGCACAAGACGGTTCGCGGGCTGGCGCGGGTCGCGCAGACCGCCGAACGGGCGAGCCTTGTCGAGCTGCCCGGCGGTGCGGTAGGCGATCTTCCGTGGACGCCGATCGTGTCCTGGTTCGTCGAGTGCCTAGGGGCGCCGGCTCGGTTCGCGCAGTCGATGCTGGTACGTCTGCCGCGTGACGCACGTATCGATGACGTGGTCTCGACCGTACGGGTGATCATCGAACACCATGACGTGCTGCGGTCGCGGCTCGATGGGCAACGCTGGGAGGTGCCGCCACCGAGCGCCGCCGAGGCCGCCGATTCCGTCTCGATGCGAACCTTCCGCGCCGACGAGGCTCCGGGCAGCGCCGGTTTCACCGCCGTGGTGGAAGCGGCGGCCGCCGCGGCATACGACCGGCTCGATGTGGTGGCGGGCAGGCTGGTACACGTCGTGTGCCTGCTGCCCGAGTCCGGTGTGGACGCCGAGGGCCGGGCACTGATCGTCATCCATCACTTGGCCGTCGACGCGGTGTCGTGGCGAATCCTGCTGCCCGACTTCGTGTCCGCTTGGCAGCAAGTCGTTCAGGGCCGGGCGGTCGAACTGGCGGCTCCGGGGACCTCCATGCGTCGGTGGGCGCACGCCTTGACCGCCGCGGCGGCCGAGCGAACCGGGGAAGTCGAACTCTGGCAGCGGATCGCTTCGGCATCGGATCCGCTCCTCGGGCGTGCGGAGCTGGATCCCACGCGGGATACACAGGCGACCGTGCGTGGGCTGACGGTGTCGCTCCCGGTCGAGGTGAGCTCGCCGTTGCTCGACGAGGTGCCCCGCGCCGTGCGCGGCAGCGTCGAGGAGGTGATACTGGCCGCGCTCACCGTGGCGCTGACTCGCTGGCGTAGCCGTCGCGGCGACGCGCACGCGGGCATGAAGGTCCTGTTGGAAGGTCACGGTCGCGAAGAGCAGCTCGCCGCGGGCGCCGACCTCTCGCGAACCGTCGGCTGGTTCACCACCCGCTATCCGGTCGCGCTCGAGCTGAGCGACATCGATCCAGCGGACCTGCGCGCGGCGGTGAAATCGGTCAAGGACCAGCTGCGCGCCATCCCGGACAAGGGCATCGGCTACGGCCTGCTGCGCTATTCGAATCCCGGCACGGCCGACCTGCTCGCCGCGCTGCCCGAACCGCAGATCAGTGTCAACTATCTCGGCCGGGTCGGCGTCGACCTCGCGACACTGTCGGATCTGCCGTGGGTACCCACCGACGAGTCCTTCGACCGCCGAGCCGCCTTCGATCCGGATATGCCGGCGGCGGCGGTGCTCACGATCGATGTGAACGTCATCGACGGCGCTGCCGGGCCGCGGCTTTCGGCCTACGTCGGCTACGCCTCGCGGCTGCTCGACCACGACGACGTCGCCGAACTCACCGGCGAATGGGTCGATGCCATGACCGCGATCGCGGCGCTGGCGACCGAGGATTGGGGGCTGTCGCGGACCGATGTTCCGCTCGTGGACCTCACCCAGCGCGAACTGGACGAGTTCGCCGACCGGTACGGACCGTTGAGCGAGGTGTGGCCATTGGCGCCGCTGCAGGCGGGGCTGCTGTTCCACGCCGAGATCGCCGCGGGCGGGATCGACGTCTACCTCGCGCAATCGGCGCTGACCCTGACCGGCGCGGTCGACGAGGACCGGCTCGAGCGCGCCGCGCGGGCCCTGCTCGACCGCCACCCCAACCTACGGGCCGCCTTCACTCGCACCGCGGAAGGCGTTGCGGTGCAAGTGATTCCTACCGCTACGGCGGTGTCGTGGCGCAGCATCACGCTGTCCGGGGACGCGGTGGGCCTGAACGAGGTGATCGACGCGGAGCGGGCCACCGGATTCGATCCGGCCGATCCCCTACTGCTGCGGTTCCTGCTGATCACGGTGCGCCCGAACGAGTTCCGGCTGCTGGTGACCGCGCATCACCTGCTGCTCGACGGCTGGTCGTTGCCACTGCTGTGGCGTGAGCTCATCGGGTTGTACGCCGCGGACGCCCAGCAGCAGTCGCTGCCCGCTGCCGCGTCCTACCGCGACTACCTGGAATGGCTCGGGCGCCGTGATCGCACCGCGAGCATCGAGGTCTGGCGAGACGCGCTACGCCACGTCACCGAGCCGACACTGATCGCCGGTGCGCACACCGAGACGTCCGCGACCATCCCGATCGATCTGACGATCGATCTCGATCACGATACGACAGCGGAGTTGGCGGACTTCGCCCGCGCACACTCGGTCACGATGGCGACGATCGTGCAGTTCGCGTGGGCAGTGGTGGTGGGCGACTTGCTCGGCACCGACACCGTGGTGTTCGGCAGCACGGTGTCCGGCCGCCCCGCCGACGTGCCCGGGATCGAGTCGATGATCGGTCTTTTCATCAACACGATTCCGGTCGCCGCCGACGTCCGCCGGGACCGGACCATCGCCGAAACGCTGACCCGACTGCAGGCCGACAACACCCGACTGCTCGACCACCACTATCTCGAACTGCCGCAGATCCTGGCGGCTGTGGATGCCGTCGCCCTGTTCGACACCCTCGTCGTGTTCGAGTCCTACCCGGTCGACAGCAGCGGACTCGGCGATGCCGACGTCGACGGGATGCGAGTGATCGCGGCGGACGGCCGCGACGCCGCGCACTATCCGATCACCGTGCAGGCACACCACACCGATTTTCTGCGGGTGCGCCTGCGTTATCAGCCGGATCACATCGACGACGAGACGGCGTCCGGTCTCGCCGCCCGGTTCGACATCGTGCTGCGCGCGATCGCGACCGATCCGTTCGCGCGGCTGGATTCGGTGGATCTGCTGTCGGCAGCCGAGCGACGCGAGCTGGTGCCCGCGACGGGCGGCAGTCCGGAAACGCCGCAGCTCGCTGCCGAGTTGTTCGCCGCGGGCGTGCGAGTGAATCCCGATGCGGCGGCGCTGCTTTCGGGTCCGCGCACGATGTCCTACGCCGAATTGGACGCCCGCTCGAACCAGCTGGCGCGGCAATTGATCGAGTGGGGCGTCGGCCCTGGCGATCAGGTCGCGCTGGCGCTGGGGCGGTCGATCGAGTTCGTCACCAGCCTGTGGGCGGTGACCAAAACGGGTGCGGCGTTCCTGCCGATCGATCCGCGCAATCCGGCAGAGCGTGTCGCGCATCTGATCACGGACTCCCGCGTGCGGGTCGCGCTCACCGCCACGGCGTCCCGGGATCTGCTTCCCGACGTGGTGCGCCCGCTGGTCCTCGACGATCCGGACACCGAGGCCGCCATCGCGGCGAAGTCCGCGGCGGCCGTCACCGACACCGAGCGCTCGCGGACGCCACGGATCCAGGACACGGCGTATGTCATCTACACCTCGGGATCCACCGGGATTCCGAAGGGCGTCGAACTCCCCCATGCGGGGCTGGCGAATTTCGCCGCCGTCCTGCGTGATCGCTTCGGTGTGGATACCCGGTCGCGTGTGCTGCACGCCGCGAGCGTCGGTTTCGACGCGATGTTCCTGGAAGTTCTGCTCGCGCACACCAGCGGCGCAGTGCTGGTAGTCGCGGAGCCGGACGCGTTCGCCGGGGACGAGTTGGCCGAACTCATTCGCACGCAACAGATTTCGCACGCGTTCCTCACTCCGAGTGTGCTGGCCACCATGACGCCGGCCGGGATGGATTCGTTGCGTGTGCTGATGGCGGGCGGCGAGGCGGTGACACCGGAGTTGATCTCGGTGTGGGCGCCGGGCAGGCGGTTGTCGAACGGATACGGACCGACCGAGACCACGATGCTGGCCGGGATCAACGACGCGTTGCTTCCCGGTGATGTGGTGACGATCGGCGGGCCGATTCGTGGCGTCGAGGCCGTCGTCCTCGATCGGTGGCTGCGGCCGGTGCCCATCGGGGTGGTGGGCGAGTTGTATCTCGCGGGCATCCAGTTGGCCCGCGGGTATCTGAACCGCCCCGGCGCCACCGCCGGGTCGTTCGTGGCGAATCCGTTCGGCGCGCCGGGCTCGCGCATGTACCGCACCGGCGATCTGGCCCGCTGGCGCACCGACCGCACCGTGGAGTATCTCGGTCGCCGCGATTTCCAGGTCAAGATCCGCGGTCAACGCATCGAACTCGGCGAGATCGAAACCGTACTGTCCGACTGTCCCGGCGTCGACCACGCGGCGGTCGTGCCGCGCGCCGATGTGAGCGGCACCGATCGGCTCGTCGGCTATCTGGTCGGCGACAGCCACATCGATGTGAACGCCGTCAAGGCCGCGGCCCGGCGGCGCCTGCCCGCGCACATGGTGCCCGATCTGCTCGTGCCCTTGACCGAACTCCCGCTCACCGCGACCGGCAAGCTCGATCGGGCGGGACTACCGGCACCGCGGTTCCCCGACGAACGGGAACGGATCGCCCCGCGCACCGAGACCGAACAGCGCATCGCGGATGTCTTCGGCGAAGTCCTCGGTATCGGCGCGGTCGGCGCGACGGACAGCTTCTTCGACCTCGGTGGCAATTCGCTCTCCGCGACGCGGGCGGTCGCGCGATTGCGCACGGCACTCGAGGTGAACCTCGGTATCCGAGACCTCTTCGACGCACCGACCGTCGCCGAGCTGGCCGCGCGTCTCGGCGAAGCCGAGCGCCGGCTCGCCGTGCCGCTGACACCGCGCCCCCGCCCGGCGCGGGTGCCGCTGTCCCCGGCCCAGCAGCGCATGTGGTTCCTCAACCAGTTCGACACCTCGGTCGGCGGCTACAACATTCCGCTGGTGATCCGGTTGCGCGGCGAACTCGACATCGATGCGTTGCGGCAGGCGTGCGCGCTGGTCATCGACCGGCACGAGTCGCTGCGCACCAAGTTCCCACTGATCGACGGAATGCCCGGGCAGGTCATGGTCGACACCGCCGAGGTGGCGCCGGCGCTGAGCCCGATCCGGGTCGACGAACGGCAGGTGCTCGAACGAGCGGCGGCCGTGGTTTCGGCGGGCTTCGATGTGACCAAGGCGCCACCGGTGCGAGCCGAATTGTTCGCCCTCGACGAACGCGATCACGTGCTGGTGATCTGCGTGCACCACATCTGCTCCGACGGTCAGTCGATGATGCCGCTGGCACGGGATGTGGCAGTGGCCTACGAGGCGAGTCGGCAAGGGAGGCAACCGGACTGGCCGCCCTTGCGGATCCAGTACGCCGACTACGCGTTGTGGCAGCGCGAGGTGCTCGGTGCCGAGACCGATCCGGATTCGCTGGTCTCCCGGCAGCTGCGATTCTGGACCGACAACCTCGCCGGTGTGCCCGAGCTGCTCGAGCTGCCGACCGATCTGCCGCGGCCGCCGGTCGCCTCCATGCGCGCCAGCACGGTCGACTTCGAGCTGTCCGCCGAGTTGCATGTCCGCATCGAGGCACTCGCACGCGCGGCCAACGCCACGGTGTTCATGGTCCTGCACACCGCGTTGAACGTACTGCTGGCACGGCTGGCCGGTGTGGACGATGTGGCGATCGGCACCCCGGTGGCCGGTCGTGGCGATCGCGAACTCGACGAGCTGATCGGCATGTTCGTCAACACGCTGGTGTTGCGGTCACGGGTGTCGGCCCGGCAGCCGTTCGAGGAGTTGCTCGCCGCCACTCGCGAGACGGACCTGGCCGCGTTCGCGCACGCCGATGTGCCGTTCGAGCAGGTCGTGGAGGTGGTGAATCCGCGCAGGTCGACCGCGCACATGCCGCTGTATCAGGTGACCCTCGACGTCCAGGATCTCAGCGCGGCCACGTTGGAACTGCCGGGGCTCACCGTCGAGCCGATCGAAGCAGGCTTCGACCAGGCCCGCGCGGATCTGAACGTGAAACTCGTCGAACAGTTCGACGCCGGGGGCGCACCGAGCGGCATGGCCTGCCGCTTGACCTTCGCCGCCGATCTGTTCGTCGAGCAGACGATGTCTCGTTTCGCGCGCGCGTTCAGCCGAATCCTCGAGCAGGCGACCGCGAATCCCGCTGTCGCGGTGGGCGATATCGAGATCGTGGACCCCGACCAGCGACACGAAGTGCTCGCGGCCGCCGGAGTCGACGGCGGTCCGGTCGCGGAAGTGAGTCTGGCCGAGCTGTTCACCGCCCAGGTCGCCGCCCAGCCCGATGCGATCGCGGTCACCGACGGCGTGTCGCAGCTGAGTTATGCCGAGTTGGACCGGCGCGCGACCCGGCTCGCGGTTCGGCTCGCCGAACACGGTGTGGGCCCGGAAACCCTGGTGGCGGTGGCATTGCCGCGCTCCCTCGATCTGGTCGTCGGGCTGCTCGCGGTGGTGCGCGCGGGGGCGGGATATCTGCCGCTGGATATGGCCAACCCTCCGCAGCGTTTGCGGTTCATCCTCGATGACGCGCGTCCCGCCGCGGTATTGACATCGGCCGAGTCGGCGACGGACATACCGGAATACGCGGCGCCGACGGTCCTGATCGAAGCGGCCCCGGACCTGGTCGCGGACCGCCCGCTACCCGCGGCCGCGCGGCCGGACAACCTCGCCTATGTGATCTACACCTCGGGGTCGACCGGTACGCCGAAGGGAGTGGCCGTCAGCCATCGCGAAGCTGTCACGCTCTTCACCCACGCCGCCGAGCGATTCGACCTGCGCCCCGACGACGTGTGGACGCTGTTCCATTCCTACGCCTTCGATTTCGCGGTGTGGGAGATGTGGGGCGCGCTGCTGAGCGGGGGCCGCGTGGTCGTCGTCGACTACGCCACCTCCCGGTCGCCGGAGGCATTCGTGGAACTGGTTGCGCGGGAGAGCGTCACGGTGTTGAGCCAAACACCGTCGGCGTTCTACGGATTCGTCGACGCCGAGCGTCGATACCGCGAATCCGGATGCGGCTGCGGCGATCTCGCGCTGCGGTATGTGGTCTTCGGAGGCGAGGCGCTGGATGCGGCGCGGTTGACCGGATGGTTGGCCGCACACCAGCCCGGATCGCCGCGATTGGTCAACATGTACGGGATCACCGAGACGACCGTGCACGTGACCTTCGCCGAGGTCGACAGTCCGGACGCCGCCGGGATCGGCACGCCGCTACCGGGGCTGCGGGTTTACGTGCTCGACGACCGGCTGCAAGCGGTGCCGGTCGGTGTACGTGGCGAAATCTATGTCGCCGGAGGGCAACTCGCGCGCGGCTACCTGCGAGCGCCCGCGTCGACGGCGAGCCGCTTCGTGGCGAACCCGTTCGATCCACACGGCGGGCGATTGTATCGCACCGGCGATGTCGGGCGCTGGCACGAGACCACCGAGGGGCTCGAATTGACCTACCTCGGCCGTGCCGACGCGCAGGTGCAGTTACGCGGGTACCGGATCGAACTGGGCGAGGTGGAGTCGGCGCTGCTGCGCCATCCTGCGGTGTCGCGGGCCGCAGTGGCGGTGCACCGCCACGAGCGCGACGTGGACCAGCTGGTCGGCTACGTCGTCAGCAGCAATGGGCAGCGGCTCGATCCGGGGCAGGTCCGCGCGGGCGCCGCCGAAGTGCTGACCAGTTACATGGTGCCCTCGGTGGTCATGGTCTTGCCCGATCTGCCGCTGACGGTCAACGGCAAGCTGGATCGGAAAGCGTTGCCCGCGCCCGATTTCGAGGGATCGGTCCAGCGGTACGTCGCGCCGCGCACGCACACCGAGAAGGTGCTCACCGAGGTGTACGCGCGGGTCCTGGGTGTGCCGCGGGTCGGGGCGACCGATGGGTTCTTCGACTTGGGCGGCAATTCACTGCTGGCCACCATGGCGGTGACCGAGTCGAGTGCGCGCGGAGTGACCATCGAGTTGCCCTGGATGTTCGAGGATGCCACGCCGAGAACCTTGGCGCGCCGGGCCGACGACGCGGACGGCCACTCCGGGCTGAAGGTGCTGCTCGCGCTGCGTGGGAGCGGAACAGAACCTGCGGTCTTCGCCGTGCACCCGGCGGGCGGCCTGGCGTGGTTCTACGGCGGCCTCGTCGAACATTTGCATCCGGATCGGCCGGTGTTCGGGTTGCAGGATCCCCACGTCGTATCCGGCGAGCCGGATGCGCGGTCGGTCGACGAGTTGGCCGACCGGTATGTGGCCGAGATTCGCCGCGTGCAACCGGCGGGTCCGTACCACCTGCTCGGCTGGTCGTTGGGTGGTCAGATCGCGCACGCCATGGCGGTCCGGCTGCGACGCGACGGCGACCTGGTCGGCATGCTGGCCCTGCTCGACTGCGCGGCCGACGCGCCGCCGCAATCGGCGCCGACCGACCAACCCGCACCGGGACAGCTGATGGCCGATCTGCTCGGTGGCTGGCGAGAGCTGTTCGGCCTCGACGACGACGTGCAGGCGGGCAGTCATGAACAGGCTTGGCACATCATCCGCGATCAGGTGGTCGCGACGGGCTTGTTCAGCGCCGAGCAGACCGATCGGGTGATGGAGAGCTTCCGGACCGCGAGCCAGATATCCGCCGCGCACCGGCCCGAGGTGTTCGACGGCGACCTGGTGTTCTTCACCGCCGGGAAAGACCACCCGGACCACGACGGGCTCGTCCACACATGGCGGCCCTACGTCAGCGGAGAGGTGCACAACGTCGTCGTGGACGCCCGTCACCTCGAGCTGAGCCATCCGCATGCCCTGGCCGTCATCGGCCCCGTCCTGGAGAGGTTCATGGAACAATGCTGACCACAGCTTTGCAGCAACTGCGGCTCGACGACGGCAGAACGGTGACCTGCACCAGTCCGGCCGAGGCCCGCATGTTGTGGGGTGAGACGACCTCGGCACACGGGTTCTACCGGCGGGCAGCCGAACACCTTCGACCCGGCGATATCGCCCTGGACATCGGCGCGAACATCGGCCTGACCGCGATGATGTTCGCCGATATCTGCCCCGGAATCCAGGTCATCGCCGTCGAGCCCGCGCCGATGACCTATCGCTGCCTGGACCGCAACATCGCGGCGCATGTCCCGGCCGGGCTCTCCCTGGAACTCGCGGTCGGCGCGAGCCCGGGTACCCGGGCGTTCACCTGGTACCCGCGCGCTTCGGCGAACTCCGGTTTCTTCGCCGACCGCGAGGCGGACGATCAAGCCACCCGGATCTATTTGCGCAACTGTGGCCTGGACGACAAAGCCATCGGGCTCATCACCAACGGGCTGCACGAAGGCGTGCCTTTGCAGGTCGAGGTCACCACCGTCTCGGCAATCCTCGACGAACACTGCCGCGACCGGGAGATCGGCTTGCTCAAAGTCGATGTCGAGCGCGCGGAGTTGGATGTCTTGCGCGGCATCACCGACACGGACTGGCGACGTATTCACGCCGTCGTCGCCGAGATCCACGACATCGAAGATCGCCTACGAGAAGTCCGCGAACTGTTCGATCAGCACGGCATGTCGGTGCAAGCCCAGCAGGATCCACGCTTGGTCGGAACCGAAATACACGAGGTATTCGCGACCAGACCGCGCGCCGCCTGATACCAATCACGTGCCACGCCACTACTCGAAGGAACGGTAGGCTGCTCGAGGTGACCGGACGATAGGTGGCATGAACGCGAGCCACCGCGTCGTCGCCGCCTTCCCCGATGTCGAACGATCCGGCATTCATCGAGGTCGTTCGACGGCGACGGCGTTGTAGGGCGTGGCGGGGGAAGGCGGTGTCGTGAAGCGAGCGTTCGGCAGGTAGAGACGCCCGCCGTACGCCGCGACGGTGAGGTACGTCGAAGCGCGGGTCGGTGACGCGTCGCTCGACGGCGCCCGTCGCGCCCGCGGGGTCGAGCGCGACGACAGCGATCGTATGCAGCCGGTTCTGCACGACCACCAATGTGTTGCCGTGCAGCAGGAGTCCGTCACCGTTCGGCACCGCTTCGCCGCCGAGTTCGATCTGCCGGGTCGCGCCGGTCGACGGGTCGACGCGAAAGAGCTTGCCGGTCACTGACTGCACGATGATCAACCCCGTGCCGTCCGGGGTGCGCACGATGCCGTTGGCGTTGATCGCTCCTGGCACCTGAACGATGTCGCCGGTCAGCGGGCGGCGCACCACGGCGGCGGGCGACGGCAAACTGCCGTCGTCGCCGACGGGCAGGTGGTAGAGCACGGGCGTGCGCGAGTCGGTGAACCACGCGCCGGCGGGCGTGAGGACCACGTCGTTGACGAACGTGTCCGGCGGCGTCGCGAGCCGGTAGCCGGCCAGCAGCGAGCCAGTCCGGGTATCGACGACGCGGGCGTCACCCCCGGTGCCGCCCGCGACGAACAACCGATCGTGGTCGTCGACCGCGAGTCCCAGCGACGGCGTCCCAGGGCCGGGGCTCAGGATGGCACCCCGGCCGGTCAGCAGGCTCGCGGCGTAGACGGAACCGTCTGCGCGAGAACCGAAGTAGGCCACCGGCAACGTCCCGATCGCGATGCCCTCCGGCTGGAATCCGGCGGGCAGGTCGATCGTGACGGGATACGCCAAATGGTGGTCCGCCCGGTCCGCGGGCACCAGCGCTGTCACGCCGAAGCACGTCAGCGCGACCGAGATACCGAGGACTCGCCTCATCGCACCCTTTCCTCCGTCGCCGATCTTGCTAGTAGCCGACTGTGAAATGTTCGCTGCCGACGGGGTTTTCGAGCTCGTCCAGGACCGCGACGGCGAGGTCTTCGGCCGAGATCCGGGATGTGCCGTCGGCGCCGACGAGGAGCGTGGTGGCACCGCGCCGGTATTTCCCGGTGCGAGAACCGGGTTCGAGGAGGGCGGGCGGACTGAGGTAGACCCAATCGGCCGGGTGCGCTCGGCAGGCTTCCAGTTGCGCCGCGCTCGCGGCCGCGATGGCGCGAATCGCTTCCGGTACGTACTCCGGACTGTCGATGACGAGCCGATCGGGGTGCCGTGGGAGCCGCAACGGAGCGGCGCCGCCGACGAAGAGGATGCGGGTCCCGGCTGTCGCGGCCGCGTCGAGCAGTGCGGTCGTGGTCGTCGCCGCCGTGTGCTCGTTGCCGTCGGCGGGACGGGTCGCGGCGACGATCGCGTCGGCGCCGTGGAACAGTCCGCTCATGCGGTCGGGGTCGTTCGCGTCGCCCTCGACGGCCGGCACGCCAGGAGGCAGGGCGGTGGGCCGCCGGGACCGGAATACCGCGATCTGGTCGTGGCCCCGGCGCGCGGCTTCGGCGACGACGCGCGAGCCGACCATGCCGGTGGCTCCGACGACGGCGATCTTCATTCTGGTGTCCTATCGGTTGTTGGTTCGGGCAGCTGTCCAGCGACGATCGCGGCGAGCGCGAGCCCGAACCCCACGAGTTGAATCGGACCGAGTGTCTGGCCGAGCAGGACCGCGCCGAGCACTGCGGCGACAAGCGGCGAGAGCAGGACGAGAACCGCGACCGAGGAGACGGGCAAGGTGCCGAGGCCGCGGAACCACAGCACGTAGGCGATCAGACCGCCGACCAGACCCAGCCAGAGGTAGCCGAGCGCGGCGGTCGGGTCGATCGCCGGAGGCGGGCCCTCGACGAGAAGGGTGACGGGAAGCAGGAAGAGGCCACCCGCGGTGAGCTGCCACGCGGCGAACGCGGTGGCGCCGACTTCGGCGGGGCGTCCCCAGCGCTTGGTGAGGGTCAGCCCGAACGCCATCGAGGCCGCGCTGCCCAGACCCGCCACGATCCCGGTGAAGTCGAGTGCCGCACTCGGACCGAGCACCACCAAGCTGACGCCGACCACGCCGGTCACTCCCCACGCGAGGCGCCAAGCGGACGGACGCTCGTGCAGCACAGCCACGGCCAGTAGGGCGACAATGAGCGGCTGGGCCGCGGCCAAGGTGGCGGCAACGCCGCCCGGCAGGCGTTCGGCCGAGACGAACAGCAGCGCGGTGAGCAGGCCGATGTTCAGCACGCCGAGTGCCGCGGCTTTCCACCACCACGCGCCGCGCGGCAGCGTCCGGGTGATGGCCAGCGCGATCACACCGGCGGGCAACGCGCGAAGGAGACCCGCGAACAGCGGGTGTCCCGGTGGGAGAAGCGGCAATCAATGAGTCCAACACATGTTTGTCACTTCATCGATCGCGATCCACGATTGATTCATGGAGCTTCAGCAGATGCGCTACGTGGTCGCCGTCGCCGAGACGAGCAGCTTCACCCGCGCCGCCGAACGGTGTCTGGTGGTCCAGTCCGCGCTCAGTCACCAAATCGCCCGTCTGGAAAGGGAACTCGGTGCGCGGCTGTTCGAGCGCACCAGCCGCCGGGTGCGGCTGACACCGGCGGGCGCTGCGTTCCTCCCGGCCGCGCGTCAGTGTCTGGACGCCGCCGAACGCGCGGCCGCCGAAGTCGCCGCCGCCGTCGGCGAGGTGCGCGGACGACTCGCCGTAGGGCTGATTCCGACTGTCGCCGCGGTCGATCTCCCCGCGGCGCTGCGCGAATTTCGCGGGCGGTACCCGCACGTGCGCGTCAACCTGCGGGTCGGTGCGAGCGAGGAGCTGACCGAGCAGGTCGAGCGGGGAGCTATCGATGTGGCCTTCCTAGGACTGCCGACCACGACGCAACCGCGGGGTGTCGCCGCCCACGAACTCGCCCGCGACCGGCTCGTCGCCGTGGTCGCGCCAGACCATCCGCTCGCGGGCGAACCCGCGGTCGACCTACGCAGGCTGTCTTCCGAAGTGTTCGTGGACCTGCCGGCCGGGACAGCCGGACGCGCCCAGTCCGACCAAGCCTTCGCCGCGGCCGGTCTCGCCCGGGACGTCGCCTTCGAAGTGAGCACCGCGGACTCGCTGATGTCGCGGCTCGTCGAGCAGGGGCTCGGCATCGCCCTGCTCGCCTCGTCCTACGCGCCACGGCTCACCGGCGTCGTCACCCTCGAGATCACCGACGCTCCCGCCCGCGTCGAGTACGCCATCTGGGGCCAGTCCACCCGCACCCCGGCGGCGACCGCGTTCCTCTCGGTTCTCGACATCCCAACCTGAGCGAGTTCACCAGCCGGGCACGCGAAGCCGCCGGTTGGCCAATCGAACCGCGCGGCGCAAGAAGGGGCGCTCTCGAGAGCGAGGCTCGAACGGGTCGTCGTCGGCAGACTTCGAGCCACGCCACTACTCGAAGGAACGGTAGGCTGCTCGAGGTGACCGGATATCCGCTTTCGGCCGAGGAGGCTGCCGAACTGTGGGCGGCGTGGACTCCCACCGAAGTCGCGGAACGTATGGCGGGCGTCTCGGCGCCGTGGTACGTGGCCGCCGGGTGGGCGCTCGATCTGTTCACCGGAGGCGATGCTCGCGAACACAGCGATCTCGAAATCGGTATTCCGCGAGAACGATTCGGCGAGGTTGTCGCCGCTTTTCCCGGTTTCGAGTGGGATGTCGTCGGCGACGGACGGGTGTGGCCGTTTCCCGCGGAAGCCGAGAATCAGCATCAGACCTGGCTGCGGAATCCGGCGACCGGGCGCTATCACCTCGACGTGTTTCGCGAACCGCATATCGGTGATCGCTGGGTGTGCCGCCGCGACCCGGCGATCACGCTGCCGTACGCAGACCTGATTCTGCGCACCGCCGAGGGCATCCCGTACTCGACGCCCGAAGCCGCGCTGCTCTTCAAGGCGAAAGCGCAGCGCGACAAGGACGAAGCCGACTTCCAGCGAGTGCTCCCCGCGATGAACCCAGCGCAGAAGTCTCGGCTTGCCGAATGGCTGTCGCGGATTCATCCCGGGCACCCGTGGCTCGAAAGACTCAGCGCGACATAGCCCGAGGCCTGCGCAGCATCAGAACCAACACCGAACCGGCACCGACCAGCAGTGCCGCGCCCGCGAAAGTCCAGTGCGTTCCCCGCGCTATCTCCGCCGGTGTACCCGTCGTGATGTCCCGCGTTCCGGCGGCGCGCGCGAAGACCGCGCCCATGACCGACGCACCGGTCATCAGACCGAGGTTGCGGGAGAGGTTCAGCATCCCGGACACCAAGCCACGCTGTTGCGCGGCAACATCTTTCATCACCGCGGTGTTGTTGGCCGCTTGGAACGTCGCGTAACTCGCGGTGCAGACGACCAACGGCAGCACGTAGCCGAGGACGCCCGCCGCCACGGGCATCACCGACAGCGTCAGTGTGGCGACGATGATGCCGACGAGCCCGACGATCACCATCGTTCCCGACCCGAAGCGGTCGGTGGCGCGCCCGGCAGGCACGCCGGTGAGCGCCGAGACCGCCGGACCCGCCGACATCACGAGCCCCACCGCGGCGGTGCCGAGACCGAGGGCACCGCCCAGGTGGAATGGGCCGACGACCAGGGTCGTCATCATGACGGCCGAGACCAGGGCACTCGTCGTCAACCCGACGGCGAGCGCCGGATCGCGCAACATCCCGAGGGTCAGCAGCGGGAACGACACCTTGCTCTCGACGACCGCGAACAGCGCGAGACCCGCACCGGCGACGCCGAGCAGGCCGAGCGAGAGCGGCCCGAACGACCCGGCGGTCACGGCGAGCGCATAAGCCCCCAGCGTCACGGCCAGCAGTACGGTGCCCATGGTGTCGAAACGCCGGGCCGAGGTTCCGGACGCACTGTCCGCAGGCAACCGGAGGGTGAGCGCCAGCGCGAGCGCCCCGACCGGCACGACAGCCAAAAAGATCGCTCGCCAACCGAATACATCGATCAGCACACCGCCGAGGGACGGCCCGAGCGCCGTACCGACGGCCGACATCGTGCCAAGCAGCCCCATCGCGCTACCCGTGCGATGTTCGGGCACGACCGCGCCGACCGAGGCCATCGCCAGCGCCATCATGCACGCCGCACCAATCCCTTGCAGCGCCCGCGCGGCGATCAGGAGCGCCAGATTCGGAGCGAGACCGCACAGCAGCGTCGCGACGGTGAACACCGCGATACCGAGCACCAGTAACCGACGGCGGCCGACCAGGTCGCCGAGCCGACCGACCCCGACGATCAGCGTCGTGATGGCCAGCAGGTAGGCGATCACGATCCACTGGACCTCGTGGAAGGACGCGTCCAGCGCCACCGCCATCGACGGCAGGCCCACGTTGGCGATGCTGATGCTCAGCGACGGCAGCAGCATCGACAGCGAGAGTGCGGTGAGCACCCAGCTCGGTGCGCGAAGGCCCACCGGCTCGTGCCCGACGCCGGGAGGTGTTGCTGATCTGGACATGAAGGTCTTCCTCCTGGCTTCGACGGTGTGCCTCGAACGTAGGTTCCGTTCCGGCCTGGCGGAAGACGCAAAGAAGTAAAGCCAACTGTGCACCGGACGCCAGGTGTGCGATCCTGTCCGCATGGCGCGGCCCGATCTGAACTTGCTCGTCACCCTGGACGTTCTGCTCGAGGAGGGCAGCGTGACGCGGGCGGGCGAACGGCTCGCACTGAGTCCGTCCGCGATGAGCCGCGCGCTCGCCCGGCTCCGGCGCGCCACCGGAGACCCGTTGCTGGTGCGCGCGGGACGCGGCCTGGTCCCCACTCCCCGTGCCGTCGAGTTGCGCGAACGGGTGCGCGGGCTCGTCCAGGAAGCCGAAGCGGTGTTGCGGCCGGTCGAAACTCTCGATTTGGCCACGCTGCGAAGGACTTTCGCGCTGCGCGGCAGCGATGGGTTCGTCGAGCGATTCGGGCCCGCGCTGGTTGCCGAGGTCGCCGAGGCGGCGCCGGGCGTGCGCTTGCGGTTCCTTCAGAAGACCAAGAAAGACACCGCGCCCTTACGCGAGGGCGTCGTCGACCTGGAAACCGGCGTCGTCGAGAACGCGCCGCCGCCGGATGTGCTCAGCAAACCACTGTTCACCGACCGCTTCATCGGCGTGGTCCGCGCCGAGCATCCCCTCGGCACCGGGAAGGTGACCGCCGCACGGTACGCCGCGGCGCGCCACGTGCACGTCTCCCGTCGCGGACTGACCGCCGGACTCGTGGACGAGGCGCTGGAACCGACCGGCCACCGCCGCGACGTCGTGACCGTCGTGGACGGCTTCGGCGCGGCGCTGGCGCTCGCCCGAGCCACCGACCTCGTCGCCACGGTGCCGCGGCGGCACACGGCGAACCTGCGTGCGGGACTGCGCTCGTTCGAATTGCCTTTCCGTGCCCCGGAAGTGACGATCTCTCTGCTGTGGCACGTCCGGCTCGACGCGGACCCGGCGCACCGGTGGTTGCGCGATCGCGTCTCAGCGGTGTGTCACTTCGAGGACGACTGACCCGCCGATGTCGGCGCGACCTGCTACCTTCCGCGGCATGGTGATCGACGGAAGCTCCGCCCACGGAGCGCCTCTGGTGGAGCGCGTGATCGAGGCGGTGCGGCAAGACCCGGGAGCTTCCATGCTCCCGCACCGGCACGTGCCGTGGGTGACGGGCGCCCCGCGGCCGATGGCGGCGGAGGTGTTGGCCGAGACGGTCTTTCCCTCCGGGCGTCCGTTGTCGCCGAGTTTGCGGGCGTGGCTGGCCTTCGACATCGGCCTGCTGGAGCGCTACGACTGGTTCGGAACGGACGACGGCTTCGCACCCCGGCGGCTCGACGAGCTGGTCCGCGACGAGCTCGGCGAGCCATGGGCCGAGTGTTATGCCCCGCTCGCCGAGCGTTTCGAGGAGTGCTTCGTTCTCCCGGGCGGCTCGGATTCGCGCCGGATCCTCGCCGTCGGCGAAACGGATTCGGAGGGCGAGTATCCCGTCCTCGCCCTGGACGTCGACGACCTGCCGTTCGTCGGTTTGATGTATCCCGGCATCGATGTCTACCTGGCCGACCGGGCGGGACTCATCCGTACCGAATTTCCTACCTACACAGCGCTTTTCGATCACGCTGCTTACAGCAGGCGGTTGCGTCAGCACGCCCGGTCGTGGTTCGCGGGAGAAGCCTACGCCGAGTTTCCATTCTGATCCGAAGCTGGACGAGGGTACCGCGACGGCGGCGCAGCCCACCGCCGCTACATCGAGGCGGGTCCACCAAAAGAAACCCGGCAGACCAGCGCGGTACTACGGACGCAGAAGATGCTCTCCGGCAAGCTGAATCGCCTCGAGTTTGGTGTACCCGGGATGGTCCGCGACGATGAAGTGGCGGCCGATGGCCAGCGCGAAGGTCAGCATGCAGCGCGCCTCGATCTCGTCGGGATCGTCGAGGAAGGCACCGAACATCTTGCGCAGGAAGTCCATTCGCTGGTTGTCGATGCGCCGCAGCCGCGCCGCGACGGATTCGTCGCGGTTGGCCCATGCCCGGATCGCGAGATCGATCCGGTGCAGGTCCTCGGAGAAGGTCAGTTGGCCGACGCGCCGGATGCGCTCGGCGGCGTCGCCGCCCTCGGCGTCGGCTTGGGCGATGACCTCCGTGGTGCAGCGGCGTTCCCACTCGTCGAGCATCTCCGCCAGAAACGCGGCGCGGCCGTCGAAGTGCCCGTAGAACCCGCCCTTCGTCACTCCGAGTGCGGCGGCGAGCGTTTCGACGCGGACCGCGTCGGGGCCTCCCCCGGCGAGCGCGTCGAGACCCGCCGCTATCCAGCGGGCGCGTGTCGTGCGGGCCACAGCGGGAATCGGGGTCACCTCCATTGATCGCCTCTCGTTTATACGGTACCGTACAAACGAACTGTACGGTACCGTATAAAAGGGAAGGCGAACCGATGAACGCCGGAAAGTCGTTGCTACGCTGGGCGAGCGGGATCATGATCGTCCTCGGCACCGGCCATCTCATCCTGTTGGCACTCTTCGCGTGGAGCGACATCACCGACTGGGTGGATCGCGGAGTGTGGGCGGCCGTCCCGCTCGGCCTCACCGACGAAGAGGAGACGGTCGCGTCCACGCAGAACGCGCTGACTTTCTGGAGCGGCCCCGGCAGCTTCGCCGTGCCGTTGATTCTGTTGGGCTGTCTCACTTGGCATCTCGCGCGGCGCGGCGTGCCAGTGCCCGCCTGGGTCGGCTGGGCTTTGGCAGTGTGGTGTGCCGTGGGCGGCGTGCTTCTCGTGCCCTCCCCGTACTTCGCCGGCACAGTCGCCGGAGTCCTGGTCGTCTTGGCGGCGCGACAGGGCGATCGGTCGGTCACGGCACGAGAGCGGGCGATGGACCCGGCCTGACGTCGCCCGGTAGCGTCACGGCCGGGCGGCGGCGAGGAGGCTATCGACCGTCCCGAGACCCCGGATCGAGCGAGAAGTACTCCGACTGCCGCGGGCGGGCGGCCAAGGCGAGGGCGGCGGCGACCTCGTCGATGCCGCCCGACAGCGGCGCGATGGTCACGCGCACCGCTTCCGGATGACCGCGATCGGCCACGAAGAAAGGGCCGCCGGGTGCTACGCGGATTCCGTTGGCCGCCAAGTGGATCAGGGCGGTGCGCTCGTCGGCGACCGGTAGCCAGGCGTTGAGGCCCTGCCCTTCGGCGAGCCGGGCGCCGTGATGCCGAAGCGCGGCGGCGAGGGCGCGGCGGCGGGCCTGATATTGCTCGCGCGCGTGGTCGACGGTGCGGGTGACGGTGTCGTCGCGAAGCATCTCGTGCAGCAGGCGCTGCAGGATGCGCGGCGTCCAACCCGGCCCGAGGACCCGAGTGGCGACGATCCGGTCGATGATCTCCTCGGGACCGGACAGGGCCGCGATCCGCAGGTCGGGACCGTGCGATTTGGAGTAGCTGCGCACGTGCAGCACCCGGTCGGGCAGCCAGCGGCCGAGGCTGATGTCCTCGGCGGGGACGACGGCTCCGGAGTGATCGTCCTCGATGATCATGCAGCGGTGATCGCCGCGGCGCAGGATCGCGACGAGTTCCTCGGCGCGCTCGGTGCTCATCGACGCGCCGGTGGGATTCTGCGCGCGCGGTTGCAGAACCGCCGCGGTCGCGCCGGTGGCCACCGCCCGCGCGAACTCGTCGGGCAGCACCCCTTCCGCGTCCATGCGCACCGGAACGATCTGCGCGCCAATGGATTCCAGGTAGTCGAGAATGTGCGGGAAGGTGGGATCCTCGACGATCACCCGATCACCGAATCGAACGACGGCCTGCAGGCTGCGGGCGACCGCGTCCATGGCGCCGTCGACGACGGTCAGCGCGCCGGACCCGGTGGGCCAGTCCGCCTGCAACAACCGCCCGAGCTCGGGAACCACCGGCGCCTGGTGGTAGTCGGTGGTCTCGGCGTTCAGGGCCAGCCGGGACAGGATCGATCCGATCTCGGGCAGCAGCGCCGGATCGGGCGTGCCGAGCGAGAGGTCCAGCCGGGCGGAGCTCGCGCCGCGGGTCATGCTGTCGGTCCGGGAGGACCCCGCCCTGGCCCCGCCGTCGGCGACGAACGTCCCGCTCCGACCGCGGGACACCACCAGCCCGGCCTGCGCCAGTGCCCGCCAGCCGTGACTCACGGTCGCCGGACTGACCCCGAGGCGATTCGACAGCTCCCGCACCGTGGGCAGCCGGTCACCGGCGCGTAGCTCGCCGCTGGTGATCAGCCGGGCGATGGCGCCCGCGATGCCCGCGGGAGTGGGGTCATCGATCTGGATTCGGTCGTTCGTTTCCATGCCTCGATCACCTCGCGAGATTTACACTTTCGGCACCGACTGAAATATTCAGGAAATGTTTACCTTCGAAGATAACATAACCAACTTCGGTAGGGAGATCGACAGGTGACGACAATCAAAGCCGCCATCACCCAGGCGACGTGGACCGGCGACAAGAAGTCGATGCTGGCCAAGCACGAAGGTTTCGTCGAGCAGGCCGCCGCCGCGGGCGTGCAGGTCATCTGCTTCCAAGAACTGTTCTACGGACCGTATTTCGGCAACGTGCAGGACAAGAAGTACTACGAGTACGCCGAATCCGTGCCGGGTCCGACGACGGAGCGGTTCGCGGAACTGGCCAGGGAGCACCGGATGGTGATGGTGCTTCCGGTGTACGAGGAAGACCAGCCCGGCGTGCTCTACAACACCGCCGCGGTGATCGACGCCGACGGCACCTACCTGGGCAAGTACCGCAAGCACCACATTCCGCAGCTGTCCGGCTTCTGGGAGAAGTTCTATTTCCGGCCGGGCAACCTGGGCTACCCCGTCTTCGACACCGCCGTGGGCAAGGTCGGTGTCTACATCTGCTACGACCGCCACTTCCCGGAGGGCTGGCGCGCCTACGGATTGGCGGGCGCGGAACTCGTTTTCAACCCGTCCGCGACCAAACCCGGTTTGTCCGAACGACTGTGGGAGCTGGAGCAACCCGCCGCGGCGGCCGCCAACCAGTACTTCATCGGTGCGAACAACCGCATCGGTACGGAGACGGAGGAGTTCGGCGACGACGCCGTGACCTTCTACGGCACTTCGTATTTCGTCGACCCGCGCGGCTGCTACGTCGGCGAAAGGGCCTCCACCGACACCGACGAACTGGTGGTACGCGAACTCGATCTGGACCTGGTGCGCGAAGTCCGCGGCGACTGGCAGTTCTATCGCGACCGGCGACCGGATACCTACGACGCCATCGTGGCGCCCTGAACCAGGAGGGACCATGGGTACCACACTGATCACCGGAGGAACGGTCGTCTCGGCGACCGGGCGCGGCGCGGCCGACATCCTGGTCGACGGCGAACGCATCGTCGCGCTGCTGGAGCCGGGCACGACGGCGCTCGGCGCGAACCTGGCCGAAACGGTGGACACCGTCATCGACGCGACCGGCAAGTACGTCGTCCCGGGCGGCATCGACGCGCACACCCACATGTCGATGCCGTTCGGCGGCACAACGGCTTCCGACGATTTCGAGAGCGGCACCAGGGCCGCCGCCTGGGGCGGAACCACCACGATCATCGACTTCGCGGTGCAGAAGTTCGGTGAGCGCGTGCAGGATTCCTTGGACACCTGGCACAAGATGGCGTCGGGCCAGTGCGCGATCGACTATTCGTTCCACCAGATCATCGGCGACGTCGACAACGAATCCCTGGCCGCGCTGCGCAGGCTGCCGGACGAGGGCATCACCAGCTTCAAGCTCTTCATGGCCTACCCGGGAGTCTTCTACAGCGACGACGCGCAGATCCTGCGCGCCATGCAGATCGGCGCGAACACCGGTTTGCTCACCATGATGCACGCCGAGAACGGCCCCGCCATCGACGTTCTCGTCGAGCAACTGCTGGCCGAGGGCAAGACCGACCCCTATTACCACGGCATCGCACGCGCCTGGCAGCTGGAGGAGGAGGCGACGCACCGCGCGATCATGCTCGCCGATCTCACCGGCGCACCGCTGTACGTGGTGCACGTGTCGGCGAAGCAGGCCGTGGCCCAGTTGGCCGCGGCTCGGGACCGGGGCAGCAACGTCTTCGGTGAGACCTGCCCGCAGTACCTGTACCTGTCCTTGGAGGACAACCTCGGCGCGCCCGGTTTCGAAGGCGCGAAGTGGGTGTGCTCGACCCCGCTGCGCTCGCGGCGCGAAGAGCATCAGGACCAGGTGTGGCAGGCGTTGCGCACCAACGACCTTCAGATGGTGTCCACCGACCACTGCCCCTTCTGCATGAAGGGACAGAAGGACATGGGGATCGGCGATTTCTCCAAGATTCCCAACGGCATCGGCACCGTCGAGCACCGCATGGACCTGATGTACCAGGGCGTCGTCGAGGGCCGCATCACCCTGGAGCGCTGGGTGGAGATCACCTCGACCACCCCGGCCCGGATGTTCGGCCTCTACGGGCGCAAGGGCGTGCTCGCACCGGGCGCGGACGCCGACATCCTGGTCTACGACCCGGACGGCCACACCTCCATCGGCCTCGGCAAGACCCATCACATGAACATGGACCACTCGGCGTGGGAGGGCTACGAGATCGACGGCCGCGTCGACACCGTGCTCTCGCGCGGCAAGGTCGTGGTCGCGGACGGCGAGTATCGCGGCCGCAAGGGTGACGGGCAGTTCGTGCGCCGCGATCCGTGCCAGTACTTGATCTGAGGAGACGCCATGCAATTCGGAGCGGTACTACAGTGCGATCCCCCGGCGGCGCGCACCGTCCAATTGGCGAAACTGGCCGAGGCGCATGGGTTCAGCCATCTGTGGACCTTCGACTCGCACCTGCTGTGGCAGGAGCCTTATGTGCTCTACAGCCAGATCCTGCACGAGACGAAGCGAATCATGGTGGGGCCCATGGTGACCAACCCGGCGACCCGGGACTGGACGGTCACGGCGTCGCTGTACGCCACACTCAACGAGGCCTACGGCAACCGGACCATCTGCGGCATCGGGCGCGGCGATTCGGCGGTACGCGTCGGCGGCGGCAAGCCCACCACACTGAACACGCTGCGCGAATCCATCCACGTGATCAGGGAACTTGCCAACTCGCGACCCGTCGAATACGGCGGCAGCACCGTGCAGTTCCCCTGGAGCGTCGGCTCGACGCTGGACGTCTGGGTGGCCGCCTACGGGCCGAAAGCGCTGGCGTTGACCGGCGAGGTGGCCGACGGCTACATCCTGCAACTCGCCGACCTCGACATCGCCGAGTGGATGATCGGCGCCGTGCGGAAGGCGGCGGAGGCGGCGGGCCGCGACCCCGGCTCGCTCGAGATCTGCGTGGCCGCACCGATGTACATCGGCACCGACCGCAAGCACATGCGCGACCAGTGCCGCTGGTTCGGCGGGATGGTCGGCAACCACGTCGCCGACATCGTCGCGCGCTACGGCGCCAGCGGTGCGGTGCCGCCCGCGTTCACCGAATACATCGCGGACCGAACGGGCTACGACTACAACCAGCACGGCCGGGCGGGAAACGTGCACGCCGACTTCGTCTCCGACGACATCGTCGAACGGTTCTGCCTGCTCGGCACCGCCGACGAGCACATCGCCAAACTCCGGCGGCTCGCCGACCTCGGCGTCGATCAGTTCGCGGGCTACCTGCAACACGACAACAAAGAGGAGACCATGCGCGTCTACGGCGAGACAATCATTCCGCAACTGCGGCAAGCTATTACGGCGACGAAGGTGACGGCATGACCGCCGTGCGCGTCGACTTGGACGCGCGCGCCTACGAACTCGACCGCAGCCATGTGTTCCACTCGTGGTCGGCGCAGGCCGCGCTGCAGCCGGTGGTGCTCGCGGGCGGTCGCGGCTGCCGGGTGTGGGACCACGCGGGCCGCGAATACCTCGATTTCGCCAGTCAGATGGTCAATGTGAACATCGGCCACCAGCATCCGGTGGTCACGGCCGCGATCGCCGACCAGGCCGCGCGCCTGGCCACCATCGGACCGGCCACCGCCAACCTGCGACGCGGCGAAGCGGCCCAGCGGATCACGGCCCTCGCGCCGGACGGTCTGGACAAGGTGTTCTTCACCAACGGCGGCGCGGACGCCAACGAGAACGCCATCCGGATGGCGCGCCTGCACACCGGCCGCGACAAGGTGCTCTCCACCTACCGCTCCTACCACGGCAATACCGGCGCCGCCATCGTCGCGACCGGCGATTGGCGGCGGATGCCGAACGAATACGCGCGCGGCCACGTGCATTTCTTCGGCCCCTACCTGTATCGGAGCGAGTTCTGGGCGAGCACCCCCGAAGAGGAGAGCGAACGCGCGCTGCGGCACCTGGAGCGGGTCGTGCAGTGCGAAGGACCCGCGACCATCGCCGCGATCCTGCTGGAGACCGTGCCGGGCACCGCGGGCATCCTGGTGCCGCCGCCCGGCTACCTCGCCGGCGTCCGTGCCATCGCCGACCGGTACGGCATTGTGCTGATCCTCGACGAGGTGATGTGCGGATTCGGCCGCACCGGACGGTGGTTCGCGTTCGACGGCTACGACGTGGCGCCCGATCTGATCACCTTCGCCAAGGGCGTCAACTCCGGTTACGTCCCCGTGGGCGGCGTCGTCATCTCCGACGCGATCGCTCGCACCTTCGACGACACCGTCTTCCCCGGCGGCCTCACCTACAGCGGGCATCCGCTGGCCGCGGCGTCGATCGTGGCCGCACTGGACGTGATGGCCGACGAGGGCATCGTCGCCCATGCCGAACGCATCGGCCGCACCGTGCTCGGCCCCGCGCTCGCGCGACTGGCCGACGACTGCCCGGTGATCGGCGAGGTACGCGGCGAAGGCGTGTTCTGGGCCGTCGAACTCGTCGCCGATCGCGCCACCCGCGAACCCGTGTCGGCCGCCACCATGGCGCGGGTGAAATCCGACCTGATCGCCAGGGGCTACCTGCCGTTCCTGGCCGACAACCGCATTCACGTCACGCCGCCCTGCGTGGTGACCGAGGCCGAGATCGCCGAGGGCGCCGCCATCCTGTGTGACGTACTGACCGCCCTGCCAGCCGAGGAGATCCGATGACGAATCCCGCGACCACCGACATCGTCGACCACTGGGTCGACGGCAAGCCGTGGACCGGCGAATCCGAACGCACCGCACCGGTTTTCGATCCGGCGCTCGGCGTCGCGCAGCGCAGCGTCCGGATGGCCACCGCCGAGGACGTGGGCGCCGCCGTCGCCGCCGCCGCGGCGGCGCTGCCCGGCTGGGCCGACTCCTCCATCGCCACCCGGCACCGGTTCCTGCTGAACTTCCGGGAACTGCTCAACTCACGCAAGGACGAACTGGCGAGCATCCTGACCGCCGAGCACGGCAAGGTGCTCGCCGACGCGGCGGGCGAGGTCGCCCGCGGGCTCGAGGTCGTCGAGTTCGCGCTGTCCATGCCGCATCTGCTCAAAGGCGAGTTCAGCCAGAACGCCTCGACCGGGATCGACGTGTACTCGGTGCGCGAACCGGTCGGCGTCGTCGGCATCATCAGTCCGTTCAACTTCCCGGCCATGGTGCCGCTGTGGTTCTTCCCGATCGCGATCGCCGCGGGAAACACGGTGGTGCTCAAGCCCAGCGAGAAGGATCCGTCGGCGGCGAACTGGCTCGCCGAACTCGCGGCCGACGCCGGTCTGCCCGCGGGCGTGCTGAATGTCGTGCACGGGGACAAGGAGGCCGTCGACGCGCTGCTCACCCATCCGCGGGTCGCGGCGATCTCGTTCGTCGGCTCCACCCCGATCGCCGACTACGTCTACCGGACCGCGGGCGCGCACGGCAAACGGGTGCAAGCGCTCGGCGGCGCCAAGAACCACATGCTCGTTCTGCCGGACGCCGACCTGGACTTGGCCGCCGACGCGGCGGTCAACGCGGGCTTCGGATCGGCGGGTGAACGGTGCATGGCGGTGAGCGTGGTGCTCGCGGTCGACACCATCGCCGACGACCTGGTGGAACGCGTCGCGGCACGGATGACCGGCCTGCGCACTGGAGACGGCCGCCGCGGCTGCGACATGGGGCCGCTGATCACCCGCGAGCACCGCGACCGTGTCGCCGCCTACCTCGACACCGCCGTCGCCGACCAGGCGCGGGTCGTGGTCGACGGCCGCGACAGCGCCGTCGACGGCGACCCCAACGGGTTCTGGCTCGGACCCAGCCTGATCGACCGGGTGCCGGTGACCTCGGCGGTCTATCGCGACGAGATCTTCGGACCCGTGCTCTCGGTGGTGCGGGTCGAGGGCTTCGAGCAGGGCGTCGAGATCGTCAACGCCTCGCCCTACGGCAACGGCGTCGCGATCTTCACCAACGACGGCGGCGCGGCGCGGCGCTTCCAGCGCCAGGTGCACGTCGGCATGATCGGAGTGAACGTGCCGATCCCGGTCCCGGTGGCCTACCACAGTTTCGGCGGCTGGAAGTCGTCGCTGTTCGGCGACGCGAAAGCATACGGCCCCAACGGATTCGCGTTCTTCACGAGGGAGAAAGCGATCACCTCCCGCTGGCTCGACCCCAGCCACGGCGGCATAGACCTCGGTTTTCCGCGGAACAGTTAGCACCACCGAAGCACGAAGGACACTCGATGACAGACACTCGGGTACGGCCGCTGGACGGCGCGCCGGGCAGTTCCACGCTGGTCAACGACGACTTGGCCCCCACCACCGAGGCGACGGCGACCTGGCGTACCTGGGACATCTTCTGTCTCTGGATGACCTCGGCGCACAGCATCGCCAGCTACGGGTTCGCCGTCGGCATGCTCGCGCTCGGCATGACCGGGTGGCAGACCATGCTCGCCCTGTTCACTGGCGTGCTCGTGCTGTGGTTGGGCAGCAATCTGGTCGGCGTCGCGGGACAGAAGGTCGGGGTGCCGTTCCCGGTCTTCGCCCGCGCCGCGTTCGGCGTGTTCGGCGCCAACGTTCCCGCGCTGCTGCGGGCGATCGTCGCGGTGTTCTGGTACGGGATCCAGACCTATCTGGCGTCCACCGCGCTGATGGTGCTGCTGCTGCGGGTGTCGCCGGGGTTGGCGTCGTGGACCGAATCCAGCTTCCTCGGCTTGTCGACGCTGGGCTGGATCGCGTTCCTCGTGCTGTGGACGGTGCAGCTGGCGATCATCAACTACGGCATGGAAGTGGTGCGCAAGGCCTCGGACTTCGCGGGTCCCGCGGTGTGGATCGGCATGATCGCGCTGGCGATCTGGATTCTCGGCAAGGCCGAGTGGAGCATCGACTTCAACGCCCGTGCCGGTGCGCCGCTGTCGGGCGGTGCGACGGTGGCCGCGTTCGTGGGCGTCGCCTTCCTGATGGTGTCGTTCATGGCGGGTCCGCTCGTCAACTACGCCGACTTCGCGCGATTCTCGCCCAGCAGGAAGGCGGTGCTGCGCGGCAACGCCTGGGGCATCCCGTTCAACGAGACCGCGTTCGTCGTGCTGTCGATCGTCATCTCGCTGGCCACGCTGAAGGTGTACGGGAAGGTGCTGACCGACCCGGTGCAGCTGGTCGCCGACATCGACAGCGATGTCGTGGTCGTCGTCGCCGCGGTGTTGTTCGCGACGGCGACCGTCGGCATCAACGTGGTTCTCAACTTCGTGTCCCCGGCCTACGACATCTCCAATGCCGCACCGCGATACATCTCGTTCCGCACCGGCGGCATCGTCACCGCCGTGCTGTCCATCCTGGTGATGCCGTGGAAGCTCTGGGAGAACCAGGATTTCATCATCTACTTCCTCGGCGGCGTCGGCGCGCTGATGGGCCCGGTGTTCGGCATCCTGATCGTCGACTACTACCTGGTGCGGCGGCAGCGCACGGCGGTCGCCGAGCTGTACTCCGACACCGCGGAGGGGCGCTACTACTTCTCCCGCGGGTTCAACCCGAAAGCCCTGGCGGCGCTGAGTATTTCGGGGACGGTGGCGGTGATCGTCGCGCTGGCTCCGGATTCCCAGGAGGTGACCGCGCTGTCGTGGCCCGTCGGCGCGGCGCTGGGCGCGGTATTGATGTACGCGTTCGACGCCGTCCGCCCGTCCGTGCCCGCTGACGCGCACGCGGAGTGATCCTGAGTCGGGTCGGTTGGCGCGGCGGGAGCGGTCGGAAATCGACGTGACAAAGCGGGCGGCGACGATGATGCTGGCCGCATGTCGATCAGGAGCGGCGGCGCCGGGGACGTGGAGGCGATCGCGGAGCTGCACACCGCGAGCTGGCGGACGGCCTATGCGGGCATCATGCCGGACGAGTACCTGAGCGGGCCGCTCGAGACGGATCGGGCCGAGCTCTGGAGTCGACGCCTGACCGAGGCGGTGATGCCGGGACTGTTCGTCGCCGAGGATGCCGCGGCGTTGCTCGGCTTCGCTTATCTCGTTCCCACGGCGGACGGCCGGGTGCTGCTGGACAACCTGCACGCCCGGCCCGACAGTCGTGGCCGCGGGATCGGCAGCCGCCTGCTCGAGCACGGTCTGAAGTGGGCGGCGACCGAATTCCCCCGCCGCGCTGTGTATCTGGAGGTGTTGCGCGACAACACCGCCGCGATCGCCTTCTACGAACGGCGCGGCGGACGACGGACGGACGCGCGGATCGGGCGGTTCGAGGCCGGGTTCGAGTTGCCGGAGTACGAATACACCTGGGATCCCGCCGTCCCGGCGTGAAGATCCAGATCGCCCGCTGGAATACACTCCAACTCAGTCGTTAGCCAAAATTTAGCTGAGTGAGCGAGGAGTTGCCATGAGCGAGCGTCCGCGGTGGTATCGCGATCAACAGGCGTGGCGCGACCTACAGCAGTTCCTGCCCGAACGCCTCCGACTGACCGGCGACAACGAGCCCGCCGAGGAGTACTGGGACTGGCGTGGCCATCACGTGCACCTGGACCGGTATCCCCTGCCCGACGCTCCCGCCAAGGTCGTGCTGCACCACGGGGTCGGCACCAACGGCAGGCAGATGAGCTTGGTCGCGGGCGCGACGCTGGCCCAGCGCGGCTTCGAGACCGTCGCGCTCGACAACCTCGGCTACGGCCTGACCCAGGTCGCCGACGGCGCCGCGCCCGGCTATCACGACTGGATCCAGCTCACCACCGACTTCCTCGCCTACGAAAGCACCCGCGACGACCGTCCGATCGTGCTGTACGGCCTCAGCGCGGGCGGCATGCTCACCTACCACGTGGCGGCGCACGCACCGCGTGGCACGCTGCGCGGCATCATCGGCACGACCTTCCTCGACCCGCGCGACAAGACCGTCTGGCGGGCGGTCTCCCACGACCCCTTCCATGCCACTTTCGGCACCGCGGTCTTCAACTTCCTGGCCCGCACTCCGCTACGTGGCGTCCGCTACCCTATGTCGGCGGCATCGAAGATGAGCGCGCTGTGCAACAACACGGACGCGATGAAAGTCTTTCTGCGCGACAAGACTTCGGCGGGGAGCTGGGTCTCGGCCAGGTTCTTCAGCGAGTTCGGCGCCTACTCTCCCGATATCGAGCCCGCCGATTTCGACGTGTGCCCCGTCCTGCACACCCAGCCCGCCGAAGACCACTGGACTCCGCTCGAGCTCAGCAAGCCGGTCACCAGCGCGATCACCAAGGCGCCTGTCACCACCGTCGTGCTCGACAACGCCGGGCACTACCCGCTCGAAGAACCCGGTTTGCGCCAAATGCACGACGCCATCACGGAATTCGTCACCGAGCACACGCGGTGAGGTCGGGCGGTGGGACAGTCGGGCGGCGGAACGCGTCGGCGCGATGCGGGCCGGTCGCCGCACGTGGCGCGCATTCACGGACAATCGCCACCGTTCCCCGATCCAAGTGGCAGCATCGATGAGGCAGGTCCCGGCCGCTTGGGTCGGCCAGCACCGGACCGCCACGACGAGGCCGTCGCCGCGGACCAGAACCACGCGAAAGAGGTATTCCCGTGCCGGTCGATCCCGTCAACCCGGTACCCGCCGCGCCGCCGGCCACGCGGATGGCCGCGGCGGCGGTCCGCGGTTTGCTCCGATTGCCGCGTCGCACCAAGCGCGCACTCGCCGGTCCGGCGGTTCACCGCGACGGCAACGAGCTCGACCTCGACGCGCAGCTGCTCCTGCGGATCACCCGGACGCTGCCGAGGCCCGAGCCGAACCCGGTGACCCTGCGGACCCAAGCGCGCCGGATGGCGGCGATCGGCGCGGGGCGACGCGCGCCCGTCCGCGTCGACGACTGCACCGTCGCCGGCGCCGCGGGACCGCTGCGGGCGCGGCTGTACGACCCCGGCGCGGCGAACGCCCTGCTGGTCTACTTTCACGGCGGCGGCTGGGTCATCGGCGATCTCGACACCCACGACGCGCTGTGCCGGACATTGGCATACACGGCCGGAATACGAGTCGTCGCGGTCGACTACCGGCTGGCGCCCGAGCATCCCTATCCCGCGGCGATCGACGACGCGGCGGCCGCGTTCCGCGACATCGTCGGTCGCGCGGACGAATTCGGCGTCGCGCCGGAACGCGTCGCGGTGGGCGGCGACAGTGCGGGCGGCCATCTGGCGGCGGTGCTGTGTCAGCGGATGCGTCGCGACAGCGGACCCGCTCCCCTGCTCCAGCTGCTGATCTACCCGCCCACCGACTTGACCGGAAAAGCCGAGTCCCGCAGGACATTCGCCGAAGGGTTCGCGCTCACTCGCACCGACATCGACTTCTTCGACCGCTGCTTCCTGCCACCCGACCTCGACCGCACCCGACCGGATGTGTCTCCCCTGCGCGCCGAGACCACGGCCGGACTTCCCCGAGCCGTCGTGATCACGGCGGGTTTCGATCCGCTGCGCGACGAAGGCGAAGCGTACGCGAACCGGCTGCGAACCGACGGTGTGCCCGTCGCACTGCGCCGATTCGACGGCTACATGCACGGTTTCGTCAACAACGCGCTCGCCTTCGGCCCCGCGGTGCACGAGGTCGCCACGCTGCTCGCCGACGCCCTGCCCGCGGCAGGCGGCTCCTCGACCGACCCCGGAACGGACAGCGGACGAGACCGGGCGGCCACGCGCCCCTCCGGCTCGTGAACTCCCAACAGTCGTCTCGGCAACGGATACGCCTTTCCGACGGCTATTTTCGGCCGCGCCGCCCGCGCCGGGCCCGAGTGCGAGATAGACTCCGGCACAACGCTGTACGGGAGGTTCGGCCCTGGACGCACTGTGGACGTTCGTCGTCGATCGGCGACACCAGCTGCTCGTCGACTCGTATCTGCATGTCTCGGCGGTGATCCAGTCGTTGCTGGTCGCGGCGCTGATCGCCGTGATCGTCGGCGTGCTCGTCTACCGCAGTCCGTTCGGTTCGGCGGCGGCGACGGCCGCGGCGAGCGCGATCCTCACGGTGCCCTCGTTCGCGCTGCTCGGCTTGCTGATCCCGGTGCTCGGACTCGGCGTCGGTCCGACGATCACCGCGCTCGTGCTCTACGCGCTGCTGCCCATCTTGCGCAACACCATCGTCGGCCTGGCCGCGGTGGATCCGTCGGTGGTCGACGCGGCGCGCGGAGTCGGGATGAACCGGATGCGCGTTCTCGCCGCCATCGAGCTGCCGCTGGCCTGGCCTTCCATCCTGACCGGGATGCGGGTCAGCACGCAGCTGATCATGGGCATCCTCGCGCTCGCCGCGTACGCCAAAGGGCCCGGGCTCGGCAATCTGATCTTCTCCGGGCTGTCCCGGCTCGGCAGCCCCAACGCCGTGCCGCAAGCGTTGAGCGGCACGGTGCTGATCATCGTGCTCGCGCTGCTCCTGGACGGTCTCTTCGTCGTCGTGGGACGACTGACCACCCCGAGGGGGATTCGTGACTGACACCGAGACCGGCGCGGTATCCGGCGTGCAGATCGTGCTCGACACGGTCACCAAACAGTATCCGGGACAGCGTGATCCGGCCGTGGACGCGGTGTCGCTGACCATTCCGGCCGGTGAGATCGTCGTCCTCGTCGGACCGTCGGGCTGCGGCAAGACCACGACCATGCGGATGATCAACCGGCTGATCGAGCCGACCTCCGGCACCATCACCATCGGCGGACGAGATGCCGCGGACATGAATCCCGATCAGCTGCGCCGCGGGATCGGGTACTCGATCCAGCAGGCCGGGCTCTTCCCGCACATGACGGTGGCCAAGAACATCGCGACCGTGCCCGGCCTGCTCGGCTGGGACCGCGCGCGGATCACCGCGCGGGTCGACGCGATGCTCGACCTCGTCGGCTTGGACCCGGACACCTTCCGCCGGCGTTACCCGCGCCAGCTCTCCGGCGGACAGCAGCAGCGCGTCGGGGTGGCGCGCGCGCTGGCCGCCGATCCGCCGGTGCTGCTCATGGACGAACCGTTCGGCGCGGTCGACCCGATCACCCGCGGGCTGCTGCAGGACGAATTGCTGCGTCTGCAGGCGGAACTCGGCAAGACCATCGTCTTCGTCACCCACGATTTCACCGAGGCGGTGAAGCTGGGCGACCGGATCGCGGTGCTCGGCGACCGGTCCCGGATTCTCCAGTACGACACCCCGGCCGCGATCCTCGCCGATCCCGCGGACGAGACCGTGGCGGGGTTCGTCGGCGCCGACGCCTCGCTCAAGCAGTTGACGTTGACCCGAGTCGGTGACGTGGAACTGGGCGACTGCCCGACGGCAGGACAGGACGAACCGGCGGAGACGCTGCGCGCGGCACTCGCCGACCGGGAGTGGCCGTGGGCGCTGATTCTCGACGATCGCCGACGGCCCCTACGCTGGGTGTCGGCCGAGCAGGTGACGAGCGCGCGGACGCTGGGCGAGGTGGGCAGCCCGATCGGTCAGACGCTGTCGCTGCGATCGACCCTGCAGGACGCGCTGGAGGCGCTGCTCGCCGAGCAGACCGCGACCGCAGTCGTCACCGATGCGCGCGGCGAGTACGCGGGATTGATCACGATCGACACACTGGTCGGGCACCTGTCCACGCTGCGGGCGCGCCACGGCGGGGATCGGTCCGCGGCCGAGGCGACGCCGTGACCGCGCCCCGCACCGCCGCGTCCGCCCCCGCCGCCGCACGCCGAGCTGAGAGTCTGCGGCTTCTCGTGCAGCCTGCTCTGGTCTCGGTGCTGACCGTCGGCGTGCTGGTGTGGGCATTCCGCCGGGATCTCACCGCCACTCAACGCGCGAGTATCAACGCGAGCAACATCGCCACCGTCACCTGGCAGCACGTGCTGCTCACCGCGACGGTGGTGCTGATCGTGGTGGCGGTGGCGGTGCCGCTCGGCACGCTGCTCACCAGACCCGGATTTCGCGGTCTCGCACCGGTTTTCATCGGCATCGCCAACGTCGGCGCGGCCGCGCCCGCCATCGGGTTGATCGTGCTGTGCTACCTGGTGACGCGGACCACCGGGTTCTGGATCGGGGTCGCGCCGATCGCCTTCTACACCCTGCTTCCGGTGCTGCGCAATACGATCCTCGGCTATCAGCAGGTGGATCGCACGCTGGTCGACGCGGGACGCGGTCAGGGCATGTCGGCGGCGACGGTGTTGCGGCGCATCGAGTTTCCACTGGCGGTGCCGTACATCCTTGCGGGACTGCGTACTTCGCTCGTGTTGGCGGTCGGTACCGTCACGCTGTCGTTCCTGGTCAGCGCGGGCGGGCTGGGGATTCTCATCGACACCGGGTACAAGTTGCGCGACAACGTCACCCTGGTGGTCGGCGCGGTGCTCGCGGTGGCGTTGGCCCTGCTCGTCGACTGGCTCGGGGCGTTGGCGGAACGCTTTCTCGGACCGAGGGGCCTGCGATGAGGTGGCTGATCGTGCTCGCGGTGGCGATACTGACGCTCGCCGGGTGCGGTTTGGAGTCGGGTGGCGCCGTGCCACTGCGCGTCGGACCCGGCAGCATCCAGCCGGTGCCGGAACTCGACGGGGTCACGATCACCGTCGGCTCCAAGGACTTCACCGAGCAGAACATCCTCGGCTATCTCATCGAGTTCGCCATGACAGCGGCGGGCGCCAACGTCCGCGATCTGACCAACATCCAAGGCTCCAACAGCCTGCGCGACGCGCAATTGCACGGCCAGGTCGACGTGGCCTACGACTACACCGGCACCGGCTGGATCAACTACCTCGGCAACGAGACCCCGGTGCCGAGCGAGCTCGGGCAGTTCGAGGCGGTCCGCGACGCCGACCGCGCGGAACACGGGATGGTGTGGACGGCGATGGCGCCGATGAACAACACCTACGCCCTGGTGACGAGCAGCCGCACCGCCGAGCAGACCGGCGTCCGGACGCTGTCGGACTACGCGCGGCTGATCGAGGCCGACCCCGCGGCCGCCGCCACCTGCGTCGGCACCGAATTCAACGTCCGGCAGGACGGTTATCCGGGAATGGCGCGCAAATACGACATCGACGTCGGCAAGGTGCGCAAGCAGATCATGCAGGACGCCCTCGTCTACCAGGCGACGGCCGACGCGGCGCAGTGCCGCTTCGGCTCGGTCGCCGCGACCGACGGACGCATACCCGCGCTGAATCTCGTGCTCCTGCAGGATGATCGGGCCTTCTTTCCGAAGTACAACGCGGCGTTGGTGCTGCGCGCCGACTTCCACGAAGCGCATCCGCGGATCGCCGAGATCATGACACCGATTTCCGCGTTGCTCACCAACGAGGTGATCACCGAGCTGAACCGGCAGGTCGACGTGGACGGTCGCGAACCCGCCGAGGTCGCTCGCGATTGGCTTGTCGGACACGGGTTCGTCACCGCCGAGTAGATCGCACATGTGCGGGCAATCCGTCCTCGGCGAGCGAGCCGAATGCGACCGGACAGCGCTCCGCTAGCAAACTGGGCGGAGTTCGCTCGCTGGGCCGAAAACGCTGATTACCAGCCATATCGGCGCGCTACGAGAGACGGCTGATCGGCCAGTCGCCCGGTAGGTCGAGCCAGGCGCCGATCATGCGGATGGCGGTGAGCAGCGCCTGGATTTCGTCGAGGCCGGACGCCACGGCGTGGCGGCTGCCGTCGATGCGGAACGGGCACACGTAGAACTGGTTGTCGGAGGAGGAGATCGGGCGGCCGATGGTGATGGTGTGCGGCCCGTCGGCGGCGATCAAGGTGCGGATCGCGAGCAGATCACCGAGCTCGTATTCCATTCCAGGGTCGTGCGCTATGTCGTCGCGGGTGGGTGGGGCGGGGAAGCCGAGCTCGGCGGGTCCCGCGACCGTGAATTGCGCGCCGGCCTCGTTCGCTTGGGTCAGCTGCGCGCCGATCTCCACCAGCGCGCGATACAGAGCCGCCAACGCGTCCACCCCGCTTGCCCTCGACTCGCCCCAGCCCTGAATTCGGAAGCCGCACACGTCACCTCCGGCGCCCGCCGCCGGTCGCGGCCTGCCGACTTCGATCAGAACCGACCGATCCCCGTCGGCGACCATTCGTTTGGCAATCACCTCACCCAGGCGATCGATCACCGGTACACCTCCCGCCTTCCGGCCGATCCGCCGGACATGTTGCGCCCGTTCGTTCCACAGCGACGGTCCTCGTGATACCCGCCCACCAACGGGCTTAACCGGCCGCCACCCTTGTGATACCGAACGAGAAGTGCCAGTCACGTTTTGATCACGGACAGGACGGGTACCACAACCGGCATGACTCCGATGAACGAGCGACCTGCACAGATCGTCGGCATCGAACGCGGAACCGCCGTGCTCGGCGGCATCATCGCGCTGGCTCTCGGCTGCGGAGTAGCGGTCATCACCGGGTCCCTATCGGCCGCCCTCGGCTCTTTCGCCGCCGTCTGCATCGGCATGATCGTGCTGGTGCCCGCGATCGGCCGCCCACCCCGCCGACCCGCCAACTCGATTCGCGTTTCCTGACTTTCGCCCGAGGTGCTGCGAGTTCACGTGACTCCGCAGAGCACGCTTCTACTCGACGGCACCCGCCGCCGCGCACCCACCGGCCGAAGCCGCGGCACGAACCCGAACCAACCACAAACCGCCTTGTGACTACCGTCGATAGAGAAATGGTTTCGACGGTAGTCATAAGGCGGCTCTTCGCACTTCGACAACCGCCATTTCTCACCCGCCGATTGTCGACCTACACCGATCCAGCCCAACGCGATTCAGCCGTCCGGCATCGATGGATCGCACCTGCCGGTGATCGGTCGACGTCAGGAGCTTGGATCGGCCAGCGTGGGAGTCCAAGAACCCGCTCTGCACCGTCCAGCTCGGAGCCCGCTCTGCACCGTCCAGCTCGGCAGACCCGCTCGGCTCGGCACCGGCTGAGGGGCTCGGTGCCCCTTCGGCTCGGCACCGCTTCCACAGCATGCCCGCGTAGGGGCCCGGTACGGCGCCGACCGTGAGAAGAGGCAGACCAGGATCAGCGGGTGGCGTAGCCGCGGGGCCCGGGGGTGGGAGTGCGCTTGGAGGGGGGGTTGCGTTTGGATTTGGCGGGGGATTTGCGGTTCACGAGGGTCATGTCGCCGTTGTAGTGGGCGAGGACGCGGTGGTCCATGACGGCGCGCCAGAGTGGGGGGATGGCGGCGAGGACGACCATGGTGGCGTAGCCAGCAGGTAGCTGGGGGGCCTCCTGTGAACTACGCAGGGTTTGGTAGCGGCGACCCGGGTTCGCGTGGTGGTCGCTGTGGCGTTGCAAATGGAACAGGAAGATATTGGTGACCAGGCGGTCGCTGTTCCAGCTGTCGCGCGGCGAGCAGCGCACGTAGTTGCCGTTCGGGCGGCGGCCCCGCAGCAGGCCGTAGTGCTCGACGTAATTCACCGTCTCCAGCAAGCCTGCGCCGATCAGCGCCTGCAGCGCCAGGAAGGGGATCACCTTCGGGCCGAAGAGCACGATCATCGAGCCGAACAGCGCGATGCTCATCGACCACGCCTGCAGCAGATGGTTCTCCAGGGTGAACCAGCGCTTGCCCTTGCGGGACAGGCGTTCCCGCTCCAAGGCCAGCGCCGAGCGGAACCCGCCGAACATGCTGCGCGGCAGGAACTCCCACAGCGTCTCGCCGTAGCGGCCGCTCGCCGGGTCCTCCGGCGTCGCGACGCGCACATGGTGGCCGCGGTTGTGCTCGACGAAGAAATGACCGTAACCGGATTGCGCGAGAGCGATCTTCGCCAGCCACCGTTCCAGGTGTTCGACCCGGTGACCGAGCTCGTGCGCGGCGTTGATGCCGATACCGGACACCACACCGAGGGTCACGGCAAGCCCGAGCTTGTCCGCGAGGCTCAATTCCGTTCTGGACCACAGGAATCCCGCGATCATCAGTCCGATGAACTGCATCGGCAGGAAAAGGTATGTGCACCAACGATAATAACGATCGTTGGACAATGCCTCGTAGTCCTCGTCGCGTGGATTGCTTCCGTCGTCACCCACCGCCCAGTCGAGCAGCGGGATGACCACGAACACGATGATCGGACCGATCCACCAAAACAGTTCCAGCCCAGTATGAGCCACCAGTTGTGAGGGAAGTAGTGCGCACCCCGGCGCGATCAATCCGAATACCCAGAGATACCGCTTGGGGTCGCGTGCTTGCGTATTTTTCAAGACAGTCATAGCCATCCCGCTGATCCAACAGAACACAACCCGGACAGAGTGTGCCGCCGAAAACGGTTACGCTAAATCGGTCGCTCCAGGATAACTGTTTCCCGGCAGCATTCCAGCAAACCGCGAAAATAGTCTTCTGACCGGGCGACTTCGCCGCCGATATCGCACACCGGCGATCGGTCGGCCCGGACGAGCCCGAGATCGGTGCGCCGGGACCAGTTCTCGCCCCGTGCACCTTCGACGTCGTGGAATGTCGCCGCAGACGGGCACACTCGGGTACGGAATCGGCGAACTCCACCGAGCTCGAGCCGCTGTCCATGGCCACCGGGAGATGCCGACCGCGCAATGGTCGCAATATCGCAACGAAATGGCGGCTTTCCGTCGAACGCGATACTCTCCCCCGCGCGAAAGTGCGGCAACCATGCCGCGAAGCGCGATTCGCGCCGAATCACAGCCCCCTCAGCCCCCGGCCGAACCGTCCCATCACGAACGAATGCGCGGCACAAACAGGACATCGTCCGCCCCATGGCGATACGTCCGGTGTCCGAATGTGCCGCGCATCCGCTGCTACGGCAGCGCCCCGCAGTTGGTGGGCGCCGGAGCATCCGAGAGCCGATCCATCATCCACTGCTGAGAGGCGATCAGCGCCGGGAAGAACGCCAGCACATGGGTGCCGACAACCCCGGACATGCTGGGAATCTGACCGTTCGCCTCCAGCTGAACCGGCACGCCGCGGCTGCACCAGCTGGCCGCCATGGCGTGGATGGGCGGGAACGGCGCGCCCTCGTCGTTCGGCGCCGAGGCGACGAGCACGGGCACATTCGGAGTGAGTCCGCCGACGATCTGCTCGTCGAATGCTTGCTTCAACGCCGGGGACTGGTCGATCACGGCGGTCAGCGGCTGCCCACTCGTGGTCCACTGGGACGTGTGCCCATGCATCTGGGCCAGACCCATGGGGACGGCGCACTTGCCGAGCGATTCGTTCAGAATCGCCTTGCCGGTGTCGTTGAGTTCGGCGTCGAGCACCGGACCGACCGACGGGTAGTTGGCGGCCATGCCGTTGAGGATCCAGGCGTAGGTGGCCCCCATGCTGGCCCGGCCGTCGTTGTACCCGATGAAGAACTGGTCGTCCACGACCGGGCCGCCGACGTAGGCGCCGCGGACGTTCAGCTCAGGCGCGTAGCTCGGCTGGAGTTCGGCCGCGCCCGCGGAAGCCATGCCGCCCTGGGAGTATCCGTACAGGATGACCGGCGCGTTCGGGCCGAGGCCGCTGCCCGGCAGCTGCAACGCCGCGCGCGCGGAGTCCAGCAACGCGTGCGCTTGCGACTTGCGGTTGAGGTAGTCGTGCACCGCGGGCGTGCCGAGGCCGTGGTAATCGGTGATCACCACCGACATGCCGCGCGACAGCAGCGTGGTGAGTGCGAGCAGGTCGTATTCGAAGATCACGTCGCCGGGTGGCTGGTAGGAGACGACCTGCGACAGCAGCTTCGAAGGCGCGCACTGATCGCCCTGCCCCTTGGTACCGCCCGCGTACGCGACCAGCGGACGCTCGCCGGGACCGATCCACGGCATGGCGGGCTCGAGGTACGTGCCGACCACGGCGGTCGGCGCGTCTTGGGCATCGTTGCTGACGTACATCAATCGGGTCGCGCGCGCCGGGACCATTCCGGGTTGTCCGGGAGCCGACAGCGCCACCACCGACGGTTCCGCGCGCAGGATGTTGCCCGGTGCACCGCCCACGGGCGGCGGAACGTAGAAATCGGCGACGGCTTCGGCCGCCGGATCCGTCCATGCTGGTGCTGCGGAAATCGCCCCGCCGCCGACCACGGTGAGGGTTCCCGTCAAAACTGCGGCCAAGCTGAGTAATCGACTCCTCACGATCCGATCCTTCCTTCGATTGGGAAGAGCCATGACATCGAGAATCGGATATCGAGATTATCCGTACTGCGGCGATTAGGCAGCCACAACGCGCATCGTATTTCCGTGAAAGGCGGTTCCGAGCGCCGATTTCCCCGTCCCGGCGCCGACAATCGCGCCGAGAACACATGTTTGGCGCATCGTCCGGATACCCCGCTTTCGGCGCTGCTGTGAGCAGATCTGCCGAGGGCAGCATCGGCACATTTCCACCGTCCGGCTGGGGCACGGTGGACGCATGGCTCACGACGACAAGACCCCACTGTTCAGCTGGCGCGCCAGAGAGCAACTGCTCGGCCGCCGCGTCCTGGTGCTCGACGGCCCCCTCGACGACGACAACGGCACGCTGCTTGCTACACAGTTGCTAACCCTCGCCGCCGAGAACGACGAAGCGGGCATCTCGCTCTGGATCCACTCGCCGGGCGGCTCTGTTCCCGCCATGCTCGCGATCCGCGACGTCATGCGGCTCGTGCCGTGCGAGGTGTCCACGCTCGCTCTCGGATTGGCGTGCAGTGCAGGGCAATTCCTGCTCTCGGCGGGCAGCAGAGGCAAGCGCTTCGCGCTGCCGCACGCCAGGATCCTGATGCACCAGGGCTCGGCGGGCATCGCGGGTACGGCCGTCGACGTGGAGGTTCAGGCCGACGACCTGCGCCACACCGTGGAAACGGTGCTCGGGCTCATCGCCGCCGACACCGGCCAGCCCTTCGAACGGATCTACGAGGACTCCCTGCACGACCGGTGGTTCACCGCGACGCAGGCCAAGGAGTACGGATTCGTCGACCACATCGTCGAGAGCTTCGGACAGGTCGTCCCCCAACGCCAGCGAATCGGGATCTCGGCATGACTACCTACACCATCCCCAACGTCATCGCCCAGCATCCGCGCGGCGGCGAGCGCATCACCGACATCTACTCGCACCTGCTCGCGGAACGCATCGTCTATCTGGGCACACCGATCGACTCGGGCGTCGCCAACGCGCTGATCGCCCAGCTGCTGCACCTGGAATCGGAGAGTCCCGAACAGGAGATCCAGTTCTACATCAACTGCGAGGGCGGCGACCTGACCTCCATGCTCGCGATCTACGACACCATCCAGCACATCGGCGCGCCCGTGCACACCACCTGCGTCGGCCAGGCCATCGCCGTCGGCGCGGTGCTGCTCGCGGGCGGCGCGCCGGGGCACCGCGCGATGCTCCCGCACGCCAGGGTGGTGCTGCATCAGCCCGCGGCGCGCGGCCAGGGCGCGATTCCGGACCTGATCCTGCAGGCCGACGAACTCGTGCGGATGCGGGCGGAGATCGAGTCGATTCTGGCCAGGCACACGGGGCAGTCGGTGGAGCGGCTGCGCCACGACACCGATCGGGACCGCGTCTTCACCGCGCAGGCGGCCATCGACTACGGACTGGTCGACACCGTGTTGCAGCCGCGGGGATGACCGGCTCAGGCCGCGCGGACCAGCAGGGTCGGCGCGGCCCCGGACCGCCGCTGGTAGGCGTGCCGCCGCCCGCGCAACTCCTCGGCGACCTGCTCGGTCAGCCCGCCGAGGGTGGTGCCGAGCGCACCGGCCAACGCCGCGATCATCTCGCTGGACGGCTCCTTGCGCCCGCGCTCGACCTCCGAGAGGTACTGCGGCGAGATGCCCGCCCGGCCCGCGGTTTCCACGAGCGTCTCGCGCTGTTCCCGCCGCAGCGCGCGCAACCGTTCGCCGAGCGCCTCCCGCCACAGCGGTTCCGGAGCGGACGGCTCGGGTCGGCGCGTTCGGTCGTCACGGCCACCGGGGATCGAGTGCAGTCTCGGATGCTCGGTCATGGACGAAGCGTACGTTTCGCCCCGCGGTGTTCGGCTAGTCATTACGCTGTGGGCGTACGGGTCCGACGCGGTAGCCGCCACCGCACCGGACCCTTGACCTGAACCCAGGTTCAGGGTGCACGCTGGAAGCATGACTCAGGCTCCGGAATTCTGGAACACCGTCTACGACAACGACACCGCCCCCTGGGTGATCGGGGAACCGCAACCGGCGATCCTCGCCCTCGAACGGGACGGCTGGATCAGCGGCCGGGTGCTCGATCCCGGCACCGGCGCGGGTGAGCACACCATCGCGCTGACGAAACTGGGCTACGACGTGCTCGGCGTGGATCTGTCACCGAGCGCGGTCGCCTACGCCCGGCGCAACGCCGCGGACAAGGGCGTCCCGAACGCCCGGTTCGAGGTGGCCGACGTGCTCACGCTCGCCGACGCGGACGACGACCGGCTCGGTGTCTTCGACACCGTGGTCGACAGCGCCCTTTTCCATGTCTTCGGCACCGAGCCCGACGCGCGGGCCGCCTATGTGCGCGGATTGCTCCGGGTGTGCACGCCCGGCGGACTCGTGCACGTCCTCGCGCTGTCGGACACCGAGGAGGGTTTCGGGCCGCGCATCAGCGATTCGCTGATCCGGGAATCGTTCGCGGGCGAGGGCTGGGAACTCGAAGAACTCGTCCCCTCCACCTATCGCGGGCGGGTCACCGAAGTGGTGGCCGAGGACGCGGCCCGCCTCGACCTGCCCACCGAGGGCCCGGTCGACGTGGTGGCCTGGCTTGCGCGTATCCGGCGGGTCTGAGCGGGCGTCGGTCCGGGGCGGTGGCGGGGTCGGTTCTCGGAGTTATCCTCGGGAAGCAGGAACCGACCCGTAGGGCCGGGTCACCACGAGTTCGCCCGGAATCGAGGCCACGATGGCCGACATGCTGCCGACACAGCGCAGTTCCTCCTCCGGCGTGGTCGGGGACTTGAACGCCGAAGGGTTCGAGGAGGCGGAGGAGATCGGACGCGGCGGCTTCGGCGTCGTGTACCGCTGCAAGCAACCCGACCTGGACCGGATCGTGGCCGTCAAGGTCCTGACCTCGGATCTCGACGCGGAGAGCATGCAGCGGTTCATCCGGGAGCAGCAGGCCATGGGACGGCTGTCCGGCCACCCGCACATCGCTGATGTCTTCCAGGTCGGCACCACCGGCGGCGGGCACCCGTATCTGGTCATGCCGTACCACGCGCGCGGCTCGCTGGAGCAGCGGATCAGGAACTTCGGTCCGCTCGAGTGGACCGCGACGCTACGACTCGGCGTCAAGATGGCCGGGGCACTGGAGGCCGCGCACCGGGTCGGCACCCTGCATCGCGACGTGAAACCCGGCAACATCCTGATCACCGACTACGGCGAGCCGCAGCTGACCGACTTCGGCATCGCGCGCACCGTGGGCGGTTTTCGGACGACAACCGGAATCATCACGGGCTCACCGGCTTTCACCGCGCCGGAAGTGCTGCGCGGTGAGCCGTCGACACCCGCGTCCGACGTGTACAGCCTTGGCGCCACGTTGTTCTGCGCGCTCACAGGGCACGTCGCCTACGAGCGCCACACCGGCGAACAGGTGCTCGCCCATTTCCTCCGGGTCGCCGCGCAACCGATCCCCGACCTGCGCGCCGAGGGCATGCCCGACGATGTCTGCGCCGTCATCGAGCACGCCATGGCGGGCGACTCGGCGCAGCGGCCGGAATCGGCGCTCGCCCTGGGCGACGAGTTGCGCGCGGTGCAGCAGCATCGCGGAGTGCCGGTCGACGTCATGGTGTTGCCGATCCCGCCCGGCCCGCGGAAGACGCCGCCCGCCGCGACGGTTCGCCACCGCGAACGCCCGACCGCTCCCCCGACCCCAGCGACGAAGTACCGCCCGCCGACCCCGTCCCGGACTCCCATCACCAGGAAGCGCCTGCTCGATCTGCTTCGCTCGGGCGCGCGCAAGCGGTTGACGTTCATTCACGCGCCCAGCGGCTTCGGCAAGACCACGCTCGCCGCACAATGGCGCGACGAGTTCGCGAACGCGGGCACGCCGGTCGCCTGGCTGACCGTCGACGAGGACGACAACAACCTCGCCTGGTTCCTCGCGCACCTGGTGGAGGCCATTCGCGGTCCGCGCCCTCACCTCGCCGACGAACTCGACCGCGTTCTCGAGGTCCATCCCGCCAAGGCCGAGCGGTACGTGCTCACCGCGCTGATCGATGATCTGCACTCGCACGACGACCGGGTCACCATCGTGCTGGACGACTGGCAGCGGGTGACCGACGAATCCTCGCTGGCGGCCGTCCGTTTCCTGGTCGAGCACGGCTGCCACCACCTGCCGATCATCGTGACGAGCACGTCTCGCTCGGGACTTCCGCTGAGCCGGCTGCGCATCGACGGCGAGCTGGAGGAGATCGATGCGGGCGCACTGCGTTTCGATGTCGACGAGGTGCGGCACTTCTTGGCGGAGGCGGGCGGGCTGCACTTGCCGGACGCCGATGTCGAAGCCCTGACGGAGACCACGGACGGCTGGGCCGCGGCGCTGCAATTGGCGGTGTTGTCGCTGCGCAAGGGCGATGACCCGGCGCACCTGGTCGACAGCCTGTCCGCACACGCCGACATCGGTGAGTTCCTGGCGGAGAACGTGCTCGACGCGCTGGAACCGGACATCCTCGAATTCCTCACCAGGACTTCGATATGCGGGCGAATCTGCGGTGCGCTCGCGACCGCCGTCACCGGCGACGAGCATGGGCGAGCGATGCTGGAGGACGTCGAGGACCGCGGGTTGTTCCTGCAACGCATCGACCCGAATCGCGAATGGTTCCGCTATCACCAGCTTTTCGCGGGATATCTGCGCCGCCGACTGGAGCGGGATCGTCCCGAGGAGATCGAAGCGCTGCACTATCGGGCATCGGAGTGGTTCGCACGGCACGAGTTGCTCAACGAAGCGGTCGATCACGCGTTGGCCGCCCAAAACCCGGACCGCGCCGTCGATCTCATCGAGCAAGGCGGCGGATACCTGCTGGAGCGGTCCAAGATGACGACACTGCTGGGCATCGTGGCCAAGCTGCCGCCGCGGTCGATCCAGTCGCGGCCCCGTATCCAACTGTTCCTTTCCTGGGTGTACCTCGTCCTGCGCAGGCCGGAACCCGCCGCCGCCGCGCTGGCTCGCTTCACGGCCGCGCTCGACGAAGCCGAGCTGACCGACGCCGAACGAGCGGACCTACGCGCCGAGGCCGATGTGCTCGCGGGCACCAGAGAGATGTTCGCCGATCGAATCGACCAGGGAGACAGGCTGATCCGCGCCGTGCTGTCGCGTCCCGGCGACTTCTCCGCGCGGGTCGCCGGAGTGGCGACCAACATCGCCGCGATCGCCGCGATCCACCGCTTCGATTTCGACGCCGCGCGCCGGTGGCAGCAGCGGGCCGTGCCTTATCACGATGCGACGGGGCCCTTCCTCAGGGTGTACGGCCGCTGCTTCGCGGGCATCGCCGAGCGAGAGCAACTTCTGATCCCGGCGGCCGACGAGGCCTTCCGCGACGCGGTGGAGTTCGCGACGGCGACCATGGGCCCGCACTCGCACGCGGCGCGGCTCGCGAGCGCACTGCTCGGCGAATTGCGTTACGAGACAGGCGATGTGGACACCGCGGCGGAACTGCTGCTGGAGAGTCTCGGATTGGCGGACGAAGGCGGGGGCGGCGTCGATTTCATGATCGCCACCTATGCGGCGGGAGCGCGTGTCGAAGCCGTCAGGGGCGATCTCCGGGCGGCCGCGAAGCGGTTGAACGACGGCATGGCGAGCGCAGAGCGGATGGCGCTGCCGCGGCTCGCGGCCCGGTTGCGCAACGAGCGAATCCGGTTGGGACTCGATCTCACACCCGCCGAGATCGAGCGCCTCGTCGGTCGGCGAGAACTCCGGCACGACGACGGGATCGCCACGCTCATCGCCGAAATCGACGAGGACTCGGCGATTCGGCTGCTGCTCACCGCGTACCCGTCGGATCGGTACGACGAGGCGTGCGAGCGGGCGCGCGCCCTGCTGACGAGCATCGAGTCCGCACCTCGCCCGCTCGCCGCGGTGCGCGCCCGCTTGCTGCTCGGCACGGCGCTGCGCCGCGCGGGCCGGGCGGAGGAGGCGGAACGGGAGCTGGCCGCCGCGGTGGCGAGGTGCGACGAAGCGGGGCTCGTTCGTCTGCCGATCGATGCGATGCGCGACCTGCCCGGCCCCGGCGCTCGCTGATCAGGCAGCGGTTTCGGTCAACCGCCTGAAGTCCTTGCGGACGCCGAAGGCGGTGATGATCTCCATGATGCCGAGCACGATCAGCCAGATGCCCGCGACGAGGGTCAGGGTGGCCACCGAGCTGACCGGCCAGATGATCAGGACGACACCGGCGATCGCGGTGATCACGCCGAAGAAGCCCTGCCAGCCGCGTCCGGGCAGGTCGGGGTCGGAGGCGGCGGCCACGAGCACGGCCACGCCGCGGAACAGCCAGCCGATACCGATCCACAGCCCGAGCAGCAGGATCGAGGCGAGCTCGTCACGGAAGCAGAACACGCCGATGATGATCGACAGCACGCCGCTGAGGAAGTAGAGCACCCGCATGCCCGCGCTCTTGGTCGCGCCGAACGCGGCCACCAGCTGCAGCACACCGGCGATCACCAGGTAGATGCCGAACAGGATGCCCGCGACCACCAGGGTCTTGCCCGGCCACACCAGAATCACCACACCGAGGATCACCGAGAGGACGCCGGTGACCAGAACGGTTTGCCAGGCGCTCCTCGCGAGCGCCTGAACAGGTCCCTCGACCACACTGTTTGTCGTCATGACCAGATGTTATGCCGCGCGACATAAGTTTTCTGGACATTTGCTATACAGCGTGGGTCACTCCTCGGGCCCGACGATGTTCACCATCCACGCGATGCCGAACTTGTCGCGACACATGCCGAATTCGTCGCCCCACATCTGCTTCTCCAGCGGCACAGTGACCACGCCGCCCGCGATCAGCTTGTCCCAGTAGCCGCGCAGCTCGTCCGCGTCGTCGCCGCTGAGGCTGATCGAGATGCTGCTGCCCGGCTGATATTCCATGCCGGGCGGGGTGTCCGCCGCCATCAGCGTGAACCCGCTCGGCGTCTCCAGCTGGCCGTGCATGACCAGCTCGGCGCCGGGCGATTCCTTGTCGCCGAACTCGCCGAAGGTGTTCACGGCCAGGGTGCCGCCGAATACGTCGCGATAGAACTCGAGTGCCGGGCGCGCCTTGTCGCCGAAGCCGAGGTACGGGTTGAGCTTGGAGACCATGGAATGCTCCTTAGCTGTAGTTGCCGCCAGGTGCGAGGGTACTGCCGCGCCGCGGAGAGTGGCGTGGATAACGCTCGACGGGCTCCACGTTTACCGCCCGAGCGCCATGGGAAGTCATCCGTAAGTGGCTCTCGTCGTTTGAACACCTGCGGGGTGGGGGTCGCATTTCGTGAGTCTCGGGTTGCTAGGAGAAGAGGGTGGCGGTTGTACTCGTGCTACAGGCACGCGGACTCGGTGATCTGCTCACCGCGGTCCCGGCGCTCCGTGCGCTGCGACGAGCCAAGCCGAGCGACCAGATCGTCCTCGCCGCGCCGCACCGGCTCAAGCCGATCGTCGACCTGATCACCTCGGTGGACACCATGGTCCCCACCGCCGACGTGAGCGCGCTGCGCTGGGACGGACCGTCGCCGAAGCTGGCGGTGAACCTGCACGGGCCGAGCGCCGAGAGCGTCGTCGAGCTGGTGAAGACCGATCCGGCACGGATCCTGACCTACCGCAACCCGGCCTTCCCCGAGCTGGCGGGCCCGATCTGGCAGCCGGACATGCACGACGTGGAGCGGTGGTGTCACCTGCTCGAGTCCGACGGCATCGTGGCCGACCGCCGCAACCTGGGCTTGGTGCCGCCCGTCTCCACCAACAGCCGCCGCGACTGCGTCGTCGTGCACGTCGGGGCGGGCGCTCCCGCGCGGCGCTGGCCGCCGGACCGGTTCGCCGCGGTCGTCCGGCACCTGCTGGTGCTCGGCCGCGAGGTGGTGCTCACCGGCGACGAGTTCGAGCGGGACATCGCGCTGAACGTCGCCGCGCGCGCCGGACTTCCCCAGGCGAACGTGCTCGCGGGCGAGCAGAACCTCATCGACCTCGCCGCCACGGTCGCCGAGGCCGCGCTGGTGATCAGCGGCGATACGGGCGTCGCGCGGCTGGCCACGGCTTTCGGCACCCGCACCGTTCTGTTGTTCGGCCCGACGCCGCCGCGCTGGGGCGGACCGCCACCGCATCTGCTTGCCAGGCACATCGTGCTGTGGGCCGGTCAGACGGGTGATCGGCATGCCGATACGCCAGATCCCGGGTTGCTGCGTATCGGAGTGGGCGAGGTCGTCGGCGCGGTCGAGAAGCAACTCGACCAGCGAAACTCCGCCGCGGCGCGGCGCCCGACCTACCGCAGGGTGGGCTGACTCCTCATTGCTCGGCGCGCGCCTCGCTCAGCGCGGCCGCGTAGGCCGCCAGCGCGCTCGGCCAGAACTGTTCGAGGTAGTCGCGCGCGTCGCCGAGTCCGCGCGGATCGAGCGTGTACACCCGCCGTGTGCCTTCCGCGCGCACCATGACCAGCCGCGCCGCCCGCAGCACTTTCAGGTGCTGGGAGACCGCCGAACTGCTCACGCCGACCAGGTCGGCCAGCTCCCCCACCGATCTCGGCGCATGCGGCAGCGCCTCGAAAATCGCCCGCCTGGTCGGCTCGGCCAGCGCCTCGAGTGCCCGAACTCCGTTAGTCGCCACTTAAACATTGTGATCAACTAGCAATTAGCTGGTCAAGATCGCGTACTACCCAATTTCCCCAGGTAGGTAACACGGACACGCTCTACCGTTATCTCTTCGTGACACTCGAGCTGGGCTTTTACCGTTCTGTGACGGTAGCCACAAGGTAACAATTCGACTATCACGGTCCGTTAGCTTCGAGTCATGCCCGTGACCGATCTGTTATCAGCCCTTCGGCCCGGCGCGACTCGCTCTCGCCGGCACCGTGTCGCCACCCGTGCGGTGGCCGTCTCCGCCGCCGTTGGCGCCTCCCTCGGCGTCCTGGCCTTCGCCAACCCCGACAACCCGGCTCCCGCGGCCGCCGAAACCGCCGCGAACTCCAGCGCCATCCAGTACGCGGCGTTCGACCCGACCCAGCCGTCCGCTCCCGAGGCCTGGGACGAGCACCGCGCCGCTCAGGAAGCCGCCCCGGCGCCCGTCGCGGAACCCATCGCGGAACCCGCCCGTCCGCACACCGTGCGTCCCGTCGCGGGCCGACTCACCTCCAACTTCGGTTCCCGCTGGGGCTCGCAGCACAACGGCCTCGACTTCGGCGACCCGATCGGCGCTCCGATCTTCGCCGTCACCGACGGCGTCGTGATCGAGGCAGGCCCCGCTTCCGGCTTCGGCCTGTGGGTGCGAGTCCAGCAGGACGACGGCACCGTCGGAGTCTACGGACACGTCAACGATATCCTCGCGGAGGTCGGTCAGCCGGTCCTGGCAGGCGACGTGATCGCGACCGTCGGTAACCGTGGCCAGTCCACCGGTCCGCACCTGCACTACGAAGTGCACGATCCCACCTACGGCCCGATCGACCCGATGCCGTGGCTCGCCGCCCGTGGCGTCCACGTAGGTTTCGCCGGGGAGTGATCCGCACCCGGGTTCGCGAGCCCGATGAGGGGCTCGCGAATCCCCGCCGGTCGTCACTCCCGGCAGCCATGCCCGCGAACAGCGCCGTTCGCGGGCATGTGCGTTCTTCCGCCGCTCCCCCGCCCCAGGGTGAGCGGCGGAGTCGTCTGATACTCCGGTACGGGGCGCGAATAGTGCTGTGGCGGGACGTGTTCCGGCGTAGGCGATTCCTACGTTCGGGACATGTCGACGACCGAACTCGCCACCGTCAGCGGACACGACCAGCCCGATCTCCCGCGCGATACTCGGCGCCTGCACCGTCCCCTGCTCTGGTCATCGGTCGCTATGGCCGCGCTCGTCGTGTTCTCGCTGGGCGGGATGATCGTCGACGACCGCACGCTGCTCGGGGAGTCCGTGTGGTTGAAGACCTTCAAGTTCGGGGTGGCGTTCGCGGTATACGAGATCACGCTCGCATGGCTGTTGTCCGTGCCGCACAAGGGATCTCGCGCCACCTGGTGGCTCGGCACGACGTTCGCGGTGACCGGGGCGCTCGACGTGGGCTTCATCGTGGTCCAGGCCGCGCGCGGCACCTTCAGCCATTTCAACTCGTCCGACGACCCGGTCAACTCCATCGGCCAGATGGTGTTCGCCACCGGCGTGCCGGGCCTGTTCTTCGCGAACCTGCTCATCGTGCTGATCCTGTCCTGGCAGCGGCTGGTCGACCGGCCCACCGCCCGGGCCATCCACGCCGGACTGGCGCTGGCCGTGGCGGGCATGGCGCTCGGGTACCTGATGGGCTTCACCGGCGAACAGCTCGTCCGTGACGCCAACGGACAAGTCGTGGAGCTGGTCGCTGGCCACACCGTGTTGCCGGAAGACGCGCCCGCCGCCGAACTCGCGATCCGCGACACCGCCGAAGGCATGCCGTTCACCCACTGGAGCACCATCGGCGGCGACCTCCGCGTCCCCCACTTCATCGGCCTGCACGGCATCCAAGCCCTGCTCCTGGCCACCTTCCTGCTCACCTACCTGGCCCGCCGTCACCGCTGGCTGCGCCCCGAACCCACCCGCGCCGCCCTCATGGCCGTCCTCGCCCTCACCTACACCGGCGTACTCGCCATCACCTTCTGGCAAGCCATGCGCGCCCAATCCCTCATCCACCCCGACCCCCACACCCTCACCGCCTACGCCGCCCTCCTCACCTTCACCACAACAGCAACCTTCGTCCTCTACTACCGCGCCCGCCGTCTCGCGGCGTAGGTAGTGCCTCACCATCCGGTGCTGGACTACAGGAGCTGCCATAAGACGCGGAATCGAGCGTCGGGGCTAGCGCAGGCGTTCGGCTTCTCTGGCCAAGGTGACGAGGGTGGCGCTGAGGGAGGCGAGTTCGGTGGCGTCGGCGCCTTCGCCGATCGCGGTGGCGATGTCCTCGGCGGCGCAGCGGGCCGCGAACCAGCGGTCGGCGAGGTCGGCGGCCTCCTGGGCGCTGAGCACCACGGAGTCTTCCGGGATACCGGTGCCTTTGAGGCTGTTGCGGTGTTCGTAGGCCCGTTGGCGGCAGGACTGGCGGCAGTACCGGCGACGACGTCCGGCCTCCGACTCCACGATCTCCCGCCCACACCACAGGCAGGACAGCAAGCGGCGCGACATGAGGCAGAACACTAGTGTGTCGCCCGGCCAGTCCGCCCGCAGACCCCCCGCCGTCGCCGGACCGCAACATGGGAAACCTCAGGACGCCCGCGTCGCGAAGCACGACATCGCCACCGACTACAATGGAACGGTTCACCGTCGCCGTGTCGGGAACTATTGACGCAGGCCCGTTCGTTGCACTAGAGGTCCAGCGAGCGCAGGACGCGTTCGCCGGGCACGGTCGCAGCGCAACAAGACTCGAGCACACAGGGAGAGGCACACCATGGCAGATCGCGTACTCCGGGGCAGTCGGCTCGGAGCGGTGAGCTACGAGACCGATCGCGACCACGACCTGGCCCCGCGTCGGATCGCCCGGTACCGCACCGACAACGGCGAAGAGTTCGACGTGCCCTTCGCCGACGACGCCGAGATCCCCCCGACCTGGCTGTGTCGCAACGGCCAGGAGGGCATCCTGGTCGAGGGCACCACGCAGGAGACCAAGAAGGTCAAGCCGCCGCGCACCCACTGGGACATGCTGCTGGAGCGTCGCAGCAAGGAAGAGCTCGAGGAGCTGCTCAAGGAGCGCCTCGAACTGCTCAAGACCCGCCGCCGCGCCTGACGCAGCCGACTGAAAAGGCCGCCTCCCGATCGGGAGGCGGCCTTTTGTCGTGTCCGCGACTCAGTGGCTGGCGACCTTGCGGTAGCGCAGCAGCGCCAACGGCATCGCCACGGCCAAGATCGCGACCGAGCAGATGATGGCGTACTCGACGCAGTGCTCGGCGGCCCAGCCCGAGGGCGGCACGAACGAGGGCGGGGAATCGTTCTCGAACAACTTGCGTCCGGACGCCGAGACCGCGGTGATCGGATTCCACTCCGCCATGGTGCGCAGCGGCCCCGGCAGCGTCTCGGCGGAAATGAACGCCGACGAGATGAAGCTGAGCGGGAACAACCAGATCAGGCCCGCGGACTGGGCGACCTCGACGGTCGGCGAGAACAGACCGGTGACCGCGCCGACCCACGACATCGCGAACGCGAACAGCAGGATGATCCCGAAAGCCAGGACGGCGTCGGCGATTCCGCCGTTGATCCGCCAGCCGACGATGTAGCCGCAGACCACCATGACCACCAAGCTCAGGATGTTCACGGCCAGGTCCGACAGCGTGCGGCCCATGAGCACCGCGAGCCGCGACATGGGCAGCGTGCGCATCCGATCGATGATGCCCTTGTGCAGGTCGCCCGCCAGGCCGACGGTGGTGAACGCCGCATTGAAAGCGACCGTCTGGGCGAAGATTCCGGCCAGCAGGAACTCGCGGTACTGGCTGCCGCCCAGCGAGGCGCCGAAGATGTAGGCGAAGAGGAACACGAACATCAACGGCTGGATGGTCGCGGTCACCAGCAGCGTCGGCACCCGCAGGATGGTCAGCAGATTGCGCCAGGCGACGATCGCGCTGTCCCGGAAGATCCGCAGCTTCGGTGGCGTGATCTCCTGGGGCACCGGCTCTTTCGGTTTCGTCTGCGCGGTCTCCTCGGCCTTGTCGAGCTCGTCGCGTACCACGGTGGAGGCACTCGTCACGGGGCCACCTCGCTCGCGCGGGGCGATGCCGCTGTCGTAGTTGTCGGTTCGAGTCGCTGACTCACGACATGATCTCCTCGGGTACGTCGTCGGTTTCCGATTCGGCGCTCGGCGTCGCCGCCGATGTGCCGGTGAGGGACAGGAATACGTCGTCGAGACTGGGTCGGTGCACGCTCGCGTCGACCACGCACACCCCGGCGTCGTCGAGCCTGCGCAACGCCTCGACCATGGTGCGCGAGCCGTCGCCGACCACCACCGTCACCTCGTCGGTGCCGGTCTCGTGGCTCGGCTCGCCGACGCCGATCTGGGCGAGCACCGTCATCGCGGGCTTGGCCTCCTGGCCGGGCGCCAGGGTGACGGTGAGCCGGTCGCCGCCGATGGAGGTCTTCAGCTCGTCGGCCGAACCGCGCGCGATGACCCGCCCGCGGTCGATGACGGTGATGCGGTCGGCGAGCAGATCGGCCTCTTCCAGGTACTGGGTGGTGAGCAGCACGGTGGTGCCGTCGTCGACGAGATCGCCGATGACCCGCCACATGTCGAGCCTGCCGCGCGGATCCAGACCGGTGGTCGGCTCGTCGAGCACCACCACCGCGGGCCGGGCGACGAGCGCGCCCGCCAGGTCGAGGCGGCGCGCCATGCCGCCGGAGTAGGTGCCCGCGCGGCGGTGCGCGGCGTGGTCGAGGCCGAGCGCGCCGAGCAGTTCGGCGGCGCGGGTGGTGGCTTGGCGCGGTGTCATGCCGTAGAGCCGGGCCACCATGCGGAGGTTCTCGTAGCCCGAGAGGTTGGCGTCGACCGCCGCGTACTGACCGGAGAGACCGATCCGCCGCCGCGCGTCCGCCGGGTCGCGGAGCACGTCGATACCGGCCACCCGCACCGAACCCGCGCACGGCTTCAGCAGGGTCGTGACGATCCGGACGGTGGTGGTCTTGCCCGCGCCGTTGGGCCCGAGCAGTCCCATCACCGTGCCCGCCGGAATCTCCAGGTCGATGTCGTCGAGCACTCGAATCTTGCCGTAGTTCTTGACGAGACCGCGCACCTCCACCGCGAGAGTCATGACCGCACCTCACTCACTAGGCATCCTCCTTCGTTGTGCCCGCGCCGCCGTCGAGCTGCCGGTTCAGCACCGGTCCGATCACGGCGAGCGACTCGGGTGCGGTCATGGCCGAATGGCGGCAGAGCAGTTCGTGGTCGTGGACGGTTCCGGTGACGAACGGCTCCCACGCCGCCGCGCACCGTGCCGGATCGGCCTGGTTGATCTCGTCGGCCGCGGCGGTGAAGAACAGCACGTCGCCATCGAAGGTGCGCGGCTGGAAGCCGTGCGCCAGCTCCGTGCCGTTGGTGTAGCCGGTGTACAGCCGTTCCAGGTGCTCGACGGTGAGCGCCGCGAACGCGCCGGGGCGCGAGCGCAGCAGTTCCGCCGCGTCGAGCAGGCTCATCGTGGGATCGAGTTCGACGTCGTCGCCGAGGTCGCTGCCGAACTCCGCGATGATGTCGGCGACGCCCGGGATGGCGTGTTCGAGCAATTCGTCGGAGAGCTGGTAGCTGTCCATCATCGCCAGCAGCGCCACCTCGTCGCCGGACTCCTGCAGCCGCACCGCGATCTCGTGCGCGATGAGACCGCCGAGCGACCAGCCGAGCAGGTGGTACGGACCTTCGGCCTGCACCGACTTGATGTGCGCCACGTAGTAATCCGCGGCCTCGCCGATGGTGGCGAAACCCTCCTCCCCCGCGACGTGCGGTGATTGCAGCCCGTACAGCGGCCGGTCCGGCGACAGGTGCGCGAGCAGACCCGAGTAGCACCAGGACAGCCCGATCGCCGGGTGGACGCAGAACAGCGGAGCCCGGCGTCCCGGAGCGGTCGGCCGGATCGGCAGCACCGCGCCGAGCGCACCGGCCATCGCGGTGGCCGCGCCGTCGGAACCTGCCAGCCGCGCGGCGATGGCGGCGGGTGTCGCCTCGCCGAACATCACCTGCACCGGCAGGTCGATGCCCTCGGCCCGCACCTGGGCGACAACCTTCGTGGCCAGCAGCGAGTTGCCGCCGAGTTCGAAGAAGGCGTCGTCGGCGCCGACCCTTTCCACCCCGAGCACCGATTCGAAGGCCGCGCACAGCACCGCCTCGACCGGGTTGCTCGGCGCCCGGTAGCCGCCGGACGCGCTGAACACCGGTTCCGGCAGCGCCTTGCGGTCGAGTTTGCCGACCGGGCTCAGCGGGACCTCATCGATGAGCATGATCGATTGCGGCACCATGTAATTCGGCACCAGCCCGGCCACGTGTTCGGTCAACTCGGCGGCGCCGACCTCGGTTCCGTTGCGCGGCTTCACATACGACACCAGCGCCGTGCTGCCCGCGGGCGTGCGATAGCCGATGGTGGTGGCGAACTCGACCGCGCGGTGGCGACTCAGCGCGATGTCGATCTCGCCGAGCTCGATACGGAAGCCGCGGATCTTGACCTGGTGGTCGGTGCGGCCGACGTACTCGATCTCGTGTTCGCCCTCCGCCGCGCCGGACCACCAGCGCACCAGGTCGCCGGTGCGGTACATGCGCTCACCCGGCTTGCCGTACGGGTTCGCGACGAACCGCAGCGCGGTCAGTCCCGGCCGGTTCAGGTAGCCGCGGGCCAGCGCGCTGCCCGCCAGGTGCAGCTCACCGGTGACGCCGACCGGCGCCGGATGCAGCCTGGCGTCCAGCACGGTGGCGGCGACGCCGCGGATCGGACCGCCGATGGTGATCGGCCCGTCGGGCTCCATGGGCTGGGAGATCACCGTGACGATGGTGGTCTCGGTGGGCCCGTACGCGTTGTACAGGTTGCGACCGGGCGCCCACCGGGCGACCAGATCGGGCGGCAGCGCCTCGCCGCCGACCAGTACGTGCGCCAGATCGGTGACACCGGTCGGGTCGACCGTGCCGAGCGCGGAGGTCGTGATGAACGCGTGGGTGATCCGTTCCTCGATGAACACCTGTGCCAGCTCCGCGCCGCCGACCACTCCGGGCGGGGTGATCACCAGCGTCGCCGCGCCGCCCAGGGCGAGCAGCAGGTCCAGCATCGCGGCGTCGAAGCTCGGCGTCGCGAAATGCAGCACGCGGCAACCGGGTTGGACGTCGAAGCGCTCCGCGGTCTCGGCGGCGAAGTTGGACAAGCCGCCGTGGGTGACCATCACGCCCTTCGGGGTGCCGGTCGAACCGGAGGTGTAGATCACGTACGCCGGGTTGTCGACCCGCAGCGGGCGCACCCGCTCCCGTTGCATGATCGCCTTGTCCGACGCCGCGAGCACGCCCGCGCGGAACTGCGCGTCGTCCAGCACGATCCACTCGACGCCGTCGGGCAGCTCGTCGCGGTACTCGGCGAGCGTGATACCCAGCGCCGCACCGGAATCGGTGAGCATGTGGGAGATGCGCCCGGCGGGGTACAGCGGGTCGACCGGCACGAACGCCGCACCCGCCTTGGCGACCGCGAGGACCGAGGCGACCGACTCGATCGAACGCGGAATACCCAGCGCCACCAGGGTTTCCGGACCGACGCCGTGGCCGATGAGCACCCGGGCCAGCCGGTTGGTCCAGCGATCCAGCGCGTCGTAGGTCACCTGCGTGCCGTCCGAGATCAGCGCCACCGCGGTGCGGTCGACGTTCGCCGCGGCCTCGAACACGTCGGAGAAGACGATCGGGCGGTCGGCCTCGATGCCGCGCACCGGGGCCAGCCCGGTCCACTCCTCGGGGTCGAGCAGTTCCAGATCGCCGACGGCGGCGGTCGGCGTCGCCGCGATCGCCCCGAGCAGGCGCACCAGGCGCTTGCCGAGTCCGTGCGCGGTCCGCTCGTCGAACAGATCGCTCGCGTAGTTCACCGCGAGGGAGATACCGCCTGGCTCGCGCTGCGCGGTCTGCTCCTCGGTGAGGGTGAACTGCAGGTCGAACTTGGCGATCCCGGTGTCGCCGTCCTCGGCCTCGATGCGCAGACCCGGCAGTTCCAGGCTCCGCAGCGGACGATTTCGCACCGAGAGCATCACCTGGAACAACGGATGGTGCGCCTGCGAGCGGGCCGGGTTGAGCACCTCGACGAGGCGTTCGAACGGCAGGTCGGCGTGCGCGAACGCGTCCAGATCGGTGTCCCGCACGCTGTGCAGCAGGTCGGTGAACCGCGCGTCCGGATCGAGCCGGGTGCGCAGTACCAGCGTGTTGACGAACATGCCGATCATCCGGTCCAGCGCCGGGTGGCCGCGGCCCGCGATCGCGGTGCCGACCGCGATGTCGTCGGTGGCGGTCATCCGGTGCAGCAGCACCGCGAGCGCGGCGTGCAGCACCATGAACATGCTGACGTTGTTGCTGGTGGCCACCGCCTGCAGCTCCCGGTGGGTGACCGCGTCGATCGCGCATTCCACCGTGCCGCCACGATAGGAGGGCACGGGCGGCCGCGGCCGGTCCGCGGGCACGTTCAGCAGTTCGGGAACACCGTCGAGGGTGGCTCGCCAGTAGTCGAGCTGGCGGCGAAGCACCGAGTCGGGATCGTCTTCGGCGCCGAGCGTATCCCGCTGCCACAGTGTGTAATCCGCGTACTGCAGGGTCAGCTCGTCCCATTCCGGCCGCTGTCCGGCGCAGGCGGCGCGGTAGGCCACGGCCACGTCGACGGCCAGCGGCTCCAGCGACCAGCCGTCCATCGCGATGTGGTGCACGACGAGCACGAGGACGTTGTCGGTCGAGGCGGCGGGCCGTGCCGTGCCGTCCGGATCGGGTTCGTCGGACACGGTGATCAGCGCCGCGCGCAGCGGCACGGACTCGCCGAGGTCGAAGCCCGGTTCGGCGAAACTCCGGACCGCGTCGGCGACGCCGTCGGGGGTGACCGTCGCGACGAACAGCGTCACCGCCGCGTCGGCGGGATCCAGGACCACCTGGGCAGGTTCGCCGTCCAGCTCCGGGAACACCGTGCGCAGCGACTCGTGCCTGGCCTGCACCTCGTGCAGCGCCCACACCAGCGCGTCGACATCCAGTTCGCCGCGCATCCGCAGCACGACCGGAATGTTGTAGGCGCCCGCGCTGCGGTCCGCCGCGTCGGCGACCGGGCCGACTTCGTTGAACCGGTTGAGGAACCACAGCCGGTGCTGCGCGGCGGACAACGGAATCCGGTCGGGCCGCTCGCGTGGCACCGGCCCGGGGCGCGCCTCCGCGCCGGACGGCCCGGACTCGAGCATGGCGGCCAGCTCGGCGACGGTCGGCGCGGTGAAGACGCTGCGCACCTCGAGCCGGGTGTTGGTCGCCGCCTCCAGTCGCGCGACGAGCTGGGTGGCCAGCAGCGAGTTTCCGCCGATGTCGAAGAAGCTGTCGCTGGCGCCGACCGTCTCCGCGCCGACCAGATCGGCCATCACGGAGGCGACCAGCTTCTCCAGTTCGGTCTCCGGCGCCCGGCCGACGGATACGGCCGCGAACTGCGGCTCTGGCAGCGCCGCGGTATCCAGTTTGCCCACCGGGGTGAGCGGGATCCGGTCCAGCACCGTGATGCTCACCGGAACCATGTGCGCCGGAAGCTGTTCCGCGACGTGCGCGCGCAAGGCCTCGGTGTTCACGCCCGCGCGCACATCGATCGGCTGGACGAAGGCGACGATCCGATCGGCGCCCGCGATGTGGCGGACGTCGGTGTGCGCGAACCGCACGCTCGGGTGCCCGCCGAGCGCGGCGGTGATCTCGCCGAGCTCGATGCGGAACCCGCGCACCTTCACCTGGTGGTCGCTGCGGCCGAGGTAGACCAGCTCGTTCGCGGCGTTCCAGCGCACCACGTCGCCCGTGCGGTACATGCGGGCGCCCGCCGGTCCGAACGGGTCGGCGACGAACCGCGCGGCGGTGAGGCCGAGTCGGTCGAAATAGCCACGCGCCACACCGAATCCGCCCAGATACAGGTCGCCGGGCACGCCGACGGGCACCGGCCGCAGCCGGTCGTCGAGCACCATGGCCCGCGCACCGCGCACCAGCGTGCCGATGGTGATCGGCGCGCCGACGGTCACCTCGGCCGCCGTGACGACGACCGTCGTCTCGGTCGGGCCGTACCCGTTCAACATCAGCCGCCCCGGCGCCCAGCGGGCCACCAGCTCCGGCCCCCACGCCTCGCCGCCGATCATTAGCGAACGCAGGTGCGGCAGCGGCCAGCGTTCGTTGTCGATGGTGGACAGCGCCGCGGGCGTCATGAACGTGTGGGTGACCCGCTCGCGGTCCATCAGCGCGGCCAGCTCGTCGCCGCCGTAGATGTCCGGCGGGCAGATCACCATGGTCCCGCCCGCACCCACCGCGAGCAGCAGGTCGAACACGGCGGCGTCGAAGCTCGGCGAGGAGAAGTGCAGCGTCCGCGCGTCCGCGTCGACGCGCATCCGGTCGCGGATCTCGTCGGCGAAGTTCGACAGTCCGCTGTGGGTGACCGCGACGCCCTTCGGCCTACCGGTCGAGCCCGAGGTGTAGATGATGTAGGCCAGGTCGGCGATCCGCACGGGCCGCGACAGCTCCGCGTCATCGATCGGTCCGTCGTCCAGCCCGTCGAGCTCCGCCGTCATGGCCGGCTCGTCGAGCAGCAGCCAGTCGGTCGACGCTTCGTCGCCCGCGGCGCGCAGCCGCCCGGCGTGCCCGGACACGCTGACGCCGAACCGGCAGCCGGAGTCGGTCAGCATGTGGCGGACGCGATCGGCCGGGTAGTTCGGGTCCACCGGCACGAAGGCCGCACCGGATTTGGCGACCGCGAGCACGGTCAGCACCGAGTCGATGGAGCGGGTCAGGCCGAGCGCGACCCGATCGCCGACGCCGATGCCGCGCCCGACGAGGGCACGGGCCAAGCGGTTCGAACGCCGGTCGAGTTCGGCGTAGGTCATCGAGACGCCGCCGGACCGCACCGCGTCACGCCGCGCGTGCCGCCGCGCCGTGGCGGTGAAGTACGCCGCCAAGGTGAGCTGCGGCGTGGTGTGCCCGCCGGTCGCCGGGCTGAGCAGCCTGCGCTCGTTCTCGGTGCGGGCATCGATCTCACGGACCAGCGCACGCGGGTCGGCGGTGACCGCGGTCAGCACGCGCAGGAACCGATCGGCCAGCGTCTCGACCGTCTCGGCATCGAAGAGCTCGGCCGCGTAGACGAATTCGAAGTCACGCGCGCCGGCGTCACGGGCCGCGACCCGCAGCTCCAGATCGAACTTGGCGCGCGCGATGTCCAGTTCCTCGGCGCTCAGCGCCAGCTCCGGCAGTTCGAGGGTCGGCGTGGGCCCGTCCTGAACGGTCAGCGCCACCTGGAACAGCGGTCGGTTCGCCCCGGCGCCCGCGACCCGGCCCAGCTCCTCGACGACGCGCTCGAACGGCACGTCGGCGTTGGCCATGGCGGTCAGCTCGGTGTCGCGGTCGGCGCGCAACTGGTCGCTGAACGGCCGGTCCGGATCCACGTCGGAGCGCAGCATCATGGTGTTCACGAACATGCCGACCAGTTCGTCGAGCTTGGTGTCCGTGCGGCCCGCGACCGGCGTGCCGATCACGATGTCGCGCCCGCCGGTGACGAACCGCAGCAGCACGGCCAGTGCCGAGCGCAGCACCATGAACAGGCTGACGCCCTGCTCACGCGCGAGTTCGGCGAGCGCCCGCTGGACCGGCTCCGGCACGGCGAACCGCACGGTGCCCGCCTGCTGGGTCGGGTCGAGCGGCCGCGGGCGGTCGTACGGCAGTGGCAGCTCGGTGGGCAGGTTGGCCAGTTCGGTGCGCCAGTAGGCGAGCTGCGCGCCCGCGACGCTCTCCGGATCGCTCTCGTCGCCGAGGCAGGCCCGCTGCCAGAGCCCGAAGTCGGCGTACTGCACCGGAAGTGGCGTCCACACCGGCGCGCGACCTTCGCGGCGCGCCGCGTAGGCCACCGCGAGGTCGCGGGTCAGCGGGCCGAGCGACCAGCCGTCGGCCGCGATGTGGTGCACCACGATACCGAGTTGGTAGCGCTGAGTAGCGGTGCACAGCAACGCGATTCGCAGCGGCGTGTCCCTGGTCAGGTCGAAGCCGCCGCGCGCGAGTACGCGCAGCGCGTCCGTCGCCCCCGCCTCGTCGACCATGATCGGCTCCACCGAGGGCAGCGCCCGGCCGATCGGCAGGACCAACTGCTGGGCGCCCGCGCTGTCCTCCGGGTACACGGTGCGCAGCACTTCGTGCCGCTCCACCAGATCGGTGAGCGCGGCGCGCAGCGCGGGCACATCCAGATCGCCGTCGATTCGAATGACGAAAGCGATGTTGTAGGCGCTGGATTCGGGCGAGAATCGATTCAGGAACCACAGTCGCTGCTGCGGCAGCGACAGCGGGATGCGTCCCGGACGCGGAGTGTGCACAGCCAGCGCCACCCGTCGCGTCCGGGGCGCTTCCGCCAATCGCTCGGCGACGGCGGCGACCGTCGGCTCCTCGAACAGCGTCCGCACCGGCAGATCCACACCGAACTCGGCGTGCAGCGCGGCCGCCAACCTGGTGGCGAGCAGCGAGGTGCCGCCGATGTCGAAGAAGCTGTCCTCGGCGCCCTCGACCGGGTGTCCGAGCACGGCGCCGAACACGCCCGCCACCCGGATCTCGGTCTCGGTGCGCGGCGCGCGCGACGGACCTGCGGCCGCGAACACCGGCTGCGGCAAGGCCTTTCGGTCCAGCTTGCCGGACGGGGCGACGGGCAGCCGATCGAGCATCATCACCGAGGCGGGCACCATGTAGCCGGGCAGCTGCTGTCGCGCTGTCTCCAGGATCGCGGCGGGCGTCACGCCCTCCGCGTCCTTCTCCGCCGTCACGTAGGACACCAGCCGCGGGTCGCCGTGGTTGCCGGCGTGCACGATCGTCAGCGCGGAACGCACGCCGGGGTGCGTGCGCAGCGCGTGGTCGATCTCGCTGAGTTCGACGCGGAAGCCGCGGATCTTGATCTGGTCGTCGGCCCTGCCGAGGAAGCGCAGCCGCCCGGCCGGATCGGCGACCACCAGATCGCCGGTGCGGTACATCCTTTCGCCTCGCCTGCCGTGCGGATTCGCCGGGAAGCGTTGCGCCGTCAGGCTGTAACGGCCGAGGTAGCCGCGGGCCAGGCCGGGGCCGGACAGGTACAGCTCGCCCGGCGTGCCCGGCGGCACCGGGTGCAGGCGCCGGTCGAGCACGAACAGGCGCATGCCGCGCACCGGCATGCCGAGCGGCACCGGATGTCCCGCCGCCATCGGTCCCGACGCCGTCGCGGCGACGGTGGCCTCGGACGGCCCGTACATGTTGTGCATGCGGTGCCGCGTCGACCAGGTCGCCACGAGCTCCTCGGAGCACGCCTCGCCGCCGACGATCACGGCCTCGAGCTCGTCGAGACCCTCGTCCGGCACGGTGGCCAGCGCGGCGGGGGTGATGAACGCGTGCGTGACGTGCTCGTCGCGCAACAGTTCCGCCAGCTCCGCACCGCCGTACATCCCGGCCGGAGCGATCACGATGGTCGCGCCCGCCGCGAAACCGAGCAGCAGTTCGAGTACCGACGCGTCGAAGCTCGGCGACGAGAAGTGCAGCGTGCGTGCGGAATCCGTGACGCCGAACTTGTGCATCTGCTCGCTGGCCAGCGACGCGATGCCGGCGTGGGTCACCACGACGGCCTTCGGAATTCCGGTCGAGCCCGAGGTGTAGATCAGGTAGGCGGGGTGGCTGGTCCGCAGCGGGTGGTGCCGGTCGGCGTCGGTGATCGGCGCGGTGGAGTGGTGGTCGCACTCGGCCGCCAGTTCGGTCGACCCGAGCACTAGCCAGTCCACGTAGGACTTGCGGTGCCGCCCACGCGGCGCGGGCCATTCGGGTATGGCGGCCAAGCACTCCGGAATGGTCAGGCCGAGAAACGCGCCGGAGTCGGCGATCATGTGCCCGATCCGCTCGGCCGGGTAGCCGGGATCGATCGGCACATACGCCGCACCGGTTTTCGCGACGGCCCAGACCGCGGCGATCGAGTCGAGGCTGCGCGGCAGCGCGATGGCCACCACCACCTCGGGGCCCGCGCCGTGCTCGATCAGCACGCGCGCCAAGCGGTTCGACATCTCGTCGAGCTCGCGATAAGTGGTGGCCTGTCCGAGGTAGCGCACCGCGACGGCGTCGGGCAGCCGCTCGGCGGTGGCGGTGAGCAGGCGGGCCAGCGAGATCGACGGCTCGGCGGGTGCGGCCGCGATGGGGACCAGGTTGTCGGCTTCCCTGCGGTCGAGGATGTCTATGTCGCCGACCGGCATCTCCGGCGCCGCGACCGCCGCGGTGAGCAGGGCGACGAAACGGCGTGCGAACGATTCGACGGTCCGCTCGTCGAAAACGTCCTTGGCGTAGCCGAATTCGGCGGTGAGCGGACCGTCGCCGAAGCTGTCGTGCACCTCGAGCTGCAGATCGAACTTGGCTACGTCGGCCGCGAGCGGCACCACCTGGGCCGTCACGTTCGGCAGTTCGACGCCGAGTTCCGGCGCGCGGTCGTAGGACAGCATCACCTGGAACAGCGGGTGCCGCGCGGCCGACCGCTCCGGGTTGACCACCTCGACCAGCCGCTCGAACGGCACGTCCGCGTTGGCGAACGCGTTCAGGTCGGTCTCGCGGGCCACGTCGAGCATCCGGTCGAAACCGGCCGCCGCGTCGACCTCGGTGCGCAGCACCAGCGTGTTGACGAACATGCCGACCAGGTCGTCGAGCGCCGGATCGGAGCGCCCGGCGATCGGGGTGCCGACCGCGATGTCGGAGCTCGCGCACAGCCGGGCCAGCAGGGTGGCCAGTGCCGCGTGCAGCACCATGAACATGCTGACACCGCGGCTGGCGGCGAGTTCGGCCGCGGCGCGGCGGGTTTCGGCCGAGATGGTGAACGCGACCCGGCCGCCGGTGGTGGAGCGGCGCATCGGGCGCGGGCGATCCAGCGGCAGGTCGAGCTGGTCGGGCAGGCCGGCCAGCGCCGAACGCCAGTAGGTCAGCTGGCGGCTCAGCGCGCTGGCCGGATCGTTCTCGTCGCCGAGCAGTTCGCGCTGCCAGAGGGCGAAATCGGCGTACTGCACCGGCAGCGGCGTCCACCGCGGCGCGGCGCCCTCCGCGCGCGCGGCCACCGCCGCCATCAGGTCCTTGGCCAGCGGCGTCACCGACCAGCCGTCACCACAGATGTGGTGCAGCACGATCAGGAACACGTGCTGCTGCGGACCGGTCTGCCACAGGGCGACCCGGATCGGCGCCTGACCGCGCAGATCGAAGCCGTACCCGGCGAACTCGGTGGCCAGCGCGGCCACGTCGGCGCCGATGGCGTCGATCGGATCCAGGGTCAGCGGGATGTCGGCGGCCTGGTGGATCAGCTGGTAGGGGCCGTCGGCGGCTTCCGGGAAGGTGGTGCGCAGGCTCTCGTGGCGATCGATCACGTCGACGAGACCGGCGCGCAGTGCCGCATGGTCGAGCGGTCCGTCGAGGCGGACGGCCAGCGGCATGTTGTACGCGGCGGCATGCTCGGCGAAACGGTTCAGGATCCACAACCGCTGCTGGGCCAGCGACAGCGGAATCCGTTCCGGCCGTTCGGCGGGCAGCAACCGCGGCGAGGTGGTGTCGGGGATGTGCGAGGCGAAGCGCTGGGTGAGGGCGGCCACCGTGGACGCCTCGAACAGGTCGCGGATGGTCAGCGCGGTGCCCAGCGCGACGTTGATCCGCGCGACGGCGCGGGCGGCGATCAGCGAGTTGCCGCCGAGATCGAAGAAGCTGTCCTCGAGCCCGATCGCGTCGATGCCGAGCACTTCGCTGAATATCGCCGCGAGCGCGCGCTCCACCTCGGTGCGCGGCGCAGCGGTCACCGGCATCGTCCTCGCGACCAGCGTCGGCACCGGCAGCGCCTTGCGGTCGATCTTGCCGTTGGCGCTGAGCGGTAGTTCGTCGAGTTCGATGACCGCCGAGGGGACCATGTAGGCGGGCAGCGTGCGGCGCAGCGCGGCCAGCAGGGTCTGGGTGTCCATGCGCTCGTCGTCCGCGCCCGGTGCGGCGACCACGTAGGCCACCAGCTCGTCGCCGGTGCGCCCGGTGTGCGCCACACAGACCGCCCTGGTGACGCGCTCGTCGTCCAGCAGCGCGGCCTCGATCTCGCCGAGCTCGATGCGCAGGCCGCGGATCTTCACCTGGAAGTCGGTGCGGCCCAGGTACTCCAGCACGCCGCGGCCCTCGGCCGTCGGCTCGAGCTGCCAGCGGGCGAGATCCCCGGTGCGGTACATGCGCGCGCCGGGAGTGAACGGGTTGGCCACGAATCGGTCGGCGGTCAGCCGCGGCTGGCCGAGATACCCGCGGGCCAGCTGCACACCGGCCAGGTACAACTCGCCGACGACGCCGGGTGGCACCGGTCGCAGCCGCTCGTCGAGCACGTAGGTCTGGGTGTTCCAGACCGGCGAGCCGATCGGCACGGTCTCCGGCGAACTCGGGCACGGCCAGTAGGTGACGTCGACGGCGGCCTCGGTGGGCCCGTACAAGTTGTGCAGCTCGGTGCCGCGCAGCACCGCGTGGAAATCGCGAACGGTGGCGGCGGGCAACGCCTCGCCGCTGCAGAACACCCTGCGCAGGCCGACGCACCCGCGCACATCGGTGTCGGTGACGAACACCGACAGCATGGACGGCACGAAATGCGCCGTGGTGATGCGCTTCTCGGCGATGACGCGCGCGAGGTAGGCGGGATCGCGGTGGCCGTCGGGCGCCGCGATCACCAGACGCGCGCCGATCTGCAAGGGCCAGAAGAACTCCCAGACCGAGACGTCGAAGGTGGCCGGGGTCTTCTGCAAAACCGCGTCGGTGCGGTCGAGCGGGTACTCGTGCTGCATCCAGTGCAGCCGGTTCACGATGGACTCGTGAGATACGCCGACGCCCTTGGGTTTTCCGGTGGAGCCCGAGGTGAAGATGACGTAGGCGAGGTGCTCGGGACGCAGCGGCGCCCACCGGTCGGCGTCGGTGATCGGCGCGGCGTCATAGCCGGACGTGTCCAAGGTGTCGAGCATCAGCACCGGGGTGCGCACCGGCAGCGCGAGCCCGTCGCGCTCGGCGCCGAGCAGGCACACCGGAGCGGCCTGGCCGAGGATGCCATCGATGCGATCGGCCGGGTGATCGGGGTCCAGCGGCAGGTAGGCCGCGCCCGCCTTGACGATCGCGTACATGCCGACGACCAGTTCGATGCCGCGCCGCAGGCAGAGACCGACGACCGTGTCCGGGCCCGCGCCGCGCGCGATGAGCAAGCGCGCCAACCGATTGGCCCGCTCGTCGAGCTCGCGGTAGGTCAGCGCGCGTCCCTCGAACTCGAGCGCGGTCGCCTCCGGGCAGATCTCCACACGCTCGGCGAACAGCTCGGCCAGCGTGCCTTCCCGGACGGGCGTCTCGGTGTCGTTCCATTCGCGCAGCACCAGTTCGCGCTCGGCGTCGGTGATCGCGCACAGCGACGCCGCCGCGGTCTCCGGCTCGGATTCCAGGAACTCGCCGAGGAAGTCGAGGAAACGACCGTGGTGCATGGCGACCTCGCGGTCGGCGTACAGCCTCGGGTTGGCCTCGAAGTCGACGTGGATGTGGCCGGCTTCGCCGTTGTAGAGATTGATCGAGAGGTCTTCCACCGGTCCGGTGGCGAGCACGTGCAGCGAGCCGGTCGACTCGCCGAACTTCAGCTCGTTGTGGAACAGCATGATGTTGACCATCGGCCCGAAGAATCCGCGCGCGTCCCTGGAGTAGCCGCAATCGCGCCGGATGTCGTCGTGCCGGTAGCGCTGATGCCGCAGGGCGCCGGTGATCTGCAGTTCCGTAGAGCGCACCACGTCGCCCACGGTGGTGTCCGCGTCGAAGCGCAGGCGAATCGGCACCACGTTCGACAGCACGCCCGCCGAACGACGCAGCGCGACGGTGGTCCGCGCCGCGACGGGCAGGCTCAGCACCACATCCGAATCGCCGGTCACCGAGCGCACGTAGCAGGCGAGCGCCGCCACGAACAGCGTCGAGTTGTTCGTGTCGAACGCCGCCATCGCCGCGGTCATGGCGGCGTCGGCGCGGTCGTCGAGCATGCCCATGGCCAGATGCCTGCCCGGATCCGGGGTCGAGGAGGTGACCGCGACGGTGGACAGGCTGAGCGGTCCGCCCGCCCCCGAGAGCTGTTCGAGCCAGTACTCGCGGTCGGTGCGGAACCGGTTGGACTCGCGGTAGGCCGACTCGTCGGCGTAGATCTGCGCCAGCCCGGTCGCGCGCGAGACCGACGGCTCCGTCTGGTTCTGGACCGCGGTGTAGATCTCGGCCGTGCGGGTCAGCGCGTTCATCGCGCCGTAGCCATCGATCACGATGTGGTGGCCGCGCGAGTACCAGAAATACTCGTAGTCACCGACGCGCAGCACCACGTTGGTTGTGAGTGGATCGTGTTCCAGATCGATGGGAGAGCTGGCGTGCTCGGTCATCCAGCGCAGCGCGGCGCCGCGCGGGTCGGGTTCGTCGCGCAGATCGAAGCGGCCCCAGCCGGGGCGGCGGGACCAGTCGACCATCTGATGGGGAATACCGTCGATCTCCGCCATTCGGACGTGCCCGACCTCGGTCTCGGCACCGAAACGCTCGATCGCGTAGAGCAGACACCCGACGTCCAGATCTCCGTGGATCTCGACGTATTGGGCGATCGTCAAGGGTACGTCGGGCCGAATCCGCTGGGCGTACCACAGGGCCGTCTGCGCTGGGGAGAGAGCGAAGGGTTGTGCCGAAAACTCACCCGAAGTGCATTGGTCGACGCGATCGGTGGCCAATGAACTCATTCATCACTCCGTTCTGCCGCAACTGACGCAACTCCCCGACCCCCCTACGGCGGCCACGCATGCGCGAGCCGTAGGACGTGTGATCCACGCCCTATGATTCGGAGCACCCCAGATGCCGGATGGCCGACGTATTGGATTTGTTTCACATCGAACGACGTTGGCAGAACGTCCTTTTGGCCAGCTACATTTCCGCAAACTTTCGCGTCGAGCGGCGTCGCGGACCACAAACACCGAGGTCCGACGGCTTACGCCGCGGACGGAATCAACCCCCGACGCCCATGTCAGCAAACATTTGGCAACATAACAAACAGGCTACGGAGGCCTCGCCCGTCCCGGAAGAGACCGGATGTTCGGTTGTCGAGGAGATCGTGATCCAGGTCAGCCGACCGATTGGTCGGCCGAAAAGCCCTGCCAGGTCGCGTGAACAGACCGCGACCTCCGCCGGTGGGACAACGCAACAACGACGGCGGCAGCGGTCAGGATAGCCGAGACCCATTCGGGTGCGGCGCCAATTCGAGTAGCCAAAGTGGTGCTGGTGCGCAACGGCAGGTCCGCGACGAGGGCCGCGGGCACGAACAACTCGGTCTGCTGCGGCACCGCTCCGTCGGCGGTGACGATCGCGCTGACACCCGAAGTGGCCGCGACCACCAGTGCCCTGCCGTGCTCCACCGCGCGCACCCGCGACATCGCCAGCTGCTGATAAGTCATCTCGCTGTCGCCGAAGGTCGCGTTGTTGGTCGGCACGGTGAGCAATTCCGCGCCGGCCCGCAGCGAATCGCGAAACGCCCGGTCGAACGCGACCTCGTAGCAGGTCGCCACGCCGATGTCCAAGCCGGCGGCGCGTACTGTGCCGTCACCGTCACCCGGCACGAAATAGCCTGCGCGGTCGGCGTATTCGGAGAAGAGCCGGAAGAAGGAACGCATCGGCAAGTATTCGCCGAACGGTTGGATGATCTTCTTGTCGTGCCGGTCCGCCGGACCTTCCGCGCCGTTCCACACCATCACGGAATTCGTCGTGGTGCGATCGCCGTTCACGAGCACGGCGCCCACCAGGATCGGCGCCTGGATCGCGTCGGAGGCCCGCGTGATCAGCGCCGCCGCGTCGGCGTTGCGCAGCGGATCGATGTCGGAGGAGTTCTCGGGCCAGATCACCACATCCGGCTTGCGCGCCCGGCCCGCGGCGACGCCCTCGGCCAGCTGCTCGGTGCGCCGGACGTGGTTGTCCAGCACCGCGCGTCGCTGCGCGTTGAAGTCGAGACCGAGGCGCGGCACGCTGCCCTGAATCGCGGCGACTGTGATCGTCCGGTCACCGTCGTCAGGGGCGGGCAGCGCGGTCCGGAGGATCACTCCGGCGAGCGGCATGACAGCCAGAGTCGCTGCCGCGGTGACGATTCCGGTCCGCGACGCGGTGCCGAGCCGGGGTTTCGTCGTGACGGCCGGGCCGCTCCCGGACAGCTCGTCCGCCGAGTTCGGTACGCCCGCAGCGTCCTTCGACTCCTCGGCGGCTGCGGCCTCGCCCGGCGCGGCGGGCGCTTGCAGCGTCGCCAGCCGTCCGATCAACGCCGCGAGACCAGTGCCCGTCAACGCCACCGCGAAGCCGATCAGCGGCGCGCCGCCCACCGCGGCCAGCGACAGGAACCAGCCATCCGCCTGACCGAAAGCCAGCCGACCCCAAGGGAATCCGCCGAAAGGGAAGCTCGATCGAACCCATTCGGTGGTCACCCAGGCCAGCGCCACCCACAGCGGCCATCCGGGCAGCCGCCCGACCAGGTTGGCCAGCAGGCCGAACAGCCCGATATACACCGCGCACGTGGTGGAGAGCGCCAGCCAAGGCAGCGGCCCCACGTAGATTCCGGTCCACGGCAGCAGCGGCACGAAAAAGCCCAAGCCCGCCAGCATTCCGTAGCCGAAGCCGCCGCGCAGGCCGCCCGCGCCGCGCACCGTCGCGGTGAGCACGGCGATGCCGACCGGCGCGAGGAACCAGAACGGCCGCGGCGGAAAGCTGCCGAACAGCAGCAGTCCCGCGATCAGCGCGGCCAGCGAACGCGCGGCCACGCCGCGCAGCCGCTCCGGTGCGCGGGAGGTGCGCGTCAGGCCGGGCATCGTCATGCCTCGAACAGGGTGACGCCGCGGTGCACGGTGCGCAGGCATCGCGGCGCCGCCGAATCCGGTTCCAGCGGCGGCAGTCCCGGCACGCGGGACCGCGGATCGGTGGACCAGCGCTGCACCGAGTCGGCGGCCGCCGCGACGACGAGATCGCCTGCCTCCCATACGGCGTACGAGGCGGGCGCGCCGGGCACGAGGGTGCCCGCGATGCCGTCGCGCACGCCGCCCGCGCGCCAGGCCCCGCGCGTGGCGGCCGCGAACGCCGCGCGCGGCGAGATGCCGTGGCCCGGCGTGCGGTGATTCGCCGCGGCGCGCACGGCCAGCCACGGATTCAGTTCGGTGACCGGCGCGTCCGAGCCGATGGCCAGCGACACACCCGCGGCGGCCATGGCCGCGAACGGATTCAGCGTGGCCGCGCGCTCGGCGCCGAGCCGGGCCGCGTACATGCCGTCCGTGCCGCCCCATGTCGCGTCGAAAACCGGTTGCACACTGGCGATCACGCCCCAGGCGGCGAGCTTGCCGATCTGCTCGGCGTCGAGCATCTCCGCGTGCTCGACGCGGTGCCCGCGCGCCGCGACGGCCGGGCCGCCGAACTCGTCCACGACCCGCTGGAAGCCCGCGACCACCGCGTCCATGGCGGCGTCGCCGATCACGTGGAAGCCCGCCTGAATGCCCGCTGCGGTGCACGCTCGCAGGTGCGCGGCGATGGCCTCGGCGTCCAGATATCCATTTCCCGTCCCGGGCGTGTCGGCATAGGGTTCGCGCAGCCACGCGGTGTGCGAACCGAGCGAGCCGTCCACGAACAGGTCGCCGCCGAGCGCGTGCACGCCGAGTTCGGTGACCAGTGCCTTGGCCTCCTCGGCGCTGGTCACGGCCTCGCCCCAGTAGGCGCGGACCTCCACACCGTGCTCGAATGCCAGCAGTTCGCGCACGTCGTCGCGACCCGCGATGTCGGGTCCCGAGCATTCGTGGACGGCCACGATGCCCCGCGCCGCCGCCGCGTCCAACGCGGCGCGGCGGGCCTCGTCGCGCCTGGCGCGGTCCAGGCCGCCGAGCACCGCAGAACGCACGAGGTGGTGCGCCGCGCCGCGTAGCGGCTCGCCCCTGGTGAACCCGGCCGTCGAGGTCACCTCGGGGACGGTGTCCAGCAGGGCCGAGGACACCGCGGCCGAATGCGCGTCGACTCGGGTCAGGTACACCTGACGGCCGGGTCCCGCGGCGGCGTCGATCTCCTCGACCGTCGGCGGGCGGCCCTCCGGCCAGCGTGTCTCGTCCCAGCCGTCACCGAGGATCGCGCCGCCGGGCTGGGCCGCGGCATGGTCGCGCAGCGCCGCGAGACAGTCGGCGAGCGAGCGTGTTCCGGACAGGTCGAGTCCGGTGAGTCTCAGGCCGAGCGCCGTCACGTGCACGTGCGGCTCGACGAACGCGGGCGCCACGAAGGCGCCGTCCAAGTCGATGATCTCGGCGTCCGGATGCAGCGCCCGGCCGGGTTGTTCGGCGCCGAGCCACACCACTGTGCCGTCGGCGACCGCCATCGCGGTCGCGTCCGGTGAACTAGAGCTGTAGAAACGACCGCCGAGCAGCAACTGGGTACCCACGGGTCACCAGTCTGCCGTATCCCGGATTCGGTCGATCACCGTGGACGGGCGCCTCAGGCCGGGCCGACCGCGCGGCGGGCGTTGCCCTGACCGTCGTCGTACCACTGGGGGACGGCAGTCGGCGGAGCCGACGGGGTGGACGAATACTGCTGCACCACCACGCCGTCTACTACCTCGTCACCGTCGATGACGACGCCGCGGTACGGCGCGTTGCGCACCAAGCGGCCGAAGCGACGCGCGGCCAGCGCGGTGACGACCGGACGCACCAGCGTCCTGGTCGGCGGCAGCAGCAACAACAGGCCGAACAGCGAGGTCACCAGGCCGGGCACGAACATGAGGACGCCGCCCGTCGCGACCAGCGCGCCGTCGGCGACGGCGGTGCCCGGGGCGACCTCACCGCGTCCGGCGCGACGGAATTGTTCGATCACCCGCCGCCCCTGCGAGCCGATCAGCAGCATGCCCGCGGCGGAGCCCGCGATGAGCAGCAGGATGGTGGGCACTACGCCGATCAGCTGACCGACGGCGAACAGCGCGGCGATCTCTACGACCACGTAGAGCACGAACAGAAGAGCGGGCATGGCGTTCCTTCCGGACGATCTACCCCTACCAACGCCCGCCCGCGGAGTTTTTCTCCCGGGCGCGGCTGATAGCTCGCTGAGATTCAGCCGCCGGGCCGCACCAACCCGGTCTCGTAGGCGAGCACCACGGCCTGCACCCGGTCGCGCAGGCCGAGTTTGGTGAGCACCCGGCCGACGTGCGTCTTCACGGTGGCCTCGGAGAGGTAGAGCTGTTCGGCGATCTCGGCGTTGGAGCGGCCAGCGGCGATCTGCTCGAGCACCTCGCGCTCGCGCGCGGTGAGCACGTCGAGCACCGAGGGGTCGCGCATGCCCGCGGGATCGTCGGCGATGAGCCGGTCGAGCAGCCGCTTGGTGACCTTCGGCGAGACCACCGCGTCGCCCGCGGCCACGCTGCGGATGGCCGAGACCAGGTCCTCGGGCGGGGTGTCCTTGAGCAGGAAGCCGCTGGCGCCCGCGCGCAGCGCGCCGAGTGCGTGTTCGTCGAGGTCGAAGGTGGTCATCACCAGGACGCGGCAGCCGTCGCCCGCCTCCACGATGCGGCCGGTCGCCGTCACGCCGTCGACCACGGGCATCCGGACGTCCATCAGCACCACGTCGGGGCGCAGTTCCTTGGCCTTGCCGACGGCGGCGGCTCCGTTCTCGGCTTCCCCGATCACCTCGATGTCGGGATGCGCGCCGAGCACCATCTTCAGGCCCATGCGCATCAATTCTTGGTCGTCGACTACGAGAACGGTGATCGGCACGGCTCCAATCTAGCGGTGCCCGGCGACGATTCGGTTACCCTCCCGCGCGTCTCACGGGATTGTCGGCGCGCGTCGCTATTCTCTTGCGTTCCCTGTAATCGACTCTCGTGGTGGAGAGATGTGCGAACAGATTCAACTTCTGGAGCTCGCGATGATTCAGCAGCGCACGTGGACCGGCGGCCAGCACCGCGTCGCCGTCCTGGACCATCCGTCCCTGCGCCACCCGGCGCGACGGTTGGTGTGGCTGGGCTTCGACGAGCGGGCCAACCCGGAGATTTCCTTTCGAATCGGGGCGGACGGCGCCGCCACCGACCGTGACGGGCGAACGATCGGCGTCGACTCGGCGCGCATCGCCGTCGCCCATCCGCTACAGCTCGCCGAGGAGCTGCCGTACTGGGTCAGCCAGTTCACCGATCACGAACTGCGCCAACCCTTTCCGCAACTCGCTCGGGAGGTGCACGCACTGACCGAGCGGGAGCGCACGGCGACCTCGCTGGAACGTTTCGCGCACCGCATGGTGCCCACGCACGCGCTGCTGCGGCTGGAGGATTTCGGCTGGCGTCGCGGCGCTCCGGTCGACGGTGTGCACGATCACTTCTACCGGCCGGTCGAGGGCGATCTCCAGGTGCTGCTGCACCTGGACGACGGCATCGCCGTCGAGGACCCCGCACCGGAGGGCGAGCGGGTCATCGAGGCGGTCGAGCTGAGTTCGCCGCCGGTGTCGTCGTGGTGGCGCCGGTGCGGCGACACGGCCTTCGGCGCGCTGGATCCGATCACCGCGAGCGAGGTGCTTCGCGAACTCGCGGCGGTCTTCGACTAGGTCAGCAATCCGTCCCGTCGGGCTCGAGCGGGATGGTCGCGCGCACCCGCCAGGCGCCGTCGGCGGCGCGCCCGACGTCCAAGGTCCCGCCGAGCACCGCGATGCGTTCGCGCATGCCGACCAGCCCGAGGCCGCTGCCCTTGATCGGGTTGGCCTCGGGCCCGTGCACCGGAACGCCGCCGGAATCGGTGACCTCGACAAGGACGTCGCTGTCGCGGCGCTGCACCCGCACCCACGCCTTCGGGTGGGCGCCCGCGTGGCGCAGCGTGTTCGTCAGCGACTCCTGCACTATGCGGTGCACGCCGAGGCTCACCTCGGGGGCGACGTCGTCGATGTCGCCGGTCAGCTCGAGCTCGACGGCGAGGCCGGTGCCGCGCATCATCTCCACCACCCGGGCGATGCCCGCCGTGCCGTGCTGCGGCAGCTGGTCCGGCGCGTGCTCGGTGCGCAGCAGCGCGACGGTGCGACGCAGCTCGCGCAGCGCCTCACGGCCGGTGCTGGCGATAGTGGTGACGGCCTGTTCGGCGCTGTCCGGGTCACGGCGCAGTGCGTACTTCGCGCCGTCGGCCTGCACGATGATGACGCTGACCGCGTGCGCGACGACATCGTGCAGTTCGCGCGCGATGCGGGTGCGTTCCAGCGCGACCGCCTCGTGGGTGCGCCGCTCCCTGTCGTAGTCGGCGACCGCGAGCCGGGCCGCGACCTCGGCGTCGTAGGCGTGCCGCGCGCCGTTGAACTCGGCCAGGGTCCAGCACAGCGCGTAGTACAGCGCGATGAACGCGAGCGTCGACCAGACCGGCTGATCGAGCAGCAGGGTGGACGACGCGGTGTCGAGCACCAGACCGGCGAGCAGCAATAGTCCCTCGCGCCTGCCGACATAGGCGACCAGCGTGTACAGCATGATCCCGAGGGCGAGCAGCGCCGGGTGCACGGCCTTGTCGTCGAGCACGTAGCTCAGCAGTGTGGTGCACAGGGCGAGGCCGAGCAGGGTGGCGGCCATGGCCCTCGGGTAGACCCGGCGGAACGCGACCGGGATCGGCAGCAGCCCGCCGACCACCAGATATACGGCCTTCTGATCGGTGTCGCCGATGGCCGTGAGGTCCAGCAGCAGCAGCCCGAACGCCAGGATGGAATCCGCAACGAGGGGCTTGCCGCGAAGCCACAGACTGAACCGGCGCATGACGGCCAGACTAAGGCGTACCTCCGCGTTCGCCGCGGGCATGCGGCTGTCCGTGGCCGCACCGGCGGTGCCGGACCGTCCCAGGCAGCGGAAAACATGGGACGTCTGGTTGTCTTGCAGCGTGGATCTCGCAGATTGGGCGGCGCTGGTGGCGGCCGCGACCGCCGCAGGATGGGTCGACGCCGTGGTCGGCGGCGGCGGCCTGATCATCCTGCCGACGCTGTTCCTGGTAGCGCCGGGCATCGCGCCGCAGACCGCGTTGGGCACCAACAAGCTGGCGGCGGTCGCGGGGACCACCGCGTCGGTGCTGACGTTCGCCAAGAAGGTGCCGATGCAGTGGCGAGTGCTGCTGCCCGCGGCCTGCATCGCCGCCGTGGCCGCGGCTGTCGGCGCCGCGGCGGTCTCGCTGATCGACCGCGACCTGTTCATCCCGATCGTCATGGTGGTGCTGGTGTCGGTCGCGATCTTCGTGACGCTGCGCCCATCCATCGGCGTCACCATGGCGACCCATCCGCCGACCCGCCGCAAGGTGGTGCTCGTGGTGGCGCTGGCCGCCGGACTGATCGGGCTCTACGACGGCTTGCTGGGTCCGGGTACCGGCACCTTCCTGATCATCACCTTCGCCACCCTGCTCGGCACCGAGTTCGTGCGGGCCGCGGCCATGGCGAAGGTGATCAACTGCGGGTCCAACGTCGGCGCGCTGATCTTCTTCGGTCTCACCGGGCACATCCTGTTCGCGCTCGGCGCGACCATGGCGGTGGCCAACGTCGCGGGCGCGATCGCCGGATCACGGATGGCGCTGAGCCGCGGCGCGGAATTCGTCCGCATCGTGCTGCTCGTCGTCGTGGTGGCGATGGTGATTCGCCTGGGCTGGCAGCAGTTCGGCTGAGCCGTGCTCAGCCGACCGGTTCGGCGTGGGCCGTGCAGGTGGAGGCGAGCCAGGGCCGCAAGACTTTGGAGGTTGTCTCGTGGATCTTCCGGTGCAGCCGCTCGCCGTCCTCGGGTCCGGAATGCGGCTGCTGGAAGAGCACGGTGAGCGCGCCGGAGACCGCGCCGACCACCGCGCCGACCAGCGCCGCGGCGCCGACCTCGTCGAGTTCGTCGGGGAACGCGGCGTGCAGCTGCCTGCCGATCTCGCGCTGCGCCACCAGCTGGGCGTGCGCGGCGCGTCCGCTCACCGCGGGCACGGTCCGCGAGACCTGGGCGCGCACCGCGGCGATGCGGGCGCCCAGATCGTCGACGAGATGTTCGCCCGGGTTGTCGCCCGCCGCCCGTAGCGCGCGCAGCAGCACCTCGACCGGACGCTCGCCGACGCGGCGGCTGGCGATCGCGGCCACCGCGAGCCGGACCCGCTCGTCCGGCTCGGGGAAGAGCAGTTCTTCCTTGCTGGCGAAGTAGTTGAAGAAGGTGCGCGTGCCCACCTCCGCCGCGGCGGCGATGTCGGCCACCGTGGTGTCGTCGTAGCCTCTGGTCTCGAAGAGCTCGACGGCGGCCTCGAGCAGAGCGCGGCGGGTACGTTCACGTTTGCGGTCACGGAGGGCGGATGGCGGCACGCGGGCACAGTACGGCATTCCGCAGCGCCGATGCGGTAACCCGGGTCTCGCGCGCGCCGTTCGCGTCGGAACGATAGCGCACGTCAGGCCTGGCGTTGGACGGATCGTCGCTGTGCCGCTGGGCTTTTCGCGCGAGACGCGCACCGCCGCGGAACGGCGCGCGGACCGGTCGGCGAGAACCCGGTAGCGTTGCCGGGGTGAGCATCGCGACTTCCGAGGACACGTCGGGCTCGGCGATCGACGCCGAATTCCGCGCGCTACCACTGTCCGCGCTGACCGACGCCGCGCTCGCCGCGGCCACCGCGGCGGGCGCCGAACACGCCGACCTACGAGTGCACCGTTTGGTCACCCAGTCGATCCGGCTGCGGGACGGGCGGGTCGAGGCGATCAGCAACGCCACCGATCTCGGCTTCGCCGTCCGCGTGATCGTCGACGGCACCTGGGGTTTCGCCTCGCATGCCGCGCTCACCGCCGACACCGCCGCCGAGGTGGCGCGCCGCGCGGTCACCGTGGCGAAAGCGTTGCGCGAGCTGAACCGGGAGCACGTCGAGCTGGCCGACGAGCCGCGCTACGACGGCGCGCACTGGGTCTCGGCCTACGATCTCGACCCGTTCACCGTGCCGACCGCCGAGAAGGTCGCGCTGCTGCAAGACTATTCGGGCAGGCTGGCCGCCGCCGACGGCGTCGACCACGTCACCGCCTCGGTGTTGCAGGTCAAGGAGCAGACGTATTACGCCGACACCGCGGGCTCGTCGATCACCCAGCAGCGGGTCCGGCTGCACCCGCAGTTGGAGGCGATCACCGTCGACTCGGCCGCGGGCGTCTTCGAGACCATGCGCACCCTCGCCGCACCGGCGGGGCGCGGCTGGGAGTACGTCACCGGCGCGGACGGAATCTGGGACTGGGACGACGAACTCGCGCGGATCCCCGGCTGGCTCGCCGAGAAGGTGAAGGCGCCGAGCGTCACCGCGGGCCCGACCGATCTGGTCATCGATCCCAGCAATTTGTGGCTGACCATCCACGAATCCATCGGGCACGCCACCGAATACGATCGCGCCATCGGCTACGAATCCGCTTACGCGGGCACCTCGTTCGCGACACCGGACAAGCTCGGCACGTTGCGCTACGGCACGCCGATCATGCACGTCACCGGCGACCGCACCGAGCGGCACGGCCTTGCCACCGTCGGCTACGACGACGAGGGCGTCGCGGGGCAGCGCTGGGATCTGGTGCGCGACGGCGTGCTCGTCGGCTACCAGCTCGACCGGGCGTTCGCACCGCGGCTCGGGCTGACGCGCTCCAACGGCTGCTCCTACGCCGATTCCGCGCACCACGTGCCGATCCAGCGGATGGCCAACGTCTCGCTGCGACCCGATCCGGAGCGCGACACCAGCACCGAGGAGCTGATCTCGCGGGTCGAGGACGGGCTGTACATCGTCGGCGACAAATCCTGGTCGATCGACATGCAGCGCTACAACTTCCAGTTCACCGGGCAGCGCTTCTTCCGTATCCGCAACGGCGCGCTGGACGGGCAGGTGCGCGACGTCGCCTACCAGGCCACCACCACCGACTTCTGGGGCGCGATGGAGGCCGTCGGCGGCCCGTCGACCTGGCAGCTGGGCGGCGCGTTCAACTGCGGTAAGGCACAGCCCGGTCAGGTGGCCGCGGTCAGCCACGGCTGTCCGTCGATCCTGGTGCGCGGCATCAACGTTCTCAACACCAGGACGGAGGCGGGTCAGTGAGCGAGCCGGGCATCGACACGGTGGACGCGCGCGGCGTGGCGCCCGCGGGCGAGGTCGTCGAGCGGGCGCTGGCCCTCTCCCGCGCCGACGAGGCGATGGTGATCGTCACCGACGCGCACGAGGCCTCGCTGCGCTGGGCGGGCAATTCCATGACGACCAACGGCTCCTCGGTGTCGCGGGGCTGGGCGGTGGTCTCGATCTTCCGCGACGGACCGCACGCGGCCCGGGTCGGCAGCGTCAGCTCGACGAGCGTCGATTCGTCAGAGATCGAGGCGATCGTGCGGGCCAGTGAGGCGGCGGCGCGCACCGCCGAACCCGCGAAAGACGCCATGCCACTGCTGGAATCGGACGCACGCGCCGCGGATTGGGCAGAGTCGCCCGGCAGCACGGGTATCGAGGTGTTCGCGGATCTGGCGCGTGACCTGTCGGCCGGTTTCGACGGCGCCGACCAGCTCTACGGCTTCGCCCACCACCAGATGCACACCACCTGGCTCGGCACCTCCACCGGCATCCGCCGCCGCTTCGTGCAGCCGACCGGTTCAGTGGAGATCAACGGAAAACGCGGCGCGGGCGCGGAGCTGGCGAGCGCCTGGGTCGGCGTCGGCACCGCCGATTTCACCGATGTCGACACACCGGGCTTGCTCGTCGAGCTGAACCGCCGCCTGGATTGGGCGGGCCGCCGCGTCGAGCTGCCCGCGGGCCGCTACGAGACGCTGCTGCCGCCCTCGGCGGTCGCCGACCTGATGATCTATCTGGCGTGGTCGATGGAGGGCCGCGGCGCGCACGAGGGCCACAACGCCTTCGCCCGCGCGGGTGGTACTCGAATCGGCGAGCGGCTCACCGACATTCCGCTCACGCTGTACTCCGATCCCGTCGCCACGGGACTGGAGTATCGGCCCTTCGTCGCGACGCCCGCCTCGTCGGAAGCGCTGTCGGTCTTCGACAACGGCCTGTCCGCCGAGCGGGTGGACTGGTTGCGCGAGGGTGTCGTGGAATCGCTCGTCTATCCGCGCGCCACGGCGGCGGAATTCGACGCCACCGCGACCGTGCCCGGCGAGAATCTTTTGCTCACCGGCGGTTCCGGGGCGGGTCTGGACGAGATGATCGCGCGTACCGAACGCGGTCTGCTGCTCACGACGCTCTGGTACATCCGCGAGGTGGATCCGGCGAGCCTGCTGCTGACCGGTCTCACCAGGGATGGCGTGTATCTGGTGGAGAACGGAGCGGTCACCGCGGCGGTGAACAACTTCCGTTTCAACGAGAGCCCGATCGATCTGTTGCGCAGGACCACCGAGGCGGGCGCCACCCAGACCGCGCTGCCCAGGGAGTGGAAGGACTGGTTCACCCGAACCGCCATGCCGCCGTTGCGGATTCCGGACTTCCACATGTCCTCGGTCAGTCAGGCCACCTGAGACACGACGCCGGGCCGCTCGCGTTCTCGCGGCGGCCCGTGCGGGGTGGGATCGTTGCGGTGACCGGCCTCAGTACGGGCGGCCGACCTCGTAGGTGCCGTCGGTGTCGGTGATGGTGACCGACACGGACTTCTGTGTGCTGCCGACCTTCACGAGGCAGTCGAAGCTCGCGTCGACCGTCACGGTCTGGCCAGCGGGGCAGCGGACGTCGCGGACGTCGTCGATGCCGTAGGAGTCGATGAGGACGAGTTGCACGCCGCGCTGGAGGTCCACCTGGTCCAGCAGCTGGGGCGCGGGCTCGACGGCGCGGACCGGCGCGACGGGCGCCGGGGACTGCGCCATCGGCGCCGAGGCGGCCGGCGTCCGAACGGGGTTGTCGGCCACCGCGCTCTCGCGGATGTTGACCACCACCAGTCCGGCGATGACACCGGCGATCGCGATGGCGACGGCGGCGACCAAGCCGGCGACGAGCACGGGAAGCCAGCCGCTGTCGGTGAATTCGCCGGTGTCCGGATGTTCGGCGACCGGGTAGGGCTGTGAGGCCCGCGGCGGCCGAGTCGGTGCTGTCATGAACGATCCCTCCCCCCGGGGCAGGGTCGAGACATCGTGTCCGCCTGGGGACTACCCCGGTATGCCCGACGAACAATAGCCGAGCCGTGATCGCCGCACCGCCGGTCCCCCGGAAACTCCGTGTCCGCCTTGCCTATTCCGGACTTTCCGGGCGCTCGGCCCGGGCTACGCGTCCGGGGTGAACTCGATGCCGATCGTGCCCGCTTTGCCCCTGCGCAGGTTGCTGCCGAGGATGACGAGCGGCCCGAGCAGCCAGTACTTCCTGCGCAGCAACTTGCGCACGCGCTCGGTGCCCTCGGCATCCAGCACCCGGCCCGTGCCCGCGACGACGGCGCCGTGCAGCCGCTTGCCGCTGTAGTCGCACGCCTGCACGGTGCAGGCGGGATTCCGGCGCAGCCGCTTGACTTTCCAGCTGTCGGTGACCGTCCAGACATACAGCTTGTCGCCCTCGGCGACCGCCCACACCGGCGTGGCGACGGGCGTGCCGTCCTTACGGTAGGTGGTCAGCTGCACGTAGTCGGCGGAGCCTGCGTCCCCGAGCGAGTTCGTCATGATCGCAGCGTATCCGCAACGCGGTCACTCGGGCATGCGGTACTCGCCCGAATCCAGCCGGGCGAGCAGACCGTCGGTCCACCGGGTCAGGTTGTCGAAGACGCCGCTCCAGAGCTCCAGCAGGTCGGGCATGTGCGGCGACTCGTAGCGACCGGGGTAGGTCGGGATCATGGCGATCAGCTCGTCGCGAACAGCGGCCGCGTTGCGCCGCTGCTCCCCCAGCTTCGCGATGACGTGCGCGCGTGGCAGCGCGTCCATGAAGGCGATGGCGGCGCCGAGCTCTTCCATATCGATGCTGACCAGCGCGGCGTCCATGAGCCTGCGGAACTCGGTCTCGCCCGCCTCGGTGAGCTCGTACAGCATCCGGCCGGGTCCTTGATCGCTGCTCTCGGTGCCGAGCGCGCGCAGTTTTCCTTCCTGCGTCAGCTGTTTGAGCGCGTGGTAGATCGAGCCGGGCTTGACGTTCGTCCAGGTTTCGGCGCGCCAGGACAGCAACTCGCGCCGCACGGCGTAACCGTGGGCGGGTTGCCGGGTGCGGATGACCCCGAGGACGAGCAGACGGACGGCCGCCACGCGTGACTCCCTTCTCCGTGCGACGAACGACTCATGCTACTCAAATTTGACTTCCGCGAACGAACGCCCCTAGCCTCCCAGTAATCAAGTTTGACTAGTACGCTTCGGAGGACTCATGGACGACTTCCCGGTTCCGGTGCTGTGGACCGCGTCGCCGACCGCCACCCTCGACTTCTACCGGGCCATCGGATACACGGTGACCCACGAACAGACCCGCCCCTACGTCTATCTCGCGCTCGAAGCGCACGGCTGCCCAGTGCATTTCAACTCGCCGCCCAAGGACTTCGCGATACCGGCCGAGCGGGTCGGCTGTCTGGTGATGGTCGACGACGTGGCCGCGCGCCACCGTGAACTCACCGGCGCGTTGCGCGCCGCCTTCGGCAAGGTGCCCGCCAAGGGCCGCCCGCGCATCACCCGCTTCCGGCCGGGACAGAGCCGTTTCACCCTCGTCGACCCCGACGGCAACACCCTGCTGTTCATCCAGCGCGACGAACCCAGCGAACTCGAGTACGGCGGTTCGTCCGAGCTGGCGGATCTGGCGAAGGTGCTCGACAACGCGCGGATTCTGCGCGATTTCAAGAACGACGACGAGGCCGCCGCGCGGGTGCTCGAAGTCGGCCTCGGCCGCTTCGCCGCCACGGCCGCACCGGTGGAGCGCGCGCGGGCGCTGGCCATGCTCGCCGAGATCGCCGTCGCCGCGGAAGACCCCGAGCGCGCCGCCCGGTACCGCGGCGAGGTGCGCACGCTGAACCTCTCGGACGAGGATCGCGCGGCGGTGGCCGTCGATCTCGGGGCGGGCACCGATCTGGAGCGGTGGCTGACCGAAACGCGCTGAGCCGGAAGGGGTCTCGTCAGGAGGCTCGGGTGAGCACCTGCGGTCCGTCGGCGGTGATCGCGACAGTGTGCTCGGAGTGCGCGGTGCGCGAGCCGTCGGCGGAGCGGATAGTCCAGCCGTCGGCGTCGGTGTAGATGCGGTCGGTGGTGCGGGCGAACCACGGCTCGATGGCGAGGGTGAGCCCGGGCCGCAGCCGATACCCGCGACCGGCGCGGCCCGCGTTCGGCACGTGCGGGTCCTCGTGCATGGTGCGCCCGAGACCGTGCCCGCCGAACTCGGTGTTGACCGGAAAGCCGTAGGAGCGGGCCACCTCTTCGATGGCCGCGGAGAGATCGCCGATGTGGTTGCCGGGCACCGCGACCGCGATGGCGGCGGCGAGCGCCTCCTCGGTGGCGCGCACCAGCTTCCGGTCCGCCTCCGCCGCCGTGCCGACGATGACGGTGATGGCCGAATCGGCCACCCAGCCGTCGACACCGACCGCGAGGTCGATGCTCAGCACGTCACCGTCGCGTAGGGCGTAGTCGAACGGAAGACCGTGCAGCACAGCGTCGTTCACCGACAGGCACACCGTGTTGCGGAACGGACCGCGCCCGAAGGACGGCGCGTAATCCCAATAGCACGAGACCGCTCCGCGCTCCCGGATGCGTTCGCGCACATAGGCTTCCAGGTCGAGCAGGTTGACCCCGACCCGCGCCCTGGTGCGCAGCTCGGCGAGCACGTCCGCGACGAACTCCCCCGCCACCCGCATCCGAGCGATCTCCGCGGGCGACTTCAACTCCACCATTCCCGACCTCCACTGCGCCGAATCCCACCGGCGAGCACACGCCCAGCCGGTATTTTTATACCAGCCTAGCTACGGCGGTATTTAAATACCAGCCGCACGCGAGAACTCGCCGCGCCCGGCGATCCCCGGACGCGGCGGAACTCAGGAGACGCACATGCCGGATCGCTCCGGCGGCAGCCCTACTCCGCGTCGTCCTCGCCTTGCTCCTTGGCGCGCAGGGCCTCCGCCAATTCGGCGCGCAGCCGTTCGGCCGCCTGCCGATCGTTGCAGTCCTCGGCCGTGGTGATGTCCTGACGAAGCTGGGCGATCGTGTCGCGGGAAACCATGAATCCTCCCTCTCGCTCTCGCGGCGTTGTCATTCCATCCATGGGGTGTCCGGTTTCGCCGGACGGAAACCCTTGCCCGGATGCGAGATTTCCGGGCACGACCGGGTAATCGTCCCGTGAGTGGCGCCACATCATGTGGGTGAACAGTCGTACTCTGACAGGGATGGACGGTGTCGCGCGCGCCACCCCTCCCAACGTGCGCGACGCTCCACTCCCGTACCGACGGAAAGGGCTCCCAAACTGCCCCTCATCGCGGTCGCGAAGCAATAGCACCACCTGCTCGACAGTGTGTGCTACGTTTCGTAACATTAATAGGCGACGAGTGTAAACTCACTGGCGTTGGAGGTTTTCGTGTCCGGCACGATCCACGAAGCGATAGGAGAGATCGCCGCGCAGGGCACCGAGGGCGGCGGCGCGGCGCTGGACCAGGTGGCGATCATGACCGGCTCGGCGGGCCTGATCGCGCTGGTGCTGCTGTGGGTCGGCTATCTGCACCGGACACGGCGCATCACCTGGCTCGGCACCACGGCCGACCGGATCGGCGCCGTCTTCAACCGGCCCGGCTGGGTGGCACTGCCCATCGTGATGTTCCTGGCCACCATCCTCACCGCGCTGCTCGGCTTCATCTGGGACGTCAGCCTGCACGTGGGCAACGGCCGCGACGAAGGCCCGCTCGCCAATCCGGCGCACTACTTCATCCTGGCCGGACTGTTCTTCCTGTTCACGGCCGGAATGCTGGCGATCGTGCTACCACTGGACCAGAAGCCGGGCGAGGCGGCGGTGCGGATCACCCGCACCTGGTACGCGCCCGTCGGCGGCATTCTCATCGCCGGGGCGGGCCTCTACGCGCTCATCGGCTTTCCGCTCGACGACATCTGGCACCGGATGTTCGGCCAAGATGTGACGCTCTGGGGACCCACGCACCTGATGCTCATCGGCGGCGCCGGACTCTCCCTGGTCGGCGTGCTGCTGCTGGAATTCGAGGGCGGCCGCAACCGGCCCGATCCGGACCGGGAAGACGGCTGGCTGATCTGGACGCTGCGCGCGTTCGCCTTCGGCGGCCTGATCATCGGTCTGTCGGTGTTCCAAGTGGAGTTCGATTTCGGCGTCGAGCAGTTCCGACTCGTCCTGCAGCCGATGCTGATCGTCGCGGCGGCCACCGTCACGCTGGTCGCCGCGCGGGCGACGCTCGGCGCGTTCAGCACCTTCGTGGTGGTCGGCTTCGCGGCGGTGGTGCGCGGGATCGTGGCGTTCCTGGTCGGCGGGCCGATCATCGACGCGCCGCGCAACGTCTTCCCGCTCTACCTCGGCGCCGCCGTGGTCGTCGAACTGCTCGCCCTGCTCCCCTTGGCGCGCAAGCCGCTGTGGTGGGGCGCGGTGGCCGGTTTCGCGGTGGCGACCGTCGGTGTCTGGCTCGAATCCCTCTGGGTCGACGCGATGTTCGTCGATCCGTGGCCCGCTTCGATGTGGCCGGAGCTGCTGGCGATGACGGTGCCGACGGGCATCGCGGGTGGTGTCGTCGGCGCGCTGCTCGGCATGGTGCTGCGCGGTGAGCCGTTGCCGCGCCCGCCCGTGCGCCGCACCATGGTCGTCGCCGCGGTGCTCGTCGTCGCCGCGACCACCACCAACGGCCTGCTCATTCGCCTCCCGGATCAAGCGAGCGCGACCGTCGCGCTGCGCGAGGCCGAGCCCGTCGACGGCGGCCGCATGGTGACCGCCGACGTGCGGCTCGAACCGGCCGACCTGGTCGGCTCCGATCCCGAATGGGTGCAGATCCTGGCCTGGCAGGGCGGCGTCGGATCGGACAGCCCCGGCCGCGGCCTGGTCGTCGACCAGCTGCGGCGCGTCGGCGACGGCCACTACGTCTCGACCAAACCCGTTCCGGCGCACGGCACCTGGAAGACCGTGCTGCGCCTGCAGGACGGCCGCATGCAGACCGCGCTGCCGATCTTCATGCCCGACGACCCGGGCATCGGCGCCGCGGAGGTCGCCGCGCCACCGGAGTTCACCCGCCCGTTCGTCGCCGAGATCACGGTGTTGCAGCGGGAGCGCTCGTTCGACCATCCGGCCTGGCTGTTCGGCGCCGCCTCGCTGGTCGTTCTGGTGTGCAGCCTGATCCTGATCGGCGCGCTGTCCTGGGGCGCGGCGCGGATCAACGACCGCTACCCCACCACCGCGCGGACGGACGCGACCGAGCCCGTCGCGGCCGGATGACCGGCGCCGCCGACGGCGTAGAGCTGCTCGCGGACCATTCCGTCCTGCTGGCCATCCCCGCCTTCCTTCCCGCGTTCGCCGTGGTGGGCATCATCGTGCTCATCGCGGTGCGCGACCGCCGCGCCGAGCGGCGCGAGAGCGAGCGGAACGACCGAACCCCTTCGAACAGCGACGAGGAGACCCGATGACCCGCACGTGGCGCTACGCCGCGCTCGCCTGCGCGGTGGCCGCCGCCGCGCTGGGTTGCGCCACCGAGGACGCCCCGAGCACGCCGCGGCCCAGCGCGAGTTCGCCCGCCGAAGCCGACGCCGTCGTCGTGCGTTTCCGTATCGCGAACGGGTCGGTGAGTCCGGTGAACGAGCGCAGGGAGGCCAAGATCGGGCAGCCGATCGAGCTGGTGGTCGACAGCGACGCCGAGGACGAACTGCACGTGCACGCCACGCCGGAGCACACCTTCGAGGTCCGCCCCGAGGCCGGGCAGCGCTTCCGGTTCACGGTGGAGGTGCCGGGGCGGGTCGAGATCGAACTGCACCGCGCGCACAAGACCGTCGCCACGGTAGTCGTGCGCCCGTGAACGAGCGCCAGCGAGCGAACCATAGGCACAGCGCGCACTCGCGCACGACGGAGCCGAGGACCAGCGAGGTGGAGGGGTGAACGAGGTCCTCGCGCACGGGATCTCCGGTGCGACCGATCTGCCGATTCCGTTGTCCTACGCGTTGATCGGCGCCGCGTGGGCCCTGACGTTCTCCTTCGCCGTACTGGCCTTCGCGTGGCGCGAGCCGCGACTCGATCCGGATGCGCCGGGCGTCGCGCTGCCCGCGTTCGCGCGCGCCATGGTCGATTCCGCGGCGGTGCGGACGGTGCTCGCGGGGCTCGGGCTGCTCGGGGCGATCGCGGTCCTCGCGGTCGGCTTCTTCGGCGCGGCCGAGTCGGCGGACAATCCCGTGCCGGGGATTGTCTATATCTATCTGTGGGTCGGGGTGATGGTGGCCTCACTGGTGTTGGGGCCGGTGTGGAAGATCGTCTCGCCGGTGCGCGCGCTGCACCGCCTGGCCTGCCGGGTGGCGGGGCGGCCGCCGGGGCGCGGGCTGCTGCCCTACCCGGAATCGTGGGGCTGCCTGCCCGCGGCGCTGGGGCTGTTCTCGTTCGTGTGGCTGGAATTGGCTTATCCCGAACCGGGTTCGGTGCTCGCCGTGACGATGTGGTTTCTCGGCTACCTCGTCGTGGGGACGGTCGGCCTCGTGGTGTTCGGGACAACGTGGGCCGAGCGCGGCGACCCGCTGGAGGTGTACAGCAGTCTGCTGGCGCGTCTGAGCCCGTACGCGCGGCGCGACACCGGGGTCCCGGTGCTGCGGTGGCCGCTGAACAATCTCGCGGGCACGCCCGCGCTCACCGGCTCGGTCGCGGTGGCGGCGACACTGCTGGGATCGACCGCGTTCGACAGCTTTTCGATGTTCGCGAGTTGGCGCGACTTCCTCGATCGCGCGGGCGGCGACTCCACCCTGCTGACCACCTTGCTGCGCACCGCGGGGTTGCTCGGGTTCATCGCCGTTGTCGGCGGCGTCTTCCGGCTGGCCACCCGCGCGACCGGCGGCGTCACCAGGGCGGAGCGGGCGCTGCTGCCGATTCGGCTCGCGCACAGTCTCACCCCGATCGTGGCGGGCTACCTTGTCGCGCACTACCTCAGCTTCCTGGTCGAGAAGGGGCAGGCGACGCTGATCCTGTGCGCCGACCCGTTCCAGCGCGGCTGGAACATCCTGTGGCTGGGCGATTTCGACGTGCAGTACATCCTGTCCACCCATCCCGCCGTACTGGCCAGCATCAAGGTGCTGGCCGTCCTCACCGGTCACATCCTCGGCGTCGCCGCGGCACACGACCGCTGTCTTCGGCTGCTCCCGCCCGCGCACCGACTGACCGGCCAGCTCGCGCTGATGCTGACCATGGTCGGCTACACCTTCACCGGGCTGTACCTGTTGTTCGAGGCCTGACCCGTCGACCGCGCCAACTTGCGGTATTTAAATACCGCCCCTACCCTGGGGCGCATGGTTCGCCTGCCGCTGACACCCGCCCAGATCGAGGCGGGCCGCCGCTTGGGCGCTCGGCTGCGCGCGGCGCGTGGCGAGCGCGAACTCACCGAGGTCGCCACCGCCGCGGGGATCTCGCCGGAGACGCTGCGCAAGATCGAGACCGGTCGCCTGCCGTCGCCCGCCTTCGGCACGGTCGTGGCACTGAGCCAGGCGCTCGACCTCCCGCTCCAGGAACTGGCCGACACCTGGCGCTCCGCTGGGCTCGCCGAATCCGCCTGACCGCTACCGCCCGGGTTTCCCTTCCCGCGAATACGTCAATAAACTCCAATTCGTGACGAATCTGCGGATCAGTGAAGCGGCCGCCCTGATGGGCGTCAGCGACGACACCGTGCGACGGTGGATCGACCAGGGCAAGCTGCCCGCGATCCAACTCGACAACGGCCGCAAGGGCGTCGACGGCCGCGATCTGGCGCAATTCCTGCGCGCCAACGCCGAGGCGCCCGCGCCGGGGGTGACGGTGGCGGCGTCCGCGCGCAACCGCATGCGCGGCATCGTGACCCGCATCGTCAAGGACACGGTGATGGCCCAGGTCGAGATGCAGGCCGGACCGTTCCGGCTGGTGTCGCTGCTCAGCCGCGAATCGGTGGACGAACTCGGCCTCGAGGTCGGCAGCGTCGCCGTCGCGTCGGTGAAGTCCACGCACGTCGTCGTGGAAATTCCGGAGACGTGACCATCGCCGCGCGGCGACGGGCGGTGCGCGGGCGGCGGCCGCTGATCCTTGTGCTGCCCGCGGTGTGCGGGTTGATCTTCTTGGTCGCGCCGTTGCTCGGGCTCGCGGTTCGAGCGCCGTGGGCCACCATGCCGGAGCGCCTGTTCAGCGCGGAAGTCGCCGAGGCGCTTCGCCTTTCGCTGGTGTGCGCGAGCCTGGCCACCCTCGTCTGCCTGGCGCTCGGCATTCCGCTGGCCTGGCTGCTGGCGCGCGGCGACGTGCCGGGCCGCGGTCTGGTGCGGGCGCTGGTCACCGTGCCGCTGGTGTTGCCGCCGGTGGTCGGCGGTGTCGCGCTGCTGCTGGTGCTGGGTCGGCGCGGATTGATCGGCCAGTACCTGTACGACTGGTTCGGCGTCTCGTTGCCGTTCACCACGGCGGGTGTGGTGGTGGCCGAGGCCTTCGTGGCGATGCCGTTCCTGGTCATCTCGGTGGAGGGCGCGCTGCGGGCCGCGGACCCCCGGTTCGAGGAGGCCGCCGCCACCCTCGGCGCGTCCCGCTGGTACGCGTTTCGCCGCGTCACCTTGCCGTCTGTGCTGCCCGGCGTCGTCGCGGGCGCGGTGCTCTGCTGGGCCCGCGCACTCGGCGAGTTCGGCGCGACCATCACGTTCGCGGGCAGCTTTCCCGGCAAGACCACCACCATGCCGCTCGCGGTGTATCTGGCGCTGGAGACCGATCCGGACGCGGCGATCGTGCTGAGCCTGGTGCTGCTGCTCGTCTCGGTGGGCGTGTTGGCCGCCTTGCGGGAGCGGTGGATTCGAGGTGCGATGTGACGCTGGACGCCGAGATCCGCGTCACCCGCGGCACATTCACCCTCGACCTCGCACTGACGGCGAAACCGGGCGAGGTGGTGGCGCTGCTCGGCCCGAACGGCGCGGGTAAGAGCACGGCGTTGCGGGCGCTGGCTGGCCTGCTCGCGGTGACCGAGGGACGCGTGCGGCTCGGCGAACACATCTGGGACGCACCGCCTTCGGTGTTCGTGCCCGCCGAGCACCGCGAGGTCGGCGTGGTCTTCCAGGACTATCTGCTCTTCGCGCACCTCTCCGCGCTGGACAACGTCGCGTTCGGTTTGCGCGCCCGCGGCCATCGGCGCGCCGCGGCCCGTGAGCGCGCCGCCGAATGGCTCGATCGCGTCGGCCTTTCCCAGTACGCGCACCGCAAACCCCGCGCGTTGTCCGGCGGGCAAGCCCAGCGGGTCGCGCTGGCCCGCGCGCTGGTCACCGAGCCGCGGCTGTTGCTGCTCGACGAACCGCTCGCCGCGCTCGACGCGAGCACCCGGCTCCAGGTGCGCTCCGATCTGGCCCACCATCTGCGCGACTATCCGGGCCACACGGTGCTCGTCACCCACGATCCGCTCGACGCGATGGTGCTCGCCGACCGGCTCGTCATCCTGGAACACGGCCGCGTCGTACAGCAGGGTGCGCCCGCGGAGGTCGCCAGGCAACCCCGTTCGGATTATGTGGCGAACCTGGTGGGGCTCAACCTGTATCGCGGCACCGCCCGCGGCGGCGTCGTCGATCTCGACGAGGGCGGCGTCCTCACCATCGCGGAGCCCGCCGACGGTCGAGTGCACGTCGCCTTTCCGCCGAACGCGGTCGGCCTGCACCTGGAACACCCCGCGGGCAGCCCGCGCAACGCATGGCCGGTCACCATCACCGGCATCGAACAACACGCCCACACCACGCGCGTCCGCCTCGACGGCCACCCACCGGTCCTCGCCGACATCACCCCGGCCACGGTCGCCGAACTCCGGCTGCGGCCCGGGATGGAATTGTGGGCGGCGGTGAAGGCGACCGAGGTCAGGAGCTATCCGGCCTGAACCGCGCGACGCTCGCCGCCGTCGCATCGCCGAACCCCGCCCACGACTCGCGCCGCCATTACGCGGCGGCCGCTAGTCCAGGTCGATGCGGATGGTGAGCATCGGCCCGCCGCGTGCGAGTCGCCGGAGCAGGATTCCGTCGAGCCGATAGAACGGCCGCCCCTTGCCCAGCAGGCGGTGGCGCGCGGTCGCGTCGTCATCGTCCAGGAAGGTCGCAGTGCCGGTCCGCCACCGCAACCGCACACCGTCGCGCACCTTGGCGGGCCGAGCGCGGTCGCCGAGGCGAGCCCGAATCCGGTCAACGCGGTCGAGAACACTCGGCCGCGGGCAAGGGTGCGGACCGCCTCATTCACCAGATGTTTGCTTGCGATCCGATTTAGACAACCATCAATATAGGCGTATGTCGAAGTCGGAACTTCCCTTGCTTCCGGTGCAGCCGTGCTCGGCCGCGCCGATCGTCCGCGAACCGCTGTCCGGCGAGGCGGCGGCCGAGTTGGCGGGCGTGTTCAAGGCGTTGTCGGATCCGATTCGGCTGCGGCTGCTCAGTTCCATCGCCGCCCGCGCGGGGCAGGAGGCGTGCGTCTGCGAGTTGTCCGAAGGCATCGATCTGACCCAGCCGACGATCTCCCATCACCTCAAGGTGCTGCGCGAGGCGGGGCTGCTCACCAGCGAACGCCGCGCGTCGTGGGTGTACTACCGGGTGGTTCCCGAAGCGCTGCACAGGCTTTCGGAGGTGCTGCTGGTCGAGAGCGGCGCCGCCGGGGTGAACGCTTGAGCGCCGAGACCCGAACCCCGCAGAACGGAGTCGTGGCGAAACTGTCCACGCTGGACCGGTACCTGCCGGTGTGGATCGGTGTCGCGATGGCCGCCGGGCTGCTGCTCGGGCGAATGATTCCGGGGCTCGGGGACGCGTTGAGCGCCGTGGAAGTCGACGGGATCTCGCTGCCGATCGCGATCGGCTTGTTGATCATGATGTATCCGGTGCTTGCGAAGGTCCGCTACGACCGCCTCGACACCATCACCGGTGACCGCAAGCTGTTGATCGGTTCGCTGGTGTTGAACTGGGTCTTGGGCCCGGCACTGATGTTCGCACTGGCTTGGCTGTTGTTGCCGGATCTGCCCCAGTACCGGACCGGGTTGATCATCGTCGGGCTGGCGCGCTGCATCGCGATGGTCATCATCTGGAACGACCTGGCCTGCGGCGACCGCGAAGCCGCCGCAGTGCTGGTGGCGTTGAACTCGACCTTCCAGGTGATCATGTTCGCCGCGCTCGGTTGGTTCTACCTGTCCGTGCTGCCCGGCTGGCTCGGCCTGGAACAGACCACCATCGACACCTCGCCGTGGCAGATCGCGAAATCGGTGCTGATCTTCCTGGGCCTTCCCTTGCTCGCGGGCTATCTCACCCGCCGCTTCGGCGAACGCGCGAAGGGCCGCGCTTGGTACGAGTCGACACTGCTGCCCAGGATCGGCCCGTGGGCGCTGTATGGGTTGCTGTTCACGATCGTGATCCTGTTCGCCTTGCAGGGCAAGCAGATCACCTCCCAGCCCCTCGACGTCGTGCGCATCGCGATTCCGCTGCTGGCCTACTTCGCGATCATGTGGGGCGGCGGCTACCTGCTCGGCCCAGCAATGGGCCTCGGCTACGAGCGGACAACGACCCTCGCATTCACCGCCGCGGGCAACAACTTCGAACTCGCCATCGCCGTCGCGATCGCCACCTACGGCGCGACCTCCGGGCAGGCACTCGCCGGGGTCGTCGGCCCGCTGATCGAAGTTCCGGTACTCGTCGGACTCGTCTATGTCTCGCTGGCCCTGCGCGACCGCTTCCCGTCCAGCACCGCGGCGCAGGCCCCGCTCGCCTGATCCGCGTCGACCCGAAAGGCCCACTCCCCCATGGCTTCCAAGCCCAGTGTCCTGTTCGTCTGCGTCCACAACGCCGGACGCTCCCAGATGGCGGCCGGGTTCCTGACGCACCTTGCCGGCGCCGACATCGAGGTCCGCTCGGCGGGCAGCGCGCCCGCCGAATCGATCAACCCCGCCGCGGTCGAGGCGATGGCCGAACTCGGCATCGACATCTCCGATCAGCGGCCGAAGATCCTCACCTTCGACGCGGTGGAGACCTCGACCATGGTCGTCACCATGGGCTGCGGCGACACCTGCCCGGTATTTCCCGGCGTGAGTTACCGCGACTGGGTTCTCGACGACCCGGCGGGCAAGGGAGTCGAGGCCGTGCGGCCGATCCGGGACGAGATTGGTCGCCGGGTCGCGGAACTCGTCGCGGAACTACTGCCCACGCGTGCCTGGCTCACCGACCCTGCCAGCTGAGCGGGTATCACATATCCGGGTCAAGCCCCGGTGGCACAACTCTCAGCTGGGAATGACGAAATCGCAGGCAGCATAAGCCTTCTCGCGCGTCCCGGACTCGAGTACCGAGGACTGATAAGCCTCCCACTGGCCGAGCTTGGATGCGTCGCGGTCGGCGCCGCGCGCGACCATCCGGGCTCGAATCCGCTCGGCGGGCGTATCCAGCCACACCGTGACGATCGGGATCGACGGCGCCGATTCCGGATAGGCGCGCACGTGCTCGCCCAGCGTGCGTCCCGCGGCGTGCGCGGCACGGATGACGGACAGGAACGGCGCGTCGAGTACGACCGGGGCCGCGGCGGCGACGGTCAGCCCCGTGCGGATGAGTCCCTCGTACAGGCCGGGGGCAATCAGCGCGCGATAGGTGTCGGAATCGCGGTCGTGCCGATCGCCGGTCAACGCCTCGATCACCGCTTCCTCCAGGCGCGGCACGAAGCGGTCCTTGTCCAACACGACGGCGCCGGTCAGCTCGTGCACATACGCCGCGGCCGTGGACTTCCCGGAGGCGGGAAATCCGCACAGCAGCACCAGCCCGCGAGAACCGAGCGCGTCGGCCACCCCGCGCAACCGTTCCCGCACGCCCGTCTCCACCCGATCCAGGTCCTCCAGCACCGCTCCAGTCCATCACATCCTCGGCACGCTCGACCCGCGCTCCATCCCGCCGGTCGGCCTAGCCCACGCGACCGTCTCCCGCGCCGGGGTTGCGCCTGGAAGAACTCCGGACACCGTTCGGAGCGCTTCACGGTCTTCGCGGGCCGGAGCTACACCCTGGCCCGCGTGCAGGAGATCGCCGACCAAGCGGACGTCGCCGACAGCGCGGTCGGCACCTTCGTCAGCGCCTCCGCGAACCCGGTCGACCCGCCGGACTTGACCTCAACCTTTGTTCAGGTACCAAGCTGTCGATCATGAACGCAACGACAGACGAATCGCCGGTGGTCGAGGACACGACCGTGGACCACACCGAGGACATCGCCGCGATCAAGCGATTGGTGGCCGATGTGGAGGAGGGCTTCAACAACAAGGACGCGGAGCTGATGGTCAGCGGCTTCACCGCGAACGCGTCGGCGGGGAACGCGGTGGGCATGGTGATCACCGGGCGGGATGCGCTGCTGGAGGCGGGCCGCAAGGGGCTGGCGGGATTCCTGAAGGACGAGTACGCGCGCTACGAGGTGACCGACATCGTCTTCCTGCGGCCGGATGTGGCCGTCGCGCACAAGGCCGCGCGGGCGATCACGGCGGAAGGCGATCCCATCGATGTGGATCCAGCGATGGTCGCGCTGTACGTCCTGGTGAAGGAGGGCGGGCGCTGGTGGACGGCGGCGCGGCACAACACGCTCGTCCCGAAGGCCGAGTGAGGCGTTACCGCAGGTCGGAGGGCCGCGCGAGGGAGAACTACCCCCGAACAGAACAGTCCCCGGTAGTCTCCATCGAATCCTTGGGTTTCAGTCGTCGCTGATTACCCTGGTCTTCGACTGGCTTGCCGGGGGCCTAGCCGGATCCTGTGCGAGTTACCAGTACTTTCTTTGGACGTCTCCGCCGATTGTGTGGCACTCTTCGGTGTTCCGGTGTACATCTAGTGTCCTCGGTTTTCGCCGCTAGTCAATACCTGGAGACCCCCAATTTCGAGGTATTTCGCCTGCTCACCGGGACGTCGACACCCGGCTGCGGGACCCCCGGCGAACCTGCGGCAGACGGCCCCCGCAGCGGACGGCATCCCGGGCGACCACTGCCATCGCACGGCCTGTCGCACCGATACAAGGCGGGAATGCGCGCGGAGAAACCAGGCCCGGGCCGCCCTCCCCCGCGACGCGGTCTTCTCGCACGACTCTTGGACGCTTCGCCAGCGGTCCTTTCTCCTGCGCAGCGTGCGAAAGGGCCGCGAGGCGCATTTCGAGAAATTGAAATGCACCGTGTCCGGAATTTCTCGGCGCACGAATGCGGCCCGTCCGGTTGTTTCCCGGACGGGCCACGGGTTCGCGAGGAGTGTTCACCCCTCGATTGCTCGCCTCAGGCGTTCGCGCCGATGATCCCGCCGATCACCGCTCCGATGATGCAGCCGGGAATGGCCGGGAGGATGAAGAAGATCGCGCCGATCAATGCGCCGATCACACAGCCGATCGCGATACCCGCGATCGTCGTTCCCGCATCGCCGATGAACCCCAGTTCCGGCTGGGCCGGAGCGCTCACCGGGGTCAGCGTCAATTCCGTTGCGCTCGCGTCGATTACCGGCGCGACGCGCACCAGCTGACCCGTCACGGAGTGCAGTGTGGTCGGCACGCTGCCGATCACCGTGCCGTCGGGCGCGTGCACCAGCACCGCGTCCGGCGCGATCTCCAAGGTCCCGGCGGCCAAGGTGAGCGTCGCCCCCGAGCGATCCGGCGCCACCGAAGCGGTGTACTCGACGCCGCGGTCCACCCCCGCCACCACGGCCCCCGGCGAGCCGTTGGCGGTCGCGGTGGCGATTCCGGTGGTCGCGGCAATGGTCAGCACCGCTGCCGCTATCAACTTTTTGATCATGATGAATTCCCATCATCCGGCCGATCCGAATAGTGTGTGCCCCGAGAATCGGCTTTCAGGACATCGATATGATGCGCCTTCCACACTCTCGATGTCGACAGAATGACGAAACCGAATTACGTTGCAAGATCAGCGAATCGGCCCAGGAATTGGGGGGTTGCCAGCACCGGCCCTTCGACTTTTCGCGGACGAATACGGCGACGGCGGGAAATGAAACGACATGCGCCGCAATAAAAACCGAGGCGTCGTTTTGCGGAGCCATTCCGAACGAATTGGGGGCGGGGCGGACCCGAGCACGACCGGGTCCGCGCCGCGATACTACTCGAGTTCCCCTTCGGTCTCCAGGTACACCTGGCGCAACCGATCCAGCGTCTCGGCCTCGGGGGCGGACCACATGCCGCGCTCGGCCGCCTCCAGCAGCCGTTCGGTGATGCCGTGCAGCGCCCACGGGTTGGACTGTTCCATGAACTTGCGGTTCACGTCGTCGAAAACGTAACTCTCGGTGAGCTTCTCGTACATCCAGTCGGCGACCACATCGGTGGTGGCGTCGTAGCCGAACAGGTAGTCCACGGTGGCGGCCATCTCGAACGCGCCCTTGTAGCCGTGCCTGCGCATCGCCTCCAGCCAGCGCGGGTTCACCACGCGGGCACGGAACACGCGCGAGGTCTCCTCGGAGAGGGTCCTGGTGCGCACCGCGTCGGGCCGGGTGCTGTCGCCGATATAGGCTTCCGGATTCTTGCCGGTGAGCGCGCGCACGGTGGCGACCATGCCGCCGTGGTACTGGAAGTAGTCGTCGGAGTCGGCGATATCGTGCTCGCGGGTGTCGGTGTTCTTGGCCGCCACCGCGATTCGGCGATAGGCCGAGCGCATGTCGTCGGCGGCCGGTGCGCCGTCGAGATCGCGGCCGTAGGCGTAACCGCCCCACGCGGTGTAGACCTGCGCGAGATCGTCGTCGGTGCGCCAGCTCTTGGAATCGATGAGCTGGAGCAGACCGGCGCCGTAGGTGCCCGGCTTGGAACCGAAGATGCGGGTGGTGGCGCGGCGGGCGTCGCCGTGTTCGGCCAGATCCGACTCCGCGTGCGCGCGAACGTAATTCGACTCCGCGGGCTCGTCGAGCTCGGCCACCAGCCGGACCGCGTCGTCGAGCAGGGCGAGCACGTGCGGGAAGGCGTCGCGGAAGAACCCGCTGATGCGCACGGTCACGTCGATACGCGGCCTGCCGAGTTCGGCGAGCGGGATCGCTTCGAGAGTCGTGACGCGGCGGCTGGCCTCGTCCCACACCGGCCGCACACCGAGCAGCGCGAAGACCTCCGCGATGTCGTCACCGGAGGTGCGCATGGCCGAGGTGCCCCACACCGAAAGGCCCACCGAGCGCGGGTATTCGCCGTGGTCGGCGCGATAGCGTTCGACCAGCGATTCGGCCATGGCCTGACCGGTCTCCCAGGCCAGCCGCGACGGCACCGCCTTCGGGTCGACCGAGTAGAAGTTACGGCCGGTCGGCAGCACGTTGATCAAGCCGCGCAGCGGCGAACCGCTCGGGCCCGCCGGGACGAACCCGCCGTTCAGCGCGTGCAGCACCCGCTCGATCTCGACGCCGGTCTCGCGCAGGCGCGGCACCACTTCCGTTGCGGCGAAGCGCAATACGGCGCGCACCGCACCGGCGGTACCCGGTTCCGCGCCGCCGATGGCCGCCGCGCCCGAGGGCACGAGGGTGTCGGCGAATCGCGCGACCAGTCCGTCGATCGCGTCCACCGACCAGTCGGCGGCCTGTAGCGCGCCGAGCAGCTCGCGCGCGCGACCCTCGATCACGTCGACCCGCTCGCGCGCCTCGTCGCCGGATTCGTTCAGCCCCAGCGCCTCTCGGAGTCCGGGCACCGACACCTCGCCGCCCCACAGCTGCCGGGCGCGCAGCATCGCGAGCACCAGATCGAGTTCGCCGTCGCCCGCGGGCGCCTGGCCGAGCACGTGCAGGCCGTCGCGGATCTGCACGTCCTTGATCTCACAGAGCCAGCCGTCGACGTGCAGCAGCATGTCGTCGAAGGACTCCTCGTCGGGGCGTTCGGTGAGCCCGAGGTCGTGGTCCATCTTGGCCGCGCGCATCAGCGTCCAGATCTGCTGGCGGATGGCGGGCAGCTTGGCCGGGTCGAGCGCGGAGATGTTGGCGTGCTCGTCGAGCAGCTGCTCCAATCGCGAGATGTCGCCGTAGCTTTCGGCGCGCGCCATCGGCGGAATCAGGTGGTCGACCAGGGTGGCGTGCGCGCGCCGCTTGGCCTGGGTGCCCTCGCCGGGATCGTTGACGAGGAACGGGTAGATCAGCGGCAGGTCGCCCAGCGCGGCGTCGGTGCCGCACGAGGCCGACATGCCGAGCGTCTTGCCGGGCAGCCACTCCAGGTTGCCGTGCTTGCCCAGATGCACCATGGCGTCGGCGGCGAAACCGCCCGCCGTCTCCGGCGCGGCCAGCCAGCGGTAGGCGGCCAGGTAGTGGTGACTGGGCGGCAGATCGGGATCGTGGTAGATGGCGACGGGGTTCTCACCGAAGCCGCGCGGCGGCTGCACCATCAGCACCACGTTGCCGAAACGCAGTGCGGCGAGGACGATCTCGCCTTTCGGGTCGGCCGAGCGGTCGACGTACAGCTCACCCGGCGGCGGACCCCACGCCTCGACGACGGCCTCGCGCAGGTCTTCCGGGAGGGTGTCGAACCAGGCGGTGTAGGTGGCGGCGCCGATGCGGATCGGGTTGCCTTCCAGCTGTTCGGCGGTGAGCCAGTCCGGGTCCTGACCGCCCGCCGCGATGAGCGCGTGGATCAGGGCGTCGCCGTCCCGTTCTTCGAAACCGGGAATCTCCCCCGACTCGCCGAGATCGTAACCGGAGGAACGCAATTCGGTGAGCAGCCGAATGGCGCTCGCGGGCGTGTCCAGACCGACGGCATTGCCGATGCGGGCGTGCTTGGTGGGATAGGCGGAGAGCATCACGGCCAGTCGCTTCTCGGCGGCCGGGATGTGGCGCAGCCGGGCGTAGCGCGTCGCGATGCCCGCGACCCGGGCGGCCCGCTCCGGGTCGGGGACGTAGGTGGACAGGCCGTCGGCGTCGAACTCCTTGAACGAGAACGGCACCGTGATGATGCGGCCGTCGAACTCCGGCACGGCCACCTGGGTCGCCACGTCCAACGGCGAGAGGCCGTCGTCGTTGTCCTCCCACTGGGCGCGGCCGCTGGTCAGGCACAGGCCCTGCAGGATCGGCACGTCCAGTTCGGCGAGCGCGCCGACGTCCCATGCCTCGTCGTCGCCGCCCGCGGACGCGGTGGCTGGCTTGGTGCCGCCCGCGGCGAGCACGGTGACGACCAGCGCGTCGGCTTGGCGCAGCGTGTTCAGCAGCTCGGGTTCGGCGGTGCGCAGCGAGGCGCAGTACAGCGGCAGCGGTCGCGCGCCCGCGTCCTCGATCGCCGCGCACAGTGCGTCGACGTAGCCCGTGTTGCCGGCCAGATGCTGGGCGCGGTAGTAGATCACCGCGACGGTCGGAAGGCCCGCGACCGGCGCCGGGTGGCGGGCGACGCGCTCGAGCTCGCCCCAGCTGGGCAGCTGCACCGGCGGCGCGAAGCCGTGGCCGGTGAGCAGGACCGTGTCGGACAGGAAGTTGTGCAGCTGGCGCAGGTTCTCCGGACCGCCCGCGGCCAGGTAGTTGTGCGCGTCGGCCGCCACGCCGCCCGGCACCGTCGAGCATTCCATGAGCTCGGCGTCCGGCGCGATCTCACCGCCGAGCGCGACCATCGGCACACCGCTGTCGCGGAGCGCGGCGAGCCCGTCCTCCCAGGCACGCTTGCCGCCGAGGATGCGGACGACCACGAGATCGGCCCCGTCCAGCAACGCGGGCAGGTCGTCGACCAGCAGGCGGGCGGGGTTGCCGAGCCGGTAGTCCGCGCCGCTGGCGCGCGCGCTGAGCAGATCGGTGTCGGACGTGGACAGCAGCAGGATCACGGGTGACCTTCCTCGGGTGACGCGCCCATCGGGGGTGTGGTGCTCGCCGGAGAGGGTCTGGCTGTTCACAGTGGCGCGACCGCACCGGAATTGCACCGGTTTCCTCGACGCCGCCGAGCACGCCGAGCGTACCCGGCATCGCGCGGCCAACCGCACCCCCGGTTCCGGAGCGGTCGATGTCGCCGTCTGCTGGCAGCCAGGAAAGAGCGGAGCCGGTCGGTCCGCGAGCCTGCGGGCGTGCGCTCGATGCCGAGGTCGTAGCTACCGCCGAAGCTGCGGGTCGTGCCGTTGGCCGCGTCGTTCTCGGCATCGCGCGCAGGACGAACTCCCGCCCGTGGGTTCGGGCACGCCCGCGCACGTAGGCTGAAGAAGCTATGACTCGAACCGCCCCCGATTCCTGCCCCGGCGTGCTGCGGCTGCATCAGGCCGCCGACGGACCGCTCGCGCGCATTCGGGTGCCCGGTGGACGGCTCACCTCCGACCAGGTGCTCGCCCTGGCGACCGCGGCGAGCGAGTTCGGCGACGGCGCGATCGAATTGACCTCGCGCGGCAACCTCCAGCTGCGTCAGGTGCGCGACGCGGAGGCGCTGACCGCACATCTGACGGCGGCGGGATTGCTGCCGAGCCGGACGCACGAGCGCGTGCGGAACATCGTGGCCTCGCCGCTGTCCGGGCGGGTCGGCGGGCTCGCGGACGTGCGCGGGCTGGTCGGCGATCTCGACGCTCGGCTGTGCGCGACGCCCCGGCTGGCGGAACTGCCGGGACGGGTGCTGTTCACGCTCGACGACGGCCGCGGCGATGTCAGCGGTCTGGACGGAGACATCGGCGTCCACGCGGTCGGCCCCGACGAGTTCGCGCTGCTGCTGGCGGGAGCCGACACCGGCATCCGCGTCACCGGAGCGGAGGCCGTCGATATCGTGCTGGCCGCCGCGGAGGGCTTTCTCGCGGTGAGCTCGGGCCAGTGGCGGCTGCACGAGGTCGCGGACGGTCCGGCGAGGATCATCGAGTCGATCGGTCTGACGCCCGGCGCGGAGCGCGTGGAAATCACTGCGGCCCAGGATGTTCCGATCGGCTGGCTCGACCAGGACGACGGCTCGGTCGCGCTCGGCGCGGGCGTCCGGCTCGGCGCGCTCGACGCGCGACTCGCCGAATTCGTCGCGGCGATCGAACGCCCGGTGATCATCACGCCGTGGCGCAGCCTGATCGTCGCGGACCTCGAGGAGTGGGCCGCCGAACAGGTGGTCCGCGTGCTCGCGCCGATGGGCTTGATCTTCGACGCCGCCTCGCCGTGGTTGCACGTCAGCGCGTGCGCCGGACAGCCCGGCTGCGCGAAGTCGCTGACCGACGTACGCGCCGACGTCACCGCGGCAGTCGAATCCGGCCGCGTCCTGGCGGACAGCTCGTCGACCGACAGCGCGGGCGACAACATCCCCGCCGAGGAAGTCACCGTCGCGGGACGTCAGCACTGGTCCGGCTGCGACCGCCGTTGTGGCCGCCCGCGCGGCGAGGTCACCGATGTCGTGGCGACTCCCGACGGCTACCGCGTCGACTGAGCACGCGATAGTGCCCGAACCGACGTCAGGTGGACCGCGCGAGGCCGGTTCGCGCGCGCGGCACTTATCCCGCCGCCCGCCTTCAGTGCAATTCCAGCGTGCAGCACTTGATTCCGCCGCCCGCCTTCAGCAGCTCCGAGACGTCCACCGGGACCGGAAGGTAGCCGCGGGCGCGGAGGGCGGCGGCGAGGTCGATGGCGTGCGGGCTGAGGAAGACGTGATACCCGTCGGACACCCCGTTCAGGCCGAGAACGGCGGCGTCGGCATCGGTCGCCTCGACCGCGTCCGGGAACAGGCCCGCGAGCACGGTGCGGCTGGTCTCGTCGAAGGCAGGCGGGTAGTAGGCGATGGTGGCGTCGTCGAGAACCATCAAGACGGTGTCCAGGTGATAGAACCGCGGGTCCACCAATTCCAGTGAGACGACCGGGATTCCGAAGTGCAGCTCGACCTCGCGGTGGGCCGCCGCGGAACTGCGGAAGCCGGTGCCCGCCAGGAATCGGCCGCCGATCAACGCGAAATCGCCCTCGCCCTCGTTGAGTTCCGCGGCCGCCGCGACGTCCACGCCGCGTCCGGCGAACCAGCGGTGGAAGGCGGGACCCTCGGCGGCGCGTTCGGGGTGGGTGAAGCGCGCGGACATGATCCGGTCGCCGACGGCCAGTCCGCCGTTGGCGGCGAACACCATGTCGGGCAGACCCGGTTCGCCGGGCACCACGTCGACCCGGTGACCATGGCGCTCGAAGGTCGCGCGCAGGTCGTCCCACTGGGCGAGCGCCAGCGCGCGATTCACCGGCGCGTCCGGATTCATCCACGGATTGATCGAATACCGGACGTCGAAATGGTCGGGGCGACACATCACGAACCGGCGCGGCACGGGTCGGCGTGCGGGGGCGGGCTCGGTGGTCTGGAGGGTAGCTACTGAGGTCATCGTGGCTCCCGGAGTGAGGAATACGGCTGCCACGAAGGTAAAGGGCCTAGCATTGCGTCCGGAACGCCGAATCGTTGCGCAAATCGACGGTGGAACGGCGAATCATTGCGTCACGGAGGAAGGGCTGTGATGGACGATACCGATCGCAAGATTCTCGGCCACCTGCTGCGCTCGGCGCGCGCGTCGTTCCAGGAGATCGGCTCCGCGGTGGGGCTTTCCGCGCCCGCGGTCAAGCGCCGGGTGGACCGCATGGTCGCCAGCGGTCAGATCACCGGCTTCACGGCGCTGGTGAACCCGGCCGCACTGGGCTGGACCACCGAGGCCTACGTCGAGGTGTACTACCGCGACAACATCACCCCGGCCGAACTGCGCCGAAGCCTGGAGCCGATCCCGCAGGTGGTCGGCGTGTGGACGATCGCGGGCGAGGCCGACGCGCTGGTGCACGTCATGGCCACCGACATGGCCGAGATCGAGTCGACGGTGGAGCGAATCAGGGAGAACGCGCGCGTCGGGCGCACCCGCAGCGCGATCGTCATGTCCCGCATCCTCGAACGACCACGCACCTGACCCGCGACCCGCACGCCCGCTCCACCGTTCGGCGCATACCTGCGCGTCCATTCCGGCCATCGGCAGGTCATTCGCCTGCCCCGTCCGCCCACCCCGAGTTGGGCGCGCCTCCGTCCCCGTTTCGGACATTCCGGGACCTCGGGGCGGACTCCCCCGCCGATCTGGCCGACCCGCGGCATGCCTGCCTCACGGTTCGACACGTCCCTGCGTGGCCATACCTCCGCCCTCGCTCCGCCATCCCGGGGCTGTGGGCGGACTCCCCCGGCCGCGTCCTAGGGTGGACGCCATGTCCGACGTGCGCACCAGCTACCTCACCGACGGGGCCGAGATCTATCGGCAGTCGTTCGCGACGATCCGAGCCGAGGCGGACCTGAGCGCGTTCCCGCCGGACGTGGCGCGGGTGGTCGTGCGCATGATCCACGGCTGCGGACAGGTGGATCTGACCGAGGACATCGCCTTCTCCCCCGGTGTCGTCGCGGCGGCGAGGGCGGCGTTGCACGCGGGCGCGCCGATCCTCTGCGACGCGCAGATGGTCGCCTCCGGCGTCACGCGCAAGCGACTGCCCGCCGACAACGAGGTGATCTGCACCCTCGCCGACCCGCGGGTGCCGGAACTGGCCGCGGCACTGGGCAATACGCGTTCGGCGGCGGCGCTGGAGCTGTGGCGTGACCGGCTGGACGGCGCGGTCGTCGCCATCGGCAACGCGCCGACCGCGCTGTTCCACCTGCTGGACATGCTGGACGCGGGCGCCCCGCGCCCGGCCGCGATCCTCGGCATCCCCGTCGGTTTCGTCGGCGCCGCCGAGTCCAAGGACGCGCTGGCGGCCTACGGCGGCGTCGAATACCTGACGGTGCGCGGCAGGCGCGGCGGCAGCGCCATCACCGCGTCGGCACTGAACGCGATTGCGAGCGAAGCGGAATGACCACACCGGGCAAACTCTGGGGTATCGGACTCGGGCCGGGCGATCCCGAACTGGTGACCGTCAAGGCGGCGCGAATCATCGCGGCGGCCGATGTGATCGCCTTCCACAGCGCGCGGCACGGGCGCAGCATCTCGCGCGGCATCGCCGCGCCCTACATGCGGCCGGGCCAACTGGAGGAGCACCTCGTCTACCCGGTGACGACGGAGACCACCGACCACCCCGGCGGCTATCAGGGCGCGATCGACGAGTTCTACGAACAGGCCGCCGAACGACTGGCCGCGCACCTGGCGGCGGGTCGCTCCGTCGCCCTGCTCGCCGCCGGTGATCCGCTGTTCTACAGCTCCTACATGCACATGCACCGCCGTTTGGCGGATCGCTTCGAGGCCGAGATCGTTCCGGGAATCACCTCGGTGAGCGCGGCGTCGGCGGCGCTCGGCACCCCGCTGGTGGAGGGCGAGCAAGTATTGACGGTGCTGCCCGGCACCATGCCGACCGAGGAACTCACCCGCCGCCTGCGCGATACCGACGCCGCCGCCATCATGAAGCTCGGCCGCACGTATCCCGGTGTGCGGCAGGCACTCTCGGACGCGGGACGACTCGACGACGCCTACTACGTGGAGCGGGCAAGCACCGACCGCGAGCGAGTGCGCACCGCCGCCGAGGTGAACGACGCCGACGTGCCCTACTTCTCGATCACGCTGGTGCCGGGTCCGCGACCGACGACGCCGCTGCCGAGAAGTTCCGCCGCGAGCACCGAAGCACGCTCCGCCGTCGAAGTGAGCCAAGCGACGGCCGCCTCGACCGGCGTATCGACCTCGGCGAGCGCCTCCGACCCGGCCGCCGAACCGCTGGCTCGAGCGGATTCGACTACGGCGAACGCGCACTCCGATGCTCCACCAGCGCAGGCGGATTCGATCGGCGAGGTCGTGGTCGTCGGCCTCGGCCCCGGCTCGCCGGACTGGACGACCCCCGAGGTGCGCGAGGCGCTGAACGCCGCCACCGATCTCGTCGGCTACACCACCTACATCGACCGCGTCCCGCCGCGTCCCGGCCAGCGCAGGCACGCCAGCGACAATCGCGTGGAGTCCGAACGCGCCGCCATGGCTTTGGATCTGGCCAAGCGTGGCGCGAGAGTCGCGGTGGTCTCCTCCGGCGATCCCGGGGTGTTCGCGATGGCGGCGGCGGTGTTGGAGGAATCCGCCGAACCGCAGTGGCAGGACGTGCCGGTGCGGGTGCTCCCCGGCCTCACCGCGGCCAATGCCGTGGCCAGCCGGGTCGGCGCGCCGCTCGGCCACGACTACGCCATGATCTCGCTCTCCGACCGGCTCAAGCCGTGGGAGGTGGTGGCGCAACGCCTTTCGGCCGTCGCGGCGGCCGACATGGCGATCGCGATCTACAACCCGGCGTCCTCGCAGCGCACCTGGCAGGTCGGCGCGATGCGCGATCTGCTGCTGGAGCATCGCAAGCCGGAGACCCCGGTGGTACTCGGCCGCGACGTCGGCGGGCCCACCGAGTCGGTCCGGGTGGTGTCGCTCGCCGATCTCGATCCGGCCGACGTGGACATGCGCACCCTGCTGATCATCGGCGCGTCCACCACCGCGACGGTCGAGACCGCGCACGGCACTCGCGTCTACACCTCGCGGCGCTACCACCGTCCCTGACTCGCGACGACCTACCATAAGTCTCTTCGCGAGGACGAAAGGAGACCGTTGTGCCGCGGCTGGTGGACCACGAGCAGCGCAGGCGGGAGATCACCGACGCCGCGCGGCGGGTCATCGCGCGCGGCGGACTGGAGTCCGCCACGTTCCAATCGGTGGCCGCCGAGGCAGGCATCTCGGTGCGCTTGGTGCAGTACTACTTCGGCACCAAGAAGGACTTCCTGCGCGCCACCCACCTCGCGGTGAGCGCGGACGCGGGCGATCGCTTCGCCAAGCGATTCGCCGCGCTGGGCGAGCAGGCCGCTCCGCGCGACGTCATCTACGCGATGCTCGAGGAACTGCTGCCGATGAACGAGCAGCGGCGCCAGGACACCGTGGTGCTAGGCGCCTTCCAAGCCGCCATGCTCGCCGGGTCGGGCCTGACCGCGGACGAAACCCTGGGCGGCACACAATGGTTGATCGCCGCGGTCGCCGACCAGCTGCGCCGGGCGAGCGACTCGGCCGACGCCGAGCTCGACGCCACCGTCATCGTGCTCGCCGCCGCCGCGCTCACCCAGAGTATGGTGGCCGGCGTTCACTCCAACGAGGCGGCGACCGACCTGCTCGAGCACCTACTCCGGCGCGTACCCGGACCGGACGCCGCGCGACGAAGCGATTGAGAACCCGAACGCGGACAGCGCGGTCGTTCCGCTAACATTCCACTATGGAACGTCGAGATGGGATCCTCCGATGACGACGACCCGGCGCAAACCGCTGAATTCGACGGCCGCCTCGCTGCTCGGTTTCCTGCACGAGGGGCCGATGTCCGGCTGGGACCTGGTGACGCTCGCCCAGGACCGGATCGGCGATTTCTGGACGATCACCCAGAGCCAGGTGTATCGCGAGCTGGCCGCGATGGACGCCGCCGGGCTGGTCGCCAAAGGCGAGACCGGGGCGCGGGATCGCACGCCCTACCGGATCACCGACGCGGGCCGCGAGGCCTTTCTCGAATGGGTCACCCGCGATCCCGGTGCGGAAACGATCCGGGTGCCGCTGCTGCTCACCATGTCGTTCGGCGACCATGTCGACCCCGAGCACCTCGATCGGATCATCGCCGCCAACCGCCAGGTGCACCAGCGCCGCCTCGATCGCTACCTGAAGGACGAGTGCGACACCCTGCGGCCGCACCAGCGGGCCACGCTGGAGTTCGGCATCGGCTACGAGCGCGCGGTGCTGGCCTGGTTCGATCGGCTGCCCGAGTTGCTCAGGCGCTGATCAGCGCACGCCGGATGCCTTGTCCCGCAACCATTCCCAGGCCTCGGCCACGGTCTCTACGACCTCCGCTCCGGCGGGCAGTGGCGGCCGGTCGACGAGCACGACGGGCAGCTCGGCCGCCCGAGCGGCGGCCAGTTTGGCGTAGGTGCGGTCACCGCCGCTGTCCTTGGTGACCAGCACGTCGATGCGGTGCCGCGCCAGCAGCCGGGATTCCTCGTCCACTGTGAAAGGTCCGCGGGCGAGCAGTACTTCACGGTTCGGGGGCAGCTCGGTTTCCGGCGGGTCGATGGCGCGGATCAGAAACCACTGTTCCGTGAGTCCGGCGAACGCGCCCACGCCCTGCCTGCCGATGGTGAGGAATACGCGCTCGCCGAGGTCCGGGAGCGCGCGAGCAGCGGCCGCGAGATCTGGCACGCGAATCCACCGGTCGCCCGCCACCTCGGTCCAGCCCGGCCGCCGCACATGCACCAGCGGTACGCCCGAACCACGCACGGCGGCAGCGGCATTCGCGGTGATCGTGCCCGCGAAGGGGTGAGTGGCGTCGACGACGGCGTCGATCCCGTTGGCCTCCAGCCACTCCCGTAAACCCGCGACGCCGCCGAAGCCGCCGATTCTGACCGATCCCTCCGGCAATCGCGGGTCGCGAACACGACCGGCGAGCGAGGAGACGATGTCGAATCCTCGCTCGCCGGAAGCGATGTGGGCCAGCTCCCGCGCTTCGGCGGTGCCGCCCAGGATCAGAGTTCTCAGGGCTGACCGCTGAAGTAGGCGATGCCCGCGTTCAGCAGCGAGGGGCCGCCCGCGACGAGCAGGCCGATCACACCGCCGATGATGGCGCCGGGGATGACGCCGACCACGAGACCGAGCAGACCGATCAGGCCGCCGATCACCGCGCCGACGGCGGCGCCGAGCGAGGCGCGCTGCAGTTCGGCGAAGAACCATTCCTGCGCGCCGATGTCCTGCACGGCGACGACATCGGCCTTCGGGGTCAGGGTCAGGGACCGACCGTCGGCGTCGATCGCGGCGGCGATCTCCACCGGCGCGCCGTTGCTGGCCTCCCGCGCGGCGAGCGGAATGGCCGTGACGACCTCGCCCGCGTCGTTCTTCAGCGTGACGGACTTGCCGTCCGCGTCCAGGGTGAACGCGCCGCCCGTCACGGTGGTGACGATGGACTTGCCCGCGTCGGCCAGTCGCGCGGTATAGCCGACGCCCTGGTCCTGGCCCTGCGCCGCGAGCGCGGTCTGCTCCTGGGCGACAGGGGGTTCGGCCGGTGCGGCATAGGTGGTGCCCGCGGTTACGCCGGTGGCGGCGATGGCCAGGAGAGCGGTAGCGGCGAACTTCTTGTACTTCATGTATCTCCCCATGGAATCGGTTTTCCGATAACGAGTGGATCTCGCGCCCGACCCTACCCGCTGACAAGCACGTGTTTCACCCTCGCATCGGAGGTTTCAGGGTGAACCCTGAACCGATTTGACGACCGTCCACTGCGCGACGGGTAGCTGGGGACGCCACGCGGTGAAGCCGCCGAGCGGCTCGGCCCGATAGATCTGGAACTTTCGCAGCTCACCGCCCCGCGCGGCGGCCATGGCGACCAGCAGTGCTTCCGATTCGGCGGTGACGGCGTTCGCGACCAGCCTGCCGCCCTGGCGCAGATGGGCAAAGCATGTCTCGAGCAGGCCAGCCTGGGTGACCCCGCCGCCGACGAAAATGGCATCGGGCGAAGGCATTTCGTGCTCGGCGGCCAGCTCGGCGAGCACCTCGCCGCGCACCCGCACCTGCGGGACCCCCAGCGCGGTGGCGTTGGCGGTGATCTGCTCCCTGCGCCGCTCCAGCCGCTCGAAAGTGACTGCGCGGCACGCGGGATGCGTTCGGCACCATTCGATGGCGATACTGCCCGAGCCACCGCCGACATCCCACAGCAGTTCCCCCGGCGCTGGGGCGAGCGCGGCCAGGGTCAACGCCCGCACCTCGGCCTTGGTGAGCTGGCCGTCGCCGCCGTAGACGGTGTCGGGCAGGCCGGGCAACCGGGTGACGCGGGTGCGGGCCGGATCGGCGACGCAGTCGACGGCGACGATGTTCAGTGGGTCGCCCGCGTCGAGTTCCCAGGATGCCGCGGTGGCGGTTCGCAGACGTTCCGACGGCCCGCCGAGCTGCTCGAGCACCGTGAGGCTCGATCCACCGAATCCGTTGTCTCGCAGAAGTTCCGCCAGTCGGGCCGGGGTGGTCTCGTCAGCGCTGAGCACCAGCAGCCGCCTGCCGTCGACCAAGTCGGGCAGAACCGCTGCCACGGGGCGGCCCACCGCGCTGACGACCGGCGTCTCGGCCAGCGCCCAGCCGAGACGCGCGCACGCCAGCGACGCGGAGGACGGTTGTGGCAGCACCCGCAGGGACGCGGGCCCGAACAGGCGGGCCAGCGTGACGCCGATGCCGTAGAACATCGGGTCGCCGCTGGCGAGCACACAGATTCGGCGCGCGGCGTGCTCGGCGACCAGTCCGGGCAGCGCGGGGAGCAGCGGCGAGGGCCATGCGTGCCGGTCTCCATCGAGATGCGTTGGCACCAATGCCAATTGTCGCTCGGAGCCGAAGATCACCTCGGCCGCGGCCACCGCGTCCCGTGCCGCGGCGCCGAGCCCGTCCCATCCGTCGGCTCCGATCCCGACCACCGTGATCGGGGAGCCTTGCCAAGTGCCGGTCACCTCGCGCTCATCGAGGCATCCGCCGCCAGAGAAACTGCGGAACCATGCGCGCCACGACAGCGGCCGGGCCGAGGGCGCGGGGCACCCAGATCTTGCCCGCTCGGCGGCGCAGCCCGTCGACGACGGCGTCCGCCACCTGACCGGGCGTGCTCGACAGCGGCGCGGGGTCCATGCCCTCGGTCATCCTGCCGATGACGAAACCCGGACGCACCAGCAGGAGGTGGACGCCGCTGCCGTGCAGCGCGTCGGCGAGTCCACTGGCGAATCCGTCCAATCCGGCCTTGGCCGAGCCGTACACGTAGTTGGCGCGGCGCACGCGCGCGCCCGCGATGGAGCTGAAGACGACGATCTGGCCGTGGCCTTGCGCGCGAAGCAGATTCGCGAGAGTGGTGAGCACGCCGACCTGGGCGACGTAGTCGGTGTGCACGACGGCGACGGCGTGTTCGGGATCGCGCTCGGCGCGGGCCTGGTCGCCGAGGATGCCGAAGGCCAAGACGGCGACGCCGATGGGTCCGTGCTCGGCGGCGATCTTCTCCAACAGCACGGCGTGACCGCCGGTGTCGTCGGCGTCGAACTCCACCGCGTGCACCGCGACCGCCCCGGCCCGTTCGACGGTCGCGATCTGCGCCGCCAAGTCGTCGCTGCGCCGCGCCGCGAGGATCACCACCCGGCCCGGAGCCAGGCGCTCGGCGATCTCGAGACCCATTTCGCTGCGTCCGCCGAGTACCAGAACCGAACCCTCGGCGATCCCTCGCTTACCCATGCGCTCAGTCTGTCATCCCGGCTCACGACGCCGACCAGCCCCTCACATCGCGAAAACGCCCGTGCCGTGGCAGCCACCGTGCAACACAGGGGCTACCGTCGAGGTATGCCGACCACCACCGCACCGCTGTCCCCCGCCGCACTGGACTTCGTCACCGAACGTCATCTGGCGACACTGACCACGTTGCGCGCCAACGGCACGCCGCACGTGGTCGCGGTGGGATTCACCTGGGACCAGGAAGCGGGGATCGCGCGGATCATCACCAACGACGGGTCGGTGAAGGTGCGCAACGTGCGCCGCTACGGGTACGCGGCGGTCAGCCAGGTGGACGGCATCCGGTGGCTGACCCTGGAGGGACCCGCGCGGGTGCTGGACGACCCGGCGAGCGTCGCCGACGCGGTCGAGCGTTACGCGGGCCGCTACCGAGTGCCGAGGGAGAACCCGACCCGCGTGGTGATCGCGATCGAGGTGCGCCGCGTGCTCTCGTCGAGCACGCTGCGCTGACAACGCCTTTCGTCCGTCACAGCACGGTCAGGCCGTGCGGACGTCCGTTCATGGACTCGCAGCCCTCGGGCGTCACCACGACGATGTCCTCGATGCGGGCGCCCCACTCGCCGCGGAAGTAGATGCCCGGTTCGATGCTGAAGGCCATGCCCGGCTGCAGGACCAAATCGTTGCCCGCGACGATGTAGGGCTCCTCGTGCACGGACAGGCCGATGCCGTGACCGGTCCGGTGCACGAACGCCTCGCCGAAACCGGCCTCGGTCAAGGGTTTCCGCGCGGCGGCGTCGACGGAGGCGGCGGTGACGCCGGGGCGGACGGCGGCGACGGCCGCGGCCTGGGCGCGTTCCAGCTCGGCGTAGCGCGCGGCGACTTCCGGACTCGGCTCGCCGAGCACGTAGGTGCGGGTGCAGTCGGAGTAGTAGCCCGGCTCGACGGGACCGCCGATGTCGACGACCACTACGTCGCCCTGCTCGATACGCCGGTCGGACACACCGTGGTGCGGATCGGCGCCGTGCGGTCCACTGCCGACGATGACGAACGCGGCCTCGGTGTGGCCTTCCGCGACGATCGCCGCGGCGATGTCGGCGCCGACCTCGGCCTCGGTGCGTCCGGCTTGGAGGAACTCGCCCATCCTGGCGTGCACCCGGTCGATCGCGGCGCCCGCCCGGCGCAGCGCGTCGATCTCGGCGTCGTCCTTGCGCATGCGCAGTTCTCGCAGCACCGGCGTGGCCGAGACCGGAAGGCCGCTGAACGAGACCGCCAACGGCAGCAGGTGCAGCGCGGGCATCGCGTCGGCGACCGCGACCCGGGAACCGACGTGCAGCGTGGACTTCACCACCTGGTACGGGTCGACGCCGTCGACCCAGTCCAGCACCTGCAGACCCAGCTCCCCCGCCGCGGATCCGGCCAGCGAGGCGAGTTCGAGCTTCGGGATGATCACCGACGGCGTCGCGCCGTCGGCCGGGATCACCAAGCAGGTCAACCGCTCGAAGGATTCCGCCGCCGAACCGATCAGATAGCGCAGATCCGGCCCCGGCGTGATGAGCAGGGCGTCGAGGTGCGCCGCGCGCATCGACTCCACCGCCCGCTCGAGCCGGTCTCCGTAGACATCCGCCGCGAACCTGGACTCCGTGTGCCCACTCATACCGATCGACGTTACCCGTCCTCGGCTCGGAGCAAACCCGAACACCTGGCAGCCCCCAGCACCGCTCGGATCGGCTCCGGCCTGTCGGAGCGGACGGGTAGCCTCAGCGCGTGACCTCTGCTGCGACATCAGGCCCGCTGCTGCTGCTCGACGGTGCCAGCCTGTGGTTCCGCGCGTTCTACGCGATTCCGGACAAGATCACCGCGCCGGACGGGCGTTCGGTGAACGCGCTACGCGGCTTCACCGACATGGTCGCCTCGTTGATCACCAAGCACGCGCCGAGCAGGCTGGTCGTGTGCCTGGACCTGGACTGGCGGCCGCGGTTCCGCGTCGACCTCGTGCCGTCCTACAAGACACACCGGCTCGCCACCTCGGCCGACGCCGCGCCGGGCGAGGAGGAAGTGCCCGACCGGCTGACCCCTCAGGTCGAGATGATCCTCGAGGTTCTCGACGCCGCCGGTATCGCGACGGGCGGCGCGGCGGGTCTGGAGGCCGACGATGTGCTCGGCACGCTGGCGAGCCGCGAGCGCGCCGACGAGGTGATCGTGGTCAGCGGCGATCGGGACCTGTTGCAGCTGGTGCGCGACGAGCCCGCGCCGACCGTGCGGGTGCTCTACGCCGGGCGCGGGTTGGCCAAGGCCGAACTCTTCGGTCCCGCCGAGGTGTCCGCGAAGTACGGCGTGCCGGTGCGCAACGCCGGACCCGCCTACGCCGACCTGGCCACGTTGCGCGGTGATGCCTCCGATGGCTTGCCGGGTGTCGCTGGCATCGGCGAGAAGTCGGCGGCGACGCTCATCTCCCGCTTCGGTTCGCTCGACGCGCTGGTCGCCGCCGTGGACGATCCGGACTCCGAGCTGGCCCCCGGCGTGCGCGGGAAACTGCGTGCGGCGGAGGACTACTTGAAGGCGGCGGCTCCCGTGGTGCGCGTGGTGTGCGACGCCGACGTCGACCTGTCGCGTCCGGACGCGCTGCCGATCGCACCGGCCGATCCGGACCGCCTGCGGGAACTCGCGGTGGCCTACAACGCGGAAAGCCCGGTCACCCGGCTCACCGCCGCCCTGGCCTCGCGTTCCTGAGACCGCCGCGACGGCATTCGGCGCTATTTTGCGTCGAATGCAACCATGCGCCATCGGCGTCTGTGCGTCCGTCGCAGCGAGAAGGCAGCCAGGTTCACCGACCATCCGAGGGAGGGCTCAGCGCTGCGTTCCAGGATCTCGTGCCGCGAGTGCTGTGCCGCCGATCCTCTCGAGGGGTTGCGGCAGGTCATGCCAGAAGGCGGTCACGAGCTCGGCCCGTACAGCGCGGGCCGGGCCGGACGGGCTGAAAAAGCAACGAGCCCACGAACATCGGTTCGTGGGCTCGGTCCGGTTCTCCACCCCACCGGACGCCCGCGCCGCAGCACGGGCCGTCCGGCCCGGGATCACGCTCAGCTCGGGCGGCCGACCTCGTAGGTGCCGTCGTCCTTGGTGATCTTGATGTTGACCTTCTTCTGCTCGCCGCTCACCTTGAGGGTGCACTCGAAGCTGGCGTCCACCTCGACCTTCTGGCCCGACGGGCAGGAGACGTCGGTGACGTCCTGGATGCCGTAGGAATCCGTGAGCACCTTCTTGACGCCGTCCTGAACGGCAACCTGGTCCAGCTTGTCCGTGGCGGTGAGCACCAGCACCAGCGCGACGACCGCGCCGATCACCAGCACGCCCAGCGCGGCGAGACCGATGATCAGGCCCTTCTTGCCGCCACCGCCGCCGCTCTGCTGCGGCTGCTGCTGGCCTTGGCCCCACTGCTGCTGGGGCTGCTGACCCCACTGCTGCTGCGGCTGCTGTTGCTGGCCCCAATCCTGTTGCTGCGGCTGACCCCACTGCTGCTGCGGCTGACCGGGCGTCTGGCCCCACTGCTGCTGCGGCTGCTGGGGCTGTTGGGGCTGGCCCCACTGTTGCTGTGGCTGGCCGGGGGTCTGGCCCCACTGTTGCTGCGGCTGATTCTGGTCGCCCCAGTGCTGGGTGGGCTGCGCCTGCGACGGAGTCTGCTGGCCACCCCAGTGCTGGGTCGGTCCGGCGCCGCCGGGCGCCTGCTGTCCGCCCCACTGCTGGGTGGGATCGTTGCGTCCCTCCCCGGGGTCGTTCGGTCCGTAAGGGCCGCTCATCTGCTTGCCTCCACTCGCATCGTTATTCACACGGTAGCCCCCCGCCGGCGACTCGTCGCACTCACATGATTCGCTCGCTGCGCTCGCTCATGCGACTCCTCCGCCACGGTCGGTACGCGAAAGAAATCAAATCACAATCGAATCCGCTACGCGGCGTCCACTGCCACGACACCCCGCCGGATCGCCCGGACCGCCTTCGCCGCCGTTCCCGCGATCTCCGGGTCGTCGGCCGTGCCGTGGATCTGGTCGAGCAGGTCGATCACCTGCCTGCACCACCGGACGAAATCGCCCGCGGACAGTGGCGCGCCCTGGTCGCCGCTGGCCAGCAACGACTCGGCCAATCCGTCGCCGCGGGCCCATTTGTAGACGCCGGTGACGAATCCGAGGTCGGGTTCCCTGGTCGGCGGCAGCTTGTGCCGCGCCTCGTCGGAACGCAACTCGCTCCACACGCCGATGGTCGAGGCGACCGCGCGCCGGATCGGCGCCGTGGGACCCGTCGCGCCGAGAATGCTGCCCTCCTGGCGGGATTCGTAGACCAGCATGGACACCACGCCCGCAAGTTCGGCCGGACCGAGGCCGCGCCAGAGGCCGTGGCGCAGGCATTCGGCGACCAGAAGGTCGCTCTCCGCGTAGATGCGGGCCAGCCTGCGTCCATCCGCGGTGACCTCGCCCTCGTGCACGAAGCCGCGCTCCTCCAGCAGACCCACGATGCGATCGAAGGTGCGCGCCAGCGAATTCGTCGTGGCGGCAACCTTCTGGCGCATACTCTCGGTCTCGCGAAGCAGCCGGTTGTAGCGCTCGCCGATCCGGCTCATCTGCTCGCGATCGGGCCTGGTGTGCGCCGGGTGGGCGCGCAGGCTGCGGCGCAGCGTGGCCAGTTCGCGGTCATCGGCCGCTTCGGAGCGCTTGCCGCGGCGCGAACGACCCGGCGCGCTGATGCCGGTGCTGCGCAGCGCCGAGGCGAGGTCGCTGCGCGCGCGGGCGGTGCGGTGGTCGACGCGCCGGGGCAGCCGCATGTGGCCGAGCGGCTCCGCGGGCACCGGGAAGTCGGCGACCGAGACCCGGCCCGCCCACTTGTCCGCGGTGAGCACGAGCGGACGCGGATCGTTCGGGGTGGTGTCCGGCTCCAGGATGACGGCGAGACCCGCGCGGCGGCCGGAGGGAATCGCCACCACGTCGCCGCGGCGCAGCGCCGTCAACGCGCTGACCGCCGCGCCGCGCCGGTCGGTACGGCTCTGCTGAGCCAGCTGACGTTCCCGCTGCTTGATCCGCTCGCGCAGCGAGATGTATTCCAGGAAGCCGCTTTCCGCGCCGCCGAGCTGGTCGCGCAGCTTGCGCAGCGCACCCTCGTTGCGCTCGATGCCGCGCACCAGCCCGACGACCGAGCGGTCGGCCTGGAATTGCGCGAACGAACGCTCCAGCAGGGCGCGCGATTCGTCGGCGCCCATTCGATCGATCAGGTTGATCGACATGTTGTAGCCGGGCCGGAAGGAACTGCGCAGCGGATAGGTCCGGGTGGACGCCAGACCCGCCACCGCACTGGTGTCGACCTCCGGCTGCCAGAGCACCACCGCGTGGCCCTCGATATCGATGCCGCGGCGGCCCGCGCGACCGGTCAGCTGCGTGTACTCACCGGGCGTCAGCTCGGCGTGCGTCTCGCCGTTGAACTTGACCAGACGTTCCAGCACCACGGTGCGCGCGGGCATGTTGATGCCGAGCGCGAGCGTCTCGGTGGCGAAGACGGCCCGCACCAGCCCGCGAACGAACAGGTCTTCCACCGTGTGCCGGAAGGCGGGCAGCATGCCCGCGTGGTGGGCGGCCAGCCCGCGGTGCAGCGCCTCGCGCCACTCCCAGTAGCCGAGCACCTCGAGATCGGGTTTCGGCAGATCACCGGTGTGCTTCTCGATGATCGCGTCGATCTCGGCGGCCTCGCCCTCCCGGCTCAGATCCAGCCGCGAGCGCAGGCACTGGGCCAGCGCGCCGTCGCAGCCCGCGCGGCTGAAGATGAAGGTGATCGCGGGCAGCAATCCCTCCTCGTCCAAACGGGCCAGCACCTCGGGGCGCGGCAGCGGACGGAAGTCGCGGCGCATGCCGCCGCGTCCGCGCGGCACACCCCAGTTGTTCATCCGGTCCGCGGACTCGCGATGACGGATGTAGCGCACCAGGTCCTCGTCGACGAGCACCTTCTGCTCGCTGGACTTCGTGTCGAACAGATCGAACATCCGCTTGCCGACCATCACGTGCTGCCACAGCGGCACCGGGCGCGTCTCGTCCACCACCACCGAGGTGTCGCCGCGCACGGTCTCCATCCAGGCGCCGAATTCCTCGGCATTGCTGACCGTGGCCGACAGGCTGACCAGCCGGACGTCGGCGGGCAGGTGCAGGATGACCTCCTCCCACACCGCGCCGCGGAACCGGTCGGCCAGGTAGTGCACCTCGTCCATCACCACGTACGACAGCCCGCGCAGCGCGTCCGAGGAGGCGTAGAGCATGTTGCGCAGCACCTCGGTGGTCATCACCACCACGGGCGCGTCCGGGTTGATCGTCTGATCGCCGGTGAGCAGGCCGACGCTGTCGCGGCCGTACCGCTCGGTGAGGTCGGCGAACTTCTGGTTCGACAGCGCCTTGATCGGTGTGGTGTAGAAGCACTTGCCGCCGGACGCCAGCGCCAGGTGGACGGCGAACTCGCCGACCACGGTTTTGCCCGCGCCGGTCGGTGCGCACACCAGCACGCCGTGGCCCTCCTCGAGCGCACGGCAAGCGTCACGCTGGAAGGGATCGAGGGTGAATTTCAGCTCGGCGGAGAACCTGGCCAGCTCGGTGCGGGACCGGTGATCTGTCACCGTTCAGAGGGTATCGGAGTAGTCCGACACCGGTCGCGTGGATTTCGCCGACGGATCCATGATCGACTCCGCCGCCCCGATCGGCTCGGGCCCGGCGATCGCGGAGGCCTCGTCGTCGGCCAGCGCCTCGAGCGCCTCCCTGCGCGCCTTGCGCTTGTCGTTGAGCCTGGCGACCTGCACCGCGAACTCGAAAAGCACTGTCAGCGCGCACGCGAGCGCCAGCATCGAGAACGGATCCTGCGGTGTGACGATGGCCGCGAAGACGAACAGGCCGAAGATGATCCCGCGCCGCCACGCCTTGAGCTTCTCGTAGGTCAGCACGCCGACGAGGTTCAGGCCGATGATCAACAGCGGCGTCTCGAAGCTGACACCGAAGATGATCAGCAACTGGATGATGAAGCCGAAGTACTGCGAACCGCTCAACGCGGTGATCTGCACGTTGTCGCCGATGGTGAGCAGGAAGCTCAAGGCGTGCGCCACCACGACGTAGGCGAGCACGGCGCCGAGCCCGAACAGCACTGTCCCCGAGGTGACGAAGCCGACCGCGACCTTGCGTTCCTTCGCGTACAGGCCGGGGGTGATGAATGCCCAGATCTGGTAGAGCCAGATCGGCGCGGCCAGCACGACGCCCGCGGTGAAACCGACCTTCAACCGGAGCATGAACTGCTCGAACGGCGCGGTCGCCAGCAAGCGGCACGACCCGTCGGGGGTCAGCGCGGCCCTGGACTCGGGGGGCAGTGAACAGTACGGTCCGCGCAGGATCTCGCCGAGGCTCTCGAGGCCGAAGAACGAATGCGAGTACCAGAGGAAGCCGATCACGGTGGTCAGCAGCACCGCGAAGATCGACTTCAGCAACCGGCTGCGCAGTTCCTGCAGGTGCTCGACCAACGACATGGTGCCGTCGGGATTCGTCCTGCGCCTGCTGCGCCGGGGATCGAACGGGATTCGCATATCTGTGGTTGCCCCTGTGCTCGAGTGCCGCGCCTGGCGCGGCGGTATCGCGTCCCGTGCGGTGTCAGGGACCGACGAACGCCTTCACGGACCGCCGAACAGCACTGACCGGGGTGAGACCGTACTCACCCCGGCGGGAACATTCGACTCAGACCGACTTCTTCTCGGCCTGCGGCGTGATCGCCTGGTTCGAGGGCTGCGCGGGCGGCAGCTGCTGCGCCGGCTGCTGAGCGGGCGCGGCGCCCGCGGCGGGGCTCGCCTCGTTCTGCATCTGGCTGACCTCGCTCTTGAAGATGCGCAAGGATCGGCCGAGGCCGCGCGCGGCGTCCGGCAGCCGCTTCGCACCGAACAACACCACGAACAGCAGCGCGATGATCAGCAGGTGCGACCAGCTGAACGTGCCTGACATCTGTACCTCCCAAGACTGTGGTAGCTCCGATGCTACCGGACCTCACGACACCCGAACTCGCCCGACTTCGCCCGTTTGCCGTGCGTTCAACCTCGACTTTTGCTATTGCGGCGATTCGGGCGCGGCCGCGGCGCGCAGTTGCGCGAGCAACTCCGGCCCCGTCCAGGTCCGCCGATCGCCCTGCTCGGCCGCGACGACGAGTTCGATGAGCCGCTGGTTCACCGGGGTCGGCGCGCCGACCATCGCGCCGAGACCAACGATTTCGCCACAGAGCCAAGAGATTTCGGTCTTGCGACCGGCGGCGAGATCGTCGGCCATCGAGGAACGCGCCACCGGATCGATGGCGAGCACCTGCCCCGCGACCCGGCGGAACACGCCGTCGGGCACGGTCAGCAGCCGGGTCATCAGCTCCGGCGGCAGCGGGGTGAGCCGGGCCGGGCGTATTCGCGCCTTGTTCATCGCGGCGAGCGCCTCGCGCTGGGCGAGCGCGAGGCAGCGGCGGTAGTCCCGGTCGGCGAGTTCCTCGCGCAGCGGACGGCCGGACAGCGCGTTGATCGGGTTGTTCAGATTGAGCAGCAGCTTGGCCCACTGCACGGGTCGCAGGTCCGAGTGGCGGCGCAACGGCAGCCCGGCCCGCGCGAAGAGCTCGACATAGTCGGTCAGCGCCGGGTCGTCCTGCACCGCGAGCCCGCCCTCGGTGCCGCGGTGGAAGCGGCCTTCGGTGTGGTGCACGACGTTGAACATCACCATTCCGGCGAGCACCACACAGGTGGGCAGAATCTCCCGGATCACCGTGTCGTTGCCGATGCCGTTCTGCAAGCTGAGCACGACCGTTCCTGGCCGGATCTTGCCGGTGAGCTCGCGCACCGCGGCGGCGGTCGCCCCGGATTTCACCGCGACGAGCACCAGATCGGCCGAGCCGACATCCTCCGGGCCGGTCGCGAGCGAGAGCCGGTCCGGGGAGACGAGCACCTCTCCGCCGTCGAGGTCGGTCAGGCGCAGGCCCGCGGCGCCGACCTCGTCGAGCAACCATTGCCTGCCGACGAACGTGACGTCCGCACCGGCCGCCGCCAGCTTTCCGCCGACGAAGACGCCGATGCTGCCCGCGCCGAGCACCATGACTCGCCGCGGCATGTTGCCGAGCTCGGTCACCTCACTCCAATTCCTCTAGTCCCGCGTCCCCGTACGCGGCCAGCGCCGCGTTGGATCGCTCGCGCACCGCGGCGATCAACTCCGGCGGACCGAGCACCGTGACGCCCGATCCGAAGCCGAGCAGCAACCGCGCCATCCAGTCCAGGGTGGCGAAACGCATGGTCGCCTCCAGGCTGCCGTCCGGATGCACGGCCTGCCGGTGCATCGGGTACTGGTCGAGCACCCAGCCGTAGTCGCCGCGGATGCGCAGCCGCGCCAGCGGGACCGCGGGATCGTCCTGGAACAGATCGAGCGAGGCGGCCGCCTCGGTGGCGGCGTGGCTGGGCGGCCGGGCGGGCTCGGTGAGTTCGGTGGCGGCTTCGATCCGGTCGAAGCGGAACAGTCGCACGCCCTCGGCCTCCCGGCACCACGCCTGCAGGTAGCTGTTGTCGTCGACGAGCACGATCCGGATCGGATCGACGACCCGTTCGGAGACCACGTCGCGGCTGGCCGAGTAGTAGATGATGCGCAACGCGTGCTGGCGGGCCAGGCCCGAACGCACGGTCGCCACCGCGGGCGCCTCCACCGGGGTGGCTCGCGCGTCGCCCGCCGTCCGCGGCGCGCCGCCCGAGATGGCGGACTCGATCTTGGCGATGGCCGCGTGCGCCGCGGTCGGGTCGACCATGCCGGGCATGTCCACGATCGAACGCAAGGCGACCAACAGCGCCGTGGCCTCGGTGGAGGTCAGCCGCAGCGGCCGGTCGATGCCCGCGGAGAAGGTGACCTCGATGCTCTCCTCGGAGAAGGACAGATCGATGAGATCGCCCGGCCCATAGCCGGGCAGGCCGCACATCCACAGCTGGTTCAGGTCGCTCATCAGCTGTTTGGTCGTGACGCCGAGGTCGGCGGCGGCGTCCGCGGCGCTGATGCCGGGGTTGGCGATGAGGTACGGAATCATGTTGAGCAGCCGAGAAAGCCGCACGGAGAGCCGGCTGGTCGTCACGCCCGCACCTCCGTCGTGTCGAACACCGAGCGCAGCCGGGCGACCACGTCGGCGCGCAGGTCGTCGGGGGCGAGCACGAGGGCGTCCGGGCCGAGGCCGGTGATCAGCCTGGCCAGCCAGTCGCGCGAGCGGATCGGCACCTCGACCACCATGCCGCCGCGCCCGCCGACGGCGCGTTCCTCGACGACCTGACCGAGCCTGCGGATCTCCTGGCCGCGCCCGTCGGCGATCCACACCGTGGCCGAGCCGCTGACCGGCGCGCTGCTGGTGACTGTCGCGACGATCGCGCGCAGGTCGACGTCCTCGGGCTTGTGCACCGCGTTGACCGGGCCGTAGGGCGTCACGTCGTCGCCGATGCGGGAGAGGCGGAAGCTGCGCACCGCGTCGCGGTCGCGGTCGTGGCCGACCAGATACCAGCGCCCGTGGTGGGTCACCACGCCCCACGGTTCGACATCGCGCATGAGGTACGGCGCGTTGACCGCGCCGCGATGCTCGAAGCGCACGGCCTGCCCGGCGTCGACGGCCGCGAGCAGCTTGCCGAGCACCGGCTCCGAGCCGCGGGTGCGGGCGGGCACGGCGGGCACCGAGGCGACGGCCGCGTCCGTCTCGACGTGAATGCCCGCGGCCCGCAGCTTCAGCAAGGCGCCTTCGGCCGCCGCCGCCAGCTCGGGGGACTCCCACATCTGCACCGCGACCGCGACCGCGGCGGCCTCCTCGTCGCTCAGATCGATGTCGGGTAGCTCGTAGGCGTCGCGGTTGATCCGGTACCCCTCCAGCGTCGAATACCGGTTCACCGGCCCGACTTCCAACGGAATGCCCAGGTCGCGCAGCTCGTTCTTGTCCCGCTCGAACATGCGGCTGAACGCCTCGTCGCTGGCCGAGTCCTCGTAGCCCGCGACGCTTTCCCTGATCCGCTCCGCGCTCAAGAACTGCCGGGTCGACAGCAGCGCGATGACCAGATTCATCAGCCGCTCGACCTTGGATATCGCCACCCGTAAGAGGGTAATCGCCACCGTCGAATCACCGCGCGGCGGCGCGCGATAATCGAGCGCGGCGGCGCGCGATGAACGAGCGCGGCGGCGCACGACCACACACCTCGCGGAGCACAATGGTGCGGTGATCGTTGCCTTCTCAGTGACCCCGCTCGGCACGGGCGTGGACGTCGGCCCCGCGGTGGCCGAGGCGGTGCGCGTCGTCCGGGCGAGCGGCCTCCCCAACCGCACCGACGCCATGTTCACCACCCTCGAGGGCGAATGGGACGAGGTCATGCGCGTCGTCAAGGACGCTACCGACGCCATCCTGTCCATCGCTCCCCGCTGCAGCCTCGTCCTGAAGGCCGACATCCGCCCCGGCGTCACCGACGCGATGACCGCCAAGGTCGAGTCGGTCGAGCGCTACCTCGCCGAGAACTGACTTCCCTGCCGCTGGCGCGCATCCAGCGCCGCAGCAGCGCCGCTCACTCCTCGGGGAAGCGTGTCTGCTGGTAGCAGGACAGGCGCCAGCCGTCGGGGGTGTGGGTGTAGACGCTGGACATGACGCCGCGGAAGGCGGGGTCCGTGCCCTCGCGGTAGGCGATGCCGACGTAGATCAGGGCGGTGGCGTCGGAGCCGACGCGCACCAGGCGGGGGTTCTGGATTTCGTAGGTGCGCCATGGCGGGGCGTGGCGCAGCGATTCGACGACGCCGTCGCGGTCCAGCACCATGCCGTTGGCCAGGATCATCAGCGCGTCGTCGGTCATGAGCGCGCCGTAGAAGTCCGCGCCGGTACTCGCACACAGCGCGTCCCAGCCGCGGCCCTCGAGGTCGAGCAACTCGTCGAGCACATCCGTGTCGGTCATTGCTCCACAGTAGGCGCGGGATGGGCAGACGAGGCCGAGCCGACGCGCGGCTGTCTCCTGCCCATCCGACACTCGTCCGGAAGAACTCCGGCTCCCCGGAAAGACCGACTACATCGAGGCGATCAACCGGTCGACGCGCTCGTCGACCGAGCGGAACGGGTCCTTGCACAGCACGGTCCGCTGCGCCTGGTCGTTCAGCTTGAGGTGCACCCAGTCGACCGTGAAGTCGCGACCGGCCTCCTGCGCGGCGGTGATGAAATCGCCGCGCAGCTTGGCGCGAGTCGTCTGCGGCGGAGTGTCGACCGCCGCGTCCACCGCGTCGTCCTCGGTGACACGCTTGGCCAGACCCTTGCGCTGCAGCAGGTCGAAGACGCCGCGGCCGCGCTTGATGTCGTGATAGGCCAGATCCAGCTGCGCGATCTTGGGATCGGACAGCTCCATGTTGTAGCGGTCCTGGTAGCGCTGGAACAGCTTGCGCTTGATCACCCAGTCGATCTCGGTGTCCACCTTGGCGAAGTCCTGCGCCTCGACCGCGTCCAGTGTCCGGCCCCACAGGTCGACGACCTGGTCGACCTGCGGATCGCGGTCCCGGTTGCGCAGGTGCTCGACGGCGCGGGCGTAGTACTCACGCTGGATGTCGAGCGCGCTGGCCTGCCGACCGCCTGCCAGCCGCACGGGACGGCGACCGGTGAGATCGTGGCTGACCTCGCGGATGGCGCGGATCGGGTTGTCCAACGCGAAGTCGCGGAACGAGACGCCCGCCTCGATCATCTCCAGGACCAGCGCCGCCGTGCCGACCTTGAGCATGGTCGTGGTCTCGGACATGTTCGAGTCGCCGACGATCACGTGCAGGCGCCGGTACTTCTCGGCGTCGGCGTGCGGCTCGTCGCGGGTGTTGATGATCGGGCGCGACCGGGTGGTCGCCGAGGAGACGCCCTCCCAGATGTGCTCGGCCCGCTGCGACAGGCAGAACGTGGCCGCCTTCGGCGTCTGCAGCACCTTGCCCGCTCCGCAGATCAGCTGCCTGGTCACCAGGAACGGCAGCAGCACGTCGGAGATACGGGAGAACTCGCCCGCGCGCACCACGAGGAAGTTCTCGTGACAGCCGTAGGAGTTGCCCGCGGAGTCGGTGTTGTTCTTGAACAGGTAGATGTCGCCGCCGATGCCCTCTTCGGCCAAGCGTTGCTCGGCATCGATCAGCAACTCCTCGAGCACCCGCTCGCCCGCCCTGTCATGGGTGACCAACTGGTGCAGACTGTCGCATTCGGCCGTGGCGTACTCCGGATGCGAACCGACGTCGAGATACAGCCGAGCGCCGTTGCGAAGGAACACGTTAGAGCTACGGCCCCAGGACACCACCCGGCGGAACAAGTACCGGGCTACCTCGTCGGGGGACAGCCGACGGTGACCGTGGAAGGTGCATGTCACACCGAACTCGGTCTCGATCCCCATAATTCGTCGCTGCACACCATCGACATTACAGCCATGTCAGGTACTCGCGTGGCGCTGCGGACAACACGGACGCATACGTCTTCACAACGATTCGGCACCGTATGCCCGGCGCGCTCGGCCGGTCAGACGCGGATTTCGCCCCGAGGGCCGCGGCGAAACCCCTGCGCCGAGCGGACGGCGAGCGCACATATTCGTCGGCGCGATCGCCGCGTCGCGACAGATCTTTCGACGGGCCGCTGCCGCGCACCCGGCCGCTGGAACTTTGCGCGGCACGATCGCGCCGCCCCCGGAGACAGCGGATGGCCCGCGTGGGATCGCCATCGAGGCGGTCCCACGCGGGCCATCGGTCTTCGACTACTCCGAGTCCGAGGATTCCTCGGGAAGCTCCACCACGGTGGTCTTCGTCTTCGCCGCGCTCGCCGGCTGAAGCAGCTTCTCCAAGGCGGTGTCGGCGATCCTGCGGAACGCCCGGCGCGGCCGCGACTGTTCCAGCGTGGCCACCTCGAGCGAGCTCACGCCGAGCGCTCGCTTCTCCTTGTCGGCGCCCTCTGGAATCCCGGCCTGCAGCGCCTTGACCGCGACACCGATCGCGGCCGACAGGTCGAGACCCGGCCGGTAGGACCCCTTCAGCGCGGAGACGATGGGCTCGGTCGTGCCGCCCATCACCACGAACTCGCGTTCGTCCACGATCGAGCCGTCGAAGGTGATCCGGTACAGCACCGACTGCGGCGCCTGCTCCGGATAGCCCACCTCCGCCACGCAGATCTCCACCTCGTACGGCTTGAGCTGATCGGTGAAGATCGTGCCGAGGGTCTGCGCGTAGGCGTTGGCCAGCGCCCGACCGGTCACGTCGCGCCGGTCGAACTGGTACCCGCGCAGGTCGGCCTGCAGGATGCCGCCGCGGCGCAGGTTCTCGAACTCGTTGTACTTGCCGACGGCCGCGAACCCGACGCGGTCGTACAGCTCACTCACCTTGTGCAGCGTCGCGGAGGGATTCTCCGCCACGAACAGCACACCCTTGTCGTACGCCAGAACGATGACACTGCGACCACGAGCGATGCCTTTGCGCGCGAGCTCGGTCTTGTCGCGCATGATCTGCTCGGCCGACGCGTAGTACGGCAGTGTCATGCGTTGGCGCTCCCTTCCTGTGCCGCCGCGCGGTCGGCGACGATGCCGCGGGCGATCTCCTCGACGCGCTCCTCGGGCACCTCCACGGCGCCGTCCTCGTCGATCGTGACGATCGTCGGGTAGATGCCGCGCGCCAGATCCGGCCCACCGGTCGCGGTGTCGTCGTCGGAGGCGTCGAACAGCGCCTCGACCGCGATGCGCAACGCCCGGTTGGCGTCGATCCCCTTGGCGTACAACTTCTTCAGCGACGTCTTGGCGAACATCGAACCGGAACCGACTGCGGTGTAACCGAATCGCTCCTCGCTGCGACCGCCGACCACGTCATACGACACGATGCGGCCGACCCGGTCCTGATCGGTGGCCTGCTGGTCGTATCCGACCAGCACCGGCACCACCGCCAAGCCCTGCAGCGCGGCGGGGAGGTTGTCGCGCACCATCTTCGACAGTTTGTTGGCCTTGCCGTCGAAGGTGAGCGGAACGCCTTCGATCTTCTCGTAGTACTCCAGCTCCACCGCGAAAAGGCGCACCATCTCGACGGCCATGCCCGCGGTGCCCGCGATGCCCGCCGCCGAATAGGTATCGGTGATGTACACCTTCTCCATGTCCCTGCTCGCCACCAGGTTTCCCTGCGTGGCGCGCCGGTCACCGGCGATCAGCACGCCGCCGCGGTAGGTCACCGCGACGATGGTGGTGCCGTGCGGAGCGACGTCCTTCGCGACGGCGCCACCGGAGTGTCCGGTGGCGCCATCGATCGCGGCGAATCTGTTGCCGGGCAACAGCTCCGGTGCGTGTGCGCGCAGGTGTTCGGTGAACGAGGAGAGGGCGTACCCCGGGTGGAGACGCATGGGGTCACCTGCTGTCACTGGCCGCCCTTCTGCACATAGGCGCGGACGAAGTCTTCCGCGTTCTCCTCGAGCACGTCATCGATCTCGTCGAGCAGGTCGTCGGTATCCTCCGCCAGCTTCTCGCGGCGCTCCTGACCGGCGGCGTCGACGCCGTCGGGACCCTCGTCCTCGTCGCCGCCCCCGGTGCGCTTGGTCTGCTCTTGTGCCATGGCAGCCGACCTCCTCTGTCCTCATCATGACCGGACCCAAAGTATGAGCACGGTTCCGATCATGAGCAATGTGCGTGCTCGTACAACAACACTACCCAGCCGAGCCGACACGATGTCGGATCTGTGCCCAATTCGCCGCGCGGACAGCGCCCGATTCGCGACCTGGCCCGCGCGGTCAGGTGGTGAGTTGCTGGACCAGCTCGGCGGCGGTGTCCACGCCGTCGAGCAGCTTGCCGACATGCGATTTGGTGCCGCGGCGCGGTTCCAGGGTCGGGATGCGCACCAGCGAATCGCCGCCCAGGTCGAAGATCACCGAGTCCCAGCTGGCCGCGGCGATGTCCGCGCCGAAACGGCGCAGGCATTCGCCGCGGAAGTAAGCGCGGGTGTCGGTGGGCGGCTTGGTCATCGCGTCGAGCACCTGCTGCTCGGAGACCAGCCGCTTCATCGAACCGCGCGCCACCAGGCGGTTGTACAGACCCTTGTCCAGGCGCACGTCGGAGTACTGCAGGTCCATCAGGTGCAGTTTCGGCGCGGCCCAGCTCAGGCCCTCGCGCTGGCGCATGCCCTCGAGCAGGCGCAGTTTGGCGGGCCAGTCGAGCAGGTTCGCGCATTCCATCGGGTCGCGCTCGAGCAGGTCCAGGACCATCGCCCAGTTGTCCAGGATGTCCTGCACGCGGGCGTCCTCGTTGCCCTCGCGGTCCATGAACTTGGCGACCCGCTCGTGGTAGAGCCGCTGTAGCGCCAGACCGGTCAGCTCGCGGCCGTCGGCCAGCGCGACGGTGGCGCGCAGGCTCGGATCGTGGCTGATCTGGTGCACGGCGGTGACCGGGCGGGCCAGCTGCAGGTCGGACAGGTCCTCGCCCGCCTCGATCAGGTCGAGCACCAGCGCGGTGGTGCCGACCTTGAGGTAGGTCGACATCTCGGCCAGATTCGCGTCGCCGATGATGACGTGCAGCCTGCGGTACTTGTCGGCGTCGGCGTGCGGCTCGTCGCGGGTGTTGATGATGCCGCGCTTGAGCGTGGTCTCCAGCCCGACCTCGACCTCGATGTAATCCGAGCGCTGGGACAGCTGGAACCCGGCGTGATCGCCGGACTGGCCGATGCCGACCCGGCCGGAACCGCAGATCACCTGGCGGGAGACGAAGAACGGCGTCAGGCCGACGATGATCTGGTTGAACGGAGTGTCCCGGTTCATCAGGTAGTTCTCGTGGGTGCCGTACGAGGCGCCCTTGCCGTCGACGTTGTTCTTGTACAGCTGCAGCCGCGGGGCGCCCGGCACGCTGGAGGCATGCCGCGCGGCGGCCTCCATCACGCGCTCGCCCGCCTTGTCCCAGATCACGGCGTCGAGCGGGTCGGTGACCTCGGGCGCGGAGTACTCCGGGTGCGCGTGGTCGACGTACAGGCGGGCGCCGTTGGTGAGGATCATGTTGGCCGCGCCGACCTCGTCGGCGTCGATCACCGGCGCCGGTCCGTTCATCCGGCTCAGGTCGAAACCGCGCGCGTCGCGCAGCGGCGACTCCACCTCGTAGTCCCAGCGCGTCCGCTTGGCCCGCGGCACGCCTTCGGCCGCCGCGTAGGCGAGGACCGCCTGGGTAGAGGTGAGGATCGGGTTGGCCGACGGCTCGGTGGGGGTGGAAATGCCGTATTCGACCTCGATACCGATGATGCGCTGCATACCTCGAGCCTAGGCGACACCGACCAATGTCATACCGAGGGTGGTACTTCCGGAGGATCATGTTCCCCGCTCCCGGGCCGGATAGTCGACTCATGACCGAATCCATCGCCGAAACCGGGGCGAAAGCCACCGAACGGGACCGTGCCGGGCGGCCCGCACGGCTCGTCGCGCTCGACGTGCTGCGTGGCATCGCGATCCTCGGCACACTCGGCACCAATGTCTGGATCATGACCAACCCCGAGGGCCTGATCGGCTACATCGACGAACTGGGCGCCGCGACCGGCGGTGGCTGGATGTGGACCGAGCGGGTGCTGCAACAGGTGGCGCAGGGCAAGTTCCTCGGCCTGCTGACCATCATGTTCGGCATCGGTCTGGCCATCCAGCAGGCCTCCGCCGCGCGCCGCGGCCGCGCGTGGCCGGGCGGGTATCCGTGGCGGGCCGGGCTGCTGTTCCTGGACGGCGTGCTCAACTTCCTGTTGGTCGCCGAGTTCGACGTGCTGATGGGCTACGCGGTGACCGGCTTGGTGGTCGCCTTCGTGCTCGCCACGAGCGAGCGCGCGCAACGCCGCTGGCTGACGATCGCGGCGAGCGTCCACCTGGCCATTCTCACACTGATCGCAATGGCGATGGCTTTCGCGCCGCAGCAGGATTCGGCGCCGCGCGAGCCGCTGGACCCGAATCCCTATGCGAACGGCTCGTTCTCGGACCTGGTCGTGTTCCGCTTGGACAACGCGCTGACGTTCCGGGTCGAGGCCGTCTTCGTCTTCGCCATGTCGGTCGCGCTGTTCCTCGCGGGCGCCCGGTTGTATCGTGCGGGCGTGTTCCGCCCGGAGGGCGCGCGAACCCGCAAGCGGCTCATGGTGATCGGCGCGATCGCCGCGCCGATCGATTTCCTGGTCGGCGTGTTCGGCGGCGATCTGGTGCTGCTCACCCGCTACGGCAGCGCGCCGTTCGTCGCCTTCGGTATCCTCGCGCTGGTCGCCGAGTTCTACCTGCGCCGTCCTCGGCTCGGTTTCGCGGGCCGACGGCTCACCGAGGTCGGCCGCACCGCGCTGTCCTGCTACATCCTGCAGAACCTGGTCGCCTCGGCGCTGTGCTACGGCTGGGGTCTTGGCCTGGCCGCGCGGGTCTCCCCCGACGCGCGCGTCCCGTTCACGATCGCGATCTACCTGGTGGTCACGCTGATCATCGTGACGGCCGCGCACCTGTGGCTGCGGCGCTTCGAGCGCGGGCCGGTCGAGTGGGCGTGGAACGCCTGCTACCGGGTGCTGGCCCGCGAGCGCTGACCGGCGCGGCCCCGGTCAGCGCGATCGCACACAATTTCGGCGGCGAACACGAGTAGTGCGCTACTCGTGTTCGCCGCCGCTCCTCGTCCCATGCTGAAACGACACCTTTCCGCACTGTCTACGAGGGGAATCGTCCATGAAGGCCGCGGTGCGCCGTGTCTGGCTGCCGTTCAACGAAACGCTGGAGGGCCGGGTGCCCTGGATGTACCTGGATTCCGAAGGCTTCGTGAGCACCGGTGTCGGCAACAAGCTCGACGACACCGGACGGGTGCGCGGCGCTCCGACTCCGGCCGAACGGGCCGCCTCGCTCATCGCCGCCCGCAGGCTGCCGTGGCGCCGCCCCGACGGCTCGGCCGCCACCTGCGCGGAGATCAACGCGGCATGGGACGCGGTGAAGAGCCGGATGGATCTCGTGGCGGGCGGCTACCGCCGTTTCGCCGACGTCACCGAGCTGCGGCTGACCGACGAGCACATCGACCGCGTCGTCTTCGCCAGGCTCGACGAGCTGGAGACGCTGCTGCGCGGACGAATGGTGCGGCACGGCACCGGCGCGGTCGTGATGCCGTTCGCCGGTTTCGACTCCTGGCCCGCCGACGCGCAACTCGGCATGCTCAGCATGTGCTGGGCGATGGGCCCGAAGTTCAGCTTCCCCGCATTCCAGGACGCCGCCTTCGCGCGCGACTGGCTGCGCTGCGCCGCAGCCTGCCGGGTCAATCCCGAGATCGGCACCGTGATCCGGCGCAACGATCGCGATCAGGACTTGTTCCGCAACGCGTTTCGAGTGGAGGACGAAGGCCTCGATCCGGAGGTGCTGCTGTTCCGGCTTCCTGAACTAACCTCGAGCGAGTGAGTCTCGCCGAGCGCTATCCGCTGCTGCACACACCCGTCCGCTGGGAGTGGGGTGGCCTGGGCGTCCACTTCTCCACCGAGCTGCCCGCCGACGAGCTGGTGACCAACGTGCACGTGGTGTGTTTCGTCGGCGAGCGGATCGTGCTGTGCCGCGACGACCGCGACTTCTGGCTGGTGCCCGGCGGGACGAGGGAAGCGGGCGAATCGGTGGACGAGTGCCTGCGCCGCGAACTGCGCGAGGAGGCGGGCGCGCGCCCGGTCGGCCCGGTGCGGTGGCTCGGCGCGCACCACGCGACCAGTGACGCACCGGAACCGTACCGGCCGTGGCAGCCGCACCCGCACAAGGCGTGGCTGTGGTGCGCCGCCGACGTCGTGCTGGAGTCCTCCCCCAGCAATCCCGCCGACGCCGAGCAGATTCTCGAGGTCCGCGCCTTCGCGTTCGAGGACGCGCTCGCACACGTCGCCACCGACGGCGCGTACCTACCCGAACTCCTGACCCTGGCAAGGGAATTGCACCGGCCCACCGCGCGCTAGACGTCCGGCCGTGCACTGACTCTCGACGGACCGGCAGCGTCCTCTGACGGTGTCCGCGAGGGCGGCAGGCAGGTCGCGGACCGGGTCGCCGGAATGCTCCACCGCTGCCGTCGTGCGCGGCCGTTTGGTCCGATGCACAAATCGGTACGGCACAGTCTTGTCCTTTGCCCCTGGCGACGGGTCCGCTCGATGCGCTGAGCTTGGACGGACGACGAGGTCGACGCCACCGCCGGTGACGCGGGTCGCCTCGACCACACTCCAGCAGAAGGTCTCGGTCTTGGTTCCCTCCACAACTCCGGCGGTCGAACGGGTGCGTCCGGACACCCTGTGCGCGGCGTTCCAGGCGAACGTCGCCCGCTACGCCGACGCGGTCGCGCTGCGCACTCTCGGCGGCGGGCAGACGATTACCTGGCGCGAGTACGGCGCGCGGGTCCGCGCCATCGCGACGGGTCTCGCCGCGCTCGGCGTGCGCCCCGGCGACACCGTCGCGCTGATGCTGACCAACCGGCCGGAGTTCCACCTGTGCGACACCGCCGTGCTGCACGCGGGCGCCACGCCCTTCTCGGTGTACAACACCAATCCGGTCGAGCTGCTCGCCTACCAGTTCGGCAACGCCGGGAACCGGGCGGTCATCTGCGAAAGCCAGTTCGCGCCAAGGATTTCGGCGGCGATCGCGGTGGCGGCCGAGCGGGGCCACCGTGTCGAGCACTTGATCGTCGTGGACGACGCGCCCGCGGGCACCGTGGCGCTGGACGCGCTCGAATCCGCCTCCGCACCGGACGGTTTCGATTTCGAGGCGACGTGGCGCGCGGTGCGTCCCGAGGACCTGCTCACCATCGTCTACACCTCGGGCACCACCGGCCCGCCGAAGGGCGTCGAGCTCACGCACACCAATTTCATCGAGAACGCCCGCGTCATCGATGAATTCGGTGGCGGGGGTCCGGACGATCGAGTCATCTCCTACCTGCCCGACGCGCACGCGGCCAACCGGTGGTTCGCGCACTACCTGACCATGCTGGAGGGCAGCCAGATCACCACGGTTCCGGATTTCACACAGGTGGCCGCCGCGCTGTCCGAGGTACGGCCGACGGTGTTCCTCGGCGTGCCGCGGGTGTGGGTGAAAGTCAAAGGCGCGCTGGAGGAACGGTTCGCCGCGGAGCCGCCGCCGCGTCGTGCGCTGGCCAGGTGGGCGGTCGGCGTCGGGCGCGACCGCGCGCGTGCCGCCTCTGACGGACGCGCGCTCGGGTTCACCGGCCGCGTCCAGCACGCCGTCGCCGAGCGCCTGGTGCTCGGTCCGCTGCGCGCCAGGCTCGGCCTGGACCAGGTGCGCGTCGCGGTGACCGGATCGGTGGCCATCCCACCGGACGTGCACGAGTTCTTTCTCGGCCTCGGCCTGCCGTTGTGCGAGGGGTACGGCATGACCGAGTGCACCGCGGGCGCGACGCTGAACGGGCCGGGACGGATCAAGATCGGCACGGTGGGCACGCCGCTGCCGGGCGCCGAGGTCCGCCTCGCGGCGGACGGCGAGGTGCTGATCCGGGGAAAGATCGTGATGCGCGGATATCGCGGCGACCCCGTCGAGACCGCCGAGACGGTCGACCCCGACGGCTGGCTGCACACCGGCGACATCGGCTCCTTCGACGCCGACGGCTACCTGTCGATCGTCGGCCGCAAGAAGGAGCTCATCATCAACGCCGCGGGAAAGAACATGTCCCCGGCCAACATCGAGAACACGATCACCGAGAACTGCCCGCTGGCGGGCGCGGTCGTGGTGATCGGCGAACAACGCCCGTACAACACCGCGCTGATCTGTCTCGACCCCGATCTGGCCGCCGCCTTCGGCAAGCGGAACGGGCTCGCGGCGAACTCGGTCACCGACCTCGCCGCCAGCCCGGAGGTGCTCGCCGAGATCGAGCGCGGGATGACGGCGGCGAACGGCAAACTCTCCCGCGTCGAGCAGATCAAGAAGTATCGGGTGCTCGGCGAGGTGTGGGAGCCGGGCGGCGACTGTCTGACGGCAACCGGCAAACTTCGCCGCGCGCCGATCGCGACCCGCTACACCGATACCATCGAGGCCCTGTACTCGGCCTGAGCCGGGACACAGGACGGCATTGAGGCACACGGAGGCGCCGATGACCGACCCGGGCGAAACTTCCGGCCACGGGCAGCGATCCGCGCGGATCGACGACCTGCACCGCGCCGCGGCCGCGCTGCTGGAGGGGTTCTACGGCACACTGCCGCCCTACGCGCAGCTGCCATTCTCGCTGGTCGAAACCGATTTCGCCCGCGGCGCGAAGCTCAATGTCGATCTGTTCTTCCAGTACCTGCGCCGCGGCGTCGAGCCGTCCGAAGCCGACACCAGGGAGCTGGTGGAACTGGCGATGGACCGGCTGCGCGACGGCACACCGCTGGCCGATGTGCTCGAGCGGTATCGGCTCGGCGCGGCGTTCCTCTGGGACCGGCTGCGCGATTCGGCGGGCGCCGACGAGACCTTGCTGCTGGACGCCTCCCCGGCGCTGCTGAAGTACATCACGCTGGTCGGCTCGCGCATCGCGACCGCGGCCGTCCAGCGCGCCCACGATCCGCGATGGGAACTGCTGGAGCGCCGCCGCGGTATCGCCGAGGCGCTGCTCGCCGGGCGCGATCCGGTGGAGTGGGCCGACGACCCGGTCATCCCGGTGGCCGACGCCTTCCTGGTCGCGGTGTTCCGGTTGTGCGGGAGCAACGGTGGTCCCGCGGCGGCCCTGCGGCATCGGGTCGAGGCCATCCCCGGCGTCTTCCTGCGTCTGGACACCGGGGGCTGGACCGCACTGATCCCCTTGGCCTCCGGCGACGACGGCTCAGCCGCGCTGGCCGGGCTCACCGCCCGCCTGCCCGCGCACGCGCCCGGCCGAATTCCCCCGTACTGGGTGGGCGTGGGAGCCGCGTCCACCAGGGCCGCGGTCCCCGCGCTCGCCGCCGAGGCGCGCGTGCTCGCCGAGCTCGGGCGCTGTCTCGCGCGACGCGAGATCGTCTGTCGCCGAACGGATCTGCACTTCGAGTACACCGTGGCGGTGAGCGACGCGGCCCGGCCGGGTCTGGCCGCGCTGCTCGCACCGCTGGACGCCCAGCCGATGCTCGCCGAGACGCTGGAGACGTTCGTGGACACCGGTTTCAACCAGCTCGCCACAGCGCGGCAGCTGATGGTGCACCGCAACACGGTGACCTATCGCCTCGCGCGCGTGCACGAACTCACCGGGCTGGATCCGCACCGCCCCGCCGACGCCATGACGCTGTCGGCGGCGCGGCTGGCCAGGCGGCTCGAAGCCGCCTCGTTCGCACCGTAGTTCCGCCCGCTTTGGTCGGGCGCACAAATCGCCGCCCGGCGGTCTTGGGAACTGCCGGTGGTGCGGCACCCGACTTATGCGGTCTGCTGTATCAGACAGTGAGGCCCCGGGGCGCCGGTCTCGGCACCGCGAGCAGAGAGTTCAAATAATTGACGATTTCGAGCCGGGCGCGGTTCCGCCGCCGCGCCGCCACGGTCGCCCTCGCGGCGATCACCGCCCTCGGGCCGACCGTTCAGCTCGCGCCCGGCGCGAGCGCCGTCCCCGCCGCGGGCCCGGTGCCTTCCGCGCCCGCGAACTTCGGCCTGCCCGCGGACTACGTGCCGACGCCGGAGCGGTACGGCATCGAATATCGACTGGGACAGGTTATTCCGCTTGCGGACGGCACCAAGTTGCAGGCCGAGGTCAGGTATCCGACCGACCCGGCGACCGGGCGACGGGCCGAGGGCGAGTTCCCAGTAGTCGTCAACTTCACCACCTACGGCGCGATCTCCAGCGCGCTCACCGCCGCCGTCACCGGCGTCATCGATCAGCTGCGCATCCCGCTGCCGGACCATTTGCGCGACGCGCGCCGGATCATCAATCAGGCCACCAGCGCCCAGGACATGCTGGTGCGGCGCGGCTACATCGAGGTGATCGCCGACGTCCGCGGCACCGGCGGCTCCACCGGCGCCTGGAATCCGGCGTCCGAACAAGACGGCCTCGACGGCGCGCAGGTAGTGGACTGGGCCGCCCGGCTGCCGGGTTCCAGCGGCAAGGTCGGCATGTACGGGTACTCTTTCCCGGCGCTGTCGGCCATGCGGACCGCCGAATCCGTCGGTCCCGGTTCGCCGTTGAAGGCGATCGTGCCGATGGCCATGCCCAACAACATCTTCAACGAGGTGCTCGGTCACGACGGGTTGATGAGCCCGCTGCTGCTCACCGTCATCTCGCTGATGGTGCCGTATCTGAGTCTGATCGGCCCGTTCATGACGGCGGTGGTGACACCGCAGACCTTCGTGCAGGCGCTCGGCGATCACCTCGCGGCGCTGGTGTCGACCGACAGCACCATCGTCAAGCTGGTGGAGGCGTACGCGGGCGGCCCGCTGGCCTACGACGGCGCGTGGTGGCAGGAGCGGCGGTTCGAGACCGAGCTGGAAGCGTTGGTGGACAACGACATCGCCATGTACCAGGTCGGCGGGCTGTGGGACCTGTACCAGGAAGGGCCGTGGCGCAACTACTCCCAGCTGCAGAACCTGGCGGCCGGGCGCGACCAGTTCGCGCCCATGACGCCCGGGCAGCCGACCGACGGGCGGTTCCAGCTGCTGATGGGCCCGTGGTACCACGTCGGCCTCGGCTTCGGGCCCGGTTCGCGGCTGGACACCGACATGATCACGCTGGCCTGGTTCGACCGCTTCCTCAAGGGGATCGACAACGGCGTGGACGAGGCCGATCGCACGCTGCACGTCATCGACGCGAACAACAACGCCGTCGCGACCTCGCGATACCCGTTCGAGCAGGCCGAGATTCAGCGCCGCTACTTCGACGGCGACCGGCTCGTCGCCGAGCAGCCCACGATCCCCGACGCCGCGGACCGGCTCGACTACAGCGGCTTGGACAACATCTGCAACCGGCAGACCTTGGGCCAGTACTCCGGCGGCCTGCTCGACTTCGTCTTCCGCGTCTTCAACGCCTACAACCCGTGTACCGAATGGGTGCAGGGCCCGACCGCGGGGCGCGCGTACACGATGGATCCGGTGACCGAGCCGACGGTGCTGGCGGGCCCGAGCAGCCTCACCCTGTACGCCTCCTCGACCAGTACCGACGCGGCTTTCCAGGTGTGGCTCGACGACGTGGCCCCGAACGGTACCTCGGTGAACATCACCGGCGGCTCGCAGCTGGCCAGCCTGCGCACGCTCGACGAGGAGAAGACGTGGCGGGCCGCGGATGGCACCGTCTACGGACCCGAGCACGTGGTGCGCAAGGAGGCCGAGCAACTGCTCGTCCCCGGCGAGGTGACGCGGATGGAGATCAAGCTGCGCCCAGCGTTCCATCGGCTCGAGCCGGGACACGCGCTGCGCGTGCGGATCACCAGCGGCACCTTCCCTTCCACGATCCCGGTGCCCACCGATCTGCCCAGGCTGATCGGCTCGTCACAGCAGATCCACCGGGACGCGAGCAGGCCGTCGAGCCTGGTCGTCCCGCTGGCGCCCGCCACCGCATTCGACTAGAGCGACCGCGAACGCCGCGCCGGATTCCTCGGAGAACCCGCGCGGCGTTCGGCCTGTCCGCATGGCCCGTCACATCGGCGGTCGCCGAACTCCCCGAGGTCCGAAAGCTGCTCGCCCCCACGACCGCTGCGACGACGGGCCCGGCGTCGCGCACCCGGTTTCCGCACACCGGACCGCACGACCGATCGTGGGTGAATTCCTGGATCACCTGACCGAAACGCTCACCGCCGCGGTGCGACCCGGATAGTCTCGGCGATGGATCCGAAACCCGGATCCATGCGTCACCTGCCGGGAGCGTCCGATGGAGAAGGCTCTGGTCACCGACGGGGTGTCCGCGACACCCCCAGCCTCGGGCGGCGCCCGCACGCCCGACGAATCCCCCCGGCGGGCAACGGCTTTGCTGCGGCCGGGAATTCTCGCCTTCGGCGGTGCGATCCGCCCGACCGCGCTGCACGCCCATCACACCGTCCAACTGCTCGCCGCCCGCACTCCGATCACGGTGATGGACGCGGGCGGGGTCCGCCACCGCGGCACCAGGATCATCGTGCCCGCCGACGCGCCGCACCGGATCGAGACCGCCGCCGAAGGCGCCGCGCTCTACCTCGATCCGGAGACCGCGGCGGGCGCCGCCGCCGACCGTCGCGCGCACGCGGGCGGCTGGGCCGACGATCAGCACGCGCTGCCCGCGACGCTGGCGGGCGCGCCGATCGCCGAGCAGGTGGCCGCCATCGTGCGCGAATTACGCGGCGTCCCAACGGCTGCCCACGGCGCGCAGCGGCACGGCGCGGTGACCGAGGCGCTGCGGCTGCTGCCGAGTCTGGTGCCGGATCATTCGATCCGCGGGTCCGATGTGGCGAAGCGGGTCGGGCTCTCCCCCGCCCGGCTCTCGCACCTGTTCGCCGAGCAGGTCGGAATGCCGTTGCGCCCGTACATGCTGTGGTTGCGGCTGCGGGTCGCGATCGGCCGGTTCCGTTCCGGTGACGACCTCGCCGCCGCCGCACACGCCGCCGGTTTCGACGACAGCACCCAGCTCACCCGCACCTGCCGTCGCACCTTCGGACTGACCCCCGCCGCCTTGCACCGCGCCGAACAGTGGGATCTCGGCGACGGAGCGTGACCCGCCCACACCCGGTACGCTCGATCCCGTGTTCTCGCGGGTTCAGCTGACGGCGTTCGCGGTATTCGCGTGCCTGGCTTCCGCGTTCGCGCTGCTGGCCACGCCCCTGCCCGAGCACGCCTCGCTGGCCGCGCTCGGCGTGCTCGCCGCCGCGGTGTTCGCGATCGTGGCGCTGCGCGGCGCGGCGGTCGCGCCGGTCGTCGTCCCGCGCTGCGGACCGCCGCCCTCGGCGCAGCGCCGCAGGCGCGGTTCGTATCTGCGACAGAGCAATCCCGACACGGCGGGCCGTCCGCGGCCGCGAGCGCCGGGACAGGTCACGGGCTGATCGGCCCGCGTCACCGCGCGGTGGTGGTCGGCCCTTCGCGGTGACCTCCTCCCGTTTCCGTGCGTGCGCGCACGTCTCACCGAATCAGGTGTTCCCCCATGCTCGATGTCGTCTACTACCCTGTCTCCGCCGTGCTCTGGCTCTGGCACACCGCCTTCGCCGCGCTGCTCGGGCCCGCCAGCGGCCTGGCCTGGGTGCTGGCCGTGGTGTTCCTCGTCGCCACTCTCCGCGCGGCCATGTATCCCCTCTTCCTGAAACAGGTCCGAACCCAGGCCGTCGTCAAGCGCCTGCAACCCGAGATCGAGGCGCTGCGCAAGCGCTATTCCGACGACCGGCCACGTCAGGTCGCCGAGATCCAGAAACTGCAACGGCAGCACGGTGTGAGTGTGCTGGCGGGCTGCCTGCCGATGCTCGGCCAAGGGCTGGTGTTCCTCGCGCTGTTCCACGTGCTGCGATCGTTCGACCGCACCGGCGCACTGGGGCATCTGCCCTTCCAGTCGACGCCGGCGCCGATGACGACCGAACAGAACGCGCAGACACCGAACTACGTCTTCGACGCCGCCGATGTGCAGTCGTTCCTGCGGGCCGAGTTCTTCGGGACACCGCTGTCGGCCACCCTGGCCGGGCAGCCGAGCGTTTCGACCGCCGCGGTCGCCGGCACGCTGATGGCGCTGGCTGCCCTCGCGACGCATTTCACGGGGCGGGCCTCGATCGCCCGCCAGGACCCGGCCGCCGCGCAGGTACCAATGCTGAACACGTTGACGCTGTGGGTGTTTCCCGCGGGCGTGCTGATCGGCGGCGCGGTGCTTCCGATCGTGATCCTGTTGTACTGGGTGTCGAACAACGCGTGGACGCTGGCCCAGCAGTACCTCACGTACCGGTGGATCGACGCCGAAACCCGTTCCGCGCCAACGTCATCGGCTACCACAGAGCCGAACGACGCCCCACGTCCGGGCGCGAAACCGAAGCCGGGCGCGAAACCGGTGCCGACGGCGAAACCACGGCCCGGCGGGGCATCCGAGCACCCGGTGGAATCCGGGCGCACCGTGCGGTCCGAGCAGCGCGTGGCTTCTCAGGGCCGCACGCCGGCACCGCGCAACACCAGATCATCGCGCAGCGCCAAAGCCCGCCGCCGCCGCTGACCCGCGATCAGCCGACAGGACCGGCCTGCAGGTAGTACTTGGCGGCGATGCTCCGCAGCACCTGCCGAATACCGATCGGCGCCCAGCCCGCGGACCGGTCCTCCAGCACCACCGGATCCACCAACTCGACGATGCGGCCCCTCGTCTCGAGCTCGAAACCACCCGCGGCGACGACGTTCTTGACCCACTCCGCGTCACGACCGTAGGTCAGCGCGATGCGGTAGACACCGCCGTCCTCGAACACCCACACCGGAGTTCGATAGGCGCGCCCGGATTTTCGCCCCTTGTGCACCACGACACCGAACGGCGGCACCGTGCCCGCGATCAGTCCGGCCACCGGATTGGTCACGTGCCGGTTGAATCTCGCCACTGCGCGCGGAAGCACCATCGGACGGTCCTCTCTCCAGGTGGAGTGCACCACTCAGGCTACCCTCGAGCGGTGTCAGCGCAGCCGAACGAGATGATCGCGGTGTACGACCGGCAGGGGCGAGAGGTCGGCGCGGCCGATCGCGCCGAGGTCTATCGCGCGGGGCTGTGGCACGCCAGTTCGGGGGTGCTGGTGCGATCGATGGACGGCGAGCGGGTCTACGTGCACCGCCGCACCGACACGAAGATGGTGTTCGCCGGGATGCACGACTGCCTCGCGGGCGGTGTCGTCGCGCCTGGCGAGGATCCGGAGCGGACCGCGATCCGTGAGCTCGGCGAAGAGCTCGGCATCGTGCTCGGCCCGGACGTGACGCCGCCGCTGCCGATGGCCAGCGCGTCCTGGGACGGGGAATGGGAGGGCAGGCCGATGCGCTGCCACTTGTTCGCCTACGAGCTGCGCTACGACGGCCCCATCCGTCATCAGCCCGAGGAGATCGCCGACGGCTGGTGGTGGACCGACGCGGAACTGCGCGCCCACCTCGCCGACCCGGACTGGCCGTTCGTCCCGGACACCCGGGTGCTGATCGGCGATCTCCTGTCCTGATCCGTTACGCCGCGCTGCCGCTGCCCAGGGCCAGGAACGTCTGGAAAATGGTGGCGACGACTTCGAGCAGCTCCATGAGATGTCATCCTTCGGGTAGTTCATCGAGTGGAGCGGCCAGCATCACGGACCCGGGTGTCCGGGAGGTTATCCGGACGTGACGGGCGCGGATGGAAGTCCTCGCCGTGCGGAATTCGCTTCGGTCAGCTCGACGACGCGCCGGTGCTGGCCCAGGACAGGAACGCGCCGGGATTGCGGGTCTGCAGCAGCACCCGGCCGGGGCCGACGAAGTCGAAGACGAATCCTTCGCCCGATTTCAGCGACTGGATGGAGCGGCCGGAGACGGCGCGCCGGATGGTGAAGTTCATGGCCAGGTCGTAGGCGACCACGTGTCCGGTGTCGATGGTGATCGGTTCGCCGGGCTGCAGGTCGATCACGTCGATCGCGCCGAAGACGCCGACCACGATCTCGCCCTCGCCGTGCGCGCGCAGGCCGAAGCCGCCCTCACCGCCGAACAGGTTCGCGAAGCCGCCCCACTTGCTCTCCACCTGCACGCCGTGCGAGTTGGCGATCCAGCCGCCGCGGCTGATGAAGAACGGCCGGTCCGGGGTGATCTGCAGGTTCAGCATGTCGCCGGGCAGCGCGGGCGCGACGTCGACCCAGCCGCCCTGCTGCGGCGCGGTGAACGTGGAGACGAAGAACGACTCCCCGGCGAGCACCGAGCGCTTGAGACCGGCCAGGATGCCGCCTTCGGCCTTGGCCTGCAGCGTGATTCCCGCCGAATGGGCGACCATGGCGCCGCTCTCGACCCGCATCGGCTCACCGCCCGCGAGGAAGCACCGCGCGACGGTGGAGGCGGGATTGTGGCGCAGTTGAACCTTCATGGTGCCGACCCTACCGCCTGTGCGCGGCGGCAGGTATCGGCGAATACCGCCCGGGGAGTCCGGGTTTCGCGCGCCGGGTTCAGTCGAGGGTGCGCAAGGCGTCCTCGGTGCGCGCGACCACCGCGCCGCCGTTCGCCGTGAGCACGATCGGACGCTGGATCAGCTGCGGGTTGGCGGCCAGCGCCTCGATCCACCGGTCGCGGTCGGCGGGCGTGCGGCCCCAGTCCGCCATGCCCAGGTCCTTGGCGATCTGCTCGCCGGTGCGGGTGATGTCCCACGGTTGCGCGTCGAGCCGCCGCAGCACCTCGCGCAACTCGTCCGCGGTCGGCGGGTCGTCCAGGTAGCGGCGCACGGAGTAGGCCACGCCCGTCTCGTCCAGGTGCGCCGTCGCGGTGCGGCTCTTCGAGCACCGCGGGTTGTGCCAGATCTCGGTTTGCCCTGATGTCATGCCTTCAGATAACCACGTCCGGCTACAGATGCATCAAGTCCGGCCAGGTCTTGGCCCACGGATGACGCGACCCGGTGCACGCCCACACGGTGACGTCCTGGGTGTTGCCGGGAAAGCCGAGCCTGCTGTCCACCTTGCCGACCGGTTCCACGCTGTCGAAGTTCCAGCGCAGGAAGCTCTCGGGCACGCCGACCGCGAGCACGGTGCCGGTCTGCTCGTCCGGCCTGCCGAAGTAGCCGTAGCCGCGGCTCGGACTGTAGATCGGCGGCAGTTCGTCGCGCGCGAACTGGTCGAGTGCGCTGGCCTGCCAGTAGGTGTCGGTGACCACGACGGTGTTCGCGCGTTCGGCTGGGGCGAGCGCGGCATAGGCCTCGGTCACGGCGGTGGTCAGCTCGGGCCAGCCGAATTCGCCGTAGACGCCGATATTGATCGCGGCTTCCGCGACGTCGGCGGGCGGTGCGATGCGGTCGGGGTGCTGCCACGGCGTCGACCACAGGACGAGCGCCGTGGAACCCAGCACCACCGCCGCGCCGCCCGCGGTGGCCAGCCTGCGGGGCGACGGGCGCAGTCCAGCGGCCAGCTCGACCAGCCCGACCGCGCCCGCGGCGAGCACCACGCCGTACATCCCCGCCATGTAGTAGATGCGTCCGCCCATCACCAGGAAGATGGCGACCAGCAACAGCAGCGTCGCGCCGAGGAAGCGGTACGGGCGCAGCGCGGGATTGCGCAGCAGCGCCCACACGCCGTACACCAGCACCACCGCGCCGAGCAGACCCGCGGTCAGCAGCGCGAGCGGCACGAACATCAGCCGCCCGCCGAGAACGCCCTGCTCGCCGCTGATCACCTCGCCCATGTGCAGCTGCGGCCACCCGTTGCCCGCCTGCCAGATCAGGGTCGGCACCGTGGCGAGCACGACGATCGCGCCGCCGAGCCACAGCAGCGGGCGCCGCACCAGCTCGCGCGGACCGAGGGCCGACGAGGTCACCGCTATCGCGATCCAGAAGAACGGGATCAGCCACTTCACCTGCATGTCCACCGCCGTCACGAGGGCGGCGCACAGCAGCAGCGAATCACGGCGGGTGCGCACCCAGCGCACCACGAGCCAGGTGATGATCACCCACAGCACGGTGTCGATCGCGTTGGTGGTGAGCATCTTGCCCTGCAACAGCAGGAACGGCGACGTCGCGTAGGCGATGGCCGCGAGCAACTGGGCGCGGCGGCCGCCGCCGAATTCCCTGGCGAGCAGCGCGGTGAGCACCACGGCCAGCGTGGTCAGCGCGACCGCGGGCAGCCGGAGCGCGAAGAACGAGCCGGGGGCGACGGTGTCCATCAGGCGAGCCAGCATCGGGAGCACCGGACCCTGATCGGCGTAGCCGAAGGACGGGTGGCGGCCCGCGGCGAGGAAGTACAGCTCGTCGCCGAAGTAGTCGTAGCGGCTCGCCGAGAACAGCAGCACCGCGAGGGAAACGCCCGCGACGACGGCGATGCCCGTGGACGCCACCGCGGGACGATCCGCCCCCGCGAGGTTCCGCTGCTGACGCTCTACCGTATCGATCACGCCGCTCCTCGACGATTCGGACTCCGACCGCGTCGAATCTAACGGGAAACGCCCGCTCGCCCATCCACCCTCGGGGCGAGTCGAGATCAACATTCAGGCGTAGTCCCTGGCTCAGGCCGCGGCTGTCACCTTCGCGGACCGGTGGCGGCGCGCCAGGAGGTAGGCCGCGCCGGCGGCCGGGATGTTCATCAGCACGCCGTACACCGCGCCCGGCACGGCCATCGTGTCGTTGTGCAGCACGGAGACCGCGACGGCGATGGCGATCGCGCCGTTGTGGATGCCGATCTCCATCGCCGAGGCGACGGCCTGGTCCTCGTCGACGCCGAACAGCCGCGGCGCCAGGTAACCGACCGTCAGGCTGAGCACCGCGAACACCAGGCACAGCGCGGCCAGTTCGCCGAGGTGCTCGGTGAGGGTCTCGAAGTTCTTCGCCACGGCGGCCGCGACCACCAGCGCGAGCACCACGATCGACAACACCTTCACCGCCCCGCGCATCCGCCGCGCCCAGTCGGTGAAACGCCGGTGCACCCACATGCCGACCGCGACCGGCACCAGCACGATCGCGAAGACCTGCGCGAACTTGTCCGGCCGCAATCCGATCGAACCCTCGCCGTCCAGGAACACCGTGTAGGACAGCGCGACGACCAGCGGCAACGTGAACACCGCGAGCACCGAATTCACCGCCGTGAGCGTGATGTTCAGCGCGACATGCCCACCGGCGATGTGGCTGAACAGGTTCGCCGACGGTCCGCCCGGCGAGGCCGCGAGCAGCATCATGCCCACCGCGAGCGCGCCCTCCACGCCGAACAGCAGGATGAGCCCGAAGCACGCGGCGGGCAGCAGCACCATCTGGCAGACCAGCGCGATCGCCGCCGCCGCGGGATAGCGCAGCACCCTGGCGAAATCGTCGACGGTGAGTGTCAGGCCGAGCCCGAACATCACCAAGGCCAGCGCCAGCGGCAGAAAAACGGCGAAAGCCGTTGAACCCATGCGGATCTCCTCTCGAACCGGCATCCACCGGATTCGACCGTATCGGTGGGAAGGCACGGAAGGAAAGCCGCGCGGCGAAAGTCTCACCCGCGCGGCGGGCGCCGCTCCCCCGGGTTCTGGGTCTTGCGGTATTGGATCGCCCACCAGACTCGCAGCGCCGTGTGCGCGGCGCGCAGGTCCGCGCCGGTGAGTTCCTCGAAGCGGCTCAGCCGATAGCGAACGGTGTTGGGATGCACCACGAGCCGCTCGGCGGTGGCCTCGACGCGCAGGCCGGTGTCGAGGTAGGCCTCGACGGTGTCGACGATCGTGCGGGCGGATTCGCCGCCGCCCAGGGACGCCAGATAGCGCCGGACGAGTTCCGCGCCGAGATCGGTGTCGGCGGCGATCGCGGGCAGCACGCCGACGCTGTCCAGGTCGACGGTTCCGGTGCGCCCGAACAGCCGCGCGGTGACCAACACCCGACCGGCCAGGCGGAACGAGCGCGCCAAGTCCTCCAGCCGGGTCGGCGGACCGAGCCCGACGACGCCGCCCACTCCCGGGCTTCTGGACTTTTCCACAAACCCGGCGACGTCGCCGTCCACCGTGGTCACGAACCCGCTCGCGGGGAGCGGCGCGGCGGGATCGGGCGAATCTTCCGTCCCGGCCCGGTACGCGCGGTACTCGGCTTCGAGATCGACGCCGAGTTGCTGCGCGCGGATCCGCAGGTCCCCGGGACCGAGGGTGCCGAGGAGCACGGCCCTGGTGAACTCGGCGCGGAACTGCTCGTCGTGCCGCGCGGCGGCGATCTCCACATCGCGGTGCCCGCCGCTGTACGGGACGACGGCGGCGTCGACGAGGTCGAGCAGCGCGGTGATCAACTGGAGCAGCGTGTGATCGGCGACACCGCTGGTGGCGGCAGCCTCGGTCAGTTCGGCGAGGATCTCACGGACCGCGATGCGCCACCCGTTCTGAATCTCGGCCAGCGAAATACCTTGGCGGGCACGGGTTTCGCCGAACTCGCGCAGCACGGCGAGATCGCCCGAGGTGAGCGGATGACCGTCGTGCAGCGCGTCGAGCAGGCGGTCGACGACCGAGGCGGTGGACGTGGCGATGGTCGCGGCGGGCAGCGGCGCGTAGGCCGACATCTCCGCCCTGGCTCGCGCTACGACGCGGTCGACGAGCTCGGGTGCGCGATGCCGCACGCGCGACACCACCAAACGTTCGGCGGCGGTCGGGCGTCTGCTCATGGTGGGGCGAGCCTACGGGCGGGCGCTTGGAGAAATCAACAAACCGGCGACTGATAGTTCGACACGCTTTCCATGGCGCAGATCACACTTTCCGCCGAATACTCGTCGGGACCGACCACTGCCGTTCGACGAGGAATCGACGATGTATCTGACTCAGGGGCTGCACCGCGCCGCCCAGCTCAACCCCGACGGCCTGATGACCATCTGCGGTTCCCGCACCCGAACCAACCGGGAGGTGCTCGACCGGGTCGCCCGATTGGCGGGCGCGCTGCGCGACCTCGGCGTCGGCCCGGGCGATCGGGTGGCGATGCTGTCGCTGAACTCCGACCGCTATCACGAGTACCTGCTCGCGGTGCCGTGGGCGGACGCCGTTCTCAATCCGGTGAACATCCGGTGGAGTCCGGCCGAAATCGCGTACTCCCTCGCCGATTCCGACAGCCGGGTGCTCTTCGTCGACGACGCCTTCGCCCCGATGGTTCCGGCGCTGCGGGCGCAGTATCCGGAACTACGCGCGGTGATCCACTGCGGCGACGGACCGGCCCCCGAAGGCGCGCTCGACTACGAGCGAATCCTCGCGGACGCCACGGCGATTCCCGACGCGCGCCGCGGCGGCGAGGCGCCGGCGGGCATCTTCTACACCGGCGGCACCACCGGATTCCCCAAGGGCGTGGTGCTCAGCCACGCCAATCTGCTGACCTCCGCGCTCGGCGGCGTCGCCACCGGGTATCTGATGGCCCCGGGCGCGGTCTTCCTGCACGCGGCGCCGATGTTCCACCTCGCCGATCTGGCCGGGTGGCAGGGTGTGCTGATGCTGGGCGGCACCCACGTGATGATCCCGGCGTTCGATCCGGTGGCCACCCTGACGGCGATCCAGCAGCACCGGGTGAGTTCCTCCGTGCTGGTGCCGGTGATGATCCAGATGCTCGTCGACCATCCGCGCGCGGGCGAGTTCGACCTGTCCAGCGTCGAGCACATCATGTACGGCGCCTCGCCGATCTCGCAGGCGGTGCTCGAGCGCGCGATGGCCGCCTTCGGCAACGCCGGTTTCGCCCAGGCCTACGGCATGACCGAGGTCGCGCCGATCGCCACCTTGCTCGGTCCGGCGGATCACCTGGCCGGTCGGCTGCGTTCGGCGGGACGGGCCGCGCCGCACAGTGAGATCCGGATCGTGGATTCCGACGGCGTCGAGGTGCCGCGCGGCACCGTCGGCGAGGTGGTGGTGCGCGGCGGCCACGTGATGCTCGGCTACTGGAACAAGCCCGCCGAGACCGCGGACGCCGTGCGGGACGGCTGGATGCACACCGGGGACGGCGGCTATATGGACGAGGACGGCTACGTCTACATCGTCGACCGGATCAAGGACATGATCGTCTCCGGCGGCGAGAACGTGTACTCCGCCGAGGTGGAGAACGCCGTCGCCGCGCACCCGGCGGTCGCCGCGGTGGCGGTGATCGGCGTGCCGGACGCCGAATGGGGCGAGCGGGTGCACGCGGTCATCGTCTGCAAGCCGGGACAGCAGGTGACCTCGGCGGAGATCCGCGGCCATGCCAAGGAGCTGATCGCCGGATACAAGGCGCCGCGCAGCATCGAGATCGTGGACGCGCTACCGGTGTCGGGCGCCGGGAAGATTCTGAAACGCGATCTGCGGCAGAAGTATTGGGACGTCCACGCGCGACAGGTCAACTGAGCCCTTCGCTCGGATCGGGGCGTCGCGCCCCGAAAGTTCCGCGCCAGCTTCGATTCCCGCTCGCACAGACGAAAGGGCCGAGCCACCAGGGTGGCTCGGCCCTTCGACGCGGAGTTCGCTCAGCTCGCGCTGCCCGTCAGCAGCTGCTGGATGGTCTTGATCAGAACTTCGGCCAGGAAATCCGACGCGGATCCGGACATGGGGTGCTCCTCATCTCGATGCGGTGCGCACGGTCGGCGCTCCGTTAATCTGAAGCATGAATGATTCAGATGCTTGCCGGAGGTGTTTTCGAACCAAAAATCCGGCGAGGCGCCGCTTTGGCACCGAAAACATGGCCTCTAGCTGGCGTTATCTTCCCAGACAAGCGTCCAGTGGGCTGGGTCACAGTCCACTGAGTGAGATCCGGAATCCGTTCACCAGATACGACAAGGGCCGCGCCCCAGGAGAGACGCGGCCCGAGATGTCCCCCGAACTACAGGTACTGACCCGTGTTCGACTCCGTGTCGATCGCACGGCTGGCACTGGCGTTCTTGCCGGTGCATCCAACGCAGCCGGATG
>NZ_JBEXKI010000007.1:0-336215 GCF_040609595.1 Nocardia sp. NPDC004654 | reverse complement strand
CGAGGAGACACGGCCCGCGATATCCCCCGAACTACAGGTACTGACCCGTGTTCGACTCCGTGTCGATCGCACGGCTGGCACTGGCGTTCTTGCCGGTGCATCCAACGCAGCCGGATGTAGACGATGCGCTCGCCCGACACGACGCGAGCCGCGCCCCACGAGGAGACACGGCCCGCGATATCCCCCGAACTACAGGTACTGACCCGTGTTCGACTCCGTGTCGATCGCACGGCTGGCACTGGCGTTCTTGCCGGTGACCAAGGTGCGGATGTAGACGATGCGCTCGCCCTTCTTACCCGAGATGCGGGCCCAGTCATCGGGATTCGTGGTGTTGGGCAGGTCCTCGTTCTCGGAGAACTCGTCCACGATCGAATCGTAGAGATGCTGGATGCGCAGACCCGGGTTGCCGGTGTCGAGCACCGCCTTGATGGCGTACTTCTTGGAGCGGTCCACGATGTTCTGGATCATGGCGCCGGAGTTGAAGTCCTTGAAGTACAGGACTTCCTTGTCACCGTTGGCGTAGGTGACCTCCAGGAAGCGGTTGTCCTCGCTCTCGGCGTACATCCGGTCGACGACCCGTTCGATCATCGCGCGGATGCAGGCGCCCTTGTCGCCGCCGAACTCCTCGAGATCGTCGGCGTGCAGCGGCAGTCCTTCGGTCAGGTACTTGGAGAAGATGTCCTGCGCCGATTCGGCGTCCGGCCGCTCGATCTTGATCTTCACGTCCAGGCGGCCCGGCCGCAGGATCGCGGGGTCGATCATGTCCTCGCGGTTGGAGGCGCCGATGACGATGACGTTCTCCAGGCCCTCGACGCCGTCGATCTCCGAAAGCAGCTGCGGCACAACGGTTGTCTCCACATCGGAGGAGACGCCGGAGCCGCGGGTGCGGAAGATCGAGTCCATCTCGTCGAAGAACACGATCACCGGCGTGCCCTCGGAGGCCTTCTCGCGCGCCCGCTGGAAGATGATCCGGATGTGACGCTCGGTCTCGCCGACGAACTTGTTGAGCAGCTCGGGGCCCTTGATGTTCAGGAAGAACGACTTGGCTTCCTTGGCGTCCTCACCGCGCGCCTCGGCGATCTTCTTGGCCAGCGAGTTGGCCACCGCCTTGGCGATCAGCGTCTTACCGCAGCCGGGCGGACCGTAGAGCAGCACGCCCTTGGGCGGACGCAGCGCGTACTCGCGGAACAGATCCTTGTGCAGGAACGGCAGTTCCACCGCGTCGCGGATCTGCTCGATCTGGCGTCCGAGACCGCCGATGTCGTTGTAGTCGACATCCGGGACTTCCTCGAGCACGAGGTCTTCCACCTCGGCCTTGGGAATCCGCTCGAAAGCGAAGCCCGCCTTGGTGTCGACCAGCAGCGAATCACCGGGCCGCAGTTTGCGAATGGGGGAATCGGGGTCGTCCAGATCGTCGACCTCGGCGACCTTGGCCAGCGGGCCGGCCAGCCAGACCACCCGCTCCTCGTCGGCGTGGCCGACGACCAGCGCGCGGCGACCGTCGTCCAGGATCTCGCGCAAGGTGCCGATCTCACCGACCGAATCGAAGGTGCTCGCCTCGACCACCGTCAGCGCCTCGTTGAGACGCACGGTCTGGCCGTACTCGAGGGTCGCGGTGTCGATGTTCGGTGAACACGTCAACCGCATCTTGCGACCCGAAGTGAACACGTCGACCGTCTGATCGTCGTACACGCCGATCAGAACGCCGTATCCGCTCGGCGGCTGACCCAGCCGATCGACCTCCTCGCGCAGTGCGACCAGTTGCTGGCGCGCCTCCTTGAGTGTGTCCATCAGCTTCGTGTTGCGAATGGTCAGCGAATCGATGCGGGCTTCCAATTCCCGTGTGCGATCCGGCGAATCGGCGAGTTGCCTCCGGAGTGCAGCCGCCTCGGCGCGTATCGCCTCGAGCTCTCTCCAGGCCGCCGAATCCGAATTCTCGATGGGGCTCATGTGCTGCTCCTCCCAGTCCCGGTCTATCAACGCTACCGGGCGCGAACCGTTCTCGCTGTCCGACATGGTTTCGTCGTGATCACATCTGTGCTGCGATCGGCGGCCGAGCAACCATGTTAGCCTGCCCTAACCCGACAAGGCGCGAGGTCCCTCGACGCCCAAGCCGAAAGGTTGCTAGAGAATGCTCCTTCCCGCCAAGACCCTGCGTGTTTCCGTGGCTACCGCCGCGGCCGCCCTCGCCGTTACGGTCGGGCTCACCGCCTGCGGCTCGGACGACTCCTCCGACACCGCCGCGACCACCACCTCGGCGGTGGCCACCACCTCGGCCGCCGCCACCACCGGTGCGGCCGGTGGCCACGACCACGCGGGAGCCGACGCGCCCAAGCCCGAGGATCTGCAGGCCACCCTGGCACTGGTCGCCGACCCGAGCAAGCTGACGTCCGAGAAGACCGCCGTGATCGTCGACGGCGAGAAGCGCACCGCCAACATCGACCAGATGAACCAGCTGCTCGCGGGCTACGGTCAGCTCACCTTCGCGGTCACCGACGTCAAGACCGAGGGCGAGACCGCGACCGCGCAGGTCGTCATCACGTCGCCGCACGGCTCGGCGCCGGCCATGCCGATGACCTTCCAGCATGTCGACGGCAAGTGGAAGCTCTCGGACGCCACCGCGTGCACCCTGCTCGGCTTCGCGCAGGCGCCCTGCACGCCCTGAGCGTACCCCCGCCTTCGCTCCGGCCGTGCGTGGTCTTCCGTCGGACCGCGCACGGCGGCGCGGACCCGGTTCCCGCACGGGCGTCGCGGCGCCTCAGCCCTTCGAGGGGCGGCGTTGCGGCTTGGGGGTGACCACGCCCTCGGCCAGCCTGCGCGCGCTCACCAGGAACGCCGTGTGGCCCTGCATGCGGTGTTCGGGGCGCACGGCGAGGCCGACGACGTGCCAGCCGCGGACCATCGACTCCCAGGACCGCGGCTCGGTCCAGCATTCCTGCTCGCGCAGCGCCTCGACCACCTTGGACAGCTGGGTGGTGGTCGCGACGTACACGATGAGGACGCCGCCGGGCACCAGCGCCTTGGACACCGCGGGCAGCGCGTCCCACGGCGCCAGCATGTCCAGCACCACCCGGTCCACCGGGTCGCCGGTGTAGTCGGCGACGTCGCCGACGGTCAGACTCCAGTTAGCTGGACGTTCGCCGAAGAACCGTTCGACGTTGCGGACGGCGTGCTCGGCGTGGTCCTCGCGGATCTCGTAGGACACGACTTCGCCCTCCGGGCCAACGGCGCGCAACAGCGAACACGTCAGCGCGCCGGAGCCCGCGCCGGCCTCCAGGACGCGCGCGCCGGGGAACACATCGCCCTCGTGCACGATCTGCGCGGCGTCCTTCGGATAGATGACGGCCGCGCCGCGCGGCATGGACAGCACGTAGTCGACGAGCAGCGGCCGCAACGCGAGGTACGGGGTGCCGTTGGTGGAGTGCACGAGGCTGCCTTCGTCGGCGCCGATCAGATCGTCGTGCTTGATCCCGCCGCGGTGGGTGTGGAACTCCTTGCCCGGCTCCAAGATCACCGTGTAGAGGCGTCCCTTGGCATCGGTCAGCTGCACCCGGTCCCCGGTGGTGAATGGCCCGGTCCGTCTGGCCGTCATGAATCTCCGTTCGCTGCTCGTCGTCGCGCTGTCGTCGCGGTCCGGCACCGGCGTGTCGGTGCCGCCGGATAGCCTGCCAGGTATGCCAGCGCCCGTGTCCACGCCCCCTGCCGACGCAGCCTCCACCGAGCCGTCCGAGGCCGTCTCGGCGCGGCGCAGGCCCGCGCTGTCGCCTTCGCGGGCAATGGATTTCAAGCAGTGTCCGCTGAAGTACCGCTTCCGGGCGATCGACCGGATCCCCGAGCCGCCGTCGCGGCACGCGGTGCGCGGCACGGTGGTGCACGCGGTGCTCGAGGACCTGTACGGGCTGCCCGCCATGGAGCGCGGACCAGAGCGAGCCGACGCTCTCGTGGAGCCCGCGTGGGCCAGGGTGCTCGCGGCGCAGCCGGAGGTGGCGGAGCTGATCCCGGCCGACGGGCTCGCGCCGTTTCTCGCGGAGGTCCGCGCGCTGGTCGAGAGCTACTACCAGCTGGAGGACCCGACCCGGTTCGAACCGGAGTCCCGCGAGGCGCGGGTGGAGGTCGAGCTGGACGACGGCGTGTTGCTGCGCGGGTACGTCGACCGGATCGACGTGGCCCCGACCGGTGAGCTTCGGGTGGTCGACTACAAGACCGGCCGCGCGCCCGGACTCGTGCAGGAGACCAAAGCGCTCTTCCAGCTGAAGTTCTACGCGCTGGTCGTGCTGCGCACCCGCGGCGCGCTGCCCGCCCAGCTGCGCCTGATCTACCTGGCCGACCGGCAGATCCTCACCTACGCGCCAGACGCCGAGGAGCTCGGCCGCTTCGAACGCACCCTGTCCGCGCTGTGGACGGCCGTGCGCGAGGCGGGTCGCACCGGGGAGTTCCCGCCGACCACCAGCTGGCTGTGCAACTACTGCGACTACAAGCCACTGTGCCCGGCGTTCGGTGGCACCCCGCCGCCGTACCCCGGCTGGCCGGAGGACGACGGCGAGTCGCCGGGCGAGACGTTGGCCGAGGCCGTCGCCGACTGATCCGGCGACACCCCGGGCGAGACCGTCACCGCGCCATCCCGCGGCTCAGGCCGTGAAGTCGCGGAACGACAGCGCCGAGAGGCCCAGGCCCACAAGCAGATTCACCGCGACGGCGGAGCCGCCGGGCGGATGCACTCCGATATCCGCCCGGCGTCCGGCGTGGTCAGAAGGCCCGGCAGGAGCGGATGTCGGTGGCCAGGATGGCCTTGGCGCCGAGGTCGGCGAGCTCGTCCATCACCGCGTTGCCTTTGCCGCGCGGCACCAGCGCGCGCACCGCGACCCAGCCGGCGTCGGCCAGCGGGGAGACGGTCGGCGATTCCAGGCCCGGCGTGATCCGCACGGCCTGCTCGAGCAGGTCCTTCGGGCAGTCGTAGTCCAGCATCAGGTACTGCTGGGCGAACACCACGCCCTGGACGCGGGCGATGAGCTGGTTGCGGGCCCGGTCGTTCTGGTCCGAGCCGACCGCCTCGATGAGCACGCCCTCCGAATCGCAGAGGGTCTCGCCGAAGGCGACCAGGTTGTGCTGGCGCAGCGTGCGCCCCGAGCCCACCACGTCGGCGATGGCGTCGGCGACGCCGAGCTGGATGGAGATCTCGACCGCGCCGTCGAGGCGGATCACCTCGGCCTCGATGTCGCGGCGCCGCAGATCCGCGAGCACCAGGTTCGGGTAGGAGGTGGCGATGCGCTTGTCCTGCAAGTCCTCGACGTTCCACTCCCGGCCCGCGGGGGCGGCGTAGCGGAAGGTGGAGCGGCCGAAACCGAGCGCGATCCGCTCCTGCACCGGCGCGCCGGAGTCCAGCGCGAGATCGCGGCCGGTGATGCCGAGATCGAGTTCACCGGAACCGACGTAGACGGCGATGTCCTTGGGACGCAGGAAGTAGAACTCGACCTGGTTCGCGGGATCGAGCACGCTCAGGTCGCGGGAATCGGTGCGCTTGCGATATCCGGCCTCGGCCAGGATGGAGGTCGCGGATTCGGACAGGGCGCCTTTGTTGGGGACTGCGACGCGCAGCATGGGGTGGATGTCCTTTCGGTGTTCGACTTGGCCTGAGCGGGGGCCCCTCCGTGGTCACGCTGCGCTGCCGCCTCCGGGCCTGACCCGCTCCGGCGCGAAACGAAACTACGGAATGGACGCGACCGTCACAGATGTCGGTACACGTCTTCGAGCTTCAGTCCCCGGCCCACCATGAGCACCTGGACCCAGTAGAGCAGCTGCGAGATTTCCTCGGCCAGCGATTCGTCGCTCTCGTGTTCGGCGGCGAGCCAGACCTCGCCCGCCTCCTCGAGCACCTTCTTACCCTGGGTATGCACACCGGCGTCCAGCGCGGCCACGGTGCCGGAACCCTCGGGACGGGTGATGGCACGATCCTGCAGCTCGGCGAACAGGGTTTCGAAAGTCTTCACGGCTGGTCATTCTCTCAGACGCGCATTCCCAGCTACCGTCCCGGTCCACCCCGGGACCGGGACGGCCCGCGCGCTCACCGCGCGGACGCTGGGCTCAGCGCGGCCGCTCGACGCCGGTCACTCCGGCGCCAGCAGCTCCGCCAGTTCGCGCACCGCCTCGCGGAGGTGATCGGCGAACGCGTACATTTGGTCGGCCACCGTCTTGGGCGTGGCCAGGTAGAGGTTCCAGCGGTCGGGCAGCAGCACGTAGGCGACGCCGATGCAGCGCGGGCTGGTCGAGCCGAAGCCGAAGTACTGGATGTTGACCGAAGGCGCGGAGCTGGTGCTGAGGTAGTCGTCGCGCATGATCACCCAGCCGGGGCTGGTGTAGAGCGAAATCGGCTCGGTGACACCGAGTTCCGCGCCGCGACGGCGCTGGATCCACTCCAGCTCCCACAGGTGCTGTTCCGGCGCGTCACCGGCCTGGCACTGCTTGGCCCGTTCGACGTGCTTGGCCGCGGCGGTGCGCGCGGCCGCGAGGCGGGCGGCGGTGTCGGCGGCGGGGTCCAGCATGGTGTCGACGAAGGCGATCATCTCCGGCGTCACCACCCGCATGGCCTCGGTGCGGCCGTTGCGGTACTGGCGGGTCGCGATGGATTCGTAGGTGGCGCCGGTGATGCCCTTGCTGCGCCGGTGCGCGAGCTGGTAGCTCAATTGAGCGAAGGCGTCCGGCGAGATGCCGAGCTGCTTGGCTCGCGCGGTGCCGAAATCCTCGAAAGAGACCGTCTGCGTGGCATTTTCGGCCGCGTACGTGGCGAAGGCCGCCCCCGCCGCCGCGATGTCGGTGCGTAGCGCGGCGTCGAGGGTGAACTCGATGGGCTCCACGGCGGGCAGTCCCTGCGCCTGGGCGCCCGAGCGCCGCGCGTGTTCGGCGGCGGGCGTCTCCAGCAGGGTGTCCACGAACGACAGGATGGTGGTGCCGTCCAACCCGCAGTGCTCGACGTTGATGCCCGCCTGGCCGTCGCCGAAGACGATGAACGACACCGCCTTGTCGAACCAGCGGTTGGCGCTGTCGCCGTGCAGCAGTTGATCGCAGGCGTGCAGGGTGTCGCGCGGAGTGAAGTCCTCCAGGCACAGACAGAACAGCGCGGTCTCGATGGTGTCGAGCGCCGCGACGTTGGCGGGTTCGGCGCGCAGCGCGGCTCGGCTCGCCGCCCATTCGGCGCGCGCTTTGGTGGTGAGGTGACCGACGGCGGTGTCGGTGCGCGCCGAACGCGACCCGGCCTTGAGCACCGCGCGCAGACCATCGGCGAGGTCGTCGAGGGAGTACGGCGCGCCGCCCTGGCCGATCACGTCCATCCGGAACATGCTGCCGCGGTAGAACACCACGATGTGCCGCTCCCGCGAGGGGCCGGGCCACTCGGGGCTGTAGGGCACCCGCACGGTGTCCTGCTGTTCGCCGGGGATTCTGGTCTCGGAGAACAGGTATTTGTTCTGCCACATGGACAGCTGCTGCCCGCGCTGGGTGACCGGCGGGACGGCTTCCTCGTCGAGGGCCAGCTTGTAGTCCACGGCCGCGGAGACGATGGCCGCGGCCCGCTCCACCTGATCGGCCGCGGTGGACGCGGCCAGCGGCGTGTCGTCGCGGAAGAGGAAGAAGAAGTTGGCGTTCAACGCGATTCGGTCGCGTCGGCCGAGATAGCGCGACGGCCAGAACAGGTCGAGCCAGCTGCCGACACCGGGGGTGGCGTCGTACTCCGCCAGCGCCGCGTGCAGCGTCCGGCCCGGACCGTCCGGCCGGAGCAGGTCGGCGACCGCCGCCTCGGTGGTGGCGATTTCGTCGTCGCTGAGCAGCGGGGTGCACCATTCCAGGAACCTGGCGCAGCTGTCCTCCAGTGTCGGCAGCGGTACCCGGGGCAGGTGGTCTTCGGCGGCGAAGGTGCGGTCGGTCAAGTCGGAGTCCTCGAGGTTCGGGTGCGATGGGGTGAGACGCGCACGGCGAGACAACGTCCGTGCGTGCGGGTGTGGAGTGCGTCGCTCCACTACAGATCCTCGGCGACGAGGCCGAGTTTCGACAAGAGGCTGCCGGTGTTTCGGTGCGAAACCTTCAGGCGCGGCCTTTGGGGCCCGGCCGCGACAGGTAGAGGTGCGCGTACAGCCAGCCGTCGGCTTCCTGGCCTCGGGTGTCGATTCCCTTGTCGGACAGCGTGTTCAGCACGCGCTGCTGTTCGTCGGCGGAGGCGAACCTGCGCTGCTGGAACAGGCCGGGCGCACGCTCGGTGCGGTAGCCGAGCGCGGCGAGTTCCTCGGCCATCGGGTCGAAGTCGAACATGCGCAGCACGAAGTGCGCCATCCACGGCCTGCGCCGCGGGTGCGCGGTGGCGATCCGCAGCAGGGTCTTCTCGGTGACGTACCCGATACAGCCGGTCGACAGGACGATGTCGGCGGCGGCGAGCACCTCGCGCTGTTCGTCTGTCGGATCGGCGGATTCGAGGTCGGCGTGCACGGTGTCGTGCAGCAATCCCGCGGCCCGCGCGTAGTCGAGCGCGGGGCGGGCGGCGTCGATGCCGACGAAGCGCACGTCGGGATGGTGATCGCGCTCGGCGAGGCGGGCGCGATCGCCGGCGATGAGGCGGTCGCGGTCGGCGTCGGCGGCGTCGCGGTAGTGCGCGGCGAGTTCGCCGATGCCGGTGTCGAAGCGCAGCAGCGCCGCGTTCACGCCGTAGGAGCAGCCGATGTCCAGCACGGTCGGCGTCGCGACGCGCGCGGAGGCGCGATACTCCCGGATCTGCTGCTCGAAGAACGGCTTCGCCAGGTCGGGTATGCGGTAGTCCAGCTGGGACATCCGTGCGTAGTACTCGCGAGGATCGGGACGGTCGTAGATGTCGTCGAAGGAGGCTTTCCCGGTCGTGTCTAAGGGTACTGGCACGTGTGTTCGTTCCTCTCGGGGTCGAGCTGGGCTCAGTCGAGTAGTCGGTCGCCGCGGACCAGGCGGTCCTCGGCGACGTGTTCGGGCAGGACGCGACCGAACAGCTGGCGGGTCCGTTCCACGGTGCCGATGACACCTGGCCGGTCGGTGTAGGCGAAGATCGCCGAATGTCGTTGCCTGCCACCGGAAACCGGGGACACCCGGTGCAGCGAGAAGCGCCCCTGGAACAGTTGCAGGTCGCCGGGGCACAGCTCGAGCTTGCGGATAAGCCGCTCGCCGGAACCGGTCAGCACGTCGCGCACGTCGGCGAGGTTCTCGGCCTGCGGCGAGCGGATGCCAGGGCAGTACTCGAAGGTCCCACCCGCTTCGGGCAGCTGGGTGAGCATGCTGACGGTGAATTCGTTGGTGTCGAAGTGCCACGGGTGCGACATGCCGGGGGCGACCACGTTCAGGCACAGCCCGGCCAGCGGGTCGGCGTATTCGTGCAGCTCGGGCAGGTCGAAGCAGTCCGCGACGAAGCGCTGGAACGCGGCGCTGGTGTAGAGCCGGTGGATCAGCGCGTCGGCGGGGATGCGGTCGCGCGGCACGAACGCGTTGCCGCGCTCCAGCACGATGCGGCCCGGATGATCTTCGGGCAGGTCGGTATCCAGCGGGATGTTGTAGGCGTTGACCCGCTCCACCTCGTAGTGCGCGTGCGGCGCGATGTCCTCGCCCTGCGCGCGCAACGTCTCGAGGAGCTCGGGCCGGATGAACTCGCGCAGCACCGTGCAGCCGCTGTCGGCCAGGTCGGCCCGCGCCGCGTCGACCGCCGTGCGCCACCCCGCCGAGCCCGGCGATTCCAGCGGATACCTTGCGGTGTCGACGATTTCGTCCAACACTCCCGTCGCAGCCATGGCGTCATTTTGGTGCAGCGCCCGACGACACGCCCGGAGATTCGGAAAAGTTGCCGGTGAGTGCAGTCACACTTACTATCTGCGCGCATTTGCGTTGCGGCACAGTAACTCCCACGCATTCCCCGGTGCTCAGCACACAATCGAACCGACCAGTCTTGTGCCCGGCGACAACCTCGACATCGGGGTTTCGCCGCACCTCTCGCGCTGCCGCGCAGAACGACCCATTGCGCCGGACGATATTCGACGAACGCCAACGATCGAAGTTGTCAGCCGGTTCGCCTTCGGTTGCCCGCGACGGCAGCACCTGGCCGCCGGCGGGGCGGACGCGCACGGAACGTCAGGCCCTCTCTCGAAGTCCGGCCGGATGCAACCGTGGCTCAGATGGTCGCCCGGCAAGCGGACGTACCGCGGTGGATGCGTGCGGGACGTCAGGCGCGGAGCGTCTGTTCCAGATCGGCGAGGGTGAGGCCGACCAAAGTGTCGCGGAAAGCGAGGCCAGGGGCGTGCGGGACCGGAATCTCACAGGGCACGACCAGGACCGCGCAGCCCGCGGCCGCCGCCGCGCGGGCGCCGGTGGGCGAGTCCTCGATCGCCACGCAGTCGCGCGGGTGCACGCCGAGCAGGTCGGCGGCGCGCAGATAGACGTCGGGCTCGGGTTTGCCCTCGGGCACCTCGTCACCGCAGACGGAGACGTCGAAGAAGTCACGGCCGAGGGTGTCCAGGCCGTACTCGGTCAGCGAGCGCTTGGTGTTGGTGACCAGCGCCGAGGCCAGGCCCGCGTCGCGGACCAAGCCGAGCGCGTCCTTGGCGCCCGGCCGCCACGGGATGGGGCCGGTCATCAGTTCGGTGACGCGCCGCTCCAGGAAGCCCGCGGCATCGCGCAGCGCGTCCGGTGTCGGATCCAGTCCGAGTCCGTTGAACAGGATGCGCAGGGCGTTCGGGCCGGACGCGCCGATGAGCGCGTGCCGGATCTCGTCGGTCAGGACGCTGCCGAGCCGCACCGCCAGCTCGCGAACCCCGACGTCCCAGAGCTTCTCCGAGTCCAGCAGTGTCCCGTCCATGTCCCACAGGACCGCGGTGAGTCGCGTCGGCACGTGATTCCCGCTCACACGCCGGAGCCGGTGATGACCATCCGGCCACCGTCCTGGCGGACCTGGATCCAGCGGTTCTCCCGATCCACCGCACCGTTGGTCTTCACGTAGGTCAGCGAGACGGTGGCGCCGTCGTTGCCCCGCGGCGTGATGCCGTTGACCTGGACCGAGCGGATGGTGGACCAGAACGAGGCGTAGGAGTTGTAGCCGCCGGTCTGGGACTGGTAGCCGGGCGCGAGCTGCGACCACGCGCCGGACACATTGCCGGGCAGCATGCCGTAGTAGCCCTGGATGAACTGGGCGATCCGGTCCGGCGTCGGCGGCCCGAACGGCGTCGTGGTGATCGTGGTCGTCGGCGGCCGCGTGGTGCTGGTCGGACTGTTCGGGCTGCTCGACGGCGCGGCGCTGCTGGTCGGCGTGGCGGGCACGACCGTCGGGGTCTCGTTGTTCTGCGGCGCGGCGGTGGGCACTTGGGCCTGGGGCTCTTCGGTCGGATCACCGCCGGTGCCGGGCGGCGGCTGCAGCGCCTCGCTCGTCCCCGGCGGCGGGGCCGCGGTGGGATCGTCCGATCCGTTTCGGTCCCCACCGGAGGACAGCACGAACGCCACCACCACGACCAGCACGACCGCCGCGGCGGCCATCACGGCGAGGATCTGTTTGTTCGGCCCGGCGCCGCCACCGGTGGCGCCGGGCAGCGTGCCGCCGCCGGACGGTCCGCTGGGCGACGACGACGGCGCGGCGGCGAGCGCCGCGCTCGGCACGAATTCGGTGGCGTCGGAGGCGTTCCCGGTGCTGGCGGTGGCGGCGGAGGTGGGGAGCACAGTGGTCGCGTCGGCCCCGGGCGCGGGCAGCACCTTGGTCATCACCGGTGCGGTCGCCAATGCCGGAACGCGGCCCGCCGCAACGGCTTCCAGCGCCTCCTTCGCCTCGCGCATGGTCGGGCGCGCGTCGATGCTCGCGGCGAGCAGGTGCATCAGCACCGGCGCCAGCCCGTCGGCGCGGCGCGGCTCGGGCACGTCGGCCCGCGCGACGGCGTGCAGCACCGCCAGTGCGTTGTCGCCCTCGCCGAACGGCGGCGCGCCCTCCACCGCGGCGTACAGCGTGGAGCCGAGCGCGAACACATCGGACGCCGGTTCCGGGTTCTCGCCGCGCGCCACCTCCGGCGCGAGATAGGCGGGGGTGCCCGCGAGGAATCCGGTCGCGGTAACGGTCACGTCGCCGACGGCGCGGGAGATGCCGAAGTCGGTGATCTTCACGGTGCCGTCGTCGGCGACGAGCAGGTTGGCCGGTTTCACGTCGCGGTGCATGATGCCCGCGTCGTGCGCGGCGGCCAGCGCGGCGGCGGCCTGCGCGCCGATCTTGGCCACCTCGATCGGCGACAGGGTGCGATGCCCGGACAGCTTGGCCGCCAGGCTGGGCGCGTTCATGTACTCCATGACGAGCCACGGCTGGCCGTCCTCTTCGGCGACGTCGAAGACGGTGATCGCGTTCGGGTGGTGCAGCCGGGCGGCGATCCGCCCCTCGCGCATCGCGCGCAGTTTCGACTCCAGCGCTTGCTCCTTGGAGAGCCCGGGGCCGAGCAGCAGCTGTTTCACCGCCACGGTGCGGCGCAGTCGCACGTCGGTCGCCCGCCACACCACACCCATCGCGCCGGTGCCGATCGGATCCGTCAGCCGATACCGTCCAGCGATCAACCGATCCGCCGTCATGTGGTCGTGCCCCTCCTGCTGTGCGCCGAGCCGTCGAGCACTCCGGCGCGCCCAGCGGGTTTCCGGCGAAATCCCTACGCTCCGAAGTGCTTCGCACCCGTCAGCAGCGAGACGAACGGCATCCGCCGACTGCTCCGGATGCAGTTGCAACTAGTCGACAATGGCATACCCACCCGACAGACTCCAGCCGCGTCGACCCGCTGTCGCGGACCGGACGGTCGAATACCCGGGTAGCCTCGAACATTCGAGCGTACCCGCCGGTACCGGATATCTGTGCCACGACCGTTCGGCGGCCGGTTGCTCCGCGCTTATCCGCAGGTCAGCGGCAGGAAACAGAGCGGAGCCCTCTGACAAGCGCCGCCCATCACCCCGGTGAGCACCATCACAGCTCTCCGGTCCGGGGGCGCCACGGACAGCGGGAATGGCGGCGCCGCGACGCGCCGCCATTCGCGCCGAACCGATCAGGCGTTGAAGTACTTCGCCTCGGGATGCAGCAGGACGAAGGCGTCGGTGGACTGCTCGGGGTGTAGCTGGAGTTCCTCGGAGAGCACGACGCCGATGCGATCGGCTTCGAGCAGGTCGACGAGCTTGGCGCGGTCCTCGAGGTCGGGGCAGGCGCCGTAACCGAAGGAGTAGCGCGCCCCGCGATAGCCGAGCTTGAAGTAGTCCTGCACGTCGGCCGGGTCGGATTCGGCGACCGAATGCCCTTCCAGAACGAGTTCTTCGCGGATACGGCGGTGCCAGTATTCGGCTAGCGCCTCGGTGAGCTGGACGCCGATGCCGTGCACCTCGAGGTAGTCGCGGTAGTTGTCGGCGGCGAAGAGTTCGTTGGCGAAATCGGCGATGGGCTGGCCCATGGTCACCAACTGGAACGGCAGCACGTCGACCTGGCCGGTGGCCACGGCCTGTTCGCGCGAGCGCAGGAAGTCGGCGATGCACAGGAACCGGTCGCGCTGCTGGCGCGGGAAACGGAACCGGTACCGCTCCGGCGCGGCGGGATCGGGTTCGGTCAGCACGACGACCTCGTCGCCTTCCGACACCGCAGGGAAGTAGCCGTAGACCACCGCCGCGTGCTGCAGCACGCCCTCGGTGGAGAGCCGGTCCAGCCAGGCCCGCAACCGGGGGCGGCCTTCGGTTTCCACCAGTTCCTCGTAGGAGGGCCCGTCGCCGCCGCGCTGGCCGCGCAGACCCCACTGGCCGAGGAACAGCGCCCGCTCGTCGAGCAGGCCCGAGTATTCGTGCAGCGACAGGCCTTTGATCACCCGCGTGCCCCAGAACGGCGGCACCGGCACCGGCAGGTCGGCGGCGACGTCCGAGCGCTCGGGCACCACCACGGGGGTCTCGGCGGCCTTGCGCTGGGCGGCGATCCGCTTGGACCGTTCGTGGCGGGCCTTGCGTTCGGCGGCCTTCTCCCGTTCGGCCACGGCCTCGGGACTGTCGGGGTCGAGACCGCCGCCGCGTTTGCGGGTCATGATGTCGTCCATCAACCGCAGGCCCTCGAACGCGTCGCGGGCGTAGTGCACATCGCCCTCGTAGACCTCGGTCAGATCGTTCTCGACGTAGGCGCGGGTCAGCGCGGCCCCGCCGAGCAGCACCGGGAACTGATCGGCCACACCGCGGGCGTTGAGCTCCTCGAGGTTCTCCTTCATCACCACGGTCGACTTCACCAACAGCCCGGACATGCCGATGACGTCGGCCTTCTTGTCCACCGCGGCATCGAGGATGGTCGCGATCGGCTGCTTGATGCCGAGGTTGACCACCTCGTAGCCGTTGTTGGACAGGATGATGTCGACCAGGTTCTTGCCGATGTCGTGCACGTCGCCCTTGACGGTGGCCAGCACGATACGGCCCTTACCGGAGTCGTCGGTGGCCTCCATGTGCGGCTCCAGGTAGGCGACCGCGGCCTTCATCACCTCGGCGGACTGCAACACGAACGGCAGCTGCATCTGCCCGGAACCGAACAGTTCACCGACGGTCTTCATGCCCGCGAGCAGCGTCTCGTTGATGATCCGCAGCGGCGGCACCTCGGTCATCGCCGCGTCCAGGTCGGCGTCCATCCCGGCCTTCTCGCCGTCGACGATGCGCCGCTCGAGCCGCTCGAACAGCGGCAACGCCGCCAGCTCCTCGGCGCGCGAGGCCTTGGACGACGACGTCGAGACACCCTCGAACAACGCCATCAACTTCTGCAACGGGTCGTAGTCCTCGGCGCGCCGGTCGTAGACCAGGTCCAGCGCCGTCTCGCGCTGTTCGTCCGGGATTCGGCTCATCGGCAGGATCTTGGAGGCGTGCACGATCGCCGAATCCAGCCCCGCCTGGACGCACTCGTGCATGAACACCGAGTTCAGCACCTGCCGCGCGGCCGCGTTCAGGCCGAAGGAGATGTTCGACAGACCCAGTGTCGTCTGCACCTGCGGGTGGCGGCGCTTGAGTTCCCGGATCGCCTCGATGGTCTCCAGGCCGTCGCGGCGCGACTCCTCCTGGCCGGTGCCCAGGGTGAAGGTCAGGGTGTCGATGATGATGTCGGACTCGGCCAGACCCCAGTTGCCGGTGATGTCGGCGATCAGGCGCTCGGCGATCTCGACCTTCTTCTCGGCGGTGCGCGCCTGGCCTTCTTCGTCGATGGTCAGCGCGACCACCGCGGCGCCGTGCTCGGCGACCAGCCGCATGGTCTGCTGGAACCGGGACTCCGGCCCGTCGCCGTCCTCGTAGTTCACCGAGTTGACCGCGCACCGGCCGCCCAAGTGCTCCAAGCCTGCTTGCAGCACCGGCGTCTCGGTGGAGTCCAGCATGATCGGCAGGGTCGACGCGGTCGCCAGGCGCGAAGCCAGCGCCTCCATGTCCTTGGTGCCGTCGCGACCGACGTAGTCGACGCACAGATCCAGCATGTGCGCGCCGTCACGCGTCTGGTCCTTGGCGATGTCGAGGCACTTCTGCCAATCCTCGGCGAGCATCGCCTCGCGGAAAGCCTTGGAGCCGTTGGCATTCGTGCGCTCGCCGATCATCATCACCGAGGCGTCCTGCTCGAACGGCACCGCCGTGTACATGCTCGACACGCTCGGCTCGTGCACCGGCGTGCGCCGCTCCACGATCGGCGCCAGCGTCGGCTCGACCTCGCGCACCGCCTCGCGCACCTGGCGGATGTGCTCGGGCGTGGTGCCGCAGCACCCGCCGACCAGCGCCAACCCGAACTCGCTGACGAACTGGCGCATGGAAACAGCCAGCTCCTCGGGCGTCAGCGGATACTCGGCGCCCTTGGCGCCCAGCACTGGCAAGCCCGCGTTCGGCATCACCGACACCGGGATCTTCGCGTGCCGCGACAGGTGCCGCAGATGCTCGCTCATCTCGTCGGGGCCGGTCGCGCAGTTCAGCCCGATCATGTCGATGCCCAGCGGCTCGAGCGCGGTCAGCGCCGCGCCGATCTCACTGCCGACCAGCATGGTGCCGGTCGTCTCCACCGTCACGTGGGTGATGATCGGGATCCGGCGGCCCGCGCGCTCCATCGCCCGCCTGCTGCCCGTCACCGCCGCCTTCACCTGCAACAGGTCCTGGCAGGTCTCGATCAGGATCGCGTCCGCGCCGCCCTCCAGCATGCCCAGCGCCGCCTCGATGTAGGCGTCGCGCAACACCGTGTACGGCGCGTGCCCCAGCGTCGGCAACTTCGTACCGGGACCCATCGAACCCAGCACGTACCGCGGCGTGCCGTCCTCGCTCGGGCCCATCTCGTCGGCCACTTCACGGGCCAGACGGGTACCGCGCTCGGACAGATCGCGAATCCGGTCCGAGATGTCGTAGTCGGCCAGGTTCGGCAGGTTGCAGCCGAAGGTGTTGGTCTCGACCGCGTCCGCGCCCGCCTCGAAGTACGCCCGATGGATGTCGCGCAGCACGTCGGGCCGGGTCTCGTTGAGGATCTCGTTGCAGCCCTCGAGCCCGCGGAAATCGTCCAGGGTCAGATCCGCCGCCTGCAACATCGTGCCCATCGCGCCGTCACCGATGACGACACGCCGGCTGAGCGTGTCGAGAAGCGTGGTATCGAACCCGGCGGAATTGGACACAGACATGGGTACAAGCGTAAAGGCCGGGTACGACCGGTAACCAACAGCCTGCGGATCTCCTCGGTGAGCGTGAGGGGCGCCACATCCGAACGAAGACCACACCGCCGCCTCGAGGCTGCCGCCACTACGACTCGGCGCACAACGCCACCCGACGGCCACACCTACATTCCCAGCCACCCCGAGGGCGAGTCCTACGAGCCCGTTCCCGGCCCGTCTCGCGTCCGAGACCGCGAGGCGCATGCGTCGCAGTCGCGAGACTCGCGGTCTCGGACGCGAGACACCAGGGGCCGGGAACACGCGCGCGAAGCGCGCCAATAGATACAGCACCGGGCGAGCGCACACCGTAGGCTGACCGGGTGAACCCCAGTGAAACTTCCGATTCGGAACTGCCGACGTTGCGGGATCCGGTGCTGGTTGCCGCCTTCGAGGGCTGGAACGACGCCGGTGACGCGGCGAGCGGCGCCGTGGAGCATCTGGAACTGATCTGGGACGCCGAGCCGCTGGCCGAACTCGATTCCGAGGATTACTACGACTATCAGGTGAATCGGCCGACGGTGCGTCAGGTCGACGGCGTGACCAGGGAAATCCAGTGGCCCGCCACCATGCTCTCGGTGTGTTCCCCGCCCGGCAGCGACCGGGATGTGGTGTTGCTGCGCGGGATCGAGCCGAACATGCGGTGGCGCAGCTTCTGCGGGGATCTGCTCGAGTTCATCGAGCAGTTGGGTGTGCAGACCGTGGTGATCCTGGGCGCGTTGCTCGCCGACACTCCGCACACCAGGCCCGTCCCGGTCACCGGTTCCGCCTACAGCAAGGAAGCGGCCGAGCGTTTCAGCTTGGAGCAGACCCGCTACGAGGGTCCGACCGGCATCACCGGCGTCCTCCAGGATCAGTGCGTCAAGGCGGGGGTGCCCGCCGTGTCGTTCTGGGCGGCGGTGCCGCACTACGTGTCCCAGCCGCCGAATCCGAAGGCGACGATCGCGCTGCTGCACCGGGTCGAGGACGTGCTCGACATCGAGGTGCCGCTGGGCGAGTTGCCCAAGCAGGCCGAGGAGTGGGAGGCCGCGGTCAACGAGATGACGGTCGGCGACGAGGAGATCACCGAGTACGTGCGTTCGCTCGAGGAGCGCGGTGACGCGGCGGTCGATCTGAACGACGCGATGGCCAAGATCGATGGCGACGCGATCGCGGCGGAGTTCGAAAAGTACTTGCGCAGAAGGGGTCCCGGTAGTTTCGGGTTGTGATCGGCTGCTCGCCGGTATTCCCGCACGCACGACGACGGCTGTATCCCCCGTGTGAGCACGACATCAGCTCGTCCGCCGAGCGAGCGATACGACGACTCTGTCCCCCCGGTGCGAGCAACACCGTCAGGTGTTGCTCGCATCCTCCGGATCCGGGTTGCTCATGAGGCGGTGGGTGGCGGGGCCGCGACGCTCGTCGCCCGCACCTCCTCGACGGTCCAGACCTGGGCCGCCGCCTCCTGGGCCAGCTTCGCGATCAGAATGTCGCGCGGAATAGTCTGGCCGGCAAAGTGATCGAGTGAGGGCACCACCACGTGGTGTGCGTCGGCGCGCTTGAGTTCCTGCGTCAGCTCGGCGAACGCCGTGCCGTCACCCGCTGTCGATTCATGGAATGTTGCGGCGAAGCAAAGCCCTTCGGCTTGGGCGAGCGTGCTCATCGCCCGCTCGAGCTCTTCGCTGTGGCCGTCGGCCAGATCGTCACGCAAGTATCCATAGATCAACGCTTCCACCCGAACCTCCGTTGGATTGGGCCGCTGTTCTCTCGTTTGGATCTTCCCGTGCAGGGTACTGCCGGTGGGGCGGTCTCGGCCTTGCATCTGTACTTACAGTTGCGAATCGGGCAATCCGACCGCTCCTTCTCCAGGATCGCTGACGCAAAACTGCGAATGCAGGTGTCAACCCAGTGACATCTAGATGCCCTATCCGGGCCGCCGCGCGTTAACTGGTGCGATACTACAACCGTGGCCGCTGGAGACGATCGACCCGTCTGGGCTGTCCGGATGCGTTCCGAGCGCGATGCGAGGGGGTGGTCACAGGCCGACGCAGTCCGCGTGATGCGTGCGAAGTCTTCGCACAATCTGCCGACCGACAGCACGCTGCTACGCAATTGGCGGCGTTGGGAGTCGGGCGAGTCGCGGCCCGACGACTTCTACGCGCCCATCATCGCCGCCGCCTTCGACACCGTCACCGCGGCGTTCTTCCCCAAGGCCAGGCCGAACCGGGACGACGAATTGCTCTCGGCCACTGGGATGGACACGCTGGAATTCATCGGCAGGCTGCGCATGTCCGATGTGTCCGCCGCGACCCTGGACGCCGTTCGGATCACCGCGGAGCGCCTGTGCTGCGAGTACGCCTACGCCGATCCACACGAATTGCACGCCGAGGGCACGTCCTGGCTGCGCCGCATCACCTCGCTGCTGGACGGGCGGCTGACGCTGGCCCAGCACCGGGAGATCCTGGTGCTCGCGGGCTGGGTCGCGCTGCTGGTCGGCTGCGTCGACTACGACCTCGGCCGCCGCACCTCGGCGGAAGCCACCAGGCGCGCGGCGTGGTCGCTCGGCAACGAGGCCGGACATCGCGAGATCACCGGCTGGGCCGCGGAAATGGCGGCCTGGTTCGCGCTCACTCAAGGTAACTATCGGGGCGCTGTGGAAGCGGTGGACGGCGCGTTGGAGGACAGTCGCGAGTTCGGGGTCGGCGTGCAACTCGCCGCGCAACGCGCCAAGGCGTGGGCTCGGCTCGGCGACCGCGGCGAGGTGGAGCGGGCGCTCGGCATCGGCCGGGCGATCCTCGAGCGACTCGACCATCCGGCGAACCTGGACAACCACTTCGTGGTGGATCCGCAGAAGTTCGACTTCTACGCGATGGACTGCTGCCGCGTGGCGGGTGAGGATCGGCTCGCGGAATCCTTTGCCCGCGAGGTCATCCGGAACTCCACCCGCGCCGACGGCACCATCCGCAATCCGATGCGCGTCTCCGAGGCGCACCTGACGCTGGCCGTCGTCGCCGTGCGCAACCGGGACCTCGAACTCGCCGTGGCCGAGGGCATGCGCGCCTTCGCGGGCAAACGCCGCTCGCTGCCCTCACTGATGTGGATCGCGGGCGAGGTGGCGCGCGAGATCATCGAACGCTACCCGGGCGATCCGCGCACGCGCTGCTACCTCGAGCAGCTGCGCGCGCTGTCCACCGAGTGAGCGGGGCGCGGCGGACGGCGGGCGAACCGCGGCGCGGCGGACACAGCCACGCCGAACGGGGGTCGGTCTTGGCGGCGGCGACCGGCCCGCTACTACCCTGTTGCCGGTGACCGACTCCGACGACGGCCCGCCCTACGGCGATAGGCCCGGCTCAGCCGCCCCGGGTGACCAGCCTGGTTCAGCCGTGCTCGGTAACCAGCCGGGTTCAGCCGTGCTCGGCGATCGACCCGGCCCAGCCGCCCTCGGTGACCAGCCCGGCTCAGCGGTGTTGTGGGACGAGCGGCTGCGGCTGTTCTCCTTCGCGACCGCGGAGAAGCGCGCCGAATACCTGTGGGTGCTGCGGGCGTTCGACAGCGCACGCGCCGCGTACGTGGTGTTGCTGCACGCCGACGACGTGGCGGACTGGATTCGGCGCAACGGCGGACGGGCGCGGGTCGCGGAGAGCGGAGCGTCGCCGGACGCGGACGAAACCGCCTCAGCCGAGGCGCAACCCGGCCTTTTCCGGCGCGCCGACGCCGCGCCGCTGAGCGCCGCGGAGATCGGACCACTGCTCGACCAGCTGCACCAGTGGGGCGTGCTGGAGCGCAGCTACGACGGCACCAGGGCCGCGACGCTGGCCGAATACCGCAACCGGCACTACGTCTACCAGTTCTCCCAGGCCGGATTCCAGGCCTATCGCGCGGTGGCGGGCGTGCTGGAGGCGCGGCTGGACGAGGCGGCGCTGTCCCGGCTCGTGCTGCCCGAACTGCTCGCCGACCTGCACACCCTCGCCGAGGCGAACCGGGCGGGCGACGCCGAGCGCGTCTACCGCACGCTGCGCAGGCTGGACGCGGCGCTGTCCGACATGGCCGCGCGCGCCGCGCATTTCTACCTGTCACTCGGCGATCTGGTTCGCACCACCGAGATCACCCCGGAGTCGTTCCTGGCGCACAAGGACGCGCTGCTCGCGCACATGCGCGAGTTCAGCATGGATCTGGCGCGTTTCCTGCCGCGGCTGGCCGCCGCCATCGGCGAGATCGAGGAGACCGGCGTCGACGAGCTCATCGCCCGCGCCGCGAGCTGCGACGAGCGGGTACTGCTGAGCGCCGCGGAACGCGAGGCGGACTGGCGCGCCCGCTGGCACGGTCTGCGCACCTGGTTCGTCACCTCGGGCGGCGAGGGCGAGTCCACCGAGGCCGACCGGCTGCGCGAGGCGACCATGAGCGCGATCGCGGCCGTGCTGTCGCTGCTGCGGCGGGTCACCGAGACGCGCCGCGGCGGGGTGAGCCGGGAATCGGCGCTGCGGCACCTGGCGGGCTGGTTCACCGCGGCGCCGACCGCGGACGGCGCACACGCGCTCTTCGACGCGGTCTTCGGGCTCGGCAGACCCCGCCACCTGGCCATGGAGCATCCCGACGCCGACATCGTGCCCGCGACGCGGTCCTGGTGGGAGGCGCCGCCGCTGGAGATCTCGCGCACGCTGGCCGAGACCGGACGGCCGCCCTCGGCGGGCGCGCCGGGCCGAATCCAGCGCAACGACGCGGGTATTCGCCGTCTGCGCGAAGCCCAGCTGGCCGCGCAGCGCGCCAGGGCGGAGGCCGCGCAGTCGTTGGCAGCCGCGGATGTCCACGAACGGGTGCTCGACGAGCGCGAGACCGAGGTCCTGCTGCGGCTGCTCGACGCCGCCTCGACCGCCTGGGTGCCGGTCACCGGCCGGGTGGCGGGAACCACCGGTTCCGACAGCGGCGTGACGCTCACGGTCTCCGAACACCCGGAACCAACCGTGGTGCGGACCTCACGCGGTCTGCTGCACCTGAACAACCGCAAGCTCGACGTCCGCGCGACCAAGTCTCGCGGCGGGCATCCGGAGCGCGGACGCGGGAAGGACACCGCCGACTCCGAAACCGCAGGGGGCGCGGCATGATTCACGCACGTCGCATCGACGCGCTCGCGCTGGACAACTATCAGCGCGCCGCCAGGGTGATCCTGGCCAACCATCTGGTGACCCGCACCTATCCCGATCGGATCGCGCTGCCGCTGATCCGCCGGTGGGCCACCGAACTGCGCGAGGACCTCGCCGAACTCTTCGGCTACCGGCTCGAGGTCACCGAGACCACCGCGCGCGTCTATCCGGTGATCGACCGGCTGGACGGCGGCAAACCCGCGCGCACGGTGAACGATCGCGTCTTCGACCGCCGCCGCTACGCCTACCTCGCGCTGGCGCTGGCGGCGCTCGGCCGCGCGGGCGATCAGATCACGCTCTCCGAACTGGCCGACCAGGTCGCGGCGTACACGGCGCGGATCGAAGGGCTCGAGCTCGCCCCGGATCGCGCTGCGGACCGCGACGCGTTCGTCGACGCGGTCGGCTGGCTGGCCGCGCGCGGCGCGCTCACCCTCGCCGACGGTGACGCGGGCGGCTGGGCGGCCGATCCCGAGGCGGGCGAGGCGCTCTACGACATCGACCGGCCGGTGGTGTTCGCGCTGTTCCGCCCGCCACGGGCGCTCCAGCATCTGCACAGCGTGCGCGGCCTGCTCGCCGAGGATCCCGCCGTCACCGCCGGTCAGCCCGCCGCGCAGTCCGGCGAGCTGGCCCGCCGGGTGCGCCGGGCGCTGGTGGAGCGGCCGGTGGTCTACGCCGACGATCTGACTCCCGAGGAACGCCCGGTGCTGGCGCAGGAGCGCACGGTCGCCGATGTCGAGTTGTTCACCGGTCTGCGCGCCGAACGCCGGGCCGAGGGCGTCGCGCTCATCGACACCTCCGGGCGGCTGTCCGATGTGCGCTTTCCAGGAACCGGCACGCTCGCCCAGGTAGCGCTGCTGCTGGTCGGCGAGATCGCCGACGTCGTCCTCGACATCGACCATCCGCTCCCCCGCCGCCCGCGCAGGGCCGAGCCGGGCGAGACGCTGGCCGACGAACTGGACGACGCCATCCCCGAATCCACGCTGTTCGTCCCGATGGCCGACCTGCCGTTCGAACCCGAAGCGGGCGAGGCGGGTTCGACGGTGGACGAACCCGAGGCGACATACCCGTTCGTCGCGGCCGACTGGGTGCGCGACACCGTGCGTGCCCTCACCGACCGCTACGGCGTCACCTTCGCCGCGCAATGGCAGGCCGACGTGCCGGGGCTCACCGCCCAGGTCACCGCGCTGCTGGCGCGGCTGCGCCTGATCCAGGTGGTCGAGGACGGGCTGCTCGTACTGCCCGCGCTGGCCCGCTACCGCGGCGCGGTGGTCACCGTGCGCACCAAACGGGCCGCGGAACTGTTCGTCACCGCCGCCGACACGGTCGGGGCCTCGAGCACCGGTACGGAAGGGATCTGAACATGTCGGTCATCCACGGCGGAGTGCGTTTCCTCCCGACCCGCGCCGGAATCGTCAACCTGTGGGACTACCGGGATCAGGAGTTCTGCTTCGCCGACGGCAGGCTGGTGCTGCGCGGACCCAACGGTTCCGGCAAGACCAAGGCGCTCGAGGTGCTGTTCCCCTTCGTGCTGGACGGTCGCATCGAGCCGCGCAGGCTCAATCCGTTCGCGGGCGAGGAACGCACGATGAAGTCGAATCTGCTGTACCGCAAGCAGGAGTCGGCTTACTCCTATGTCTGGATGGAGTTCGCGCGCGGGAAGTGGGACGACCCCGAGGTGGTCACAGTCGGCATCGGGATGCGCGCCACCCGATCCTCGGACAAGGTCACCCGCTGGTATTTCGTCGCCGATGGCCGGGTGGGCGTCGACTTCTCGCTCATCGGGCCGGACGACCGCCCGTTCACCCGCAAGCAGTTGGCCGAGCAGATCGGCACCGACTCCATCGTGGACCGGCCGGTCGAATACCGGGCCGCCATCGACGCCCGCATGTTCGGCCTCGGTCAGCAGCGCTACGACCAGCTCATCAATCTCATTCTGACGCTGCGCCGTCCGCAGCTGGCCAAGAACCTGGATCCGCGCGGGCTATCCCAGGCGCTCACCGACGGCCTGCGCCCGCTCGACGAGCAGCTGATCCTGGACGCGGCGCGCTCCTTCAGCGATATGGAGGAGGTCGGCCGCACGCTCGAGGGCCTGGTGCATGCCGACACCGCCACCCGCGCCTTCGTCGGCGTGTACCGGAAATACCTTGCGGTACAGGCGAAGACCGATGTCGACCAGGTGCGCGCGCGGCTGGACGCGGTCACCCACGCCAGCACCGCCCTCTTCGCCGCGACCGCGCTGCGCGAGCGCCGCGAGGCCGAGCGCACCGCCGCGGAGGCCCGCGCCGACGACGCCGACCGCGCCTACGAGCAGGCACTGACCGATCGCGAGACCCTGCAACGCTCCAGCGCCTACGAGGGCAAACAGCAGCTCGACGACCTCGCCGACGCGGTGCGCAGGCTGGAGACCTCGGCGGCGGTGCACCGCGACAAGGCGCTCAAGGCGAACCAGACCTTGGACCAACGGGCCCAGGAGGCCGAGCGGGCCCGCGCCGCCGTGCAGCAGGCCGCGGCCGCGCTGTCCCGTGGCGAGGACGAGTTGCGTGCCGCCGCCGAGGAGGCGGGCATCGCGTGGACGGCGCTGCCGGACGACGCTCGCGGCGATCAGCTCACCGCGACCGTGCGGGCCCGGGCCGAGGAGCGCGACGCCGACGTGCGCGCGGTGCGTAAAGCGTTGGTGCTCATGGATTCCGCGGCCGCCGAGCGGACCAGGGCGGAACGCCTGGCCGAGCGCGCGGTCCAGGCGCGCGAGGCGGCCGCCGCCGAGGTGGCGCACGCCGAGGCGGCGGTGACCTTGGCCCGCACCGAAGCCGCGGCGGCGCTGCGCGCCTGGTGGGACGCGCACCGCGAGTGCTATCTCCCGCTCGGCGGCGGTCTGTTCGACGCCCTCGACGCGGCCCTGGCGAAGGTCGGATCCGATGACGCGGCGGGCGTGGCGGAGGTGCTCGCCGAACGCGCCGAACCGCTGCTGGACGAGTTGCGGGACCGTCGGCTCGCGGCCAAGGCGCGCGCCGCGGCGGCGGCCGAACAGATCGCCGAGCTCACCGCCGAGCGCGACCGAGTCGGCGCGCAGCGCGACGACGCGCCGCCGAACGCCGCGGCGCGCACCGACGACCGAGCGGGTCGTCCCGGCGCTCCGCTGTGGCGGCTGGTCCGCTTCGCCGACGAGGTCTCGCCCGAAACCGCCGCCGGTATCGAGGCCGCGCTGCATGCCGCCGGTCTGCTGGACGCCTGGGTGTGCGCCGAAAACGAGCTACCCGACGACTACCGCAGCGATCAATTCCTCGTCCCGCTGCCGCCGAAGGGCCGACCCGCTGGGCGCACCCTGGCGGACGTGCTGGTGGTGGAGGACGACACCGACGGACTGACCGTGCCGCGGCAGGTCGTCGCCGACGTGCTCGCCTCGATCGCCCTGCTCGACGACCTCGACGGCGCCGCTGGCGTCGCGATCAGCGGCGCGGGCGGATTCCGGCAGGGCGTGCAGGTAGGTAGGCACCACAAGTCCGACGCCGAGTTCATCGGCGCGACCGCGCGCGCCCGCCGCCGCGAGCTACGGCTCGCCGAGCTGGCGAACGCGCTGGACGCGGCCGCCGAGACGCAGCGCGTCGCGCGAGAGGAAGCGGACGCTGCGGACGCGGAACTGGCTCGAATCACCGCCGCCGCCAAGGCGCTTCCGCGCCCGGCCGCGGTCACCGCCGCGCTGCGCGCGGTGTCGGAGACCGCGGGCGTCATGCGCTCTCGCTCGGAGTCCGCGGCGCAGGCCGAGAAGGATCTCGACCAAGCGGTCACCGAGGTCGCCGCCATCGACAAGAAGCTGCGGGCCGCCGCCGTCGCGCACCGCGCGCCGCGCGAACCGCGCGAACTCGACGCGCTCGCCGCCGCGATCCGGCATTTCGAGAACACCGGCACCGGGCTGCTCCGGCTGCGCGCCGACCACGAGCGGGAACGCGAACGCGAACGCGAGGGCGCCGACCGGCACGACGAGGCGCGCGACCTGGCCGAGGCGTTCGCCGAGGAGGCCGAGGCGGCCGAGGCGGGCTACCAGGAGCAGCTGCGCAAACTGGAGACGCTGCGCGAGGCGCTCGGCGCGGGCGCGGCCGATATCGACCGCGAACTCGAGCAGGCCAGGCAGCGCATCGAGGCGACGAGGGCCGAACAGAAGACCGCGCGCAAGGCCGCCAACGCGGCCATCGAGGCGGTCGGCGACGCGGAGGCCGCCTACCGCACCGCGCACGAATCGCTGGGCACCGCGCTCACCGAGGTGCTCGCCGACGTGAAAAGCCTTGCCCCGTATGCCCAGCCGGATCTGCTGTCGTTGCTCGGCGCCGCGCCCGAGTGCCGATGGCCGAGCAGCGACGCGGCGTGGTCGACGCCCGAACAGCTGCTCTATCGCATCACCCAGGCGGGTCCGGAACACGAACCGCGGGTGCTGCCCGACGAAGTGGCCGAGCTCTTCGAAAGCCTCGCCGCGGCAACGGAGTCGGTGCGCGCGGGCGAGGCGGCGCGCAAGTCCACCCGGAGCGCGGTGACCGCGGCCCTGCAGGAGTTCGACGCCGCGCTGGCCGCGTCCGGCCGCGACTACCGCTTGCAGTGGGACGCGGCCGACGGACTGACCGTGGTGCAGGTGCAGGACGAGCACGGCCTCGCCGCGCTCGCCGACTTCGCCGGACGCATCGACCAAGCACGCCACGACCAGGAGCTGCTGCTCACCGACGCCGAGCGACGCATCCTGGAGGACGCGCTGCTCACCGGGCTCGCCCAGCAGATCCACGAACGCACCAGCGACGCACGCGATCTCATCGCCAAGATGGGCGCGGAGATGAAGCAGCGGCGGATGTCCTCGGGCAACACCATCGGCGTGCACTGGGTGCTCGCCGACAATCTCTCCGATGCCGCGCGGGCGATGTGCAAGCTGCTCGATCGTGACGCCACCACGCTGAGTTCCGACGATCTCGCCGCGATCCGCGCGCACTTCGCCGCCGAGATCCGCGCGGCGCGCGCCGCGCACCCGGAACGCTCCTACCCCGAGATCCTCGCCGCCACCCTGGATTACCGCACGTGGCGGGTGTTCTCGTTCACGCTGATCTCCGGCGACGGCAGCGAAGACAAGTTGACCGTCGCCAGGCACAGCGCGCTGTCCGGCGGCGAGCAGTCGGTGTCGCTGCACCTGCCGTTGTTCGCGGCGGCGCACGTCATGCTCGACTCCGCCGACCCGCAGGCGCCGCGGCTGCTCGCGCTGGACGAGGCGTTCGCGGGCGTCGACGACAACGGCCGCAGCGAATTGCTGGGCTTGAGTGTGCAATTCGACCTCGACCTGTTCATGACCGGCTACGACCTGTGGATCACCTACCCGCACGTGCCGGGCTGCGCGCACTACGACTTGGCGCATTCCACCGCCGAGAACACGGTGAGCGCGACGCTGCTGGTGTGGGACAGCGGCGACTTGCTCGCCGAACACGACGGCAGCGACCTGACCACCGCCCTCGGCTCCCCCAACCGCCGCAGGGTGCCCACCACCATCGAGGGCGGACTCACCCTCGACGACATGCCGGGCGCTCCCGCGCCCGTCGGCTGAAACGGATCGCAGTGACCTTTGTTTCACCCCGCTCCACCGCCGTGTCCGCACCGCGCAGGGTCGCCGCCGCGACCCTGGTCGGCACCACACTCGAGTGGTACGACTTCATGCTCTACGGCACGGCGTCGGCGCTGATCTTCGGCAAGCAGTTCTTTCCCTCGCTGAGCCCGGCCGCGGGCACCCTCGCGGCGTTCAGCACGTTCGCCGTCGGTTTCGGCGCGCGCCCGATCGGCGGGCTGCTGTTCGGGCACTTCGGCGACCGGTTCGGGCGACGCACCACGCTGGTGGTGTCGCTGATTCTGATGGGCGTGAGTTCGACACTGATCGGCCTGCTGCCCACCTACGCGAGCATCGGGTTCTGGGCGCCGGTGCTGCTGGTCGTGCTGCGACTGGCGCAGGGCGTCGGTCTCGGCGGCGAGGGTGCGGGCGCGACCGTACTCTCCATCGAGCACGCGCCGCCGGGGCGGCTCAACCGATATGCGAGCTTCCCGCAGATGGGCACGCCCGCGGGGCTGATCCTGGCCAACGCGATGTTCCTCGGCACGAGCGCGCTGCTGCCCGATGCGGCGTTCCTGTCCTGGGGCTGGCGGATTCCGTTCCTGCTGAGCGTGATTCTCGTGGTCGTCGGGCTGGTGGTGCGGCTGCGCGTCACCGAGTCCGAGGAGTACGCGGGGCTGGTGCGACGCGGTGAGGTGTCGGCGTTTCCGCTGCGCGACGCGCTGCGCGTCGGATTGCCGCGGCTGACGCTGATCTTGCTGGCGGCGGTGGCGACCTCGGCCGTGGTGTACATCTTCATGGTCTTCACGCTCACCTACGGGACCAAGACGCTGGGGTTCAGCAGGGACTTCCTGCTGGCGGGCGTCATCGTGGCCGCCGTCGTGTGGTGCGCCACCATGCCGCTGTGGGGCGCGCTCGGGGATCGGATCGGCACCGCGCGGGTCTTCCTCGCGGGCACCGCGGCGCTGCTCGCGTGGTGCGCGGTCTACTTCCCGCTGCTGAACACCGGCGATCGGGTCGTGGTCTTCCTGGCGCTGATCGGGATGGGCGTTGTCCTGCCGATCAGCCACAGCGTGGGCGGCATCATCATCGCGGATCTGTTCCCCGCCGCGGTGCGGTACTCGGGGACCTCGCTGATCGTTCAGATCTCCGTGATTCTCGGCGGCGGACTCGCGCCGCTCATCGCGACGGCGCTGTGGACCGCGGGCGCCGGGTCCGGTGCGATCGCCTGGTATGTCGTCGCGGTCTGCGCGATCAGCCTGACCAGCACGTTCGTCCTGTTCTGGGTGTTGCCGCGGCACGCGAGCCGCACCGTGGCACGAGCGGCGTCGACCGAACCCGAGGCCGAGCCCGCACCGGTGCGCTGACCACCGCGCGGGCGACCGGGCTACGGCTCGCGACTCGGCGGTCCGGCCGGATCGGAGTTACCGTGAAGTGCTCACGACCGAACGGCGACGCGACGGAGGACCCGGACATGCACATGACCTACGACCCGGCCGCCGACGCCGCGTATTTCACCATCGCCGACGAGGTGGCGCCCGGTGAGGCGACCCGGCAGATCGTCACCCCGGTCGAGGGCGGAACCGTGGTTCTCGACTTCAGCGCTTCCGGCACCCTGCTCGGCTTCGAGGTTCTGGGCGCGCAGCGCATCGTGCCGACCGAAGTCCTCGGCCGAGCCCCGACCCCGCCGACGCACTCCTGAGTGATCGAACCTGAACCCGTCCCAGCGCGGACGAACCGCAGCGCACTCCCGAGGTGACACGTCTCGGCCGGTCTCGACGTGGACGAGTAGCGCACGTCACGCCGGCGGGTGCGGAATAGATCCGCGCGGCGGCCCGTTGAAGCTCACCGTCGGCGTCCGGACAGCCCCGGGCCGCACCCCTTTCAGTCGCTTCGAGCGACCACTCGCCGAGAGGCGCTTGTGGGACGTCGGCACCCCGTTCGTGGCACCGTTCGCCGGTGCCGGGGGACTGAGCGCCGCCAGGTGATCCTGGCGGCGTTTCGCGTTTCCGGGCCTGTCCCCGGCACGAGTTTCGGCGGTCGCCGACGGCCGGGTCGAACCGGTCGCAGTGTTCGTCGTTGGCCGGGCCGCACCCAGTCACAGCGTCGCCCAACGTCTGGGTTGCAGTGTCGGCCAAGTCCTAGCGTTCGCTGGCGTCCGTGCGCGGCGTCGGGCAGGCGCCGCCGGGGACGGTGGCGACTTCGAAGTGCCACCATTCGTTCGCATAGGTGAGACAGAGGCCCCAGCGGTTCCCGTGTTCTCGGAGCCACTGCGCACCCTCCTGCGGACCGACGTCGACGGCCTGACCCGCGACGTGGGTCGACTCCTCGGGCGGCAGCACCCAGCGGCGCGCCTCCTCGGGGCTGCCGTAGGTGGCGACGCCGTCCTCCCACATCGCCTGCTGCTCGGCGTAGCCGCGGTGACCCGAGTTGATCCACAGCGGAACGTCTTCGGCGTGCGCCGCGTTCTCGGCGAGGGTGTAGGCCACCGCGAGCACCGGATCGAGTCCCTCGGTGCCCGCGGCCGAACCGACGACCTCCCATTGTCCGGCCGGGGCCGCCAGCGCCTGCGGTGCGGCAGTGCTCCCGATCGCGGCCGCCGCCAGTACGCCGACCGCCATCCCCTTCCCGATGCCCTCACTCCACAGCAGCATGGGCGCCATAGTAGTGGCGGGCCACCACCCGCTCCCCGGCTCGGAACGATCGGGAGATCCACAACACACTCGGCGTCGATTGCGATGCGGCACCTGGCGAACCGGTCCCGTGCGGCACACGACACCACACCATTCCCACCGGGTCTCGATCTCGGCGCGCCATCGGGTTCGGCATCCCCCGCCCGACACCCATCACCCGCGCAGCAGTCGGAACCCGCGAACCGAGGAGGGAAAATGGTTGCCCGACAAGCACTTCGGCTGCACCACCGCTCCAGTCGAAGCCACTCCTCTCCGCTCGGCAGCGAAAGGGCGGCTGGCCGGGCGGCGAGCCGATACTGGACGGTCCTTTCGAGCACACCCCCGGAGCGGCACCGGTACGACCTCGCCATCACCGCCGGAAACCTGCAGTCCATGCCAACTCAGGGTTCACACCGGCGATTTCGTGTGTATTACCTGTGGAGAGAAACCCGGCGAGCCGCCTCCCGACCTCTCGAATCCACAGGCGTGTGGATAACCAGCAGTGATAGCGAACGGCTACATCCCGGCCCCAGATCGCCCCATCCGATCCCCAATCCGCTTGCCCGCCAATCCCACTATCCACAGGAAAGATCGCTGTCCACATAGTTATCCAGTGCTGTGGATCACAGTCGAGTGGGCGCTGCTACCAATCCCCTACTGCGCCCGGACGACCCGCACCAGCTCGCCGTCGATGTACTCCAATCGGACACGGTCACCGACCCCGACCGGAACATCGGTCTCCACCAGGACATCTCGAACCGCGACGCGTTCACAGGTCTCGGTGATCACTTCGCCGAAGCCGCCGTCGGAATCCGGGATCCAGGTCTGCACGATCGCCCACATCGGACCGACCCTACGCGCCGGACGAGCCGGAGCGATTTGTCCGAATCCTCCGCGCCGCGAGCCTTTTTCGCGGCCCCGAAACAAAGATGCGCCGAGGCCCGCGAACGGCCTCGGCGCAGCGACCAACCGGTCGGCTTTCCGGCTAGATCGGCTCGCCCCGCTGAATCGCTTCGGCGGCTTGACGATTGCGACCGATCCTGGCGCCGATCTCCACCCCGTACTCCCGCGCGTACGCGAGCGCGGTATGGATCTTCCGGGACTGCAGATCGGCTTGCCCGCTCAGCACGGTGATCCGTTGTTCCACCGGACCCTCCAACTCGAGCAGCCGTGCGACCACCTCCCAGATCTCCGGCCCGGCGGCCAGCGCGGCCCGCCGGTCGTGGATCGGCCCACGGAACACGATCCCCGGGTGCTCCAACTGGTCGACCCCCTCCCGAATCAACCTGTTCAGCAGTGCGGTCGAACTGGTTCCCTCCTGCGCGGCGCGCGCGACAAGCCGTCGCCCGGCCGATTCCGAGACGCGAAACGACGTACTCATTGCCCTCCTCGCTCGAAATTCATCGACCTACCCCGCTAAGGGTGCCTCGGGAGGGCGGCGATGCCACACCGGTGATCATGGTGACATCGCCATGTCCGCACGTCCCGCCCGACGCTGCGCGACGAAGTCAGCCGACCGCCGCGCGCCGCCGGTGAGCAGGGGGAACCGGGCGTCTCAGATTCGTTCCTTGGACCGGGTGCGCACCCGCAGCGCGATGGGCTTCTGGGTCTCGGCGAAGAAGTCGTTGCCCTTGTCGTCGACGACGATGAACGCGGGGAAGTCCTCGACTTCGATCTTCCAGACCGCCTCCATACCCAGCTCCGGGTATTCCAGCACCTCGACCGACTTGATGCAGTCCAGCGCGAGCCGGGCCGCCGGGCCGCCGATGGAGCCGAGGTAGAAGCCGCCGTGCTCCTTGCACGCCTTGGTGACCTGCGCCGAGCGGTTGCCCTTGGCCAGCATGACGAACGATCCGCCCGCGGCCTGGAACTGGTCGACGTAGGAGTCCATCCGGCCCGCGGTGGTCGGGCCGAAGGAACCGGAGGCGTAGCCGTCCGGGGTCTTGGCCGGACCCGCGTAGTACACGGCCATGTCACGCAGGTACTCGGGCATCGGCTCGCCCGCGTCCAGCCGCTCCTTGATCTTGGCGTGCGCGATGTCGCGGGCGACGACCAGCGGACCGGTCAGCGAAAGCCGGGTCTTGACAGGGTATTTCGACAGTTCCGCGCGGATCTCCGACATCGGCCGGTTGAGGTCGATCTTCACCACGTCGCCGCCGAGGATCTCGTCGGTCTGCTCCGGCAGGTACTGCGCGGGCTCGCGCTCGAGCTGCTCCAGGAACACGCCCTCCGGGGTGATCTTGGCCAGCGCCTGCCGGTCGGCCGAGCAGGACACCGCGATCGCGACCGGGCAGCTGGCGCCGTGTCGCGGCAGCCGCACCACGCGTACGTCGTGACAGAAGTACTTTCCGCCGAACTGGGCGCCGATCCCGAACTCCTGGGTGAGCTTGAAGACCTCTTCCTCGAGCTCCAGGTCGCGGAAGGCGTGCGCGGCGAGCGAGCCCTCGGTGGGCAGGTTGTCCAGGTAGTGCGCCGAGGCGTACTTGGCGGTCTTGAGCGCGAATTCGGCGCTGGTGCCGCCGATCACGACCGCGAGGTGGTAGGGCGGGCAGGCCGCGGTGCCCAGCGAGCGGATCTTCTCGTCCAGGAACTCCAGCATGCGCGTGGGGTTCAGGATGGCCTTGGTCTCCTGGTAGAGGAAGGACTTGTTGGCCGAACCGCCGCCCTTGGCCATGAAAAGGAACTTGTAGGACGGGTGCGCGGGATCGCCCTGGGTGGAGTACAACTCGATCTGCGCGGGCAGATTCGAGCCGGTGTTCTTCTCGTCCCACATGGTGATCGGAGCCAGCTGCGAGTAGCGCAGGTTCAGCTTGGTGTAGGCGTCGTACACGCCTCGGCTGATCCACTCGGCGTCGTCCACGCCGGTCAGCACGCCCTCGGACTTCTTGCCCATGACGATCGCGGTGCCGGTGTCCTGGCACATCGGCAGGATGCCGCCCGCGGAGATGTTGACGTTCTTGAGCAGGTCGAGCGCGACGAAGCGGTCGTTGCCCGAGGACTCCGGGTCATCGATGATCTTGCGCAGCTGGCCGAGGTGCGCGGGGCGCAGGTAGTGGCTGATGTCGTGCATCGCCTCGGTGGTCAGCAGGCGCAGCGCCTCGGGATCGACCTGCAGGAACGTGCGTCCGTTGTGCTCGAAGGTGCTGACGCCCTCGGTGGTCAGCAGCCGGTACGGCGTGTCGTCGGCGCCGGTCGGCAGCAGATCTGAATAGCGGAACTCCGGGGCGGTCACGGATCGCACTCCTTCGGGTGAGGCTGGGGCTCGAGCGGACCAGCGGCCACAGGCGGCCTGAGCCGGGCTGGTCACAAGCACAGGGAGCCTATCCACGGGCCGCGACCGACTCCGGGTTAGGCAAACCTAATAGTGCTGGCGGACACAGTGACCCACACCAGACTCCTCGGCACGGGCGCAAGGCCGCCGGTCTCCCATTGGTAAGCAGCACAAAAGGTTGCACGTTCAACCCCGGTGGTGCTACCTGTCAGATCCGAAGTTTGTCGCGCTCGACACGACCACAGCGAGGCAATGTAGATGACACGTCAGAGTTTGGAGGCTGTCGTGACCGATCCGCAGTGGCTCGACGATGTGGAAATGCGGGCCTGGCTGGGATTCGTGCGCACGCGCGACCTCATCGCGGCCGCCGTGGGGCGCGACTCCTCCCGGGAGTCGAACCTCACCTACGTCGAGTACTCGGTGCTTGCCAACCTCGCCGGCTCCGACGACCACCGGCTCACCTTCGCCGATCTGGCCGAGGCGCTGGAGTGGTCGCAGAGCAGGCTCTCGCACCAGATCACCCGGATGGAGAAGCGCGGGCTGGTGGTGCGCGAGCCGATTCCCGACGACGCCCGCCGCACCGCCGCGCGACTCACCCCGCGCGGCGCCGATGTGCTCGGCACCGCCGCGCCCGCGCACGTGCGCAGCGTGCGCAGGCACATGATCGACGCGCTCGACCGCGAACAGCTCAGCGCGCTGGCCGACATCTACGACACGCTGCTCGCGCACCACCGGCGGCAGCCGCCGAGCTGAGCGACCTCAGGCCGAGGCGGGCACCACCTTCGCCGTCGAGCGCTGCGGAACACCGAGCGCTCGTTCGAAACCGTTGGGCACCACCAGATCGTCACGGTCCAAGTCGGTGACGGCCGTCTTGCGCAAGCCGAGCAGCGCCGAGTCGATGCCGCCGCGCAGGATGTCGAGCACGTTCTCCACGCCCGCCTGTCCGTTGGCGGCGAGGCCCCAGAGGTAGGCGCGGCCGATCATCACCGCGCGTGCGCCAAGCGCCACGGCTTTGACGACGTCGCTGCCGCGGCGGATGCCGCCGTCGAGGACGACTTCGATCTGGCCGCCGACGGCGTCCGCGATGACCGGCAGCGCGCGGATGGCGGCCGGGGTGCCGTCCAGGTTGTTGCCGCCGTGGTTGGAGACCGAGATGGCGGTGACGCCCGCGTCGACCGCGCGCTGCGCGTCGTCGACCCGCATCACGCCCTTGAGCATCACCGGACCGTCCCACTGCTCGACGATCCAGCGCACGTCGTCCCAGTCCGGCGCGGGCGTGCCCATCCACTCGCCGTAGGCGCCGAAGAAGCCGGGCGCCGGGCCGTCGCCCACCGCCATATTGGGCGCGGTGAGATCGGGAATGTGCCCGGAGCGGACGTAGGTCGCCAGCCAGCGCGGACGAGCCAAGGTCTGCGGCGCGAACTTCAACATGGTGCGCAGATCCAGCTTCTCCGGGATCACCGGGCTGCCCCAGTCGCGGCCGTGCGAGAACGACCAGTCCAGCGTCAGGATGAGCCCGACCGCGCCCGCCGCCTTCGCCCTCGCCATGCGCTGCAGGATCTCGTCCTTGCCGCCGCACCAGTAGAGCTGGAAGAAGGTGGCCGGATTCGCCGCGATCACTTCCTCGATCGGCTTGCTGGCGAAAGAGCTGAGCCCCATGGCGATACCGCGTGCGGCGGCGGCCCGCGCCACGGCCACCTCACCGTCGGGATGCACGGCCTGCACACCGGTCGGCGAGATCAGCACCGGCATCGACAGATGCTGGCCCAGCACCGAGGTCGATTGGTCGCGCTCGCCGATCGGACCGGCGCAGTGCGGCGCGAAACCGAGTTCGGTGAAGGCCTGCTGGTTCTCGTCGATGGTCTGACCGCGCTCGGAACCGGCGATCAGCGCGCCGTACACCGATTTCGGCAGCCGCTTCTTCGCGCGACGCTGCGCCTCGGCGACGGTTTCGAACCAGGGATTCATGAGCTAAGTCCTTTCGGGGACGGCCACCGGCCACCAGTGCCGGGTTCTCTCGGTCAGGTCGTCGGTCAGCCGGGCGAGCAGGGCGCGCCCCTCCTCCGCGTGCGCGCCAGCGGGATCGCCGAGCACGCCGTTCGGGCTCACCGCGCGCACTCCCCCGGCGCGCAGCAGCGGCAGCAACTCGGCGAGCGAGCGGGTGTCGCCCTTCTCCGCGCGGTCCGCGCGCACCAGGTCGGGGCGCAGCGCCAGCTGCAGCGCGGTCTCGGCGCGGCCCGCGTGCAGACCGCCCGGATAGCTGGGCAGATGAACCCGGACGTCACGCGATTCACTGCGCAGCAGCTCCTCGGCGCGGCGTAGCGGTTCCAGGTTGCCGCCGTGCCCGCTCACCACGAGGACTCGGTCGAAGGTGTCGGTGGCCGAGCGGCACAGCTCCACGATCAGCAGCTCCAGCGCGGCCTGCCCGATGGACAGGGTGCCCGCGAAGCCCGCGTGCTCGCCGCTGGATCCGTACGGAATCGCGGGCGCCACAAGGACATCCGTGCGCGCGGCGGCCAACCGCGCGCAGAGCGCGGCGGCGATGTCGGTGTCGGTGGACAGCGGCAGGTGCGGCCCGTGCTGCTCGGTCGCGCCGACCGGCACGGCGAGGATCGCGCCGGCGGCGGCGCGTTCGCCCGCCTCCGGCCATGTGAGATCCGCCATGGTGCCCATGTCGGCGAGATTAACGTCACAGGCTGACAAAATCAATACTTTCAGTGACTGACAAAAATCGGCGCCGCAGCGGACATAATGGCTCCGTGACGACGACGCGGACCACCCGGGGCCGGCCCCGCGGCACCACCAAGCGCGAGCTCGAGGTCATCGCCATGCGCCTGTTCACCGAGCAGGGCTTCGACGACACCACCGTCGACCAGATCGCCGCCGCCGCGGGCATCAGCGGGCGCACCTTCTTCCGCTACTTCCCCACCAAGGCCGAGGTGCTCTGGCACCAGTTCGACGACGAGGTCGCCGCGCTGCGGGCGGACTTCGCGACGGTGCCCGACGACGTGCCGATGATGACGGCCGTGCGCCGAGTCGTGGTGAACGCCAACCGTTATCGCGCCGAAGACGTGCCCGAGTTGCGCAATCGCATGCACCTGATCGCCACCGTGCCCGCGCTGGCCGCCACGGCGGGCGCGCACTACGACGCCTGGGAGCGGGCGGTGAGCGCGTTCGCCGGGCGACGACTCGGCGAACCCGAGGACGCGCTGATCCCGATGGCCGTCGGCCGCGCCACCCTCGCGGCGGCGCGCGCGGCGTTCGACGCCTGGTTGCGCCGGGCGGACGCCGATCTCACCGTGTACCTGGAGGAGGCCCTGCTCGCACTGGAACGCGGATTCGTGGCGCGCACGTGAATTGCGCACGAGCAACCCGTAGGTTTCGGCGGCAATCGGGATGGGGTATGACTAGGCTCGGACTCGGCCACGGCCGAGCGCACGACGTTTACCGACCTACCCGTCGAAAGGGGCTGGAATTTCCATGTCCGAGGTGTCCATGAGCCTTTCGGCGGACTCGCTGGCCGCGGGACCGGTCGACAACCTGCTGCCGCAGCTGGTCGAGCACCTGCGCCAGAACCGCACCGCGCTGCGCGAGGAATGGGCGCGCCGCATCACCGACGCCCAGCTGCTCACCGCCATGACCCCGGAGGAGATCTTCTCCGAGGCCACCTCCATCTACGACAACTACGTCGAGGTGCTGGAGACCGGTAGCGTCGAAGCGCTGCAGGCCTACGCGCGCGACCTGTCCGAGCGCATCATCCCGAGAGGAGTCGAGACCGACGAGGTCCTCGGCATCGTGCTCTTGCTACGAGATGTGCTGGCGCGCTCGCTCTTCGAGAAGTACCAGTCCAACTTCGAGCTGCTCAACCACGCGCTCGACGCCTACGAACCGGCCGCCAACCGCATCGCGAGCACCGTGGCCATCTCGTTCGTGCAGGAGCGCGAGCGCGTCATCCGCCAGCAGCAGGAAGCCATCCGCGAGCTGTCCACCCCGGTGCTCCAGGTCCGCGAGCAGCTGCTGATCCTGCCGATCATCGGCGTGCTGGACAGCCAGCGCGCCCGCCAGCTCACCGAACAGCTGCTGCGCGCCATCCGGCACAACCGCGCCAAGGTCGTCGTCATCGACATCACCGGTGTGCCGACGATCGACTCCACCGTCGCCAACCACCTGGTGCAGACCGTCGACGCCTCCGGCCTGATGGGCGCCAGCGTGATCATCACCGGCCTCTCCTCGGAGATCGCGCTGACCCTGGTCACCATCGGCCTGGACCTGTCGAAGATGAACGCGGTCGGCGACCTCCAGGGCGGTATCGAGGAAGCCGAACGCCTGCTCGGCTACGAGGTGACCCGGGTGACCGATCGGGTTTCCGAACGCGACGGACGCTGATCGAGTCCCTGCGATGCCGGTACCTATTCTCAAGCAGGGCACCTATCTCATCGCGTCGGTTCAGTCCGCACTGACCGACGCCGATACCGAGCGCCTGCAGGACGACCTGATGAAACAGGTCAGCAGATACCGAGCGCACGGCATCATCGTCGACGTGACGGCGATCGACGTGATGGACTCCTTCGCCGCGAGATCGCTGCGCACCATCGCGCACATGACCCAGTTGCGCGGGGCGGAGACCGTCATCGTCGGACTGCAACCCGAGGTCGCGTTCGCCATGGTGCAGCTAGGACTCACCTTCGAGGACATGCACACCGCCCTCGACCTCGAAGAAGGACTGGCATGGCTGGACCGAAAGTCTTCCGTACGCCGCCAGCGAGACGGTCGTGACAGTGGCCGCTGAGAACGTGGTGATCGCGGTCAAGCTGTCCAGCGACATCGTGACAGCACGACAAGCAGGACGAGAATTGGCAGCGAAGCTCGGCTTCTCCCTGACCGACTGCACCATGATCTCTACGGCCATCTCCGAAATCGCCCGCAACATCACCAGTTACGCGGGTACCGGTGAAATCCGCCTGTCCGTCGACGACCGCGAGGGCCGCCAAGCTCTCGTGGTCCAGGCGCGGGACCAAGGGCCGGGCATCCGCGACATTCCCCGCGCGCTGGAGGACGGTTATTCGACCGGCCGGGGCCTCGGCCTCGGACTACCCGGCGCGCGACGGCTGATGGATCGGCTCACGATCGACTCCGCGCCCGGTCGCGGCACGTTGGTGGAAATGTGGAAGTGGGTACCCAACGGTGCATGAAGACGGGTTCATCGGCCGAATCGAGTGGGCGGTGGCCGGTCGCGCGTTACCGGGCCAGCACATCTCCGGTGATCGCTGTGTCGTCCTGGACGCGGGCGGCGGCACGGTGCTGTTCGCCGTACTCGACGGGCTCGGCCACGGCGCCGCCGCCGCGGACGCGGCCGACCGTGCCGCCCAGGTGCTCGCCGAGAATCGTTCCGAGCCATTGGACGTGCTGATGGTGCTGTGTCATCGGGCCATGGCCGACACCCGCGGCGCGGCGGTGTCGCTGGCACTGTTCGACGACACCGACATCATCCGCTGGCTCGGCGTCGGCAATGTCGATTGCCGGGTGCTCTCCGCGAGCCCGGCCGGGCTGACCGTGCGCGCCGCGGTCCTGCAGACGGGAGGGATCGTGGGCTACCGGTTACCGCAGACCCTGCAACCGCAGACCGTGCAGGTGCGCGCGGGCGACCTGCTGCTGATGACCACCGACGGCATCGTCACCGAATCCGCCGAGGGCATCGACCTTTCCAGGTCCACGGCGGAGATCACCTCCGAGATCCTGTCCAGGCATGCCAAGGACACCGACGACGCCCTGGTGCTGGCCGCCCGGCACCGCGGCGGGACGACGAACGGGGCGTCATGACCGATGCAGCGGGGTGCAGGCGAGGCGGGGTCGTGATCGGCGGTCGCCCATGAGCACCGTGCTCGCCGAATTCCTGGACGCCTACGCCGCCGCGCTGCGCCGCCACCTGGCCGCCCCGAGTCAGGACAGCCTGTCCGAGGGCTACGACCTCGGCAGGCGCGCGCTGGTCGAGAGCATCAGCCTGCTCGATCTCACCGAGAACCACTTCCGGCTCGCCACCGAGGCCGAACAGGCCGAGTACGAGACCGGCGCCACCGCGGAGCCGCCGATCGACACCGCGGCCGAGCCACGAATCGACACCGCGGCCGAGCCACGAATCGACACCGCGGCCGAGCCGCTGATCGACACCGCCGCGGAGAGCGGTACCGCACCGCAACCGCGAATCGCCGAGACCGCACTCGAATTCCTCTTGCAGACCCTCGCCGCGCTGGACATCGCCACCCGCGGCTACCTCGACGGCACACGCCGCTACGAGCAACAGCGTTCGCGCGCAGACGATCTCGCGGGCCGCGACGCCTTCCGCACCGCGCTCGTCGAATCGCTGCAGGACGGATTCTTCGTCGCCGACGCGCGCGGCACCATCGTCGAGGTCAACTCCGCCTTCGGCGCGCTCACCGGCTACGGCCCCGCGGACGTGCCGTACGCCGTGCCGCACCCGTGGTCGCTGCCCGCGGGGCCGCGCTATCCCGATCTGGGTACCGAGGCACTGCGTTTCGTGCTGCCGATCCGGCACCGCGACGGGCGGCAGCTGTGGTTGGCGGTGAGCACCAGCGCACTGGTCAAGCCGGAGAACAACGAGCTGATCTACGTCGGCACCATCCGCGACGTCACCGCCGAGCACGACGCGCAGGCCCGCGACCAGGCCGCCTCCCGGCTGGCCACCGCGGTGGGCGCGGCGACCAGCGTGGTCGAGGTGCTCGCGGTCGGCCTCGACGAACTGCGGCGCACCGTCGGCGCCGAGTCCGCGGTGGTCACCGTGTGGCCGAGCCGCAATGCCGAGCCCGAGGTCTACGTCTCGGGGACCGTCGAGCCGTCGAGCGGTACGGGAGTCGAGACCGACCCCGCCGCGCTCGACCACTCCGCGCGCGCCCTGCTCGAACGTGCCCGGCGCAGGCCGCCGCGCAGCCTGTTCGCGATTCCGGAAGGCGCGGAGAGCTCCGAGGGGATCGTCGCCCCGCTCGGTGAAACCGGCGACGCCGCACTGTGGTTGCGCTTCGCCGCGCCGCGCGCGATCAGTGCCGCGGACTGGACGCTGTTCTCGCTGCTGATCGGGCACTTGAGTCTGGCGGTGCAGCGGGCGCGCAACTTCGATCAGGCCCGCGCCACCTCGCTCACCTTGCAGCGCGCCATGCTCGGTCCCATCGAACTGCCGCCGCGGTTCTCGGTGCACTACGAACCCGCCCTGCCGCCGCTGGAGATCGGCGGCGACTGGTACGACGTGGTGCCGCTGCGCGACGGCACCATCGGCGTCGTGGTCGGCGACTGCGTGGGCCGAGGGCTGTCGGCCGCCGTGGTGATGGGCCAATTGCGCTCGGCGGGAAGGGCTTTGCTGCTGCGCGGAGCCGGGCCCGCGCAGCTGCTCGCCGAACTCGACACGGTGGCGAGCCGCATTCCCGGCGCGATGTGCACCACGGTGTGCGCGGCCGTGCTCGATCCGGTGCGCGGACTGGTCCGCTACAGCAGCGCGGGCCACATGCCGCCCATCCTCGCCGACGTCGACAAGCCGGGCAGGCTGCTGGAGGGCGGGCGCTCGGTGCCGCTGGCCACCTTCGACATGCCGCGCCGCCCCGAGGCCACCACCGCGCTGACCCCGGGCTCGACGCTGGTGCTGTTCACCGACGGGCTGGTCGAGCAGCGTGGCGTCGACATCGACGACGGTTTCGCCAAGATCGCGGCCGTGCTCGCCGACACCGCGGGCAAGCTGCCGCGCGAGGTGGCCGACGCGGTGCTCTCCCGGCTGCGCCCGGCCGCCGGCTACGACGACGACGTCGCGATGGTGGTGTACCGGCAGCCGCCCGCGCCGCTGCGCTTGGACGTCCCCGCCGACGCCGACGAACTCTCCGGCATGCGCCGCAAGCTCAAGGCCTGGTTCGCCGCCGCGGCCGTGCCGCACGATCTGGCCTCCGACCTGGTCGCCGCTGCGAACGAGGCGTGCAGCAACAGCATCGAGCACGCCTACCGCAACGGCGCGGCCGCGACCGAACGGGTGCGGTTGAGCGCGGAATGCGACACCGAACGGGTGGTCATCGAGGTCACCGACACCGGGACATGGAAGCCGCGCTCGGCCGATCCCGGTCACCGCGGGCGCGGCATCGACATGATGCGCGCGCTCACCGAGGAACTGGAGATCGACCACAACGGACGGGGCACCCGCGTCCGCATGTCCATCACCCTGCCCGCGATCAAGTCGCCGGTGGCGAACCCGCTGCGCGGTGCCCACCGCCGAGTCGCCGGGTGACCCACCGCCGAGGCTTGCCACCTAGCCCCAGGGGAACCGATCACCGGGCCTGACAACCGAGTCGCCGGGGAGCCGATCACCAGGCGTCACGACCGAGTCGCCGGGGAGCTGACCGCCGGGCCCCACCACCGAGCCACCGGAGAGCCGATCACCAGGCCCCACCACCGAGCCACCGGAGAGCCGATCACCAGGCGTCACGACCGAGCCACCGGGAAGCCGACCACCAGGCCCCACCACCGAGCCACCGGGAAGCCGACCACCAGGCCCCACCACCGAGCCACCGGAAAGCCGACCACCGGCCACCGATCTGCTGACACCACCTCCGGCGACGGGACTGTCATTCCCGTGCGGAACCCGTTGTCGTGATACCGAATTGAGCGCAGACCATGAGCGCGATCTCGACGTCGAGCCGGTTGGTGCCGAGCGAATGACCGAGCAGCTCTTCGGCTTTGCGGATCCGGTAGTGCACGGTGTTCTTGTGCACGTGCATGCGGGCGGCCGCGTCGGTGAGGCTGCCGCGCGCGTCGAGGTAGACCTGGGCGGTCTCGCGCAGCCGGGCCGTCGATTCGTCGTCGCGCATCAGATCGCCGAGCACTCGCCGCGCCCACACCCGCACGTCCGGGAGACTGTCCTTCAGCAGACCGGCGACGGCGACCCGGGGATATAGGGTGAGCTGACGTACCTTGGCGGCGGTGACCGCCACGCCGCGCGCGCATTGCGCGTCGTGGAACGTCTGCCGGAACCCGGCGAGCCCGGCCCCTCGATCTCCGACCGCCATCCGCAGCGACGGTTGCTTGCGCAACTCGGCTTCGAGCACGGCCGGATCGAGCGACGGCTTGCCCGTCGAGGAGATCCACGCCCAGCAATTGTGTTCGTCGACGAGGATGGTCAACGGTTGCTTGCCGGTCGCGGCGGCGAGCATGCCCACGCCGGTGCGCAGCAGATCGTAGGACGCCGCGGAGCCGGGCGGCGTCCAGATGACCGCCGCGAGATGCCAGCCGCGCAGCGAGGTCCCCAGCATCTGCTCCGCCGAGGCCAGATCCAGCTCCTCCCCCTCGAGCACCGCTTTGACCTGCGCGGCGCGCGTCGCGTCCGTGCGGGCGTCCCAGCGCCGCCGTTCGTTCTCGTAGATGTCGATGACGCCCTCGATGACCCCGTCGATGTAGCGGTTGATCCGCGCCGCGATCCGGCTGGTGGTCGCCAGCGCCAGCTCGGCCGAGGGATCGAGCGTCCGCAGCACGGTCATCGCCGTCTGGGCGAACATGTGCTCGCCGAGGCGGTACGCGCGCAGCAAAGCCTCCAACGACATCCCGTGCTGGGCGAACCGGCGGGCGTACTCGGCGGCGGCGGGCGGCACCGTGAGGTCGTCGAACGAGATGCCCAGCGTGAGCAGGTCGAGGATCGCGGCGAGGTTCGAGGCTGTGCTGGCTTCCATCAGCCGCCGCACCTCGTCGTCGTGCCGGAACTCCTCGATCATGTCGGCGAACATCGCGGTCATGTCCGCGAGCAGCCGTGGCAGGTCGGCCTTGATGCGTTCGGCCACCTCGCGGACCGCCGACTCGACGTCGTCGTTCCCGCCCGCGTCCGCGCCGCCATTCGGTTCGGCGTGTGGCCTGCCCCCGTCGATCGTCCGGTCATCAGGTTCGCTCATTTGTTCCGGACGATACGCCAGGTCAGCGGCCCGGGCGGGCGCTTACGCCAACCTTTTGTGCCACCGGCACAACCCGCGCCGAAAACTCTGGGATGCGGGCCCGTAGCTCCGCCTTCGCCGGGTACCTACCTTGGAAATGTAATCCGAGTCACGTACGCATTCGATGGTGAGGAAATGGTGCAGAACGTAGCCGAAATACCCTACGTGCGGGCGCTCTGGAATCCGACCGGGCCCTGTCTCGCGGACGATCGCGAAGAACTCGACAACGAGAATTTCGCGCGCCGCGTCCGGGCCGCCGCGACCGTTCTGCACACGCACGGAGTCCGGCGCGGCGACGTGGTCGCGGTAATGCTGCCGAACCGCCTGGAATTGGTCATAATCCTTTTCGCGGCCTGGCATCTCGGCGCCGCGGTCACGCCGATCAAGCCGGATTCGACATTCGACGAGGCGCACTATCAGATTTCCGACTGCGCCGCGAAAGTCGTGATCACGGAAGGCGGACGCGGACTCGACGCGCTGGACGTGGCCGACGTGGCCGGACCCGCCGTCGGGGTCGGCGCGCCGGTGCCCGCAGTGGCGATCGAGGACGACGCGACCGCCCTGATCATCTACACCAGCGGCACCACCGGACAGCCGAAGGGCGTCGTGCTCGACCACTCCAACATCGCCGCGATGTGCGCCATGCTCATCGAGACGCTCGGGCTGGACGAGACCGATCACAGCCTGCTGATCCTGCCGCTGTTCCACGTCAACGGGATCGTGGTCAGCGTGCTGTCGCCGCTGCTGGCGGGCGGCCGCGCCACCATCGCCGGACGTTTCTCCGCGTCCACCTTCTTCGATGTGATCGAGCGCGTCCAGCCGACCTACTTCTCCGCGGTGCCCGCCATCTACGCCATGTTGGTGGCCCAGGCCGCAGAGCGGACGCCGGACACCTCGTCGTTGCGGCTGGTGGTCTGCGGCGCCGCCCCGATGCCCGCCGAACTGATCGCGCGCTTCGAAACCCGTTTCCGTGTACCGATAGTCGAGGGTTACGGCCTGTCGGAGGGCACCTGCGCGTCGACGGTGAACCCGCCGCGCGGGCGGCGCAAGCCGGGCACGGTCGGGGTGCCGCTGCCCGGTCAGACCGTGGCCGTCATGGATTCCGACGGCGACCTGCTCGGCGCGGGCGAGCGCGGCGAGGTGGTGATCAAGGGCGCGAACGTGATGCGCGGCTACCTGGGCAGGCCGGAAGCGACCGCCATGACCGTCGTCGACGGCTGGCTGCACACCGGCGACGTCGGCTACTTCGACGAGGACGGCTACCTGGTGCTGGTCGATCGCATCAAGGACATGATCATCCGCGGCGGCGAGAACATCTACCCCAAGGAGATCGAGAACGTCCTGCACGCGCACCCGTCCGTGCTGGAGGCCGCCGTGGTCGGCGCGCCGCACGACGTGCTCGGCGAAGTGCCGGTCGCGCACGTGGTCGCCATGCCGGGCGCCGAGCTCACGCCGGCGACCCTGCTCGAGCACTGCGGCGTTTCGCTCGCCCGCGTCAAATTGCCGGTCGCCATTCATCTGACCGAATCGCTGCCGCGCAATCCGGTGGGCAAGATCGACAAGAGAAAACTGCGCGCCCTGGCGGCGCCTGCCTGAGCCGCACAGTAATTCGGCTCCGTAAGAACTGAACCGGCCACCGTCCGAACGCGATCGATGAGCGAACGGATGTCGATGCCGTGCACCCGAAAAACGATCGCGAGAAAGGTTCGAACAATGGGATTCAAAACGGGAGATTTCCCGCCCGTCGACGTGGACACATTCCTCGACCAACCGCTACGCGAGCGCATGCGCGCGCTGGCGTTGCACTGGGTGGAATACGGGTTCGGCAGTCCGCGAATGATCCACACCATCTATATCGCCAAACTGCTCGTGCTCTACACCGTCGGCGGCGTCGCGCTGGCGACCTGGACCTCCGGCGTCGGACCGTTCTGGGCGGTGGGCGAGTGGTGGCACGAACCGATCGTCTACCAGAAGCTGGTGCTCTGGACCATCCTGCTCGAGGCGATCGGCCTGGCCGGATCCTGGGGTCCGCTCGCGGGCAAATTCAAGCCGATGACCGGCGGCATCCTGTTCTGGGCTCGGCCCGGCACGATTCGCCTGCGGCCGTGGCGGCACGTGCCGTTCACCAACGGCGACACCCGCACGATCGTCGACGTCGGCCTGTACCTGGCCTTCCTCGGCTCGCTGCTGACGGCGATCGTGCGTCCCGGCATCCCGAGCGCGTCCCTGAGCACCGCGCTGCCGGACAACACGGCGGGGTTGGTGAATCCGGCGCTGCTGATCGCGCCGATCGTGCTGTATGTCCTGTGCGGTCTGCGGGACAAGACGATCTTCCTCGCGGCGCGCGGTGAGCAGTACCTGCCCGCGCTGATCTTCTTCGCGGCGCTGCCGTTCGTCGACATGATCATCGCGGCGAAGTTGCTGATCTGCGCCGTCTGGATCGGTGCGGGCGTGTCGAAGTTCGGCGACCACTTCTCGAACGTGGTTCCGCCGATGATGTCGAACAGCCCCGCCGTGCCGTTCCGGTGGATCAAGCGCCTGCACTACCGCGACTTCCCGCGTGATCTGCGCCCGTCCAAGGTCGCCTCGTTCCTGGCGCACGTCGGCGGGACCACGGTCGAGATCGTCACGCCGCTGGTGCTGCTGTTCTCGACCAACCACTGGTTGACCCTCGCCGGCGTGGTGATGATGGTGGTGTTCCACTTCTTCATCACCTCCACCTTCCCGCTGGCGGTGCCGCTGGAGTGGAACATCCTGTTCGCCTACCTGACGGTGTTCCTCTTCCTCGGGTACCCCGCGGCCGACGGCTACGCCGTGACCGACATGTCCTCGCCGTGGCTGACCCTCGGCATCGTCGCCGCGCTGGTGTTCTTCCCGGTCCTCGGCAATCTGCGCCCAGATCTGGTGTCGTTCCTGCCGTCGATGCGGCAGTACGCGGGCAACTGGGCCTCGGCACTGTGGGCCTTCGCGCCCGGCGCGGAGGAGAAGCTGAACAGCCTGCCGCACCGGCCCGCCAAGAACCAGATCGACCAGTTGCAGGACATGGGTTACCCGAAGGCGATCGCCGAGATCACCATGCAGCAGACCATCGCGTGGCGGTCCATGCACAGCCAGGGCCGCGGACTGTTCTCGCTGCTGTACAAGCACATTCCGGATCTCGACCGGTGGACGGTGCGCGAGGCCGAGTTCGGCTGCAACTCGCTGATCGGCTTCAACTTCGGCGACGGGCACCTGCACAACATCGATCTGATCGACGCGGTGCAGTCGCGCGTCGGGTTCGCGCCCGGCGAGTGGATCATCGTATGGGTGGAGTCCCAGCCGATTCACCGCGGCGTCCAGCGGTACCAGGTCATCGATGCGGCGCTCGGCGTTGTGGAGCGCGGAGAATGGCGGGTGCGCGACGCGGTGCGGACGCAGCCGTGGCTGCCCGACGGCCCGATCCCGCACGAGGTGACCTGGCGGCGCGCGGGTTACGAGGCGGCGACGCTGCCCGCCGCGCCGGTCCGCGAACCCGAGCCGTCGCGCGTCGGCTGACCCATGACCACCGGAACGGAGAGCGATATGAGCACAGCGGTCGTGGTCGGCAGCGGCCCGAACGGTCTCGCGGCGGCGATCGTGCTCGCCGAGGCGGGCCTTCAGGTCACCGTGCTGGAGGCCGCCGACGAGATCGGCGGCGGCGCGCGGACCAGGGAAGCGATCGTGCCCGGTCTGCTGCACGACCAGTGCTCGGCCATCCACCCGATGGCCGTCGGCTCTCCGTTCCTCCGGTCGCTCGACCTGGCTCGCTACGGGCTGACCTGGGCGTGGCCGGACATCGACTGCGTCCATCCGCTCGACGACGGCAGCGCCGGTGTGTTGCACCGCTCGGTCGCCGACACGGCAGCCGGTCTCGGCGCCGACGGTCGTGCGTGGCGGCTGCTGTTCGAACGTCCCGTCGCGCGCTACGACCGGATGAGCACCGACATCATGCGGCCGCTGCTGCGGGTGCCACGCCATCCGGTGAGCTTGGCGCGCTTTGGAATTCCCGCGCTGATTTCCGCCGACCTGCTCGCGGCGGCCTTCCGCACGCCGCAGGCGCGCGGCCTGTTCGGCGGCGTCGCCGCCCACGCCTTCCGCCCGCTGAACCGGCCGCTCAGCGCGAGCATCGGCCTAGGCATCCTCACCGCTGGCCACGCCTACGGCTGGGCCGTCGCCGCGGGCGGTTCGCAGCGCATCACCGACGCGATGGCGGCGCGGCTCGGCGACCTCGGCGGCAAGATCGAGACCGGAACTCCGGTCAGGTCGGTCGGCGATCTGCCCGCGGCGGAGGTCGTGATGTGGGACGTGGCGCCCACCGCCGTCGCGGAGATCCTCGGCGACCGGCTTCCGGCGCGAATCGGCAAGGCGTTCCGGCGTTTCCGCTACGGACCCGGCGCCTTCAAGGTCGACTTCGCCGTGCAGGGCGGTATCCCGTGGACCGCGACGGCCGCCCGCCGGGCCGGAACCGTGCATCTGGGCGGAACCTACGCGGAGGTCGCCGCGACCGAGCGCGACATCCACACCGGACGCATGCCCGAGCGGCCGTTCGTGCTCGTGGGTCAGCAGTATTTGGCGGACCCGGGGCGCTCGGTCGGCGACATCCACCCGATCTGGGCGTACGCGCATGTCCCGCACGGCTACACCGGCGACGCCACCGAAGCGATTGTCGCCCAGATCGAACGCTTCGCCCCCGGTTTCCGCGACCGCGTCCTCGGCGTCGACGTGCGCACCACAACGGATTTCGCCGACTACAACCCGAACTACGTCGGCGGCAACATCATGACCGGCGCCAAGGACATCCCCCAGCTCGTCTTCGGCCCGCGAAAGACCTTGCAGCCGTATGACCTCGGCCTCCCCGGCCACTACCTGTGCTCCGCCGCCACACCGCCCGGCCCCGGCGCGCACGGCATGTGCGGCGCCCACGCCGCCGACCGCGCCCTGCGCCGCCTCCGCTGACCGGCGACGGCATGCGAAGGTTTCGGGCGGCATCAATCCCCGGCTCGACGGACGTTTGCCGTCGGCGGTCGCGGGTATCTGACCGACGTCGAATTCGGTTGGGAGCGAGGTATTCCATGAGCAACTCGGCATCGGAGAGCAAGCCGGGCGCCAAGAAGTCCGGCGACAGCTACGACGACATCGAACCCTGGTTCGAGAAGCTGGCCGCCCTCGACGCCGACGACCCGCAGCGCCGCGCGCTGCGGGAAGAGATCGTGCACCGGTGTCTGCCGCTGGCGGGCAATATCGCCCGCCGCTTCGCCAACCGCGGCCAGGATCTCGACGACCTGCAGCAGATCGCGCTGCTCGGCTTGGTCCAAGCGGTGGACCGCTTCGACGTCTCCCAGGGCAAGCCGTTCCTCGCCTTCGCCGTGCCCACGATCATGGGCGAGGTGCGCCGCCACTTCCGGGACCACACCTGGGCCGTCCGGGTGCCGCGCGGCATCAAGGAACTGCACCAGCGCCTCGGGCCCGCCACCGACGCGCTGACCCACCGGCTCGGGCGCATGCCCACCGCGCGCGAGCTGGCCGCCGAACTCGGCGTCGAACTGACCGAGGTCACCCAGGCGCTCGTCGCACGCAACGCCTACACCGCCGACTCGCTGGACACTCCCGAACGCGGCGAGGAGGAAGGCGGGACGCCATCGATCCGGGAGACTCTCGGCACCGTCGAACCGTGCTATCGCCTGCTAGAGGACGCCATGGCGGTGCGACCGCTCATCGCCGCGCTGCCCGAGCGCGAACGTCGAGTGCTGATCATGCGGTTCTACGAGAACCGGACCCAGGCCGAGATCGGACGCCTGATCGGCTGCTCGCAGATGCAGGTCTCCAGGATCCTCACCAACACGCTCGACAGTCTGCGCGAACAGGCACTCGCGGAGCCGCCCGCCCGCGTGACCAGCGCGGCCTGAGGTGCCGCGCTCTGTCGGCCGAAAATCCCTCGCACCAATGGTTTCGGCGCTCATCCGTCGAGTGGCAGTTCGAAGACCGCCCGCGCCTTGCCGGGGCCCTTGAAGTCGGAGACGACCGAGACACCGTCGATGGTCCGGTCGCCGGGCACGTTCCGGAAACCGAGCGCCGCCCAGGTGCGGTGGGCCGCGTGGTTGCCCGGCATCGAGGTCAGGTAGATCCGGCGGCAACCCATCGTCGCCGCGGTCGCGCGCAGCTGGTCCATCAGGGCGCGCGTGACGCCGCGGCGGCGGAAGTCGGGATGGACCATCAGATCCTGCGCGTACAGGTCGGCCGGTTCGTCCTGGCTGCGAAAGGCGACGAGTGCGCCAGCGATCCGGCCGTCGATGGTCGCCACCGGACAGGTCGAGGAGAACAGGTTCGCGTAGAGCCAGTAGTCGGAGTAGGTGCGCGCGGTGATGTAGGGCATTCCCAGCTCCATCAGCGCGATCACCTCGGGAATCGCGCCCTGGCGCAACGGCTCGATGATCATCCGACCAGTCTGCCCCGCCCGACGCGGCCGAGGTCGCGAGCGGCTCGGCGGTCGGCGCGCGGTTCGCGGATTTCCGGCCTGCCAGCTGCGGCAGAGTCGCGGCGAGCAACAGCGCGTGGACTGGGTCTCGATGGGGTGGGTAGTCCCTCATTCCCAGGATCAGTGAGAGGAGGGCCATGAAGATCATCGTCTTGTTGCTGCTGGCTCCGTTCCTGTGGCCTTTCTACCTCGTCGTCTGGTGCTTCCAGAACCCGGACAAGACCAAGCAAGCTTTCGGCAGCCTCCGAGAGTCGATGCGTCGGCACCCCGGCGCGTGGACGTGGGCGGTCGCGGCACTCGGCCTGCTCATCGGTATCGGCAATCTCTTCGACGCCGAATTCGGTGGCGCCGCCGCGGGCTTCGCGATCGCCGCGGGCTGCATGGGCGTGCTCCTGAAATTGCGCCGCAATGCCGCCGCCGCCGTGGCCGCCGCCGTCTCCGCCCGCGCCGACGCCCAGCACCTCGCGTATCTGCGCGGCGACGAATGGGGCACCTACGGAACGAGAAATCGACCGGCCCTCTGACGGAACCACCGATGCCGCGGTCCCGTGCGTGTCGAACCGGCGGTCGCGGTCCCGGCGCGGCCCCTCGCGAGCCGAACCGGGCCGTCGCCGGGAAGGTGCGTGGGCGCTGGTTCGTTAGCGTGGCGGAGTGGAACTGCGACAGTTGCGGTATTTCCTCGCGGTCGCCGAGGAGCGGAATCTCACGCGCGCCGCGGATGCGGTCGGGATCAGGCCGACATCGTTGAGTCAGCAGATCATCGCGCTCGAACGTGACCTCGGTACGGCGTTGTTCGTACGGGGTTCCGCCGGCATGACGCCGACTCGGGCGGGCGCGCGGCTCGCCGAACATGCTCGTGCCGTGTTGGATTCGGCTCGCCGAGCACGAGAGTCCGTGCGGGAAGCGCGGACTCCGCGCGTCGCCGTGACACCCGGTGCGCCGCCGTGGTCGGCTTCGGTGTTGTGGCGCGGGGTCGCCGAGCCGACCCTGGAGTTCCTCGACGCGCAGACCGCCGAACAGCTGCCCGCCCTGCGCGAAGGCTCGCTCGACATGGGCGTTCTGCTCTTGCCCACGGATCTGGCCGGACTGGATCATGTCGTGATCGCCGAGGCGCAGCTCGGCGTGATCGTGGCCGCCGGTCATCGGCTGGCCGAGCGTCACGCGGTGCGGTGGGCCGATCTGGACGGCAGCGCGCTGTCGTGGTTCGCGCGATCCGCGGCGCCGGGCTATCACGACGCGATCCGCGAGTCATGGCTCCGAGCGGGCTGGCAGCCCTCGGCGATCGGAGCCAGCGCACCGCGACGAGCACTGTTCGCGGCCGAGCTCGCGCACGGCGGGGATGTCGTCGCACTGCGACCGGCGTGGGACGTGCGTCCGGGCGACGGGTTGGTCTGGCTGCCTTTCGTCGAAGACTCGCCGTCCATCCGCTACGCGCTGGCCTGGAATCCGGCCGATTCGGCGGCCTCGCGATGGTGCCGGATGGTCGCCGACCTGGTGCGTGCGGAACGGCCGCACACCTCTGCGGTTCTACCTCGTGGACAGCGCGACCCGGCATCGGCTTCGCTGGGCTTCGATCGGGTCGCGCCTCGATAGGTCCGCGGCCGAAGCTCTAGGAGAGGCACGCACATGGCGCTGACCGCATGGGGATTCATCTACACCGCGGCAGGAAGCGATCCCGCAAACGAAACTGTCGTGGAGACGGCCGCTTGCCGGTCGGTGTTCGTCGGCGTCGATCACCCGGAGCAGGCCGTCGACGTGGCTCGCCGTTTGGTCGACGGCGGCGCCCAGCTGATCGAACTGTGCGGCGGGTTCGGTCCGGTATGGACGGCACGGGTGATCGAGGCGGTGCGCGGTGCGGTTCCGGTGGGCGCGGTGGCCTACGGCGCCGAGGCCGTCGACCAGGTGCACGCGATCTTCTCGTGACGGGTGTCTCTGCCGCGGATGCCCGATCGACGCGCTGGTCGGCCGCTCGCAGCGCGGATTCGGCGGCTTCGGCTCGAAGTGCCGCCCGCGGGTGGTAGACCGGACACCGTGCGGTTGCTGATCATCTCCGACACCCACATCCCGAAACGCGCGCGCGATCTGCCGGAATCCGTCTGGCGGGCGGTGGACGCCGCCGATGTCGTCGTGCACGCGGGCGACTGGGTCGAGGTGGCGCTGCTGGATCGGCTCGAAGCGCGCAGCAAGCGACTGATCGCCGTCTACGGCAACAACGACGGGCCCGAGCTGCGCGGCCGTCTCCCCGAGATCGCCCGCGCCGACCTCGATGGCCTGCGGCTGGCGGTCGTGCACGAGACCGGCCCGGCCACCGGCCGGGACACTCGCTGCGCCCGCGACTTCCCCGATACCGACGTCCTGGTGTTCGGCCACAGCCACATCCCGTGGGACACCGTCACCTCCACCGGCCTGCGCCTGCTCAACCCCGGCTCCCCCACCGACAAACGCCGCCAGCCCCACCACACCTACCTGACGGCCACCGTCACCTCGGGCGAGATCACCGAAGTCGAACTGCACACGATCCCACCCGCGCGCCGCGCTTAGCCCTCCCTAGGACGATTTCACCGAGTCCCCCAGTGGATCGCCCCGTGGCAGGAGCCGGGTCTCGATCCGTCGATGCCGGATACGACCATCGACGCGCTCGAGACGGGTCGCCACGGTCAGGTCACGCAGCGCACATCGGTTTCGACTGCGCGCACGTGTCCGAGGGCCGGTATCCGACCCTGGGCCGATACTGGTCGTATGACCTCCACGCTCGTGGATCCGGAATCGGTGCCGGTCGAGGTGCGGCCGTACCTGGAAGAGCTCGTGCGGCGCACCCGCGCCGTATGCGAACCGCATCTCGTCAGCGTGTTCGCGGTGGGGTCCATCGCGCTCGCGGACTATCGGCACGGGCGCAGCGACGTCGATGTGACGGTGGTGGCCGGTCCGGCTCTTCCCGGGCGGGCGGTGCGCCAGATGGCGAAAGTGCTCGCTCATCCCGCGCTGCCCTGTCCCGCCGCGGGGCTGGAATTGGTGATCTACGACTCCGAGTTCGCCAAGCGACCGTCCGTAGCGGCGGGATATTCGCTGAACCTCAACACCGGTCCGCTGCTGCCGAGCCGCGCCGACTTCGACCCGAAGCGATCCCCGGCGTTCTGGCATGTCATCGATCGCTCCATCGCCCACCAGTCCGGTCGGCTCCTCTACGGGAGTCCGGTACGCCAGGTCGTCGCGGCGCCGCACGACCGCGACCTCTACGCCGCGATCCTGGCCTCGGTCCGCGAGCACGCGGACGGGGTAGGTCATTTGAGCGACAACCAGGTCCTCAACGGCTGCCGCTCGGTCGCGTTCTGCCGCACCGGCCGCTGGCTGGCGAAGCGGAAGGCGGCGCGGCTGATAGCGCAGACCGAGGAAGCGTTCCGACCGCTCATCGAAGCCGCGCTGGACAGCTTCGAGCGCCCCCGCTCCGCGGCGGTCCCACTACCCGCCGCCGACGTGCGCACCTTCCTGTCCTGGGTCGCCGACCGCATCGAAATCGAGGCGATAGCCCGGTGAAAACAAGCGGCGGTCGTGATCCGAGCAAACGAAACGCGTGATCGTGCCGAAGTGATCCCACATCGAGGACACCGTCGCCGGGCCCGGAATAGACTGCGACTACCCCGACCGTCGGCAACGTTCTGGCAATCCAGCGAGGACGACGCACCGGTCGTCGGAATGCTTCCGGCGTTCGAAACGAAGGGCGCACAATGCCGCGCTACGTCAGTTCCGGCATATGAGCACGCCGCGAACCGCACTAGTCGTCGGCGCGGGCATCGCCGGGCTCACTGTGGCCCACCAGCTCGCGCACCGCGGCGTCGAGGTGACGGTGCTGGAAGCCGAGCGCGTCGGCGCGGGCGCCTCCCACGGCAACGCCGGGTGGGTGAACCCCGCGCAAACCGGCCCCTTCCCCGAGCCCGGACTGATGCGCGACGGGCTCCGGCATCTGCGCTCGCCCGAGTCGGCATCGCGGATCGCCGCCCGAGACTATCCGCGGCTGTTGCCCTGGCTGCTGTCCCTGGCCCGCCATTCCACCGCCCGCCGCTACGAACGCGGCGTCCTGGCGCTGGCCGAGCTGGGCAAGCGCTGCTTCCCGCTGCTGGACGAGCTCGCCGACGAAGACGTCGAATTCCGGCGCGTCGACGCGGGTCTGCTGGCCGTGGCCCGCGAGGCCGATGCCGTGCGGGCGTTCCGCCGCGCCCGCGAACCGTTCCGGGCCGCCGGGTTCTCGGTGCCGGAGACCATCCTCGGCGCCGACGCGCTCCATGAGCTGGAACCCGCGCTGTCGACGCTGGTCCGCCACGGCGTCGAACTGCGCGATCACGTTCAGATCGATCCGGGCGCGTTCGTCGCCGCTCTCGCCGCGCATCTCCGTGGCATCGGCGTGCGCATCGAGGAAGGAGTCACCGCCACCCGGTTGGGTACGCGCGCCGAGGTCGCGACCGGCGCGGGCCGTCGTCACGCCGATGTGGTGGTCGTCGCGACCGGAGCGAGTACCGCCCTGATCGGAAGACGGTTCCCGCTCATCGGCGGTCGCGGCTACAGCTTCGACGTCCCCGCCGCCACCGCGCTGCGCCGATCGGTGCTGTTGCTCGACGACCACATCGCCTGCGCACCGCTCGGCGACCGGCTGCGCATCGCCTCGGGCATGGACTTCGGGCCCTCGGCGCGGTTGAGCGCTCAGCGACTCGACCCCATCGCCCGCTGCGCGTCGGTCATGCTCGACGGCATCGATTGGACCGACCGGCAACGCGAGTGGAGCGGGCAACGACCACTGACACCGGACGGACTGCCGATCATCGACCTGCTGCCCGGCCACGCCGAAACCTACCTCGTCACAGGGTTTTCCATGCTCGGCATGACACTGGCCGCGCCCGCCGCCGAAGCCCTCACGCGCTACGTGATCGACGGCGTTCGCCCGCCGGTACTGACACCGTTTCGCGCCGACCGATTCCGGCGGCGCTGACCGTCCTTCTCGTCTGGAGGTACGCATGCTCGTCTCCGTCGAAGCCCAGCAAGTGCACGACAGCGCCACCGTCATCGACCTGCACGCCGACACTCCGAAGCTGATATCCCGCGGCTACGACTTCACCGTCCGCCATCGCCCGCGCTGGCCGATCAGCCGGTACGTCGGACATGTCGATCTGCCCCGCATGCGCGACGGCGGTCTCGCCGCGCAATGGTTCGGCATGTGGACGGCCCCCTACCCGCGCCGCGGCACCGCCGCCGACATCCACCGCCAGCTCGACGCGCTCGACGAAACCGCCCGCGCCCATCCCGACAGCTTCCGGCTGGCGACCACCGGCGACGACATCCGCCGGGCGCGCGCCGAGGGAATCAGCGTCGGGCTGCGCGGTATCGAGGGCGGCCAAGCGCTCGAGGGCGACCTCGACAACCTCGTCGCCTTCGCGCGGCGCGGCGTGCGCTACCTGGGGTTGCTGCACTTCAGTCGAAGCGAGATCGGTTGTCCCGCAATGGGTATCGGCCGTAGCCGGGAGGAAGGGTTGACCGGCTTCGGGTGCGAGGTCGTCGACGCGTGCGCCGAACTCGGCGTGCTGGTCGACCTCGCCCACATCAACCGCCCCGGCTTCTTCGACGCCATCGCCCGCGCCCACGGACCGGTCATCGTCTCGCACACCGGCGTGGCCGGAGTCCGGCCCATGTGGCGCAACATCGACGACGAACAAATCCGCGCCATCGCCGATACCGGCGGCGTCGTCGGTGTCATCTTCTCCCCCGCCTACCTCGGCGGCGAACTCGACGCGGTCGTCGATCACCTGCTGCACATCATCGATGTCGGCGGCCGCGAGACCGTCGCGCTCGGCTCGGACTGGGATGGCTTCATCAGACCCGCGCGCGGACTGGAAAGCCCCGCCCAGCTGCCGCGGCTCACCGACGCGCTGCTGCGCCGCGGCCTCGCCGCCGAGACGATCCACCTGCTCCTCGGTGGCAACGTGCTCCGCGTGCTCGACGTCATCTCCCCCAGCCACTGAACGAAGCCGATCCCAGCGCACGACCGAATCTCTGCCATGAGCACGAACGGCGATGCCGTGCGGGCAGACTCGGCGTGCGAATTGCTATAGAATTGCTGGAAAATTCGACGCGAGCCCGAACGCAGAGGGTGCGTCGAGGCCGCGGCCGGTGATGCGCACGGCCGCACGGTGGCGGCACGCGGAAATCGGCCGCTCGCGGAAATCCGATACGAGGGCGGCGCTCCATGACAGACGTCGACTATTGCGTGATTGGCGGGGGTTTCGCCGGACTGACAGCCGCGCTGCGGCTCAGCCAAGCGGGTCGGTCGGTGGTGGTGCTGGAGGCACGCGACCGGCTGGGCGGGCGCACGTTCACCGAAGCGCGCGCGGACGGGTCCTGGATCGATCGCGGCGGCGCCTGGATCGGGCCGGGTCAGGACCGGATCCACGCGCTGATGCACGAGTTCGGTGTCCCGAGCTACAAGCAGTACACCGACGGCGAGGCCATGATGGTGGTCGGCGGCAAACAACACCGCTACACGGGCACCATCCCGTGGACGATGAGTCCGTGGGCGGCGATGAACCTGGGCGCGGTGTTGCTCGAGCTGGGTCATATGTGCGGATCGGTTCCCCTCGAGAGTCCGTGGGCGGCGAAGAACGCGGGCAAATGGGATCGAATCAGCTTGGCGCAGTGGCTGGACAGCACTGTGGCGTCCAAACCGGCGCACGAACTCCTCGAGACCGCGATCGCCGGTTGCTACACCTCCGCCGCCGCCGAAGTGTCGCTGCTTTTCGTGCTGTACCAGATGGCGTCCGGCGGTGGGCCCGGCTTCGTCCTCGGCGTCGAGGACGGCGCCCAGGATGAGCGGCCGGTCGGCGGTATGGGCGCCGTCTACGGTCCGATGGCGGCCGCGATCGGCGATTCGATCCACCTGTCGCAGCCGGTGCGGCGCATCCAGCAGGACGCCGACGGAGTGACGGTGCGTTCCGACGACTCGACCGTGCGGGCACACCGGGCGATCGTCGCCGTCCCCTTGGCCATCGCGAGCCAAATCCTTTACGAGCCAATGCTTCCGGTCGATCGATCGTTCCTGCACCAGCGGATGCCGAGCGGCTCCATCATCAAGACCTCCGTCGTCTACGACCAACCGTTCTGGCGTAGCGACGGATTGTCGGGCCAGTCGGTCGCACCAGGATCGCCCGCGACCATCACCATCGATGCCTGCACGGACACGGGCCGACCCGGGATCCTGTGCGTCATCGCCGAGGGGCCTATCGCGCGGCGGATCGGCCGACTCGACGAAACCGAGCGGAGGGAAGCCATTCTGGACGCACTCGTCGAGCGGTTCGGCGCGAAGGCCCGCCCGCCCGTCGACTACCTCGAGCAGAACTGGAGCGTCGAACGCTACTCCGGCGGCGGCATGCTCAGCCACGCACCGACCGGTGTGCTGACCCAGTTCGGCCACGCCCTGCGCGCACCGTGCGGCCGCATCCACTGGGCCGGAACCGAGAGCTCCGCCGTCATGTGCGGATGGGTCGACGGCGCCGTCCGCTCGGGCGAGCGCGCCGCCACCGAAGTCATGGAACACGACACCGCGACCGCCGCGGGCAGCCCATTGCCTCGCTGATGCCCGACGGCGAAATCGCTACGCCTACTGCGGAATTCCCGCGTGGGCGGGTGGTTCGGTCTCGGTGAGCCCGGTCAGAGACCGCGGTAGCGGACCTAGGTGGAGGACGCCGAGCCGTTGGGTGGCGCGGGTGAGGGCGACGTAGAGTTCGGCCGCGCCGCGGGGGCCCTCGGCGAGGATTCGTTCCGGTTCCACGACGAGGACAGCGTCGAATTCCAGGCCTTTCGTCTCCGACGCGGGCACCGTACCCGGCACGCCGGGCGGCCCGATCACGATGCTGGTGCCTTCGCGACCGGCTTCGTCACGGACGAATTCCTCGATGGCGGTGGGCAGTTCGTCCGCGGCGACCTGCCTCGACCAGGGCTGGACGCCGCAGGCGCGCACCGATTCCGGGGGCTCGACCCCGGGTGCGAATTCGGCGAGCACCGCGGCGGCGACGGCCATGATCTCCGCCGGGGTGCGGTAGTTCACCGACAGCGACCGGTAGACCCACCGGCCGGGCACGTACGGCTCCAGCATCGCGTCCCACGAGGTCGCTCCGGCGGCCGACCGGCGTTGGGCGAGATCGCCGACCACCGTGAACGATCGGCCGGGACAGCGCCGAATCAACACCCGCCAGTCCATCTCGGACAGCTCCTGGGCCTCGTCCACCACGACGTGCCGGTAAGTCCAATCCCGGTCCGCCGCAGCGCGTTCGGCGAACTCGCGGGTGTCGCGTTCGAGAAACCGATCCGCGAGATCCTCGGCGTAGAGCATGTCCTGGGCGAGCAGATGGTCCTCGTCGTCCATCAGGTCTTCGCGGCTGATCATCAGGTCCAGCACGCCCGCGGCGTACGCCGCCTCGTCCTTGCGTTCCCGCTCGGCGTCCCCGTCGGCCGACTTGTCGCGACCGAGCAGGTCGACGAGTTCGTCGAGCAGCGGCACGTCCGATACCGTCCAGGCGTCGCCGTCGGCGCGCCACAGTGCTTGGTCCGCGCCCGCCGCGCGCAACCGTTCGGGGGACGAATAGAGCTCTGCGAGTAGCTTTTCCGGCGTCAGTATCGGCCAGAGTGCGTCGAGCGCCGCGGTGAACCTCTCGTCGTCCGCGAGTTCCGCCAGAAGGTCGGCCCGCAGCTGCTCCCACGCCTCGCGGTCGTCACGGGTCAACCAGCCCCGGCCGATCCGGGCGATCGCCCGCTCGGTGAGAACGTACGTGACGATCTCGCTGAACACCGCACGAGCCTGGTTGTGCGGCAATCCGCTCGCGCGCGCCTCCTCCCTGGCCCACTCCGCGGTCGGCGCGTCGATCCGCACCGTGACGTCCTGCAATGCGATCGGCAACGGATGCTCCGGCAGCCGCTGGCGATCGGCGACCGCCGCAGCGAGGACGTCCAGGATCTTCCGCGAGCCCTTCAGCCGCGCGACTTCCGGGGCGTCCTCGGCGGTGACGTGCAGACCGGGCACGAGATCGCCGGTGGTCGTGAACACCACATTGGATTCGCCGAGCGAGGGCAGGACGCGGCCGATGTGGGTCAAGAACGCCGGATTGGGCCCGACCACGAGCACACCGTGCCGTTCCATCCGCTCGCGCTGGGTGTAGAGCAGATACGCGACGCGGTGCAGCGCCACCACGGTCTTCCCGGTGCCCGGGCCGCCTTCGATCACCAACACACCAGGGTGATCTAGCCGGATGATCCGGTCCTGTTCGGCCTGGATCGTCGCCACGATGTCGCGCATCCCGGCACCGCGCGGCGCGTTCACCGCCGCGAGCAAGGCCGCGTCGCCGCGCTCGCCACCGCAGGGGCGACCAAGGACCTCGTCCGTGAAATCGACCAATCGCCTTCCGCGCGTGTGGAATTGGCGGCGACGGCGCATGTTCTCCGGATGCGCGGCGGTGGCGGTGTAGAACGCGCTCGACGCGGGCGCTCGCCAATCGAGCAACAGCGGTTCGAACTCGTTGGCCTCGTCGAACAGGCCGATCCGGCCGATGTAGAGACGTTCGCCCGAGAGGGAGTCCAACCGGCCGAAGCACAGCCCGTTGTCGGCCACGTCCAGCCGCCGCACCTCTTTGCCCAGCGCGCGCACCTCGAAATCCCGTTCCATCGGTGACACGCCGTTTCCCCGCAACGCCGCGCTGTAGCGGCCCTTCACTCGCGCGCGCTCGGCGTCGAGCCGCGCGTAGAGCCCGTCCACGTAGCTCCGCTCGGACCGCATTTCGTCTTCGTACCGCCGGGTCGACACTTGCCCCTCACTTTCGCTGGCTCGACGATTCCTCGGGTTCCCGTGGACGCCGGTCTTCTGCGACCCGGACGTCGACAACACACCGCGCACTTCGCGACACCCCATTTCCGCAGGTTCTGGCTTCGGCGGGCCATTGTGCGTGACGACCGGGGCCTTGCCGCAAGCCCCCCTGTGCGCTATATGTTGAAAGTGGAAAGGGGTGGGGACTGCTTTCCATTCATCGTCCGACGCGGTCGGGCAACCTCCTCACGAAGCCCTCGACCAGGTCATTTCCGCCAGAAGAAGTGGTGCACGATCCCGCTCGGGCGCGGAACCCGCTCCAGATGGAAACGGTCGGCGAGTTCGTCGGGACTCGTCCACAGTCGTTCGCCGCGACCGAGCTCGACCGGCGCGACGGCGAAGTGCATCCGGTCGATCAGGTCGGCTTCGAGGAACTCCCGGATCGTGGCGACCCCGCCGCCGATCCGCACGTCCTTGCCCTCGGCGGCCTCGAACGCCCGCGCGAGCGCGTCCTTGGGAGTCGCATCCAGGAAATGGAATGTGGTGTCCCCCAGCGTGATCGAGGGTCGCTCGTAGTGGGTGAGGACGAACACCGGTGTGCGGAACGGAGGCTCGTCGCCCCACCAGCCCTGCCAGTCGTAGTTCTCCCACGGTCCCCGCTGCGGACCGAACTTGCCCCGCCCCATGATCTCCGCGCCGATGTTGTTGCGGTAGTCGCGAGTGATGTAGTCGTCGAGGCCGTAGGTTCCCCCCGGCTCGGTCCGGGTGGGCCAGTGCGCTGTGGCGCCCGCCCAGGAGAAGAACGCACTCGGATCGGCGTGACCGAACGGACGCTCGAAGCTCTGCCCCTCGCCCGAACCGTATCCGTCGGCGGACACCATGAAGTTCTGCACGCGGACCATCTGTGTCATGGAAACTCCCCTTTCTGGTTGCAATATGCAATCGGTTAGGAACCTAACCTAGACTGATCCCGTGTCGCAACCAGTTGCCCATGACAAGCTGCCGGTGTCCCCGGGCAAATCGGGCTGCCCGATCAACATGACGGTCGAGCTTCTCGGCGACCGCTGGAGCTTGATCGTCCTGCGCGACATCGTGTTCGGCGGCAACACACACTTCCGCGAGCTGCTCACCGCGTCCATCGAAGGCATCGCGTCGAACATCCTCGCCAACCGCCTCGCCAAACTCGTCGCCGCGGGACTGCTCACCCGCCACGACGACCCGAGCCATCGCCAGAAGGTCGAATATCGCCTCACCGAGGCGGCGATCCAACTCGTCCCCGTCATGGCGCAGCTGGGCGCGTGGGGCGCACGTTGGCTGGACACGACGCCGGAACTGACCGTGCGAGCCGAGCTGCTGGCCGCGGGTGGCCCGCCACTCTGGGAACGATTCATGACCGAACTACGCGCCACCCACCTCCACGGCGCGCCGCCGCCCGCCGACGGGGTGCTCGCGGAGCTGACCGCCGCCTATCACGAATCGGCCGCGAAGGCGGGCTGACCGCAGCCGCGACCGGGCGGGTCAAGCGTCCCTGGTAGTCGGCAGGACCGCTGTCGAGGGCATGGATCTCAATCGACGAAGGCCGGGGGCTGCTCCGGCGCGTACCCGCCGCGCCGGAAGCGGTCCAACCCGTATTCGGTCCCGAGTTCGGAGCGCAGCCCCGGATTGCGCACGTAGAACACGAACAGGTGGTAAACCCGGGTCGGGTCGGTCTCGAGGTCCTTGTGGCCCATGTCGATGGTTCCGTAGCCGGTGTCGGCATCGCCGGTGACAAGCGTGGTCACGTTGGTGCCGCTACCGAATCTGAACCCTTCTCGGCGGTTTCGGGCGCCGACCGCCGAGATGTCCTGCCAGGCAACATTGGTCGGGCCATTGCCGTAATCGATCGCGACGTGCTGTGCCGTGAGCACGATACCGACGTTGCCGAGGACTTTGCGAGGTTTGTAGGTACCGAGGCCGAGGAGGATGGCGAACAAGGCGGGCAGGGCAATGAGGAAGAACAACGCGGCTCCGGTCGACCAGTCGTCGTTCAACGAGGCGATGAACTGCCACAGTCCGGCCCCGAGCAGAGCCACTCCGACCGCTACGGCTAGCAAGCTTCCGGTCGAGGAAGGACGCGGTACCGGCAGCACAAGTGCGGGCCCGGCATCGGTGACACCGATGTCAGCAGCCACCGGAGCGGTTCGAGGGAGTTCCGACCATCCCCACATCGTGAAAGAGGCGGCCAGGGGACCCAGTAGCGCGACCCCGAGGAGTCCGGCCCATCGATCCGATCCCGCACCTGTCACGACTGCCCAGATCACGCCCGCAACGATCGGCCACAAGACCAGCGCACACGCGAACGGCAGCACCGCATAGCGATACGCGCCGAACGCTTTTCGCTCCCAATCCGCTGGTAGCGGCAAGGCGGACGTACTACGGTATCTCCCCACCACGTCTCCTCTTGCGATCTCGCCCGGCCTACGCGGTCGCCGATCTGAGGGAAGCCTCGGTCGCCCCCTGCACGATCTGAATGAGTTTCGGCCACGTAGTCGGCGGCCTGCTTGGCTTGGCTGACGTTGCCGAGCGTCGATTCGACCGCGCTGGCGTGCGCGCGTACCTTTTCGGGATCGACGACGATGTCGTCACTGTTCCACATCATGTCCTCACTCCAACCGCGAACTCTTGCCCGCGACCGCGCGACTCAGGAGGTCGCGCGCAGGGATTCCGCGAGCACGCCCGCGAAGAAGCGGCTCAATGCCTTGTCGGACACCGGATTCCAGCCCGGCGCGACCTGCTTCATGTAGCGCTCCAGGTAGACGACCTGCTTACCGGCCAGGACCAGGTTGCGCGGGATGGTCATGCCGTGTTCGTCGGCGAGCGCGCGCAGTTCGGTGCCGACGTCGCCGAGCCGTAGCATGCCGACCGGCGCGTCGGCGTGCATGGCGACCGCGCGGATCCGGTCGGCCAACTGCTCGACGGGTGCCGAGGCGCTGAGCACACCGAGGCGCACCAGCGCGCGGGTCGCCGCGGTGAAATCGCCCAAGAGCAGAAGCGCGGCGATGCAGTGTTTGATCTGTAGACGCGTCGGCTCGTCGAGCTCGCCGACGATCCCGAAATCGATCAGCACGACCCCGCCGTCCCGGTCGATCAGAATGTTGCCCGCGTGCAGATCCCCGTGGAAGAACCCGCCTTTGAGCGCGGTGTGGAACAGCGAGAGGGTCAGCCTGCTCATGATCGACTCGCCGTCGAACGCCTCAGATTCGCCCGGCGCGGGCTCGATGATCGTCGTCCCCTCGATCAATTCCATGGTGAGCACCGAGCGCGACGACCACTCCGTGTACACCTCGGGCACCCGAACCTGCCCGGTGAAACCGGCGGCAGCCAGTTCCGCGGCCCACCGCCGCATCGCGTCCGCTTCCGCCGCGAGATCCAATTCCCGCGGCAGAAGCGTGGTGAACTCCTCGATGACGCCGGAGATGTTCCACCGGCGTCCCTCGGCGGTCCAGCCGAGTACGACCGCCGCGCAGCGCAGCAGCGTCACGTCGGCGGCGACGGTGTGCTCGATGCCAGGCCGGACGACCTTCACCGCTACGGAATGACCGGAGCTCGTCACCGCGCGGTGCACCTGCGCGATGGACCCGGACGCCAGCGGCTCGTCGTCGAACTCGGCGAACAACCGGCCCACCTCGACGCCCAGGCTCGCCTCGATGCGCCGCCGGATCAGCGCCACGTCCACCGGCGCGACCTGTTCGAGCAGCGGAGCGAAGTCCCGCGCGGCCGCCGTCCCGAAGACGCTCGGCGAGGACGCGACGAACTGTCCGAACTTCACGAAGATCGGCCCGAGCGCGACGAACGCGCCGGGCAGCTCGGCGACCAGCGCCGACCGGCGGCCGGTGCGCCGCCGCACCAGATCGCGTGCCAGCACGGGCGCGAGCACCCGGACGATGACCAGAACGCGGGCGGCGCCGCGCGCGACCGCCGTTATCCGAGTGAACACCACGGGCCCCTTTCCGAAACTATCGCTGTGCCAATGCTTCCGCGACCGTCGATCGCCCGGCGCCGTTCGAGCACCGCCAGAGACCCAGCGACGCTGCCGGTTCACACTCACCGCAACCCGTCGATGCGGCATCGGGACATCGAAACGTGAGTCAGTCGTGGTGGTAGCCGACGTCCAGTGGCCACCCCTGGCGTAGGTGGAGCGATAGAGCTTTAAACAGCTTGTGTTCCGATTCGGTGTTGTCGGGCAGTTGCAGGTGGAGCGCTTTCAAGAGATCGAAGCGGTGCAGTGCCACAACAGCGTTCACCAGTTCGCCGTATGTGCCGGCGGCGGCGATGGTCGCTCTATAGGCCAGCACGGTGAGAATGGCGGTTGCGAGCGCGACGGTGACCAGCCACCAGCCGGAAAGCAGGAAAGCGGATACCACGCCGAGCGAAGCGAACGCGACAGTGAAACGGCTAGCAGCGTCCAGTTGATCGCGGGCGTCGTCTGTGGTTGCGGCTGCGCGTTCGGGCAGCAGGCTGTGCAGATGTGGCCAGGCGACCACGATATCGAGGCCGTAACGATCTGCCGGACGGTCTTCGGCGGCTCGGAGCGTATTGCCGAGCCGGGTGGGCAAGAGACGTTCTCTGCTCGGCAGCCGGCTCATCGCGGCAGCCGCGGCGAGTAGCTTGCCGTTGTCGGCGCCGTCCGGATCGTGGGTTTGCTGACGTGCGTTCAGGTGGTTCCAGCGGAATGTCCAGACGGCTCGCATTGGCAGACCGATGATTTTCAGCGGGCCTCGGAGCAGCGGATGCCCTTCGAGCGCGCGGACCAGGGCGACCTGAAACGGCTGAAGCACCAGCACAGCGACCAAGACGCCCACCGCGACCAGCGTCCACTCGGTGGCGCTGAGCCCCTCGAAGGTCTTGACCAAGTGCTGACGGCTCGGCGGATGATTCGGCGCGCCGGCGGCAAGTTGCACGGCGACGCCCAGCACAACGACAAGTGCCGGGAGTGCTCCGACAACAGTGAGTCGACGACCCAGATTCTGGCCGAGGCCAGGCAAACTCGCGGCTGTCATCGGGCTTCGGCCACCATGGGATCCGAGTGAACCGGGCAGCGGGGTAGCTCTGGCGCGTACAAGACGAGGCCGAGTCGCCGGGTACAGCCGGGCTGCGGACAGTGCAGGGCGACAACTTCCCAGCGAGGCTGGCCCGGCAGCACCGCACGTCCCGCCAAATCGGCATCGCGCCGCAGATACTGCGGTGGCGGCGGCAATGTATACGCCGCTTCGCGGGACAGGACACCGAGAACCGCGCCACTGTGATGAACCAGAACCGACGTACGTTCGTCGTCGTCGTCGAAGTACGTCAATGCAGAGGCGACCGCTGGGTCAGCGTCGGCGTCGGCGTCGACGATGATGGTCGGCACCTGTTCGCCGGGTTCGGCCGTACGGTCGAGTTGCGCCATCAGCGCTGCCAGCGTGATCATCGAGGGTCCTCCGGAAGGAATACAGATCCCACGCTGCCCTGACAGATATACGCAGCCCAATACGCCGGGTGCGGGTAGCGTCGGCGCAACGTCTTACGTGCGGTGTCGAGCGCGATCGGTGGTGGTTCGCCTGTCCTCAACCGGGTGTAGAAATCGGTCATCAGCTCGGTGGACTGCCGGTCCGGGACCTTCCATAGTGTCATCACCAGGCACCTGGCACCGGCGAGCGTGACAGCCCTGCGCAGTCCGAACACCCCTTCCCCAACGTGTGAATCGCCATGGGCTGTATCGCAGGCGGACAACACAACCAGCTTGGTCCCGGTGAGGTCCATATCCGCCAAGTCCGCTGCGGTGAGGACACCGTTGCCGGCGGTCGGCGGAAGGTCCTGGCCCGCCAGCCAAGAGTTGGCTCCCGCCAAGGCCAGACCTGACCGCAGCATCGGATCGTTCACGCCCTCGCCGGACAACCGCTTGAACTCGTCCTTCGGGCCGACCTCGACGAACTCGATGGGGGTGGACAAGATGCCGTCGAGCGCGACGAGCTGACGTTGTACATCCGCCGCGGTGATCGTCATACCCTTGGCGAACTGTTCGGGGCGCAGCACCGGTGGCGGGACGGCGCTCGAGAAAAAGCCGTGCGTGGCCAGGTGAAGCACCAACGGACTACGGGCGCTGAGTACCCCTGCTTTGACCGCGTCTGCCCCTGTCACCGGCGTGACCTCGAGTAGCGCACCGACCTTCTCGCCCTCGGTATACGCCCCGGGAAGCGGGGCGAATGGCCCAGTCGTGTCGGATGACGCCAGCAGATCGAAATCAGGGGCGGCTATGACCATCGGCTCGGTGTGCGATGACGAAGCTGTGCCACGCATCAAGTCCTGACTCGCGGATACATAGGACACCAACCAGCGATCCATCACATGCCCGCCCTCGCCCAACGGCAGTGCCTCGAACGGCAGTCGGGTCAGTTCGCCGTCCGGGGAAAGCATCAGATGCTCTACACCGTCCAGATGAGGCGCCAGTGGTTCGATGAGTGCGCGGCGTAATTCGGCAGGATCGTCCGTCTCTGCCTGCTGGCCACTGAGTTCCCGGACGGAGCCGTCGACGAGCCGGTCGATCACATCACCGTCGGACAGATCGACAACCACGGTACTGGTTCGATCGCGCAAGATGATCGCCGCGTAGCGCGTTCCGCGCCGCATGCCTGCCTCGCTGCGGTCCTCGGAGTGGAAGTCGTATACCGTGAAACGGCGAAACTCTACGAGCGCGGCCTGTGACGGGATTGCAGAGATGAGCTCGCTGAGCGGCACACCGAACAGGTCCGACTCGCTCACATGGGGTGCCCGAGTGGCGATCTCCGCCTCTATAGCCTCCAGCTGTCGGCGACCGGCGAACAGCCGATCCTCATGCTCCTTCTCATGTCCGAGTGCAGGCCCTGCCAGCTGCCACGCTCCAATCGTCGCGCGCAATTCAGCTGCTTCCTGGGCAAGTGCGGCTACCAATGGATCGGCGTCGGACTTGCGTGCGGCACGATCGATCAACGATCTTGCCGCGCGAGTGGTGAGGCCTTTGCGTCGCAGTGCTGCGCTGGCGACGATGGCAGCTGCCGTCGGATCGCCAGACAGCTCGGCGAACACCAGGGACAGCATCTGGTCCACTCGGAACCGTGACGCGCTCGCCGCCGCGAGCCACTGGCGCTGCGACCCACGGCTGAACACTTCGATCAGCCAGCGGTCGTCCAGGGCCAGAGCCTCGTCGAAGGTCGTGAGTGCCTCGACGGCACGACCGGTCGAGGCATACAGCTCAGCAAGATTGGCGAGCAACTTGCTCAGCCCGTCCTTGTTGTCGGGCAAGGTACGCAGCAGGGCGATGGCCTCTACTAGCCGTTGTTCGCAGTCTTGGTCCCGTCGCAGACGATAGTCCAGCCGGGCAAGGCCGTTCAGGACAGCGACGCGTTCGGACGGACCTGCGTCGGTGGGCTGCGCCGCAACGACCTCACGGAGAGCAGCTGTCGCTTCCTCGTACCGGCCGCCCATTTCATAGAGCGCACCCAACGAGATCAACACCGGTGCGCACTGCTCCGAAGACGCCGCCGAACTGCGCAGCACCTTCAACGCGTGCTGATAGTTGCGTTCCGCATGGTCGAAGTGCCCCATCGAGTGGTAGACCTGCCCGATCATGTGCACAGCACGGGCAACGCCATAGCGGTCGCCGGTGCGGTTGAACAAGTCCATCGCGGACTGCAGCACGTACTCGGCTTCAGGCAGGTCCTGAGCGCGGATCAGCCGAATACCTAGATTCAACAGCTCATTGGCCGCGGCCGTTCCACTCGCTTCCTCACTCAGCCAGACGGGTTCGCTGGACGCCTCCATGTGCTCGCGCACCAAGCCGTGTGCCCGTATCAGCTGCTCTGTCGCACCTGCGAGATCTCCGAAACGCTGCATCAGGTTGCCGATTTGCAGCAGCGCCCCGATCTCCAGCGGGCGCCTTACTTCCGGCGAGAGCTGTGATGCGTAGTGCATAGTCCGCTGCCAGTGTTCTTCGGCCTTGTCGCCAGACTGGAGACGGGCGGCCAGCATTCCTGCCAGAAAGTGACTTTGGGCGCGTAGAGACGCGTCCGCCGTCGGATCTGGTTGGCCCGGTCCCACGCTTGTGGCCAGCTCGGTGTACAGCTCGAGAGCCCGCTCGAACTCGCGGGCATCCATCGCCACGTCCGCCGCATCGAACAACGCCCGCAATAACTCCGGATGACGGGGCGGCACCAACTCGCGCCAGCCTCGCACGATATAGTCCGCGAACGCCGCGGCCCGCTTGTTGTCGCCCAGTTTCTGGGCGACAATCAGCACGGTGGTCGCGCGTTCGAGCACGACCTCATCATCGCCTCGGATTGCTCTGATGTTCTCCCACCCAGTCGTGGCGAGAACCAGCGCGGCGGCGAACTCCTCCCTACCAATGCATTCGCCCAACAGCTCGTCATTTGCGCGTAGCAGATCGACGTGCAGTGCTTCGACGCACGCTTTCCGCAGAACCTCGGCGGCCGCCCTGTAGGCACCTTGCGCTCGAAGGTTCCCCGCTTCCAGCAACGCTGCCGTACGGATCTCGTCCAACCTGCCAATCTCCTCGTCCCCTGGCGGGAGTCGCGGCTAGTAACGGGGCGACACTATCTCAGGAATACCGTCTGCGTCTTCGGGCTTGCCCTGTCTGTCGCCAGACACCCTGCGGGATACATGCTCGGATCGGCGGAGACCGGATCACCGACGCTGGGGGTACTCACGCGCAGCGGCGGCGAGGTAAGGGTGCGGCCGCCGAGGAGATCGACCGGCTCATCGGCGACACGCTACGCCCACTCGAGGACTCGGCCACGCCGCAGGCGGTTCCGGTCTCGACACCCAGCAGCCCCAGCCTGCGTGGGATCGTCGTCGGCGGGCGGGCCATTGCGACGATGGATCCCGACGGCGGCAATGTCGTCGAGCTCGCCACCGGTGGGAACGGTCCCACGTTCTCCCCCGACGGCACGAAGATTCTCTACACCCGCAATCCCGCACCCGAAACCGGAGCCGAGATCTGGGTGACGAACGCCGATGGCACTGCCGCGCAACGGATTTCCGATCCGGGGCAGACCGCGCGGCATCCCAGCTGGGGGGGAGGCGGTGCGGCGAGCTAGCCGACGATGTAGCCGGTGTAGACGCCACCTTCGCAGATTCGCCCGACCACCACTCCACCGCCATCGACGCACACCCGAGCGTCGATCGCGGTGTGGTCACCCTCCCATTCGTCCCCCTCGGCCGCCGAGCCACCGATCCCCAAACCGGTCGCCAGCGCAACCCCCGCCACCACGAGCGCGATCCGTACCGTGCCGATCATCACCGATCCTCCTGTCCCCACCGGGTCGTCATCGCCGCGCACAGTACCGCGTCCCCGAACCGGCGACCAGCCCGAAGTTACTGGGCTACAACTACATACCACCGAAAGCGACAATCACTGCTTCACTCGCCCCGCACCCGATGGACCGCGCCAAACGGCGGCACAGGTGCGGGCGTGCTGCCGTGTCGGGGCTCGTCGCTAATCTGCCTGGCATGGTCAGCCCCGATACGGCAGTGCGTCGTCTGCTGCAAGAGACAGGAAAATTGCTACAGCCGTACGGGTTTCACGGCAGCGAGCCCACGTGGACCCGCGTCGCGCCGGGCGGAGTCGCTTCCGTCGGTCGCACCCGCGTCTCCCGCACATGGACCGACGGACAGCAGGTTCTCGGATTCGGCTTGACCATGAACGCCACGCCCACCGCCTGGTGGGAGTACTGCAACTGGCGCAACGCCCGACTGGGCCTACCGCCCGTTCCCCTGGATGCGGCCACCGGTCCCGACCTGGTCGGCACCGACTCCCTACCCGACGGACTGACCGAGCCGTGGACCCTGCGGCTCGACCCGGCACAGGCAGGCCGCCAAGCGCTGCAATCCGACATCGACACCATCCGCGCCGAACTTCCGCGCCGCGTTCACGCCTACGCGCGCAGAGCATTACGGCTACTGGAACCGGACAGCTACCTCGACGAACTCCTGGCCCGACCCGATCGGCAGGCGCCGACCTTGGCGGCGATAGTCGTCCTGCTCGCCGACCACGGACCGGGGCCGCGACTCGATGACGCCATACATCAACTCCGCGAGTGCGTCTCGGACCGGGCCGACTACGCGGCGGACGTCTTCGCCTACGCGCGAACCCGCCTCGACCGGCGGCCGGTCGCGTAACGGACGCGGGCGGTCCGCCGCACCACGGGATGCGGCGGACCGGAACCCTAGGACGCTTCGGGCGGCTGGTAAGTGACCTCTCGCGCGACCGCTTGGTCGACCTGTTCCGGGGTCAGCAGCGTCACGGTGTGCGAGATCGCCGCACCGGAGGCCGCGGTGCGAATGGCGAGCGCCGCGGCCGAAACCTCGTCCGGAGCGTCACCGATCACGAACAGATCGTCCTCGCCGAAAGCGAAATAGCAGACCTCCACATGGCCGCCCACGCTCTCGACCATTTCCGTGATGGCCGCTCGGCGGGCGGTGCCGCCCTGCGCGAGCAGGCCGCGTGCCCCATCCTCGGAGTAGCTGACCCGCCACAGGTACTTCGGCATTTCGTGTCGCCTCCTTCTCGCGGAACGATCTCGGGCAGACCCGACCCTACGGTCTCCCCCAGCGCCAGGCGGGCACTCCGCGAACGACGTCGCGGCAATGATGCGGCACCGTGACAGTGGCGATATTGCGTGTTGCCGTTCCTATGGCGCGCTGGCTACCTCACAGAGCGGAGCGGCCCGCCCGCGCGCTGGCAAACGAGCTTCTGGTCGCCATTTCCTTCAGCACGACCGCGACGCGTCCGCCGAAGGACACGTCACGAACGGTGTCGTCGGCACGGGTCAACTGAGTGACCGCGTCCTTGCGTGGCAAACTCTGTGACAGCGCGGCGCAGCGACCTGCGACACCGAATGGGCGCAGGGCCGGGTCAGGCGCTCATGGCCGGTGTTCGAATCCGGCGGCTTGCGTGGCTTCGTCGGCCACCCGGACGCCATAGTGGTAAGCGAGTTTGCCGCCGAGCCAGCCGGAGACGCCCAGGGCGGCCAGGCTCACCACCGACAGCACCAGCGGGCCGGCTTTCACCGCTCCCGTCGGATCGGATCCGCGCCACAGGAAACCGATTGCGAAAGCGACCGTCACGGCGAGGTTCAGGCCCATGTGCAGCAAGCCCGTGCGGAACGCGGCGGTGCCGGTGGGAATCGCCAGCAGATCCAGCAAGCCGATCGTGGCGGCGGCCAAGGCGCCGAGCACACCGATGGCGATCAGCCAGCGCGCTCCCTCGGCCAGGAACTCGGGGTCGTCGACGACGTGGGAGCCGATGTCGAAGATCAGGCTCGCCACCCACGCCCCGATGGGAACCGTGACGAGAATGGGATGGAACGGATGCCCGTACGGCCCCGCGAGGACCGCGCTGACGGGTCGTTTGGCCTGCTGCGAATCACTGTGCACGACAACCTCCGTTGTAGATCGACCACCCGCACGACAGCACCGATCGCCTCGCCCCCGATGCCTGGAACCACCCGATGGCACCGCCCGGCTGCACACCGGGTATTTCGCCGGTGTGCAGCACTGGGCGGATGCGTCACCGGTTCGGCCCTCCATCAGGATCGAGAACATCGGCCGAAGTCCAGCCCGACAGCGCACCCGTTACCCGCTTACCCACTCTCGGGAGAAATCGCATCGGAGGCCAATCGTGTGACGTTTGCCGTCGATCACGAGTGCTATCCGGTAACTGCGATTTGCTGTCGAAAGCCACAACCACGCATCGTCGGGGCCGTCGAAGGAGAGAACCATGGCTGGTCTAGTGCGCCGGAGTTTCGAATCCCCGGAGGAAACTCGTCCTTTCGAACAGGACAAAGGCAGAGTCGATCTCGTCAACATGGAACAAGGGCCGGTGGGCAGGGCGGTGTTCGAACCGGGTTGGCGGTGGTCGGAGCACGTCAAGCCGATTGCCCAGACCGACAGCTGCCAGTCGGCCCACATCGGCTACTGCGTCTCTGGTCGCATGGTGGTGGCCATGGACAACGGCGAGCAAGAGGAATACGGCCCCGGCGACTTCATGATCGTCCCGCCCGGCCACGACGCGTGGACCGTGGGCGACGAACCCTGCGTCATGCTCGACTGGCAGGGCTTCGCCGACTACGCGAAGCGGCCATAACGACGAGCTGAAAGCTTCAGCAGCTCACGTCCACGTGGGTGGCGCTGGCGAACGAGACATGCACGTGGTCGTAGTGATTGGCGGTCGGGCTCCCGCGGTTCTCCATGTACGACCAACCGTTGCCGTCGTTGTATCGCTGCCGCCAGATCACATAGGTCACGCCTAAACGCTGCCGATTGGCCAGCACGAATTCGGCGATCGCGTCGCCGTGTGCGAAATCGGAGGTCATCAAATCCAGCGCCAGGCCGGCGCCGTGGTCGCCGTCCCAACGGCCGACGGCGCCGCCGACCTCGCTGACGCCGAACGTCTTCTTGAGCATGTTGCCCACCTGCGCCACATGCGGCCGCGTGCCGACGAGTTCCGTCGAGCATGGGACGAACGGAGGCGGGTGCTGTACGGCCATCTTTTCCGTCAGGGGTGGCAGCTCGGCCGCGATCGCCGCCCCCGCCAGCGGAGCTGCCGACGGCCCGGTGGTCGAGGCCGCGCCGGATTCGGCAGCGGCGGCCGACGGCGAATCGACCGCGGCGACCGGCTGAGCGACCGGGCTCAGCCGGACCGTCACCCCCAGCACAACGGCGGCGGTCGCCACGCTGCCACACACAGCCGAAGGGATGAGCTTCGAAGCTGCGGTCCGTTTTCGATGTTGACCAGGCATGATGTCGATCACCGGCTAGCGTGTCGGGGACAAGATCACCAATAGATTACGAAACGGTCGCGGAAAAGTCACGTCGTACGGAGGCGGACGGACCGCCCGGGCGTGTCGCCGCCGGATCACGCGGAGCGAATCACACTGGCCCCGAGGCCTTTCCGCATAGTCGTAGCGCGACCACAGTCGGCAGTTGTGAGAGTGCGGCGCCTAACGGACACGCCCGCCATCCGCATCCCGCTCAAACCATTACTCGCGCCTGAGCCGTGGCACCGAGCATCCGGGAGATCCCCCGACCTGCCGCATGCAGAGCCGGAACCGCCGTCCGGGCCGACGCGTCGTTGGGAACGACGACCGACAGCGCCGCCACGATCCGCCCGCCCGCCGCGCGGACCGGTACCGCGATGCCGGTGGCGCACTCGTCGACGAACCCGGGGCAGTAGGCCAAGCCGGTGCGCCGGATCTCGCCCAGCGTCGCGCGCAGCAGATCGGGACTGGTGATGGTGTATGGCGTCAGCGCACGCAGCGGACCCGACAGCACCGATTCCTGCAACTCACGAGGTCCATGCGCGAGTAGAACCAACCCGCTCGAGGTCGCGTGGAGCGGGAGCCGCCCGGCGACGCGGACCCGGTTGCGGACGGCTTGCGGCGCGGCGAGCCGTTCGATGTAGAGCACCTCACGGTCCTGTAGCACGCCCAGTTGCACGTTGTGCCCGACGACAGCATGCAGATCGGCCATGACCGGATAGGCCGCGTCGTGCAGGCCGAGAGTCGGCGCGGCGCGGGAGGCGAGTTCCCACATCCGGACGCCGACGCACACCCGGCGCTGCGCGTCCCGTCGCAGCCAGCCGTAGTCGATCAGCTCGTTGACGAGGCGCGAGGCGGTCGCCAGCGGCAGATCGCTGCGTTGGGCCAGTTCGGAGAGGGTCACGGCCCGATGATCGGGGCCGAACGCCTCGTAGATACGCACCACACGCGACAGCAAGGATTCACCGCTCGAGGATCGGGCCATGCTGCCGCCTCCGTTCGCTCAATCATCAGCTTTACTGATATAGATGAGATGTGTACCACTCCGAGACCACCGAGGTCAATGCCGTGACAACCGCCATCGACCTCGACGCGATCACCGCCATCGATGTCCACACGCACATCCACGCCGACGACTGCGGCAACCTCGCCCTCGACACCGAGTTGATGACCGCGGCCGAGGCGTACTTCAAGACCGATACCCCGCCGCGGCCGACGGTCGACGAGCTCGCCGCCCGCTACCGCGCCGCGCGCATGGCCGCCGTCGTCTTCACCGTCGACGCCGAGGCCGCGACCGGGCATCCGGCTCTGCCGAACGAGGAACTCGCCGCGGCCGCCGCGGCCCACCGCGACGTGCTGATCCCGTTCGCCTCGATCGACCCCGCGCGCGGGCTCGCCGGGGTACGCGCGGCCCGCCGGCTGGTCACCGAATTCGGGGTGCGCGGATTCAAATTCCATCCGAGTCTGCAGGGCTTCGCACCCAACGACCGCAACGCCTATCCGCTGTTCGCCGAAATCGAAAGCCTCGGCGTCCCCGCCCTTTTCCATACCGGCCAGACCGGTATCGGCGCGGGATTACCGGGTGGGCGCGGGATCAAACTGGGCTATTCCGACCCGATGCTGCTCGACGACGTCGCCGCCGATTTCCCGGACCTGACCGTCATCATGGCCCACCCGTCGGTGCCGTGGCAGGACGCCGCCATCTCGGTCGCGACCCACAAGGCCAATGTCTACATCGACCTGTCCGGCTGGTCGCCGAAGTACTTCCCGGCGCAGCTGGTGCGCGCGATCCGCGGCCAGCTCGCACGCAAGGTGCTGTTCGGTTCCGACTTCCCGATGATCACCCCCGAGCGCTGGATCCGCGACTTCGCCCAGCTCGAGATCGATTCGGCTCTACTGCCGGACATCATGAAAGGCAATGCGATCCGAGCGCTTCGCCTGCGTTGACCGCGGGTTCACAGCAGCACAGCGCACTGTGACCCAGTTCTCATTGAATGAAAAGATCCGTTGAGCGTGCTCCCGCTGTCGCCTTTCCTGATCGGCATTCAGTCACCTTTTCGAACAGGAGCGGGTTGATGCACAACCAGCCCACAGAAATCAGCAAACCGATCACTCCGGCCGCGGCCAAACAGGCCGCGACCGCGAGTTTCATCGGCACCGCGATCGAGTGGTACGACTTCTTTCTCTACGGAGCCGCGGCGGCGCTGATTTTCGGGCCGCAGTTCTTCCCGTCGAGCAATCCGGCGATCAGCCAGCTGGGCGCGTTCGCCAGTTTCGCGGTCGGCTTCCTGACGCGCCCGCTCGGCGGTGTCATCGCGGGGCATTTCGGTGACCGGATCGGCCGCAAGCGCGTGCTGTTGATGTCGCTGCTGCTGATGGGCGGCTCGACGGTGCTGGTCGGCCTGCTGCCCAACTACGCCCAGATCGGCGTGGCCGCACCGATCCTGCTGTTCATCCTCCGCCTGCTGCAGGGTCTGGCCGTGGGTGCGGAATGGGGTGGGGCCGCGCTGATGTCGGTCGAGAACGCGCCCCCCGGACGCAAGACGTTCTACGGCGCGGCCACCCAGCTCGGTGTGCCCGCAGGCGCGATCATCGCCTACTCGACGATGCTGCTGCTCTCGGCGGTCACCGGCGACGCGTTCAACGACTGGGGCTGGCGGATCGCCTTCGTGGCCAGTATCGCCCTCGTCCTCTACGGTTTGCGGCTGCGCCGCCAACTGGCCGAAAGCCCGCTGTTCGCCAAGGAATCCGCGCACGGCAAGACCGCGCGCGCACCGATCGTGGAGGTGCTGCGCCGCTATCCGCTCGGTGTGCTCGTCGCGCTCTTCGCCTCCGCCGCCAGCCCCGCCGTCGGCTACATCGTGCTGACGTTCATCCTGTCCTACGGCACGAAAGAGGTCGGCTACACACGTAATTCGCTGCTGGTCGTGGTGATCGTGGTGAGCGCCGTGCAGTTCGTCGCGATGCTGGTGCTGTCGGCCATGGCCGATCGCTGGGGCCGGAACAAGCTGATGGTCGTCGGTTCGGTCTTCCAGGCCATCGCCGCGCTGATCTTCTTCCCGATCTTCGATTCCGGCGTCGTCGCGCTCGCGATTCTGGCCTGTTCGATCGCGTTGATCGCCCAGACGACGCAGTACGCGCCGTTGCCCGCGCTGATCGCCGACCTGTTCCCGACCAGAGTGCGCTACAGCGGATCCTCGATCGGCTACCAGTTCGGCGCCATCCTCGGCGGCTCGCTCTCGCCGATCATCGCCACCGCCATCTTCACCGGTACCGGCAGTTCGTTGCTGATCGGTGTGTATCTGGCGGTCCTGACCGTGGTGTCGGGCATCGCGATCGCGATCGCGCACCTGCCCGCGTTGCAGGCGCGCGAGCCCGAAGCCGAGACCGCAGTCGGTTCGGTACCGGTCAACTCGTGAGATCGCGCCGCGCGAAGCGGCCGAAGCAGGCGCTGCCGGAGACATCCCCAGCGCCTCGATTTCCCATCGGAACAGGAAGTTCGAGAACTGTCGTGATTCGTAGTAAAGCTGTGCTGACCGGCGGCAGTGTCGCCGCCGCCGTCGCCGCCGGGCTGCTCGCCACCGGCCCGGCCGTCGCCGATACCTTCGTGCCGTTGCCGGATGGTTCGAAGCAGGGTCCGGGCGTCACGGTGACGCGCACCGGAGAGCACGCGGTGATCTCACCGTCGCTGGCCGCCAACGGCGCGGGCCGGGTGGTCTGGGTATCGGGCAATGCCACCGCGGATGTCTCGGTCACGCCCGAGGGCGAAGTCGGCCCGAACAACGGTCCGGCCGACATCCCGGGGTCGAACAATTCGTCCACCCACGGCGCGTCGCAGCTGAACACCGGGTACCTCGTCGGTTGCCAGGTGAGTATCGCCGAGGACGCGATCGGCGCGGGCGTGTCGGGTGGGATCAGCACCGGCGGAGTCAGTGCCGGTGGGTCCATCGGGGTCGACGTCGGTCCGGGTGAGGTGAAGTTCGTCCAGATCGACTACAAGGACATTCCGAAGCCGGGTGTGTACTCGGTCGAATACCAGGACGCCGAGATCGAGATCCAGGGCTGCGCGGGTTACGCCCAGGCGCGCGCCTACACCGTCGTCGAGATCATCGGCGACCACTACTCCAAGACAACGCTGTACGGCGCGCCGTTCAGCATCGGCTGAGATGTCGAAGCACCGTCCTGAATTCATCTCTCGCATCAGCGAATTCGACATCAATCGAAGGTAATTGTGATGTTCAACCGTAAGAATCTGTTTCGCCTGAGCAGTGCGGCGACGGCGGTCACGCTCGGTCTGCTCGCGACCGGCTCGGCCGAGGCCGACACGTTCGTTGCGCTCCCCGGCGGGGAACTGGTGAAGACCCTCTCCGACGGCACCGTCGTCACCGTGCGTTTGGTCGGCGAGTCGGCCACCATCAGTCCCTCGCTCGGTTCCACGCCGCTGCACCGCAATGCCTGGGTGTCCGGCAGCGCACAGGTCGAGGTGGCGGGTGCGGGCGCCGACGGTGGGCTCATCCTGCCCGGGTATGTGGTCGGGTGCCAGGTCGACATCGCCGGCGGTGGCGTATCGGGTGGCGTCGACGGTTCGGTGAGCGGTGAAGGCCAAGGGTCTGTGGGCGCGAACACCGGCGGCGAACTGTCGCTGGGCCCGGGCCGGGCCACCTCGTTCCACATTCTCGATCGGGAGAAGGCCGACGATTTCGGCGCCGAGTCGCACAAGCCGTACAACGTCTTCGGCGGCACGAGCGGGTCGGTCACCTGGGCGGACCAGACCATCGGGCTGTCCGGCTGTGGCGGGTACGCGCAAGCACGGGCTTTCGTGAGTGTCGAGGTCGTCACCGAGAGCGTCACCAGCTGGGTGACCCTGTGGGGGCAGCCCTTCAGCCTCGGCTGAGTTCGATACCTCCCCAGACCGCCCCGGATGTCCTTGCAGCCGGGGCGGTTTCGTCGTGTCCGAAGGCACAACAGGTACTGCTGCCGCTACCGGACACAGCACAAAGCCCCTCGAGCCGTTGTGCGGATCGAGGGGCCGTGGTGTGCGACATCGAGCGGTGGCTCAGCCGTACTGCTTCCTGACCTCCGTCTTGCGGATCTTGCCCGAGCCGGTGGTCGGCAAGTCGTCCACGAAGACGACGGAGCGGGGAATCTTGAACCTGGCCAAGCGTTCCCGCAAAAAGGCCAGCAGTTCCTCGGCGTCGGGCTGTGTCCCCTCCCGCGCGACGACGACCGCTCGGCCCACCTCGCCCCACTTCTCGTCCGGGACCCCGATCACCGCGCAGGCCGCGACCTGCGGGTGATGGGCGATCTCGTTCTCCACTTCGGCCGGATAGATGTTCTCCCCGCCGGAGATGATCACGTCCTTGACCCGGTCCACGATGTAGGCGTAGCCGTCGGCATCGACGGTGGCCACATCGCCCGAGTGGAACCAGCCGTCGCGCAACGCGTCCGCGGTGGCTTCCGGCCGGTTCCAGTAACCGCGCATCACATTGGGCCCGCTGACGAGGACCTCGCCGCGCTGCCCCGGCGCCACCTGCGCGCCGTCGGCGTCGACCACGCGCACGTCGGTGAAGAACGACGGCACGCCGGCCGAGCCGAGCTTGGCTTCGGCGTGCGCCCGATCCAGGACGAGCACGCCCGGCGCGGCCTCGGTCATCCCGTAGCCCTGGACGAAGCCAAGGCCGCGTTCGACGTAGCGGCCGATGGTGGCGTGCGGCACCGGCGCGCCGCCGCACAACAGAATCCGCAGGCTGGACAGATCGGCGTCGGCCCAGCCCGGCTGCGCGGCGAGCGCGTCGTACATCGTCGGCACGCCGAACATCCAGGTGACGCGCTCCTGCTCGATCAGCGCGAGCACCCTGGCCGGATCGAACTTGGCCAGCAGCACCACCCGCCCGCCCTTGAGCAGAGTCGGCAGGCAGATCATGCCGAGCGCGGCCGCGTGGAACAGCGGCGCGGCCACCAGCGACACCTCGTCACCGGCGACATCGCTCTCGACGAGCACATTGACCGAATTCCAGGTGAGGTTGCCGTGGGTGAGCACGGCGCCCTTGGGCCGCCCGGTGCTGCCGGAGGTGTACATGATCAGGCAGTCGTCGTCCAGACCGACCTCGACATCGATCGGTTCGGCCGACGCGGCGGCGAGCAGGTCGTCGTAGCCGCCGACACCGCCGACGCGCACGATGCCGAGGCCCGCGATGCCGGGCAGGGCCGCGACCGCGGCATCGTGCTCGCCGTGGTGCACGAGCACGCGCGCACCGGAATCGGTGAGTGCGTACTCGATCTCCGCCACGGCCGACCGGTTGTTCAGCGGCACGAAGACCGCGCCGAGCCGACCGGCGGCGAAGAGTATCTCCAGGTAGGCGGGATGATTCGGGCCGAGGTACGCGACCCGGTCCCCCGCGCCGACGCCGAGGGCGCGCAGGGCCTGCGCGGCGCGGTCGACCCGCTCGCTCAGCTGCGCGTAGGTGATCTCCCGATCATCCGCGGTGACGGCGACGGCCGTCGGTGTCATCCGGGCGCGGCGCGCAGGCCACGAGCCGAGCCCCCGATTCCGCACGTTCATCCCTCTCCTCGCGGTTATTTGGCAGGGTCGAAGGCGCCGAGACCGGGCCGGTAGGTCTTGTCGTCGAGGAACTGACTCAGGCCCTTCTCCCGGCCGCCTTCGACATCGAGCGTCCGCGACTGGTCCAGCTTGGCGTACAAGTAGTCCTCGGACTGCGCCCAGGTCATCTCGGCGGCGAACTTGTAGCCGACCTTGGCGGTGTGCAGCACCACCTGATTGAGACCGGCCAGCTTCAGCGCCAGCTCGCGGGTCCGGCCGCGCAGCCGATCGGCGGGCACGGCCTCGTTGACCAGCCGCATCTCGGCGGCGCGAGTGCCGTCGAAGGGCTCGCCGGTCATGATGTAGTACAGCGAGTCGCGCTGGTTCACGGTGGCGGCCATGGCCTTGGTGACCACCGACCCCGGCGGGATGCCCCAGTTCACCTCGGACAGGCCGAACTGCGCCTTCTCGTCGGCGATGGCGAGGTCGCAGGCGACCAGCGGGCTGAAGGCGCCGCCGAAGCACCAGCCGTTGACCATCGCGATGGTGGGCTTGGCGAAGTAGGACAGCCGCCGCCACTGCCATTCGGTGCTGGCCCGGCGCGCGCGATTCTGTGCCGCGACCGTGCCCGCGGCCTCGATCTGGCGGAAGTACTCCTTCAAATCCATTCCGGCGGAGAAGGATTCACCCGCACCGGTGAGTACGAGCACGCGGCACCGGTCGTCGTACTCGAGCACGTCGAGGGTCGCGCACATCTCGTCGTTGAGGGTCGGGTTCATCGCGTTGCGCTTCTCCGGCCGGTTGAGCGTCACCCACGCGATGCCGTCGTCGAACTGCACGTCGACGGTGTTTCCCCAAGGTTCGGCGCTGCTGTCCATCACACTTCCTTTATCAGTATTGCTGATGATTTCGGGGACAGGTCTACCCCACCCGATCCGGTCCGTCAATACCTGTTTCCACTCCCGGTATGGACGCCGAAACCGTTCAGCCGATGGGCATTTCGCCCAAATCGCGAGCGCCTGCCTCGGCGGCGAGTGTCGCGGTGCCGTGCGCGAGCACGGCGCGGAATTCCGCGCGACGGCGCGGGCTCAGACCGTTCAGAAGCTTGCCTTCGATCGCGGCGACCAGCGGCTCGGCTTCGCGCAGGACCTCGCGCCCGTGGTCGGTCAGGGCAGCCACCAGGACCCGTCGGTTGGCCGGGTCGCGGTCGCGGCGAATCAGGCCGCGTTCCTCCATCGTCTGCACCATGACGTTCATGGTCTGCGGACGCAGGAACGACCGGCGCGCCAGCTGCGCCGAGGACAGGCCGCTGCGGCGTTCCAGCACGGTCAGCGCCGTGTATTGCAAGGTGGTCAGGCCCAGCGGGCGCAGCGCGTCGTCCATCAGCGCGCGCACCGCCAGTTCCAGTTGCTTGATCAGGTACAGCGTCGATGGTGCTTCGGGTTCCGGCCGCTCGGTCACCGGGCCATCTTTACACCGCGCGACCGTCCGGCAGCCTTTCCGCGCCTTGGGTTTCCATTCAATGAAAGTGCCGTAGTGGCCCCGGCCACAGAAAGCCCATCGTGGCACCATGCCCATTTCTCGTGCTCTTCTGATCGGCGGCAAGGAGGTTCCGGCCACGTCGGCGCGGACCACGACCGTGATCGATCCCTGGTCGGCCACCGTCTACGCCACGGTCGCGGCCGCCGCGCCCGCCGACGTCACCGCCGCCGTCGACGCCGCCGACTCGGCGTTCGCCGACTGGGCCGCCATGCCCCCGTTCGAGCGTCGCGCGATCTTCCTGCGCGCCGCCGATCTGCTGGACGCGCGCGCCGAGCAGGCCATCGGACATATGGCGGGCGAGGTCGGCGGCGCGGCGCCGTGGGCAGGCTTCAACGTCGCGCTCGCCGCGAACGTCTTTCGCGAGGCCGCCGCGGCGATCACCGCGTCCCGAGGTGACGTACTGGCCTCGGGCGCACCCGGTGTGCTGAGCATGGCCGTGCGCGAACCGCTGGGCGTCGTCGCGGCGTTCGCGCCGTGGAACGCGCCGATCATCCTGTCGGCGCGTGCCGTCGCCGCACCGCTGGCCGCGGGCAACACCGTGGTGCTGCGGCCCAGCGAGGCCGCACCGATCTCGAGCGGGTTGCTCGTCGCCGACGTGCTGCACGAGGCGGGGCTGCCCGCCGGTGTCCTCGATGTGATCACCAACGATCCCGCGGACGCGCCCGAGATCGCGCGCACGCTGATCAGCGACGAGCGGGTGCGCGCGGTGAACTTCACCGGGTCGACCGGGGTCGGCCGGATCATCGGCACCCTCGCCGCCGAGCACCTCAAGCCCGCCGTGCTGGAACTGGGCGGCAAGAACTCGATCATCGTGCTGGACGACGCCGACGTGGACTACGCGGTCGGCGCCGCGGTGTTCGGCGCGTTCGCCAACTCGGGCCAGATCTGCATGTCGGCCGACCGGGTGCTGGTACACGAGTCGCTGGCCGCGGAGTTCACCGCGAAGTTCGCCGCCGCGGTGGCCGGACTTCCGACCGGTGATCCGTCGGATCCGCAGACCGTCATCGGTCCGATGGTGAATCCCGCTGCCGCCCAGCGCATCGCGGGCCTGGTGGCCGACGCGGTCGCCAAGGGGGCGACGGTCGTGGCCGGCGGCGGCGAGCCGGAGGGGGCGCTGCACCGCGCGACCGTGCTGACCGGTGTCACCCCCGCGGCGAACCTGCACCACGACGAGGCCTTCGGGCCGCTGTGCGTCGTGGACACCTTCGCCACCGACGCCGAGGCGATCGCCATGGCCAACGACACCGAGCACGGCCTGTCGGCGGGCATCATCACCGAGAACGCCACCCACGGCCTGCGTGTCGCGGCCGGCCTGCGCACCGGCATCGTGCACATCAACGACCAGTCCGTCGGCGACGAGCCGCAGGCGCCGTTCGGTGGCGTCCGCGACTCCGGCTACGGCCGCTTCGGCGGCCGCTGGGGCATCGACGCGTTCTCCAACACCCGCTGGGTCACCGTGGCCACCGAGCAGCTGCCGTTCCCCGGCTGAATTCGGTCCGGCCGGATCACCCCCGGGTGGTCCGGCCTTGTCGTCGACCGGTCGGTGGTGTGCGAAAGCCCGGCTCCTCGTGGGAGCCGGGCTTTCGTCTGTGCGCCTGCCCTATTCGGCGGCGGATTCGCGCAACACCCGGTCGGCGATGGCGAAAGCGCTGTTGGCCTTGGGAATTCCCGAGTAGGGGGCGGTGTGCAGGAGCACCTCGGCGATCTCGGCTTCGGTGAGGCCGTTGCGCAACGCGGCCCGCACATGCATGGCGAGCTCGTCATGACAGCCGAGCGCGGTGAGCACCGACAGCGTTATCGCGCTGCGGGTGCGGCGGTCGAGGCCGTCGCGGGTCCACACACCACCCCACGCGGCCGCGGTCAGGTATTCCTGGAACGGCCGGGTGAATTCGGTGGTTCTCGCCTGCGCCCGGTCGACGTGCGCGTCCCCGAGGACGGCCCGCCGCACGGCCATGGCGGCGTCGTTGTTCGGGTCACTGGTCACGAGCACTCCTGGAGATGGTCGGTGATGGCGGTCAGGAACGAGCCGGGCTGTTCGACAGTGCCCAGGTGCGCGGCATCGCCGATGATCCGGAACCGGGCGGCGGGGATTCGATCGGCGATCGCCTTGCCGTCGTCCGGCGGGAACGCCGGGTCCTGCGCCGTCGACAACACGAGGGTCGGCGCCGTGATCGCGGGCAGGTCGTCGAACAGGTCGATCTCGGCGAGCGCCTCGCAGCAGGCGGCATAGCCTTCGGCGGGCGTGTCCGCGGTGAGCAGCCGTTTTTCGGCGACGACCCTCGGGTGCGCTGCGGCGAACTCCGGCGTGAACCACCGCCGCACACTGGCGGTGGCGATAGCGGCCATCCCTTCGGCCCGCGCCTGCGCGGCCCGAGTGCGCCATTGCGGCGGATTCCCCGGCCGAGCCGACGTGCAGCAGACCACCAGCCGCCGCACCCGCTGGGGCCGGTGCCGCGCCAGCCACAAGCCGGTCATCGCACCGAGCGAGACCCCGACGACGTGCGCCGACTCCACCCCGTGCCGATCGAGAACCGCTTCGAGGTCGCCGCCGAGATCGGCTAGCGAGTACGGCCCGACCGGGACCGGCGAATCGCCGTGGCCCCTGGTGTCACACCGGATGACCCGAAACCCGTTGTCGGCCAATGGCCGCACGTAGTCGTCCCAGATCGACAGGTCGCTACCGAGGGCGTTGAGGAGCAACACCGCCTCGCCCGAGCCGTCGCCGTAACTCTCGCTCCGCAGGTCGACCGGCCCGGTTGTGCGCGGCCCGCCGCCATCGCGCTGTCGGCCCGCATGCTCGGCCAGAGCTCGCCCGAGGAAGAACCGCGTGCTGCCGAGGTAGGTGGACGGTTCTACGAGTGCCTCGATCTCGGCGCGATCGAGCAGCCCGGCCAGTCTCGGGTGCGCCCGCAACGCGTCGGCGAAGGTGAGCCGGTCGTCGGCTCGAGCCACGCATTCCTCCACCACCTCGTGTGCTGTCAGCCTGCCCAGCTCGGGTATCAGCGCGGTACTCACCCGTTCGGCCAGCAACGCACCACCGGTGGCAACCAGATTGCGGCGCATCCGCACCGGGTGTATCCGCAAGCGAGACAGGCTGGTCCGCAGCCATGACACCGCCGATCCGGTGCTGCGGAGCAGTTCGGTGAAGGGCTGCCATTCGGCATGCCACGACCCTGCCCCCCGTTGCAGGTCGGGAGCGGCGGCCAACAGGGTGGCGACCAGGCCGGGGGCTTGCGCGGCCGCGGCGACGGCGCAGACCGCGGCGATCGGGTTCCGTTTGTGCGGCATGGTCGACGAACCACCGTGGCCCGGCGCGTGTTCGGACACCTCGCCGATCTCGGTTTGCGACAGCAGTGTGAGGTCGCGGCCGATCTTGGCCACGGCGGCGGCGAGAGTGCCCAGCGCACCGGCGATCTCGGTGATCCGGGTGCGGTCGGTGTGCCACGGCAGTTCGGGTTCGGCGAGGTTCAGGCGCCGCGCGAAGGCGGCCGACGTCGCCGGACCGTGCGCGCCGAGGGACGCCAGAGTGCCTACCGCACCGCCCAATTGGACGGCCAGCTGTTCGACCCGCACCTGGGCCATCCGGTCGGCCGCGGCCCCGAGTGCCGACAGCCAACCCGCGGTGGTGAGGCCGAAGGTGATCGGCAGGGCTTGCTGCAGCAGACTCCGGCCGACAGCGGGGGTCGCGGCGTGCTGTTCGGTCAGCCGCGCCAGCAGCTCGGTACAGGCGGCGAGATCCACGAGCAGGGCGTCGATGGAGCGCGCGGCGATCAGCATCGCCGCGGTGTCCATAATGTCCTGGCTGGTCGCGCCCAGATGGACCACGCCTGCCGCGGCCGGATCCGCGACCCGCGCGGTCAATGCTCGCACCACCGGCGCCGCGGGGTTGCCGACGCCGGTTGCCGCCGCGCCGATCTCGGCGGCGTCGTAGAGCTCCGGCCTACAGGCGGCGGCGATCGCCTCGGCGTGCTCCGGGGCGATCACCCCCGCGTCGGCGAGCGCTCCCGCCAGGGCCGCCTCGACGTCGAGCAGGGCGGTCAGCCAGGCGGCATCGCCGGTCTCGGCGGCCACCGGTCCGGCGGCACGCAGCGGCCCGAACAGCTCAGACATCGAAGAACACCGTCTCGAGCTCACCTTGGAGGTGAATGTCGAAGACATAACCGTCGCCGGTCCGCCGCGCGAGCAGCCGCTCCCGGCGCGCCGGTTCGATCGAATTCAGCACCGGGTCGGCGGCATTGGCGGAGTCGAACTCCGGAAAGTAGATCCGGGTGACGACGCGGTGCAGGAGTCCACGGGCGAAGACCGACACGTCCAGATGCGGCGCTTGCACCGCCGTGCCCCGAGCCGGAAGTTCCGGCGGGACAACCGTATGAATGGCGTACCCGCCGTCGCGCGTGTCACTACGGCCGAAACCGGTACGCGCCGAACGGGATCGATCGGGCTCGGCGAACGCGGTGGGGTCGACCTGCCAGGTCTCCACCAGCGCGTCCGTGATCGGCTCGCCCGCGCCGTCGAAGACCTGTCCGCGGATCCACACCGCGCCCGCGGTGCCCACCGGCGCGGCGATCGGGCCGTCGGGCCAGGTCAATCCGATGTGCAGATAGGGCCCGACCGTTTGGGATGGCGTCGAGAGCAGGTGTTCAGTCATCGTGCGGCTCCTCGAACGGGGTGGCGTCGCGCCCGCGCAGGACGATGTCGAACTCGAAGTTCATCGCCCATTCCGGCTGTGTCCCTTCGAGACTGAACCGGGAGATCAGGCGGGGCCGCGCCGCTTCCGGCACCGCGTTGAAGATGGGGTCCTGGGCGAACAGCGGGTCGTCGGGGAAGTACATCTGGGTCACCAGCCGCTGGGTGAACGCGCGGCCGAACACCGAGAAGTGGATGTGCGCGGGCCGCCAGGCGTTGTCGTGATTGCGCCACGGGTAGGCGCCCGGCTTGATCGTGGTGAACGAATAGCGGCCCTCGCCGTCGGTGAGGGTCCGCCCCGCGCCGCTGAAGTTCGGATCGAGCGGAGCTGGCCAGCGATCACCGGTGTGCCGGTAGCGGCCAGCGGCGTTGGCCTGCCAGATCTCGATCAGCGAGTGCGGGATCGGTGTGCCGTCGCCGTCGAGCAGCCTGCCCGAGACGATGATGCGCTGACCCAGCGCCTCACCCGCGTGCTGCCTGGTGAGATCGGCGTCGTTCGGGCCGAGGCGGTCCGCACCGAGCGCGGGGGCGCTCACCTCGGTGAGCAGGTGCGGCAGCACGACCAGCGGCCGGGTGGGATGCCGCAGCGCGGTGGAGCGGTAGGCCAGCTCGTCCAACGCCGGGTGCGTACCCGGCGGATCGGGACGGTAGGCGAGGGTGTTCGGCGAATCCGTTCGGTTCATCACGCCTCCTGCAGCGCCCGCAGGGCCGAGAGCTCGGCCGCGGTAGGTGGTGCGGTGACCGACAGCTCGGGTGCCACGCGGAGTTCCCATCCGGTGGCGGCGGCCACCCGATCCACGGTCACGCCGGGGTGCAACGCGGTGAGGACGAGCTCAGCGGTCTCCGGATCAGGCCGCAGGACACCGAGATCGGTGATCACGGTGGTCGGGCCGGCGCCGGGCAGGCCGAGTTTCGCGCGGTCGCCGAGTCCGCGACCATGTCCGACCGAGGTGATGAAGTCGACCCGGTCGACGAAACTGCGCTTGCTCTGGCGAGTCACCACGAACACCTCGCCGCACGAGGCCGCGATCTCGGGTGCGCCACCGGCGCCGGGCAGGCGGACGGCCGGGTCGGCGTAGTCCCCGATCACCGTGGTGTTGATATTGCCGTACCGATCCAGTTGCGCCGCACCGAGAAAGCCGACGTCGATGCGCCCGGCCTGGAGCCAGTAGTTGAACATCTCCGGCACGCCGACCACGGCATCGGCGGTGTCGGCGAGAATCCCGTCACCGATGGAGGCGGGCAATCGGTCCGGCTTCGCGCCGATCGCGCCGGATTCGTAGATCAGGACGAGATCGGGTGCGTGCAAGCGCCGCGCCAGATTGGCTGCGGTAGAGGGCAATCCGATGCCGACGAAGACTCGCTGACCACCACCGAGCGCACGGGCCGCGGCGATCGACATCATCTCGTCCGCGGCGTATTCGAGCGTTGTCATGCCGTCGCCTCCCCATCGGTCAGTTCTTTCAGCCACCGCTGGAACGCTTCTCGGTCGCGTCCGATGGGATCCCACTCGGCATACGCGTCGTTGTCGCGTTCGTAGTAGCCCTGCGCGTACGAAGGCCACGCGCCGCCGGGGACGACGGCCACCGCACCGATGACCCAGTGCGGCAACACGATCGCACCGGGCATCGGGGTCAGCTCGTCGACCAGTTCCTCGACGGTCACCAGGGCAGTCCGCGCGGCGAGCACCGCTTCCTTCTGCACGCCCAGCAACCCCCACAGCTGCACGTTGCCGTGCCGATCGGCGCGTTGCGCGTGGATGATCGTGACGTCGGGGTTCAGCGCGGGCACCGCGGCAAGCCGCTCCCCGGTGAACGGGCAGTCGATGAACGCGACGGTCGAGGTGACCCGCGCGAGATCGGTGCCCGCGTAACCGCGCAGCACCGCGAACGGCAGCCCGGACGCGCCCGCGACATAGCGGTTGGCCATGCCCGCGTGGCTGTGCTCCTCGATCTCGAGCGCGCGCGGCCACTGCCGCTGCACCGCTTCGCGGAACCGGTGCAGCGAGCCGACACCCGGATTCCCGCCCCACGAGAAGACGAGCTTGCGCGCGCAGCCGGCCCCGATCAGCTGGTCGTACACCAGATCCGGGGTCATCCGCACCAGCGTCAGATCGCGACGGCCCTGCCGGATGATCTCCTGACCCGCCGCCATCGGAATGAGATGGGTGAAACCTTCCAGCGCGACGGTGTCGCCGTCGTGCACCAGCGCGCGCACGGCATCGGCCAGCGACATGATCTCAGCCATGGCTGCCTCCTCCGATCGGCAGGCCCGCGTAGTTCTCGGCCAGTTCCCTGGCCGCCGCGGGGGAGTCCGCGACCCGGCGCAGCTGTGCGAGCTGTAGTTGGGCGTCGAAGTCGTCGCCGTGGCGGTGCAGCATGCTTGTCATCCACCAGGAGAAGTGCGTGCAGCGCCAGACCCTGCGTAATGCGGTGTCGGAGTAGGCATTCGCGAGTTCCGCCGAACCGTCGGCGAGCAGCGCGACCAGCGCCTCGGCCAGCAAGGCCACGTCGGCGACCGCGAGATTGAGTCCCTTGGCCCCGGTCGGCGGCACGATGTGGGCCGCGTCGCCGGCCAGGAACAGCCTGCCGTGTCGCATCGGGGTGGTGACGAAACTGCGCATCGGCAACACGCTCTTCTCCAGCACCGGACCGGTTTTCAGGTCCCAGCCGTCGAGGTGCAGCCGGGTCGCCAGCTGCTCCCAGATCCGGTCGTCGGACCACTCCTCGATCCGCTCGGCTGGGTCGACCTGCAGGTAGAACCGGCTGACGGTGTCGGAACGCATGCTGTGCAGCGCGAAACCGTTCTCGTGCCAGGCGTAGATCAGCTCGTCGGTCGAGGGCGCGACCTCGGCGAGCACGCCGAGCCACGCGAACGGGTAGGCACGCTCCCAGCTGCGGCGCTGCGGCATGGCCTGCTTGCTCGGCCCGTGGTAGCCGTCGCAGCCGACGACCACGTCCGCGTCGATCCGCCGCGCGACACCGTCGGCGTCACGAAAGGTGACGTAGGGCCGGTCGGTCGTCAGATCGTGCAGCGCGACGTCACCGGCTTGATAGAACGCCTGCTGACCTGCCTTTTCGCGCGCGGCGAGCAGATCCTTGGTCACCTCGGTCTGCCCGTAGACGTAGACCGCGCGATTGGCCGACTCGACGAAGTCCAGATGCCTGCGCTCCCCCGGCCACTGCAGATAGATTCCGCGGTGCTCGATGGCCTCGGCCGAGAGCCGTTCGCCCACACCCGCTTTCCTGAGCACGTCGACGGTGCCCGACTCGAGGATCCCCGCGCGGATGCGGGAACTCACATGGTCGGCGGTCTGTCGTTCCACGATCACCGAATCGATGCCCGCCAGGTCGAGCAACTGCGCAAGCAGCAGCCCGGCCGGACCGGATCCGATGATCGCGACTCGGGTTCGCATGATGGTTCGAACTCCTCATCTGGGCTGGTAGGTGAGGCCTAGAATGTCCCCGCTACCAGCCGCGACACCATGCCGCCTTCCATTCAATGGAAACCGGGCGCGGCGGCATCGCCCATCGATGATGTGCTGTGACCCGCACCATTCCCGGACCAGTAGGAGCATCAGATGACCGGCCACCGACGCGGCGCGTTTCGCATGGTGAGCACCGCGCTCGCCCTCGCCGCCGCCCTCTCCCTGACCGCATGCGGCAGCTCGAACGACGACGCGACCCCGGTCCAGCTGACGGCGAAGGCAGGCCCGGCCGGCACCACGTTCTGGGACATCACCGACCAGCCGCCCGCCGATGCCGAGCCGGGCGAGATCTACTGGGCCCAACCACGATCAGACGCACCGGCAGGCGCCCAGGGCTGGAACGTCGTCTACGTCTCCGAGATCCGCCCCGGCGTCAAGGCTTACGTCTCCGGCGAGATCTACGCGCCGGTCGGCCGCTCCGACAGCCCGCGCGACCTGATCCTGTGGAACCACGAGACCACCGGACTGGCCGACAACTGCGCCCCGTCGCGACGCAGCCTCGGCGCGGGCGAGGAGTCCAGGGTGCCCGGCATCGAAGCGCTGCTCGCCCAGGGCAATGTGGTCGCGATGAGCGACTACCCGGGCCAAGGCCTGCCCGGGCCCGCGTACTACATGGTCGGCGACGTGAACGCCCGTGCGTCCCTGGACATGCTGCGTGCGGTCCGCACGCTGCCCGAACTGAACACCTCGAATCGATACGTCGAGTACGGCTGGTCGCAGGGCGGCGGTACCACCATGCACGTCGAGTCGATCGCCCGCGGCTACGCGCCGGAACTCGAAGGAATGGGCGCCGGGCTCATCGCCCCGGCGGTCCGAATCCGCGACCTGACCCTGAACTCGATGAAGGGTCCCGAGAACGCGGGCTATGTCATCGCGACCCTGCCCGGCATCAAGGCCGCCAACCCGGACCTGCGCTACGCCGACTTCCTGAACCCGAACGCGATGGAGATGCTGCCGGTACTCGCCGACGGCTGCTTCGACATGTGGACCGCCGCCCAGCCGCTGCGCGACTACTACAAGCCCGAGGCGATGGCGCCGGGCGCTCCCTGGTCGAACGCGATGGCCGCGGCCGACGACTTCCGTCCCGCGGGCGCCATGCCGTTCACGATCTACCAGGGCGCCGAGGACATCACCACCCCCGCCGAACTCACCGCCCGTGAGCGCACCGCGCTGTGCAAGGCCGGTTCGGCGGTCGAGTACAACGAATACCCCGGCCTCGACCACGAGAGCGTCGTCGCTCGCGGCGCCGAACTCTTCCCGGCGTGGGCGGCCGACCGCTTCGCGGGCGAGCAGGCGCCGAGCAACTGTCCCGCCTGACCGTATAGCGCGGTTGCTGTAGGGTCGACCCGTACGAAAGCGCCCTCGGTGCCCCCACCGAGCGGCGCGAACCGTCGGAATCTGCGGGACGATGCGGCAGGATCGGGCGGTTCATGGCAGATTGTTTTGTGTGACCAACACTTCCGGAGACGCGTATCCCATGGCGGACACGATGACCACCTCCGTCGCAGTGCGTGACGGTGCGACCGTGCTCACGGTGGCCGGCGAGGTCGATCTTGCGACCGCGCCCGCACTGGAAACCGCGATCGAGGGCATCCTGGCGAGCAAGCCGACGGCATTGATCATCGACCTGACCGCGGTCAGCTTCCTCGCCTCGGCGGGGATGGCGGCGCTGGTCGCGGCGCATCAGCGGGCCGGGGAGGCTACGACCATCGCGGTGGTCGCCGACGGACCGGCGACCAGCCGTCAGCTCAAGATGACCAGCCTGGATCAGGTCTTCGCGCTGCACTCGACGCTCGAGGCGGCATTGTCCTCGCTGCGATCCAACTGAGCCGCGAGGCGACCCAGCCGCGACTCGACCGAGCTGCGACACCACCAGACCCGAACGCGACGGCGTCCCGGCACGCAGGCCGGGACGCCGTCGTTTTCGTCAGACCAGCTCGCGCAGCTGCTCGATCAGCTTGACCCGCTCGGCGGGCGTGGCGGCCATCGGCACCACGTTCAGCGCGGTGACGCCCGCCTCGCGGAAGGCCGCGACGCGTTCCTTGACGAAACCGGCCGGACCGACCAGCGAGATGTCGCGGACCAGCTCGTCCGGCACGACCTTGGCGGCCTCTTCCTTCTGGCCCGCCAGGTACAGCTCCTGGATGCGGTCCGCCTCGGCGCCGTAGCCGTACTTGGTGGCGAGGGTGTGGTAGAAGTTCTTGCCCTTGGCGCCCATGCCGCCGATGTACAGGGCCAGGTGCGGCTTGACGAACTCCAGCAGTGGCGTCACGTTCTCACCGATGGCCAGCGCCGGACCGGCGAACACCTCCAGCTCGCCGAGGGCCGGATCGCGCTTGGCCAGACCCGCGTCCAGCGACGCGCCCCAGACGTCCTTGGCCCGCTCCGGCAGGAAGAAGATCGGTTGCCAGCCTTCGGCGATCTCGGCGGCCAGCTCGACGTTCTTCGGGCCGAGCGCCGCGAGCAACACCGGAATGCGTTCGCGCACCGGGTGATTGATCAGCTTGAGCGGCTTGCCGAGACCGGTGCCCTCGCCTTCGGGGAGCGGGATCCGGTAGTGCTTGCCCTGGTACTCGAGCCGTTCCCGGCGCCACACCTTGCGGCAGATCTCCACCAGCTCCCTGGTGCGCCCGATCGGCGCGTCGTAGGGCACGCCGTGGAAGCCCTCGATCACCTGCGGACCCGACGCGCCGAGGCCGAGCAGGAACCGGCCCTCGGAGACGAAGTCGAGGCCCGCGGCGGTCATCGCCGTGAGGCTCGGGGTGCGGGTGTAGATCTGCAAGATGCCGGAGGCCAACTGCAGCCGCTCGGTCTTCGCGGCCAGGTACCCCAGCGCGCTGACCGCGTCGAAGGAGTACGCCTCGGGCACGAAGACCGTGTCGAGTCCGGCCCGTTCCAGGTCGGCCACTTCCGCCGCCGCTTCCTTGAAGCCGCCCGAGTAGTTGATGCCCAATCCGATCCGCATGTGCTCAACATAACCGCAGGTTTGCACCGGCCGCGCACCGGCTGTCCGACGCGGCGGTCCGGCCAGGGTGCGCGCGGCGGCAAGCGGTAGCGTGATCATCAGTTCACGCCGCCGAAGAACGAAAGGCCACCCGTGTCGCAGCCGAGCACGTCGTCCCAGGAAACCGCGTCTTCCTTCGGTGAGGTCACCCTCGCGCGGTACCTGACCGATCTGGCCGCCAAGATCCCCGCGCCGGGTGGCGGCGCGGTGGCCGCGCTGCACGCCGCGCAGGGCGCCGCGCTGATCGCCATGGTCGCCCGGTACACGACCCGCGCGAAGGACGCCGAGCACCGGCCGATCGTGGACCGGATCATCGAGGCCGCCGATGCCGCCCGTGACCGCGCGCTGGCCCTCGCCGACGCCGACGCGGCCGCGTTCACCGCCGTCGGCGCCGCGTACAAGCTGCCGAAGGACACCGACGAGGAGACCGCGGCACGCACCGAGGCCATCAACGCCGCCCTGGTGGAGGCCGCGCGGGTCCCCGCCGCGGTGGTGGACGAGGCCGACGAGGTGCTGTCCCTGGCCGCGGAGCTGCTGCCGATCGGCAACCCGAACGTCGTGACCGATATCGGCGCCGCGGCCGACGCCGCCCGCGCCGCCGCGTCCAGCTCGCAGCTCAACATCGAGATCAACGTGGCCTCGCTGCCCGCCGCGCTGGGCGACAAGTTCGCGCCCGCGTTGCTGCGCATCGAGGAGATCACCGCGCGCGCCGACGCCCTGCACGCCGAGGTCGTGCACGTCGTCCGCAGCTGAATCCCGTCGGCGACACGCCGATAGGAGACACGCCGACAACATTCCGGTGTGGCGGCCCTGACCAGCGGCGTGTCGGCGGATGCGCGAACCTTCGTACCGAAGGGTCTCCCGGGTCACCATGGCCGGATCTACGGTTGATGGTCATGAGTGACGCTCCCCCGTCCTCCGAGACGCCCGGCGACCCGGCGCTGCAGGTGCGCGAGCGACGCGCGCACGCCTGGAGCAACTACCGTGCCGCGCGCATCGCGCTGGCGGACCTGCGCATCCGCACCAATCTGCGCGGCAGGCCCGAGTGGCTCGGCCGGCTGCCGGGCGGGCCGTACGAGCGCGCGGAACGGCGGCTCGACCGGCTCCGTCGCGAACTCGGCAGGCACGGCGTCGGCGCCGACGAGCGCTCGTGGGGCGTGCTCTCGGGCGGGGAGACCACCACGCTGAGCGGCGTGGTCGGGATCGAGGCGACGATCGCCGCCGTCGCGCCGCGTTTCGCGATGATCGCGCCGCAGTGGGCGCGGCAGCTGCGCGCCCTCGCCCGTGACTGCCCCTACGTGCGCGAGCAGGCCGCCGAGGGCGACCGCACGTCCGTCGACGAACTCACCTATCGACTGGCGGAGGCCGTGCGACTCGCGCCGTCCGAGGCGGCGCGGCAGCGGCTCGTCGATCACCTGCCCGGCGAACTGCGCCCGATTCCTTCCGATGTCATGCGGTTGCGCAGGAGCGGGCCGGGACCGATCGAGATCGAATTCGAGATCCACACCAGCACAATCGAACTCGACGGCATCACGGTCACGCCCGCGCTGCGCGGCATGGGCCTCGGCACTGCGGGCCTGGTGCACTTGTGCCGCACGGCCGACGCGCACCACCTGCACATCGCCGGTCAACTGCTGCCCACCTTCCGCGACGACGAGGCGACGGTCGCCGCCCTGGCCCGCTGGTGCCGCGCGCACGGTTTCACGGTGCAGGAACGGCTGGGCGGGCGCATGTCCCGCCCTCCGGCCACACCCAAGCCGGAATCCCGGCCGATCCGTCCGCTCGGCGGCGCGCCGCAGGCATAGCGAACGACGAGGAGGAGGCCGCGGTGGCGTTCACCGAGGAAGAGATCACCTACCTGCGCGCCCAGCCGCTGGCCAGGCTGGCGACGGTGGATCCGGACGGGCAACCCGACGTGGTGCCGGTCGCGATCGAGGTCGAGAATCCCGGGCTGTGGATCTGCGGCGCGGGCGAGCAGGTGTTGCCGAAAAACCGACCGGTTTCATGATTACCTCCCCGGAATCATGCCTCACATGTTCGGCAAGCCGGGTTGATCATGAAGGCGTAGGATAGTTTTCCGCGTACCACACCATCTCGAAAGGGGTGGAGCCATGCGGAGCGTTCTTCGCAACCTGTTCCTCGCGACCGTTGTCGTCGCTGTGGCCGTCTTCGGCTCGGGCGCGGCGGCGGCGACGCTGATCGGCCCGGCATTCGCCGACAGGATCACGGCGATCACGCCGACTGCCGGGCAGGAAGTCGGCGTCGCGCACCCGGTCACCATCCAGTTCGCCGCACCGGTCACTGACCGCGCTCGCGCCGAGCGCCTCGTGAGCATCGGCTCGGCAGGCCCGCTCGACGGCACGTTCGCGTGGGCGAACGACCGCGAGCTCACCTGGACGCCGACGGACTTCCTGCCCGCACGCTCCGACATCACCGTGCGATTCGGGAACTCCCGCACCGAATTCCGCACCAACGAAGGCGTTTACGCCGAGGCCGACATGTCCGCGCACACGTTCACCGTGAGCATCGGCGGCCAAGTCGTGCGGAGCATGCCCGCGTCCATGGGCAAGCCCGGATTCGAAACACCAACGGGCACTTACCCGGTGCTGGAGAAGTTCCGCTCGGTGGTCTTCGACTCCCGCACCATCGGCATCCCGCTGAGTTCGCCGGAGGGATACCTGATCAACGGCGAATACGCCGAACGTCTGACGTGGGGCGGTGTTTTCGTGCATTCGGCGCCGTGGTCGGTGGACTCCCAGGGTTATGCCAACGTCAGCCACGGCTGCATCAATCTCGGGCCCGACGACGCCGCTTGGTATTACGAGACGGTCGGCATCGGCGACCCGGTGAACGTGCACTGGTGAGGCCGCGTTCGGAGGTTCTCCTCTCCTCGCGACGCGCCCCGGACGTTTCGCGGAAGCCAGTTCCCTGGCAGTATCGTGCCGGGGAGCTGGTTTCGATGTGGGATGCACCCGACGGCGTGACCTGATGAAGGCGGGGAGATGGAACGACCGGACATGACGACACGACCCGGACGGGGCATGATGCCGCGCCCCGCCGCGCCCGGGACGCCGCCGTGGCCCGGCGAACAGAACTATCACGGCGAAACCGACTATCGCGGCGAGTGGGCGGACTGGGTGCCGCGGCGACCGTACGACTCGGCGGCCGAGCCCGAATGGGAACCCGAGGCCGAATTCGTTCCGGAGCCAGCGCATTTCCCCGAGGAAGACGTCTTCGCGCGGATGATCGACCGCTCCCCCAAGCGCCCGCCCATCAAGCGCTGGGCTCCCGCGCTCGTCGCTTCCGTCGCCGCGCTGGCGATGACCGCCGCGGCGTTCCTGTACTTCCGCGGCGATCCCGCACCGCAGCCCACCGCCGCCAACAGCCCGGTCCCGACAGCCGAGCCGGTGGCTCCCGCCACCCGATGCCCCGCGGAGCGCGTGGGCAACAAGATCCAGGGAAACGGCGACGGCGGCACCGATTCCGGGCCGGGCGCGATCTTCGCCTTCCAGTACGCGTATTACGTGACGCGCTCCGCCGAACAGGCGCGCGCCGTGGTCGCGCCGAACGCCTCGGTGCCGACGGTGGCGGCTATCCAGCACGGCATCGACAGCATTCCCGCGGGCACCACGCACTGCGTCGCGATCACGCCGGGCGCCTTCGCGGGCCAGTACCGCGTGGTGATCACCGAGAACCGGCCGGGCCGCGACCCGATGACCTACAACGCCCAGCTGGTCAGCGTGGCGCGGACGGGTGACCGCACCCTGATCACGAGTATCGCCGCGGCGGGCTGAGCCGAAGTACGACAGCGCTCGCGGCGGGCCGTGGCAACTGGTGCCGCGGCCCTGTTCGACGGCAGCGCTTCCTACATCTCTCAGCCGCGCAGTTTCTCGGCGGCCGCGACCACGTGCCGCATGAGCAGCGCGGTGGTCACCGGGCCGACGCCGCCGGGGACGGGGCTGAGTCCGGCGGCCTTGCCGCGCACCGAGTCGGCGTCCACGTCGCCGACGATGCCGCCGTCGGGCGCCTCGTTGGTGCCGACGTCGATGACGACCGCGCCCTCGCGCACGTGCTTGCCGGTGACCAGCCCGGCCCGGCCCGCGGCGGCGACCACCACGTCGGCGGTCGCGGTCACGGCCGCGAGGTCGGCCGTGCGCGAATGGCACACGATGACGGTGGCGTCCTCGGCGAGCAGCAGTTGCGCGAGCGGCTTGCCGACGATGTTCGAGCGGCCGACCACCGCGACCAGCTTGCCGCGCAGCGGGATCTCGTGGTGCTTCAGCAGTTCCACCACGGCCTCGGAGGTGGCGGGCACGAAACCGTCCAGACCCGCGGCGAGCAGGCCGAGCGAGAGCGGGCTGACCCCGTCGACGTCCTTGTCCGCGGCGATCGCCGAGCTCACGTCGTCCAGCGAGACACCGGCGGGCAACGGGGTCTGCAGCATGATCGCGTCGTAGGAGGTGTCGGCGCTGCGCGCGGTGAGTTCCTCCCGAATCTGCTCCGCGGTGGCGTCGGCGCCCAGATCGATACGCTCGCAGGCGATTCCGAGCCGCTCGGCGGCCTTGCGCAGCGAGTTGACATACCAGGCGCTGGCCGGATCGTCGTTGGCCACGACCAGGGCCAGCCGCGGGGCGTGTATGCCCGCGGCGAGCGCGGCGGTGCGCTCCTTGGTGTCGGCGTTGATGGCGGCGGCGAGTTCCTTGCCGGTCAGCGAAAGGGTGTCCACGGGGTGACAGCTTAATGGGCGCGGCCGCACGCATTCCGTCAGCAACCCGCTGGCCGGGTCGAGCTCGGACGGCCGCGTGAATCGACCGGGCGATTCGGCCACGCAATTACCGGGCTGCGGCGGGGTCCGGTCGTATCGTGTGGAGAGCTTTGCCCGGCCAACTGCCAGCTGACGTACCGAAAACCCCGTTTCACGCGTGGAAAGGTGTCGACTGTAGTGAATATCTCGAGGCATTGGAGAATCCTGGTCGCGACAGCGTTCGCGACGTTCACCCTCACCGGCCTGGCGGGCGCGCCCGCCCAGGCGTCCCCCGAAACCGACGCCCTCTACAACTCCGCCCAGCGCCACTTCGTCGACGGCAACGACGGCGCGGGCCTCGCCGATCTGCGGGCGCTGATCGGCGCCGATCCCCATGACACCGAAGCGCTCTCGCTACAGGCGATCTGGTCGCATTACGCCAACGATCTGCTCGGTCTCGCCGACGCCATGGGGCGGTTGCAGATCGCCGATCCCGAGCTGGCCGCGGGCACCGGCCACGTGCTGCACGCGATCAGCGCCGCGGTCGGCACACTGCCCAATCCGCTGCCCGCGCTGGTCGGCCCGCAGACCGGGATCGTCGTGCTGGGTTACGGTCTGCTGCCCGACGGCGCGCTGCGCCCCGAGCTGGTGAACCGGTTGACCGCGGCGTGGATCCAGGCCGTCGCGTCGCCGTTCTCGCCGATCGTGGTGACCGGCGGCAACCCGCAGAACGGGATCACCGAGGCCGAGGCCATGCGCAACTGGCTGGTCGAGCGCGGCATCCCGGCCTCGCGCGTGCACGTCGAGAACCGCGCGGGTTCGACGGTGCAGAACGCGCTGTACAGCAGCAAGCTGCTCCGCGACGTCGGCGCCACCAGCGCGGTCGTGGTGACCTCGCCCAACCACATTCGCCGCGCGGTCGCGGACTTCATCGTCGCGGGCACCCACGTCGTCGGCGCCATGACATCGCTCGAGCAGCTGGTCTCCCAGCTCCCTCCACCCGCCCGCCACGCCCAGCGCGGCATCTACCTCGACGCCACCCGCACCTTCCAACTGGCCACCTCCCGCTAGACACGCGCGGCCCGCGGCCCGATCGAGACGTTCTCGGTCGGGCCGCGGAACGTCTCGTCCCGATACCCGGGGTTGTATCGGTGACGACGACAACGCGGTCAGGCGGCGATCCGGGCCGCGGAGGCGCCGGAGGGGACTTCGAGCCAGGGCCTGGGGCAGGATGGCCGGGTGTCTGGTGTGGAGGTCGCCGAGGTGGCGGCGCAGCTGCGGGTGGCGGGGTGTGTGTTCGCCGAGCAGGAGGCGCGGCTGTTGATCGATGCCGCGGAAGAGACCGGACGCGATATCGATGGCCTTGTGGCGGAACGGGTTTCCGGGATGCCACTCGAGCACCTGCTGGGCTGGGCGGAATTCCGCGGGTTGCGGGTGGCGGTCGGGCAGGGTGTGTTCGTGCCGAGGCAGCGCACGGCTTTCCTGGTCGAGGAGGCGCTCGCACTCGCGAACGCGATCGAGCCGACGCCCGTGGTGGTCGACCTGTGCTGCGGCTCCGGCGCCTTGGGTATGGCGCTGGCCACCGCGCTGATCGCCCAGGGGCAGACGGTCGAACTGTCGGCCGCCGATATCGAACCCGCCGCCGTCGAGTGCGCCCGCCGCAATCTCGCTCCGCTCGGCGCGGCCGTGTACGAGGGCGACCTGTTCGCGCCGCTGCCCGCCGCCCTGCGCGGTCGCGTCGACCTCTTGCTCGCCAACACCCCGTACGTGCCCTCGGACCACATCGCGGACATGCCGCCCGAGGCCCGCGACCACGAGCCGCGCACCGCCTTAGATGGCGGGGCCGACGGTCTGGACATCTTCCGTCGCGTCGTCGCCGACGCGCCCGATTGGCTCGCTCCCGGCGGACACCTGCTCGTCGAATCGAGCCCGGAGCAGGCGATCGTCGCCACCGAGATCCTGACCGAGCGCGGCCTCCTCGCCCGCGTCGCGGAGTCCGAGGAGCACTACGCGACCGTCGTCATCGGCACGCGTCCCTGAGTGTCACCCGTGGGCACAAGCCGCGGACGGCCGCGCGTCCCCCTGGAACGCGCGGTCGTTCGTCGTCCGGGCCTACTTCTTACGTCCGGTGAATTCGTCCATCGAGTGGTAGACGCCCACCGTGTCGAGGAACAGATCGCGCAGCTTGAGCGGCAGGATGCCGGACAGCGCCCGGTTGAGGCGGGAGGTCCACGGCAGCACGACCAGCGCGTTGCCCTGCTTCATCTCGTTCCACGAGGTGTCGACGACCGCGTCCTGCTCGAGGATCGGGGTGAGCCAGAAACCCTTGGCGCCGTCGAACATTCCGGTGTTGATGTAGGTCGGGCACACGGTGGTGACCTTGACGTGGTCGTGGCCCGCCTGCTCGAGTTCCAGGCGCACCGAGTCGGACCAGCCGAGGGCCGCCCACTTGGACGCGGCGTAGACGGACATGCGCGGGTTGGCCACCAGGCCCGCGGACGAGGCGATGTTCAGCACCCGCGCCTGGCCGGTTCCGCGCACCATGGCGGGCAGGAATTCGAGGGTGATGTACATCGGCGCGAGCGAGTTGATCGCCATCGTCTTGTCGATGTCGGCGCGGTTCTCGGTCTCCCAGAAGTAGGTGTTGCCGCGCACGATGCCCGCGTTGTTCACCAGGATGTCGATGTCGCCGACCGTCTCACGGACCGCGGTCGCGGTCTCGGCGATGGCGTCCCGATCCGACACGTCGACCACGTAGTGGTGGATCTCCGAGCCGCGGCCCGCGAGTTCCGCGGCGGTGCCCTTCAGCGCGACCTCGTTGATGTCCCACAGCACCACTGCGGCGGCGCCCTCGCGCACCGCGCGCTCGGCGAACAACTTGCCCAGCCCCATGGCGGCGCCCGTGACCAGAACCTTCTTGCCCGCGACCGTGTCCAGCTTCATCCGTTCCCTATCCCTGCGTTCGTTTCCGGTGACGTCGCTCGTGACGTCGGCGGTTTCTCGGCGCCGCCTACTTCTGTCGCAGCGCCTTCATGACGTTGAAGTAGAGCGTCATGGTCTTGGCCCACAGCTCCTCCGACATCCCGGGCAGCGGCGCGATCGGCAGCACGCGCTGCACCGCGATGGTCTGGGTGTCGATGTACTTGAGCAGGCCCTCGGGGCCGTGCCGCCGTCCGGTGCCGGAGATACCGAGCCCGCCGGACGGCGCGTCGGCGCTGCCCCACGCGGCGATGAAGCCCTCGTTGACGTTCACCGATCCGGCGTTGATGCGGGCGGCCACCGCCCGGCCGCGCGCCGCGTCCTTGGTCCACACGCTGGCGTTGAGGCCGTAGGCGGTGTCGTTGGCCGCCTCGATGGCCTCCTCGTCGCTGCCGACGCGGTAGACCGAGACCACCGGGCCGAAGGTCTCCTCGCGGTAGACGGTCATGCCGGGGCGCACGTCGGCGAGCACGGTCGGCTCGTAGAAGAAGGGACCGAGGTCGGGGCGCGCACGGCCGCCCGCGAGCACCCGCGCACCCTTGGCCACCGCGTCGTCGACGTGCGCGCGCACGGTGTCCAGCTGACGCTGGAAGGTCAGCGAGCCCATGTCGCTGGCGTAGTTCAGCTGCGCGCCCAGCTCGATCGAGCGCACATTCGCGACGAATTCGGTGACGAACCGGTCGTAGACCGCCTCGTGCACGTAGACGCGCTCCATGGATTCGCACAGCTGTCCCGCCGAGGAGAAGCAGGCGCGGACGGCGACTTTGGCGGCCCGGGACACGTCGGCGTCGGCCAGCACCAGCAGCGGGTTCTTGCCGCCCAGTTCCAGCGAGTAGCCGATCAACCGCTCGCCCGCCTGCTGGGCGATGGTGCGGCCGGTGGCGCTGGAGCCGGTGTAGTCGACGTAGTCGGCGCGCGCGATGACCTCGCCGCCGATCACCGAACCGCGTCCCAGCACCGCCTGCCACAAGCCGCGCGGCAGTCCGGCGCGCACGGCGGCGTCGATGGCCCACAGTGCGGTCAGCGCGGTCTGGTTGTCCGGCCGTGCGACCACGGCGTTGCCCGCGACGAGGGCGGGCAGCGCGTCGGAGGCGGCCAAGGCGAGCGGGTAGTTCCACGGCGAGATCACCGCGACGACGCCCTTGGGCCGGTTCCGGACATCGACCTGGGTGAGGACCGGCAGCACGCCGCGCGGCTTGCGGGTCGCCAGCAGCTTCTCGGCGACCGAGGCGTAGTACCTGGCATTCACCGCGACATCGCCGACCTCGTCGAAGGCGTGCGCGCGGGACTTGCCGGTCTCGGTCTGCACGATGTCGAGGATGGCGTCCTGCTCGGCGAGCACGATGTCGTGGAAGCGGCGCAGCACGGCGGCGCGCTCGCGCACCGGACGCTGGGCCCATTCGCGCTGCGCGGCCCGCGCCGTGGCGAAGGCGCGCTCGATGTCGTCGGTGCCGGACTGCGGCAGCTCGGTGACGAACCGCCCGGTCGCGGGCGCGAAGACCTCGACCGCTGGGGCGCCGCCCGCGACGGCGTGCTCGAGCAGCGGCCGCACCAGGTCGGCGGGCAGTGCGGCCGGTTCGGCCAGCTTCGGGGCGGTCGTCATTGTCGGCCCTCTCGTGGGACGGATTCGGATGCTCGCGTCCAGAGCATTTACTGAACAGTGGTGTTAGATTAATCCTCGTGACGCGTCCCGTGTCAAGCTCTCCGTTGTGCAGCACAGACATGCCCGCCATCCAGCTGTGAGGCCTCACCATGCCCGCTGACGCGCCGACCCGCCGCGGCCGCCCGCCGCAGACCAAGGAGCAGGCCGAGGAGGTCAAAGCCAGGATCGTGCTCGCGACCGCGGAAGTGTTCACCCGCAACGGTTCTCGCGGCCTGAGCGTCGCGCAGATCATCGAGCAGGCCGGATTGGCGCGGCCGACGTTCTACCGGTACTTCGGCAACGCCGCCGAACCGCTGCACGTGTTGCTGGCCGCGTCCAACGAGGGCTTGGTCGGCGGGATCCGCGCCGCGCTCACCGGCACCGACGAACCCGTCGAGCTCGGCATCCGGCTCATCGACGCCTACCTGGACTGGGCCCGCGGCCACGGCCCCATGCTGCGCCCGCTGTTCGCCGAACTGCACGATCCGGCCTCGCCGGTCTCCGCCTATCGCGAGCGCGCGCTCGACGACATCCGCGCGACCGTCCGCGAGACGTTCACCGAGCTGGGCAGGCCGGTGCCCTCGCCGCTCGATCTGGACGCCGCGCTGCACGTCTGCGAATACGTCGTCTACCGCATCTCCGCGGGCACCGCGCCCGGCGCCGAACCCGACGCCGAGACCGTCGACGCCGCGCGGCTCACCATGATCCGCGTCCTGCTGACCACGCTCGGCACCCGCGCCGACATCGAATACGCCCTCGACATCCCGAATCTCTTCCCCGAAGCGCCGACGCCTCCCTGATACGGCCCGAGGCCGGAAGTCGACCCCCGCCGGGGCCTGTTCGGGCATGAGAGGATCGAGGGATGGTCGCCGATTCCGACGAATCCTTCGCCCGTATGCGCAACTGGCGCGGGCTGGCCCCCGCCGAGCGAATCGCCACGCGCAGAACACAACTCGTCGAAGCCGCCGCCGAATTGATGGCGACCGTCGGCGCGTCCGAGATCTCCATGCGCGGGGTGTGCAGGCAGGCCGGACTGACCGAGCGCTACTTCTACGAGAGCTTCCCGAATCTGGACGCGCTGCTCACCACCGTGCTGGAGACGGTGGTCGTCGGCGCGCGGGACCACCTGCTCGACGCGCTGACCGAGGCGCCGATCGAACGCGAGGCGATGTTCCGCCACGTCGTCGCGGCCTTCACCGACTATCTGACCGAGGATCGGCGGCGCGGCCGGATCATGTTCGTGGAGTCGCAGTCCACCCCCGTGCTCGCGCAGCGCGGCGACGAACTCATCGAACTGTTCACCGCGCCCATCGCCATGACCATCGGCGCGGGCGACTACCGCGAACCCGGACCGGACCACCTCGACAGCGTGCTCAACGCGAACGCGATCTTCGGTGCGCTGGCCTACCTGTACCGGCCGTGGCTGGACGGCACGATCGACGTCCCGCGCGAGCGGTTCGACGAGCACGCCGCCCGCCTGCTCACCGCCATCGCGCCGATCAGGTCTTCCGACGCTTAGTCCCTGTCTCGAAGTCCGGCGGCGGGGTCGGTCGGCGGTCTCCGAACTGCGGCCGTGCGTGGTCCGTGGACGGACTCCGTCCAGCAGCACCCTTACTCGGCGGCCACCCGGTCGCGGAGCGCGGCGCGCTCGAATCGCATGGCTCCGTCGGTGATCGCGCCGTGGCGCAACGTGACCAGATCGCGCACGTAGTTCATGCGCAGTGTCCACGGCGCGCGATCGCCCTGCATCGGGAACATGGTCGCGGCGCGCAGCACGTAGCCGGGCATGAAATTGGTGAACAGCGGCGCCTTGCCGACCGAGGGATCGCGCACCGGCATGCAGCGGTCGTAGCCGTGCGCGTCCATGTGCCGCAGCAGCCGCACCACGTACTCGCTGACCAAGTCCGCCTTGAGCGTCCACGACGCGTTGGTGTAGCCGATCACGAAGGCGAAGTTCGGCACCCCCGACAGCATCATCGCCTTGTAGGCGAGGTGATCGGCCATGTCGACCGGCGTCCCGTCCACCACGAGCTCCATGCCGCCGAAGGCGAGCAGGTTCAAACCCGTTGCGGTGATGACGATGTCGGCGTCGAGGTGGTTTCCGGAAGCCAGCGCGAGCCCGCGCTCGGTGAAGGTCTCGACGCGATCGGTGACGATGTCGAGTCGCCCCTTGCGGATGGCGCGGAAGAAGTCGCCGTTCGGCGCCAGGCACAGGCGCTGATCCCACGGGTTGTACTTCGGCGTGAAGTGGGTGTCGATGTCGAAGCCCGGCGGCAGCCAGCGCTGCTGCCAGCCGCGGATCCTGGCCCGCATGCGGTCCGGGTAGCGCTGGCTCAGCTGGTAGATCGCGGTCGCGATGGCCACGTTCTTCGCGCGCGCCACCGCGTAGGCCGCCTTGGCGGGCAACCATTTGCGCGCCCGGTGGGCCAGGTCGTCGCGTTCCGGCGCGGAGATGATGTAGCTGGGCGAGCGCTGCAGCATGGTGACGTGCGCGCCCTGCTCGGTCAGCGCGGGGCCGAGCGTCACCGCGGTGGCGCCGCTGCCGATGAGCACGACGTGCTTGTCGGCCACGTCCAGTTCGTCCGGCCAGTGCTGCGGATGAACGATCGGACCGGCGAAGCGCTCGGTGCCCGCGAAGTCCGGCGTGTAGCCCTCGTCGTAGCGGTAGTAGCCCGAGCAGCACCACAGGAAGTCGGTGGTCAGCGTGACCACCTCGCCCGTGTCGGCGCGTTCGGCGCGCACGGTCCACCGGTTGTCGGCCGAGGACCACTCGGCGCGCACGACACGGTGGTGGTAGCGGATGTGTTCGTCGATGCCGCTCTCGCGCGCGGTGTCGCGCAGGTAGTCCAGGATCGTGTGGCCGTCGGCGATCGCCTTGTCCCCCAGCCAGGGACGGAAGCGGTAGCCGAGGGTGTACATGTCCGAGTCGGAGCGAATTCCGGGGTAGCGGAACAGATCCCAGGTCCCGCCGAGGGCCGCGCGGCTCTCCAGGACGGCGAAGCTGCGCCCGGGAAACGCCTGCCGCACGTGGTACGCCGCACCGATGCCGGACAGTCCGGCCCCGACGATGAGTACATCGACGTGCTCGGTCTCGGTCGTCATCACACAGCTCCTCCGGTCTCCTGCGGACGGGTGCGGCGCCGCATCCGCGATAGGTCGAGCGTAGTCGGCGCTCCCCGGCGCATCGGCCGATGGTTCCCGCGCACAAGCGCGGGCGCCGTCGAGTGAACTCACTCACACGGGCCCGCACACCGCCCGCGCGCCGACCCGTCCAGCTACCCCGAAGCTCCGTTAGCGAATTGTTCGCCGTCACAACGGCCCTTCGCCGCGCCGCCGCTCGACCCCGTCGCGCGGCACGCCCGGAAACGGGTGTCAGAACGGTGCGGCGCCCCCTACCGGCCACCATAGCGAGCCGCCATAGCCGGACGGTGACCAGTTAGTGATACCGCACGAAACAGGTAGTTCGAACGCTCAACTGTCCCAGAAGGATTCGCGATTTCGGGCCGTACCCATTTCTAGTTACTGTCCGGTAGTGTTCCGTCGCACCGACGATCAGAGAAGATCCGGAACCGTAACTGTCAACGATTCCCAGGAGCTCACGTGTCGCATTCTCGCTTCGAATCCATCGGCGCATATCTGCCCTCGAAAATCGTCACCACCGAGGAGCTGATCGGGCGGCTGAAAGTGCCGCCGTTGTTCGATCTCGAGCGAATCACAGGAATCAAGGAACGCCGGGTGCACGATACGCGTCCGGAAAGTTACGAGGATTCCTTTGCGCTCGCCATCAAGGCCGCCGAGGACTGTCTGTCCAGGTCACGGTATTCCGCTGCCGATCTCGACGTGATCATCTCCAGTTCGATCACCCGCAGCAAGCACGGTACCCGGGTATACATGGAGCCCTCTTTCGCCTCCTCGATCGCCAAGCACGTCGGCGCTCGAAAGGCGATCACTTTCGATATTTCGAACGCGTGTGCCGGAATGCTCTCCGGCACCTACATCCTGGATCGGATGATCCGCGCGGGCATCGTCCGAAACGGCATGGTGGTCAGCGGTGAGGCAATTACGCCGATCTCCGAAACCGCGGTGAACGAGATTTCCGAGAAATACGATCTTCAGTTCGCCTCGCTGTCGGTCGGCGACTCGGGATGTGCGCTCGTGCTGGACGAGGCGGTCGACGACGCCGACAAGATCCACTACATCGAGATGATGACGGCCTCGGAGCACTCGCACCTGTGCCTCGGCATGCCCAGCGGCCGGACCCCGGGCGTCGCGCTCTACACCGACAACCGCAAGATGCACAACGAGGCCCGGTTCATGCTCTGGCCGAACACCCAGGGCAGCTACCTGGAGAAGCAGGGCACGACCTTCGCCGACGAGCAGTTCGACTACATCATCCACCACCAGTTCGGCGCCGCGGCGGTCCCGTACGCCAACGCCATCGCCGCGCGCGAGCTCGGCACGCCGATGCCGCCGGACCTCAATGTCATCCACAAGTACGGAAACACTTCCACCACTTCGCATTTCATCGTGCTGCACGATCAGCTCAGCGATCAGAACATCCCGGCGGGATCGAAACTGCTGATGATTCCGGCGGCCTCCGGCGTCGTGACCGGCTTCCTGTCCACCACCATCTCCTCCCTGAAGGTCTGAGGTATCGACATGGGCGTGCGTATCAAGTCCACCGGAGTCAGCCGGACGGGCGACACCCACAGCATCATCACGCACAGCGGTCGCGCCGCGAAGCGCGCGATGGATCGGGCGGGCATCCAGCCCGAGCAGGTCGGTGTGATGATCAACGCGGGCGTGCACCGCGATTCGAACATCGTGGAACCGGCGGTGTCCGCGCTGATCCAGAAGGCGGCGGGCATCGGCCTGGAGTACCAGAAGGACGATCCGACCTCGTTCTCCTTCGATCTGATGAACGGCGCGATCGGTGTGCTCAACGCGGTGCAGGTGGCCACCTCCATCCTGGAGACCGGCAGCGCCGAGCACGTGCTGATCGTCTCCGGCGATACCCATCCGTCGCTGACCCGCGCGGTTGCCGACGACGAATTCCCTTACGCCACAGCGGGTGCCGCTCTGTTGCTGGAGCGCACCGACGAGCCCGAGGGCTTCGGCCGCGTGCACACCGCGACCGCCGAGGGCACCCCGGCCATCGAGGCCTACGTCGACACCGCCACCATGGGCACCGTCGGCCGCGGCCTGATGACCGTCGAGCGCGAGCCCGGCTTCGAGGACCGTCTGCTCGAGGTCGCGCTGGAGACCGCGCGGGCGGCGCTCGCCGAGGCCGGCGACGCCGACCTGTCGGGCACGGTGCTCATCGCCTCCACACCGAGCGCGGAATTCCCGCTGCGGCTCGCGGATTCGCTCGGCATCGCCCGGGATTCGGTGCGCACGCCGGACCTGTCCTACGGCGACCCGCACACCGCCGCGCTGACGCTGGCCTACGACCGCGCGGTGGCGCAGGAGACGCTCGGCGCGCACACGCGGGTGCTGTTCGTCGCGGCGGGCGCGGGTCCGTCGGCGGCGGCGGTGCTGTACCGGCTACCGACCCTCGTCGGGGCGCCCGCGTGACCGAAGGGAACTACTGGCAGGCCATCGACCGGTTCCGTGCGTTCGCGCGCACGGAGCCGGACCGCCAAGCGGTGATCTACCCCGAGGGGAAGAATCCCGATGGCCTGCCGGCCTATCGGCACATCAGCTATCGCGAACTCGACGAGTGGTCGGACGCGATCGCCGAGCGGCTCACTGCCTCGGGTGTCGGCACCGGCACCCGCACCATCGTGCTGGTGCTGCCGAGCCCCGAGCTCTACGCGATCATGTTCGCGTTGTTGAAGATCGGCGCCGTGCCCGTGGTCATCGACCCGGGCATGGGTGTGGGCAAGATGCTGCGCTGCCTGCGCGCGGTGGACGCCGAGGCGTTCATCGGCATCCCGCAGGCGCACGCGCTGCGCGTCCTGTTCCGCCACAGCTTCCGCGGCGTGCGCGTCGCGGTCACGGTCGGCAAGCAGTGGTTCTGGCGCGGCGAGCGGTTGGCGGACTGGGGCCGCCGCCCGCAGCGGCCGCTGCCGCAGCGGACCCCGGCCTCCCCGGAGAGCCTGCTGCTCATCGCCTTCACGACCGGAAGCACCGGCCCGGCCAAGGCGGTTCAGCTCACCCACGGCAATCTCGCCGCCATGGTGGAGCAGGTCGACACCGCGCGCGACCACGTCCCGCCGGACACCTCGATGATCACGCTGCCGCTGGTCGGCGTGCTCGATCTGCTGCTCGGTGCGCGCTGCGTGCTGCCGCCGCTCATTCCCAGCAAGGTCGGTTCGACTGATCCGGCGCACGTGGTCGACGCCATCGCCAAGTTCGGGGTGCGGACCATGTTCGCCTCCCCCGCGGTGCTGATCCCGCTGCTGCGCCACCTGGAGCAGCAGCCGACGGCGCTGCCCACGCTCGGCAGCATCTACTCCGGCGGCGCGCCGGTACCGGATTGGTGCATCGCCGGTCTGCGCGAGGTACTCGCCGAGGACGTGCGCATCTTCGCCGGCTACGGCTCCACCGAGGCGCTGCCCATGTCCACCATCGAATCACGGGAACTGCTCGGTGATTTGGTGGCCAGGGCACACCAGGGCGATGGCACCTGCATCGGGCGGCCGTCGGACCGGGTCGAGGCGCGCCTGGTGGCCATCACCGACGCGCCGATCCCCACCTGGGCGCACGCCGAGGAACTGGCGGGTGAGCTCGAGAAGACAAGGGGCGTCGGCGAACTCGTCGTCTCGGGTCCGAACGTGAGCACCGAGTACTACTGGCCGGAGGAGGCGAACCGCCAAGGCAAGATCGTCGACGGCGCGCGGATCTGGCACCGTACCGGCGACCTGGCCTGGATCGACGAACAGGGCCGAATCTGGTTCTGCGGGCGCAAGAGTCAGCGGGTGGTGACAGCGGACGGACCGATGTTCACCGTGCAGGTCGAGCAGATCTTCAACACGGTGCCCGGCGTGGCCCGCACGGCGCTGGTCGGCGTCGGTGAGCGAGGTGCGCAACGGCCTGTGCTGTGCGTCGAGCTGAAGCCGAACGCGGACCGCACCGCGGTCGAGATGAAATTGCGCACCCGCGCTACCGAATTCGACCTCACCAAGCCCATCGCCGATGTGCTCGTGCATCCGAAGTTCCCGGTGGACATCCGGCACAACGCCAAGATCGGCCGCGAACAGCTCGCGGTGTGGGCGGACAAGCAATTGAAAGCCGAGGCACGACGATGAAAACTACCGCGCTACGGGCGATTCCAATCCTCGGCTGGCTCTACCTGGTCGCCGGTCTGATCGCGGCGCGTACCGGGCAGGCGCCGGGCAACCGGTGGCTGCGCGCCGCGTGGTGGATCGACGCGTTTCTCAGCGTGGTGGTGCACGCGGCGCAGATTCCGGTCGCGCTGCGCGCCACCCGCGGCACCGGGCATTCCCCTTGGAAGACCGCGGTGCTGACCCAAATCTTCGGCCTGACCTGGTACGGCGCGAGCCTGGGCGCCGGGGCGGGCGACGAATTATCCAGCGATCATCGAGAGGGCGAGCGATGAAGATTCTCGTGACCGGAGCGTCGGGTTTCCTCGGCGGCGCACTCGTGCGGCGGCTGGTGGCCGACGGAGCGCACGATGTGCGAATCCTGTTGCGGCGCACCAGCAATCTCAACGATCTCGGCGACGCGCGAGAGCGGGTGGAGATCGTCTACGGCGATCTCACCGACGCGCCGTCGCTGGTGGAGGCGACCGGCGGCATCGATGCGGTCGTGCACAGCGCGGCGCGCGTCGACGAACGCGGCACCCGCGAGCAGTTCTGGGAGGAGAACGTCCGCGCCACCCAGCGGCTGCTCGACGCGGCCAAGCGAGGTGGGGCGTCGCGGTTCGTGTTCATCTCCAGCCCGAGCGCGATGATGGACTACCACGGCGGCGACCTGCTCGACGTCGACGAGTCCCTCCCCTACCCGCGCCGCTACCTGAATCTCTACTCCGAGACCAAGGCCGCGGCCGAACGCGCCGTACTCGCCGCGAACGCACCGGGCTTCACCACCTGCGCGCTGCGGCCGAGGGCGATCTGGGGCGCGGGCGACCGGTCGGGCCCGATCGTGCGACTGCTCGGCCGCACCGCCGAAGGCAAGCTGCCGGATCTGTCGTTCGGGCGCGAGGTGTACGCGTCGCTGTGCCATGTCGACAACATCGTCGAGGCCGTCGTGCTGGCGCTGGACACCGAGAATGTCGGCGGCAAGCCGTATTTCATCGCCGACGCCGAGAAGACGAACGTGTGGCAGTTCCTCGGGCAGGTCGCCACCGAACTCGGCTACCAGCCGCCGACCAGGCAGCCGAACCGCCGGGTGCTCGACGCGGTGGTGGCCGTGATCGAGGCCGTCTGGCGGATTCCCGCGGTGTCCACTCGCTGGTCGCCACCGCTGTCCCGCTACGCGGTCGCGCTGATGACCCGCTCGGCGACCTACGACACCGGCGCGGCCACCCGCGACTTCGGCTACCGCCCGATCGTGGATCGGGCCACGGGGCTGGCGAGCTTCCTCGCCTGGCTCGACACTCAGGGGGGCGTCCGCGAACTGACCAGGCATTTGCGCTGACCCGGAGGCAAACATGAGCAGCGACACCACCTTTCGTCGTCCCATCACCCCGACCGAGCGCCTGTACTTCGCCGCGCGGGAGCTCGCTCCGCCGTTCCTGATGCAGGTGGCGGTGCACGGGCAGGGCACGCTGGACCCCGCCGAACTCCAGCGTGCGGTCGACACCGTCGCGGCGGCCATCCCCGGCTCCCGGCTCGTCCGCGACGGCGTCGAATGGGTGGACTCGGGCCTCGCGCCCACCGTGCGGGTCGTCCACGGCCACACCCTGACCTACCCCGAGCTGGAGAACGACCCCGTCCTCAACAGCCCGATCGGTCCGACGCCCGACCGCACCTGTGAAGTCCTGCTGCTCACCGCGGATCCGGTGACCATCGTCTTTCGCGCCTTCCACGGCGTGATGGACGGCATGGGCATGCGCATGTGGGTGGACGACGTGTTCCGCGCGCTGCGCGGCGTCGAGCCGTTCGGCGCGCCCGACCCGGTCGCGGACGCGGAACTGGTCGCGCGCATCGGCGCTCCCGGCAAGCCTTCGCTGCTGCTGCCGCTCTTCTCCTCGGCGGCCGGGCGCGGCAAGCAGGACCCGGGCGCGTCACGCTGGTTGCTGCGGCACCGCACGATCGACGCGACCGGCAAGGGCATCGTCGCGCGTGTGGCGGCGGTGCTCGCCGAAGCGGCGCAGGCCAAGTCTCGCTTCATGATTCCGGTCGACCTGCGCAGGCACGACCCCGCGCTGCGGTCCACCGCCAATCTCGCGTTGCCGCTGTTCCTCGACGTCGCCCCCGGCGACGACTGGAAGTCCGTGAACGACCAGTTGCGCGCTGGCCTCCGGGAGAACCGCGAGCTCAACCAGATGGACAACGGCGGGCTGACGGCGTTCCCGTCCGCGGTCGTGCGCGGGGTGATGCGCGCGGGCAACTGGGTCGGCGCCCGCCTCGGCCGGAATCTCGTCTCCGCCACGGTGACCCACGTGGGCGTCTTCGACCTCACGGAGATGGCGGTGCCCGGCTATACCCCGGTGTCCGTCCGGGTGCTGCCGCAGCACAGCGGGATGATGCCGCTGCTGTTCGGCATCGTGGAATCCGGGGGGCGGCTGGAGATCACGGTGTCGTGCCGCAACGGCGCGGGGGTCGAGCAGCGACTGGAGGCGCTGCTGGATCGCCTCGTGGCCACCTTGGAACGCGAACTCGCGGCATCGTCGGCGCGCTGACTCCGGCATCTACGGCACAACCACTGCGGCACAGGAGTTTCCGATGAGCCACACCCATCCTTTCGTTCCGGGGGACGACCATCGGGCGGGTCCGCGATGATCGCGTGGGCCAGATTCGTGATGGCGCGGCCGCGCACGGTGCTCGGCGTCGCGGTGGTGGTCATGGGTTTGTGCGGGTTGTTCGGTGCGAGTGCCGCCGAGCAGCTCAGCGCGGGCGGATTCATCGACCCGAACAGCGAGTCCGCGCTGGTCGACCGGCTCGTCACCGAGCACTTCGGCCCGCAGAATCCCGACGTGGTGGCGATCTACACGGCCCCGGAGGGCCAGACACTCGCCGACATCGGGCCGCGGGTGCGCGCGGCGATCGCCGCCATCGACCCCGCGCTGCTGGCGCGGCCGGTCGAAAGCTACTGGAACAGCGTCCCGCCGCGCACCACCTTCCTGCGCTCGCCCGACGAGCGGCAGGCGCTGGCGGTGGTGTTCACCGCGGGCGATGACACCGAGCGCGTCGCCGCCTATCCGAAACTCGAAGCGGCGCTGCGTGTTCCCGGCATCGAGACCGAACTGTCCGGCTACAGCGCCGTGTCCACCGGGATCACCGCGCAGTCGCAGCGAGATCTGCTGGTGGCCGAGTCGATCTCGCTGCCGGTGACGCTGCTGGTGCTGGTGCTGGTGTTCGGCGGGGTCGCGGCGGCCTCGCTGCCCGTCGTGGTCGGCATGCTCGCGGTCGCCGGTGCGATGGGCGCGATCCGGGTGCTGAGCGAAGTGACCGAGGTGAGCACCTTCGCGGTCAACATCGCCTCGCTGCTCGGGCTCGGCATGGCGATCGACTACGGGCTGTTCCTGGTCAACCGGTTCCGCGAGGAGATGGCCGACGGACGCGACGTGCCGAAAGCGATCGAACGCACCTGCGCGACCGCGGGCCGCACCGTCGCGTTCTCCGCGCTTCTGCTGATCTGCGCGTTCGCCGGAACCTTCGTCTTCCCGCAGGCGGTGTTGCGCTCCTTGGGTTTCGGCGCCATCGCGGCCGTCGCGCTGGCCGCCGCGCTCTCGCTGACCGTGCTGCCCGCGATGCTCGCCTTGTTCGGTCCCCGCATCGGTCGCGCGCGGACATCCGAACGCACCGAACGGTTCTGGGGTCGCGTCGTCGGCGCCGTGCTGCGCAGACCGGGTGTGGTCACGATCGCGGTGGGCGCGGTATTGCTCGCGCTGGCCGCGCCGCTCAGCGGCATCCGGCTCGGCGACATCGATCACCGGGCCCTGCCCGAAGGCCACGCGATGCGCGAGACGGTCGAACGGCTAACCGCCGAATTCCCCGCCGCGAGCAGCGGTGTCACCGCGGTGCTGCGCGGGGTGGACGGCTCCGTGCCCAACGCCGCCGCGGTCGACGAGACGCTGCGCGCGCTCGGCGAGGTGCCCGGCGTGCGCTCGGTGCTGCAGGTCGGGCGTGCCGAGGATTTCGTGGTGCTGCACGTCTTCCTGACCGCCACCGACCGCAGCGAGGCCGCCACGGCCGCGGTGCTCGACATCCGCGCCCTGGAGCCCCCGCCGGACACCGTGATTCGGGTCGGCGGCGACACCGCGGCCACTCGCGACAGCGTCGACTCCATCGTGGCGCGGATGCCGCTGATGGTGCTGGCCATGGTGCTGGCGACCATGGGCCTGTTGCTCGCCGCCTTCCGATCGATCATGTTGCCGCTCAAGGCGGTCGGTATGGCGTTCCTCAGTCTCGCCGCGACTTTCGGCGTGCTCACCTGGATCTTCGCCGACGGCCACCTCGCGGGACCGCTGGGCGTCAGCGTCGGGCCGATCGCCGCGGGCATGCTGGTGCTGATCATCGCGGTGGTCTTCGGACTGTCCACCGACTACGAGGTGTTCCTGCTCTCGCGGATGGTCGAGGCGCACAACGCCGGCGCGGACACCGCCGAGGCGGTGCGCATCGGGACGGTCAAGACCGCACGCGTCATCACGGCGGCCGCCGTGCTGCTCGTCCTGGTCACCGGCGCGTTCACGCTCTCGCCGCTGACGCCGATGCGGTTCCTCGGCCTGGGCATGATCATCGCCCTCGTCATCGACGCGACCTTGGTGCGGATGCTGCTCGTTCCCGCGCTCGTGCAGCTGATGGGCGAGGCCAACTGGTGGGTGCCGGGCGCGAAGCGTCCGCGCCGCCACGTCGCCACCGTGCTGGAGAAGACCGGGGAGCCCGCGGCCACGTCGTCCTGAGCGAGCGCGATCTTCGACACCGGAACACCTGCCACCGCGCGCGGTATCGTCGCGGGAGTGACTTCGGTCCACCGCGGCTTTCTCGAGGTCAGGCATACGCGCGGCACACGGGAGGAGACGGTCATGGCGGAGAAACCGGCGGTCTTGGTGGGCGTGGACGGTTCCGCGGGGTCGACGGCGGCGGTGATCTGGGCGGCGCAGACCGCCGCGCGGCGTCGGGCGCCGCTACACCTGCTGCACATCGTCGACGTGGTGGCCGACTACGGTCCCGGCGCCACCGAGCCGCTCACCGCGACCGATTACGCGCTGCTCACCGAGCACGGCCGGACGCTGCTCGACACCGCCGCCAAGCAGGCCGGGGAGGCCGCGGCGGAGTTCGGTGGTGTCGCGGTCGGCACGGAGCTGGTGCAGGCGGTGACCACACCGACCCTGCTGCAGCACACCGAAGGCGCCCTCATGGTCGTCGTGGGCACCAGGGAGCGCGGAACCTTACGGCGGGCGCTGCTCGGTTCGGTCAGTTCGGTGCTGGCGCGGCGCGCGCACTGCCCGGTCGCGGTCGTACGCGAGGGCATCGAGCTCTCGCCGGAGGTGCGGGCGCGGCCGGTGATCGTCGGCGTGGACGGCACCGAGGTGAGCGAGCCCGCGATCGGCATCGCGCTGGCCGAGGCGGCGGCGCGGGAGGTGGACCTCGTCGCCCTGCACGTCTGGACCGGGGTCGAGCTGCCCGAACGCTACGGATCGGCCCCGGAGGCGAGCGCCGCCGACATGGAGTACGTGCTGGCCGAGAGCCTCGCGGGCTGGCAGGAGCGCTTTCCCGACGTCCGCATCCACCGGGAGGTCGTCAAAGATCGGCCGGAACGCGTGCTGCGCGAACGTTCCGAGGACGCGCAGTTGCTGGTGGTCGGCACGCGGGGGCGCGGCGGGTTCACCAGCATGTTGTTCGGCTCGACCAGCCAGTCGCTGATGCTCTCCGCGGACTGCCCGGTGATCATCGCCCACGACGCCGACTGAGCCGCCGCGGCGTCTTTCCGCGATCCCCGGGGCGAATTCGTGTTTCGATGGAACCGGTTCCGGCGCCAGTGCGTCTCATTCATCGACGGAATCAGTGGAAGGGGCGACCGCTATGGCCGTGGCAAGCCCGTTCGGGGCATTCATCGAAGGCGCCAGAACCGGTGCGCTACAAGTGCGTCTGGAACCGCAGGTCTTCGTCGACCTGGATCGCGCCTGCCAGGAGCTGGCCGACGCGCTGACAGGCGCGCGACACGACGCACAGTCGCTCGGTGAACTCGGCGCCTGGGGGCTCGGCGAGGACAATCCGCGACTCTGGTCGGCGATCGAGTTGGTGGAGTTGTTCCGGGAGAAGGCTTTCGGCGGGCCCGGCAGTGCCTACGACACGATCGGCGAGTACGTAGCGGTTGTCGATGAGATCCGAACGTTGTTCGGCGTCATCCGCGAGACGTTCGAGCGAACCGACGCGGAGTTCGCCGCCCGGATTCGGGAGATCACGGGATAGAGGTCTCGCGACCGTGACGCCAGTCACAAATTCGGCCCGGAGGGAACGGAATTCGATGTGCGACGTCCAATGCCATGACGGACAACGTATTTCGAGACAGGACGACGTATTGAAGCTTCGAACCGCCACCCTCCTCGTTTCCGCCGCGCTCGCGGTCTTCGGCGCGGTCACCGCGGGACCGGTCGCGGCGGAGCCGCTGGCCCACCTCGCGCCGACGGCTCACCATGACCACGACCCGTCCCACCCGGCCTACGGCTGCCCGCCGCCCCCGCTGGGAGCGGACGGCAAGCCACTGCCCCCGCCGCTGGGTCCCGACGGTAAGCCGCTGCCCCCGCCGCTCGACGCCGATGGCAAGCCGTGCCCGCCGCCGCTGGGCCCGGACGGCAAGCCGCTGCCGCCGCCCGGACACCACTGATTCGCGGCGAATCAGGGAAATTCGGTGCCGAGGTAGTCGCGGCCTCGGCACCGATCCCACCGCGCGACACTACTTCTCACGCCGCAGCGCCACTCCGCACGCCCGGCACTACTTCTCACGCCGCGGCGACGGTGAACCTGGCGCCGCCGTGCACTGGGCGCTCCGCCTCGTCCAGCAGTGCGACGGCGAAGTCCTCCAGGGAGATTCGGGAGACGCCGTCCGGATCGCTGAGCAGTTCGTCGCCGCCGAGGCGGTAGGCACCGGTCCGCTCGCCGGGCAGCAGTTCCGCGGGCGGGCTCAGGTAGCTCCAGTTCGCGGTCGGCGCCGCACGGCACACGGCGAGCTGCTCCGCGCAGGCCTGCGCGATCGGGCGCAATTCCGCTGGGAAATCCGGCATCTCGTGCAAGGTCATCCCCTCGGCGCCGGGAACGAGCAACGTCGACGCGCCGCCGACCACCAACAGCCGCACCCCGGTCCGCGCCACGCCCGCGAGGATCGCCGCCGTCGTCTCCGGCAGATCGGCTTCCCGGCCGGGCGCGGGCCGGGTGGCGGTGATGACCAGATCCTGCCCCGCACTGAGAGATTCGACATCGTCCACTTTCGCGGCGTCACCCGCGCGGACCTCGACTTCCGCCGGTAGGCCCGTCGCCCGTTCCGGGTTGCGCACCACCGCCGTCACCTCGTGCCCGCGGGCGAGCGCCTCGGCAACGACCCGACGGCCGACTTCCCCCGCCGCTCCGAACACCGTGATCCGCATCGTCAGAACCTCCTCGTCGCAAGAATCTCTTAGCGCTAAGTAATTTATCTCAACGCTAAACTATTCCGCAATCGGCATGTCCGACACCGCGTGAGCGCGCGCCGCTCCTGCTAGCTTTCAGTCGGCCACCAGGCGGGTCCGGTAGTTGCCGTGCTCGCGTTGGCGACGAATCACGTAGCACCCCGGTGCGGATCCGGTGGCTCCGTGTTCGGGATGCATCAGATAAGCGACTCCGAGAGCGTCGAACATCCCCAGCGCCAAGCCGGTCGGATCATTGAGCGCGGGCGTCCACAGGCAGGTGCCGTGTTCCGCCACTAGCGTGTGCGGGTTGCCGCCCGCGGCGCCCCGAAGCACCTCGATTCCGCTCGGCGGAACGTCGCGCCATCTCGCGTCGGTTCGAAGAGTCACCTCATCCGCCATTCGCGCGGGAATGACGAGAAGGTCGCCTTGGGCGTGCATGCCGTCGATGATCGGAATGCGCAGAGACTGCTCGAGCTGTTCGAGGGCAAGGGAATTGGTCATGAGTATCACCTCAGGTGCGATGGAGGAGCTGGGAGTACTGCGCGCGGCTCAGGCCGTAGGTCCAGGCGGCCGCGGCGATGGGGTCGTCGAAATGGCCGGGCACGGTCAGTCCGTAGCGGCGGCGGGTACCGTCGCGTTCGACCGAGCCGTTCACCGCGACCAAGACGCGTTCATTGCGGGGCAGGTCGTAGAGGAGCAGTTCCGAGCCGTGGTTACCCGGGTCGGGCGCGGTGGCCAGCAGCCGCATCCCGGCCTGCTCGAGATAGGCGGGCCAGCCGAGATTCTCGATGGCGCAACGCCGTACCTCGATGTTGGTTTCGCGATCGATGGCGGCGGCGGTCGGGGCGGTGATCACCCACTCGGGAATCCGCGTGCCGTGCCAGAAGTACAGCTCCCAGCCATCGCGGTAGCGCACGGCGGGGCCGTCGGCGCAATGCGGTCGCACCCTGTCGAGGTCGCCCGCGGTCTCGGTGCGCAGCGTCTCGGGTGGGTCCGACACGACGCACACCCCGTCGTCCGGCCACCACCACGGTCCGCACGCAGCCGCTGTCGCGGCCCAGGATTCCCACAACCGCCCCACACGGTCACGCCTGCCCACCAGACACTCCGACCAGGCCGGTAGCCAGCCGACCTGAAACGCGCCCTGCCAATTCAGCAGTAGGCTCGACGGCCGATCATGCGCCGCGTTCATGATGGGCTGCACGCAGCTGCCCCACGACGACCACAGCGGCGCGCTCACCCACATCTCGAACAATCGATGTGTCGCACCGACAAGCGGCCATTGTTCCAAGCCGAGTGACGAAAGGGCCTGCGGTACGGGGTGAGCGAGGCCACCCATATTCTGCTGCAATTGGCCGGACCGCCCCGGCTCGCCGGTCGTCAACGCGACCAACGGCGAAGAGACCCAACGGAATCGGGGTGGGTCGAGTCCGACCAATGCGTAGAGTTCGGATATCGCCGCTTCGGCGGCTGGACGATCGGCCGGTTCGGTGGACAACATCCGACCGAGCCACTGACGACGGATTTCGGCAGCTTCCCGCTGCGAGTCGACACTCACCGGATGACGGTGGTGTCGTCCTTTCCAACGATCATGACGACAAGGGTGACAGACCGGCCGCGATTCGGCAACGGTCGGGTCCCCTGCAAGACGCAGGCGGGCACCATATTTCGGTGCCCGCCTGGGTTTGCCAGCTCATAACCCGGCCCGGCTCGACGCAGGACTACTACTGCGCCGTGGTCTGCCGCTTCGGCAGCTTCCACCCCGGACGCGGGAAGTGGCAGGTGTATCCGTCCGGGTAGCGCTCCAGATAGTCCTGGTGCTCCGGCTCGGCCTCCCAGAACTCGCTGGCCTGGGTCACCTCGGTGACGACCTTCCCCGGCCACAGCCCGGAGTCGTCGACGTCGAGGATGGTCTCGAGCGCCGTCCGCTTCTGATCCTCGTCCAGATAGAAGATGGCCGATCGGTAGCTGGTGCCGATGTCGTTGCCCTGCCGATCCTTTGTCGTCGGATCGTGGATCTGGAAGAAGAACTCCAGCAGCGCCCGATAGTCGGTCCGCTCCGGGTCGTAGACGATCTCCACGGCCTCCGCGTGCCCCGGATGATTCCGGTACGTGGGGTGATCGTTGCGCCCACCGGTGTAGCCGACCCTCGTCGACAGCACCCCCGGCTGCTTACGAATCAGATCCTGCATGCCCCAGAAGCATCCGCCGGCCAGAATCGCCTTCCGCGCGTCGGTCACGCGTCCTCCTTCGCAGCTTGTACTTCCCGAAAGCCATTATCGGCCCCACGTACAACCCACGCCCCTGCGAGAAAAGTCCCATCTCGACAACCGCCACACCCGCGCGGTGGCGAGGGGCCGCTCACTTGTGATCAGGCGAGTTGCGAACCCACCGCGCCGCCGATCAGCCCACCGACCGCGGCGGCGGGGATGCCGAGCGCGGCCGCGCCGACCGCGGCGCCGACCGCGCCACCCGCGGCCGTTCCCACCCCGCATGCCATGGTTCCGACGCCGGCGCCGATCAGCCCGCCGCCGACCCCGCCGACCACCGCCGCCGGGACGCCCGCGATCGCCGCGCCGATCAGCGCGCCGCCCGCGATGTTGCCCGCCCGGCGCGCGTCGACGCCGAAGCCCTGCGTCGCCGCCGCGACATGGGCTTCGAACTCGGCGACACCGTGGTTCACTCCGGCGAGCACGTCGGCGGGCACCTCGTGCGGAACCGGTGCGCTGAACGAGCCGACACGCAGCGTGGGCGGCGGCGCCACCTCGGGCGCGGGTGGTTCCTGCGGCGCTTCCGGCGCGCTCTGCGGAACCGGCTCCGGCTCCTCGACCGGGTCGGCGTAGTCGAGTCCGGGCTCGACCTGCGGTTCTGGAGACGGCTGCTCCGGCGCGGGCGGCACGACCGGCTGGACCGGTTCGGTGGTGACACCGGGCTGGATGGGCGTCCCCGGCGCGACCGCCGGTTGCACCGGCTGCTCGGATTGGGTGATTCCCGGCGAGGTCGGCGCACCGGTCGGGTCCGCGGTCGCCGTCCCCGCGCAGACCACGGCTAGCGCGATCGTCCCCGCGCCGACCATCGGTCGGACGGCGTTGCGCGCGCCGGAGTTCTGTACCCGTCGATGCCGACCTGCCACGGCAAATACTCCCACTGCTCGAGGTGAATCACTCGGAGAGCACTGTCGACCGCTCTCGCGGTGAACGCTGTTCCCGGCCAGTAAGTTACAGCACAATCGGCCCGGCCGACATACCACCGGAAAGACGCCAGGTACCCGCCCCTAAACGCCAGGTCAGAACGTCGGCACGGTGCGTTCGGTCGTCAGATCGGCGACGCGCCGCCACATTGCAGCTCCCATGCTCGAAAACCTCGAGCCGGAGGAGGTTCAGCCTCCAGTGATGTGGTTCGGTCGATGTGTCGCGGTGGTGGCGGCCGAAATCTCGTTGGCAACGTGTGGGCGACTCGGATATCGTCACGAGCGTGTATGTAGGCACCGCGATGATGAAGCCTTGGTCGCTCCGCTGACGGCGGCGATCCGAGTTCTCACAATCTTCTGACGCCGCCGTCCGGGTAGTCGTGCCGGGCGGTGATCGTGCCGTCCCGGCTTCCTCTCGAGCCGCGGAGAACCAGTGTCTACTTCCCTCACGGGCCGATCCGGCCTGTCCACAACCAATCACCAGAACGTTTCGTCCACCGACCCGCTACCCGCGGGTGCGCACGCACACATCCGAGCGACCTCGGTCCACGTGGCCCTCGGGTCGCGACCAGTTCTGGCCGACGTCTCCCTCACGGTGTCGACCCGCTCACGCCTCGCCATCGTCGGTGAGAACGGGCGCGGCAAGACCACGCTGTTGCACGTGCTCGCTGGACTGCAGCCACCGGATGGCGGGACCGTCGGCAGAGTCGGAACGATCGGTGTCGCTCAGCAGGCCATACCCTGTCGCGCGGAGGAGACTGTCGGCGCGCTCGTCGCCGAGACCATCGAACCGGCCACGCGGGCATTACGGGAGCTGGATACCGCGACGATCATGCTCGCGGACAGCGCGCCGGGAGCCGACGACGCCTACGCGGCCGCGTTGGACGCCGCCACCCGGCTCGACGCCTGGGATGCCGAACGCCGAGTCGACATCGCGCTGGCCGCACTGCGCGCGTGCGCGGACCGAGAGCGCCCCTTGACGACGCTGTCTGTCGGGCAACGCTATCGAGTTCGATTGGCGTGTTTGCTGGGCGCCCCACACGACATCCTGCTGTTGGACGAGCCGACGAATCACCTCGACCGGGACGGATTGGACTTTCTCACCGAACGCCTGCGTAGCCACTCCGGCGGGCTGGCGATCATCAGTCACGACCGCGCGCTGTTGCGCGACGTCGCCGACGAGTTCCTCGATCTCGACCCGAGCAAGGACGGTCGACCGCAACTCTTCGCCGGAGGTTACGCGGGTTGGCAAGAAGGGCGGCACCGTGCTCGCGACCGGTGGGAACAGGAGTACGAGGACCAACTCGCCGAGCGCGCGCGCCTGCGGGACGCGGTCGCGGGCGCGCGCGACCGGCTCAGCACCGGTTGGCGTCCCGACAAAGGACACGGCAAGCACCAGCGCCAGTCCCGAGCTCCGGGTCTGGTCCAGGCGCTGAAGCGACGCCAGTCCGAGCTCGAGGCGCACACCGTCACGCTGCCCGAACCGCCCCTGCGACTGCGGTTTCCCGATCTGCCCGTCCGTCCAGGCACGCCTCTGCTCCGCTGCGACGACATCACCGTGGCAGGACGATTGGACTCCCCCGTCACGCTTTCGCTGGATGCGGGCGAACGGCTCGTCGTCACTGGTCGCAACGGCGCGGGCAAATCCACACTGCTCGCCGTGCTCGCCGGTGAAGTGACGCCGTCCACCGGCAGCACCCACCACCATGCCGCCACCCGAATCGCCCTTGTCGGCCAAGAAGTTCCGGCATGGGAGCCCGATCTGACCGCACAGGACCTCTACGACCGCCACATCCGCATGCTCGAGTTGCACCACGACGTCGAACCGATACCGCTGACCTCGACAGGCCTGCTGGACAAGCAATCGCACCGCACCCCCGTGGGCCGACTGTCCCAAGGGCAGCAACGCAGACTCCATCTCGCCATGCAGCTCGCCTCCCGCCCGATGGTGCTCCTCTGCGACGAGCCCACCAACCACCTCTCGGGGTCCCTCGTCGACGAACTCACCGCCGCGCTGTCGGAGACCCCGGCCGCGGTCGTCGTGGCCACCCACGACCGGCAGATGCTCGCCGACCTCGCGGATTGGCCCCACCTTCCCCTCGAGTCCAACATCGTCGACGACGAGGAACTGGTCTAGGGTGTGTGGGTGCGCGGCGAGGCCCGCACAGTCAGTGAGGCGTGATCAGCGGTACGTTCCGTGGTTTTTCCACCGAATCGAAAGGCGCTGCATGGCAAGGAACTTGACGCAACTCGAACTTCTGACGGAATTGGAACCGGTTGTCGCGGCCAATATCGACCGGCATCTGGCGACGGCCAAGGAATGGTGTCCGCACGACTACGTTCCGTGGGACGAGGGCCGCAACTTCGCGGCCATGGGCGGCGAGGATTGGGATCCCGCGCAGTCACGGCTCTCGGAGGTCGCCAAGATCGCGATGATCACGAATCTGCTCACCGAGGACAATCTGCCCTCCTACCACCGCGTGATCTCCGAGAACTTCTCGCGCGACGGCGCATGGGGCACCTGGATCGGCCGCTGGACCGCCGAGGAGAACCGCCACGCCATCGCCATGCGCGACTACTTGGTCTGCACCCGCGCTGTCGATCCCGTCGCCTTGGAGAACGACCGGATGGTGCATCTGACCCGCGGTGTGCACACGCCGCCGGGCTTCGGCGGTGTGTGCGATCAGATCGCGTACGTGACGTTCCAGGAGTTGGCCACCCGGGTCAGCCATCGCACCACCGGACGAGTCTGCGACGACCCCGTCGCCGACCGGATGCTGCAGCGCATCGCGGCAGACGAGAACTTGCACATGATGTTCTATCGCAACATCGCCAAAGCCGCGTTCGACATCGCGCCGGACCAGGCGATGGAGTCGGTGACCATGGTCGTGAAGTACTTCGCCATGCCGGGCGCCGGCATGCCGAACTGGCGCCGCAACGGGGTGATGATGGTCAAGCACGGCATCTACGATCTGCGCCAGCATCAGGACGAGGTCGTGTTGCCGGTCCTGCGCATCTGGGACGTGTTCGACCGCAACGACTTCACCGCACGCGGTGAACGCAGCCGGGAAGAACTCGGCGAGTACCTCGACAAACTGTCCCGCGACGTCGTCCGTTTCGAAGAACAACGCGAGCGCATCCTCGCCCGCGAAGCGGCGCGAGTCGGTTAGCGCGCCAAACGATTTCGCGTCAGCGCGGCCGCGCCCTTTCCAGCCGGGCGACGACCGCGTCGAGCGCGAGATCCATCGCGTAGTCGTACTCCGCCTGGCTGTCGAACCGCGCGAGATAGGGCGCGGCCTCGGCGACGGCCGGGAGTCCCGACTGCTCGAGTGCGGCCCGGCGCGCGGCGATGCCCGCCGCGTCGTCGGTGCCGTAGGTCGGACCCGCGTTCACTTCGCGAAGCAGGGTTCCGATGAGCGCGGCGAGCACGGTCCGCAGCATGTGGACGGCTTCCTCGGGGTGGCAGCCCGCGGCGCGCAGTATCGCCAGAACGGATTGGATCGGCGCCAAACCCTCGAACGAGGCGAGCTGTCGGGTCAGAACCAGGGCGGCGGCTTCCGGGTGCAGTAGCGCGCGATCGCGAAACGCGTCGGCGATGGCGCGTAGATCGCCGCGGAGGTCGCCCTCGCGCGCAGGCAGCGCGATCGAACCCAACTGGTGCTCGGCAACCGCGTCGAGCAGTCCGTCCTTGCCGTCGACGTGGTTGTACAGGCTTTTCGGGTCGACGCCGAGTACCCGGGCGACGGCCCGCATGCCTACCGCGCCGACGCCCTCCGCGTCGATGACTTCGAGGGTCGCTTCGACGATCGCCGCTCGGGTGAGCTGACTGGCGCCTTTGGGCGGTCGTCCGCGGCGGGCGGTGGGGGCTTGGGTCATGGCGTCATTGTTCCGCACCCTCTTGCATTAATCCACATCGTGGGTATAAATTCGCGGCAGCAGTAAAACCCACACCGTGGATTTTGGAGTTCAGAATGCGTTTTCCGTGGGGTGACATCGCCGACCTTCCGACCGTCGGGGACCGCATCGACACGTTCATCGATATCGCGAAGGCCGACGAGACCCCCGGCGCCCGGTTGCGCCTCGCCCGTGAACGGGCACGGTCGTTCCGCCGTGAGTTCCCGAGCACCGGCACACCGGACAGCGTCACCACCTGCGATCTGGTGACGCTGCCGTATCCGACGCGGTTCGGCTTGTTCCGGGCCTCGTTGGCGATCGCGCCGTTTCTGTCGATCACCAACCGAATGTTGGTGATTCGCTGGCACGACTCCGACGGTCGGCGCCGAACGCTGCTGTTCGAGCCTTCGGACTTCGAACTCGGCAGGTACACACCGTATTTCGACAACCTGTCGCAGCGGACGCCGCGTGTCCTCGAACGACAGGTCGTCCGCGAGCACGGCACGGTGCTCGCGCATCTGGAGCGGTTGGGGATCGAGCCGGACGAGGTCGACTACCTGATGTTCGACCACTTGCACACCCAAGACCTGCGTCGCTGGATCGGCGCGACCGCGCATCAGGACGATCTCGGCGGCACGCCCCGGGCGATCTTCCCGAACGCGAAGGTGATCGTGCAGCGCGACGAGCTCGCCGCGATGGCCGAACTGCATCCGCTGCAAAAACCGTGGTATCAGCCCGCCGCCTACCGCGACGTCCCCGCTGAGGCGTTCCTGCCCATCGAAGGGTCGATCGTGCTCGGCCCCGGCGTCGCCGTCGTCAAGACGCCCGGCCACGTGTTCGGCAACCAGAGTCTGGTGGTCAACACCTCGACCGGGATCTGGGTCAGCAGCGAGAACGTGATCGCGGCCGAGGCGCTCACCCCGGAGCACTCGCGGCTACCGGGTGTGGCGGGCTGGGCGCAGCGGTGGCAGCAGGAAGTCGTGCTCAACGCGAACACGATCGAGACCACCGCCGATCAGTACAACTCGATCGTCCTAGAGAAGACGCTGGCCGACCGCAGCCAGGCCGACTCACGGTTCCTGCAGTTCTTCCCGTCCAGCGAGCTGACCGGCGCGTGGACCAATCCCGGCACCCGGCCGACCTTCAGCCACGGCCGCATCACCCACGACTCGAGCCTTTGAGGAGGACTCTGTGCCATCACGATTCGAACTGCCGCCCGAAGATGTGTTGCGGGCCCGCGAGAAACTCGTCCTCGATCATTTCCACGACGAAGTCCGCCAGGACTGGGACGCGACCTTGTCGACGTTCCCGCACCCGCACTACGAGCTGATCGCGCAGATGCTCGTCCACGACGGCGACGGTGAGGTGCGCGACTACTACCGCGACACCCGCGTCGCCTTCCCCGACCAGGACCACGAGATCATCGCCTTCCGTCACAGCCACGACGCGGTCGTCGTCGAATTCTGGCTCCTCGGAACACATCTCGGACCGCTCGGCAAGATCCCGCCGACCGGCTCCAAGCACCGCACCAGAATGACGGCGTACTTCGTCTTCGACGAACACGAGAACCTCGTCACCGAGCGGATCTACTTCGACCAGCTCACCATCCTGAAACAGCTGCTCGGCGCAATCGACAAACGCAGCCCCCGTGGGCTTTTGAAGCTCGGCCGAGCCGTCGCCGGAGCGCTCGCCACCGCCGGATCCGAACCCGACCCGCGCCTGCTGACCACCACCCCGCCCGACCTCGGCGACTGACCGCCACGCTTCACGGACGATCGTTACGGGCTCTCGCGCAGCAGATACACCAACTCGCCTCGGCCCGTCTCGATCGAAAACGCCATCGGGTTTGAGTGTTCGCCATCGCAACCCCCGTGTTCGCGATCCACCAATGCGTCGGAGGCGAAGTCGGACTTGTTGTTCGCACCCCGCACATGCTTCGGTTGCACGTCTACGGCTTGCAGACGTTCGCCGTGTGGCGCGCGAAGGAGTACAGGGAACGATGGTTCGCTCGGGCGATCGGATGCACGCCTATCTCATCGACCAGGTCAACATGATGCTGCGGCGGCCCCAAATGTACGGCGGTGAGCCCGCGCTCTGGACGACCTTCGATCACCTGTTCTTCCTCGAGGACGAGGATCGCGGCCGGGCGGATCTGTGGGAGTCCTGGCGCGAGCGCAACGCCTTCACACCCACTGGCCCCAAAGGTGCTCTGCAACGCCACCTTCCAGGCAACGATCTCGCGCACGCGCTGGCATCGATGTACGCGGAGGCCGCACGGAACAGAGGGTGGCTTCGGCTGGATCGCATCTTGACAGCCGACGAGTACGTCGAAATTCGCGAAGCCATAGCATCGTTCACCGGCCAGGACCGCAGCTACAGCGACGTCATCGACACCTTCGGCGAGCCGAGCGTTCTGTTCGGTAGTTCGAATCGGTTATACGGCAAGACACTCGCCTACGCGACTGCCGACGCCGCCGATCCGATGGTGGTCTGCCATCTCTGGAATGGTGTAGACGAAGGTGCGGAACAACACTGGCCGCGCAAGTACCCGGAGCCGCTCCTCTTGGCGATCCGTTACGGCACAGGCTCCTTCCCCGCCACCTTCTCCTTCACTCCCAAAGGCCGACGGCTGCGGCCGCAAAGCGGATAATAGGCCTCGATAGCGATCACTCCCCCGGGGGACCGGCTCGAAGCGGACTGCTACAGCTGCGGCGAGTCGAGCTCGCTGACCAGCCAGCGGCCGAAAACGTTGTCGACAGTGGCGGTCATGGTGATCGCAGGCGGCCAGCCGCGCGTCCTCCGCGGGCCTGTCAAGCCGCAGGTTGTCGATGATGCCGTGTCAGACCTCGGCTGGGCGGCTACACCCGGGTTCGTGGTGCAGTCCGAGTCGCTAGTCGCCAGCGGTGTCGAAGGCGTCGAGGATCTCCTCGGCCGCGAGCGCGGCGGTGAGCGTTCCCTCGCGCACCTGCTTTTCCACTTGTGCGCGAATCGCTTTCACGTTCGGGTTGTCGGCCAACCTGCGCAGCAGCTGGTCGTGCACCATCGTCCAGGTCCAGTCGACCTGCTGACGGCGGCGCTTCTCGTCGAACTCGCCCGCGTCGGTGAGCACCCGCCGGTGCTTCAGTACCGTGTCCCAGAACTTGTCCAGGCCAACGCCTTCCAGGCCGCTCATGGTGAGCACCGGAGGCCGCCACAGCGCGTCGTGTGGGTGGATGAGGCGCAGTGCACCGGTGAGCTCGCGCGCGGCGGCCTTGGCCTCGATCTCGTGCTTGCCGTCGGCCTTGTTCACCGCGACGAGGTCGGCGAGCTCGAGCACACCCTTCTTGATGCCCTGCAACTGATCTCCGGTGCGGGCCAGCGTCAGGAAGCAGAACACGTCGACCATGTTGGCGACCGTCACCTCGGACTGGCCGACGCCGACGGTCTCCACCAGGATCACGTCGTAGCCCGCCGCTTCCAGCAGCACGATGGTCTCGCGAGTCGCCTTGGCAACGCCGCCGAGCGTGCCCGCCGTGGGCGAAGGCCGGATATAGGCGTTGCGCTCCACCGAGAGTCGCGCCATCCGCGTCTTGTCGCCGAGGATGGAGCCGCCGGTGCGGGTCGAGGACGGGTCGACGGCGAGCACCGCGACCCGATGCCCCTTGCCGATCAGGTACATGCCGAGCGCGTCGATGAACGTCGACTTGCCGACGCCGGGAACACCGGTGATGCCGACCCGATTCGACAGCACCGCGTTCGCGGAGCCTTGCGCCTCCGGCGTCAGCTTCAGCAGCAGCTGCTGGGCCAGCGCCCGATGGTCGGCCCTTGTCGACTCGACCAGGGTGATGGCCCGCGCCAGGGCGGCCCGCTCGTTGTTGCGGACCGCCGTGGCGAGTGCGTCGACATCGATGGTGCGGCGCACCGCTCCCCCACGCGGAGAACCTGCTTCACTCATTCGGCGGCGGACTCCGCGGCGCCGCTGCCGATCTCGTGACCGAGCTCGGCGGCGAGCTTCTTCAGCAGATCGATCGCCGCGTCGGCGATGACGGTGCCGGGCGGGAAGATCGCGGCGGCGCCCGCCTGGTAGAGCTCGTCGAAGTCACCGGGCGGGATGACGCCGCCGACGATGACCATGATGTCGGGTCGTCCGACATCGGCCAGCGCCTGCCGCAGGGCGGGCACCAGCGTGAGGTGGCCTGCCGCCAGCGAGGACACACCGACGACGTGCACGTCGTTGTCGGCCGCCTGCTGCGCCACCTCTTCGGGGGTCTGGAACAGCGGGCCCACGTCGACATCGAAGCCGAGATCGGCGAAGGCGGTGGCGATCACCTTCTGCCCTCGGTCGTGTCCGTCCTGACCCATCTTCGCGACGAGGATGCGCGGCCGACGACCTTCGGCCTCGGCGAATTCCTCGACGAGTTCGCTAGCCGTGGTGATGTTGGTGACCTTCCCTGCCTCGTCGCGGTAGACACCGGAGAGGGTGCGGATTTCGGCCTGGTGGCGGCCGTAGACCTTCTCCAGCGCGTCGGAGATCTCGCCGACGGTGGCCTTGGCGCGCGCCGCGTCGATCGCCAGCGCCAAGAGGTTGTTCTCCATACCGCCTTCGGAAGACCTTGCCGCGCGGGTCAATTCGTTCAGCGCCCGCTCGACGGCCGCGGGGTCGCGGTCGGCGCGCAGCTGCCGCAGCTTCTCGATCTGCTCGGCGCGCACCCGCGAGTTCTCGACCTTGAGGACCTCGACCTCGTGGTCCTCCTCCACCTGGTACTTGTTGACGCCGATCACCGGCTGCTGGCCGGTGTCGATGCGCGCCTGGGTGCGGGCGGCGGCCTCCTCGATGCGCAGCTTCGGGATGCCTTCCGAAATCGCCTGCGCCATACCGCCGTGCGCCTCCACCTCGGCGATGTGCGCGCGGGCGCGGTTGGCCAGCTGGTGGGTCAGCCACTCGACGTAGTACGAGCCGCCCCACGGGTCGATCGGCCGGGTGGTGTTGGACTCCTGCTGGATCAGCAGCTGGGTGTTGCGCGCGATGCGGGCGGAGAAGTCCGTCGGCAGCGCCAGCGCCTCGTCGAGGGCGTTGGTGTGCAACGACTGGGTGTGGCCCTGGGTCGCGGCCATCGCCTCGATGCAGGTGCGCGCCACGTTGTTGTAGGCGTCCTGCGCGGTCAGCGACCAACCCGAGGTCTGCGAATGGGTGCGCAGGGACAGCGATTTCGCGCTCTTCGGCTCGAACTTCGCGACCAGCTCGCTCCAGAGCAGCCGTCCCGCACGGAGTTTCGCGACCTCCATGAAGAAGTTCATGCCGATGGCCCAGAAGAACGACAGCCGCGGCGCGAACTTGTCGACCTCCATGCCCGCGTCGATGCCCGCCCGGATGTACTCCACGCCGTCGGCGAGGGTGTAGGCGAGCTCCAGATCGGCCGTGGCTCCGGCCTCCTGGATGTGGTAGCCGGAGATGGAGATCGAGTTGAACTTCGGCATCTTCGCGCTGGTGTAGGCGAAGATGTCGGAGATGATCCGCATCGAGGGCTTGGGCGGGTAGATGTAGGTGTTGCGGACCATGAACTCCTTCAGAATGTCGTTCTGAATGGTCCCGGCCAGCTGCTCGGGCGCGACGCCCTGCTCCTCCGCCGCGACGACGTAGAGCGCCAGGATCGGCAGCACCGCGCCGTTCATCGTCATCGACACACTCACCTGATCGAGGGGAATGTGGTCGAAGAGCTGGCGCATGTCCAGGATGGAGTCGATGGCGACGCCCGCCATGCCGACATCGCCCTGCACGCGCGGGTGATCGGAGTCGTAGCCGCGGTGCGTCGCGAGGTCGAACGCGACCGACAGACCCTTCTGGCCCGCCTGCAGGTTGCGGCGGTAGAAGGCGTTCGAGTCGGCGGCGGTGGAAAAGCCCGCGTACTGGCGGATGGTCCACGGCTGGTTGACGTACATGGTCGGGTACGGCCCGCGCACGAACGGCGCGACGCCGGGCACGCTGTCGAGCGGATAACCCGCCGCGGCGACGGCATCCCGATCGGCCTTGGTGAACACCGGCGGCACCTCGATGCCCTCCGGGGTCGACCACACCAGTTGCTCGGGCGTGTAGTCGTTGGCCGCCGCAGCGCCCGCCACATACGCCTCGACCTGGGCGGCGTCGACCGCGGCAGGTTCGGGCGCGTGCTCGTCGAGCGGCACCTCGGCGAAATTGCCGATCACGTGCTTGATCTCACGCGTAGTCATCAGGCTCCCACCTTCTCCAGCAGGCCGGACAGCGCCGCCACCGCGTCGATCTTCGCGGCGAGGAATCCGTCCGGGCGCTGCGTGCCGCTCAGCTCGGCGACGGCCTTCGCCGCGCCCGCGAGCAGCACCGTTTCCACACCCGCAGCGCGCAGCGCGTCGACCGCCGCGCCCGCCTCCGCGCCGTAGCGCGCGTCCGAACCGCACAGAACCGCGATCGGTGCACCGGCTTCCGTTGCGGCAGAAGCGATTCCGTCCACGTCCAGCGGGCCGGGGTTGATCGATTCGATGCCGCCGGAGGCCAGCAGGTTCGCGATGAAGGTGACCCGCACATTGTGCTCGGCCACCGTGCCGAGCGGCACGAGCAGCGCCTTCGGCCGGGACCCGTTGGCCGCCAAATACTCGTCCGAGCGGTCGCGCAGCGCTTCGAAGGCCGCGCCGTAGCGGGCGACCCGGCTCGGCGTGCGTGCCGCCGAGGAGAGCGGCCGCTCGGCCAGGTTCGGGAACTCGTTGACGCCCGTCACCGCGGTCTTGCGGTGCGCGACATCGGAATCGCGGGCGGCCTTGGTGGCGGCGACGCGTTCGGCGAGCAGACCCGATTCCAGCGCGGCAAGGTAACCGCCCGCGGCTTCCAGCTCCTGCATGAAAGCCCAAGCCTTGGCGGCCAATTCGGCTGTCAGGTCCTCGACATACCAGGAGCCTGCGCCCGGATCCTGGACGTGGCCGAGATGCGACTCCTCCAACAGCAGCAGCTGGGTGTTGCGGGCCATGCGATCCGCGAACGACTTGGACACGCCCAGCTCGCCGGCGGGCAGCGCCGAGTCGAACGGCAGCACGGTGACGGTGTCCGCGCCGCCGACGCCCGCGCCGAAGGCGGCGAGCGTGGTGCGCAGCATGTTCACCCAAGGGTCGCGCTGGCTCATCATGGCCGCGGAGGTGACCGCGTGCTGCGGTGCGCCGCCGAAGTCCGGTGCGCCGCAGGCGTGCGCGACGCGGGCCCAGAGCTTGCGCGCGGCACGGAATTTCGCGATCGTCGCGAACTGGTCGTCGGTGGCGGCGAACCGGAATTCCAGCTGGCCCAGCGCGTCCGCGATGTCCTGACCCTCGGTCAGCGCCCGCAGGTACTCCAGGCCCGCGGCCACCGCCGCGCCGAGTTCTTGCGCGTCCGAGGCGCCCGCGTCGTGGAAGACGGTGCCGTCCAGGGTGATCGCGCGCACCGTCTCCGCACGGGCGACGGACTGGGCGGCCAGCGCGATGGCCTCCGACAGATCCGCGTCGGCGATGCCCGCGAAACGGCTGGTAAGAGGCGCCGCGCCGAGGGAGAGCCGAATATCGGCGCGCTGCGGCGCCTGGTAGGCGTCGAGCACCGCGAAAAGCGCTGCGGCGGCGGACGACACCTGCGCGCCCGCGTCCAGGGTGAGCGGCGCCAGCTCGAAGAGCAGGCCGTCCAGCGCCGCGGGCAGCTCGGCGACGGGAACACCTCGCTCGCCGACGCCGAGCCAGACCGCGCTGATGCCGTTCTCCAGTCCGGCAAGAATCTCGCGCTTGGCCGCGGCGCCGTCGCCGGGGCCGACGAAGGCGCTGACGTACCAGCCGCGATGCACGTCGCGCGCGGCGTCGCGGCCGCGCACGAAGGGAAAGGCGCCGGGCAACGGCAGCTCCGGCCGCTCGTCGCGCCGGGTGTAGAGCGGGGCGACGGTGAGCCCGTCGTAGGTGGTCTGCTCGAGCAGCTGCTCCGGCTCGTCCGGCAATTCGGCGACGTCGACCCTGCGCGCCTTGGCGAGCACACCCGCGACGCCTTTACGCCAGGCGGCATACTGGGGAACCGGATCCGTGCCCGCCGGACGCTCCGCGAGCCCGGCGCCCGGAGGCGGATCTGAAGCAATCGGCATAGCTGCTGTTCCTCTTCCACTCGACCACGGAGCGCACCCACAGATGTGCACCCGAACCGTCGCATTCGCCCAGCTCAGCGAGCACTTCGGTTAACGAGCATTCGTCCCGTTTCCATTGATGCTAGCGGCAGCGGCAGCGTCGGTTGACCCTGGCCGCCACTACCAACCGGTAACCTGTCGCGGGTGACCAGGCTGCTCCGTAACCCGCGTATCCTCGCCCTGCTCGTCGGCGTGGGTGCGCTGTTCGTCGCGGCGCTGCTCGTCCCGCTACCCGGTCCGACGCAGATCCAGCAGTGGGCGGACTCGGTCGGCTCGTGGTTCCCACTGCTGTTCTTCGGGGTCTACTCGATTCTCGCAGTGGCGCCGTTGCCGCGCACGGTGCTGACGGTCAGTTGCGGTGTGCTTTTCGGATCATTGCTCGGCACCGCGATCGCACTCTCGGCCACCGTTGTCGCCGCCGGGATGGCGCTGTTCCTGGTGCGCGTGCTGGACCGCGACCGGGTCGCCTCCCGGCTCACCCATCCCGCCGTGCGCGCCATCGACGAGCGGCTGGAGCGGCGCGGCTGGCTGGCCGTCGGTTCGCTGCGGCTGATCTCCTTCGCGCCGTTCTCGGTGGTCAACTACTGCTGCGGGCTCTCCTCGATTCGCTTCTGGCCGTATCTCGCCGCCACCTTCGTCGGTTCCGCGCCGGGCACCATCGCCACCGTCGTCCTCGCCGACGCGCTGACCGGTGGCTCCCATCCCGCCATGCTGGTCGTCTCGGGCATATGCCTGGCCATCGGCCTGCTCGGGCTCGTCGTGGACGCCCGCTGGCGGCCCGAGGTCCCGGCCGCCGAGTTCGAGCGTTCCGATGAGCTCGTGGTCGCGCGCGACTGACCGTCAGTCGACGGTCAGCTCGCTCGGCACGGCGATGACGTCGACCATCGCGCCGTTGCGCAGCACCGTGACGGGAACGGGACGGCCGATGGCGTCGGCGAACAGCTGACGCTGGATGCCCTGGGCGTCGCGAACCTCCTCGCGCGCGACGCTGAGCACCAGATCGCCGCGGCGCAGGCCGGCGGCCTCCGCGGGCGCGCCGCGCACCACCTCGACGATACGCACGCCCGCTCGCTGACCGGTCCGCTCGGCCACCTCGGACGGCAGCGGCGCGGGGACGCCGACCAGCCCGAGGTAGGCGCGGCGGACGCGGCCCTCGGCATGCACGATGGCAATGATGCGACGGGTGGTTGCGTTGATCGGAATGGCAAGTCCCAGACCGATTCCCGCGACGGCGGTGTTGATGCCCACCACCCGGCCCGCCGAATCGGCCAACGCACCACCGGAATTGCCGGGATTCAAGGCCGCGTCGGTCTGGATGACGTCTTCGATCACCCGTCCCGCGCGGCGCGAGGCGACCGGCACCGCGCGGCCGAGCGCGCTCACCACGCCCGCGGTCACCGAGCCCGCCAAACCGAGCGGGCTGCCCACCGCGACCACGAGCTGCCCGACGACGAGCTTGTCCGCGTCGCCGAGCACCGCCGCGCCCGGACCGCCGCCGCGGGCGCGCAGCACCGCGAGATCGGAGAGCGGGTCGACGCCGACCACGTCGAACCGGGACTCCACGCCATCGGCGAACACCACCTCCCCGTGCGACGCCGCGCCGATGACGTGCGCGTTGGTCAGCAGGAATCCGTCATCGGTGAACACGACGGCCGAACCGGTCCCCCGCCGGGTCCGCACGCTCGCCACGTGCGGCGTGACCGATTCGGCCACCGACACCACCGTTCGCGAGTACGCGTCCATCGCATCGTCCACATCGACCACCTTCTCGCCGTCGGCAACAGCACCTCCCAGGATGCCCCCGCCGGACGCGCCGCGCACCGTCTTCGTGGCGATCGTCCGCGGCGACCGAAGTCTTCAGTCGCCCAACCGATTTCCTGCTCCGAGGACGTCACATGACAGCGCGATCGACGCCGGGCCGTCAATACCCCTACACGCTCGCGACCATCTCCACGCTCCAGCCGGACGGCCGCTCGAAGCCAGGCTGCACAATTCCGTCGCGACGGCGAGTCGCCCGTTCAACGGCAGCACTACCACGATCGAACAAGCGGTGAAATAGCCCGCGAAAGGTGGCGCGCGGTCAGTTTTCGCGGGCGAAACCGAAGTGAATTCCGGGCGTTACAGCGTTCCGATCGACCACCGCCGGGTACCTCCCGCACGAGGCAGCACCGAATCGCGATCATCGATCCGGCGCCGATCGGGTCCGTTAAACTCCCCGTGTGGCGGAATGTGCCCATCCGGCCGAATGCCGCACGCCTCGATCATCTGCTTCACCAACGATTCCGAACAAGGAGTAATGCGAAGTGGATTACGCTGGATCATCCGAGGATCGGACAATACGCGCGCGTTGCCTCGTCGTACCGCCCGATCCCACGGGCGCACCGCGCGAGGTGATCAGAACGCTGGATGCCGTCGACCCGCGGGGGCCGCTGGTTCGCACCCTGGAGATGGGCGTCTGCGGGACCGACATCCAAATCGTGGCGGGGACCGAGGGACAACTTCCCACGGCGGCCGACGAAATGATACTGGGACACGAGGTACTCGGGCGGGTGGTGCACAGCGCGACGCCCGAGCTGCGAGCCGGTCAGTTGGTCACCTGCGTCGTCCGCGATCCGGACCCGGTGCCGTGTAGTCAATGCCGCCGAGGCAGGCCGGACTTGTGCAGCAACGGCTCGTGGAAAGAGCGCGGGATTCGCGAACTGGACGGTTTCATGGCGGAGTACTGGCGCGCGCCCGCGGACAAGCTGGTTCCCGTTCCGGAAGAGCTCGTCCACCTCGGCGTCCTGGTGGAACCCGCTTCCATCGTGGTCAAGGCGCTGGACACGCTGCGGCGGATGGACGAGCGACTGGGGACGTCGGATCCGTCCGGCAATACCTTGGTGATCGGCTGCGGCATCATCGGCCTGCTCACCACCGCGTTCCTGCGCTTGGCCGGTCACAAGGTCACCGTCGTGGATCCGGCCCCACCGAGTTCGCTCGCCGCCCAAGCGGCCGCGTCCTTCGGCGCCGAATATCAGTCCCACCAGTTGGCTCCCGGTGACATGGTGACGAATCAGGCGATCGCGGCGCACCGCGTCGTCATCGACGCGGCGGGCGTGGCGTTTCTGCCGCAACTGCTGGCGACGCACGGCGCGGAGAACGCGTCCTGCTGCGTCGTCGGCCTGCCGAGCGGCCAAGAGGCCACCGTGGACGGCGCCGCGCTGTTGGGCACCATGGTCAAGCGCAACCAGGTGCTGTTCGGCGTCGTCAATTCCTCACGGGTGCATTTCGAGCACGCGATCGAACTCCTGCGCGAGGTCGACGCCGCATGGCCGGGAATCATCGGCGGAACGACGACCCGAATTCCCTTCGACCGTTTTCGCGAAGCATTCGTTCCGCACGCGCGGATCGGCGCCAAAGATATTCTCGTCTTCTGAGGTGGGCGATCGAGGTATAGCGGCGAACGCCGCTATACCTCTTCGTATCCGATGATTCGAATATTGCTGTATTCGAGCCCGTCCAATTCACAGTGCACGACGACGAGAAAGTCTTTCTTCTCGCGAATCGAATTCCAGATATCGTTTCCCCGCGCCACCCGATCGAGCAGCGCGAGGGTGGCGATCAGCGTGCCGAAAGCCCAGACTCCGAACAGCGCCACGCACCGCTTACCGGTCGGCGTGCGACTGACCGCGATGAATCCGTAGTCCTCGAGCAGCGAGCCGTTCTCGTCTGCGGTGACGTCGTAACTGATCGAACCGTAGGACGCCACGTGCTCGGGGTATTTGATCTGGAACTTCGGGAAGCACCGTTTGAGCAGGTTTCCGGTCAACCGGTTGACGCTCGGCCCGCCGATGAGAATGGTCAGGCCGTGGGTGTCCTGGTAGGCGTCCTGGGTGCTGATACTGATCCGGTTCCGTTTGCCGAGTCCGCGCCAGGCCAGGACCGCCTCGGCGATGGCGCCGCCCTCCGCCATCGGCATCACGCGGACGTTCGGCGGCATCTCCGCCTTCTCGTCGGTGCCGTAGATCGACAGCCAGCCCGCGTGAAAATCGGGGATCACAATCTGAATGTCCTGACCCTCGGCCAGGACATTCAGGTGTCCGGATTTACGCCGGACCCGCGTCGCGTCGTAGAACCTCGTCACCCCGAACGTTGTGATCGCGACGATCAATCCCGACACGATGCTGAGTAGCCACGTAACCATCGAGCGTCGAATCCTGTCTCCAAGGGCCGCCATTCGGATGGTGCCAGTTTCGTCCCGCGGTGTCCTCGGATTCGCGGACTCGCACCGAAGTGGTCCGCGTCGCAGCCGAATCCACTAGGGTGCGCTCTGCGGTCGCGGCGGAAGTGCGGACAGCCACGCGTCGAGAAAGCACAGCGCCCACAGGATTCCGCTCTTGTCCTCGATTCCGCGCTCGTGCGAGTCGACAAGTGTGCGAACGAGTTTCGGGTCCAGGAGGTCGTTCGCCACCGGACCGGAGAGCAGGCCGCCGTGCAGGTGATCGCGCAGTGGGCCGCGGAACCATTCGGCGAACGGGATCCAGAATTTGTGCTTCTTGCGCTTCAATATCCGATCGGGCAAGTGCGGCGCGATACCGGCGCGCAGCATGGCCTTGCCGTCGAGGGCTCGATACCGCTGGCCCGCGGGCATTCCCGCGACGAAGGACATGACGCGCGGATCCGCGAACGGCAACACGCTGGTCAGCCCGGCGGCGCGGAAGGTGTGGTGATCCTTGCGGTACACCCCCTCGGTCAACCAGGTTCGCCACTGACCGAACAGCAATCGGTCCAGCGCGGAATGCGCGCGGTGTTCCTCGTACAGTTCCGCGAGGATGTCGACGGCGAGGTCCTCCGGCACGCCCAGCGCCCGGTGCACGAGCGCACGATCCGCCGCGCTGCCCAGTGCGATCTGGCCCAGGTAGAACCGCGCCAGGTCCCGCGAGCCCGAGGGCAAGTCGACGAGGTGGATGTCGTCGTGCGGCGACATCGGAAATCCCACCACCTCGTCGCCGCCTTCGCCGGTGACGATGTGCGTGCACGACAGCTGCGCGGCCCGTTCGGCGATCACCTGCGTGGCGACGATCGCCTGGTCGGCGTTCGGGCTGTCGAAGCCGCGCACCAGATCCGGCAGGCGTTCCACGGCCTCGGGCCCGACCGGCACCACCACGTGGTCGAAGCCGAACCGCTCGGCCACGAGCGCGGCGTATTCGGTTTCGTCGTACCCGGTCTCGCGGAACGACGCCGTGAAAGCCCGCGGCCGACAGCCCAGCCTGGTGGCGAGCACGGTGGCGTTCGTGCTGGTGTCGATCCCGCCGCTGAGCATCATGCCCAATCGCTCGTGTGGCGCGGCGTGGCGGGCCAGCGACTCGGTCAGCAGGTCGAGCGCCCTTGCCACCAACTCCTCGGGCGCGGCCGCGCCGACTTCCGACGGATCTGCCGGGCTGGGAAACGATGTCTGCTGCCGCACGTGGCGGTCTCGCCCGCGCTGGGTGACCACGGCGCCCGGGGGCACCCGCCGTACTCCGTCGAAGATCGAATAGGGAACGGGGACGTATTGGAACGTCAGATACAGAGCGAGGCCCTCGCGGGACAACCTTCCGGTCCCGAGGTCGTAGGGGCGCGAGCCGAACCCGAAACCCGAGGCGCGGTAACACGCGTTCCCGAATCCGCCGGGGTCGGCCACCAGGTGCGTTTCTCCGCGCGAGCGATCGTGCACGACGGCGACGTACTGTCCGTCCTGCCCGGCCACGGCCGCCATGCCGTGCGTGCGATACAGCGCGAGCAGTTCGGCCGCGCCGCCGCCCGAGCAGAGCCACCCGTCGAGAACGCACACCGCCTCGTCGGTCTCGTGGGTGGTGTATTCCGCGCCGTCGGCCGAGAGGACGATGTCGTCCACCTCGCATCGCCAGCCGCCGTAACCGCCGCCCTCCGAACGCGGTCGGACCAGAATCCCCATGGCGACATCCCTTCTACTTCGCGTCGACGCTTTCTTCCGGCGCGCCTCGACCACCGGCCCGCCCGACCCCGCGATAGCGCAGCCCCGCCGCCGCGACGACGGACGGATCGAGGGCGTTCTTGGCGTCGACGACAAGACAATTCGGCCGCGCGAGTTGCGCCACGGCGGTCCAGTCGAGGGCGAGAACCTCCGGGAACTCGGTCAGCACGAGGACGACAGCGGCGTCCAGCACGGCTTCCTTGATGCCGAGGGCGCGCCCGACCCCTGGGAACAGATCGGCGAAAGCCGCCGCGCTCAAGATCGGATCCCAGACCCGGACGTCCGCAGCGACGGCCCCCAGCGCGGGTACCACGGTCCGGCTCGGCGCTTCGCGCATGTCGTCGCTGTCGGGTTCGTAGAGCAGTCCGAGGACAGCGACCTCCGGCGGCGGTGCGCCCGCTGCCGCCTCACGCGCCACGATCTCGACGGGCAATCGCAGCTGACGGTCGTTCACCTCGGCGACCGATTCGAGCAGCGTCATGGGCCGGCCGGAACGCCGTGCGAATCGGGTCAGCGCGGTCATGTCCTTGGCGAGGCAGGAGTCCCCGTAGCCGACGCCGGGACGCCAAAACCCCTGTCCCATGCGGGGATCCAGTGATACGCCGTCGATCACCGCGTCCACGTCGATGCCGTGCTCGTCGCAGAAGTTGGCGATCTCGTTGGCGAAGCTGATCTTCGTCGCCAGGAAGGCGTTGCTGGCGTATTTCACCGCTTCGGCCTCGGTCGGGCCGATGACCAGCCGCGGCGCCGTCTTGTCGTGGTACAGCGCTCCGAGCACGGGCAGCAGTTCGCGGTTCCACAGGCCGAGCACGATGCGGTCGGGCGCGCGCCAATCGGCAAGGGCGCGGCCTTGGTTAAGGAATTCGGGATTGTGCGCGTAGCGCGGGCGCAGCGCCGGAAACCGCGTCGCCCATCGCTCGCTGGTGCCCGGCGGGATCGTGCTCTTCACGACGACGAGGTCCGGAAGCCTTTGGGCCGACAGCGTTTCCGAGAGCACGGCCTCCACGTGACGGAGATCGATCGCGCCGTCCTGGTCCAGCGGCGCGGAGACCGCGACGATCACGGCTTGCACCGGAACATCGAGCGCCTGCTCGAAGGTCGCCGTCGTGGTGAGCAGGGCTTCGGCGACGTCCGGCTCGTGGAACGGACAGCGCCGGTCGCGTAACAGGGCGATGCGGTTCTCGTCGTGATCGATGCCGAGGACGTCGTGTCCCGACGCCGCGAGTCCGAGCGCCGCCGTTAGCCCGACGTAGCCCATGCCGACCACTGCCACCTGCATCGATCATCTCCTTGCGCGAGCGACGTTGTGCCGACACCACATTTCGAGCATCAAGGCCTTGAACGAGAACGGAGAGCCGGCACCCGGCGGGAAGTCGGCGACCGACAGCCTGCGGGCCGCCGCTTCGGTCAGGATCCCGCGGCGTACCAACTCGCCGCCGGGCAACAGGTCGCCGTAGCTCCGCAGGTAAGCGGCGTGCCACTCGCGCAGCGGCGGCGAGAAGCTGCGCTTGGGTCGGTCGGCGACATGCGCGGGAAGGTACGCGTGCGCCACCTCCCGCAGCCGGTGCTTCGGCGGATCTCGATGGTCCGGTCGGGTTCTGCGTAGGCCGACGACGGCCTCCACCAGGCGGTGGTCCACGAAGGGCAGGCGCAATTCGACGGAGTTGGCCATGCTGAGCCGGTCGCACTGGGCGATGCCGTTCTCCCGCAGGTAGGTTCCGACGATCAGCCGGGTCAGATCGATATCGGGCCGATCGCCGGTCAGCGCGAAACCGGTCGGCGCCGCGTCGCGCATCGCTTCGCCGAAGTACCGCGGCGCCAACCGCTCGGCCTCCCGGAAATCCGGATCGAGTTCGTAGAACACCAGATTCCCGCGCGCCTCGCTGAGCGCGACGGCTTCCCGCACCCACCCGTAACCCCAGAACAGCTCGTCGGCGCCCTGGCCCTGCACCATCACCCGGACACCCGCCTCGGCCGCCGCGCGCAGCACCGCGTGATAGCACACGCCCGCGAAATCGGCGATCGGGTCGTCCAGCGCGGCGACGACGAGAGGCAGGTCGGCGGTCGCCCGCGCGGCGCCGATCTCGATCTCGTGGAACGGCATGCCGAGCGCGGCGGCCAGTTCTCTGGCGTGGTGTCGCTCGTCGTTCGCCGGTCGGCCCGCGTAACCCACCGAGAACGCCCGCACCGGTGCGGCGCAGAATTTGGCCGCGAGCGCGGCGGCGAGGCTCGAATCGAGTCCGCCGCTGAGCGAAATGCCCAGCGGCTGGGCCGTTCTGGTGACCAGCGGAGCGAGTTCGGCCAGGATCGCGCCGACTGTGTCGGCGCTCGAACCTTCGATCGGCTCCGCGTCCTCGAGCCGCCAGTAGGCGCGCGAGCGCACCCGCCAGGGACGGGTGTCCACGGTGACGACGTATCCGGCCGGGACTTTCCGCACGTCTCGCAGGATGCTCCGTGGCTCGGGCACGTACTCGAGGCGGAAGTAGTCGGCGACGCTTCCGTGATCGAGTTCGACCGGCACGCCCGCGACCGTCAACGCCTTCGCCTCGGAGGCGAACAGCAGTCCGTCCGGCCGTTCGGTGTAATAGAGCGGTTTCTCCCCCATCCGGTCGCGGGCCAGGGTCAGCCGACCGAGCCGTCCGTCCCACAGGGCGAAGGCGAACATGCCGCGCAAGTGATCGACCGCGCGGTCGCCGTGCTCCTCGTAGAGGTGCAGGATGACTTCGCAATCACCGTCGGTGGCGAAGACATGACCGCGTCGCCGCAGGCCGTCGCGCAATTCGGCGAAGTTGTAGATCTCCCCGTTCGCGATCAGGACCAGCGCACCGTCGGCGCTGCGCAGCGGCTGCGCGGAGCCGCCGGGATCGATGATCGCCAACCGGGTGCAGCCCAACGCTATCGAGTCCTCGGCGTACATCGCCGTCGCATCGGGCCCGCGATGGCGCAGCGCGCCCGTCATCGTCTCGACGAGGTCACCGCGCGACGGGAAGCCCGGTCTGGCCAGGTGGCCACTGATTCCACACACGGCCCGCTCCGTTCTTCCCACCCGCGGGTCAGTCGAATACTACCCGGAACCGCGTCGGCCATGGCCGGATCGCGTTTCCGACTTCAGCTGCGAGAGTGGCTTTTTCGGGGTGGGCTGCGGCGGCACCGTCAGGCGAGGGCCACGAGGTAGCAGAGCGCGAGCAGGGCGATGGACAGGAGCGCGGCGGACACGGCGAGGACCTTGACGGTTCGGGATTGCCGCAGCTCGAGGCGGATGAGCAGTGCCTGCTGGAGGTAGCGGGCGCGGTCGTGTTCGGCGACCGCGCGCTGGCGCACGTCCTCGATGTCGGCGAGCAGGTGGCCGATCGCGCCGCTCAGTTCCTCGGCACGGTCGCCGTATTCGGCGAGCAGGCGGCGGGTCGCGCGAGCGAGATCACGCTGGGTGTCCCGGACCATGGTGACGGCTTCCTCCGCGGCGTCCAGGTCGGCGACCGCGGCGCGCAGGTCGGCGACCTCGTGGGCCCGGTCGCCGTCGACGGCGGCGGCCATCTCGCGAGCGAGCGACTCCAGCCCCGACCGCGCGCGACCGAGCACGCCCTCGGCGGCCTCGTTCAGCGAGCGAAGCAGGGCGTAGAGCACGCCGTGCGGGGAACCGGCGAGGGCTGGTCGGCGGCCCATCTCGGCGACGGCGCGATCGAACGGCGCGAACGGTTCCGCGGATTGCGAGGTGACCACGAAGTCCCCGCCGAGCGCGAAGACGATCGTCTCGCGCCGGACCGCGTCGCCGCGCAGATAGGTCGCGGCGACCGGGAGGTAGACGAAATCGCCCGTCTCCCAGATCCGATCGGTGGTGCGGGTGAAGTCGATGCCGAGGCGTTCGCGCAACACCGCCGCGGTGTCCTCGTCCGACGCCGACAGCGGGATCCAGTGCAGACCGAGCACTTCGGTGTCGAAGCGGTTGGTCGGCGTGCCGAGCGAGCTGGTCATCTCGAACTCTCGATCGGCGTTCCGATAGTGACATCCGGCATCCGCCGCTCACCCCGCTTCGCTCGTCAGGCTGCTGTGTGGCGCGAGACGCGCCACCGTCCATTAGTAACCGGCGTCTCGGGCCCCGTCAATCGAGGCGACTGTGCGGTTCCCCACGCTTGGGACGCGTATTCGACGGGGCCGCACGCATTTTCGAGCAACACGATCGTCGCCGTCGCCCGCACCCCATGGAAACCCGTCGCGCCGCCCTATCCTTGGTAAATGAAGACGGAGGCGCTCGACGCGGTCGACCTCGGACTGCTGCACGCCCTCCAAGTGGACGGAAGGGCGCCGTTCAGCAGGATCGCGGAGGTCCTGTCCGTCTCCGATCGGACGGTGGCACGACGATTCGCGCGCCTGGCCACCACCGGCGCGGTCCGGGTGACCGGGGTGGCCGACAGTGGACGCACCGGAACCGCGGAGTGGGTGGTGCGCCTGCGGGTTCGGCCGCACCGCGCCGACGCCCTCGCGCACGCGCTGGCGGTGCGACCGGACACCGCCTGGGTGACGGTGCTGTCCAGCGGCGCCGAGATCGTCTGCGTCTTCCGCACCGCGGCCGCCGAGCCCGCGCCGCTGCCCGCGCTGGCCAGGCATTCCGACGTCCTCGGCGTCGACGCGCAGCGGCTGGTCCGCCATCTCACGCGCAGGCGCTGGCACGGCCGCACGTCCGCGCTGGACACCGATCAGGTATCCGCGCTGCACGCCGAGCTGCCGGTCGACGGCGGGCCGATCGCCTTGACCGACCTCGATCGACGCATGCTGCCCCGCTTGGCCGCCGACGGCCGGGCGAGCTATCCGGGCCTGGCCGGTGCGCTCGGCTGGTCGGAATCCGCGGTGCGGCGCAGGCTGGACGAGCTGCGGCGGGCGCGCGTGCTCCGGTTCGACGTCGAGGTGGACGCCGCGCTGCTCGGCTACACGTTCCAGTGCCTGCTGTGGCTGACGGTGACGCCCCGGCACCTCGCCGCGGTCGGCGCGGCGCTGATCGAGGATACGGAGATCGCGTTCGCGGGCGCGACCACCGGACCGCACAACATCATCGCCGTGGCGATCTGCCGCGACGTGGACGCGGTATTCGACTACGTCGTCGAGCGGGTTGGCGCACTGCCGGGTGTGGAACGACTGGATACCGCCCCGGTCACCCGGTACGCCAAGCGCGCGGCGCCCGCGCTCACCGCGCGGTGAAGAACAGACCCGCTCCATACGCGTCGCGACCGGAAACGAAGAATCCGTTCGCGGTGGTGCGGGTGGGGATGCCGCCGCGCTCCACCAGCCCGCGCGCTGCGGTCACGTCGTCGACGCGGATCGTCATCGCGGCCAGATAAGAAGGGGCCGGGGCGAATTCGCCGGGCAGCACGGCGGGGGCGTCGGCGGCGCGCACCAGTTCCAGGCGGACGTCCTTGTGCACGAGGACCGAGAGCGGACCCTCGTCGGCCCATCCCGCGCCGATCAGGTCGGCGTATCGCCGTGCGATGCCGTCGAATTCGTCGCCGTCGGCCACGATCAGCACCGCCGCGATGCCGCGCGCGCCGTTCGGATGCGACAGGTATCGCGGCTGGTGCACGTACTCGCGGGTGAGGTGTTGGGCGAGGCCGAGATAGCCCTCGGGCGTGCTGCGCGGGTCGAGGTGGACGGCGCGGGCCCGGACCGTGCGCACTCCCTCGACGGTGTCGACGTCGCGCTCGAGGCCGAGCACGCCCGAGGTTCGCATGCCCAGCGCCACGAGCCGTGCGTGGGTGGCGGCCGCGTCGTCGGTGTCGAGGTTCAGGATGCGGAAGCCTTCGTACTGATCCGCCATCGACTTGGTGTGCCAGGGGTCCGGTGCGGATTCGTCGACGATGCCGAGCAATTCGATATAGGACCCACCGAACAAGGCGCACAGATTCGCGGTGCATCCCGCCTGCGGCGCCTCCCCTGGCCGCGCGCTCAGCAGGTGCCGTGACCGCGGACTCAGGGTGAAACCCAAAAGGCGGTAGACGCGTTCGAGGCCGTCCAGGTCGCGGGTGAGAATGCCGGTGTGATGAATGGCGGTGATGTCGTCGGTCATGGATCCAGCCTGCTTGCTCGCGCCGACGAACACCCGCGGGCAGCGGCGGCACGCCGGATTCCGACACGGACACAGCGGCCACGGGCGGGTTCCGACGCCCCGTCAGGCCTTTCGCGTCGTACCGGCGGCGAACAGCAACGCGATCACGGCCAGCGCCGCGCCCGCGGCATAGAGGACGCCGCCGTGGCCCACCGCGAATCCGCCGAGCAGCGTGCCCGCGCCGATGCCCAGGTAGATGCACGAAGCGTTCAGTGCGACAACGAGACTCGCCTCGGCGGGCGCGGCCGCTATGAGGCGGTGCTGTTGCGCGGGCGTCTGGCACCACGCGCTCGCGCCCCACACCGCGGCGAGCACGCCGACGAGCACGGGCGCGACACGATCCGTGGCGGCCAGCAAACCGAGGGCGCCCAGCGCGACGGCCATGGCCGCGTACCCGCAGATCAGGACTCGGGTCGCACCCCAGCGGTCCGTCGCGTATCCGGAGGCGGTGTTGCCGAGCACCGCGCCGACACCATACAGGGCGAGCACCCACGACGTGGCCGCCGAGCCGATACCGACCTGCGCGAGCGCGGGGACGCTGTAGGCGTACACGACATAGGCGGCGGCCATACCGAGCACGGTCAGCGGTAGCACCGTTGCCACCCCGGGCCTGCGCAGTACCGCGAACCGCGCGCGCACCGGGACGCGCGGCGCGCCGGACAACGCGGCCACAGCCTCGCCGTTCGACGCCGACTGCCGCGCCGGGGTCAGCACCGCGGCCAGCCCCACCGCGGCGACGACGCACAACCCCGCCACCAGCGCCAAGGCCGAACGCCAACCCAGCACGCGCCCAACGAGATTGCCCAGCGGAACCCCCAGCGCGGTGGCCACGGTCAACCCGCCGACCACGGTCGCCAGAGCTCGGGCGCGCAGTTCGGGTGGCGCCAGCGCCGCGGCGACCGCCCCGGCATTCGGCGTGTAGGCCGCCGCGCCCGCGGCGGCGAGGACGCGGGTGCCGAGCAGGACCGCGAGGTTCGGCGCCGCGGCCGAGCCCAGGTTGGCCGCGGCGAGCACGACGAGCGCGCCGATCAGCAGCGCGCGGCGCGGCAGCGGCGCGGTCACGGCGGCCAGCACCGGCGAGAGCACGGCGTAGGCGGCCGCGAACACACTCACCGCGAGACCCGCCGCGGCGGTGTCGACGCCGAGCTCGGCGGCGGTGTCGGGCAGGAAGCCCGCCAGGATGAACGCGTCGGTGCCGACCGCGAACGTGCCGAGGGCGAGAACCGCGATGCGGCTCACACCATTTCGCTCGACCTTACGTTCGGCAACAATCGGGATATTCACTGTCCCTAATCTCCTCTGTAGAAAGCCCGGCCTCGCGACCGGGCGAAAGATCAGACGGCGAGCTGCTCGTAGAAGCGGCGCGCCCGCACGGAGGCATTGGGCGGGCTCTCGGCGATCAGATCGGCGAGCGTCCGCCCCGCGAGTTCGCGCCGCCACGCCAGCTCGGCGCGGCGCATCGTGGTCGCGATGCCGCACGGGCGCGCGAATTCGCTGGCCGCCGCCGTCGCCCCCGCGCCGCGCTGGCGAATCTCGTTGCAGGCGAACGCCTCGGTGCGCCCCTCCACCGCCACGACCACATCGAGCACCGTCACCCGCTCGGGCGCCATGGCGAGCCGATAGCCGCCGCGCGCGCCGGGCGTCGATTCCAGAATCCCTGCCCGGACCAACGGTTGCAGCCGCTTCTTGAGGTAGTCGGGCGGCAGCTCGAACATGCGCGCCAGGCGAGCGGTCGCGATCGGCGCCCGGTCCTCCAGCCAGGCAAGCACCAGGCAGCAGTGCAGCCCCCATTCGACGCCTTCACCCATGATCACAATCGGGATATTACAGATCCCGATTAAGCGCTGTCGACGCGGCGCCTCATCGGCTCGGTACGTTCTCTTCGAGCGCCAGCGGCCAGCGATCGATGGCGTAGCGCGGCGAAACACCGCACTGCAGGAGCGCTCGGGCCCGATAGTGATTCGCCGTTCGCGCGGCGGGATACAGCGATTGGGCCTCGGCCAGCCAGCCGGTCGCCTGCTCGATCGCGTGGCCGGGCGGACGGCACGGATCCGGACCGAGCACATCGTCGACGCAGCACGGATCGGCGATCACCGCGGCGGCGAGATGCTGGAGACAGCGGGCGATTCCGTGATCGTCACACAGCGCGCGGTACGCCGTGAGCGAGAGCCGCCAGCAGCGCAGCGCGCGGACGGCCTCGCCGCGGGCCCACCAGACGTGGCCGAGGATCTCGTGCATGTGGGCGCGACCGTCCGGGTCGCGGCCCTGCCTGGTCAGCGCCTCGGCCAGCTCCAAGCGGTCCTGCGCGTCGTCGAGGCGACCCTGGCACAGCAAAACGATGCCGAGGTTCACCAACGTGCAGACCTCGCCCGGGATGTCCTCGCGCGGCATCAACCACCAGACGCGTTCCAGTTGGCGGCCCGCGTTCTCCAGCTTGCCGCGCGCCTCCGCCACCTGGCGGTCCGAACGCGCCCGGTGTGCCGCCTGCGTATCCGGGCGCCGCGTGCTCAGGCGCCGCGTATCCAGGCGCCGCGTATCCAGCGCGCGGCACAACTCCTCGAGCGCGGGGTCCAGCGTCTCCAGCGCACGGACGTGGTGGTAGCGCGCGGTCAAGTCGGCGTAACGACCACGGTCTCCGCCGCGGCGGGGCGGTTCGGCGAGGTGGCCCGCGCGCAGCCGCACGTGGTCCGCGTGCGCGCCGAGCGCGTCCAGACCTGGCAGTGGTGTATCGCGCGGTTGGTTCGGATCGGGTGGGGGTGGCCACAGCTTCCGAGCGAGTTCGGCGTCGTGCCCTCTGGTGCGCGCGTCCCAGACGTCGAGCGCGTCGGCGATCCGGATCAGGCTGGGCACTGCGGTCCGCGGCAGCAGAGCTCCGAGGGATGCGCACTCCTTCACCAGGTGCCGCAGGAATTCTTCCTCGGCCTCGAACCAGCCGCGCCCCGCGGCCGCGAAACGCGGCGTTCCCAAACCGATCGCCCACCGTTCCGCGCGGTCGGCGTGATGCTGCGCGAGCGTGGTGAGCGCGGCGCTCCACCGCGATCCGGCCCGGGCGTCGGCTCCGCTGGGTGTATCGGGCACCGCGACGACCCAGTACTGCTGCACACCGGCCACCCGCACGAAACCGTCCGCTTCCAGCTCGGTGAGCAGCAACGGCGCGGTCGTTCGCGGCGGCGTGCCGTCGGACGGGTCGCGGGCGGGCGCGTCCAGGATCGCCGTGAGCACCGCCAGCAACGCGGCCGCGCTGTATCCACGCACCGGCAGCTCGCCGAGCACCGCCGCCTCCTCATGGGTGGCGCCGAATATTCTCGTCAGCGGCGGCGCCGGTGCGCTCGGGTTGGCGCCGATCGGCGTCTGCGCGTCGTCGAAATCGCTGAGCAGTTCCAGTTCCCTTGCGGTGTGCGGGCTTTCGCGGAGCCTGCGTCGTTCGGCCCGCAGCCAGCGACTGACCAGAAGCAGCACGGCGAGTGACGCGATCACCAGCAGCCCCACGGAGAGCAGCACGCCGACGCCGCGCTCCAAGAACAGGCTCGACACGATGTTGATCACCAGTCCGAGCAGCACGGCCGCGGCCAAGGCGCCACCGCCGAACCGGAAACGCAGCAGGGCCGGTGGCGGCGCGGCGATCCCGGGCGAGGGCGGCGGCGCGCCGACGGGCCCGCTCATCGCAGCACTCCCCCGGTCAGCCCGGGCACCAGGAACCGGCGCCAGGTCGCGAGCAACAACGCGACCGGGACGATGGCGAAAACCAGCGCTCCGGCGGCCAGCTGCGGCAAGTTCTCCTCGTACTGGCGGGCCTCGCCCCACAGCAGCAGCGACCACGGGCTCGCGCCCGCGCCGCTGATCATCAGGCTGACGAAGAAGTCGTTCCACACCAATACGAATTCGAGTACCGCCGCGGTGACCACGGCGCGCCCCGCACCGTCCCACAAACGCCGCGCGACGGCGCCGGGCCTGGCCAGCCCGTGCAGCGCGGCCGAGCTCGGGTTCTCCTCGGCCGCACGCATCGCACCGCGCAGGATCAACACGCTGACCGGAAGTCCCGCCGCGCCGTGGACCAGCATCAGCGGATACTGCGTCCCCGACAGGCCCAGCGATTCACTCACCTCGTCGATCGGCCCGAGATACATCTGGGCGGGCAGCACGGCGAGCACCACCAGCGCGGCCGTGGCAAGGCGAACCCGCCACGTGTCCGACGGCGTCGCCGACAGCCACCGCGCGACCGGCAGCGCGGCCGAGACCGCCAGTACGGTCGCAACCGTCGCCACGAGAGCCGTCACACCCAACGTCGAGGGCAGACCGGCCTCCCAGACCCGGCCGATCGCGGGCCAGCCCAGACCGTCCGCCTGCCGCATCGAGACCACGGCCAGCATCAGCAGCGGCGCGACGGAGACGAAACCCATCAGCACCGCGAAACCGGTGACGAGCCTGCCCGGCCGCCGCGCGGCGTGCGGTTCGTGCGAACGTGGGCGCAGCGGCAAGCGAAGTTCCCGCGGACCGCCGGTCTTTCCGAGGGCGAAAGCGCAGACGCCGACCAGGACGGCCAACGGCACCGAGTAGATCGCGACCTCGGCCGCGGCGCTGTCGGTGGTCGCCAACCGCCACCAGCGCACTGTCGCGCTGTCGCTGTCGTACTGGTAGGCGGCGGGGATGCCGATGAGGATGACGTCGAACACCCTGGCCGCCGCGACGACCGCGGCGATCCCGGCGATCAGCACCACCGGGTGCACCAGCCGCACCCCGCGCCAGGCCATCCACGCGAACCGGAAACGACCGGTGGGGGCGTTGAGGTAGCCCCAGCGCACCGGATCGGTCTCGATCGCCCGGAGGCCTGCCGAGAACATGCCGGTGAGGAAGCCGAACCAGGTCCACCAGAACGCCATCAGCGGCATCCAGCGGTAACCGGTCTGGAACGTCGCGATATCACCCACGGGCACCGCCGCCTCGAACATGACCCGGAACGCCAGACCCGAGACGAAAGCCGCGACACCGAACGGCAAGACCAGCGGCAGCCACAACCACCGCACGCCGCGACTCCACCACGCGGTGAACAGCGCCGCCGCCATGAGCCCGAATCCGCCGAGCACGAACAGCATCGTCCGCCCGTAGACGGCCAGCGTGTCCGTGTTCGCGACTATCACGAACAGCAGCGGTCCGGCCAGCATCGAAATCACAGCGGCGACCACCGCCCCGACCCGCGGCGTGCCGGACGGGAACAGCCGCGCCGCGAGCAGGACCACGGCGCCGACGACGACGAGCGACAGCGCCACCCCGACCCGCGCCCCCGCCGTGGCCACTGTCCAGCCCGAGGCGAGCAGCAGCAGCGCCCCGAGCAGCCACGCGGGCGCCACCCGCGCCCATCCCCAGCCGCGCCACGGCTGCCGTCCACCGATCAACGCACCGCGCATCCGCCGGGTGGCGAGTTCCACATGCAATCCGTTGCTGAGGAATCCGGGCGGCGTCGTCATCGAGTCACCACCCGGCCAGCGCCGCTACCGCGTCGTTCACCGCGAGACCGACGCCGGACGGGTCACCGTCGACGGCGACCAGGAACTCGGTGAGTATGCGCCACAACCCGTTTCGTCCGCCGAGCGCTCCGATCTGGTCGGACAGGTCGAACACCACCTCGTCGCGCGGACCGAATACCGCGGTGTCGCCGAGGCGTTCGGCCGACGGCCGCAGAAACGGCGAATACGCGGCGTCGGTTCGGGTGTTCGGCGCGAGGAAACCGTGGAATCCGTTGATCCACGGCAGCGGAGCCGAGGGCGCGGCCAGCGCGGCCAGCACTCGTTTCGCACCGTCGTCCGCCGAGCGGCTGAGCACGAGGACGTCGCCGCCGAGGATGCGCGGGCGCGGTCCACCCGGCGCGAGACCGGGAAAGGCCGTCACCCCGACGACCTCGGCGGGCTTGCGTCCCGATCGCGCGACGGCCTTGCGCACGACCGGCTCGGCGAAATCGGGAGCGACCACCATCACCGCCCGCCTCCGCTCGAACACTTCCCGGATGGCGTCGGAGAATTGCATGGTCAGGGCGGTGCCGATCCCGCCGGCGAAGGCCGCGGGGTTCGCCGCCCACGAGCCGAGCAGGTGCAGGGCGGCGCGCACCGGGTCCTTCGCCCAGATCGCCGTCGGGCCGCGGGCGGCAAGGGCCGCATAGGTTTCCGGGTCCTGCGCGTACAGCAGGTTCTCGAACAGATCGGTCAGCGCCCACCCGTCCGCCGCGGCCAGCGCGAGCAGCCGCCGGTCTTTCCCGGCGAGGAACTCGATGCGGTCGAGCCAGAAATCCAGCGTCCACAGCGCCGGGGTTCCGACCTCGGCCTCGACCGCCGATTCCCGGTCGAACCAGACCATCGACTTGTCGGCCGCCTTGAACGGCACGCCGTACGGGCGTTCGTCGTGGTACAGCAACTCCGCCCAGACCCCCGAATAGCAACGCTTCTCGACCTCGTCGAGCCACAGCGATTCGGGAACATCACGCAGCACGCCGTCTTCGGCCAGTTCGCGCACCCGCCCCGCCTGCGGCAGCATGACCAGTTCCGGCGCCGACCGTCCACCGGTCAACGCCGTCTCGATCTCGTCGCCGAGCGGGATCACGTCGACCGAGCCCGACAGGTGCAGCGCGTCGAGCACCGCGCGGAACGCCGCGAGCTCAGAACCGCTCCAGGACACGGCGATACGCGCCGCGCCCGGTGTGCCGAGCACACCCGTGCCACAGCCCGCCAGCGGCGCGATCAACGCCGCCCGCAACAAGGCCCTCCGCGTCAGCATGTTCTCCCGGATGTCCGTTCGCCCACGAGCACGCACCGATTATCCGTGGCGCCGGACGTTTTCGGCCGAACACAGCGAAAACCGCACTGCCCCCGATTCCTTGGGCTACGCGATGTCGCGCCACGCCAACCGCCCCGCCGCTCGATGGTGAGCGACGGGGCGGTGTGGACGCTGACGGCAATCGGCTCCCACGTCGGTGCCGGATTCGGCCGCCCCGCGGACCTTCGGACGGCCGCAACTGGCACCGATTACAAATCCACCTCTTGAACCAGTGAAATCACATCGCCAGGTTCAGCATTTTTTGATATACCCGCGGAAAAAACTACAGATATCTGATCCTCGGTTGGACGATGGAAGTCGAACGACTCAATCGTGCCGTCGAAAATCGCTCCATTCTTCTTGCGAAGGCGCACCGACTGGCCAACACACATGTCCCAACTCGGCGTTCCGACAACGAACGGAACCGGCATGAAACTCACCGGATAGACGCCGAGTACCTCGAATTCACCGTTCATCGCCCTGCCCTCTTCTGGTAGTCCAACCATCCAACCTCATCGGCAGCATATGCCTCGTCCTCCAATGCACGGACCGACGACGAGGCGCCAGTTCGCCCGTCGCGGAACTGTTGCACATGGACACGCTCATGTATCAAGTTCCGAATCAGCGCTTCTTCGCTGGCAAATGCACCTGGCGCGAGGTTTATCGAATTCCCTTGGGCACTTGCACCAGCACCAGCCCAGTCATAGTACGCGACATCATCTGGCGTGATCGCCAAGTTGATCTCCACGCCTTCCAAGTCTATACCAGCTTTTTTGGCGTACTCACGCACAGTTTCGATTGTCAATGGAAGATGGTCGCCGCTCTCCAGAATCTCTTTGTTGGTTTTCGATCCCGATCTCGAGAAAAGCCTGCCGGTCGTCTCATTCTTCTTACTGTTGATCTTTGCGACAAGCCTGGTAGTCAGGTCCTTTATGCGTTGAATTGTTTTCCTGGTTGTAGCCGTGACGCGTTGGATGGTGACGACGGTCTTGAGCTTCGCGGCGTTGACGACCCCTCGGAGAATGTCGACGAAATTATCGATGGCCTTAGCAGTTTTAGCGGCCGCGAGGGCGGCCCCGACGCCAAAACTGACGAACGACGACGCCACGCCGATCGCAGCATTGATGGCTAGTTCCTGGAGCAGGGCATCGCGGAGCGCTATCAGGGTTTTGTGTAGGTCCTCGCGGAGTTTGTCGTGAGCTTGCTTCTGCTCACGACAGGCCTGGGTCAGTTCGGCGTAGGCGCCAGCGAGATCGGAGGCGGCCGCTTTGATTTCGCGCAGGTCTTCATCGATGAAGTTCGCATCCGGGGAGGTGACCTGTTCGAACATGGCCGCGGCGCGTTCCAGGTCGCCAGGAGTGGCGGTGATTACATCGTTGTTCGCCAAGGCGTGCCATACGTCAGCGGAGTGTGACAACTTCTCGGTGTCACCGTCGGGGACGGGGACACCGATCTTGGCCGCCAGCTCGAGACCGTCATCGACCAAGCCTCTGCCAGGTCCACCTGCCGACGGCGGAACAAGGAGCGAGGTGAGTTCCTGCGGGGAAAGAGTGAACGAAGGGGTGAGATTCGGGGCCTCGGGTGCAGGCCTGCCACTTGCCGGGTCGTAGTCGGCGATGGCGTGGTTGTAACCAGCCTGTTTGAGTACTTGCGCGTATCCATCAAGGGCGAGCACCAGATCGATAGACATGCCGTATACGTCTTTGGCCTGTTGATCGTAGGATTCGGCCCACTTCTTACCATCTCCGACGCTACCTGCCATGTTGGTGGTGTCACCAAAGGACCGCATCGCTGTCTTGAATGCGTTGAAGTACCCGGAGGCTGCTGTTGCGCAGATATCAGCGGCGTCATAGTACGTCTGCGGAGGGACTTTGAGCACGGTCACGGCTGGGCTCTGGTGCCACGTCCGAGCATGGACAGATTCGCTGCCACGGCTGCGCTGTAGCGCTCGTGTGCGGCGACAGCCGCGGCCCGCATTGCCTCGATGCCGTCGGCGACATCTTGTGCTCCAGTCAGCCATTGCGCGAACGCCTCACTTGCGGCAGTCGCGGACGGACCGGTCCAGCTCGACTGCAAAGCGGCGGTACGTTCCTGCAGCCCGGACAGACTCTCGTTGAGGAATCCGACGAAACCTGCGACGCGAGCAGTGATGTCGTCGAGTTCGGTCAGATCCACACGAAACGGTTCAGCCACAGTGTATTTCCCCCATCACTCTCACGGCAGCTCGAGCGAGCTGATGTTCGCGGCGCGCCCGGAATCCAGATCGGTGTGGGTGGTAGCCACCACACCGAGAAGTTCAGCCAACTTACCCAACGACTCCAAAACGGTCTCTGCACCTTGGCGCGCTTCGTCCCAGCCAGCGCGGTAGACGGAGGCCGACGTGCCGCTCCAGGTTTCCAAAAGCCTAGTGATGTCGGCATCCAGCGAACGAACCCCGTTGATCAATTCCTCGGCAGTCAACTGCACATAACGACCAGCGTCGGTCACGTCGGCCGGAACGACATCGAAGGGCGATTCCCCTGAACTGGATTGCGTCACCACTTCCCCCTTCCAGCTGGTGACCTCAGAATCTACACCAACCACTCAGGAACACGGCCGCGCGATCGCCACCGAGTCAGCCACCTCACCACCCTCAGCGTGGACGGCAGCCGTCGCCCGAAACATTCGAGTGGCGTGCACTGAGGGAGCGGCACGAGGTGCCGGAACGGTTACTGCCGGTAGTTCTCCGGGGGCTGCCACGGGCGGCCGTGCGGGTCGTCCGGGCGGTAGGCCGGGGGTTGCGCGGGGTCCTGTTGCGCGGGAGCGGACTCGGTGGGCGCAACGACCTGCTGGTGCGGCGAGGGCTCGGGCGAGCGCTGCAGCGGGGTGGGCGTCAGGCCTTCGACGGGCTGGCGTGCGGTGGCCTCCGCCGCGCGAACGGCGCGTTCGATGGTGGGATCCGAGGCGGTGTCGAACCAGTCGGCGACATCGGAATCGTCCTCGACCTTGACCGGCGCCGAGTCGTCGGCGGGCGGCTCGTAGCGGAAGACGCCGTCCTCGCCCTGCGAGCCGAAGCTCTTGGCGAAGCCCTCCAGCGCCTTGCCGAAATCGCTCGGCACCAGCCACACCTTGTTGGCGTCGCCGCGGGCCACCATCGGCAGCGTCTGCATGTACTGGTAGGCAAGCAGTTCCGGCGTCGGCTTGCCGGATTTGATTGCGGCGAAGACCTTTTCGATGGCCTTCGCCTGGCCCTGGGCTTGCAGGTAGGCGGCGGCGCGCTCGCCCTGGGCACGCAGGATGCGGCTCTGCCGCTCACCTTCGGCGCCGAGGATGGCGGACTGCTTGGCGCCCTCGGCGGCCAGGATCTGCGCCTGCTTGGCGCCCTCGGCCGTCTTGATCTGCGACTCCCTGGTGCCTTCCGCGGTGAGGATCATCGCGCGCTTCTCGCGGTCGGCCTTCATCTGCTTCTCCATCGACTCCTGGATCGACGGCGGCGGATCGATGGCCTTGAGCTCGACCCGCGCCACGCGCAGGCCCCAGCGTCCGGTGGCCTCGTCGAGCACACCGCGCAGCTGGTTGTTGATCTGGTCGCGGGAGGTCAGCGTCTCCTCCAGCGTCATGCCGCCGACCACGTTGCGCAGCGTGGTGACGGTGAGCTGCTCGACCGCGGCGATGTAGTTGCTGATCTCGTATACCGCCGACTGCGGGCTGGTGACCTGGAAATACACCACCGAGTCGATCTGCAGCGTCAGGTTGTCCTGGGTAATCACCGGCTGCGGCGGGAACGACACCACCCGCTCGCGCAGGTCCACCTTGGCGCGGATCCGATCGGCGAACGGCACCAGGAACGTCAGCTGACCGGACACCGTCCGCGAGTACCTGCCGAGCCGCTCGATGACCGCCGCCTCGGCCTGCGGCACCAACGCGATCGATTTGAACACCACCACGACGACCAAGAGGACGAGCACGGCGGCGACGATCAATACAGCCATTACGGCCCCTTCCAGACGACGGCCGTCGCGCCGTCGATCTTCATGACGTACACGGTCACGCCCGGCTCGTACACCTCGTCCGGGTTCATCGGCCGCGCGGTCCACACTTCGCCGCCCAGCTTCACCCGGCCGGAGTGGGCGGCCACTTCCTCCAACACCAGGGCCGACTTCCCCGGCAGCGCATCGACATTCGTCGGAATCGGCGGCGGCGTGCCGAACTTGCGGCGCAGCACCGGCCGCACCCCGAGCATGAGCACCGCGGTGATCACCGCGAAGACCACCGCGTCCACCACGAGGGAGGTGTCCGCCGTGGCGCTCACCCCCGCCGTGCCGAGGGCCGCGACGCCGATCATCAGCAGCGTGAGGTCCCCGGTGAGCATCTCTGCGGCCGCGAGCAGAATGCCCGCGACCAGCCAAGCTATTGCGGCCACGCACCCACTCTAATCGCAGGCAGCCGATCTTCGAGCTCTACTAAAGGTTTCGACGCCGGGCACAGCGGCGCACAGCACACTCTCCGCGCCGGAAAACGTCGCGTCGCACCCGCGAAAACCGCGCGACGGCCGGTAGTTTCGGGCGGGTGGGTACGCGGGACAGGTACGGCGACATCTTCGCCGGGCACGAGAGGACCAAGAAGCGAGCGGTGCCGCAGGTGACCGCCGAACGCGACCTCGTGGTGGAGGACGCGGCCAGCGGATTCTGCGGCGCCGTGGTCGGATTCGATCGCAGCTACGACGGCGAGTTCGTCAAGCTGGAGGACGCGCGCGGTGCGGTGCGGCTGTTCGCGATGCGGGAGGCGGCCTTCCTCATCGACGGTCGACCGGTCACCCTGGTGCGCCCTGCCGTCGCCGCGCCGAAGCAGCCGACCAGGTCCGCTTCCGGCTCCACCCGGGTGGCGGGCTTGCGCGCCCAGGTCGCCAAGGCCAGCCGAATCTGGGTGGAGGGTGTGCACGACGCCGCCCTGGTGGAGCGGGTGTGGGGCCACGATCTGCGGGTCGAGGGCGTGGTGGTCGAGCACCTGGAAGGGTTGGACAACCTGGCCGCGCGGCTGGCCGAGTTCGAGCCCGGTCCCGGCCGCCGGGTCGGTGTGCTGGTCGACCACCTGGTCACCGGGTCGAAGGAAACCCAGCTCACCACCGGTCTCGGCCCGCACGTGCTGGTGACCGGGCACCCGTTCATCGATGTGTGGCAGGCGGTGCGGCCCGCGACGCTGCGCATCGACGCCTGGCCCGAGGTGCCGCGCGGGGAGGATTGGAAGACCGGCGTCTGCCGGCGTCTCGGCTGGGGCACCCCGCAGGACGGGTGGCGCCGGGTCTACGACGCGGTCGAGTCCTTCCGTGATCTGGAGGCTCCGCTCATCGGTGCGGTCGAACGTCTGATCGACTTCGTCACCGAACCGGAGTAGCCCGGCACGAGCCGCCCGACCGGTGGACGCGGCGCCTTCGCGCGGGGCCGATTCGGCGGGTGCGCGCAGCTCACGAGGGCTCGTGCGCCGATGCCCACCGGTAGCCCGAAGCGTTTATGCTCGATAATTATGTGCTCTCCTAGTGCCACGCTGACGGTGTGGGCCGGCTCCTGGCTGGCCGGGTGCAGTGCGCCCGACGACGTCTTGGAGGCGCTGCACGCGTGGGCGCCGCGGCACACCATCGCCGCGGGCGACCCGATGACCGGCGCTCGCACCGACCTGCCGTGGTCCTCGCGCACCATGCTGCCAGGGTCCGGTGTCATGGCACTGCTCAAGGTCATCCGCGAGGCCATGGCCCAGCCCGGCGCGCAGCTGCGCCTGGTGCTTCCGGTCCTCGGCGACGTGCGCGGACTGCCGCCGGGCACCGTGTTCGGCGCCGACGCCATCGAGGCCGAGGAGGGTCTGCTCATCGGCGTGCCCGGCACCGAGGGCACCGGCCTGATCCCGCGGTGGCCCGACGACGACACCCTGCAGTGGACGCTCTACAGCACCCCGATCCCACCCGCCCCCGGCCCGGACATGTCGCTCGGCGAGGCCGAATACGCCATGCGGGAGGCCGTCCGCGATGCCGCCGACGCGCTGATGCAGCTGCACACCACCGCGGTCGGTGCAGCCGATTCCGATCCGCGCGAACTCATCGAGGCCGAGCTCGCCGACTACGCCAGGCACGACTACCCGAGCTCGATCCCGCTGCGCGCCAAGCGCATTCTCGACACGGCCGATCACGTGGCCGCGATATTGACAGTGGCGCAACGTGAACCGGCGTCCGCACCGACCTCTGCCAGCGCCATCGGCGCGCAGGAGACGCTGCTGCGCCCGCTCTGGGACGCGATCCGCGCGGCCCGGCTCGTTGCCGTGCACGCGTCCGCGCGCGGCGGGAACTAGGCCCTGTCTGTAGCTCCTCACGAATCACGGTTAGCCGCAGCGACTTTCGGCGCCACCTTCCACACCCCTTGCGACCAGGCGTTTTCGGCCGCGCGTTACTTTCGTGTGCTAACAAATTTTTGTCACAACGAGACAGAACCTCTCGCATTGCTGCTAACGTGGGCGAGTTGTCGAGTTCTGGACGCTTGGGTCAGAGCTTGTCGGGGTCGACGGTGATCGCAGCCCAGATCGCCTGTCCGGCAGGCACTGTGCGGTCACCGCGATGAATCACGGTGCGCCGCGCCCGAGTTCCGGCCACTCGACGCGGAGCTCATGTCCCTCGTCTGGAGTACCGTCTTTTGACCACGTCACAGTCCGCGGTCACCGCGCCGCACGTCACCGCACCCGGAGTCTGCCCGGTCCAGCACGGATCCCCGATCGGCGCCGACGGCCCTCGGATCCCGCTGCACGCACCGGAATTCGCCGCCGACCCGCACGGCGCCTACGACGACATGCGCCGCCAGTACGGTTCGGTGGTCCCCATCGAACTGGCGCCGGGTGTCCCCGCGACGCTGATCATCGGGTACGGCACCGCGCTGCGCATCCTCAACGACCCGGACCACTTCCCCGCCGACCCGCGGATGTGGCAGAAGGACATCGCGGACGACTGCCCCGTCAAACCCATGATGGAGTGGTACCCGAACGCGTTGCGCAACGCGGGTGCGGTGCACGCGCGCTACCGGCAGGCCTACGTCGCGAGCATCGACGGCATCGACCTGCACGCGCTGCACGCCACCGTCGAGAAGATCGCCATCCCGCTGATCAACACCTTCTGCGAGGCGGGCTCGGCCGATCTGGTCACCCAGTACGCCTTCCCGCTCGTCTTCGAGGTCCTGAACCAGATGGTCGGCTGCTCGACCGAACTGGGTCAGCGCGTGGCGACCGGCATGGCGATGCTCTTCGACACCGTCGAGGCCGCGCGCGGCATGGAGATGCTCAGCGCGGCGCTGATGGAGCTGATCACGCTGCGGCGCGCGGACCCGGGCGACGACGTCACCTCCCGACTGGCGCACCACCCCGCGAAGCTCGACGACGAGGAGATGCTCTGTCAGCTGATCAGCTTCTACGGGGCGGGAATCGAACCGCAGCAGAACCTGATCACCAATACCCTGCTGCTGATGCTGACCGACGACCGGTTTGGCGGACACGTGCTCGGCGGCAGCCTCTCCACCCGTGACGCGCTGGACGAGGTGCTGTTCAACGACCCGCCGATGGCGAACTTCTCCATCACCTACCCGCGCCAGCCGATCCTGATCGACAACACCTGGCTGCCCGCGCACCAGCCGGTCCTGATCAGCCTCGCCGCGAGCAACAACGATCCCGACGTGCGCGGCGGCGACCGCACCGGCAACCGCTCGCACCTGGCGTGGGGCGCCGGACCGCACGCCTGCCCGGCGCGGTCGGTGGCGTACCTGGTGGTGCAGGACGCCATCGATCAGCTGCTCGATGCGTTGCCCGAGCTGGAGCTAGCCGTGCCCGCCGCCGAATTGTCCTGGCGGCCCGGGCCTTTCCACCGCGCCATGACGGCGCTACCGGTCGTCTTTCCCCCGTCCCCTCCGTTGAATCTGGTGTAAGGAGCCACCGATGGAGTACGAACCGATAGTCCTGGATCTGACCGGCGCCGATATCCAGGGCGAGTCCGCACGGATCCGTGAGCGCGGGCCCGCCGCGCTCGTGGAACTGCCCGGCGGCGTGCCCGCGTGGTCGGTGACCGACGCCGCCGTGCTCAAGAGCCTGCTCGCCGACCCGCGGGTCTCGAAAGACGCGCGGCAGCACTGGTCGGCGTTCATCAACGGCGAGATCACCGAGGCGTGGCCGCTGCACCCGTGGGTGGCCGTCGACAACATGTTCACCGCCTACGGACCAGACCACCGCCGCCTGCGCAAACTGGTCGCGCCCGCGTTCACCCATCGGCGCAGCGCGGCGCTGCGACCGCGCATCGAGGAGATCACCACTCAGCTGCTCGACGCGCTCGCCGCCACCCCGCGTGGCGAATCCGCCGACCTGCGTGAGGGTTTCGCCTATCCCGTGCCGATCCAGGTGATCACCGAGTTGCTCGGGGTTCCGGAGTTCCTCGGCCCCGGCCTGCGCAAGTGCGTCGACGGATTCTTCGACACCTCGCTCGGACCCGAGGAAGGTGTCGCCAACTACCTGGAGATGTACGGGCTCGTCAGCCAGCTGGTGGAACACCGGAGGCAGAACCCGGGTGACGACGTCACCAGCGTGCTGATCGCCACCCGGGACGAGGACGGTTCCCAGCTGACCGAGAAGGAACTGGTCGACACCCTGATGCTGGTGATCAACGCCGGGCACGAGACCACGGTCAACCTGCTCGACCAGGCGATCTTCGCCCTGCTCACGCACGAGAACCAGCGCGCGGACGTCGTCGCGGGCCGGGTGCCGTGGTCGGACGTGGTGGAGGAGGCGCTGCGCTACGAGTCGCCCGTCGCGCACCTGCCGCTGCGTTACGCGGTGGAGGACATCGAGATCGGCGACATCCGCATCCCGAAGGGCGAGGCGATCCTGGCGTCCTACGCCGCGGCGAGCCGCGACCCGAAGGTGCACGGCGCGACGACGAACGAGTTCGACGTGCACCGCGCGAACAAGGACCACCTCGCGTTCGGCCACGGCGCGCACCACTGCCTCGGCGCGCCACTGGCTCGGCTGGAAGCGGAAATCGCGTTGCCCGCGATCTTCCAGCGGTTCCCGGAGATGCGGCTGGCCGTCGACCCGTCGGAGCTCCTGCCGGTGGGCAGCTTCGTCTCCAACGGGCATCGCACGCTGCCGGTGTATCTGGAAGCGGCGCAGTAGGTTTCGGTCGTGCTCGGGTGGGGCCCGTCCCGCCCGAGCGTCCGGCTTTCGCGAACCGGTAGCACCCGGCCTGTCCAGGGCATACTGGACCGACGTCGAATCGGCTGTCGGGCAGCCATATTCGCCGCGACGAGCGCGGGATTGCGATCCGATCGCATCCGGCCCTCCGTCGCACCCAGTGGCGGACTTCGAAAGGGTTGCCGGGCCGGACATCAGCCGCGACCGAGTGCGGTTTGCGATCCGGCAACACCTCGCCCTCCGGACCCAGTGATCGAGCCCGGAAGAGTTGCCGGGCCGCATGTTCGCCGCGACCAGGCGCGGCATCAAGCTGGGTGGCGGTCAGTAACGCGGCGGGTACTGCGGCTGCTGCTGGTACTGCGGCGGGTAGGGCTGCTGCGGATAGGGCGGCGGGTACTGCGGCTGCTGCGGATAGGGAGCCTGCTGGTACTGCTGCGCGTACGGGTCCTGCCCGTAGGGCGGCTGCTGACCGTACGGCTGCTGCGGATACTGCGGCGGCAGCTGGTGCGGCGGCTGCTGCGGCGGCGCGTCGTTGCCCTTCTTGCCGAAGTACCAGACGAGCAGGACGATCGCGACGATCACCAGGATCAGGCAGATGATGCCCCCGATGTAGTCGGAGACCTCGACGTCGCCGTCGCCGCTGGAACTTCCGCCGCCACCGCGCCGGGCCTCGTAGGAATCCAGCGCCGTAGTCCAGACGGCGCTCTCCGCCATCAGATCGGTCGCGGCTAGCAGCTCGGAGTACAACGAAGGGCCTCCCCGGTAAGAGTTGATGGTCGGCCCTCCTCCCGAAGGCCGGCCCCGATGCTACCGCAGAGCAAAGTCCGCACCGAAACCGGTGTGGCCCAGGGCGATTCAGAGCGGAGCGCTATCGAACCACACGGACTGCGCCCCGATCGGGCTCAGCTCCGCGCGGGCCGACCGCCGCGAGACGGTGCGCAACAACCGACGGCGCACGGCTCCCCGTTACGGGTGCAGCCGTAACCCGGCACCGCACCGAGGCGTCGCGGTTCGACGCCGCCGATGTGCTCACCGATCAGCTCCACCACCAGTCGCGCGAATCGCGGGTCGGTGCCGGGCGTCGCGGCGCGAGCGAAGGCCATGCCGAGTTCGGCGGCCTTGTCCTTGGCCTCGTTGTCGAGATCCCAGATGACCTCGAGGTGATCCGACACGAAACCGACGGGACAGACCACCACGGCCGATACACCCTTGCCGGACAGCTCCTCGAGGTGGTCCACGATGTCGGGCTCCAGCCACGGCACCTGCGGCGGACCCGAGCGCGACTGCCAGACCAGGTCGTAGTCGCCGAATCCGGTTGCGGCCGCGCACAACCGGGCCGCCTCCGCGACCTGGCGGCTGTACAGTCCGCCGCCCCCGGTGGGCGGGCCCGCGGTGGCGTCGGCGGACACCGGGATCGAATGGGCGGTGAACACCAAACGGATCTCGTCGCGGCGCTCGGCGGGAATCTCGGCCACCGCGGCGCGGATCGCGTCGGCGAACGCCTCGATCAGCAGCGGATGGTCGAAGTACTGGCGCAGCTTCACCAGTTCCGGCGCGCCCTCGCCGAACGCCGTTCGCGCCCTGACGATGTCCTCGTGGTACTGGAGACAGCCGGAGTAGCCGCCCCACGCGGAGGTCGGGAACACCAGGGCGGTGCGGACACCGTCGGCGGCCATCCGCGCGACGGTGTCCTCGACCATGGGATGCCAGTTGCGGTTGCCGAAGTACACCGGCAATTCCGTTCCCGCGGCGGCGAATTCGCGCTCGACCGCGGCGATGATGTCGCGGTTGAGCGCGTTGATCGGAGACACCCCCCCGAAGTGCAGGTAGTGCTGCGCGACCTCTTCGAGTCGCTCGCGCGGCACCCCGCGGCCCCGGGTGACGTTCTCCAGGAACGGCATCACGTCCTCGGGCCGCTCCGGGCCGCCGAAGGACAGCAGCAGCAGTGCGTCGACGGCCGGTGCCACGGCATCTCCTCTGTTACGAACTCAGTTGGCCGACCAGTTCTCCGGGAACCAGGTGTTGTGGCTGGCGCCGCCGTCGACGTAGATGATCGAGCCGGTGGTACCCGGCAGCCAATCCGACAGCAGCGCGACGATCGACTTGGCGACCACGGTCGGGTCGTCGACGTCCCAGCCGATCGGCGACGCACCGTCCCAGTAGGTGTTGAGCTGGTTCAGCTTGGCCGCGTCGTCGGTGGCGGTGCCCGCGATGGCCTTGGCGGCCAAAGTCTTGATCGGGCCCGCGGCGATCAGGTTGGAGCGGACCCGCTTGGCGACGCCGACCTCGCGGGCGACGTAGCGGTTCACCGACTCCAGCGCCGCCTTGGCCACGCCCATCCAGTTGTAGTACGGCATCGCGGTGCGCGGATCGAAGTCCATGCCGACAAGCGAGCCGCCCTCGTTCATGACCGGCAGCACCGCGCGGGCCAGCGAGGCGTAGCTCCACGCCGAGATCTCGAACGCCTTGGCCGCGTCGGGGCCGGGACCGTCCAGGAACGGACGGGCCTCGGGGCCCATCAGAGTGCGCGGCGCGAACGCGATCGAGTGCAGCACGCCGTCGATGCCCTCCGGCGCCAGCTCACGCAGCTTGTCGGCCAGCCCGGCCAGATCCTCTTCGTTGGTGACGTCGAGACCGATGGCGGGCGGGACCTCCTGGGGCAGCCGCTTCGCGATCCGGTCGATCAGCCGCAGCCGCTCCGGGATGCCGGTGATGACGACCTTGGCGCCCTGCTCCTGCGCGACCGCGGCCGCGTGGAACGCGATCGACGCGTCGGTGATGATGCCGGTGACCAGGATGGTCTTGCCTTCGAGCAGTCCGCCCATGAGTTCTCGGTTCTCCTGAAGTTGAAAGTCGAGTTGTCGCCCCGCCGCGCGCGGGACATCGTCCCGGCGCGCGGCGCCGCGGTGTTCGGGGCAGCGTGCCCGGAAACGAAAGTACTAGTGGCCCATGCCCATGCCGCCGTCGACCGGGATGACCGCGCCATTGATGTAGGAGGCGTCGTCGGAGGCGAGGAAGCTGATCGCCGCCGCGACCTCTTCGGGCTGGCCCGGACGCCCGGCGGGGACGCCGTACTTGAGGACCACCTCGCGCATCTCCTCGGTGACTTCCTCGCGGGTCATGTCGGTCTCGATGAAGCCGGGAGCGACCACGTTGGAGGTGATGTTGCGGGAACCGATCTCGCGGGTGATCGAACGCGCCATACCGATCAGGCCCGACTTGGAGGCCGCGTAGTTGACCTGGCCGGGGCCGCCGCCGAGTCCGACCACCGAACCGAGGAAGATGATCCGGCCGAACTTGGCCCGCAGCATGGCGCGGTTGGCGCGCTTGGCGCAGCGCCATGCGCCGGTCAGGTTGGCGTCGATGACGCGGGTGAACTGCTCCTCGCTCATCCGCATGAGCAGCGTGTTGTCGACGATGCCCGCATTGGCGACCAGCACCTCGACGGCACCCTGGTGCGCCTCGACCTCGGCGAACGCGGCGTCGACAGACGCGGCGTCGGTCACATCGCACTTCACGCCGAACAGTCCGTCCGGCGCCCCCGATCCGCGATGAGTGACGGCCACCTTGTGGCCGTCGGCTGCCAGGCGCTGCGCGACAGCGAGTCCGATGCCACGGTTGCCACCGGTGACCAGGACCGACCGGGATGTGATGTTCGACATAAGCATCAACCTATCTGTTCGGGTTCGTGCGCCGGGCTCGGGGCACCGCAACCTTGTGCGATGCCACAGCGAGCGCGGCGCTACGGCAGGCGTTGACGATAGAGCAAGCCGGTGACGATGCCCGCGGCGACGACCAGCATGCCGAGCAACAGCCACGGCCTGCTCGCGTCACCGCGGGTCGTCTCGTAGCCGATCTGCTCTTCGAGAGTGTCGTAGACGGCGGTGAGTTCTTCGAGGCTGGAGGCGGTGTAGAACTCGCCGCCGGACAGCTGGGCGATCTCGCGCAACGAGTCGTTGTCGACGGGCACCTTGACCCGCTGCGAGCCCTGGCCGTCCTGATCCGGGATCTCCACCGAACCCCATTCGGTGCCGAAGGAGATCGTGGACACCGGAATGCCCTTGTTCTTGGCGAGGCGGGCGGCGGTGAACGCGTGCCTCGGGTTGTCGACGTCCTTGTCGTCCGGCACGGTCTGCTTGCCGTCGGACATCAGCACGACCCGCGCGGGCGGCGGGGTCTCCGCTCCGCCGAGCACGGTGGCCAGGGTGTCGATGGATTGCAGGGCCGTCAGGATGCCCTCGCCCGTGGCGGTGCGCTCGGCCAGCTTGATGTTGTCGATGGCGGCCTTGACCGATTCCCGGTTGGTCGTCGGCGACACCATGACCGACGCGGTGCCCGCGAAGGTGACGAAGCCGAGGTTGATGCCCTGGGTCAGGCCGTCGACGAACTCCTTGCCCGCTTCCTGGGCCACCTGGAGCCTGGTCGGCGGTACGTCGGTGGCCTCCATGGACAGCGAAACGTCCATCACCAGAACGACGGTCGCGCGGTTGCGCGGCACCTTCTTGACCGCCGTCGGCCCGGCCGCGGCGACGGTCAGCAACACCAGGCCGACCAGCATCAGCGCGATCGGCACGTGCCGGATCGGACTCGGCCGAGCGGGCGCGACCTTCTCCAGCAGTTCCATGTTGGTGAAGCGCAGCATCTGGCGATGCCTGCTGCGCTGCACCAGCACGTAGCCGAGCGCGATCAGCACGACGACCGCGAGGAAACCGAGCCAGATCAGTGCGGTGAAATGCGAAATACTCACTGGCGCGGCACCCGCCCGGTCGGGGCGCCGAAGCTGTGACGCCGGGTGGAAACGAACCGGACCACGTCGGCGATCCAGTCCCGGTCGGTCCGCAGGGTGAGCACCGGCGCGCCGCAGCTGCGCAGCGCCTGCTCGACCTGCTCGCGGTGTCGCTGGGCGGCGGCCGCGAAATCGGTGCGCAGCGTGGGCGTCACGCTGAACTCGCGGGTGCGGCCGCTCTCGGGATCGTGCAGCACCACATCGCCGACGTCGGGCAGCTCCAGATCGCGCGGATCGAGCACCTCGACCGCGAGCAGATCGTGCCGCGCGGAGATGGCACGCAGCGAACGCTGCCAATCGATATCGCCGAGGAAGTCGGAAATGATCACCGCGAGACCGCGTTTGCGCTGCGGGCGGCGCAGCGACTCGATGCCGCCGCGCAGATCGCCGCGCACGCCGTCGCGGGCGTGCGGGGTGGTCGCCACGCCGCGCAGCAGCGACTGGGCGTGAATCCGCCCGCTGCGCGCGGGAATTCGCACCAGCTGCTCGCCGGTGGCGACGACCGCGCCGATCCGGTTGCCGCCGCCGCTGGTGAGGTGGGTGATCGCCGCGGCGGCCGCGATCGCCAGATCGCGTTTCTGGCAGGCCGCCGTGCCGAAGTCGAGGCTGGCCGAGAGGTCGACGACCATCCACGTCTCCAGCTCGCGATCGGCGATCATCTGCCGCACGTGCGGATGCGTGGTGCGGGCGGTGACCGACCAATCCATCTGGCGCACATCGTCACCCGGCTGATACATCCGGGACTCGCCGGGCTCCGAGCCCGGTCCGGGGATCAAGCCGAGGTGGTCGCCGTGCAGCACGCCGTCCAGGCGCCTGCGCACGGTCAGCTCCAGGGTTCTCAGCGCCGCCGAGAGCCGCGGGTCGGTCAGTTCTCCGGCCCGGAACGACGGCGGTGCGTGCGATGACGTTGTCACTCGGGAAACCTCGGGCGCGGCCGACGCGGCCGTCACTTGGTCTGGTGGTTGCCGGCGGCCGGGGCCATCTGCGGCTGGCCCTGCTGCGGCGGCTGCGGAATCTGCTGCTGGCTCGCGGGCTGCGGCGCGGCGGGCGCGGGTGCGGGTGCGGACTGACTGCCGGAATGCACCGCCTGCGGCGCGACCTGCGGCAGGCCGACGGTCTGCAGCACCCGCTTGATGACGTCCTCCGGGCTGACCTCGTCGGCCAGCGCGTCGTAGGACAGCACCAGGCGGTGGCGCAGCACGTCCGGGATCACCTCGACCACGTCCTGCGGCACCACGTAGTCGCGGCCACGGATCAGCGCCACCGCGCGGGCCGCGGCGATGATGCCGAGGCTGGCGCGCGGCGAGGCGCCGTAGGCGATCCAGTTCGCCACGTCGGCCATGCCGAAGTCGAGCGGCTTGCGGGTCGCCGCGATCACCCGGACCACGTAGTCGACCAGCGCGTGGTGCACGAAGGTGTTGGCCGCGACCTTCTGCAGCCGGATCAGGTCCTCCGGACCGAGGACCTGCCTGGCCTCCGGCGGCGTGACGCCCATCCGGTAGATGATCTCGCGCTCCTCCTCGACGGAGGGGTAGTCGACGACGACCTTGAACAGGAAGCGGTCGCGCTGCGCCTCGGGCAGCGGGTAGACGCCCTCGCTCTCGATCGGGTTCTGAGTCGCCATGACCAGGAAGGGATCCGGCATCGGGTAGGTCTTGCCGCCGATCGACACATGCCGCTCGGCCATCACCTCGAGCAGCGCGGACTGCACCTTGGCGGGCGCGCGGTTGATCTCGTCGGCGAGCACGAAATTGGCGACGACCGGCCCGAGTTCGGTGTCGAACTCCTCGCGGCCCTGACGGTAGATGCGGGTACCGATCAGGTCGGTCGGCACCAGATCGGGGGTGAACTGGACGCGAGAGAAGGAACCGCCGACCACCTTGGCGAAGGTCTCCACGGCCAGGGTCTTCGCGATGCCCGGCACGCCCTCGAGCAGCACGTGGCCGCGCGCGAGGACACCGACGAGCAGCCGTTCGACGAGCCGATCCTGGCCCACGATGACCCGCTTGACCTCGTAGATCGCCTTCTCCAGGGTCTGAACGTCACGCTCCAGGGTGCCCGACGCGGGCTCTGGCGCACCTTTCGCCAGATCCGCCCCGCTCACGCTGTCCGTCGAAGTCACCAACATCCCCGCTTTCGCCTTGGTCTCGTGCGTGCTCGCCCCAACTATTCCAGGTATTCGCGCAGCATGCCGCAACCGGCTCCGGTATCAGTGGAATTCGCGCCGGATCGGCGGCCGATTCTCAGGAGACGATGCGCACCGCGTAGGGCATGATGCCGCTTTCCCGCACCGGCGAAACCTTCACCACGTCGCCCGACTGCGGCGCCTCGACCATCTGTCCGTTGCCCAGGTAGAGGGCCACGTGCTGGCTGCCGCTCGGCCCCCAGAACAGCATGTCGCCGCGGGCTCGCTCGTCCACCGGAACGCGGGTGCCAGCGTTGTATTGATAGCCGCTGTAGTGCGGCAGCGAGACGCCGATACCCGCGAAGGCGTAGATCATCAGGCCCGAGCAGTCGAAGCCGACTTTGTTGTAATCGCCGTGGCTGTCGGCCACGCCGCCGTCGCGAATACCGAGCGTCGGGCCGTTCTCGTCGCCGCCGCCCCAGGCGTACTGCACACCCAATTGCGAAAGCGCCCGGTCCACCACGATTTCCACCGCCTGCGAGCCGCGTGCCGCCGGTCCGCTGGGTCGCGGCGTGCTCTGCCGCGGGGCGGGGGCGTCCTCGAGCTGGGTGTGCGGGCGCCTGCCGTCGCCCGCCTGGGCGGCTCGGTCGCGCGCGGCCTGATCGGCGGCGGCGCGTTCGGCCGCGGCCGCCGCGGCGGCGCGGATCGCGGCCTCTTCGGCGCGGCGCCGCTCGTCCCAGGCCAGGAAGGCCTCGCGCTGGCCTTGCAGTCCGGCGACGTTGGCGCGGGCGTTGTCGAGCCTGCCCTGCGCGGCGTCGCGCTCGCGCAGCAAGGTGTCGCGCCGCACCGTCTGCTGGTCGAGCTCGGTCTTGGCCGCGGCGACGGCGTGCTCGGCGTCGTTCTTCTTCTGCTCGGCCATCGCCGCGGCCGCGTCGGCCTCCGATTTGGCTTGGCGCGCAGTGGAATTCCGATTGCCCTGCTCGATCTGGGCGCGGCGCAGCGCGTCGAGCACCTGCTGTTGGTTCTTCGTCACCAGGCCGAGCACCTGGGAGCGATCGATCGCGCCGCCGGGCGACGAGGCCGCCAGGTACGTGACCATCGAGCCCGAGGACGGCCTGGTGTAGGCCTGGGTGGCGAACTCGTCGAAATTGCGCCGCGCCTGCGCGACCTTCGTCCCGGCGTCGGAGAGGTCTTCCCTGGTCTGTACGACCGTGGCGGCGGCCGCGTCGGCGGCGTCCCGCGCGCTCTGCAAATCGACGAGCGCCTTGTTGACTTCCTCGCGCTTGCGCGCCACCGCGTCATCGAGTTCCTGCAGCTGCTGATTCACCGTGCCCACCTGGTTGATCAGCGCGCCGACCTCGGTGACGCCCGCGTCGACGCGCGCGCCCGCCGCGGCGATCTCACCGTCGCTCGGATTGGGCGGCGCGGGCGGGACAGCGGTGGTCGGTCCCGCGGTCAACACCACGGCGACAGAGACGAGCAACCCCAGAGCGACCGATAGGCCACGCGACCGACCGGTCGGACCTTTTTTGTGCATCGCACCTCCCAAGGACTCGAACGCGGCTAGGCCTCACGAGCCCCAACCGCCCCATCAAGCTCAGTGGGCGGCGGGCAACCCTCGACAACACTCTTTCCCCATCGGTAACTACTTGAACCGTACGACACTTCTTTCACCAAGAAAACATCCGCAACATAATGACATGCACGTAATTTGCGCATAGCCAAGAATTAGCCGGATTGCCGATCGGCGTTAGGGGAAGAAAACGAACCGATCGTTATGAAAAGTGGTGAAAGAGAGACCGCTTATCGAGCGGGAGTGCCGAGGTCGTCACGTTCGGCGACCGCGACGGCGGCGGATTCGGCCGCGGCACGCCGGGACTTCACCCAGTACAGGCCGGCGATGACGATCGCGGTACCGGCCAGCAACACGCTGGTGATCGCGGTCCAGGAGAAGGTTTCCGGCTCTTCGAGGCGGCCGACGAAGATTCGCGCGGCCTCGACCGAGTTGCCCTGCTTGCTCTTGGCGGCGTCCTCGGCCCACTCCAGCTTCACCCGGCTGATGGAATCGCTGTAGGTGCCGACCCAGTCGTCGCTGAGCACCACGACGGTGCCGTGTTCGGTCTTGCCGATCTCGGTGGCCAGGTCCCGTAGATTGGAGTCGTGACCGGGATTGCCGGGAATCACCACGATGCTGAGCGGGATCCCGTCGGCGCGCGCCTCGGCCACGATCGCCTCGAGTCCCGACTGGTCCTTCCCCTTCGGCGCCGCCACGTGATTGTCGGCGACGTCGGCCTTGATGGTCCGCAACGCGCTGTCGTTGATGGTGGGCGGCAGCTCCGCGGCCATGGGGGAGAACACCGAGGTGTACGAAGGGGCCATCATCCATCCGGTCTGTCCAGCCGCGTCAGCGGGCGCTGCGACGGGCATCCAACACTGCAGGGTGAGCTAACTATTACCCCGGCTAGCTCGAAAGCACAGTACGCGACCCGATGTTCGGACGCTGCCACCCGCCACGCCGACCGGCCCCCGCGTATTTCACAGGACAAGCGTACTGTTAGAGTCGTGGCGCGAGGAACCGGCGCTCTCCCAGGCGCAGGAGCCCCTCCAAAGACTCGAGTCGCCGGCACAGCCCCGCCGGTGGCCAACCCTCACAGACGAGTGGAGCTGACGTGACGACAAGTATCGATACTTTCGGCGCCAAGGGCACCCTCGAGGTCGGAAGCAACTCCTACGAGATCTTCCGTCTCTCGGCCGTGCCCGGCACCGAGAAACTCCCCTACGCACTGAAGGTCCTCGCGGAGAACCTGCTCCGCACCGAGGACGGCGCCAACATCACCGCCGACCACATCCGCGCCATCGCGAACTGGGATCCGTCGGCCGAGCCGGACACCGAGATCCAGTTCACCCCGGCTCGCGTGATCATGCAGGACTTCACCGGCGTGCCCTGTGTCGTCGACCTGGCCACCATGCGTGAGGCCGTCACCGCCCTCGGTGGCGACCCGAACAAGGTCAATCCGCTCTCCCCCGCCGACATGGTCATCGACCACTCGGTCATCCTGGACGTCTTCGGCCGCGCCGACGCGCTGGAGCGCAACGTCGAGCTCGAGTACGAGCGCAACGGCGAGCGCTACCAGTTCCTGCGCTGGGGCCAGGGCGCCTTCGACGACTTCCGCGTCGTCCCGCCGGGCATGGGCATCGTGCACCAGGTCAACATCGAGTACTTGGCCCCCACCGTCATGGTCCGCAACGGCCAGGCCTACCCCGACACCTGCGTCGGCACCGACTCGCACACCACCATGGTCAACGGCCTCGGCGTGCTGGGCTGGGGCGTCGGCGGCATCGAGGCCGAGGCGGCCATGCTGGGCCAGCCGGTCTCCATGCTCATCCCGCGCGTCGTCGGCTTCAAGCTGACCGGTGAGATCCAGCCCGGCGTGACCGCGACCGACGTCGTGCTCACCGTCACCGACATGCTGCGCAAGCACGGTGTGGTCGGCAAGTTCGTCGAGTTCTACGGCAAGGGCGTCGCCGAGGTGCCGCTGGCCAACCGCGCCACCCTGGGCAACATGAGCCCCGAGTTCGGCTCCACCGCGGCGATCTTCCCGATCGACGCCGAGACCATCAACTACCTGCGCCTCACCGGCCGCACCGACGAGCAGCTCGCGCTCGTCGAGGCGTACGCCAAGGAGCAGGGCATGTGGCACGACGCCGACCGCGAGCCCGCCTACTCGGAGTACCTGGAGCTGGACCTGAGCACCGTGGTGCCGTCCATCGCCGGTCCGAAGCGCCCGCAGGACCGAATCCTGCTGTCGGAGAGCAAGATCGCCTTCCGCAAGGACATCTGCAACTACGTCACCGAGGGTGACACCGCGCCGCACACCCAGCTGGACGAGGCCGTCGAGGAGTCCTTCCCGGCCAGCGATCCGGCCGTGCTGTCCTTCGCCGAGGACGACGCCGTGCTGCCGACCGCCGCCAACGGCTCCGAGGGTCGCCCGACCAAGCCGGTCAAGGTCTCCGATCCCGAGCGTGGCGACTTCGTGCTCGATCACGGCGCCGTCGTCGTCGCGGGCATCACCTCCTGCACCAACACCTCCAACCCGTCGGTCATGCTCGGCGCCGCCCTGCTGGCCCGCAACGCGGTGGAGAAGGGCCTGTCCTCCAAGCCGTGGGTCAAGACCAACATGGCCCCTGGCTCGCAGGTCGTCGCCGACTACTACGAGAAGGCCGGCCTGTGGCCGTACCTGGAGAAGCTCGGCTTCTACGTGGGCGGTTTCGGCTGCACCACCTGCATCGGCAACACCGGCCCGCTGCCGGAGGAGATCTCCAAGGCGATCAACGACAACGACCTCTCGGTCACCGCGGTGCTCTCCGGCAACCGCAACTTCGAGGGTCGCATCTCCCCCGACGTGAAGATGAACTACCTGGCCTCGCCGCCGCTGGTCATCGCCTACGCGCTCGCGGGCACCATGGACTTCGACTTCGAGACCGACTCGCTCGGCAAGGACACCGAAGGCAACGACGTCTACCTGCGCGACATCTGGCCGTCCCCGCAGGAGATCGACGACACCATCAAGTCGGCGATCAACCGCGACATGTTCACCAAGTCCTACGCCGACGTCTTCAAGGGCGACGAGCGCTGGCAGAACCTGTCCACCCCCGAGGGCGACACCTTCGCGTGGGACGAGAACTCGACCTACGTCCGCAAGGCGCCGTACTTCGACGGCATGGAGATGGAGCCGTCGCCGGTCGCCGACATCAAGGGCGCGCGCGTCCTCGCGCTGCTGGGCGACTCGGTCACCACCGACCACATCAGCCCGGCCGGTCCGATCAAGCCCGGCACCCCGGCCGCGCAGTACCTGGACTCGCACGGCGTGGAGCGCAAGGACTACAACTCCCTCGGCTCGCGTCGCGGTAACCACGAGGTGATGATCCGCGGCACCTTCGCCAACATCCGGCTGCGCAACCAGCTGCTCGACGACGTCTCGGGCGGTTACACCCGCGACTTCACCCAGGACGGCGGCCCGCAGGCCTTCATCTACGACGCCTCGCAGAACTACCAGGCCGCGGGCATCCCGCTGGTCGTGCTGGGCGGCAAGGAGTACGGCTCGGGTTCGTCGCGTGACTGGGCGGCCAAGGGCACCCGCCTGCTGGGCGTGAAGGCGGTCATCACCGAGTCGTTCGAGCGCATCCACCGCTCCAACCTCATCGGTATGGGCGTCGTCCCGCTGCAGTTCCCGGCCGGTGAGAGCGCCAAGTCGCTGGGCCTGGACGGCACCGAGGTCTTCGACATCGAGGGCATCACCAAGCTGAACGAGGGTGTGACTCCGAAGACCCTGAAGGTGACCGCCACCAAGGAGAGCGGCGAGAAGGTCGTCTTCGACGCGGTGGTCCGGATCGACACCCCCGGTGAGGCCGACTACTACCGCAACGGCGGCATCCTGCAGTACGTGCTGCGGAACATGATTCGCGGCTGATCCTCGAGCGTTCCCCGCGCACGCGGGGTCGACCGATGATTCGCGGCCGAGCCGGGTAGCCGGCTCGTCGCCAGTGCGGAAGGTCCGCGCATCGCCACGGCGGTGCGCGGACCTCTCCGCATCCCGCAGCGTCACTCTTTCGGAGGAGCCACGCCCATGCCCAAGGTCAGCGATGACCACCTCGCCGCCCGGCGCAGTCAGATCCTCGACGGGGCGCGACGCTGCTTTGCCGAATACGGCTACGACGGCGCCACCGTGCGTCGCCTGGAAGAGGCCATCGGACTGTCTCGCGGCGCCATCTTCCACCACTTCCGCGACAAGGACGCGCTGTTCCTCGCGCTCGCGCAGGAGGACGCCGAGCGCATGGCCGACGTCGCGGCCAACCAGGGCATCGTGCAGGTGATGCGCGATATGCTCGCCCACCCCGAGCAATTCAATTGGCTCGGCACCCGTTTGGAGATCGCGCGCAGGCTGCGCACCGATCCCGAGTTCCGCGCGGGCTGGACCCAGCGCTCCGCCGAGCTGACCGCGGCCACCCTGGCCCGCCTGGAGCGGCGCAAGGCCGCGGGCGCGCTGCGCGACGACGTCCCCACCGACGTCCTGCTCGGCTATCTCGACCTCGTCCTCGACGGCCTCATCGCCCGTATCGCCTCCGGCCACACCAACGAGAACCTCTCCGCGGTCCTCGACCTCGTCGAAGCCTCGGTCCGCCGTAAAGACTGAGCTCCGCCGCAAGGACTGAGCCGCGATCAGCCGCAGCACCGTCCGAGCGAACCACCTGGGACGAACGCCGGCGACGGCTCCTGTGCGGCCATCTCGACCTCCCGCAGCATCCGTTCCCGGTCCGCGCCGGACAGGTAACGGCCCCGGCTGACGACCGCGTGAATACTCCGGGTGTTGCCGATGCTCGCCAGCGGGTCGGCGTCCAGCACAACGAGATCCGCGAACTTCCCCGGTGCGACGGTGCCGGACAGGTGTTCCCATCCCGCGCAGCGGGCCGCGTCGCGCGTGGCGGCTTGCAACGCCCGCATCGGCGCCAGGCCCGCTCGCACAAGGAGTTCCAGCTCCTCGTGCAACGAATAGCCCGGGAACACATAGGGATTTCCGGCGTCGGTGCCCGCGACGATCCCGACACCGGCCTCCGCCATCGCCGCGAGCAGATCCAGCCGCACTCGGAAGGCGAACTCCCGCTCGGCGATTTGCTCCGGCGTCGACGGAGCGGTTCGGTAGCCCGTCCAGAACTGCCGGATGCTCTCGGGCATGTAGCGCCGCAGCATGTCCTCGGCGGACGGATCGTCCGGTGGCGGATATCCGCTTCCGGTCACGAGCCGGCGTTGCACGGCGAGGGTCGGTGACTGCCAGCAGCCGCGCCGGATCATCAGGTCGGACAGACGCGCCGCACGTGCCGGGTCGTAGGTCTCGGCCGCCTCGCGCTCCAGCCGGGCACGCTGCGCGAGCCAGCCCTCGGGGTGCCCGGGATCGGCAGGCATGGCGTCGATTTCGGCTTGCAGCTCCGATGCCCGCGCGGACGCGGCGGTCAGCATGCCGTACATGTGCTCGAGGGTGTACAGACCCGTCTCGACGGCCTCCTCGACCGGAATGCGATAGGGCACGTGGCCCGCGAAACGCAGCCCGACCCGGCGCGACTCGCCGGCGATGGCTCCGAAAGTCTCCCGCGTCAGCTGGGAGTACACCTTGACGAAATCCGCGCCCGTGCCGTGTGCCCTGCGGACCGCCGCACGAGCTTCGGCGTCGGTCGCCACGCCTTCCGAGCCGGGCCAGATAACGGGCGGGCCGTCGATGATGCTGCTGGCCACCAGCATCCGGGGTCCGGGTAGTTCACCGCCCTCGATGCGCCGACGCAGCGAATGCGTCTCGGGGAAGCCCCACATCTCGCGAATGCCGGTGACGCCATAGGCGAGATACATCGGCGGAAAGGTCCGCTCCGCCGTGGCGACGTGCGTGTGCATGTCACACAGACCGGGGATGACGAACTTGCCGCGCAGATCGATGGTCCGCACCGGCGGCGTCGGCAGGTCGGGAAAACGCCCGACCGCGACGATCCGATCGCCCGCCAGCACTACGGTGGTGTCCGGTCGCGGCGGCCCGCCCGTCCCGTCGATCACCGTGGCCCCCACCAGGACCGTCACCGGCGCGTTCGGTTCCGCCTCGGCGATCGCGCCCGTTAGCACGCCACCGGTCACCGCGCCGACGGCGCTGCCCGCCAACCACGTCAGGAACTGCCCGCGGTTCATCTCGGTCACGTCCGCTCTCCCTGCTGCCCGATCCGACTGTCGAGCCCGAGCGCACTGTCTCGCAGAGGTTTTCGGGCTCGCGGTGTCTCGCGAGAGACTGTACGCCGAGGGCGGGCGCAGGGTGGTCGACGGCGGGCGCGTCAGTAGGTGTCGTTGAGGTAGTCGGCGGCGTGGGTGGTCCAGAGGACGTTCGTGCCGGGCATGTTGTGGCCGGAATACAGGACGTGCTGACCGTCGGGCCACGGGGTGAGGTAGCCGATGACGCCCTGCACGGCCGCGGTGTAGCGGTTCAGATTGGCCAGCGGGTTCCGCAACAGGAAGCGCAGCAGTTCCTCGAAGATCAGCGGCGTCACGTTGCCGAAGCGAGCGCCCTCGACGAACGAGAACGGGGAGATGCCGGCATCGATCACGCGCAGCGGGGAATCCGGCGGCGAGGAGGTGATGATGTCGCCGGGATTGGCGTATTCCCGGACGTCGAGGCTGGGCCACGCGCCGCGCTGGCCGTGCAGTCCGTAGGTGGACGGCGGGCACAGATTCCCCACGGACTGACCCGCTTTGCGCACCGGATTGGCGATGTTGACCACGAACGCGATCTCCAGCGGCGAGCCGTCGAAGTTCTTGTACTTGCCCGACCGCACACCCTCCAATATCCGGCTCGCGCAGATACCGCCGAGCGAATAGCTCAGCAACCCACAGACATTCGGCGAATCCTGAATGGCGCGCACCCCGGCGGCGACGCCGAGCCGGACCGAGGTCTCCAGCGAGGGACCCCACACCTCCGGCGCGGGCCCGACCGAGGCGGGCCAGTTCGGCTCGAACGCGGTGAACTTCTCCGGGTCGAGCAGTTTGGTGACGTCGCGCAGCATGCCCGCGGGCGCGCCGTCCGGGTTGCGGGGCTCGCCGGTGCCCCGGAGGGTGATGATGTCGATCATCGTTTCTCCTTGCCCGCCTGGTGGTCTGAAAGCAGAGCCACACCGTAGGGCCGCGCGCCGCCCCGCACACGAGTAGCGCACTACTCGATTTCGCGCGACGGTTTCCCCGACGCGCCCGGGCCGAATGTCAGTCGTCGTTTTCGAGACTGGCGAGCAGACTCCGCGCGATGCGGTCGAGATCTTTGCGGTCCTGCGCCGAGAGCACCGAGAGGATGCGGGTCTCGTTGCGGGTGTGTGCCGTCACCGCGGTGTCGACCAGTTCCCGGCCCGCGTCGGTGAGCGCCACCCGAACGGCGCGCCGATCAGCCGCGTCGGCGATGCGGCGCACCAGTCCCGCCGATTCCAGCCGGTCCAGGCGGCCGGTCATGCCCGCGCGGGAGAGCATCAGCGTGTCGGCGAGCACGGACGGGTTCAGCTGGAACGGTTCGCCCGAACGGCGCAGCGCCGCAAGCACATCGAACTCGCCGCGCTGCAATCCGTGTGCGGTGAAGACCGCTTCGATCGCCTGCTGCGCCACGACCATGAGCCGCCAGAGCCGCCCGACGATCGCCATCGCCTCCAGGTCGAGATCGGGCCGCTCGCGCCGCCACTGTTCGGCGATGGCGTCCACCGGATCGGGTTTCGCTTCGGTCATGGACAGGATTCTATTCGCCGGGATATAGTTCGGTACCGAATTATCAATCGCCGAACTACAGGAGCCGTCATGACCGCCACCCTTCCCCGCCGCGACTTCGCCCTCCGTCAGCCGCACGACGCGGAGACCTTGCGGACCGACACCGTCCGGATGCGCCTGCTGATCGACGCGAACGAGACCGGCGGGTCGGTCAGCAGCCTGGAGGTCACCCTGGCCGAGGGCGCCGACGGCGCCGCGCCGCACTACCACACCAAGTCCGACGAGCTGTTCTATGTGGCCGAGGGCGAACTGCAGGTGCTGGCCGGGGAGGAGATCGTCACCGTGGGCGCGGGCGGCGCGCTGGTGGTGCCCAAGTTCATGCCGCACGCGTTCGGCGCGGCGCCGGGTAGCACCGCCCGGCTGCTGATCGCGCTCATGCCCGGCGTCCAACGTTTCGAGTACTTCCGCCTGCTCGACCGCCTCGGCAGGGGCGAGGCGACGCTCGCCGATCTCGCCGCCACCCAAGAGGAATTCGACAATCACTTCGTGGACGCACCGCGGTGGTGGGCCGAGCGAACCGCCAACCGGCGGTGATGCGTTCGCGCACCGGAGTGTGGCGCAGACGTCAGCGCGAACGGGAACAACAACGGACGGCGACGGGTTCGCTTCGATATGACCTTTTCCGTCCCCGTCGTCGTCCGCGGTTACGAGCTCGACACCCAGGGCCACCTGAATCAGGCGGTGTACCTCCAGTACGCCGAGCACGCCCGCTGGGAACTGCTGCGCGCCGCCGGGGTCGCCCAGGACAAGCTCATCGAGGCCGGTGTCGGGCCGGTGGTCCTGGAGACGAACATCAAGTACTTCCGTGAACTGCGCGGCGGCGACGAGGTGACGATCAGCTGCGAATTCGCTTGGACCGAAGGCAAGATCTTCCGGATGCGCCAGCAGATCCGCAAGCTCGACGGTACGGTGTCGGCCGAGATCGCCGTCGTCGGCGGCCTGCTCGATCTGGCCGAGCGCAAGCTGGTCGCCGATCCGGGCGAGCGTTTCCGAGCCCTCGCCGAACGACCCGATCTGCTCGACCTGTAGCGTGGCGCGGCGGTCGACATGGCCGCCAATCTTGGGCAATACCCGTCCGCTACCCCCAATCGGAAATAGCTAGAAGATTGCGGTAGGGCTATTTTCGGACTGCCGAAAATCTTTCGGCGCTAGCGCCTTCCGTGTCCGGATCCGGTTTGCCAACGGCCGTGAAATCTTTCGATCCGGGCCGGGGCCGACCCCTTCCGCGTTATGATCCAGTTCACGCTCGGGGGTCCTGGCAAATCGCGAGCAGATCGGAGAGCAGACCATGGCCGACGCAATCCACCGACCCGGTGTCACGTCGACGGAAGACCGCGTACCCGCACTGCAGGGCCTCTTGGTGGCCGAGTCGGAACGCGAGATCACCGTCCGTGTCGCCGAGGGCACGTGGACCTTCCGCCGTGACGATGTGCTCCGCATGCTCGACAACGTCACCGACGACCAAGCGGGCGACGGCCGACCGGTTCTGGTGGACATCCGCCCCGGCGCCACCGCCGACTTCACCCAGCGGCTGCGCATCGACCTCGTCGACCGGCCGATGACCATCGCTGCCGCGCCCTCGGAAGCGCTGGGAGACGAACTGCTGCAACAACTCACGGCCACCTGGGCCGATCGACTTCGGCTCGTGGACTATCCGGCGGGCACCGGTGCGACCTATACCTACTGTCAGACGAAATCGTTCGCGACGAGTGACGACGGCATCAACTGCGACAGCCTCGACTGAGCGGACCCGCCGATGGTGAGCCGGCTCCCAGGCTCGGTCCTGATCGTGTCCGAATCCGATGATCTGCACGCCACGGCGATGGCGGCGACATTGCGAGAACACCACGGGCTCAGTCCGATACACCTCGACCTGCGCGATTTCCCGCGTGAGTCGGGCAGTTTCCGGCTGGACCGCCTCGGCACCACGCGCTCGCTCTCGCACGTCATCGGGCTCGACACCGTCCGTTCGGTGTGGTGGCGGCGACCGCACCCGTGCCAGGTGCCCGGCGGCGTGCGCGCCTCCGACGACGCCTACCGCCAGGCCGAGTGCGACGGCTTCATCCAGGGCCTGCTGTGGTCGATCCCGGCGTTCTGGATCAACGATCCCGGCGCCGACCGCACCGCGGCGCGCAAGATCGTCCAATTGGAGACGGCACAGCGCGCCGGGTTCGCGATCCCGGAGACGCTGATCACCAACGATCCGGACGAGGCGCGCAGCTTCGTCGAATCACGGCCCGGCGCAGTGGTTTACAAGCGCACCGGCACGGGACGCGCGGAATTCGCCGAGACCAGGATCATCACCGCCGCCGATTTCGGCAAGCTGGCGGGCATCCGGTCGGCGCCGACCACCTTCCAGGACTACATCCAGGCCGAATGCGACCTGCGGGTGGTGTGGGTGGACGGCATCGCCTGGACGGTGCGCATCGACTCCCAGGCGGGCGTCGGCCGGGTCGACTCCCGGCTGGACACCTCCGTCGAGTTCACCCGCGACCAGCTGCCCGCCTCGGTCAGCAAATCCCTGGCCACGCTCATGGGCGCGCTCGGGCTCAGCTTCGGGGTCCTCGACCTGCGCCTCGGCTTGGACGGCGAGTACTACTTCCTGGAGGTCAACCCCCAGGGGCAGTTCGCCTACCTGGAGATCAAGACCGGCATGCCGATCTTCCAGAGCCTGTCCAACCTGCTCGTGCACAGCGACGGCATGGTTCCCGGCTACTGACCGCCGGTACGGGTCTCCCGCTCCTCCTCTCGTCGGCACCGTCCCGGCGAAGGGACGACGCCGACGCGAAGAATTTCCCGCGGTGGCTGCGAAAGACTGTGCGCAGCCGCCGGATTCGAGCGAGCGTCGGCGTTACTTGCCGGGGCTCTTACGCCGGTTCGCACCACCCCTGCTGCGGAGCTGCACATGCGACTCCACCAGCACGTTGTGGATGAAACCGTAGGAGCGTCCCGTCGAGCGCGCCAGCGAACGGATGCTGGCGCCCGCCTCGTATTGCTTCTTCAGCTGCGATTGCAGACGGTCACGCGATTTCCCCGTGACGCGTGTGCCCTTACCCAATGTGGCCTTGCTTTGTGTGGCCCTGTCGCTCATGGCTTCCTCCGAGTCGCCGAGCAGCGCGTCATTCCAGGCTAAGCACTGAACAGGCCTTGATCAACGGGTTCGTGTGATGAAACTCACGCGAGCTGAATCAGTTCCAAATATTCCGCGGACCAGTGGTCCTCGGTGCCATCGGGGAGGAGAATGACCCGCTCCGGCGACAAAGCTTCCGCGGCGCCCGGATCGTGGGTCACCAGGACGACGGCCCCGGCGTAGGTGCGCAGCGCGTCGAGCACCTGTTCGCGAGACACCGGGTCAAGGTTGTTGGTCGGCTCGTCGAGCAACAGCACATTGGCCGCCGAGGACACCAGACCGGCCAGCGCCAAGCGGGTCTTCTCACCGCCGGAGAGGGTGCCCGCGGGCTGGTCGAGCTGCGGACCGGTGAACATGAACGCGCCGAGCAGGCCGCGCAGATCCTGTTCGCCCGCGTCCGGCGCCGCGTGCCGGATGTTCTCCCACACGGTGGCGTCGTCGTCGAGGGTGTCGTGCTCCTGGGCGAAGTAGCCGATCTTCAGACCGTGCCCCGGCACCAGCCCGCCCGCCGACGGCTGCTCCACCCCGGCGAGCAGGCGCAGCAGCGTGGTCTTGCCCGCGCCGTTGAGGCCGAGCACCACGACCCGGCTGCCGCGGTCGATCGCCAGGTCCACACCGGTGAAGATCTCCAGCGAGCCGTACATCTTGGTCAGGTTCTCGGCCATCAGCGGCGTCTTGCCGCAGGCGGCGGGCTCGGGGAACTTGATCCTGGCCACCTTGTCGGCGACGCGCACGTCGTCCAGCTCGTTGAGCAGTCGCTCGGCGCGCTTGACCATGTTCTGTGCCGCAACGGCTTTCGTCGCCTTGGCGCCGAGCTTGGCGGCCTGCGCCTTGAGCGCGGACGCCTTCTTCTCGGCGTTGGCGCGCTCGCGGCGGCGGCGCTGTTCGTCGGTGGCGCGGGCGTCGAGGTACTTCTTCCAGCCCATGTTGTAGACGTCGGCCTCGCCGCGCACGGCGTCGAGGAACCACACCTTGTTGACCACCGCGTCGAGCAGTTCGACGTCGTGGCTGATCACGATCAGACCGCCGTCGTGGTTCTGCAAGAACCCGCGCAGCCAGGTGATGGAGTCGGCGTCGAGGTGGTTGGTCGGCTCGTCGAGCAGCAGGATGCGATCCGAGCGCCCGCCGCTGCCGTCGGAGGCGGAGAACAGGATGCGCGCCAGCTCGATTCGGCGGCGCTGACCGCCGGAGAGGGTGCGCAGCGGCTGGCCGAGCACCCGGTCGGGCAGCCCCAGGCTGTGGCAGATCCGCGCGGCTTCGCTCTCGGCGACATAGCCGCCCAGCGCCGAGAAGCGCTCTTCGAGCCTGCCGTACTTGCGGACCGCCTTCTCGCGCTCCTTCTCGTCGGCCACCTCGGCCATCAGCGCCTGCTGCTTCTCCATGTCGCGGATCAGCGTGTCCAGACCGCGCGCGGAGAGCACTCGGTCGCGCGCGAGCACGTCCAGGTTGCCTTCCTTGGGATCCTGCGGCAGATAGCCGATCTCGGTGGAGCGCAGGATCTTTCCGGCGTACGGCTCGCCCTCGCCGGCGAGGATGCGCAGCGTCGTCGTCTTGCCCGCGCCGTTGCGCCCGACCAGTCCGATGCGGTCACCGGCCTGTACCCGCAGCGCGGGACCGGGCGCCGACAGCAGGGTCCGGACTCCGGCCCGAACCTCGAGGTCGGTCGCGGTGATCACAGATGGGCTCCTCACGGATGGTGGTGGTCGTGGCATGGCGGGGCCGGGCAGTCGCTGCTCGATTGTGCGCCCCTCGATGCACAAGAACCACCGATTTTACCTGTGCCCGCGACGGGCCCCGCAGCCGAGGAAGCCGGTGTGACCGCGATAACTGCCGTTCGACCGGCTTCGGTAGCGTGCGATGGCATGAGTACCGATCTGTTGGGCAAAAGCGCGCTGGTCAGCGGGGCCAGCCGGGGCATCGGCAAGGCCGTGGCGGCCGAGCTGCTGCGCCGCGGCGCGAACGTGGTGATCACCGCGCGGAAACCGGAACCGCTGGAGGAGGCGGCCGCCGAGCTGCGTGCCCTCGGCCACCAGGGCCAGGTCGTCGCGCTGGCGGGCAATTCCGGCGAGGCGGAGAGCCGCGCCGCCGCGGTCGAGCGCGCGGTCTCGGAGTTCGGCTCGCTCGACATCCTGATCAACAACACCGGCATCAACCCGATCTACGGCGCGCTGATGGACGCGGACCTGGACGCGGTGCGCAAGATCTTCGACGTCAACGTGGTCGCCGCGCTCGGCTACATCCAGGAGGCGTACAAGGCCTGGATGCGCGACAACGGCGGCGCGATCGTGAACGTCGCCAGCGTCGCTGGCATCCGGTCCAGCGGCGTGATCGCCGCCTACGGCGCCTCCAAGGCCGCGCTCATCCACCTCACCGACGAGCTGGCCTGGCAGCTCGGCCCGAAGATCCGGGTGAACGCGGTGGCCCCGGGCGTGGTCAAGACCAAGTTCGCCGACGCGCTCTACTCCGCCGACGAGGAGCGAGCCGCCGCCGCGTATCCGATGAAGCGGCTCGGCGTGCCCGAGGACGTCGCGCGGCTGATCGCGTTCCTGGTCTCGGACGAGGCCGCGTGGATCACCGGCGAGACCGTGCGCGTCGACGGCGGCCTGCTCTCCACCGGCGGCATCTGATCGACGGCGGGCGACGGCAGCCGGTCATCGTCGGGCGACAGCGGCCGCACCCGGCAGGGCGGCGGCCGATCGAGCCTGAGCGATGGCGGCCGTCGTGACCGACATCGTCGTCTGCGGTCTCGGCCCCGCCGGGCGGGCGCTCGCGCACCGCTGCCTGGCCCGCGGCATGGCGGTCACCGTGGTCGATCCCGCGCCCGCACGGCCGTGGACCGCGACCTACGCCGCCTGGGCGGACGAACTGCCCGGGTGGCTCGATCCGGCGGTCACGGCCGCGACGGTCGCCCGCCCCACCGCGTGGGGCGCGCGCCGCCACGAACTCGATCGTGCCTACGTCGTGCTCGACACGGGGCGGTTGCAGAACTCGCTGGATCTGACGGGCGCGGAGATCGTCGCCGAGCGCGCCGTGCGGCTCGAACGGCACGGCGTGACGCTGGCCTCGGGCCGGACGCTGCCCGCCGAGCGGGTGATCGACGCGCGCGGGATCGCCCGCTCCCCCGCCCGCGCCGAACAAACCGCCTACGGCGTGCTCGTCGACGACACGGCCGCCGCGGGCATCGAGCCGCTGTTCATGGACTGGCGCGCCGACAACGGCGCGCATCCGGCCGCGCCGCGCTCGTTCCTGTACGCGGTTCCGCTGGGCGGCGGGGCGATGCTGCTCGAGGAGACCTGTCTGGCCGGGCGGCCCGCGCTGGACACCGGCGAACTGCGCACCCGCCTTCGGCACCGGTTGCGCGCCCGCGGCATCGCGCTCCACGGCGACGAGCCCGTCGAGCGGGTGCGCTTCCCGGTGCAGGGCGGCCGACCGTGCCAGCGCGCATTCGGCGCGGCGGGCGGATTCACCCATCCCGCAACGGGATACAGCGTGGCGTCCGCACTCGCCGCGGCGGACGCGGCGGCGACGGGCGCCGACCTGTGGCCGCCCTCGGCCCGAGCGGTACGGGCCCTGCGCACGGCCGGGCTGCGCGCGCTGCTCGCGCTGCCGCCCGCTGACCTCCCCGCGTTCTTCGACGCCTTCTTCGACTTGCCCGCGCCGCTGCAACGCGCCTACCTGTCCGGCCGCACCGATCTCGCCGGCACCGTCGCGGCCATGCGCGCGCTGTTCGCGGCGCTTCCCACCGGATCGCGCATCCGAATCGCCGCCGCGACCTCGGGGATTCCGGTTCGCTCGCGCGCGCGGGGCGGTTCGGCCATCATGGAGTGATGGCACGAGCTATCTGGAAGGGCTCGATTGCATTCGGGCTGGTAAACGTCCCGGTCAAGGTGTACACCGCCACCGAGGACCACGACATCAAATTCCACCAGGTGCACGCCAAGGACGGCGGCCGGATCAAATACCAGCGCGTCTGCACCGTCGACAACAAACCCGTGGAGTACGTCGACATCGCCAAGGCGTACGAGTCGCCCGAGGGCGAGCGGGTGATCCTCTCCGACGAGGATTTCGCCCGGCTGCCCGCCGCGGAGAAGCACGAGATCCCGGTGTTGCAGTTCGTGCCGTCCGAGCAGATCGACCCGATCCTGTTCGACAAGAGCTACTACCTCGAGCCGGACTCCACGACGCCGAAGGCCTACGTGCTGCTGGCCACCACGCTCGATCGCATCGACCGGACCGCGCTGGTCCACTTCACGCTGCGCCAGAAGACCCGGCTCGCCGCGCTGCGGGTGCGCGAGGGCATGCTCGTGCTGCAGACGCTGCTGTGGCCCGACGAGGTGCGCGCGGTCGAGTTCGAGTCCTTGCAGGACGCCTCGGAGCCGCGGCCGCAGGAGATCAAGATGGCCGAGACGCTCGTCGAGTCCATGTCCGACGATTTCGATCCGAGCCAGTTCACCGACGAGTACCAGATCGAACTGCAGAAGATCCTGGACGAGGCGATCGCCAGCGGCAGCGACCGGGTGACCACCAAGCCCGAGGCCGCGCCCGCCGAGATGGACGCCGAGGTGGTCGATCTGGTCGCCGCGCTGCAACGCAGCCTCGAGGCCAGCGGAAGGCGCGCGGCGAGTTCCGGTGGCGGCGCGCAGAAGAAGGCCGCCAAGAAGGCCGCGCCAGCGAAGAAGACCGCCAAGGCGACCAAGAAGACCGCGGAGAAGCCCGCCAAGAAAGCCGCGAAGAAGACCCCCGCCCGCAAGGGCGCGTAGCGCACTGTCGCGTCGAGGACTGGACGCGGGTGGCCGCGTCGGTGATACAGTGCGCGACGAGTTTTCGACATAGAGGACTCGACGTATCACCTACCGGGTACGGCCCGGCGCTCTACGGGGGGACGCATGCACCACCTCGGCAGGACGGTCATCGGTTTCGTCGCGGTGGCCGCGCTGCTGCTCTCGGTCGTCGGCTGCGGCGACGACATCGAGAGCGCGCGCGATTTCGTCGCCGCCAAGTATTCCCGGGCCACCTCGCTGGACCAGGCGAACGACGGCCGCGCCTACACCGCCGCCCTCGCGCCCGCCGCCGTCGGCAGCGCTATCGTCGCGGCCTCGCAGCCGCTGGACAACCGCCGCGTCGGCGATCGCACCTATCTGCAGTATCGCAACGACATCATCACCGTCGCCCCGCACGGGACGGGCTCGATGATCCTCGTCGACCAGTACGGCAACGGATACCGGCGCCACCAGTCGACGGTGTCGAGTTTCGGCTGGCCGAGCCAGCCGCCGGGCAGCGAATACCGCGGCCAGAGCGGCAAATAGAAGGAGAAACACATGCTGGCAGACCTCGCGGCCGACGCGGGCGCGGCGCTCGCCTACACCGGCGTCGGTATCGCGTTGATGGCGCTCGGTTTCGTGCTGGTGGACGTCATCACGCCCGGCAACCTGCGCGAGCAGATCTGGGTCGAGCGGAACCGGAACGCGTCGCTGCTCGTGGCGTCGAACCTGCTCGGCGTCGGGATCATCGTGGCGATGGCGATCTGGACCTCCCAGGGCGCGATCGGTGAGGCGCTGCTGGCCAGCGCGGTGTACGGCGTGATCGGTCTCGGCGCGATGGCGCTGTCGTTCCTGCTGCTGGACCTGCTCACGCCCGGCCAGTTCCGAGATGTGGTCGCGGACGGCGCGATTCACCCGGCCGTCTGGGTGACCGCGGCGCTGCACCTCGCGGTGTCCTTCGTGGTGGCCGCGGGCCTGTCCTGAGTATGGGGGCGGACACCGAGACCGCACCGCCACCGCCGCGCCTGCGGCGCCGCCCGGCCCGAATCGCGCTGCTGGTCACCGCGTTCGTCTGCGCGGCCTGCGGCCTGGTCTACGAACTGTCGCTGGTGACGCTGGGCAGCTATCTGCTCGGCGACACCGCGGCGCAGGCCTCGATCACGTTGAGCGTCATGGTTTTCGCCATGGGCATCGGCGCGCTGGCCGCGAAACCGCTGCGGCGGCACGCGGCGGCGGCGTTCGTCGCGGTGGAGCTGATCCTCGCGCTGCTGGGCGGGCTTTCGGTGCTGATGCTCTACGCCGCCTATGCCTGGCTGAACATCTACACCACGGCGCTGATCGCGATCGCGAGCGTCCTCGGCATTCTGGTGGGCGCCGAAATCCCGTTGCTGATGGAGCTTTTGCAGCGGATTCGTAAACAGGAGCCGGGCAGCGCGGTGGCCGACCTGTTCGCCGCGGACTACGTGGGCGCGCTGCTCGGCGGACTGGCCTTCCCGTTCCTGCTGCTGCCCGTGTTCGGCCAGATCCGCGGCAGCCTGATCGTCGGCGTGGTCAACGCGGCGGCGGGGCTGGCGCTGGTGTTCCTGTTGTTCCGCACCGAACTCCGGCCGCGGGCGCGGTGGGGCTTCGGCGCGCTGACCGCGCTCGTCGCGGCTACGTTGTTCGGCACCTACCTCTACGCCGACCGGTTCGAGGCGACCGCGCAGCAGGCGCTGTTCGCCCATCCGATCGTGCTGCACGAGCGGACCAAGTACCAGAACATCGTCCTCACCGAGTCGATCTCACCGTTCGGCACCCCGGACACCCGGCTGTTCCTCAACGGCGATCTGCAGTTCTCCTCGGTGGACGAGTACCGGTACCACGAGGCGCTCGTGCATCCGGCCCTCGCCGGTCCGCGCCGCGACGTGCTCGTGCTCGGCGGCGGCGACGGTCTGGCGCTGCGCGAGATCCTGCGCTACCCCGATGTCGAGACGATCACCCTGGTGGAGCTGGATCCGGAGATGATCCGGCTGGCCCGCACCGATGCCCGGCTGAACACGTTGAACCACAACGCCTTCGACGATCCGCGGGTGCGGGTCGTCAACGAGGACGCGTTCTCCTGGCTACGCGGCTCGCCCGGCGCGTACGACGCGGTGCTCGTCGACTTGCCCGACCCCGACCAGACCTCGATCGCCAAGTTGTACTCCAAGGAGTTCTACGCGATGGCCGCCCATGTGCTCGCCCCCGGCGGCACGCTAGCGGTCCAGTCCGGTTCGCCGTTCTTCGCACCGCGCTCGTACTGGTGCATCGCGAACACGATTCGCGCGGCGGGCCTGCGGACGCTGCCGTACCACGTCGACGTGCCCAGCTTCGGCGACTGGGGCTTCGTGCTGGCGACCAGGGAGACCGAACCGCGCCTGCGCCTGGACCCGCCCGCGCCGCTCCGCTCGCTCGACGAGGCGACGCTCGCGGCCGCGGCGGTGTTCGCGCCCGACCGCCGCGACACCGGCGCGCCCGTCTCCACCTTGATGCATCCGGTGATCGTCGACCTGGAACTGCGGGAATGGCGGCGCTGAGCCTCCATTGAGCGGCAGAGCGGCTAGCTCCTGGCAAACTGTGCGCCATGGACACCGCCACCGTGATCGTCCCCATGGGCCTCGGCCATCTGCGCCAGGTGCTCGATCTCGGCCATCAGGTCTTCGACACCGGCACCAAGCCCTACACCTCCTGGTCGCTGACCAGCGTGGCCGAGCACCTGGACAGCCCCGACAACGCGTGCTGGGTCGCGCTGGATTCCGATCGAGTCGTCGGATTCGTGCTCGGCTCAATGGAATTCGAGCTGCGCGACGACTGGGGCTATCTGGAGTGGATCGCGGTCGCGCCCGACATGCAAGGGCACGGCATCGCGCGCAGGCTGGTCGACGCGTGCTCGACGGCGCTGTTCACCCGCGGCGCGCGGCGCATCGTCACCGACGTGGAGAACAACAACACCGCCTCGGCGACGCTGATGACCCGCAGCGGTTTCCGTCCCGCCGCGACCGTCACCCTGTTCGTGCGACCGAACCCCGACGAGCCGGAGGCCGACGCCGACGCGGCGCTGCCGCCGATCGCCCCCGGCACCAAACGCGATCTCATCCGCCGCGGCAGGCTCGCGGGCGAGGGACGCGGTGGTCGCTGAGCACGCTCGACTTTCCGCGAATCCCCTTGCGTGCCCCTGTTTTTCGTGTCTTGACCACCAATTGCCGTACCGGCTTCTCACAACCACGTTTCCGATCCTTGCGGTAAGTGTTAACGGATCGGGAACACTCGAAGCCTAATTGTGCGCTGCGGAACAACCGGCTTGTGGAGTGCACCGTTTACGGATAGGGTCACTTCCTATAACCGGTCTCAGGTTCCAAAAGCCAAGTGTCGGTAGTCGTTTCGATACCGATCCGGGCGGGGCCGGTTTTCTGGTTCATCGGTGAACGAAATCCAGCGGGTTGATGCCGCGTGCTGTCGTGGCATCGGCCGACGGGTCGGTTACGCGCCGGAAGTCGTCTGGGACGACCGCCGGGTCCGACTCAGCAACCCCGAGGTGGATGGTGGAAATGAGCGGAACCGCCCGAATGAAACGCACGGCAGACGTGGAAAGCGCGATAACGGACGCCGTTTCGGAATGCTCCGCTCCGCGCCTCGTCTCGGTGATACCGACAAACGGTCTGCCGCAGCGCGTCGTCCACATTCAGATTGTCACAGACAACTTCCTGACGCGCGAGATGTTGTGCGATTTCCTCAATTCCGAAGCTGATTTCACGGTAGTCGGCGACGTGTCCTGGAACGAGGCCGGATATCTCGCCGCCGCCGCGCATCCGGACGTCATCGTGTTGGACAACGACGAGATCGGCAGCGCCACCGTGCGAATGGTGCGCTCGCTGACCCGTGCCTGTCCGTCCGCGGCCGTCGTGGTGCTCAGCTCGACGGGCACCGAGACCCTGCTGTACGACATGCTCGACGCGGGCGTGCGCTGCTTCCTGCACAAGAAGATCTCGCGCAGCGAGCTGGTCAGCGCGATCCGGGGGATCGCCTCGGTGGAGGACCAGATCACCGTCAGCGTGCCGCGGGATTTTCTCACCGGCGCCGGGGCCAATCGGGGCAGGCTCTCGGCGCGCGAGGAACAGGTGCTGCGCCTGGTGTCCGAGGCCATGACGAATCGGCAGATCGCCAATGCGCTGTCCATCACCGAGGGCACCGTGAAACGGCATCTGCGTAGTATTTTCGACAAGCTCGGCGCGGTCTCCCGCATCGACGCGGTGAACCGGTATCGGGCGCACATCGGCCAGCAGGATTCCGCGTGACGATGCCGTCGGAGTCGATCTTTCCGAAGCTCGCGCACGGCCGTCGCGAACACGAAAGTGCGTCCTGACGGCCGGAGCAGTCGAACAGCAACCGGAACTGGTCGCTATCCGTCTGACCTACACTTGGGCGACCAGTAGTAGCCACGGACGGGAGGCGGATATGCGCATCGCCGAATTGAGCAAGGTCTCGGGCGTGCCCGCACCCACCATCAAGTACTACATGCGCGAGGGGCTGCTGTTTCCCGGTGAACGGACCAGCCCCAACCAGATGCAGTACGACGACTCACATGTGCGGCGGCTCAAGCTGGTTCGGGCCTTGATCGAGGTCGGCGGGCTGTCGGTGGCGGCGACCAGGGAAGTCCTGGAGAAGATGCGGACGCCGGGGATGACCGTGCTGGAATCCGCGGGCAAGGCGCAGTTCGCGATGAGCAAGCCGCCCGCCGCGGAGCCGGACGACGCGCAGCTGGCCGCCGCCGATCAGGTCCGCGATCTGCTCGCCCGCCGCGGCTGGCAGGTCCGCGAGACGAACCCGGCGCGCGGCACCCTCGCCGCGGTGCTCGCCACCCTCGGCAGGCTGGGACAGCAGCACTGGGACCTGCTCGACGACTACGCCGAGCTGGCCGAACGGATCGCGGCCAAGGAGATCGACACGCTGCTGCGCCAGCCGAACGCGGAGAGCATGGCCGAGGCGCTCGTCGTCTGGACGGCGCTCGGCGACGCGATGTTCAGCGCTCTGCGCCGGCTGGCGCACGAGGACGCGGCCTCGGCCTATATCGCGACGCCCTCGGCGACGAGCTGACGCAGCTCGGCGTCCACCTCGGCGGTCGCGGTCGCGGCGTCACGGAACAGCACCGCGCGCCAACCGGCCGCCCTGGCGCCCGCGCAGTTCTGCGGCAGGTCGTCGATCAGGACGCAGCGGTTCGGTTCGACGCCTGCGCGCGCGGCCGCCAGCTCGAAGATCTCCGGATCGGGTTTGCGGCAGCCGACCTGCGCCGAGTTGACGATCTCCTCGAACAACTCCTCCGCGACGACCATCCGCCGCCAGTGCGCTTCCCACGCGGGCGGCATATTCGACAGCATGCCGACGAAATGTCCGGCGCTTCGGTAGCGCCGCAGCGCGTCGTCCCACTGCGCGTTGGCTTTTCGGCCGTCGAACCAGGTCTCGGCGAGGCTGGGCACCGCGGTGTGCACGCCCTGCCTGCGCAGCGCCGCGCGCACCAGATCCAGCCATTCGTCCTCGCCGATCAGCGGCGTGTCCAAAGGCAGCATCATGTCCTCGGTGCCGAATGTCGCGGTGACTTCCGCGATCGCGCGGCGCAAGGGATCCGGCGCCAATCCCGTCTTCGCGCAGAATGCCGCGAATGTCTCGGCTACCGGCGGCGTGAGCACTCCCCCGAAATCCGACCAAATGGCGATGCGCTCCCGCGCTGTGCTGCTCGTCACAGTTCCACTCCGCTCTGTGTTCGGCAATTCTTCGGTGCAGCGGGAACGTATCTGCGAGACTGCGCCGATCGCCATTACACAAAGGTGACAATCCCTCCGGACTATTCCTTCCGAGAGTTTTCCGTCCGAAAGTGATATGTCTTCCGATTCCCCGCGTGTCGCCCTTCGGACCACGTTCTGAGCCTGTCCATTTCGCCGCCTCCGCCCGTAATGTCCCTGTTCTGTCGGCACCGTCGTGATGGCTGCCGGCTGATCGAGGAGGGATTGCGATGGAAACCGAACTCCGGGCTCGAACGCTCGCCGAGGCAATTTCGCAGCGCGCCGCCGACGCTGCCGACAGAATCGCGTACACCTTTTTGCCGGACGGTGAAAAAGAATCGCATTCCTGGACTTTCGCGGAACTGGAGCAACTGACCCGCGCACTTGCCGCGCGCATTTCTCGAGAGGCCGCGCCCGGCGACCGGGCACTGATCGTAGCGCCGGATTCCGCGGACTTCGTGCTCGCGTTCCTCGCCTGCCAGTTCGCCGGCGTGGTCGCGGTGCCGGTGTACCCGCCGTTCCCGGTGACTTCGCCGCGCCGGGTGGAGACCCTGCGCACCATCGCCGCGGACTGCGACGCCGCCGCGGTGTTGTGCGCCGCGCCGGAGCAGACCCGAGGCTTGCTGGTCGAGGCCGCCCCGGAACTGGACCGCCTGCGCTGGATCGGCATCGTGGCCGACACGGACGGCGCCGCGGACTTCGAACCGGTGCCGGTGACCGGCGCGGATGTGTCGTTCCTCCAGTACACCTCCGGGTCGACCTCCGCGCCGAAGGGTGTGGTCGTCACCCATGACGCACTCATGCACAACCAGGAATTGCTCTGCCGGACAATGGGTTACAGCGCCGAATCGCGCATCGTCGGCTGGCTCCCGCTGTTCCACGACATGGGCCTGATGGGCATCGTGGTGCCCGCCGTCTACGCGGGCAGCCGCACGGTGCTGATGCCGCCGCTGACCTTCGTGCAGCGACCGGTCCGCTGGCTGCGCGCGGTGACCCGCTACCAGGCCACCATCACCGGCGGTCCCAATTTCGCCTACGAGCTGTGCTGCCGCCGCATCCCCGCCGCCGATCGGGCGGGTATCGACCTCAGCTCGCTCGAGGTCGCGTTCAACGGCGCCGAGCCCATCCGCGCGGAGACCCTCGCCAAGTTCGCCGCCGAATTCGCCGGGCACGGTTTCGATTCCAACACCTACTACCCCTGCTACGGGCTGGCCGAGTCCACCCTCATGACCACCGGTTCGCACCGCGGCGCAGGCGCGGTCACGCTGACGGTGAGCCGCGACGAACTGGCCGAGGGCCGCCTCACGCCTGGCCCGGATCAGACGCTGGTCGGTTCCGGCCGCGTGACCTTGCACCGCGAGCTGCTGATCGTCGACCCGGACACCAGGATGCCGCTGCCCGACGGGCAGGTCGGCGAGATCTGGATCGGCGGGCCGGACGCGGCGCTGGCCTACTGGGGCAACGAGGACGCCACCCAGGAGACGTTCCGCGCGGAAACCGTTGCGTCGCAGTCGGGTCCGTACCTGCGCAGCGGCGACCTCGGCGCGCTGGTCGACGGCGAGCTGTACGTGGTCGGCAGGCGCAAGGACTTGGTCATCATCGGCGGGCGCAACTACTACCCGCAGGACATCGAGCACACCGTCGAGAACGCCGACCCCCGGATCCGGCGCGGCTGCACCGCCGCGTTCGCGGTCGACCGGGAACGCGGTGAGGAGCTGATCGTGGTCGCCGAGGTCAAGGCGGACACCGATCCTGACATCGCCGCGCTCACCGCGACATTGCGCGCGGCGGTCAGCGTCGACCACTCGATCACCCCCGCGCGGGTCGTCCTGGTGCGCGCGGGCACGGTACCCAAGACCTCCAGCGGCAAGTTGCAGCGGCGCGCGACCCGTGCGGCGTTCGAGGCGGGCACGCTCGACGAGATCACCCCCGCCGCGACCGAGGCGGTGCGGCCATGAGATCAGCGGCGGACATCGAAGCCTGGCTGGTCGCCAGGATCGCCGAGCTGCTCGGCGTAGATCCGGCCGGTCTCCCGGTCGACGTGCCGTTCGCGGCGCTCGGCCTGTCCTCCATGCAGGCGGTGGAGCTGTCCGACGATCTCCAGCGCTGGGCAGAGACGAGTTTGTCGCCGACCTTCGCCTACGACCATCCCAGCGTGGCCGCCGCGGCCGCCGCGCTGGCCGCCGCGCTCGGCGGCGTCGCCGAGACGGCGGAACAGGCGGCGATCGCCACCGATCCCGACGACGCCATCGCCATCGTCGGGATCGGCTGCCGATTTCCCGGCGCCGACGGCCCACGGGAGTACTGGGATCTGCTGCGCGCGGGCGTGGACGCCGTCACGGAGGTCCCCGCGGACCGCTGGGACGCGGCGGCGCTGTACGACCCCGACCCGGACGCGCCGGGCCGGATGACCACCAAGTGGGGCGGATTCCTCGACGACGTCGAGCATTTCGACGCGGAGTTCTTCGGCATCGCGGCCAAGGAGGCCATCCGGATGGACCCGCAGCAGCGGTTGCTGCTCGAGGTCGCCTGGCACGCGATCGAGGACGCGGGCGTCGGCCCGAGCAGGCTGGCGGGCACCTCGACCGGAGTCTTCCTCGGCGCGTCGTCCTATGACCACGGTGTGGCCGTGCTGGCGCCAGGCACCGAGGTGTCGGCGCAGGACGGCACCGGCTCGGCGCTGAGCATCGTCGCCAACCGGCTGTCCTACTGCCTGAACCTGGCGGGCGCGAGCATGGTGGTGGACACCGCCTGCTCGTCCTCGCTGGTCGCGGTGCATCTGGCCTGCCAGTCGCTGCGCGCGGGCGAATCGGAGGTGGCGCTGGCCGGCGGCGTGAACGTCATAGCGGCGCCGCGGGTGGCGCTGAGCTTCAGCAAAGGCCGGTTGATGGCGCCGGACGGGCGCTGCAAGCCGTTCGACGAGCGCGCCAACGGCTACGTCCGCAGTGAGGGGGCGGGCGTGGTGGTGCTGAAGACGCTCGCGCGGGCCCGCCGCGACGGCGACCGCGTCTACGCCGTGATCCGCGGCGGCGCGGTCAATCAGGACGGCCGGACGAACGGGCTCATCGCCCCGAGCCGTCCCGCGCAGGAGCGGGTGCTGCGCGCGGCCTACCGCGCCGCGGGCGTGGACCCGGCCCGGGTCGCCTACGTCGAGGCGCACGGCACCGGCACCGCGGTCGGCGACCCGATCGAGGTGGGTGCGCTCGCCGCGGTGCTCGGCCAAGGCCGCGATCCCGAGAAGCCGCTGCGCGTCGGCTCGGCGAAATCGAACCTCGGCCACCTGGAGGCCGCGGCCGGTGTCGCCGGAATCATCAAAACCGCGCTCTCCCTGCATCATCGGGAGCTGCCGCCGACCATCCACTACCGGCGGCCCAACCCGCTGCTGGAGCTGGACAGGGTTCCGGTGGCGGTGCAGGCGGTGGTCGAGGCGCTGCCCGTCGACGCCGACGGCGCCGCGATCGCCGGGACGAGCTCGTTCGGCTTCGGCGGGACAAACGCGCACGTGGTGCTGTCCACCGCACCGGCGACCGAACCGGACGAGCACTCCGGCGCAACGGATTTCGTGCTGTTCCCGGTGACCGCGCGCTCCGCGGCGGGGCTGCGGCGGCGGGCGCGCGGCTGGGCACGCACCGCCGAGCAGAACCGTGACGATTCGACCTGGCTCGCCAGGGCGGCCGCCACCGCAGCGCTGCGCGGCGACCACGACGGTCACCGCGCCGCGGTGGTGGCCCGCGACATCGAGGAACTGATCGACGGCCTGACCGCGCTGGCCGACGGCGAACTGGTCCGCGGGGTCTGCGAACCGCAGGCGCCGAGCCGTCGCGCCCGGCGGACCGCGTTGGTCTTCCCCGGCCAGGGCTCGCAGTGGGACGGCATGGGCCGCGCGCTGGCCGCGTCGGTGCCCGCGTTCGCCGAGGCGATGCGGCGCTGCGCAACCGAGCTGGAGCGCCTGCTCGGGGTGTCGCTGTGGTCGACCGAGCGCGGCATCGTCGCGCACGGCACCGCGCAGGTGCCGCCCGCGCTGTTCGCCATGCAGGTCGCGCTCGCCGAGACCTGGAAGTCCTTCGGCATCGAACCGGCCGCGGTCTGCGGGCACAGCATGGGCGAGATCGCGGCGGCGCACGTCAGCGGCGCGCTGTCGCTGGCCGATGCCGCGCGCATCGTCTGCGTGCGCAGTGCGCTGCTCACCGAGATCTCCGGTCGCGGCGGCCTCGCACTGCTGGAACTCGATGCGGCGCAGGTGGAGTCGGCGCTCGCCGAGTACCGCGATCGAGTGTCGGTGGCGGCGGTGAACGGTCCCCGCGCGACCGTCATCTCCGGTGAGCCGCGAGCGCTGGACGAGATCGTGGCGCGGCTGGAGGCCGACGGGGTCTTCGCCCGGCGCATCGCGGTCGACTTCGCCGCGCACAGCCCCGCCGTCGAGCCGCTGCGGCCCCGGCTGCGCGAGGCCGTGCGCGACATCGCGGTGCGCGAGCCCAGCGTGCCGCTGTACTCGACGGTCACCGGCGGCCCGCTGACCGACACGCTCGTCGACCCCGACTACTGGGCGCGCAACCTGCGCGAACCGGTGCTGTTCGACACGGCGATCACCGCCTTGCTCGCCGCCGATCACGACACCTTCGTCGAGATCGCGCCGCATCCGGTGCTGGCCCGCTCGCTCACGGAGATCGCGACCGCGAACGCGCCCGGCGCGGACATGGTCGCGGTGTCCTCGGCCCGGCGCGACGAGGACGAGGTCTTCGCCTTCCTGCACGCGCTCGGCGTGCTCTACACCCGCGGCGCGGACCTGGACTGGACGCGGCTCTACCGCCCTGGCACGCCGATGCCGATTCCCTCGCAGGGCTGGAACACCCAGCGGTTCCCGCTGATTCGCGCCGAGAGCGCCGCGGCCGTAGTCGCGCCGGTCGGCGGCTGGCTCGGCCCGCGTGTGCGGATCGCCACCCGCCCTGAGCTCGGCGTGTGGCCGCTACGGCCGGACGCCGCTCCCGAACTCGCCGATCATGTGGTGGACGAGGTGCCGGTGATCCCTGGCGCGTACTGGCTCGACGCGGCGGCGCAGGCCGCGCGCGATCTGGCCGGTGGCGGCACGCCGACCGTGGTGCTGACCAACGTCACCTTCGAAGCGCCGCACGTTCTGCTGCCCGGTACGGCCTCGTCACTCCAGCTGGTCGTCGAATCGGCGGGCGGGCGTTCGGAATTCGTGATCGTCTCCGATTCGCACGGCGCCGCGGTCACGCACGCGCGCGGCTGGCTCGACCAAGCGCAGGCCCCGCTCACCGATCGACCCGCACCGGAGATCGGGGAACTGCTGGCCCGGTGCGCCGAGCCACTGCCGATCGAGGAGTTCTACGAGCGCCTCGCGGGGAACTGGCTGCACTACGGACCGGCCTTCCGTGCGCTGACCCAGCTCTCCCGCGGCGGCGACGAAGCCGTCGGAAAGCTCACGCTGCCAATCCAACTCACGGCGGGCGCGGGGTTGCATCCCGCGCTGCTCGACGCCTGCCTGCACACCGTCGCGGCAGCCGCCGGACCGCGGCTGACCGACGCGCTCGCCCTGCCTGCGGGCGCCACCCGGGTGCAGTTCGCCACCTCAGCCGCGCCCGTCACCGACGTCTGGTGCCATGCCCGCATCGTGGAGTACGGGGAACGGGATCTGATCGCCGACCTCGTCGTGCTCGGCGCCGACGGCCGAGTCCTGTGCTCGGCCATGGACTTCCGCGTCACCACCGCCGAAACCGCCACCGCCGAGCGCGGCAGGCTGTACCGGCTCGCCTGGCAGCCGTGGGAATCCCAGGGCGGGCGAGCGCCGCGCGGCGGCTGGCTGATCGTCGGCGGTGCGCATCCGGCGCTGGACGCGCTGGCCGAACGCCTCACCGCGCGCGGCGACCGAGTCGTGCGCACCGCGGCGCACGAGGCGGCCGACTACGAGACCGCGGCGGCCGAATTGGCCGAAACCATCGAGGGATTGCGCGGCGTCATCGACGCGCGGGCCTATTCGAGCGCGGGCGAAGACCCGGTCGAGTCGGCCGCCTACACGGCGGACTCGGTGGAGCTGGCCACATTCCTGATCGGCCGCACCTGGCGCGAGACGCCGCGACTGTGGCTGCTCACCCCGGACACCCAGCGCGCGGTGCGTCCGTCGCGGTTGTCCACGGCGAGCCTGTGGGGCGTGAGCCGGGTGATCGCCACCGAGCATCCCGAAACGGCCTGCGGCGTCCTCGATCTGCCCGCCGCTCCCAGCGGCGCCGACATCGATCGGCTGGTGACGGTCCTGCGGGATCCGCAAGCACCGCAGCAGGTTTCGATCGACCGAGCGGTTCTGGCTCCCCGGCTGGTTCCGGTGCCGCGGGCCCACACCTCGGTGTCCATCGATCCGGAACTGTGCCAGGTCGTCACCGGCGGCCTCGGTGCGCTCGGCTTGCGCGTCGCCGACTGGCTGACGGCACGTGGCGCGCGAAACCTGCTGCTGCTCGGTCGTTCCGCGCCGGACGCCGCGGCCGAACAGGCGATCGCCGACCTGCGAGCGCGCGACGTCCGAGTCACCGTGGCGGCAGTCGACGTGGCCGACAGCGCCGCGCTCGCCGCGGTGCTGGCCGAAGCCGGACGGATCGGCGGTGTCTTCCACCTCGCCGGTGTGCTCGAGGACGCGGTCGTCGCGGATCTCGACGAGGCCAGGCTGGCCCGCGCGCTGGCCGGCAAGGCGCGCGGCGCCTGGCACCTGCACAACCTCACCCTCGACCAGCCGCTCGCGCATTTCGTGCTGTTCTCCTCGCTCGCCGGGCTTTTCGGCTCGCCGGGCCAGGGCGCCTACGCCGCGGCCAACACCTACCTGGACGCGCTAGCCGCAGCGCGCGCCGCGCAAGGGCGGCCCGCGCACAGCATCGCCTGGGGTCCCTGGGCGGCGATCGGCTTGGCCGCCGCGGTGGGCAGCGAACGCCGCCTCGCCGCCATGGGCGTGCCCGCGCTGGAAACCGGAGCGGCGATGGACCTGCTGGAGGCGGCACTGGCCGATCCCGGCCCGGTCCTCGCGGCGGCCGCCTTCGACCTGCCGACGCTGGCCGGTCCCGGCACGCCACCGGCCGCGCGCGAGCTGTTGGCGAACCTGCTGCCCGACGGGGAGAACCCCGGCGGCCCCGCCGAGCAGGCGCTGTCGCTGCACGAGATCGACGATCCCGCCGAACGACTGGAGCTGGTGCGCGGCTTCGTGCTCGGCCAGGTCGCGACGATCGTCGGAACCTCTCGGCCGGTCGACCCGACCATGCCCTTCCGCGATCTCGGCTTCGACTCGCTGATGGCGGTCGATCTGCGCAACCGACTGGAAACCGGACTGGGCCAACGTATTCCGGCCAGCCTCATTTTCGCCCACCCCACCGTCGACCAGCTCGTCGAGGAGCTGGCGCAGCGGATGCTCCCGCCGCGGGAGCCCGCGTCCGATACGCCGCCACAGCGGCACGCCCGGCCCGAAATCGATGCGGACCTGGACCAGGCCACCGATGACGAACTCGCCGATCTCCTATCGGCGGAACTGGATCTTTCCACCGAAGGGGACACCCGATGACGACCGAAACCACCGACGATCGCCGCGCGCTACTACGCAAGGCGCTCAACGAGATCCGCAGCCTGCGAGCCGAAGTCGACCGCCGCACCGAGCCGGTGGCGATTCTCGGCGCGGCGGTGCGGATGCCCTCGGGCATCGAGGATCTCGACGGCTACTGGTCAGCGCTGCGAGACGGACGCGACGCCATCACGCCGCTGGTCGACAGCGAGGACGGCCGCCGCACCGGGCACGCCGCGGGCACCGGCCGCTACGCCGGGCTGCTCGCCGAGGTCGACGGCTTCGACGCGGAGTTCTTCGGCATCTCGGCCGCCGAGGCCGAGCGGATGGATCCGCAGCAGCGGCTGGTGCTCGAGGTGGCTTGGGAGGCCATGGAGGACGCCGGGCTGACGCCCGCCGAGCTGCGCGCCGCGACGACCGGCGTCTTCCTCGGGGTGTACGGCAGCGACTACCTGATGATGCAGTTCGCCGACCCGTCCGGCATCAACGCCTACACCGCGCCGGGCGGCGCGCACAGCATCGTCGCCAACCGGCTGTCCTACCTGCTCGACCTGTCCGGCCCCAGCCTGGCGGTGGACACAGCGTGCTCCTCTTCGCTGATGGCGGTGCACCTGGCGGTGCGGGCGCTGCGCAACGGAGACTGCGACATCGCGTTGGTCGGCGGCGTCAACACGATCCTGTCGCCGCTGTCCACCACCGTCACCGAGAAGGTGCTGCCGCTGGCGCCCGGCGGGCGCTGCCGCACCTTCGACGCGGGCGCGGAGGGCATCGTGCGCGCCGAGGGCTGCGGCATGGTGGTGCTCACCAGGGAGTCGCTGGCCGAGGCGGAGGGCAGGCCGGTGCGCGCGTTCATCCGCGGCACCGCCGCCAACCACGACGGGCGCACCAACGGCCTCACCGCGCCGAGTCCGCGGGCCCAGACCGACCTGCTGCGCCGTGCGCTGCGCGATGCTGCCGCCGACCCCGCCGAGGTGGTCTACATCGAGGCGCACGGCACCGGAACCCCGCTCGGCGACCCTATCGAGTTCGACGCGCTGCGCGCCGTGTACGGCGCGGGCGAGCAGCCGTGCCCCGTCGGCGCGGTCAAGACCAACTTCGGACATCAGGAGGCCGCGGCGGGCATCGCGGGTCTGGTCAAGGCGATGCTGGTTCTCGAACACGACGAGGTTCCGCCGAACCTGCACCTGGAGCGGCCCAATCCGGAGCTCGATCTCACCGGAACCCGGCTGCGTCTACCGAGGGAGCGCACCCCCCTCGGTGGCGGGAACGGACGGAAGCTGGCCGCGATCAGCTCGTTCGGCTTCGGCGGCGCGAACGTGCACGCCGTGCTCGCCGCCGCGGCGCGCGAGGAAGTCGACCCGCACGCGGAAGGCGCTCTGGTGCTTCCCCTTTCGGCCCGCAGCGCGGCCTCCGCGCGGGCACTGGCCGGGCGCTACGCCGATCTGCTCGCGGCCGCCGACCACGCGACCGCGGCCGAGATCTGCGCGGCCGCGGCCACCCGGCGCGCGCATCTTCCGGTACGGCTGTGCCTCACCGGCGACACGGTCGACGCGCTGGTGGACCGCGCGCGAACCGCCAAGGCGGCCAGGCACATCGGCGCGGCGGCGCGGCACCGGACGCTGTTCGTGTTCAGCGGGCAGGGTTCGCAGTGGCCGGAGATGGGCCGCCTGCTCGCCGACGAACCCGTGGCAAGGGCCGAGCTCGACGCCTGCGACGCGCTCGTGCGGCGGCTGGCGGGCTGGTCGCTGTGGGAGGAGCTGCTGGCGGCCGAGCCCGACAGCAAGCTGCACCGCACCGATGTCGCGCAGGTGTGCATTGCCGCCGTGGAGCTGGCGCTGGCGGCGCTGTGGCAGTCCTGGGGCGTGCGGCCCGCCGCCGTCGTCGGCCACAGCATGGGCGAGATCGTGGCCGCGACCGTCGCCGGAATGCTCAGCAGAGAGCAGGCTTTCGAGATCCTGGTGCGCCGAGCGGCGCTCACCGAGCGGCATGCCCGCGGCGGCGCGATGTGCAGCATCGCACTGCCCGCCGCGGCGGTGACCGAGCTGCTGGCCGGACAATCCGAGGTCACGATCGGCGCCGTGAACGGCCCGCGCTCGACCGTGATCACCGGCCCGGCGGACGGCGTGCGCCGCATCGCGGTGGAGGCGAGCGCTCGCGGCGCGTCGGTCAAGGACCTGCCGGTCGAGTACGGCTTCCACAGCACGCTGCTCGCCGCGTGCGCACCGGAATTCGCCGCGCACGCCGACGCGGTGCGCGCCACGCCGGGATCGATCCCGATGTATTCGACCGTCACCGGCAAGCGCGTCACCGCCGACCATCTGACCGGCGCGCACTGGGCCGCCAACCTCGCCGACGCCGTGCTGTTCGCGCCCGCGCTCCAGGCGGCGCTGGCCGAGGACCACGCGCTGACCACCGTGCTGGAAGTCGGCCCGCACCCGGTGCTGATCCGCGACATCGCCTCGGCGGCAGGCGAACTCGACCGTTCGGTCATCCTGGCGGCGAGCCTGCGGCGGGGCCAGTCCCGGTCCGCGTCCCTGGATCACAGCGTCGCCGAGCTCTACCTCGGTGGCCACGAGCTGGACTGGTCCGCGGTGCTCGGCACGCCGAGCGGACGGCCGCCGCTGCCGCACTACCCCTGGAACCGCAGCAGGCACTGGCTGCCGGAACGGCGGGCCGTCGAGGAGCAGCACGTGCACGCCACCGTCCGCCCCGCGACGGCCAAGCGCAGGGGATCCGGCCCGGTGGCGCTGACCCGCGCCCACCACGTCGACCGGCCGACCCGGCTCGACGCGCTCACCGGATTCGTCAGGGAACGGATCGCGCGTGCGCTGCGCAAACCCATCACCGAGATCGACGAGGCGACGCCGATCCGCGACTACGGGCTGGAATCGCTGGTGGTGGTCGAGATGAAGAACGAGATCGAGGCCGAGTCCGGCACCGTCGTGCCGCTGGCCCAGCTGCTCGAGACCCTCGAACAAGGCAGCGCGCGGGACCTGGCCAAGGTCATCGTCGAGGCCGAATCCGCCGCGGCGGTGACGGGCGACGAAGTCGGAAGCGGGCCGCTGTGAACGGGCGTCAGCACGGCGGAGTCGTCGACGTTTCCGCGGCGCCGCTGCCGACCGGGCATCGCGGTGTGCTGACCTGCCCACGGCCGCAAACGAATCCGGCGATCCGGTTGGTGTGCTTCGCCCATTCCGGCGGGAATCCGCGGATGTATCAGCGCTGGGTCGATCAGCTCGCCCCCGAGATCGAGCTGTGGTGGGTCACCCTGCCCGGGCGCGGGCCGCGGTGGCGCGAACCGCACGCCAGGACATGGGAACCGCTGGTCGCCGACATCTGCGAGGCGATCGTGGCGCACGTTCCGCGTCCCGTCGCTTTGTTCGGGCACAGCCTCGGCGGGCTGCTCGCCTACGATGTCGCGCTGCGGCTCACCGACGCCGACCTGCCGCCGCAGCACCTGTTCGTGTCGGCCCGTGCGCACCCGCGCAGGCAGTTCACCCTCGACCTGCCCGAGGACGACACGGAACTGCTTCGGCTGGTCGACCGGGTCTACCGCGGTGTGCCGGAGGCGATCCTGGATTCGCCCGAACTGGCCGAGCATTTCGCGCCGACGCTGCGCGCCGACCTGATGCTCGGCGCCGACTACCGCTATCGCGGTGCGGGCACCCTGACGGTCCCCATCACCGCCCTCGGGGGCGTGGACGACCCGATGACACCGACCGAAGAGCTGGCCGCCTGGCAGGACCGCACCACCGCGACGGCGCGGTGGCGTCAGTTCCCCGGCGGCCACTTCTATCTCGACGAGTCCGAAGCGGGCGTGCTCCGGACGATCCGCCGCGCGCTCGACGCACCGATGGGCAAAGGAGCATAACGATGACAGAGACCGAGATCCGTTTCCCCGCAGCGCCTTCCGCGCTGAGTTTCGATCGCACCGTACCGCGGGCCGAGGCGCACCGCCGCGCGCTCGGTGAGGTGTTCGTCGCCGACTCGGTCGCCGACGGCGACTCCACCTTCTACACGGCGTTGCAGATCCCGCGCGCGCACAGCCTCTGGTACGACAGGACCACCGTCTACCACGACCCGTTCGCGATGGCAGAGGCCGCGCGGCAGGGCTCGTTCGTGGTCCTGCACCGGCACGTCGGCGTCCCGGTGGGGCTGCCGTTCAGCATGCAGCGCTACGACTTCGCGGTCACCGACCGGGAGGCCTTCCGCGACGACGAGAAGTCGCCGCTGGAGGGCATTCTGCGCTACGAGATCGTCTCGCGGGTCGATCGCGGCGCCGATTTCAGCGACCTGACGCTGGCGGGCGAACTCGTCGTCGGGGGCCGGGCCGCCATGGAATTGAGCGCCGATGTGGTCTTCCTGGCCCGCGCCGACTACGAGGCGCTGCGGGCCTACCAGCTCGGGCGGGTCCCCGCGGGCGGGCCCGATTACACGGCCGCGCCGCTGCCCGCCACGGCCGTCGGGCGGCGGGACTCGCGCAACGTGGTGATCGGCGCGCCGGTCGCGGTCGGTCCCGCCTGGGACTATCCGCTGCTGCCCGATCGCCGCCACCCGGCGCTGTTCGACCACGACTACGACCACGTGCCGGGGCCGTTCATCATCGAGGCGTTCCGGCAGGCCGCGCTGGACACCGCGGTCCGCGAGGGCATGCTCGGCACACCGAACGCCACGGTCGTGTCCTGCTCGTCCCGCTTCACCCAGTTCGCCGAGTTCGGCGCGCCGATCGAATGCCGTTGCACGCCATTGGATCCGACCCGACCGGGCACGGCCCGCATCGATCTGGAACTGCGCCAGTTCGACCGGGTCCTCACCGTCGGCACGCTGGAGCTCGCCGAGCTGACCGGTTGCGAAGACAGCTACCTGAACCGGACGGAGCAGCCGTCATGAGTGACACACTGCACGTGCTGGTGGTCGGCGCGGGGCCGACCGGTCTGGCACTGGCCACCGAACTCCGCAGGCACGGACTGACCTGCCGGATCATCGATCGCGCCGTCGACAGGCCCGCGAATCAGGCTCGCGCACTGACGATGTGGGACGGCGCGCTGGATGTGCTCGACCGCCACGGCACCGGCGACGCGGTGCGCGCGCGAGGCCTGCCGATGACCGCCGCCCGCTACTTCTCCGGCGGACGTCCCGTCGCGCAGGTGCGTTTCGGACCGGAGACCGGCAACGACGCCGAGCCGCTGATCATCACCCAGCCGTCGGTGGAATCCGTTCTGGTAGAGCACCTTCGGACGCTCGGCGTGCCGGTGGAGTGGCGCACCGAACTGGTGGAGCTGACCGATCGGGGCGAGCACGTCGAGGTGCTGCTGCGCCGCGGCGAGGAAGCCGAACGACTCACCGCCCAGTGGGTAGTGGGCTGCGATGGTGCGCACAGCGCGGTGCGCACCCTGAGCGGCATCACCTTCGAGGGCAGCACCTATCCGCAGTCCTACACGCTGGGCGACGGCGTCATCACGGCGCCGGTGCCGCCGGGCGAGGCGCACTACCACCTGCACCCCGACGGTGTGCTCGTGGTCGTACCGCTGCCGGACGGTCAGGTGCGGGTCTTCGCCGACGCCAGCGGCATCGGCGGCGACCCGGACGCCGCGCCCACCGTGGACGACCTGCAACAGCTGGCCGACAAGCGCGCGCCCTACCCCATCCGCATCCACGAACTCCAGTGGGCCACCAGGTTTCTGGTGCACATGCGGCATTCGGCCGCCTTCCGCAAGGGCCGCTGCGTGCTGGCGGGCGACGCCGCGCACGTGCACAGTCCGGCGGGCGGCCAAGGCCTCAACACCGGCATCCAGGACGCGGCCAATCTCGGCGGCAAGCTGGCGGCGATCATCAGCGGCGGCGCCGACGCCGACGTGCTGCTGGCCGGGTACGAGTCCGAGCGGATGCCGATCGCGCGCGAGGTGATCCAGGCCGCCGACCGCCAGACCAAACTGTGGACCGTGGGTTCGCGTCCGGGGCGCGCGGTGCGCGACCTGGTGCTCGGGACCCTGAGTCGCAGTGGGCTGCTGGAGAAGCGGCTGGTGCCCTCGCTGGCCCAGTACGAGCTCGACTACCGGCACAGCCCCGCCGTCGGCAAGCGCGGCGGCCGCCGGGCGCTCGGGCGCGCGATTCCGGAGGCGGCGCTCATCGGCCCCGACGGCGCGGCGACCGGCCTGCGCCGGTTGCTCTCCGCCCCGGGCCACGTGCTGCTCGCGGCGCTCGACGCGACGCCGTCGGCGGACGACGCCCGGCGGGTGTCGACGCTGCGCGCGCGAATCCACGAGTCGGGCTTGCCGTTCCGATTGCACGTCGTCGTACCAGGCGACCCGTCGGCGACGACCGCGCCCGACCTCGGCGAGGTGTTCTACGCCCCGCCCGGCTTCGCACCGAAGCACGAGCTCGCGGGCTGCAAGCTCATCGCGATCCGACCGGACGGCTATGTCGCCGACGCCTCACCCACACTCGACCTCGACGACCTGCTCGGCAAGCTACCCGGGTTCCGCGCACCGCACGATGCCGCGCCCACCCTGCTCGGACGGAAGGTCCCCTGACATGTGTTCCCCACAAATCCTCGCCGCCGCCCTGGCCGAGGCGCCGCCGCACGACGACCTGTGCGGCGGGCACGGACACGGCACAGGCGCGCACCACGATCACGCCACCGCCCACCACGGGCACGCGGGCGCGCACCACGAACTCAGCGGCCCATCGCACCACGAGCGCAGCGCCGCCACACACCACGGCCACAGCGCCGCGCACAACGGGCACGGTGCGCGAGCCCCACATGAGCACAGTGCCTCGGTGACGCACAGCCGCGGCGCGGTCGCCGCCGAGGGCGTGGGCCGTCGCCGCGCGCTGCGCACCGCTCTGGGCGCGGCGCTCGGCATCGCGGGCGCGTCGGCCGCCGCCGGGGCGATCGGCGCGCCGCGCGCCCAGGCGCAACCACTGAACCTGAGCGGATTCTCCGTGCGCGACCTGACCCACGCGGTGGGGCCGGATTTCCCGGTGTTCAACCTGTACGTGCGCCAGCCGGTGCAGCGTCAGGTGATGTTCGAGGAGATCATCGGCTTCAACACGGCCGAGTGGACCATGAACGAGCACACCGGAACTCACATCGACGTGCCCGCCCACTCCCAGCGCGGCCTGGCACGCGCCGACGCGATCCCGGTGGAGAACTTGGTCGCGCCGCTGTGTGTCGTCCGCATCGCCGAGCGGGCGGCCCAGGACACCACCACCGAACTGCACGTGGAGGACCTGCTCGACTGGGAGCGGCGCAACGGCCGCATCCCCGACGGCGCGTTCGTCGCGATGGACACCGGTTGGTATCACCGCGTCCACGATCCCGCCGCCTACCTGCCCTTCGACCCGCTGCGGCTGGCCCTGCTGATTCCCGGCATCGGCCCCGACGCCGCCGAATTCCTGCTCACCGAACGCTCCATCGTCGGCTTCGGCACCGACACCAGCAGCCTGGACGTCGGCACCCGATTCGAGCCGATGGTGCACCGAATGCTGCTGCGCTCCGGCCGGTACGGCATCGAGAACCTGGCCGCCCTGGACACGGTCCCGGAACGCGGAGCGACCCTCGTGGTCGGCGCCGCGAAGCTGCGTGGCGGCTTCGGCGCGCCGGTGCGGGCGCTGGCCTTCGTCTGATTGCTGTTGCCGCGCTTGGCAACCCGCCGTAGCATTCCAGAAATAGATAGCAGCACTACCTGTAGTGGATAGTTCGACTCTATATAGGTGGAGGAATCGTGTTCGAGAAACTCGGCAGGTGGTCCGCCGCCCATCGCAGATGGGTGGTGGTAGGCACCGTTCTGTTCATCCTGCTCGGCGGTCTCTGGGGTTCGGGCGCGGGAAACCTGCTCGGCGGCGGTGCCGGGCTGGACGATCCGACCAGCGAGTCGTCCCACGCGGACGAGATCTTGGAGACCACCCTCGGCAGGCACGTCGCCGACGTGGTGGTCATGTACGAGAGCGCGGAGATGACCGTCGACGATCCGCGTTACCGCGCGCGGGTCGAGGACGCGGTCGCCAAGGTCCCGCGCAGCTCCTACACCTGGCTGGAGACGTTCTGGACCACCGGCTCCCCGGACTTCGTCTCCGCCGACCGGCACAAGACCTACATCTCCATGCAGCTGCCCGGCCAGATCGAGGAAGACCGGGTCGTGGTGTGGCGCGAGATCGAGCACCTCTTCGACCAGCCCGGTCTCGAGGTCCGCTTCGGCGGCTTGGTCGCGGTGAACGACCAGTTCAACGACATCACCGAGGAAGACCTCGCGCGCGCCGAGTTGATCTCGTTCCCGCTGCTGCTGATCCTGCTGATCGTCATCTTCCGCAGCGCGATCGCCGCGGCGCTGCCGCTCGCGGTCGGCGTGGTGGTCTCGGTCGGCTCGCTCGCGGTGCTGCGGGTGGTCGGCACGTTCACCGACCTGTCCACCTTCTCGATCAACCTGGTCGTCCTGCTCGGTCTGGGTCTGGCCATCGACTACGCGCTGCTCATCGTCAACCGATTCCGTGACGAGCTGGCCGCGGGCCGCACGGTCGACGACGCCATCGGCACCACCATGGCCACCGCGGGTCGCACCGTCGCCGTCTCCGGCATCACCGTCGCGGTCACCCTCGGCGGCCTGGTGATCTTCCCGTCGCGGTTCCTCACTTCGCTCGGCTACTCCGGCGTCAGCGTGGTGCTGTTCGCGGTGCTCGGCGCGCTCATCGTGATGCCCGCCTTGCTGCGTTTCGCGGGCCTGCGCATCAACTCGCTGCGGATCCCGCTGCCGTCGTTCGGCAAGCGCGGCGGCGAGCCTGGCGCGCGCTGGTACAAGGTCGCGCACGCGGTCATGCGCCGTCCGGTGCTCGCCGCGGGCAGCATCGGCCTGGTGCTGGTGCTGCTCGGTCTGCCGCTGTTCGGCGCGACCTGGTCGCGGCCCGCCGACTGGGCGCTGCCCGCGGGCACCGACAGCCGGGTCGTCTCCGAGGAACTCGATCGGGACTTCCCGCTCGATCCGACCAAGGTGATCACCGCGGTGGTCGACATGCCCGGTGATGCCGCGAGTCCGCAAGCCCAGCAGGCGCTTTCGGGTTACCTCGACCGCCTGCGGGCGGTGCAGGGCGTGGACAGCGCCGCCGTCACCGGCACGGCGGGCGACCTGGCCCGCGTCACGCTCGGTTACTCGCTGGACTCGATGGACGCGCCGATCCGCGACGTGGTGCGCGAGCTGCGGGCCGTCGAACCGCCTGCGGAGTCGACCTCGTCGTTCACCAACCGCCCGGCGGCGGTGGCCGACCTGCTCGACATGCTCGCCGAGCGGCTGCCGTGGATGCTGCTGATCGTCACGGTGGTCTCGTTCGCGGTGCTGTTCCTCGCCTTCGGCTCGGTGCTGCTTCCGCTGAAGTCGGTGCTGATGAACCTGCTGTCGCTGTTCGCCACCTTCGGCATCGTCGCGCTCATCTTCCAGTACGGATTCCTTTCCGGCCCGCTGAATTTCGTTCCGGCGGGCTTCATGGACGCGAACATGCCGATGATGATCATGGCGATCGCCTTCGGTCTGGCCATGGACTACGAGGTGTTCCTGCTGGCGCGCATCCGCGAGCACTACCTGCGCAGCGGTGATCCGGTGGAGTCGGTGGCCTTCGGCGTGCGGCACACCGCGCGACTGATCACCAGCGCCGCGCTGTTGCTCGCGGTGGTGCTCGGCGCCTTCGTGTTCTCCGGCATCACCATCGTGAAGATGATCGGCGTCGGCCTCGTGCTCGCCATCTTCCTGGACGCCACCATCGTGCGCGGCCTGCTGGTGCCCGCCACGATGCGGCTGCTCGGCGACAAGGCCTGGTGGGCGCCGAAGCCGCTGGCCGTCTGGTGGCAGAAGTACGGAATTCCCGAACCTGGAGCCGACGCGGCTCCGGAACCCGGCGGTGCCGGCCGGCCGAGTGGCATCGAACCGGCAGATGCGCTCGGCACCACGGCGGCGACCTCGACAGCGCTGTCGCGGTGATCGTCGGTTTCGTGGCGGGCCCGGTCGACTCCTCTGGCCGGGCCCGCCGCCCCGGAAGGACATAGCTCATGGCAGCGAAGTACCAAGCCGGTCCGGTCCGTAGGGTCCTCAACCGCGCCGTGATGGCGTTGGCCGCGCGCGGCGCGGGACCGGACGGCATGTACATCCTCGAGACCATCGGACGGCGCAGCGGCCTCACGCGCCGAAACCCGGTGCGCATCATCGAATTCGACGGACAGCGGTGGCTCGTCTCCCCCTACGGGGAGGTGGGCTGGGTGCACAACCTGCGCGAACGCGACGTCGTCGTGTTGCGCCGCGGCCACGACGAACAGCGGGTGTGGGCGGAATCGGTGCACGGCGACCGCGCGGGCCACGTGCTGCACCAGTACGTCAAGAAGGCGCCGGTGACGATGCCGTACTTCGACGCCTCGTCGCGCTCGGCGCCCGGCGTGTTCACCGCCGAGGCGCACCGACACCCCGTCTTCCTACTGCACGGCTGGAGCGAGACCCCATGACCACCACCCGTCCCGCGGCGAGTTCGGCGGCGCTCGAGACGATTCGCGATCCGAGCCGGTGGTGGGTGCTCGCCACCGTCTGCGTCTCCACGTTCATGCTCACCCTGGACATCACGGTGGTGAACGTGTCGCTGCCCGCCATCCAGGCCGATCTGTCGGCGAGCTTCGGCGCGCTGCAATGGGTGGTGGATGCCTACGCGCTCGGCATGGCCGCGTTCCTTCTGACCAGCGGCTCGCTGGCGGACCGAATGGGCAGGCGCAGTTTGTTCGCCGGTGGTCTCGTGGTGTTCACCGCCGCGTCGGTCGCCTGCGGCGTCGCGGGAACTCCCTTGCTGCTGAACCTCTCTCGCGGTGTCCAGGGCGTCGGCGCGGCGATCCTCTACGCGGTCGGCCCCGCCATGCTCGCCGCGGCCTTCACCGGCAAGGAGCGCGGTACCGCGTTCGGCCTGTTCGGCATGACGACCGGGATCTCGGTCGCCGCCGGTCCGCTGGTCGGCGGTGCGCTCACCGAAATCGATTGGCGCTGGGTGTTCTACCTCAACGTGCCGACCGGGCTGGTGGCATTGCTAGTGGTGCTGGCGAAGGTGCCCGAGAGCGCGCGCCGGGGCGGCAGGCCGGTGGATCGGGCCGGGCTCGTACTGTTCTCGGCGGCGCTGTTCCTGTTGGTGTACGGCATCATTCGCGGTCCGGTCGCCGGATGGACAGCGGGTTCGACCATCCTGTGCTTCACCGGCTGCCTCGTGCTGGTCGCCGCGTTCGTGCTGGTGCAGCGCCGCGGCAGGCATCCCATGCTCGATCTGGGGCTGTTCGCCAACCGCACCTTCGACGCGCTCTCGGCCGCGACGTTCGTCCTGAATTTCGCTGTCATCCCGGTGATCCTGTTCGGGGTGCTGTGGATGCAGGGCGTGCTCGGCCACTCCGCCATCGAGACCGGACTGCGCTTCCTGCCGCTCACCGCGATGCTGCTGGTGGCGGGCGTGCTCGGCGGCGTGTTGAGCGTGCGGGTCGCGACCAACCGGTTGATCGGCGCGGCGCTGATCCTCACCGGTATCGGGTTCCTGCTGCTCAACGCCATCGGCCCGGAGGACGACTGGACCGCCGCCCTGGTGCCGTTCCTGGTCGCGGGTATCGGTATGGGGCTGTTCAATCCGCCGCGGGCCAACGCCTCGGTCGCCATCGTCGCGCCGGAGGACTCCGGCATGGGCTCGGGCGTGAACGAGACCTTCCAGCAAGTGGGTTCGGCACTCGGCGTCGCGGTGCTCGGCGCGGTCGCGCACGCGCGGATCGCCGACAGTCTGTCCGGCCAGCCGGTGCCCGCCGCCGCGGTGGACGCGGTCGCGGCCGGATCCATCGACCGGCTCACCACCGAAACCTCGGCCGCCCACGCGGCCGAGCTGACCGACGCCGCGCACCGGGCCTTCGTGTCCGGCCTGCACGCCGTGGCGACCATCGGCGGGCTGGCCAGCGTGATCGTCGGCGCCGCCGCGCTTTTCCTGATCCGCCGCCAGGATTTCGTCCAGGATCCGGCCGCACCCGAACACGACGACGCACCCGCCCTGCCCTGACGGGCGGGCCGAGATCGAAGGGGAATCATGAACTGCCGCAAACAGATCGGACGAGCCACGGCGGTCGTGGCGACGGGTGTCGCCGCGCTGGCCTGCGGCACCGCGGGCGCCGACGTGGTGGTGCCGCTACCCGGCGCCCACCAAGTGCAGACGCTCATGGACGGGACGGTGGTCACCGTGCGCCTGACCGGCGAATCGGTGACCATCAACCCCTCGCTCGGCGGGACGCCGCTGCACCGCAACGCCTGGGTGTCCGGCAGCGCGCACGTCGAGGTGACCGGCGCGGGCGACCGGCCGGGCGGCAAACTCATCCCCGGCTACACCGTCGGCTGTCAGGTGGACATCTCCGGCGGCGGGGTGGAAGGGGGCGTGGAGGGCGGCCTCAGCTGGCGCGATCCGCAGAACGTCCGCCCGAACGTCGGCGCGGAGTCCGGTGGCGCGCTCTCGCTCGGCCCCGGCCAGACCCGCTCGTTCTACCTGCTGGACGTCGAGGTCCCCGACGACTTCGGCAACGAAGACCACAAGCCCGTCAACCGTTTTCGCGGCAACACCGCCTCGGTCACCTGGGCCGACTCCACCATCGCACTGACCGGCTGCGCGGGCTATGCCCAAGCCCGAGCCTTCATCCGCGTCGAGATCGAGACCGCGAACGTCGCCTCCCACCTCACCGTCTGGGGCGCGCCGTTCAGCCTCGGCTAGTCGGTCGCGACGGCGCGAGCTCTGCCCTCCTCGAAGAAATCCAGTAATCGCGCGACGGTGGGCACCTGGTCGCGCGGGCGCGAGGCGCCGAACGATTCGTTCCAGTAGGGGCCGGTGCGCGGGGTCCACGGGCCGACATACGCGTAAGGGCCCGGGTGGGACGAATCCCCTGGGGACACACCGAAATTGACCTCGTCCAGCGTGCTGGACAGGTCGAAATGCTCGGGCCACAGGACCGGGGTGATGTCGGGCGCGAGGCAGCGCAGGGCGGCGTCTCCGGTGGCGAACCAGTCGGCGATCACGGCCGCGGCCTCCTCCTCGACGCGCACTTCGTCGTCGAGGCCGCGTCCGGTGGTGTCGGCGTACACGCCCTCGGGCGCGCCCGGCTCGAGGTTCGCCGAGTCGGCCAGCTGGCGGTAGGTGCCGGTCAACGGCGCGCGGCCGAACGGTCCGACCAGGCTGGCGCCGACCACCGACACCGGCAGAAGCGCCCCGCCGAACCCGCCGAGCACCACCCGCAACCGGATCGTGCCGTCGCGCCGGTACTGCGGCCCGGCGATCAGCAGCTCCGCCGTCCCGTGCAGGGAGTTCCTGGTCTCCCGGTACGTTGCCTCGTCCACTCCCGCATCATGCGCCGTCGCGGATCGGCGCACAGCGGTTTCGCCGCATCGCGTCTCGCGCGGCGCTCACCGGGCGAGGTCGCACAGGACCATGTCGATCACGTCCTGCACTCCCCCGTGCGGAGTGAGCGCGGTGATGATGTTGGGGAGCTGATTCATCGCGATGGTGACCGCGTGCCCGTCGGTGGCCGCGCCCACCACGCTGCTGCCCGCGATCGAGCCGCCGTGGCCCCACGTCTCGATGCCGCACCGATTCACCCTGCGGAACAGCCCGAGTCCGACCTCCTGGTCGAGCAACGGCACCCCGCTGGGAATCGTCGTGCGCATCTGCTCGAGCTGCGCGGGCGCGACAACCCGGCCGGTGATCAGCGCCATGAAGAAGCGGTTCAAGTCCCGTCCGCTGGCGACGATCGCGCCGTCGGGGAGTCCCCAGTTCGGGTCGATGTCGGTGATGTCGACGCGTTCCCCTCCGACGACGAGATAGTTGCGGGGATGCGGCCCCCGCACCACCTGTTCCAGCGGATACAGCGGCCAGTAGGTCTCCTGCAGTCCGAGCGGCAGGATGATCCGGCGCGTCACCTCGACGCCTACCGGCAGACCGGTCAGCCGTTCGATCAACGAGCCGACGATCAGATAGTTGGTATTGGAGTAACCCCATCGGGCGCCCGGCTCGAACTCGGCCGGTCGGTCCAACGCGGTTCGGATCAGCTCGGACGCCGGACGGTACCGCTGCATGCCCGCCACGCTGTCGAGGTCCACCTCGTCCAGGTAATCGGGGATGCCGCTGGTGTGCTGGAGCAGATTGCGCACGGTGATGCGGCGCCCGTCGCCCCCGGGCCCGGTGACCACGCCGGGCAGGTAGGCATCGATCGGCGAGTCCAGCTCGACACGCCGCTCGCCGACCAGCTGCAAGGCGACGGCGGCCACGAACGACTTCGTGTTGCTCGCGACGCGCACCCGCGCGTCGTCGGGGAACGGGGCCCCGGTGCCGAGATCGCCCACCCCGCTGTTGAGCCGCGTCTCGCCCGAGTCGCCGCTCACCACCAGCTGCGCGCCCGGCACACCCGAGGCGACCACGACCCGATCCAGCTCCGACTGCCAATTCGCCTCGACCCCCGGTTCCGCCCCGACGGGACTCGGCCCCGCCCACACCATCGACGCGACCAGAACAACCACCACCACGAACCAGCGCATGATCTCCCCTCTCCCCCGACCCCACCGCGATCACCGACGTGAATCCGGCGATCACAGGGATCGGATACAGAGCGAACAGTTCTCGAACGTCCGAAGTCCCACCCCCAGCCTCCCTCATGTCGAGCGCTCGAGGTAGCCCCCTCCGGTCCGCGATTTCCCACCGCCCGATCGGCGGTCGATGTTTCGAAGTCGCCTTCAGCGGTGTCCGCAGCGCTCCTGCGGCGAGCCTCGCGAGAGGCTTCCATGCGGCCGGTAACCCTGATTCTTTCCTGAGAATGCGTGCCTCCCGGGAACTCGAAAATTGTGAGAGCCGTTGGCGGGGAAGCACATCGGGTGGGTTCAACGGCGGGAAGGGTGCTGGCCTCATGCGGATAGGCACGATCGAAAAGGTGCGTTTCGGGGGCATCGCCGTTGCAGAACGCATCGAACGAGTGCTTACCGCGCGCATTGTGGCGGTGGTGTGAGTGTTCGCGTGGTGGGGTGGCTTGGTCTCGCGGATCCGGTTCGTGGTCATCGGGGTGGTGGCCGCGGGCATGCTCGGTTTGGCCGGTTACGGGGCCGGGCTCGCGGATCATCTGAGTTCGGGCGGAATGTTCGACCCGACCTCGGAGTCCTCGGAAGCCGCGCGGCTGGCCGATGCGGCGTTCGGGCGCAACCACGAAGGTGATGTGCTCGTCCGCTACACCGCGCCCCCGGGAACGACCGTCGACGACCCCGAGTTCGCGGCCAAGGTCGTCGCAAGCCTCAACGACCTACCCCGGCGATACCCGGAGCAGATCTCCGGCATCACCGCCGCCTACTGGCGTACCGAAACCGGCAAGATCAGTGGCCCCCGGCTCGCGACCGACGATCGCGGACACGCCTTCGCGGCCATCGCCCTGCACGGCGACGACGACACGACGATGATCCGCAACTACCGAGCTGTCAAAGGCGCCTTCGACATCGCAGGCGTCGATGTGCGGGTGAGCGGGTTGCAGCCGGTCGCCGGCGCACTCAACGACACCATCGCCGACGACATCCACCGGATGGAGCTGCTGGCCTTTCCCGTCGTCGGGCTGCTGTTGTTCTTCGTCTTCGGCGGTCTCGTCGCCGCGGCGCTGCCGTTGGTCGTGGGCGGGCTGACGGTCTTCGGCGCCTTCGGCATCGTCAAGTTCCTCACCGAGTTCACCGAGGTCAACTCGTTTGTCTCCGCGGTGGTTTCGATGATCGGGTTCGGCCTCGCCATCGATTACGGACTGTTCATCGTCAGCCGGTTCCGCGAAGAACTCGCCGAAGGCTACGACACTCCCGCCGCCGTGCGGCGCACCGTGATGACCGCGGGGCGCACCGTTGTCTTCTCCGCGACGATGATCGTCGCCAGCGTCGGCGGAATGCTGCTGTTCCCCCAAGGATTCCTGAAATCCTTCGCCTACGGCGCGATCGCCACGGTATCGATGGCGGCCCTGACCGCCATCACGATCCTGCCCGCGATGCTGGCGGTCCTCGGTCCGCGCGTGGACATGCTGGGTATCAAGCGGTTTCGCCGGACCAGACCCGCCGAGGAGGTCGAGAACGGGTTCTGGGGTCGCAGCACCCGCTGGGTCATGCGCCACCCGGTCAAGGTATTGGTCCCACTGGTGCTCGGGCTCGTGCTGCTGATCCTGCCCATCGGCAATCTGGCATTCGGCGGACTCAGCGAGAAGTACCTGCCGCCGGACAATCCGACACGCCTGGCCCAACAGGAATTCGACCGGCTGTTCCCGCTCCGCAAATCCGATCCCCTCGAACTGGTCTTCGTCTCCGACGACACCAACGCGGTCGGCGCGCTGTGGAAACAAGCCAACACCGCACCCGGCCTGGCCGCGCCCTTCGGCGTGCCGACCCCATCGACCACACAACCCGAGGTCTTCCGCACCACCGCCGCGCTCACCGACTCCAGCGACGCCGGGCCCTCCATCGATTACCTGCGTGACCTGCCACAGCCCGAGTCCGTGCGCATGCTCGTCGGCGGTATGCCCGCCCTGCAGAAGGACAGTGTCGACACTCTGCTGTCGCGGATACCGTGGATGGTCGCCCTGGTCGTGCTGGTCACGACGGTGCTGATGTTCCTGACTTTCGGATCGCTGGTGCTGCCGATCAAGGCCGCGCTGATGAGCGCGCTCGGCCTCGGTTCCACCCTCGGAATCCTGACCTGGATCTTCATCGACGGCCACGGCGCGACGCTGCTGAACTTCACCCCGCAACCGATCACCTCGCCGGTGCTGGTGGTCATCATGGCCATCATCTACGGTCTCTCCACCGACTACGAGGTCTTCCTGCTATCCCGCATGGTCGAAGCCCGCGCCCAAGGCGCCTCGACCACCGAGGCGGTGCGCATCGGCACCGCGCACACCGGCCGCATCATCACCGCCGCCGCCTTGATCCTGCTGGTGGTCGTCGGCGCGTTCGCGTTCTCGGACCTGGTGATGATGCAGTACATCGCCGTCGGCATGATCGCGGCGCTGGTTATCGACGCCACGGTCCTGCGCATGCTGCTGGTCCCAGCGACCATGAAACTGCTCGGCGAGGACTGCTGGTGGGCGCCGCAATGGATGAAGCGCATTCAGCAGAAGGTCGGCCTCGGCGAACCCGTCCTCGATGACGCGCATCCACGCAACGCCGACCCGGTCGATCTGATCCACACCACACCGGTCACCGATCCGGTCACCACACAGCTACCCGCGGTATTCGGTCCCGACCCCGCGCCGTCACCACGGCGGGTGTCACGACTTCGGCCCCCACACCCGCCCCGAGCCATCTCGACCGACACCGAACCGCCCACCACGCCGATCCATCGATAACGGCCGCCCAGCCGAAGGCCCGAGCACAAGAGCTTTCCTCGGCGCTGATCGTCGAGCGGCAATGTTCGGTCGATACCGCCCGGAGGGCTTCGTCGGGGCGCGGCACCCGAGTCGCGGACGGCCCCAACGTATCTAAATGGTACGCACATATCGCATCCATGGTACGTTCGTACCGCGTTAAATGATACGCACATACCGCAAAGAGGACGAAGGGAGGCTCGTGCCGAAGATCGGGCGATTCACCAGCGCCGAAGCGAAGGCGGATTTCTTTCGCGCTTACGACACCGTGGCAGCGCGATGGCCAGTGCCCTCGATCGACATCGATGTCGAAACACCTTTCGGCACAACACGAGTCCGCAAATCAGGAGCCGCCGAGGGCGCGCCGATCGTGCTGCTGCCCGGCATCGGGGGCAACGGCATGGTGTGGCACCGATTCATCGGCGAGCTGTCGCGCGACCGTGTGGTGTACACGCCGGACGTCATCGGATGGGCCGGGCGGTGTGAGCAGACCGCGCCGCTACGCGATGCGGAGGACATCGCGACTTGGCTGGTCGCGGTCCTCGACGGTCTCGGTGCGGATCGAGTGCACCTCGCAGGAAATTCCTACGGCGCCTGGCTGGCCGGCGTGGTCGCGGTGTACCACTCCGAACGCCTGGCCAGTCTCACCATGATCGAGCCCAGTGGAGCCACCTTCGCCAAGCCGAGGGTGGGGCTGCTGCTCAAATTCTTGATGGCGGGCATGCGGCCGACTCCCGAACGCATGCGAAAGCTCACCAAGTGGTTGATGCCGGGACTCGAGCACACCGACGAAGAATTCGCGGTAGCAATGGCGACGACGAAGTTCCGGTCGGGAGTGCCGTGGGATCGGCCGTTCACCGACGAACAGCTGGCCGCCATCGCCGCGCCGAGCCTGATCCTCTACGGCGCCGAGACAATCGTCAGCGATCCGGTGCACGGGGCCGCTCGTGCCCACGCTTGCATCCCGACCGTCGAGGTCGAAACCTACCCGAGCATTGGACACGATCTGCTGTGGGCCAATCCGGACCAGGTGATTCCGCGCTTCATGAAATTCATCGACAGTCTGTGAGGCGGCCACCTCAGTCGAGACAGAATTCGTTGCCCTCGATGTCTTGCATCACGATGCACGACTCGTCGTAGCCATCGGCGGACAGTAGTCGCACGCGTACCGCACCGAGGGCGACCAGTCGTGCGCACTCGGCTTCCAGTGCGGCAAGGCGCTTCTCACCCACGAGGCCAGTGCCGACCCGGACGTCGAGATGCACCCGATTCTTGACGACCTTGCCTTCGGGAACGCGCTGGAAGTACAGTCGCGGGCCCGCTCCCGACGGATCGACGCAGGCGAACGACGAACCCTGACGCTCGAGTGGACGCGAGCGATCGACTTCGTCCCACGTGGCGAACCCCTCCGGCGGCGGCGGTACGACATAGCCCAACACCTCGCACCAGAAACGAGCGACGCGCTCGGGTTCCGCACAGTCGAAAGTGATTTGGACCTGCTTGACCGATGCCATCGGTCCACCATAACGGCGTGTGCTGGTCACCGAGCCCTCGAACATCGACCTGAAGTCATGGGTTGACGTGCCGCCGGTAACGCGTCAGCCCGGAGACCCGGCGCTCCCTGTGCTCCGTAACGCCGCACGGTGGGCAATCGATGGTCAGGTGACAGCGAAGCAATGTGGCAGAGAGGATTTCGCATGAGAAGGACGACAACTGTCGTTGCCGCCGCCGTTGTTTCGGGTTTCGCTACCACGCTCGGATCCGGTGCGGCCCACGCCGCGCCGCAGGACTGCGTTGTCACGCGGGACCTGGTCGGCGCGACGGCGACGTGCCACGACGACGGACCCGCCGGGCGGGAGTACGCCCTGATCGTCGAGTGTTTCGGCCTGCACGGCGTGCCCAACGCCTTTCCGCTCATGGCCATCGGCCCTTACCAGGGTTCGTGGAGTGGCTCCTTCGGCCCATCCGGCCGAGGCACGGCCTCGTGCATGGGCCCGCTGAGCATCGGGACCGCGACGAACGCCTACGTGACGATCTACCGGGACTGATCCATCACGCGCCGTCGAGCGCGACAGCACCTTCGCATCGGCGATAGCCCAGCCGGAAGACACTGGATCCCGGATGCCGACCGCGCGCTGATCATGTGCTGAATGCGGAAGGCGAGCGCGAGGTGGAGCCGCACCGAGGCGAGGCCCCACCGCATCGCGGGTCGATCATCATGCTCGTCCCCTCCGCGCGCCGATGTCTACCGGTCGAATCGTGTTCGGGTGCAGGCCCGTTACTCGCCCGGTAGACGGCGACCGCAGAGTTGACGATTCAGCGCTGGCGAACCGGCCGGACGACGATCTCGTTGACGTCGACGTCCGGCGCTTGGCCCACCGCGAAGGCGACCGCATCGGCGATCGACTCGGGTGCGATCGCGTCGCGACGGTACTCGGCCATGAACGCCTTGGCCTGCGGGTCGCTGATGGACTCGGCCAGTTCGGTGGTCACCACACCCGGCGAGATCGTGGTGACCCGGATTCCGGGCGGCGCCTCCAGCCGCAGACCCTCGGTGATCGCCCACGCGGCGTATTTGGTCCCGCAATACACGGCCGCGGTCGGACTGACCGCGTGCGCGCCGATCGACGCCACCGTCACCAGATGGCCGCTGTCTCGGGCGAGGAAATGCGGCAGCGCGGCCGCGATGCCGTGCAGCAGACCGCGGATGTTGACGTCGATCATCCGATCCCATTCATCGACGAGGCCCGCGTCCAGCCGCGACAGCGGCATCACACCCGCGTTGGCGACCAGGACATCGAGTCGGCCGTGGCGCGCGACAACGTCGTCGACGGCGGAACGAACGGCCTCCCGGTCGGTGACGTCGAGTTCGCACGGCTCGATCGCGCCTCCGCTCTCGTCGGCGAGCGCGTGCAATAAGTCCACACGCCGCGCCGCGGCGACAACGCGCATACCGTCGGCGGCGAGCCGACGGGCAATGGCGCGCCCGATGCCGCTGCTCGCACCGGTGACGAAGGCGACGGAGTCGGTCATGTTCTCTCCCTTGGGTCGGTCACGGTGACCGCCACATCGGCGAGACACCGGCATCGCCAATCGGTCGACGCGACTTCCACTCTCGAAGCCCTCGACCGCCCCCGGCAGACCGAAACGTTCCTGGGAGTAACGCACCCGGAAACCCGGGGCGTCCGCGCCCTACGATGCGGATATGACCGGTGCCGAACTCGGCGCGTATCTCAGGCGGATCGCCAACAGAGCAATCCAAATGCCGCAGGCGATGATCCCGATCCGCTCAATGAGCCCTGCGGGTCCCCCGTCCACCAATTTGGCGGTGAGGGCGAAGGCGACGTATGAGGTGGCGACCAGAAGGCCGGTGGCTTTCGAATATTGGGACCAGCCGCGGTTTCCGAGTGCCTCGTCGCGTCCTGCGAGCACGAAGCAAGCCGCGGTCAGCGAAGTGAACTGAACCAGACCGAGGAGACTATGGATGGCGCCGTGAATGGTCAGCTCCTCCGACGCTCCCGGTGGGTACCCCAGCGAAGGGTCGGGCAGGATAGGCCCGATGGCGACGAAGGTGAGGCCATAGATGCCGAGCAGGATGGGGACCCAGGTGTTTCCACGTCCGGTACGCAGCAGCCGCCTCACTCCGACGGTGAAAGCGAGCAGGAGCGCTCCGGTGACGATGTAGTTGGTTATCTGCATCCACCCACCAGGCCCCAGTTCGAGGTTGCTGTCGGGGACCACCAAGGCGTTGTAGTCAGGGCGTATCGCCCCGAGGACGAGAACGACACTGATGTTGAGCAGTGGAGCAATGATTCCACAGGCCAGCAGTATTCGCGTTGCCGCTGACTGCTGTCCGGTATTTCGTGCTGTGGTTTCAGGGCTGAGGGTGTCGGTCACGACACGTGTCCTTTTGTCGTCGATCAGTGTGGGGGTTCGAATTGCGTTCGGCTCGCCGACCGCACCCGAGGAGAACACCACTATCGACCGATCGGTCAGGCCGGGGATTGGAAGAATGTTCCCCAGGCCCGGTACCCCATAGCCGTTTACGGCTCCATCCGAGGATTCGGCGAGCTCGCCGACCTTCGCCTGGCCACCGGAGGCGAGTATGCGATGCCAGGCGGCGATCACCTCGGGATCTGGCGTCCGCGTCGACCTTTCACACTGCGCCAGAGACGATTTCGTTAGTGCGAACCTTCCTCCGAGGTTTCGGCATGCGCAAGTTGCTCCCGCGGTCGCCGGACCTCGGATCCCCACAGTTCCTCCAACGGGATAACGCCATGGCCCAGATGGATTGCGGCAATGTCCAGCACATCGCGGTATCCGATGATCGCAGCAACCGATGGCGCGGCGGACCGACCCGCGAAATCCCACCTCGAACCGGGTCCGCAGCCGATATTCACAACTCCAACCGGTTCAGGCTACGGAAACGTGAACACCCTGGGCAGCGGCCACATTGTCGGCCGCTGCCCCTCGAACCAGCCGTGCTCGACTGCTCACTCGCTGGTGACATCCTCTACGGCGGGCAACGCTAGTCCTCGATCCAGCCGAGCTGAATCGCGTTCTCGTGCATGACGTCTTCGACTACGGGCAGCGTGAGGAACGAAACCGCATACAGAACAACGAGGACCCCGATCGCAACGGCCCAACCTCGAACACTGAATTCCGGCAAACGCGCCCCATCCTGTCCAGCGTCAGCAGTGCGGTCCCGACGTAGGCGCGTCCGCGGGAGCCGCCGGTCGGCCGGTCTCAGCATCCACGACGCGATGGCGCAGATCGCGAACATCATTGCCCCCGACCACGACTCGATACCGTCACCGACTGCCAGATGGGACGCAACGGCACCCGACCACAGGAAAATGGCGCCCGCGTACGCCCATTCCTTGATCAGGGGGAGCCCGGGCGCGATGATCGCGACGGCGGCGCCGACCTGCCACGCACCCAGCACGTAGGCGAGAAAGTGCGGGTATCCCAGATGCTGCAACTGGATTTCTATCCATTCGATCGGCACAAGGTTCCACACCGACCCCGCAACCAATTCGAAGACGATGACGAGCGTGGTGACCCAAAAGGCGATGGATCGGATCCGGCTCGAGTTCCGGTTGTTTCGTGCGACGGTGGCTGACTTCTCATCGGTTGCACGCTGGAAAACGTTGGTCATGGCCATGGTCAACTCCTGCCGAGGATGATGCCGATTCTGATCATTTTCCGAACTCCTGCTTTGCTGACAGTGTCACGACCTTCCGACGACACAGCCGTCCGGAATGTCAGGCGTACGTGGCAAATGGATTCCAGAGCCGGTACCGAGCCGGTCGGAATGGCTCGACAGTTCCACCCCGGATGATCCCGCCGACCGGGTCACTCTCGATGAGTCGATCAGAGACACCCCTCACCGCTGCCACCTCGACCGGAACCCAATCGGCGGGGCAGGTCACCACTGTCCCCTGATCGTGCAGCAGCCCCGATGTCAACCGGCGAACTTCGCGGCGGCCTGCGCGGTGACCGGGGTGAAGAGGTTGATCAGATTGCCGTCTGGATCGCGAAGCAGCAACGACCGGTTCCCCCACGGCATCGTCGTGGGCTCGTTGACGAAATCCTCGACCGTATCTCGCAACCGCCGGTAAGCGGCATCGACGTCGGGGACCAGGAATTCGATGATCGCCGTGTGATTGTCGGCTGGGTGCGCGCTGCCTGCCGCGAACAGCGCCACGGTGCGGGTGCTTCCGATCGCGAGGGTGCCGGCCGGTGTGACGATTTCGGCGAAATCCGGTGTAGCCCAGTGTGCTTCGACGCCGGTCACGTGGTGATAGAAACTGACCAGCCGCTGGATGTCGTCAGTGATCAGACGGATCGAGACGAGCTTCATTGTGTGCTCCTGCTGTCGGATGAGGCGGGGGTTCCACCGCCGCACGCCACGGTAGAGCCGATACCGGACAGTTTCGGCCCAGTATGGATGCGAGAATTCCCCGATGACGCGCCCCACTGCCCGAGTGCTGGCCCTGCTCGAGCTGTTGCAGACCGGCGGTACTCATACCGTCGGCGAACTCGCCGGACGGCTCGGCGTCGATGAACGCACCGTCAGGCGATACGTCACCCATCTCACCGACCTGGATATCCCGGTCCGATCGGTGCGGGGCCGCTACGGGGGATACCGGCTCGCTCCCGGATACCGCATGCCACCGCTGATGCTGACCGACGACGAGGCGGTGGCCGTGTTACTCGGGCTCCTCACCAGCCTCGGCGCCGACCGGCCGACAGCGGCCGCCCGCGCAGCCGACAGCGCGACGGCCAAACTCCGCCGCGTCCTACCCCCACGTCTGACCGCCCGGCTGGATCGCACTGATCGACACCGTCGAATTCACCGCCGACGCGCGCCCGGAAGTGGCTGTCGAGACCCCCGTCCTGCTCCGGCTCGCCGAGGCCACCCGCGAGCACCGACCGGTCGCAATCGGGTACACCGACCGAAACGGGCGGTCCAGCCAACGGACCGTGCACCCCTACGGGCTCGTCGACCACTCCGGCCGGTGGTATCTGACAGGAATGGACAGCAACAGCGACGAACTGCGCCAGTTCCGGCTGGACCGCATCACCGCGGTGAGCACCCAGCCCGGAACGTTCGCTCCGCCTGCCGGATTCGAGCCAGCCGCTCATCTGCTGTCCGCGATGGCCAACGCGCCCTATCGGCACGAGGTATCGATCCGAGTCATGGGGACACTCACTCAGGTCCGCCCGCTGCTCCCTGCGACGATCGCGACCGTGCATGAGATCGACTCGCAGCCCGCTGACACCGAACCGTGGGTCCGGATCCGAATCCGCGCCGAACAACTCGACTGGATTCCCGCCCTGCTCGCCGGCCTGAACCGCCCGTTCATCATCGAGCACCCCGACACACTCAACGACGAGGTACGCGCCCTGGCCTGCCGACTCACCGCGGCCGCCGACGGCCGATACCAAAACCCATAGGTGGCAGCCCGGATGCTCGGTAAAGCCGCTGATCGCGCGGGCTGTTCCGGGCCTTTAGGGGTGCGCAGTCGGCCCTGCTCGCCGGGGTGAAATCTCGGTTGACCCTGGCACCAGCCTCCAACTAGCCGAATGGTGTGTAGTCGGCTGTCGGCGATGGGACGCTTTTCCTGCCTTGTTGTTTGGCTGCGGTGAAAGCGGATCGGTGGCTAGTGGCCGATCTTGTCCAGTTCGACGAGGTCCTCATCGGAGAGCGGCAATTTCGCGCCGACGACATTCTCGCGCAGATGCGCGACCGAGGAGGTACCCGGGATCAACAGGATGTTCGGCGACCGCTGTAGCAGCCAGGCCAGAGCGATTGCCATCGGCGTCGCGTCCAGCCTGGCGGCTACGGCCGAAAGTGCCGAGGACTGAAGGGGACTGAATCCGCCGAGCGGGAAGAAGGGAACGTAGGCGATGCCTTCGTCGGCGAGCCGGTCGATCAGCTCGTCGTCGTGGCGGTAGGCCAGGTTGTACATGTTCTGCACGCACACGATCGGTGCGATCGACTGCGCCTGTGCGACCTGCTCGGTGGTCGCGTTGCTGACCCCGAGGTGCCGGATCAGCCCCTGTTGCTGGAGTTCGACGAGCGTCTCGAACGCCGCCGCGAGCGAGCCGGATCGGGTCCCCTGGGCATCGCCGAGTCGGAGGTTGACCAGGTCGAGCACCTCGACGCCGAGGGTTTCGAGGTTGTCGTCGATGGCGCGGCGCAGATCGTCGGGCTCTCGGGCCGGGGGCCAGCCGCCCTGCCGGTCACGGATCGCGCCGACCTTGGTCACGATGTGCAGTGATTCGGGGTAGGGGTGCAGCGCCTGCCGGATCAGCCGGTTGGTGATATGCGGTCCGTAGGCATCGGCGGTGTCGATGTGGGTGATGCCCAGGTCCACCGCCTCGCGAAGGACCGCGAGTGCGCCGTCGTGGTCGGCCGGTGGCCCCAAGACCCCCGGACCGGCCAATTGCATTGCACCGTAACCGAATCTGCTGACGGTCAGATCCCCCAGGGACCAAGTACCGCCGGGAAGCGCGGTGGACTGCATGCCCATGACTGTGCCTTTCGTATCGAGCTGGTTGGTGGTGCACAACTGAACGTTGCTCCAGAATGGAGGTGTAACTCTCTGATGGGAAGTACGCACTTCGAAGTGCGTAATGCACTCGCGGATCACAGGAGCGGTCGATGGCAACACAGACAGCGGCGCAGAAACGGGCACAGGCCAAGGCGCAATACGACGCATTCCTGGCGGCATGCCCGAGCCGCCAACTGCTCGACCGGATCTCCAACAAATGGGTCACGCTGATCCTCTGTGCGCTCGGCGGTGACGGTGGTTCGATGCGCTATTCGGAGCTGTCCCGCCAACTGGCCGGCGTCAGCCAGAAGATGCTCACCCAGACATTGCGCTCCTTGGAACGAGACGGTCTGATCACCCGCACCGTGACGCCGACTGTGCCCGTCACGGTCTGCTACGAGTTGACCGAACTCGGTCTCTCACTGCGCCAGATGATGCGTGGGGTGAAGAGCTGGGCCGAGATACACATGGACGACGTGCTCGACAACCGAGCCAGCTACGACACCGGCACCGCCTGATCAAGCCGCGGATGCTTGCACGAACGCTCGAAATATTCGCCAGTGACCTTGCGGGCCACGGCCATCCGCTCCTCGGCGGTGAACAGCGCGCGCTTGCCGACGTTGTTGCCGACAGCAGACGACAACTTTGCCAAAGAGCGTCGCGGCACGGTCCCCGGGGCGGCCACCCTGTAACAGCCGCTTACAAGTCTGTTCGGATCGCCGACCCGGGCCGAGTGCACCACCATGCCGATGAGCGAGCATCTGCACCAGCTGGACAGAGACTTCGGTGTCGGGTTGCGGCAACCTTTCAGAAGGCGGGTCGACCAGGTCTCGTCGAGGTCAGTTGAATGATCGGGATGGTTCGGCCCGCCTGGTCCGCCTCCCGGCGGTATGAGATGTACGCCGGGAAGACCCGATCGGCGATGGTCCAGAGTCGTTGGCGCTCGGCCTCGTCGTGGATCACGGTCGCCCGCATCGGGGCCCCAGCGAATACGACATCGGGATTGGACAGAAGGTTGTAGTACCAACCGGGATTGGTCGCGCTGCCCGCGTTGGACGCCACGATGACAAGGCGATCACCGTCCAGGAAGTAGATGAGGGCGTTGTGTCGCGGAGCTTTCGTCCTGGCGCCCTCGGTCTCGAGGATCGCAGTCGGGAAGATGAGGGTTGTTGCCATGCGGCCACGCGTGAGTCGCAGTAACAGCGGATCGAGTTTCCATGCGATGCGACGGGAGATGAACCTCGGCAGGCGAGCGGCAGCGAAAGCCGAGTAGGTTCTGACAAACCATCCGGGCCGGCTGGTCGGGTCGATCGGCCTCGACCGCAAACGGTGCGCTCCGGCAGTTCTGACGACAGCGATCTTCTTCATCCACAATGAACGTCCGCTAGCCGCCTATCGCGCGGTCGGACAGCCTGTCTGGCACTCGAAATACCTCCTGGACGCTGACTGAATTGGCGACGTGAACGCCGCCAATCCGCCTACCTCGACTTCCTCGATGCCGTCGACGCCGCAGACCGAGCCATTCAGCTGTACTTCCGCGACCGCCGGGCCGCCGCGCCCGAACCTGTACCTGTTCAGCAAGCGCGCGTAGCGGAGGTCCGGCATCTGTTCGAAGACGTGGAACAACGCGGCAACAGGGTCTTGCTCGAAGGCCCATCGGGTGTGGCTGAGGCAGCTCGCAAACTGATCGAAGTGCAGACCGACTTGGTCCGAGAGGTTCGAGAATTTGGCCAGGCACACGCGGCTGCGGCAGAAGACGCTCATGAACGAGCCTGGGCGGCCGAAGCGACTGGACTGAGCTACATGGCCGCGCATCACGAGTTCATTGATGTGGCACGTGCGGCGCTGGACGAGGTAATCGACGGAAGCTGACCAGGTCGACTCCGACTTGTAAACGGCGCCTGCCCTTCTCGGCGCGCCAGAGCAACCGATGATCGGGCGCGCTCACCGGCATGAGGGGCCTCCCAGCGCGACGTCGGCCCGTTAGCGCAGCCGAGCGCTCAGCGGCAATACAGGATCTACTCGAGAGCGGTCTGGCTGAGGCGCTTGCTCAATGGTCGGGTGTGGCCTCGGGCGTGTACGAGCAAGTCGCGTCGCGGCGTTCGGACGGCTGCGCGGGGCGGCTGGCGGCGTATCGGGCGGGAACCGTCCGAGGCAGGGACATGCCTTCGGCAATCCAGGCACCACTGGGTAGCAGGGATGGTCTGCAGCAGGTGAATCGGTATCTCGGCGTGACAGCGGCGGCAACGGCCGTAACGGCCTGTAGCGATGAGCGTGAGCGTGTTCTCGATGTCGGCCAACGCTTGTAGTGCTGCCTTGGCCAACTTGATGGTGACATCACGCCTGGCGGCATCAGCCGCGTTCGTGGGTGCGGCGCGGTCGAGTTCGGCTTCGAGTTCTGCCAACTGCTGCAGGCGGAAGCGGCGTTGCTGGTTCAGTCTGGCGTGCAGGGCGGGCAGGTGATCGTTGAGGCGTGCGGGTGAGATGGGGTGTGCGTAGGTCATCCGGATCTCCGGGGCTGATGGTTTGGAAAGTTGTTCGAGATGTGGTCACGTGAGAAGGAAGGGACCGCCCTGGCGGCGCCCGGTGCATAACCACCTCCACGCGATCGGAATATTCGCTGACAACCCCAGGATCGTTTACACCGGATGGCTGCGCTTGTCCGGCTGCGCCAATTGTCGGTGCGTAACTTGTCCGATTTCTCCACGCTCCGGGGGTCCTGCTTGCCCGCGCGCCGTCTTCAGACGCTGCAGCAAGATGTCGCCCAAGGCAGGGTCGTAGGCCGAGTGACACGATCCGCGGAACGTCCCACGTGTAGCGCCCAGGCACTTATCGGCGCCGCCAGCCGTGGGTGCTCCACCCGATCGGCTCACGAGCTCGACGGCCCCGCTGTCAAGGCACGACGGTGACCGGGCAGCGGGCACGGCGCAGCAGCCGCGCGGGCGTGGATCCGATCAGGCGGACAGGGATTACGCTCATGCTGAACCGCTTGTCCGCTGTTGTGATTGTCAGGTCAATGCACGGATGTGACCGCAGCGGCCGGTGTGGTCGCGATAGTTGCGGTGCGGATGCCGGGCACTGTGCGGGTCAGGGCGATGGCGATGCGCCGTTCGGATTCGTCGGCGAACCGGCCGCAGATGGTGGCGTCGGCTTCATCGACGGTGACACGCCAGCGCCGTGCGCCGGTGTATTGATCGAGGCGATTCTGTGCCTCGGCAGCGAGTGTGTCGTCGGGAGTGAGCATGATTCGCAACGCGTCGCCGCGGCTGAACATGCCGACCACGCGGCTGTCGGCATCGACGACCGGCAGACTGCGAAGTCCGTGCGCAATCAGCCTGTTCAAGGCCTCGGCCAGTGCCGCGCCACCGGGCACCGACACCGCCGGCGTGGTCATCACCGCGGCGACGGTGTCATCGAGTTCACCGGCCCGCAAGAGGTCACCGCTGTTGAGTATCCCAACGAGGCGATCGTTCTGGTCGAGAACAGGCAACGCCGCGTAACCCAGTTCGGCAAGCATCAGCGCCGCCTCGCGTGCTGTGTTGTTGTGCCGCAAGGCGATGATGGGTCGTTGCATCACCTCGCTCACCTGCATGTCCTTCATTCCGTTCAACTCCGTTCAACTGGCTGCTAGCTCGGCGCGAGAGGACAGATCCATGGTTGGGCTGTCCTCGTGCTCGCCGGAGGCTGGGTCGGTCAGCAGGTAGGGGACCGCGCGTAGCAGCGTCACTGCCATGGTGGCGCCGGTGGGGGCGCGGTAGGTGCGGCGTTCGCCCGGTCGCGCTCCGGCGATGGCGCTGCCCAGTGGCGAGTGCGTGGAGTAGACCTCCATATCGCTGTCTTGGGCCTCGCGTACCGCGAGCAGGAACGTTTCGACCTCTCCGGTGTCGTCGTAGCGGACGGTCAAGACCATGCCGGGTTCGGCTACTCCGTCGTCGGGCGGGTTCTGACCGATGAGGGCGTTGCTCAGCAGCTGGTGGATCCGGCGGATACGTGCTTGGCGCGCGGAACGCAGAGCCTGGCCCAGTGCGTAGTCGTCACTGCCCTCATCAATCATTTCGGCGTCGCGTTGCGCGTGGAGCTCGAGTAATTCGGTCCGAAGCCGGTCATAGGCTCGAGGGGTCATCCAGACGCCTGCGGTGCTGGTCATGTGGGTTTCCTTCCTGCTGGGGCCGGGAGGTATCGGCAGGGGCGGGCCAGGGCGGCGTACCGCCCCTGCAACGCGCGGGCTCTGAGAGCGGGCCGGGTTTTTCAGTCGCTCGGACCCACGGCTACGCGGGTCAGTGCCGAATCAGCGATCGGATTCGCGCGGCGCGTCAGGTCCGTAGGGTGTGTTGACGACGATGGCTGGCCAGGGTCGGTTGTCGATCCGATCGATGCCTACCATTTCGCTGCTCCTACCTGCGACTTCTGCTCACACCTCCAATGATGGCGTGGCTGCCGAGGTGATCAGTTGCGCTATTCCGACAATCGAGGCGTCGAGATTGTGGCGAGGGCACAGCGCAGGGTTGTCAGACGTTGTCGGTGGCGGCGAGTTCGATCATCATCGCCAGGCGTTTGCGGGGATCGTCCAGGTCGAGGGTGGTCACCTCGGCCATCTTGCGCAGCCGGTTACGGATGGTGTTCTCGTGCACGCCGAGTAGGGCGCCCGCCTCGGCGGGGTCGCCTTGGGACTGCAACCAGGCGCGCAGAGTCGCCACATACTGGGTGGAGTTCGCGCGGTCGTGGCGCTGCAACTCCGACACCGGCCCCCGTGCGGGGGTGCGCCCGGAAAGCCCTGCGGTACGAAGGCGTTGCAGCAAGATTTCGTCCCACGACTCGTCATAAGCAGGCGGTGCGGTATCCGCCGAGCGTGCCTCGTGCAGCGCCAGGCATTCCTCAGCCTCTTGACGCGCCAACGCCAACTCCGTGGCCCGGGCAACACCGCTGATACCGGCCAGCACTGCCATCTGCTCGGGCAGCGCCGTCTGCAGCTCGCTCATCCAGCGGCGCGCCGTCACCGCTTGATCAGCGGGCAGCACGGTGTAGATAGTGTCGCCGACCAGGGCGCTGCGACTCGGACGTGACCAGCCGAATCCTGTTGTCGCGCGTTCGAAGACCTGCAGCAGTGCGGCATGCTGCTCGTCGCCGATCCGAGCTCGCAGCGCGATCACCCGCAAACTCTCCAACGCCAACCCCAGCCTGCTGGCCACCGTCGCCGCGTCCGCGGCACCCTCCAGCAAACCGATCACCAGGTCGGATTCCACCTGACGCTCCAGGTCCGCGCTGGCCCGCGACCGCAACAGGTGCAGCGCCACCGTGCGCGCCCCATCGACCAAAGCCGCGCGCCGAGCCCCCTGCAACGATGCTGGGCACGACACCCATACCGAGCCCAGCAGTTGCCGACCCACACGTACCGCCACGACCATCCGCCCCGTGAGACCGCGTTCCGCCTGCGCGGGAACGAACAACGGTTCTACCGAGGCTGCCAAATGCGCGAAAACACAGTGCGCATCCAACAGAGCCCGCAACCACGGCGGCATCTCCCGGCCCAGGATCGTCTCGACCCATGCGGGGTCGAGATGATGCTGAGGCCCCCTGGAATAGGCCAGGACCCGAGATTGACGATCCTCGATCGTCACTGCCCCCTCGACTGCGTCGGCCAGATTGTCGGCCAAGGCAAACAGATCGGTCGGGCCCCGCCCGGCCTCGGTCTCCCGGCCTTCCAGCACCAACCCATAGACCACCGCGGCCACCTCGCTCCAGGCCACCTCGCGACTGATCACCATCACCGCCACACCCTCGATCTGCGGCTCGTCCTCGGTCTCCGCACCCCCTCGTACAAGCGCGACAACAGCCCGTGCCGACACTGCCCAGTCCACCACCTCCGAGACCGAGCGTGCCCCGATCCCCAGCAGCACATCACCCACTTCCGCGGCGTCCTCATCGGCACCGTGGATCACCACGCTGCGCAATGGGGTGGATCGAGGAACCGAACCCAACCTCAAACGGACCCCGTAACCACCCAGAATGTTCGCCAACCGATCCAATGTCACCATCGGCCGCTCCTGTGTCGAATCGACGTCAGCACGATCAGACGACCCGACCCGACCAGGAAGGTCGTGGACCAAGACGCCGGACCGCCTTCCATAATGGACTCGAGCCGTGGACGCGTGCGCTGTGTTCGGCGAGAGGCTTCCGCGGCCCGCCTGTGTCTAGTCTCGGCCGGTCACGGTTCGGCGGATCTGTCCGGTCGCGCAAGGAGATCGGCGAGTACGACTGCGCGAGAGATGTGGGCGTTCTTGACGCCATGTCAGCTATCGGCGCTCGATGACGTGAAGCAGCTTGCCCAGCACAGCACAGATAGCGTAGGGATTGGGCGAGGCTACTGAAAGGTAACCAGATGGGTACTGTGCGTGCCGCGTCGTGTTTGCTGGAAGTGTCGAATTTGGATCGTTCGATCCGCTTCTACTGCGACGTGCTCGAATGCCATGTCTCGATTCACGAGCCGGACGCCGCGCTGCTCTTGACACCCGAAGGCTTCCAGCTGTATCTACGGGTGAGCGGGATGCCTGCCAGGCGCTACGTCGGTGACCTGGGCGTCGTGCACCTCATCTGGTCAACCGACAGCAAAGCAGAACTGGATCGCATCGAACACCGAATGCGCGCGCACTACCCCAGTACCCATACCAGCACCGCGAACGGGATCAGTTTCGTCGACGGCGTCGACCCGGATGGTTGCCGCGTGCTGATCACCTACCCGACCCCCGAACAGCTTCCACGCGAGGTAATCGATCACCGCTTCCGATGACTCCTGACCGATAGATCCCGCCACACGATCTCGACCGAGGAGGTGTCGAACCGCCACGCCTTGCCGTTCTGGTCGACACATTTCACGGCATACACCCGCTCAGGTTTGACGATGACCTTCTCGACCAGCCGCGCAGCGGCCTCGTGCCGCCAGCGCGAACCCTTCGTATCCCACGGCCTGACGCAACTCGCCCGGTGTGGACCCGATATCGGCCAGCACCGCGAGAGCTTGCGCGCCACGCAACGAATCCTGTTCGGCACGAAGCGCTTTCAGTGTCTGCTTCAGTACGATCGTCGCTCGCATGTCGTCATGCTCGGCGCGGGTGACACAGCAGGCCACCGCGCCCGATGCCGGGTGCCGGGTGCCGGGTGCCGGGTGCCGGGTGCCGGGTGCCGGGTGCCGGGTGCCGGGTGCCGGTACACTCATACACCCGAATGCCGTTGCCCTCCGGGTTGTCCAGACACTCGCACCGCCGCCCGTTCGCGTCGTTCCAGTCGGTGACGATCGTGGTCTGCGACTCCCCGTTGACGATCCGATCCCGCCCTTCACACAGAACAGCAACCTCGGTCTCCCGCAACGCATACCGGTCAAGAACGTCATCGCCGGTAATCGGATGGGTGCCAACGGCTTTCCCGTACCCGAACCGTCGTGAACCGCCCTGCATCACCCTTTGGCAGACCGAAACGTTCCTGGGAGTAACGCACCCCCGAACCCGGGATGTCCGCACCCTACGATGCGAATATGACCGGTACCGAACTCGGCGCCTATCTGCGGGCCCGGCGCGAACAAGTCGCGCCGTCGCGAACCGGCCTGCCGATGGCGGGCGGATATCGGCGCGTACCGGGTCTACGACGTGAGGAGGTCGCGCTGCTCGCCGGGATGAGCGCTGACTATTACACCCGCCTCGAACAAGGACGGGAGCGCAGGCCGTCGGCGCAGGTCGTCGATGCGCTGGCCGCGGCGCTTCAATTGGGCGAGGACGCTCGCAAGCACCTGTTCCGGCTCGCCGGACTGAGCCCGCGGACCCGAGAAGCCGACGACGACCGCGTCGACCCGAGCCTGCTCGAACTGGTCGCCGCCTGGCCGCACAATCCGGCGGTCGTCTACAACCGCGCCTACGACGTCCTCGCCGCCAACGCCATCGCCGACGCACTGTTCTGTGGCTGGAGTCATTCACGCAACCTGCTGCGGCTGGTGTTCACCGACCCGGCCGCGCGGACCTTCTATCGCGACTGGTCCGCCGTCGCCCGCAACGTCGTCGCCGGTTTCCGCTTGGGATACGGTGCGGCGCCGCATGATCCGCGCGTCGGCCAAGTGCTCGCCGAACTGCTCGACGCGAGTCCCGAGTTCACCGAACTCTGGGCCCGGCACGACGCGCGCGGGAAAGCGTTGGCGCGCAAGCGGTTCAACCACCCCGACGTCGGACCGCTCGAGCTGACCATGCAGACCTTCGACGTGCGCTCCAGCCCCGGACAGGAGCTGGTCGTCTACCACGCCGAGCCGTCGTCGCCGAGCGCCGAGGCGCTGGCGCTGCTCGGCTCGCTTACTGCCACTCGGCGCACGTCGGACTGACCTCTCCCCTCCATGCGCAGTACTACCGGCCGCTCGTGCAGTGGCACGAACATCTATAGATGCGCATATCCAAATAGTGCAATGAAGCGCGGCTCTCCCGAGACCTGTACCGCTCCTCGGTAGCTACCGGCGTCAACAACCCGGTCTACAGCGCGTGGATCAGCCACAGTTCACCACCGGCAAACAATGCGGACGCTTAGGCTCGGAGCATGGTCGACGATGCTGATCTCCGCTACCTGCGGCGCTGCGTGGACTTGGCGCGGGAGGCGCTCGACACCGGGAACGCGCCGTTCGGCTCACTGCTCGTCAGCAGGGGCCGGATCGTCGCGGAGGCAAGGAACGAGGAAGGTGGCGGCGACCCGACGCGGCATCCCGAGCTCGCACTCGCCCACTGGGCGATCGCCAACCTCGACCCCGCCGCCCGCGCGGCCGCGACCGTCTACACCTCCGGCGAGCACTGCCCGATGTGCTCGGCCGCCCACGCCTGGGCCGGTCTGGGTCGGATCGTCTACGCCAGCTCGGCGGCGCAGCTGACCGAATGGCTCAGCGACCTGGGAGTTCCACCCGCCCCCGTTCGTTCACTCCCGATCAACGAGGTCGCGCCGGGGATCCCCACCGACGGCCCCGCACCCCAACTGGCGGGCGCGATGCGCGAACTGCACCGCCTCCACCGCACGCCCCGAACCTGAGCGGCGGAGTCGCCGAACGTCACTGCGGCCGGAGCACCACGATTCCCGGCGTAGACCGCACGTAATCGATCAACGGTGAATCCACCACTTGGTTGTTCGCGGCGAGCGAGGACGCGTTCCGGAAGACCGGACCGTTCGGCGTCATCACGAAGATGCCGACGTGGGTGACGTCCAAACCGGGCTGGTCGGCGTACGCGCCGATGTAGTCGCCGGTGCGGAGCTGTCCGATGACGTGCTCGTCCACCGCCGCGCTCGGAATGTAGGTGATGTCGCGGGCGACTACCGGCAACCCGGGAAGATACGTCCCCCCATCGCCTTTCGCGTTGAGCTGCTTGCCGACGGTGACCGCGGCGGAAGTCAGGGTCGCGGTGATGTCGGCCGCGGCGATTCTCGGCGTGTGCGCCCAATCGGTGAAGAAGTGCTTACGGTTGCGGAAGTCGACTTGCCCGCCCGCGTAGCGGGTTTCGATCAGGTTCGCCACGAACTGGTCGCGATCGGCGGATCTGGTCAGCGCCTCCACGTAGTCGAGATAGGTGAAGCAATCCACCCGCCGCAGATCGACGACCAGCTGCTCCGGTTGGGTCGCGGAGCCGACCAGCATGTTCGCCTGATACGGCGTGCCGAGGAAGCGACTAGACAGCAACTCGATCAGCTCCCCCTTGGTCGCCCCGGGCACAGTCGCGCGCAAGGTCAGCAGCTCATCGATCTTGCGCGCGCTGACGTCGTCTATGTTCGGCGCTCCCACCGCCGCGGGCAGCGTCGGCGCCATGCCGCACGCGAGAGCCAGCAGAACGAGCAGTACGCGGGCGATGGTGCGCAAGACGCCTCCCGAGGGTCGATCGGTGCACGAGTGCGGTACCCACCGTAGCCCGGCTCCCCCACCGGCCCGAAGTCACAGATTTAGTTGCTTAGCTCAAGCAAATGAAATATAGTTGCTGACTGCAAGCAAACTTTCTCGTGCGGGGAGCGAACATGCCGGTATCACCCGATACGGCGCAAAGCCTGATCAAGGAGCTTTACCTCATCGGCAGGGCCATCCGGATCGCCCTACTTCATCCGGAAGAAGGGCAACTACTACCCGGCGGCATCGGCGTGCTCGGCACGCTCGAATCGAAGGGCCCTTGCCGCCAGGTCGACCTGGCGGTGGACCTGTGCATCAGTGCGTCCGCGCTGAGCAGGCACGTCACCGAGCTGGTCGGCGCGGGCTACATCAGCCGCCACGCCGACCCGAGCGACGGCAGGGCCACCCTCATCCAGGTCACCGACGAGGGGCGCGAACTGCTCGGCCGGGTGCGGACGTCGCGGGCGCGCGGCTTGCAAACCGCTCTCGCCGACTGGAGCGAGGACGACGCCGAGCAGGCCTGCGAGTCGGTACGCAAGCTCAGGAATTCGCTCGCCACGCACGCGCAGCACGCGGGAACGGCGCACCCCCAGCCGGTTTCGAAGGAGAGTCAGGGAGCAGATGTCTAGTTCAGTCGAGACGCCCGTGCGGCGCGATCCGGCCGCCATGACCCATCGCGAGGTCCTCGAGGCGATGACCGGCCTGCTGGCCGCGCTGTTCACCGCTCTGCTGAGCACCACGATCGTCGCCACCGCGCTGCCCACGATCATCGGCGATCTCGAGGGATCGCAGACGGCGTACGCGTGGGTCATCACCACGGCCCTGCTGGCCAACGCGGCATCCACCCCGATCTGGGGCAAGTTCTCCGACCTGTTCAACAAGAAGCTGCTCGTGCAGTCGGCGATCGTCATCTTCGTGATCGGCTCGATCATCGCCGGATTCGCCCACGATGTGGCGCTGCTACTGGTCGCCAGGGTGATCCAGGGCGTCGGCATGGGCGGACTGACGGCGCTGGCCGTCGCGATCATCGGCACCATCGTCGCGCCGCGCGAACGCGGCAGGTACTCCGGCTACATGGGCGCGGTGATGGCGGTGTCGATGTCCGGCGGCCCGATCCTCGGCGGCGTCATCGTCGACAGCCCGCTCGGCTGGCGCTGGTGCTTCTTCGTCTGCGTGCCGCTGGCCGTGATCGCCCTGGTGCTGCTGCACCGGACCCTGCGGCTGCCCACCGAACGCAAAACGGACGTCTCGATCGACTGGCTCGGTGCCGCGCTGCTCACCGCTGGCGTCTCGGTGCTGCTGATCTGGGTGTCGTTCGCGGGCAAGGCGGGCTACTACGAGTGGGTCTCCCGGGAGTCGGCGCTGTATGTCGGCGCGGGCGTGCTGCTGCTCGTGGCGACCGTGTGGGTGGAGGCCCGCGCGAAGTCGCCGATCATCCCGCTGCCGATCGTCACCGAACGCACGACCGGCCTGGCGATCCTCGCGTCGATCGCGGTCGGTGTCGGCATGTTCGGCGCGACCACCTTCCTCGGCCAGTACTTCCAGACGGCGCGCGGCTATTCACCGACCGCGGCGGGCGTGCTGAGCATCCCGCTCGTCATCGGCATGCTCATCGCCTCGGTCGGCTCCGGACAGCTGATCACCCGCTTCGGCAAGTGGAAGCGGTTCGTGGTCGCGGGCGGCGCGCTGCTCGTGGTCGGGTTCGCGCTGCTGTCGACCATCGACCACGCGACGAACCTGTGGCTGGTAGGCGCGTACACCGTCATCGTCGGTCTCGGCGTCGGCATGATGATGCAGAATCTCGTTCTCGCCGTGCAGAACACGGTGAGCGTGCAGAACATCGGCGCGGCGTCCAGCAGTGTCGCGTTCTTCCGCACCTTCGGCGGTGCGATCGGCGTCTCGGTTCTGGGTTCGGTGCTGGCCACCAGGGTGAGCGAGCTGTCCACGGAGGGATTCGCCAAGCTGGGCATCCACACCGGCGCCTCCGGCGGCAGCAACCTGAATCTCGACGCGCTGCCCGGACCCGTCGCGACGATCGTGCGCACCTCCTACGGCGACGCGACCGGCCGCATCTTCCTGATCGCCGCGCTGGCGACGGTCGTCGCGCTGATCGCCACCGCACTGCTGCCGAATCGCCCGCTGCGCAACACGATCGACATCGATCCGGCGTTGGATCCGATGCGTGCGATCGCGGAGGACACTCCCCCGGTCACCGAAGCGACGGTCGATCGGAACGAGGACAAGGTGCGAGCATTGCAGCACTGAGCACCAACCTGTTCCCGACAGGGGCGGCATCCGGGCATCTCCCGGGTGCCGCCCCTTCGCGACAGGACGGCACCGATTCGATCGACAGTCACCACCCACTCCGGAAGCCCCTGCCTGCAGTCCACGTTCTGCAACCTCCCCGGCCTAGGCTCGGAAACCACAGAGTTCTCTCACAAGTTCTCGGAGCCAGAGCGCGATCCGGCGCAGTAGCATCCGCGGAATACGAGAGGAGAGGCGCATGGCTGGTGGGCGGAACGGATTCCTGCTGCTCGGTGGTGTGGCGTCGGTCGGGGCGGGTGCGTTGCACCTGTTCGCCGCGGGACTGCACACCGAGCACGCCACCCTCGCCCGGCTGATGGTCGTGCTGGCGGCGGCACAGTGCGCGGCCGGGCTGCTGGCGTCGGTGAGCGCGCGAAAGGCCGTGCCGCTCACGGTGATCGGGGTGAATCTCGTCGCGGTGGGGATCTGGGGGTACACCCGGTTCGCGGGGCTGCCGTGGCCTGACGGTCTCGGCACGGCGGAGGCGCCGCAGTTCCTCGACAGCACGTGCGCGGCGCTGGGGGTGCTCGCGATCGCCGGTGCGGCCGTCGCCCTGGTTCGCCCCGGGGCGACGCTGCCCGCGGTAACGGCCGCGACCGCCGCCGGTCTGGCCGGTGTCCTAGCCGTCGCGGCGATGCTCGGCGGCGCCGGACACGTGCACAGCCACGGCGAGGGCGACCACACCCATGCCGCGGGCGGCGAGCACAGCGAACACGACCATGGAACAGGCGCCGCATGGCCGCGGCCGTGGGATCCGGCGACCCCGATCGACGTGTCCGGCGTGCCGGGCGTGACCGCCGCGCAAGAGCAGCGCGCCACCGCCCTGATTCGCAGCACCCTCGACCAGCTGCCCGCGTTCGCCGACGTCGATTCCATCGGCGCACTGGGCTTCCGCTCCATCGGCGACTCGGCCACCGGTTACGAGCACTACATCAACACCGGCTACATCCGCGACGACCGATTCCTCGACGCCGCCTACCCGGAGTCGCTGGTCTACCGGGTCGACGGCGCCGATCGAACCCTGGTCTCGGCGATGTACATCGCCAGGGGGAAGAAGATCGACGACCCCGAGCTGGTGGATTACGGCGGGCCGCTGATGCAGTGGCACGTCCACGACAACCTCTGCTGGCGGGCGGGCGACAACGGTCCGCAGGTCGCCGGGGTCACCGACGCCCAGGGCAACTGCCCGCCCAACTCGGTCAACCCCGGCGCGGGCAATCCGATGGTCCATGTCTGGATCACCGCCCACCAGTGCGGGCCGTTCGCGGCTCTGGAAGGTCACGGCGCGGGGCAGGCGGCCACCGGCACGGACGGTCGTCGCACCGACACCTGCTCCCACGATCACGGCGGGCACCGCTGAGCGCTGCGGTAAAGCGCCTGGCTCGCAAGGCAACTCGCCGACGACGTGCGCAAGGCGCGGCGAAGCGCCGGCAGCTACCTTTCAGCTCACGGGGAATGTAACTCTCGCCACGACGCGGGCCGGTTCCTACCGTCGGTAGCCGTGACAGCGAATGTGAGCACGTCGTCGAACGACATCACGGAAGCCACCGCGCGGGCGGTCGCGCAGGACGCGCGGGTGGTCTTTCGTGCGTCGGGTGTGCCGGACGGCACGGTCGGCGGCTTCCAGGCCGTGCGCGTCACGGTCCGCAGCACCGGGCCGGAGACCGCCGAACGCGGTGCCGAACTCCAGCGAGCCGTGGACGCGCACTGCCCGGTCCTGGATTTCTCGACCGCACCGACGCCGGTCCAGACCACGCTCATCACCGCCTGACCTTCCGCCCGCATTCGGACCTTCTCGCATTGGAGCACTCGATGACCGAATCCCCGCAGCCCGCCGACCCCACCCAGGCGTGGAGCTTCGAAACCAAGCAGATCCACGTCGGCCAGGTGCCCGACGGCACGACCAACGCGCGGGCGCTGCCGATCTACCAGACCACCTCGTACACGTTCCGCGACACCGAGCACGCGGCCGCGCTGTTCGGACTGTCCGAAGCGGGCAACATCTACACCCGCATCATGAACCCGACCCAGGACGCGGTGGAGCAGCGCATCGCGGCGTTGGAAGGCGGTGTCGCCGCACTGCTGCTGGCCTCCGGGCAGGCCGCGGAGACCTTCGCGATCCTGAACCTGGCCTCGGCGGGCGACCACATCGTGTCCAGCCCGCGCCTGTACGGCGGCACGTACAACCTCTTCCGGTACTCGTTGCCCAAGCTCGGCATCGAGGTGTCCTTCGTGGAGGATCCGGACGATCTCGACCAGTGGCGTGCGGCGATCCGGCCGAACACCAAGGCGCTCTACGGCGAGACGATCTCCAACCCGCAGAACCACATCCTCGACATCCCCGGCGTCGCGGTGGTCGCGCACGGCGCTGGCGTCCCGTTGATCGTCGACAACACGGTCGCGACGCCGTACCTGATCCAGCCGCTCGCGCACGGCGCCGACATCGTGGTGCACTCGGCCACCAAGTACCTCGGCGGTCACGGCACGGCCATCGGCGGCGTGATCGTGGACGGCGGCACGTTCGACTGGACCGGCGGCCGATTCCCCGGCTTCACCGAACCCGACCCCAGCTACCACGGCGTCCGCTACGCCGACCTCGGCGCGCCCGCCTACGCGCTGAAAGCCCGCGTGCAGCTGCTGCGCGATCTCGGCGCGGCCATCTCGCCGTTCAACGCGTTCCTCATCAGCCAGGGGCTGGAGACGCTGAGCTTGCGCGTGGAACGGCACGTCCAGAACGCCCGAGCCGTAGCCGAATTCGTGGTGGCGCGCCCCGAAGTCACCTCGGTGTCGTACGCGGGTCTGCCCTCCTCGCCGTGGTACGAGCGGGGCCGCGCGCTCGCGCCGAACGGCGTCGGCGCGGTGGTCGGCTTCGAACTGGCGGGCGGAGTGGACGCGGGCAAGCGCTTCGTGGAGGCGCTGACGTTGCACAGCCACGTCGCCAACATCGGCGACGTGCGCTCGCTGGTGATCCACCCGGCCTCGACCACCCACTCCCAGCTGACTCCCGAGGAGCAGCTCTCCGCCGGCGTCACCCCGGGCCTGGTCCGGCTCGCCGTCGGCATCGAGCACATCGACGACATCCTCGCCGACTTGCGCACCGGTTTCGCCGCCGTCTGACCGATTCGCCGGTGTGCGAACGCAGCTACCACTTGGTCATCGGAAGGGACACTCGGGCCGGGTAGGGAACGGCAGCGCCTCGGGACAACCATCCCGGGGTGCTGTCGTGTCGAAGGTCAGCTCTCGCGGTACCGCGCCAGAACCTGCTGCACAGCGTCGGCATACGCCTATGCAGCGCACTCCGAGCTACTATCCTGGCGACGTTGCTGTTTCGACGGGATTCACCTGATTCCGCCCGGTGTGGACCGGCCTTCCATGGCTCGGCCGCCGACCCGCGACAGTGTGACGGGACGGTCTGGTCCGCAGAAAAGCGGGAGAGGACGGCCATGGAACACCGCTTCGACAACCAGACCGCGGGCTGCTGCGCACCGACCGCTCGACGGTCGACCGAGACCGCCACGCCCCCCGCGCACGAAGGTGGCCGTCCTCCCGCCTCGCTCGCGCCCCTCCCCTGCGGGACGTTCCTCATGGGCGACGACAGCGCGTGGGCCTATCCGGGCGACGGCGAAGGGCCACGCCACGAAGTGACCGTCGACGCGTTCGCCATCGACAAATACACCGTCACCAATGCCGGTTTCGCGGCGTTCGCCGACGCCACCGGCTACCGCACCGACGCCGAACGCTACGGCTGGTCGTTCGTCTTCGCGGGTCAGCTGTCGGAGGACACGCCGCCGACGAGGAGCGTCGTCGGCGCGCCGTGGTGGCGGCAGGTGGAGGGCGCGGACTGGCGGCACCCCTTGGGGCCGGATTCGGGCATCGATGACATTGGGGACCACCCGGTGGTCCACGTCTCCTGGGACGACGCCCAGGCCTTCTGCGTGTGGTCGGGTACGCGCCTGCCGACGGAGGCCGAGTGGGAGTACGCCGCGCGCGCCGGGTCCGCCGATCCGTTTCCCTGGGGACCGGACCTCGAGCCCGGCGGGGAGCACAGGATGAACGTCTTCCACGGCCGCTTCCCGCGCACGGACCCCGGAGCGCATCTGGGCACCATGCCGGTCGACGCGTTCGCGCCCAACGACTTCGGCCTGCACAACGTCACCGGCAACGTGTGGGAGTGGTGCGCCGACTGGTTCGCCCCCGGCTACTACCGGCACAGCCCGAGCGAGAACCCGACCGGACCCACCAGGGGAGCCGGACGCGTCATGCGCGGCGGTTCCTACCTCTGCCACCTCTCCTACTGCCGCCGGTACCGCGTCTCCGCGCGTCAGGGCAGCGAACCGGTCTCCTCGACGGGCAACCTCGGCTTCCGCGTCGCGAAGGATTGAGCCGCCGCCCGATCTCATCGGTCCTCGAAGACCGGCCAGCTGCTGCCCCGCGAGCACCAGCAGCAGGACGCCGAGGGCGACCCTGACCCACGACATAGCCACCGACGGCTCGCGTTCGGTGGAGGCGCCGAGCGAACCCGCGGCGAGCGCGACGACCGATGTCGCGACCACAATGCCCGCGACCCATCCGATCGCGAATCCATTGCCCGCGCCCGCCGCGTTCGTCGACAGGATCATGAGGATCGCGGCCATGATCGGAATCGGCGAGATCGCGACTCCGGTCGCCAGCGGAAGCAAATCGCCGAGGACTTCGGCCATCCTGGCCACGCTAATTCGCATGTCAGGTGGACCGGTCCTCGGCGCTTTCCGGATCCTCGACGTCAGGGGCCTTCTCGGCGATCAGCACGTTCGCCCAGCGCGTGGTGGGGTCGATGTCGAGCAGGGCGGCCTTGGCCAGCAGGGTGAGCGGGATGGCCAGCAGCGCGCCGAGCGGGCCGAGCACCCAGGACCAGAACACCAGCGACAGGAACGTCACCGTCACGCTCAACCCCACGGCGTCGCCGACGAACTTCGGCTGGATCACCGACTGGATGACGAAATTGATCACGCTGTACAGCACGATCACCCAGATCATCAGCCCGACACCGCCGTCGAGCAGGGCGAGCAGCGCGGGCGGCACCAACCCGACGATGAATCCGATGTTCGGGATGTAGTTCGTGATGAACGACAGCAGCGCCCACAGGATCGGTAGCGGCACGCCGAGCAACCACAGTCCGATGCCGTCGAACACCGCGACGATGAGACCGAACACCGTCGAGACGATCAGATATTTCCTCGTCCCCTGGGCGAAGGCCTCGATGGCGTAGGCGATCTCGGGCCGGACGCGCTCGACGACCGCCATCTTCGCGCCGATGGCCATGCCGTCCAGCGTCATGAACACCAGTAACGCGAGTACGAAGAACAGGTTGGAGAAGACGGCGAGCAGACCGCGCAGTGCCGACTCCAGCACTTCGACGAGTTTGCCGATGTCGACCGAGCTCAGCAGGTTCTGAATCTCCTCGGGGCTCACCCCGGCGTCGGCCAGCGCGCGGCGTACACCGTCCAGCAGCTCGTCGACCCGGTCGGTGTAGTTGGGCAGTTCGGTGGCCAGCTGCGCTGCCGACACCACCAACGCGCCGATCAGCACGATCAGGATCGACCAGACAGCGATGAGTGCCACGATCATTCCGGCCCAGGGCCGCCAGCCACGCCGCCGCGCCCAGGACTGGAGGGGCTGGACGGCGATGGTCAGCATCAGCGCGAGGAAGACCGGGGCGAGAATGCTCGCGAAGATCTTGATGCCCGCGATCGCGCCTACGGCGCTCGCCGCGGCCAGCAGCACGATGAGGCCGCGCGGGATCGCCCAGGCTCCCGCGGTCCCTGCCGGTGGTTCGGCGTTCCGCGGCTGTCCGGTTCGAGGCGATCGCTTCTCCCCTGGCCCGCCTTCGGTCAACTCGCGACGACCTCCCCCGCGATCGCGGTCGGGTGTCCAGCCATGCGCGCTCCTCCGCTCTTCGATGCGCCGCCGTGGTCGACGCTAAGTCCGCCGACGCCACGGCGCTTCACACGTTTCGGGTGAGATCGGCGCGGTCGCCGGTGCCTATGCTGGCGCCATGAGCCTTCGGTGCGGGGTGTATCTGCCGCCGTTCGGTGAGCTCGCCGACCCGCGGGTGCTGGCCGATCTCGCGGCGGAGGCGGAGCAGGCCGGGTTCGACGGCGTCTTCGTCTGGGATCACGTGGTGCGTCCGCACCGGCCGGGACTCGCGGTGTGCGACGCCTGGATCGCGCTGGCCGCCATGGCTCTGGCGACCCGTCGCGTGACGATCGGGCCGCGGGTCACGCCGTTGTCGCGGCGGCGGCCGCACGACGTCGCCCGGCAGGCCGTGGCGCTCGATCAGCTCAGCGACGCCCGGTTCGTGCTCGGCGTCGGCTCTGGTGCGGATACCGGTGGCGAATTGAGCAAGCTCGGTGAGGCCACCGAGCCGCGCGAGCGGGCCCGGCTGCTCGACGAAAGTTTGCACGTGATCACCGCGCTGTGGAGCGGCGACGAGGTCCGGCACGACGGTCCCCGCTACCGCGTCGACGACCTGCGCTTCCTGCCCCGTCCGGTGCGGCGCCCCCGCATTCCGATCTGGGTGGCGGCGCAGTCTGTGCGCGGCGCGCCTCTGCGCCGGGCCGCGCGCTACGACGGTCTGTGCCCGGAAGCGTCGCCCGGCGAACTCACCGAGATGCTCGCGGTGATCGCGGACTACCGCACCGACCTCACCGGCTACGAGGTGGCCATCGCCGTCCCGCCGGAGCGCGACAAGGAACGCGACGCCTACGAGCGGGCCGGAGCCACCTGGTGGCTGCGCCAGCTGCCCGAAATCTGCACGCGCGCCGAGGCGTTCGCTCTCATCAACCGGGGACCGCACTGACACACCCGATTATGTTGCGGTGGTTGGACTCTCGATGAGCGGAACCCGTGCCGGTCCGCGTGCGCGTCAATAGCGTCGGACCCATGAGCGTGCGCGGACGACGGCCTTTGAAACTCGTCACCGGGGTCAGTGGCTCGCCCGAGGTGTACGCCGCGGCGGTGGATCCGCGACGGTCCACGCTGGCGCAGGCGGTCGGAATCGCGAAGCTCGCCGAGGCCGAGAAGTTCGACGCGCTGTTCGCCGCGGACCTGCTCAGCTTCGGCGCGCAGGGCGCGATCGGCGCGCAGGAACCGCTGATCTTCGTGTCCGCGCTGGCGGCGGTGACCTCGCACGTCGGGTTGATCGCGACGGTGACGACCACCTTCCACCACCCGTACAACCTGGCCCGCCTGTTCGGCACCCTGGACCACGTCAGCAACGGGCGCGCCGCATGGAACGCGGTGACCTCCTCGGTGGGCGAGGAGAACTACGGCGACCAGGAGCTGCCGAGCCCGGAGGAACGGTACGCGCGGGCGGCCGAATCGCTCGCGGTGGTCAACGCCCTGTTCGACAGCTGGGCGCCGGGGGCGCTGACTCCCGACGGCCGCGGCGGCGCGGTGCTGCGTCCCGAACTCGTGCGACCGGTCGACCACGCGGGCCGGTACTTCACCGTGCGCGGTCCGCTGAACATTCCGCCGCTGCCGCAGCGACGGCCGGTGCAGTTCCAGGCCGGTCAATCCGAGGGCGGCGTCGAGCTCGGCGCCCGCTTCGCGGAGGTGGTCTTCACTTCGCTGCCCACCTTGGAAGACGCCGTCACCTACACCAAGCGGATCCGGGCCCGCGCCGCCGAACTCGGTCGCGCGGAGGGGCTTCCGCTCGTCATGAGCTCCTTCCACGCCACCTACGGCGCCACCGAGGCCGAGGCGCGCGCCGCGGTCCGGGAGCGGGAAGAGGCCACCGACTTCGAGGCGGGGCGAATCGCCTTGGCCGACATGCTCGGCGGTGATATCGACCTGTCCGAGCTTCCGCTCGACAAACCGATCCCCGAGCGGCTGCTGCCCGACGTCGGCGCGGTGCATCGCAGGCGTGGACGCGTCGAGATCTTCACCGGCTTCGCCAGGTCGGGAAAAACTTTGCGGGAGTTGATCATCGCCGCCAAAGACACCGGCCACTGGGCTGCGGCGGGCACCCCGGAGCAGCTCGCCGACGCCATCGCGGAACGCTACGACGCGGGCGTCCTCGACGTCATCGCCCTCGGCGGCCTGGACGACCCGCGCACCGGCGACTTCCTCCGCAACGGACTGCTGCCCGAGCTGCGCCGCCGCGGCATCGTCGGCCACGACTACGTCGGCGACACGTTCCGCGCGAATCTGGAACTGCCGCCGCTGCCGGAGTGAATCCCGCCGCGCCCGTCGGGAATTCGTTCACCCCAGGGCGGCGAGTTTGTCTTCCAGCACCGACCGTTCCCGTTCGTTGGCGCACAGCCGCACCGCGCGCTTCAGTTCGTCGCGGGCCTCGTCCGCCCGACCGAGCCGCGTGAGCAGTTCGCCGCGCACGCTCGGCAGCAGGTGCGAATTCGCCAGTGCCCCAGCGGCTACCAGTTCGTCCACGATCGGCAGCGCCGCGGCGGGCCCCTGCGCCATGGCGACCGCGACCGCCCGGTTGAGGTCGACCACCGGGGACGGCGCGAGTCTGCCGAGCGCCTCGTAGACGAGAACGATACGTTCCCAATCCGTTTCGTTCACCGACGGCGCGACGGCATGGCATTCCGCGATCGCCGCCTGCAACCCGTAGGCGCCGAGGCCGCGGCCGAGCCGCTCCGCACGGGCTAGGGCGGCGCGGCCGCGCCGGATCGCGCCGTGGTCCCAGCGACGGCGGTCCTGGTGCTCGAGCAGCACCGGCTGGCCGTCGGGGCCGGTGCGGGCGGGGAACCGCGCCGCGGTCAGTTCGAGCAGCGCGAGCAGGCCGTGCGTCTCGGGTTCGTTCGGCACCAGCCTGGCGAGCACCCGCGCGAGGCGCTGCGCCTCGCTCGCCAGGTCGAGCCGGATCAGATCGTCGCCGGAACTGGCCGTCGACCCTTCGGTGAAGATCACGTAGATCACGCTGAGCACCGATCCGAGCCGCGCGCGCCGCTCCTCGGCCGAGGGCAACGCGAACGGCACTCGCGCGGCAGCCAGGGTCTTCTTCGCCCTGGTGATCCTCGCCTGCACGGTCGCGGTCGGGACGAGGAACGCCTTGGCGATCTCGTCGCTGGTGAGACCGCCGACCACCCGCAGCGTGAGCGCTATTCGCGCCTCCCGCGGCAGCACCTCGTGGCAGGAGATGAACATCAGCGCGAGTACGTCGTCATCGATCTGGTCCGGATCCCAGAGCACGTCCCCGGCCTGCTCGGCGGGCGCGCCGCCCGAGGCGGCGCCGCCCTCGCCCAGCTCACCGGCCAGGGCGGCGTACCTCTGGTCGAGGGCGGAACGCCTGCGAAACGCGTCGATGGCGCGACGTCTGCCGACAGTGAGCAACCATCCGGCGGGGTTGCGCGGCACGCCCTCGCGCGGCCAGGTCACCAGCGCTTCGGCCAGCGCCTCCTGGGCGAGGTCCTCGGCCAGCGCGAAATCGCCGGTGTAGCGCGCGAGCGCGCCGACGATCCGCGCGGACTCGATCCGCCAGACGGCGGCGACGGCCTCACGGCCGGTGTGGTCGGCCATCGCCGGTCGGCCCGCTCAGAGCTGGCCGGTGGCTTCGCGCCACGCCCGCTCTTTCTGGATCCACACGTTGTCCTGCGGGAACTCGTCGATCGTCGGGACGCGGCGGATCTCGGTCTTGAAGCCGGGGCCGGTGATCGGCAACCGCTTGGCCCACTCGATGGCCTCTTCCTTCGACGCCACGTTGAGGATGTAGAAGCCGCCGAACAGTTCCTTCGTCTCGCCGTAGGGGCCGTCGGTGACCACGGGCGTCTCCGAGGAGTGGTCGACGACAACGCCTTCGGCGGCGTCCTCGAGGCCCTCCGCGGCCAGCAGCACGCCCGCGCGGATCAGCTCGTCGTTGAACCGCCCCATGGTCTCGAGCATCTTGTCGAAGTCGATCTCGCCCATCGCCTTGTAGGCCTCGTCGGTGGCGCGCATGATCAGCATGTACTTCATGGTCTGTCTCCCTGTGCTGTGCGGGTCCCTCGTGGACCCTCTCGCCCATAGGTCGAACGGGGATCGCCACGGATCGACATCGGCGCCGAACTTTTTTCCGGCGATCGCGGGCAGCATATGACGCGCTGTCGACGAACGGGTGCGGTCGGCGATCATCGGACCGTCGCGCGCAGTTGCGGCGACGCCCGACGAGCCGCTTGGGTCGGGCGCGAGGCGACGCGTACGGGACTCCGCGAGAAATCGGTATCGTGGTGCGGTGCAGACCTTTTCGACGCCACACGTCGGCGCCGTCAACGATTTGACCGCACGGTGGTGCGCCGCCGCGGGCGAGGGCGATTTCGTCGTCTCCGGAGCCGGGCTCTGGCCACTGCTCGCACTGCTGGCCGACGCCGCCGACGAACCCGCGCGATCGGAACTGGAAGCCGCCATCGGCCTGCCCGCCGAGACGGCGCTGCAGGCGGCACTGCGGACGCTCGACATCCTCGCCGACGCCGTCGACCTGTCCGCGGCGCTGGGTATCTGGGTCCGTCGAGACCTTCCGCTGCGCGACGAGTGGCTGGCCGCGCTGCCGGTCGGCACGGTCGACCTGCTGACCGGTCAGCCCGAGCTGGACGAGTGGGCGCGGCGGCACACCAACGGCTTGATCGAACGCTTTCCGCTGAACGTCACCTCCGACACGCTGCTGGTCCTGGCCACCGCGCTGGCCGCCAAAACGAGCTGGCGGTTGCCGTTCCGCGACACCGTCATGTCACCGGAAGCCGGTCCGTGGCGGGGCCGCCGACTCGTCGCGCTCACCCGCACCGACCACGACCTGCGCAAGGTGGCCGTGCTGGACGACGAACGGCCGGTGACACGGCTGGTCGTGGCCGGGAAGGCCGATCTCGACGTGCATCTGCTCATCGGCTCCGACAGTCCCGCCGAGGTCCTCGCCACCGGGTTGGCCGCGCTCGGCGGGTCGGTGCCCTACCGCACCGGGCTCGAGACGGGGCCCGTCGCGCCGGGGTTGACCGCGCGTCAGGTGTTCGGCTACGAACAGCGCGACCGCCTCGAGGTTCGCCTGCCGCCCTTCGCGATTCGCTCCGAGCACGACCTCATGAAGCAGGCCGCCCTGTTCGGCTTGCGCGCGGCGAGCGACAAGGGCAGCGGACATTTCCCGCGAATGTCGCCCGCGCCACTGGCGATCGCGGAGGGCGCCCAGGACGTGCTCGCCAAGTTCGATCGCGAGGGGTTCGAGGCCGCGGCCGTCACCGCGTTCATGGTGGCGCCAGGCGGGCCGCCCGCCCTGCCCGAGCAGCGCCACACCACCGTGTTGGAGGTGGACTTCGACCGGCCGTTCGGCTTCCTCGCCGTCCACCGCCCGAGCGGGATGGCCGTGGTCGCGGGGTGGGTGGCCACTGCGGCCGATGCTCCGGAACCGAATGGGGAGCCCGTGCCGGTTCCTCGACTCGTGCGGTGATCGGCGCGTCAGCCGACGTCGCGCCGCTGGGCGCGCAGGCCGCGCGCCCGCGCGGTGATCGTCGCCGACACCGTCCGCAACTCCCCGGACAGCAGGAACGCCTGCACCAAACCCTCGACCTCGTCGAGCACCGTGCCGTCCGGCCCGCACACCAGGCAGTGATACCAGCACCGACCTCGGTGCAGACCGCCCGCGCCCGGCCCGAGCAGATCACGGTAGATCCGCGTCGCCAACTCCGACAGCGCCGCCGCTGTCTGCGCGGGCGTGCCGGAATTGCTGACCCGCCACCACCGTTCCTCCAATCGGCCCGGTAGCGAGATCTCGACCACATAAGTCAGCTCCGACCTCGGATCTCCCATACCAGCAATGGTGCCCACCGGAGTCCGTCCTATTCGTCAGCGACGCGCCGTCCGGAACCGGCCTCCGGTCATCGTCTCCGGAGCGCGGACGCCCGTTTGATGCCGCCTTCGCCGGGTCCGCGGGCGGCAACGAGCGGGTCGTGCGGACCGGGAGGTGCGGGATGCGTCAGTGGCGACAGATCATCGCGGGAGCGGGAGTCGCGGTGTGCGCGCTCGGACTCACCGGATGCGGTGACAACGACAGCGATACCGGCGCGACCGCGAGCCCGACCACTCCGACGACTCCGATCGCGACCCCGGCCACCCCGACCACGCAGGATTCCGCGAGCCAGGGCTCCGCCGAGACCGCCTCGATCTCGGCGGCGCAGCGCGCGCTGCGGACCGCGGCCGACGCCGTGCCGAACGGCCGCGCCTTCGACGTGGAGATCGAGACGAGCAACGGCAAACAGGTCTTCGACGTCAAAGTGGCCTCCGACGGCAACGAGGTGAAGGTGCTCGTCGACCAACTCGGCGAACAAGTCGTCGCCCAGAGCCGGTCCGACGAGCCCAGCGACGACGTGGCCAAGGTCGAGTCCGCGACATTCGACGCCGGTCGCGCACTGGAAGCCGCGGCGGAGCGCGAGCCCGGCGCGAAGCTGGTCGAGATGGAGCTGGACACCAACCGGGACGAGTTGCTGATCTGGCAGATCGAACTGGTCCGCGCCAACGGTTCGGAGGTCGAGGTCGACGTGGACGCCCGCACCGGCGCTGTCGTCAGCATCGGCCAGGGCTGATTTTCGATTCGAGGTGCCGCCGACGCCGTGTCGGGCGCGCTGAGCACTGATGTGACCCTTGCCACAGGTTGGTACATGCGCGTACCGTGCAAATGGTACGCCGAAGTACCACGCTGGGAGATGGCGCATGAGCACCGTGACACTGCCCGAAGGACCCTCCACGCCACCGCTCGTCCAGAGCCTCGCGATCGTGGCAGGCCGGACCCGCGCTTGGCGGCACTGGCGCCGCAAGTACGGCTCCGCGTTCACGGTCTATATGCCCAGATTCGGTCGCACCGTGGTGATCTCCGAACCCGCCGAGGTCAAGGCGCTGTTCACCGCGGGCAGCGACGTCGCGGACAACCTGGATGTCAACCTCGGCCAATTCCTCGGTCCCGGTTCGCTTTTCGCATTGAGCGGGGCCGAACACCGCAAGCAGCGCAAGCTGCTCACCCCGCCCTTCCACGGCAAGCGGCTCGCGGTGTACGAAGCGCTCATCGAAGAGGAAACCGAGCGGGAGCTGGCGACCTGGCCCTCAGGCGTCGAGTTCGCGACGATGGACTCGATGATGCGGATCACCCTGAACGTGATCCTGCGCGCGGTGTTCGGCGCGGAAGGCCGGGAGTTCGAGGAGCTGCGCGTCCTGCTCCCCCGGCTGGTTCTCGTCGGTTCGGCGTTGGCGGCCTTGCCCGTGCCGCGAAAGTTCCTCGGCCGCTACGGGCCGTGGGCCAGATTCGCCGCGCACCGCGAGCACTACGACGAGATCGTCGCGCGACTCATCGCCCGCGCCGCCGCCGACCCCGATCTGGGTGATCGCGACGACGTGCTGTCGATGATGTTGCAGGCCCGCTACGACGACGGCTCCGCGATGACGCACGGCGAGATCGCCGACGAACTGCTCACCCTGCTCACCGCCGGGCACGAGACCACCGCGACGACGCTGGCCTGGACCGTCGAGCGGTTGCGCAGGCATCCGGAGATCTTGCGGCGCTTGGTCGCCGAGGTCGACGCGGGCGGCTCGGAGTTGCGCGAAGCGACACTGCTCGAGGTGCAGCGCGTGCGGCCGGTGATCGACGCGACCGCGCGCAAGGTGCGCGCCGAGTCGATGACACTGGGACGCTGGACGCTGCCCAAGGGGCAGAACGTGCTGGTGAGCATTCGGCTCATGCACGACAACGAAGAGCTCTTCCCGAGGGCGCGCACCTTCGACCCGGACCGGTTCCTCGGGGTGCGACCGGGCACCTTCACCTGGATCCCGTTCGGCGGCGGTTCGCGCCGCTGCATCGGCGCCGCCTTCGCCACGATGGAGATGAACGTCGTATTGCGCACGCTGCTCAGGGATTTCACGCTGGAGACGACCACCGCGCCGGACGAGCGCGCGCACTTCCGCGGTGTGGCGCTGGTTCCCGCCAAGAAGGGCCGGGCGGTCGTGCGCAGGCGACCGCCGCGCCCCGCGGTCCCGGCCGACACGCAGGCCGCCGAGGTGACGGCATGATCGAGGGTCGCGTCGACGTCGGTCGCGGCGTCCACCTCGCCTACCAGCGGCTCGGCGACTCGGAAGGGACGCCGATCGTCCTGATCGCCGGACTCGGCCAGCAGCTGCACATCTGGCCCGACGGCCTGTGCCGCCTGCTCACCGAACGCGGTCATCCGGTGCTGCGCTTCGACAATCGCGATGTCGGCGAGTCGACGCATCTGATCTTCCCACCGCCGGGTCCGCTCGACTTCCTGCGCAAGCGGTGGCATCCCGAGCAATACGAGCTGGGCGATCTGGCCGCCGACACCGTCGGCTTGCTCGACGCGCTCGATCTCGGCTCCGTACACCTGGTCGGCATGTCGATGGGCGGCATGGTCGCGCAGACCGTCGCCGCGCGTTATCCCGAGCGGGTCGCCTCGCTGATCTCCCTCATGTCCACGACCGGTGCCCCGCGCGTCGGCCGACCCGCCCTCACGACGTGGCGGCGCATGTTCGGCAGACCACCGAGCACCCGTGCCGAGCACGTGGACGCCGCCGTCCGCATGTACCGGCACATCGGGTCCGCGGGCTATCCGTTCGACGAGGCCGCCGTGCGCGCGGCGGCGGCGCTCGTGTGGGATCGCGACCCGCGGCCCGCGGCGGGCGTCGGCCGCCAGCTCGCGGGAATCCTGAAGTCCGGCGACCGAACTCGAGAACTCCGCGCGGTGACCGCGCCGACGCTGGTGCTGCACGGCGATCGCGATCTGATGGTGGCGCCCACCGGCGGCGCCGTCACCGCCGGCGCCATCGCGGGCGCGCGCCTGCGCACGCTCACCGGCTTGGGTCACGACCTGCCCGAAGGCATCTGGCCGACACTCGCCGACCTCATCGACGAACACATTCGCACCGCAGTAACCAGGAGCACCGATGCCTCGAACCGCTAGACCCCTGTCCGGTCACCCGGCGATGATCACCGGCGCCGCCTCCGGCATCGGACGCGCACTCGCCCAGCATCTTTCCCGCCGGGGATCCCCGGTCGCCATCGCCGACATCGACGCGGCGGGACTGAAGGAGACCGCCGCATCGCTCTCCGGTCCCGTGCTCACCCGCGTGCTCGACGTTCGCGACGCGGCCGATCAGCGCGCGTTCGCCGACGAGGTGCGGGCCTGGCTGACCGCGCCGTTGGCGGCGGTGTTCAACAACGCGGGGGTCGCGGTGTCCGCGTCGGTGCTCGACGCGAACGCCGAGGACGACGAGTGGTTGCGCCAGATCAACTTCGACGGCGTGGTCAACGGCACGCGCGCCTTCCTGCCGCTGCTCGTCGAGCAGGACAGCGGCGTGATCGTCAATACGTCGAGCGTGTTCGGGTTGGTCGGCATGCCGAACCAAAGCGCCTACTGCGCCGCGAAATTCGCCGTTCGCGGCTTCACCGACGCGCTGCGCCAAGAACTTCGGGGCACCGGTGTCTCGGCGGTGAACGTGCACCCCGGCGGCATCACCACCAACATCGCGCGAAATGCCAGGGTGCGCAAGGATCCCGAAGGCCTCGGGCGCAGCAAGGAGCAGCTGGCGACCGAGTTCGAAGCGGCCACCCTCACGTCGCCCGAGAAGGCCGCCGACATCATCGCCCGAGGCGTCGAACAGGGCAAGGCGCGGATCCTGGTCGGGCCGGACGCCTACCTCATCGACGCGCTGGCACGGATCACGCCCACCCACTACTACGCCGTGATCGCGATGCTGGAGCGTCGGCTGCGGGCCAGGGGCCGGAGCGAGGCGCTGGCATGACCGAACATCTCGACGTGGTGATCGTCGGCGCGGGCCTGTCCGGCATCGGCGCCGCCCACCACCTGCAGACGGCTCTCCCCGACCGGACCTACCTCGTGCTGGAGGCGCGCGAGGCGATCGGCGGCACCTGGGACCTGTTCCGCTATCCGGGCGTGCGATCGGATTCGGACATGCACACCCTCGGCTACCGGTTCCGGCCGTGGACCGACGCCAAGGCGATCGCCGACGGACCTGCGATACTCGACTACGTGCGCGCGACCGCGACCGAGGCGGGCATCGATCGGCGAATCCGCTTCGGGCACAAGGTTGTCGACGCATCCTGGGACAGCGGGACGGCGCGCTGGACGCTCACCGTAGAGCACGCGGGCGCGACGGTCACCATGACGTGCTCGTACCTGTACGTCTGCGGCGGCTACTACCACTACGACCGCGGCTACACCCCCGAGTTCGACGGTGTCGAGGATTTCGGCGGCCGGGTGGTGCACCCGCAGCACTGGCCCGACGACCTCGATCACGCGGGTCGGCGCGTCGTCGTGATCGGCAGCGGCGCCACGGCGGTGACGCTGGTCCCGGCCCTGGCACGGGAGGCCGCCCACGTCACCATGCTGCAGCGTTCGCCCAGCTATATCCTGCCCGCCCCGACCGTGGACGCCGTGGCCACCCGCTTGCGCGCGGTGCTCGGTCCGCGCCGCGCCTACGCCGTCACCCGGTGGAAGAACGTGCTCATCAGCACGCTCATCTACCAGCTCAGCCAGCGGCGGCCCGCGATGATGCGCAAGTTCATCCGCGAGCAGACGATCAAGCATCTGCCCGCTGGCTACGACGTGGACGTCCACTTCAACCCCAGCTACGGCCCCTGGGACCAACGGCTGTGCCTGGTTCCGGACGCCGATCTGTTCCGGGTGATCGGCGACGGGAGCGCGTCGGTGGTCACCGACCGGATCGACCGGTTCACCGAACGCGGGCTGCGGCTGACCTCCGGCACGGAGATCGAGGCCGACATCGTGGTGACCGCGACGGGTCTGCGATTGCTCGCGCTCGGGGGCATCCGGCTCTCCGTCGACGGGCGGGAGGTCCCGTTGCCGCAGACCATGGCCTACAAAGGCATGATGCTCGGCGGGGTGCCGAATTTCGCGTTCACCATCGGCTACACGAACGCCTCGTGGACGTTGAAGGCCGATCTGGTCGCCGAATACGTCTGTCGGCTGTTGCGCCATATGGACGCGCACGGCTACGACCACTGCGTGCCGGTGCCAGACCCGGCGATGGACGCCAGACCGCTGCTGGACTTCCAGGCCGGTTACGTCCTGCGCTCGCTGGACCGGTTCCCGAAAGCGGGAACGCGGGCGCCGTGGCGGCTCGGCATGAACTACGCCCAAGACGTGCTCACCCTGCGGCACGGCCGGATCGACGACGGCACCCTCCGCTTCGCCCGAGCGACGCCGCACCGCGCCGGGTCCGACGTGCTCGCGGAGCCGGGCGGTCACTAATCTGGTCGATGTGACCCGCGCCGAGCCCGCCACCACCGCCGCCGAAACCGCGCCGGAATCCGGCTTCCGGCGCAGGCTGCTCGACGCGATGGCGGAGGCGATTCGCGAGCGCGGATACCGCGACGCCACGGTGGCCGACGTGGTCCGGGCCGCGCGCACCTCGCGGCGCACCTTCTACGAGCACTTCAGCAGCAAGCAGGACTGTTTCATCGCGCTGCTGACCGAACGGAACAACGAGACCATTCAGCGGATCTACGACGCCGTCGATCCTCGCGCGCCCTGGCGAACGCAGGTCCGCCAGGCCATCGAGGCGTGGATCGACGCGTCGAAGACCGACCGGACGATCACCCTCGCCTGGATCCGTGACACTCCAGCGCTGGGCGAGGACGCGCGGCGACTGCACCGCGAGGCCGCCGACGCGTTCGTCGGCCTGATCCAGAACCTCACCGCCACACCGGAATTCGGCGCACCGGGCGTGCATCGAGCGACTCGCAGAACCGCCACCATCCTCTACGGCGGCTACCGTGAACTCATCGCCTCCGCCGTGGAGGACGGAGAGGACGTCTCCGATCTCGTCGAGGTCGCCGTAGAGACCGCCATCGCCCTGCTCGGCCCGCGCTACGAACCCGAAGACCGCGACTGACACAGCGAGTGCGCTGAGCCCCCAGAGGAATTCGCGTCTGGTGAGTGTTCACAGTTTCACGAACACTGCTATTCGCAGAACCGGGTACTCGACTACCTTCCTCTGCGACAGCTCGTACCGAAAGGATCCCCTGTGTCTCGACCGATCCGGATCGCGCTCGCGGTCGTCGCCGTATTGGCTGGTGTCGCATCGACTTTCGTCCCTCGAACGCCCGCCGCCGCGGCGGGCATCGTGCGCTGGGAGGCGCGCGTGAGTGACCGCATCCTCGACATCGGCATCTCCTCCCCGAACCTGGAAGGCCCCGACTGGTCGGTCAAGGTCGTCCGCTTGCTGCTGCCGCCCGGCTGGTCCAAGGACGCCAATCGCACCTGGCCGACGGTCTGGGTGCTGCACGGCGGCTTCGACGACCACAAGTCCTGGACCGACAAGGGTGATCTCGAAGCGCTCACCGAGGACGCCAACGCCATCTTCGTGCTGCCCGAAACCAGTTGGTGCAGCGCCTATTCCGACTGGTACAACAACGGCGCTTGGGGCGCTCCCGCCTGGGAGAAGTACCTTTTGGAAGACGTGCGCACCATCCTGGAATCGACCTACAAGGCCAACACCACCCGCGCCATCGCGGGCAACTCCATGGGCGGCCTCGGCGCGATGAAGTTCGCGGCCGAGTACCAGGGCATGTTCCGCTCCGCGGCCTCCTTCAGCGGCAACGTCGACCCACTGCACGCCTCCGGCGCCCCCGGCGACCCGGACAAGCCCGGCCAGGGCTGCGCCGCCGACTGGAAACGCGTCTGGGGTGACTACAACATCCCCGCCCAGCGTGCGATCTGGGAGCAGAACAACCCCTACAGCCATGCCGCGAAACTCGCCGACAAGCCCCTGTTCGTCTCCTACGGCCGCAGCGGCGGCGTGGAAGAGGCGGTCTACCAGCAAAACTACCGCTTCGTGGACCGCCTCCAGCAACTCGGCGCGAATGTCGACGAGCGCTACGTCGAGGGCCACGGCCACGACTGGCCCGCCTGGCGCGCCCAGATGCAGAACGCATTGAACATGCTGCTGACGTCGGTGGGCGCCTGACCGACCGCACGGCCCCGGCACCGCGTCGGGGCCGTCACCGTCCCGTCGGCCACCGGTACCTTCGAGCACAGGCAGTGTCGCCGACGGAAGGACCCACGCATGACCGACGCCTCCCCCTTCGATCTCAGCGGCCAGGTCGCCGTCGTCACCGGCGGCAACTCCGGGATCGGGCTCGGTTTCGCCCGCGGCCTGGCCCGCGCGGGAGCCGACGTTTGCATCGTCGGTCGCAATGGCGAACGCAACGCCACGGCCGCCGCCGAGTTGCGCGAGTTCGGCGGCCGCGTGCTTCCCCTCGTCTGCGACGTCGCCGAGGAGCAGCAGATCGTGGACACCGTCGCGCGCGCCGCCGCCGAACTCGGGCGCATCGACTCCTGTTTCGTCAATGCCGGTGTGGCGCAGAGTATGACGCCTTTCCTCGACACCGGTTTGGCGGAGTTCCGCCGCGTCACCTCGGTCAACCTGGACGGCGCCTTCGTCACCCTGCGCGAGGCCGCGAAGGTGATGGTTGCCCAGGGCACGGGCGGCAGCCTCGTCGCCACCGCCAGCCTGGCGGCCAGGCAAGGCGTGCCTCGCGGCCAGTCCTACGCCGCGAGCAAGGCGGGCATCATCGCGGTGATCAACTCGATCGCCGTCGAACTCGGCAAGCACGGCATCCGCGCCAACGCCGTGCTTCCCGGTTGGATCGATACCCCGATGACCGAGCACATCTTCGCCTGGGACCGCTTCAGGGAACGCGTTCAGCCGCGAATTCCCGTGCGGCGCTGGGGTTCCCCCGAGGACTTCGAAGCGGTCGCGGTCTATCTCGCGAGCCCGGCCAGCGCCTACCACACCGGCGACACCCTGCTGATCGACGGCGGCTACAGCATGTTCTGACAGACGGCGCCGCGCCCGGAGCCGGGACCGGCGGCGGCGTTCCGGGCCCGTCGGCAATACTGCCGACGGGCCCGGGTGCTCGATCAGCCGATCACATCGGCGATGCGGTCGACCTGTCCGGGATCGGAGCCGTAGCAGTAGAGCATCACCTCGTCGGCGCCGAGGTCGGCGAATTGCCTTATGGCCGCGCGGATCTCGTCGGGAGTGGCGCGTAGACCCGCGACCATGTTGTCGGCCCAGCCGCTGAACTCGTAGTAGGCGCCGATCGCCGTGCGGGCTTCGTCGACGACTGACTGCGGACCGAGGGCGACGTTGACCTGCGCGACGAGCCGCGGGTCGCCGTCGCGTCCGTGGTCGTGCCAGGACTTGCGGACGGAGTCGAACAACCCGCCCGCCCAGTTCGGCGGGACCGCGGAAAGGAAACCGTCGCCCCAGCGCGCGACGCGTTCCAGGGCGGCGGGCTTGAAGCCGCCGAACAGGATCGGCGGACCTCCCGGCCGCACCGGAGCCGGGCCGATCGGACCGCACTCCGCGCCGAACGGCTCTCCCGACCACAGGCCGCGCAGGTGCGCGAGTTGTTCGTTCATCCGACGGCCGCGGGTGCGCAGCTCGACGCCGGTGGCGAGATGGTCGTCGGCGCGTCCACCGACGCCGAGCCCGAGCACCAGCCTGCCGCCGGACATACGGTCCAGTGTCGCAACCTGTTTGGCGAGCAGCGCGGTATCCCGCAGCGGGGCCAGCAGCACCTCGGTCTGTACCTTGACGCGGCTGGTCGCTCCGGCGATGACCGACAAAGCGACCAACGGTTCGGGATTGTCGTAGACGAGGCGGTCGAGCAAGCCGAGCGTCGAGAACGGCCCCGCGTCGGCACGCCGCGCCCAATCGAGCAGAAGAACGGGGCCGGAGATCGGCAATCCGAGTCCGATATGCATGGGATTCCTCCAGAAAAATGGGTGGGCAAACAGCACCGCCCACTCCATCGCCTGGATCATCGAGGCGTGGTCTCCCGTTCTGCGGCTGTACTTCTTGGGAGCACCAATCGGATTGCGACCACTATAGATTCACCGGGTCGTTGCGCACAAACGGGCGTACCTACTTCATGTATTTCAGCAGGCCGAGGTTCGGCTCGAGCGCGCCGTCCTGGCCGAGCGCCACGAAGTCCGCCTCCACGGCCGAGAGCGCGAGTTTCCCCGCGCGCACGGCGCGGTAGCGCACGAACGACCAGAGGAAGACATCGAGGTTGTCGAAGCGGGTGCCGCCCTCGAGCACCTCCTCTTCGTGAAACCACACGGCCACTTGACCATTGGTGAGCACGACGTACAGATTGCCGCCGCCGTCCGCGCCGATCGAGTAGACGTCGTCGTCGGTGAGCTCGGTGGTGTAGTCCGAATCGAGGAGCCCGCAATCGTTTCCGCCGAAGTCGAAACCGTAGGACCAGGAGAAGATGTCCAAGAACTGCGGCAAGCGGCCCGAGCGCACCCGGCGGTCGAGCGCAGCCAGCGCCGCGGCGTCCGTGGGCGCGAGGCGCGCGAGAAACCTTGCCACCGGCGGGGTTTCCTCCGGCACCTGGACGGGAGTCGCATCGGGAAACCACCGCGCCAGGTCGGCGTCGAGGTCACGATCGGTGTAGCCGACGAGGTCGGCGAGGGTAAGCGTCACGCGGGGATTGTAGAAGCGGCTTCGGACATCTTTCGACAGCTCAGGGACAGCCGGTGGCCAGGGGTTCGCCGCGCAGCGCGCTGTCGATCAACTCTTGAAAGGCGCCGTCGATCGGTTCGTCGGCGTGCGTCACCCGGCGGCCCGGGCAGAACGATTGCACGCTCGCGTTCGTCGCGCCGGGCAGCGGTTCGCGTTCCTCGCCCGCGTCCTCGGAGAACAGGTGGTAGGCGGGGAGGTCGGGGGGAATCGCCGGTGCGGCGTTGAGCGCGGTGAGGAACGGTGAACCAGGGGTCAGGTCGCGGCAGCCCGGGTAGAACGGTGCGCACAGCACCGCGAGAGCCACGCCGTTTTCCGGCGTGCCGAAGTCGAGGTAGATGCCCACCGCCGCGCGCCCATCGAGAAACTTCACGTAGTGACGCTGGGCCAGACCACCCATCGAGTGGCCGACGAGATCCACTCGCGCCGAACCCGTTTCGCGACGAATCTCGGCGACCTTGTCCGCGACGGCGCGCGCCGAGTCGACCAGCGGCGCGGTCGCGGCGGGCGTGCCCGGCAGCACCATCGCGTACGCGGTGTAGCCGCGCGAGCCCAACCAGGCCCGCAGGGTCTCGAGCTTGCCGACGTTCGCGTCGAACCCGCCGATCACCAGGACCGGGTTCCGCGCGGCACCGGGCACCGGCTCGGCGGCGGCGGGTCCGCCCACAACGCCGAGACCGAGCGCGACCGAAACCAGACAGACGAGCAGCCTTCGCACGGTGTCCATCGACCTGCTTCCTCGAGGGGCCGGGGTGCCCTGGGGACAGTAATGGACACACGCCGCCGTCGCCGCGAGTCACCGACGTGTCTGCCGCTTGCAGGCTTGTCCGCTGTCGCGGTCCGACCGTAGCGCCGAGGCAGGCACCGCGGCGCCAGGCCGCGGCCGAGCCGCTGGACCCCATCGAGCGTCTACTGCTCGGCGATCTGCTGGGCGGTCGCGTACGCGAGGTGCAGGAAGTCGGCACCGGCGAGTACGGCCAGGGATTCACCGATCATTCGGGTCGCGCGCGGCGCGAAGACGTGGCCGACGGTGAAGCCCGTCACCACCCAGACGTCCAAGCAGAACGGGCACGTCAGCAGCTGACCGATGCCGCGCGCGACGCCGTCCTCGGCTTTGGGGCGCTCCATCACCTCGCCGGGGCCGCCGTTGCCGGCCGGGCGCGTGAACGGGGCCCGAAGCGGTGCGACGACAGCGTCTTTGGTGACGGTGCGGGAGAGCTTGTGGGCCGCGAACGCGGTCGTCACCAGGTCCTGCACACTCATGGCCTCCGGAAGTCTCCGGTGGGTGAGCCTGCCGAGGATCGCCACCGCGATCACGGTGAGCGCGTACATCATGTCTAGCCGACACCCAGGGCGGTGAGCAGGACCAAGACGACCGTGGTGACGGCCAGTACCCCGTGCGCGGCCACGATCGGGACCGGGAAGTGCCGTTCCGGCGGAGCGGAGTCGATGACCTCGGCCGCGGCGGCGGTGCGGGAGCGATAGACCGGCAGCCAGCGCAACAGCATGGCGAATCCGAGGGCGGCGACGGGCACCAACAGGGCGAACGCGATCCAGGCCAGCGCCGTCGAGTCCACTACCAGGTAGATGATCCAGACGACGAGGCCAGCCGCGGCTAGCAGGAAGTGACCGAAAACGACCGGCGGCGGCAGATGGCTGGCGGTTGGCTGTCGCGCGCCGCCCTTGGCGATCCAGGTGCCGAGCAGGACCGCGCCGCCGCCTGCGGTCAACAGCCAGGTGATCAGTGCTGCGATACCCATGATGTGCTCCTCGAGGTGAGTCGGGAAGGGATGTCGACTTGGGAATCGGGCATTCGGTCGGGCAACGACCTCCAGGGTGCTGATCCGCCCTGGAGGCCGACTTTTCCAGTGATCACATCATCATCGGCATGCCGGGAAGCATGTTGAGCAGACCCATGAACATGTCCATCATCCGCTCGCACATACCGGGCATCGCGATCACCTCCTCGGGTCTCGCGAATCGCTGATCAGTTGCCGCCTACCCACGATCGCCGCGAATATGCGGACGCGACGGCGCCGAGCCATCGACCCGGGTTCGACCGGGATTTCCCGCGGTCAGCTGATTGATGGGATGTTTGGCTCCACGTCGCGGGCTCGAAAGGTGCGACGGCTCCCCTCCGAGCCGATGGAGCTAGTGCGGGGCCAGTGGAGCTGGTGCGGGGTGATCGAACAGGTACGCCGCGGCCATTTCGCTGGCCTCTTGCAGGCGGGTGGCGGCGTTGGGGGTGCGTTCGAAGACCCAGACGCCTTGGAGGAAGACCAGCAGGAAACGGCCCAGCGCACGTGGATCGCGGTCGGCGGCCAGTTCGCCCTGCGCATGGGCGCGCGTGAACGCCGAAGTGAACGTATCTTCCCAGCTTGCCCAACCCGATTCGATCAGCGCGGCGATTTCGGGGTCTCGGTCGGCGAGTTCGACGGCGGTATTGGACACCAGGCAGCCCAGGTAGCGGTGTTCGTCGCGGGCTTCGGCGACGAAGTGAGCGATGAGCGCTCGAAGGGCGGGTACGGCCGGGCCCGGACGCGAGAGCGCGCCGGTGAGCCGCTCGTCGGCGAGTTGCAGGTAGCGTTGCAGCGCCTTGATGAACAGTGAGCGCTTGCAGCCGAAGGCAGCGTAGATACTGGCCTTGCCTATGCCGAGATGCTCGACCAGATCGGACATCGAGGTCGCTTCGAACCCGCGCTGCCAGAACAGATCCATGGCGAGGTCCAAGACGACGTCTGGGTCGAATTCCTTGGTGCGCGCCATGTTTCGAAATTCCTCCCTATTGCGACCGAGCGGCCGAATATGTGCGCCTCGGCCGTCACGCCCAACCGCTGCCCCGTAAAACTACAGAACAGGTGCTCGAGACATGAATCCGCCGTCGCCATCACGGCCGGGCCGCCGACCGGTTCGGCGATGGTGCGACCGGCTACCGCTGTCGGACATCGCGGTGGGCTGGTCGCACCGGTCTCGAAGGGTCGACGACGGCTGGCGCTCAGACCCTCGGACCACCGCCACCGTAGCCCTCCCATCCACCACCCGCCGGACCACCGCCGCCGGGACCGCCCGGCCCCGGCTGGTGCGGGCCGCCGTAGCCCGGGCCCGCCCCCGGCCCACCCGGTGCGCGACGGTTGGACCGGCGGGTCACCAACACGACGATCAGCGGAATACCGATCACCACCAGCGCGACCGCGCCGAGGATGGCGAACCAGATCAGATACCGGACGAGTTGCAGGTATCTGTCCGAATCGGGCGGCGGCTCCGGAGTGGGGTTGCCGACTTGCGCCAGAACGTCGATGGCGGTCGCGAGAATCATTGTGGTGCTACCGATCTGCTCAGCGGGAGTCCTCGACGAATCGTACGGTGTCCAGGAGCGTCGCGAATACCCTTCGGCCGCAAGCACTCAGGGGCCAGGAAGGATTCAGGAGAGGAACGGCTTCGCCCAGTCGGTGAACCGCTCCCCCAGCTCCGCTTGCGCCGCCGCGAGTACGGCTGCCGGGTCCTCCGCCGGGGGCAGGCCGAAGTTCTCGTCGAGCCACGCCACGAACTCGTCGTGGCAGTCGCGGTGCGCCTCGTCCTCCTCGCGATAGAAGTACACCTCTTTCCAGTCGACTCGGATCTCCGAGTCGAAGCCGAGGAGCTGGAACAACTCCCGCACGTGGCGAGCGACGACGTGCTGACCGCCCTCGTCTCCGAAGACGACTACCGGCAGCGTCGCCAGATCGGCCCGGTCGTCGAGGCGCCACAGCGCGTAGAACGAACCGGAACCGTTGGCCTGCGCGAACGGAATCAGCCGGTCGGTGAACTCCGGATCTTTCGACCAGCCCGCCACCAGGCCCGAGATGTCACCGAAGTCCGTGAGACCGAACCCGTCGGCGTAATTCTCGTAACCGAGCCTGTCCTGCAATTCCATCAGCAGGTTGAGCTCCTCGACAGGTGAGTACGGGCTGTTCAATGCGTTCTCCAAGCGGGCACGTCGGGCAATCTCGTTGTGGCTCGCCGGGTTTCGATGCCGGTGGATCGTCCGCGGGCCATACCGCAGGATCCTAATCCTCACCCACGTCGACCAGTTCCTCGACATCGCCGACCTGGCTCACCTCGCGGCCAAGGTCCGCGAAACAGCGGAATTCGATCGGCATTCGGGCCGGCCGAAGGCGGAGAAGATCCCGCTCGGCACCGCTCTCGCGACGCCAGGACATGGTCGGCAAGCTCACCCAACATCTTGGAGCTGTTAGGGATGCGGGGCGAGGTCCTGGCCTGGGAGCCGCCGCGGCTGCTGTCGTTCACCTGGGGTGACAGATCCGAGGTGACGTTCACGCTGGAGCAGGTGGGTGAACAGGTCCACCTCCGCCCGGCTCGAGGCGGAGTACGCCGAGCGTATTCCGGAGTAGCGGTCCGCTCAGTCGGCGGTCAGGGCGGCGGCGCGGGCGTACAGGTAGCGCTGGGTGGGGAGGCTGGTGGTCTGCCGGGCCGCGCGCAGATAGGACTCGCGCGCGGCCGCGTCGTCGCCGAGCAGTTCCAGCAGGTGGGCGCGCACAGCGGGCACCCGATGGTCGGCGCGCAGGCGCTCGTCGGCGGCGAGCTCGTCCAGCAGCCGCAGACCGGCTCGCGGTCCGACCGCCATGGCGACCGCGACGGCATGGTTCAGCGCGATGATCGGATTGTCGACCAGCCGCAGCAGCCGCTCGTAGAGCAGCGTGATCTGCGGCCAGTCGGTCTCGGCGTAGGTCGAGGCCTGCCGTCGACGGGCCACTTGGTCGCCGCCGCGAGCATGGCCTCCTGCACGGCGTCCTCGGCGGTGTCGAAGTGACCGTAGTACTCGGACCGAGGTCCGCGACACTGTCGACGCGGAGCCGATCGTGTGACTCGTGCGGTTGCGGGTATGGCGGGGGCATGTCCGGACGAAGCTTCGAAGGACGCGGCTGGTGAAGGTTGTCGTCACCGGGGCCAGCGGCAATGTGGGGACCGCGTTGCTGCGGGCGCTGTGCGCCGAGGACTGGGAGATCGTCGGTGTCGTTCGCCGACCGCCCGCGGAGCGCGGACCGTACGCGCGGGCCCGCTGGGTGCGGTGCGATATCGGTGCGCCGGGGGCCGTCGGGGTGCTGCGCGAGGCGTTCGCGGACGCGGACGCGGTGGTGCATCTGGCGTGGGCGATCCATCCACGTAGCGGGGAGCCGCTGATGGAGCGGACGAATCTGGCCGGTAGCGCGAATGTGCTACGGGCCGTTGCGGACTGCGGCGTGCGGCATCTGACGTGCGCGTCCTCGGTTGCGGCGTACGCGCCCGCGCCGCGCTGGCAGCGGGTCGACGAGGCGTGGCCGTCGAGCGGGGTTCCCGGCAGCGCCTACAGCCGGGGCAAAGCGGTGCTCGAAGCGCTGCTCGACGGTTTCGCGGTGGAGCACCCCGGCGTGCGGGTCGCGCGGATCCGGCCGTGCGGCGTGACGCAGGCCGACGCGGCCGCCGAACTCGCCGACTGGGCGTTGAGTCCGTGGCTGCCGCGCACCCTGATCGGTCGCCGCTGGCTACCGATCCCGCTGTGGAAGGACCTGCGGTTGCAGCTCGTGCACAGCGAAGACGTCGCCGCGGCACTCCGGCTGATCCTGATCCGGCAGGCGAGCGGCCCGTACAACCTGGCCGCCGAGCCGGTGCTGAGAACCGCCGAACTGGCCGCCACCTTCGGCGGATTTCGCTTTCCGGTGCCGCTGCCCGCGCTGACCGCCGCGGCGTGGGCGAGCTGGCGACTCGGCGTACAGCCGCTGCATCCGGGCTGGCTCGAGCTCGCCGACAGGGCGTGCCTGATCGACACGGCCAAGGCGCGCCGGGAACTCGGCTGGGCACCGCGTCACCCGGCCGATGCGGTCGCCGCCGAACTCGCCGAGGGACTTCGCACGCGCCGAACCGGAGACAGCCCGCCGCTCGCGCCCGCTCGCGCGCGATCCCGACTTGGGCACCCCACCCATCAGACCCAGGCGTTCCCCTCCCCCGCTCCCGCACACAGCCGGAAGACCGCTCGGACGCGACCACCCCGTTCGGTGACGAACAGGGTGTAGCCGTTTCCGAACAGCGACGGGCACTCCAACCCGAGGTCTGAGCATTTCCAACCCGCAGGTGGAAGATCTTCCGCGCGGTCTGCGAGAAGAGTTGGTGGTGTCATTCCGGGACGCCTTCCGGGTGTCCCGAAAAGCGCTCAGTTGAAGGAAAGATCATGAAATCAACCAAAATGCGCGCAGCCGTCGCAGCGGTAGCGATCGCACCTATGATCGCCCTCGGCTCAGGCGTTGCGACCTCGGCCCCGGCCGTCGAACCCCCTGTGCCCGTTCAGGTGGCGCCCGCCTCCGACCAAGTTCCCGCTGAGGTCGAGCCGGCTCTGCTGTGGTGGAACCCATTCCTGTGGTGGGTCTGCTTCGTACCGCCGATCTTCCCGTTCGGTACGGGCATCTGCCTCGCATGACGTAATCGCAACGCGACAATGCCGAAAACGCCGCGCGTCACACACTCCTGTGGTGTGGTGACTTGTAGCAGTAGTGCTCGAGGAGGTGCCAACGTCAATAGCGCCGCACGGGAGCATCGCGGCCCCAGCGATGGGATGGACTATGTTCAGGAAACTCGCAGTGGCCGTCTTCGCACTCGCGGCAGGCGTGCTGCCGGCCGGGGCGCAAGCAGGCATCGCGCATGCCGCGGCCCCGGCGGTGCTCGGCGGCGGCTCCGGCATCGTCGTCGGCGACCAGGGCGTCTGCACGCTCACCACGATCGGGCACGACGCCGCGGGTCGGCTGGTCGGTCTCACCGCGGGTCACTGCGATGCGGCGGGTACCTCGATCACCGCCGAGGCCAACCGTGACGCCGGCGTAGTCGGCACCTTCGCCTTCACGAACGCGGATATGGACTACGCCGTCATCGAGTTCGATCCGGACCGAGTCGTCCCCGTGAATCGCGTGGGAAATACGACGATCACCGCGGTGGGCGGGCCGGTGCGGTTTCCGGAAATCGCCTGTAAGCAGGGCTACACCACGGGCCAGACCTGCGGTCTGGCCTACGGCGACGTGTTCGAGACCAACAACTGGGCTTGGACCCAGATCTGCGTCCTGCCCGGCGACTCCGGCGGGCCGATCGTGGTCGGGACAACGCTGGTCGGCATGGTCAACGGCTACCTGTACGTGCCGTGCCTCGGACCGCAGCTGGGCGGCAACATGGCCGCCATCATCGCCGATATCGACGCACGCGGTGGCGTCGGCGTGGGTTTCGACCCGATCTGAGGTCCATCGCGCCGAAAGGAGTCGCCGCTGCGCACGCGGCGCCGGTACTCCGCAGCCCTACCGATCGTGATAGTCGATCACGCCACTCTCGATGGCACGTTCGACCAGGAACACCCGTTTCTGATTCGGCGGCAGGGCTTCGACGTCGAATATCTTGAACAGCGCTCGCATATGGGTTTTCACCGTGGCGACGCTGAGACACAGATCCTGGGCGATCTGACAGTTCGACGCGGGGTAGGTGAACGCGGTCTCGGAATCATACGGGCGACACAGCGCCGCCAGAATCGAATACTGTGCCTCGGTCAGTGCATTCCGGGTCGGCAGCCGCATCTGGACGACCGTTTTCCCGTCGTCGGACGGTTGGCCGTCGGTGAAGACGAACACCGATTTCCCGAGGCGCACCGAATCGCCGGACTCGAGCTTCCGAAATCCGCCGACGCGCTCGCCGTTGACGAAAGTCCCGTTCATCGACAGACCGTTGTCGATCACGACCCAGCAGCCGCCCACTCGCTCGATGATGGCGTGCAGGCGCGAAACCGTCGCGTCGGCCGCCACGATGATGTCCGCGGCGTCCGACCGCCCGATCGTCATCCGGGTCGCGCCGTGATCGAGTGGAATCTCACGCCAGCCCCCGTGCCGGTCCCGGTGGGACAGCGTGGCACAACCGGCCGGCTGTCGCCGCGCACGCTCGTATGCTGCCGAGTACGATCCGTTACCCAGCGCTTTTTGTCCCTGTGGCGTGGACATGATGCGTAGTTCCCGTTCCGAAGTACGTCATGACTACGAGCACCCGACCCATAACACAGAATGCGCTCTTTCACGGCTGAATGCACGCGGCGAGCTACTCGCGTGCGGCAACCAGGGGGCTATTTTCCGCCCGAGGCTCGATTTCTACTCGTCAGCCGGACCACCGGTGTGACAACGTGCCGGCGTGCCGAACTCACGGACGGAAGACCGCTCGGACACAGCCGTCCCGCTTGTTCTTGAACAGGTCGTATCCGGTCACCGCATCCTCGAGCGGCATGTCGTGGGTGATGAGATATGTCGGGTCGAGTTCTCCGCGCTGGACGTAGTCGAGCAATCGCGGCACGTACCGCTGCCCGTGCTGCTGCGCGGTGCGGATGGTCAGGTTCTTGTTGGTCACGGCGCCCATCGGGAACTTGTCGGTGAGGCCGTAGACGCCGAGCACGGCGACGGTCCCGCCCTTGCGGCAGGCGAGGATCGCCTCGCGCAGCGGCGTCGCGCGATCGGTCTCCATGCGCAGCAGTTGTTTGGCGCGGTCGTAGATCTGTTGCAGACCCGTGCCGTGCCCTTCCATCCCGACGGCGTCGATGCAGGCGTCCGGTCCTCGCCCGCCGGTGCCTTCGCGCAGCGCGTCGAGCACGCTGCCCACCGCCGTGTAGTCGATGGTCTCCGCGCCGATGTTCTCGCGCGCCAGGGTGAGCCGTTCGGGGAGCCGATCGATGACGATGACGCGCTCCGCACCGAGCAGCCGGGCGCTGTGCGCGGCCATCAGCCCGACGCCGCCGCTCCCCCAGACCGCGACCGTGTCGCCGGGCGAGATGTCGCAGAAGTCGGCGCCCATGAACCCGGTCGGCACCGCGTCGGACAGGAACAGCGCCTGCTCGTCGGTCACCCCGAAGGGGACGGTGAAACAGTTGACGTCGGCGAACGGCACCCGGATGTACTGCGCGTGCGAGCCCTGATAGCCGCCGAACGGGTGGGTGTACCCGTAGATGCCGCCGGTCGGATAGCCGAAGATCGGCTGTTGCAGCTCGGCGTTCGGGTTCGTCGTGTCGCACAGCGAGTACAGGTCGTTGTCGCAGTACCAGCACGAGCCGCAGCCGATGAAGGACGGTACGACGACCCGCTCGCCGACCGAACGCGCGACGACCTCCTTGCCGACCTCCACGATCTCGCCCATGAACTCGTGGCCGAACACATCGCCTTCGCGCATGCCCGGCAGGTAGCCGTCGATGAAGTGCAGGTCCGAACCGCAGGTGGTGGTCAGCCGGACTCGCACGATGGCGTCGTGCGGATTGACCAGCCTCGGCTCGTCGACGGTCTCCACCGCCAGGTCGTCGACGCCGTTCCAGCAGAGTGCGCGCATGTCGTCTCCTCGGTCAGCGAGCGCTGGGGTTGTGTTCGAGGGTGGGCAGCTCACCGGTTTGCAGCAGTGCGCGCGCACGGTAGAGCGCCTTGAACGCCGCGGGTCCGATCAGGAAACCGGGGACCGGCGCCGACGCGCGCATCGTCACCTCGGTGCCCAGGCCGTGCGGCGCGTCGGCGAAGAACAAGCCGATCTCGGGTCCACGCTCGCGAGCGGAGCCGTCGGGGGCGGCGCCGACGAAACGCAGGCCGTCCGCCTCGGTCACCAGTGTGGTCTGCCAGGTCAGCGCCTCGTCGTCACCGCGCAGCAGCGTCCATTCGTAGGCGGCGGGGCCGGTCGCGCGGACGTCGCCGAGATCGCCGAGCACCCGGGACAGGTTGTCCGCGTCGCGCCAGAACCGTTCGACCTCGGCCCGCGACCGGGAGATCGTCACCGTCCGGCTGGGTCCGGTCCGGCTGGCGGATTCGAAAAATTTCTCGACGAGTTCGGTCAGTTGCCCTTTGGCCGTGTCGACGTAGTGCATGGGACGTCCCTTCGAGCGGTCTGCGGGTCGAGAGCCGGAATCCCTGGTGCGCTTCCCCGACCGCCTACCCGACGAGTCCCCGGGCAAACACAGCACGTCACCGGTCCCGCGGCCGATGCGGACCGCCCCCTCACGGCGGTCCGCCGCCCGCACCCGACGCGCGAGGTTCGGTCGACAGTCAAACTAGACGACTGTCCAACTTTGCGCGAGGGTTCCGCTCACCACTAGCGAAATCCTTGTCGGTCACCGTGCCGCGCCGCTTGGATTGCCGGGTTCAGAAAAGGCGGGACGGCGACGACGCGCTGCCCCGCCACCTTGCGACGAGCATTCGGGAGCACGAGTGAAATTCCATCGGGTACTGGCGATCCCGGTCCTGGTAGCCACCGCGGCCCTCACCCTGACGGCGTGCGGCACCGACGACGCGTCCTCCGGGACAGTGGTGCGCATCGGCACCACCGACCGGGATCAGGTCTGGGACGTCTTCGAGCGCAAGGCGAAAGACCAGGGCATCACCCTGCGGATCACCAACTTCTCCGACTACCAGCAGCCGAATCTCGCGCTCGCGCAGGGGCAGATCGATGTCAACCTGTTTCAGCACCTGCAGTTCCTCGGCCAGTACAACGTGTCCAACAACGACACGCTGACCCCGATCGGCTCCACCTACATCGTGCCGCTCGGTCTGTACTCGAAGAAGCACCGATCGCTGGCCGACATCCCGCAGGGCGGCCAGATCGCCATCCCGAACGACCCGACCAATCAGGCCAGGGCGCTGTTCGTGCTGCAGGCCGCCGGACTGCTGAAGCTGTCCGGCGACAGCCGCCAGCCCTCCCCCGCCGACATCGACAAGGCCGCGTCCAAGGTCACCGTGACGCCGGTCGACGCGGCGCAGACGGCGCTGTCGCTGGCCTCGACGGATGGCTCGGTCATCAACAACACTTTCCTGGAGCGCTCCGGCATCGACCCGAATTCGGCGCTGTACAAGGACGATCCGAGGAATCCGGCGGCCGAGCCGTACATCAATGTCATCGTCACCAGGGCCGAGGACAAAGACAACCCGCTCTACAAGCAGGTGGTCGACGTCTGGAAGGACCCGGAAGTGCAAGCGGCGCACGCGGAGTCGACCAAGAACACCGCGGTCGAGGTGACCCGCCCCGCACCGGAGCTGGAACAGATCCTGCAGCGGGTGCAGCAGACCATCCGCGACGGCAAGTGAGTTCGGCGACCGAGCCGGACGAGCGCGCGGCCGCAGTCGAATTCCGCGGCGTCGCCAAGGTTTTCGGTAAGGGCGCCGACCGCCATGTCGCACTCGACGGCATAGATCTGCGGATCGAGCGCGGCGAGATCTTCGGCGTCATCGGCTATTCCGGCGCGGGCAAGAGCACGCTGGTGCGTCTGATCAACGCGCTGGAGAAGCCGACGAGCGGCACCGTCCTGGTTTCCGGCACACCGATCACCGATGTACCGGAAGCCCGGGTCCGGCGGATCCGGCGCGATATCGGCATGGTGTTCCAGCAGTTCAACCTGTTCCGCTCCCGCACGGTCGCGGGCAACGTCGAGTACCCGCTGAAGATCGCCGGGTGGCGGCGGGCCGAGCGCAAGGCGCGCGTCGCCGAACTGCTCGAGTTCGTCGGCCTTTCGGAGAAGGCGCGCAGCTATCCGGACCAGCTCTCGGGCGGGCAGAAGCAGCGGGTCGGCATCGCGCGGGCGTTGGCGACTTCGCCCGCGCTGCTGCTGGCCGACGAGGCCACCTCGGCGCTGGACCCGGAGACCACCGGCGAGGTGCTGCGCCTGCTGAAGAAGGTCAATCGCGAACTCGGCGTCACCATCGTGGTGATCACCCACGAGATGGATGTCATCCGCGCGGTGGCCGACCGGGTCGCGGTGCTCGCCGAGGGCCGGATCGTCGAATTGGCCGAGACCTTCGATGTTTTCGCGGCGCCGCGCGCCACGCCTACCAAGTCGTTCGTCGGCACCGTGCTGCACAACCGGCCCGATTCCGGCGAACTGGCCCGGCTGCGCGAACGCCACGGCGGCACCCTGGTCACCGTCGACGTCGACGACGAGCGCGGTCTCGGCGCGGCACTGACCGGCGCGGCGCACGCCGACGTGCGGTTCGAGGTCGTGTACGGCGGGGTGAGCACGCTCCAGGACAAGACCTTCGGCAGCGTCACGCTGGCCCTGCACGGGCCGGACGACGCGGTGGCGAAGGTGATCGACGAACTGGAACGGAGGTGAGCGGACCGTGCACACGGATTGGGAGCGCCTGCGGCCGGTGCTGACCGAGGCGATCGGCACCACCGTCTACCTGGTGCTGATCACTTTCGTGGTGGGCGGGCTGATCGGGCTCTTTCTCGGCACCGCCCTGTACACCACGCGCAAGGGCGGACTGCTGGCCAACGCGCCGGTCAACGTGCTGATCAACGTGGTGGTCAACATCGTGCGGCCGATCCCGTTCATCATCCTCCTCGCCGCGCTGGGGCCGGTGACGCTGGAGGTGGTCGGCACCACGATCGGCACCGAGGCGGCCGCCTTCGTGATGATCGTGGCGGCCTCGTTCGGGATCGCCCGGATCGTGGAACAGAACCTGGTCACCGTCGATCCCGGCGTGATCGAGGCGGCGCGGGCGGTCGGGGCGGGACCATTGCGGATCATTCTGACGCTGCTCGTCCCGGAGGCGCTCGGTCCGCTGATTCTCGGCTACACCTTCGTGGTGATCGCGATCGTCGACATGTCCGCGATGGCGGGCATCGTGGGCGGCGGCGGGCTCGGCGATTTCGCCCTGGTGTACGGGTACCAGCGCTTCGACTGGCAGGTCACCCTGGTCGCCACCCTGATCATCATCGCGGGCGTGCAGGGCATCCAGTTCCTCGGCAACTGGCTGGCGCACAAGGTGCTGCGCAGGTAACCGGTCAGAGGGCCTGGATGTACCAGTCGAGCGGGCCGACGCCGGGTTCGTCGCTGCTACGCAGGTAGTGGAACCTGGCCCGGCGGGCCACGCCGACCGAGGCGGCGTGCGTGGGATCGATCCGCAGCACCACCTCGTCGGCCAGACCTGTGCTGGCCAGGTACCGGCAACCGAGGATGACCGCCCTGGTGGCCAGACGGCGGCCGCGCCAGGCCGGGTAGATGTCGAACCACAGGTCGGCCTGGCCCGCCGCCAAGTAGATCCGATCGGTCCGGATATCCAGGGTGCCGACGAGGGCCGCCCCGTTCTCCGCCGTGATCGCGAACATCCGCTCGGGTCCCTCCGCGGCCCAGTCCGCCACGCACTTCTCGAAGTGGGCCGTCACGCTCTCGAGCGTGCCGGGACCGCCGTCGAGCCCGCGGACCCGCTCGGGCTCCGCGGCGGCCAGATGCGCCTCGGCATCGGCCACCGTGATCGGTCGCAGCGCGATCACGCCGTCGGATAGCTGCACCACTCCATAATCGTCAACAAGATCACGATTCGGCAACCGACATCCCGGAGATTTCGCCACAAAGCGGGCAGCGGACCTCAGCCGACGTTGGATGTGCAGGCGGAGAGCACCGTGCTCGCCGGGCGCGGCGAGGCACTGCCGAGGTCCGGGAACGGCGGCGCGCTGAGGCCGAGCACCTGGATCGCCGCGCGCTCGGCGCCGCTCTTGGTGTGGTCCCAGGCCCAGCCGACGCGACCGTCGGCGCCCTGCGCCACCGCGCCGCAGGCGTTGCGGAAGTGCACGACGACCTGGCAGTCGCGGGCGCCGCACTCATCGATCGCGTTGGCGTCGGCCGCGGCGAGGCTGTTGTAGTTCACCGCGTAGGACACCGCACCGGTGCTGCGCGAAATGGCCATGGCACCGTAGAGATCACCGATCCGGGTCTCCCACGGCTCGGCCTGCTCGGCAGCGGCGGGCCCCGCACCGGCGACCACCGCGCCCGCGGCGATCGCGCCCACGAAGATACTGCGCGACAACGACATTGAATTTCCTCCCCGTTTCAGAAACGATTCGGGTCAGATCATTGTCCACGAATTCGTAAATGTCCAAATTTGCCGCGGGAACGCGATCGTGGCGCGCTCGGCTACGAATTGTTCCCTCGCTGTGAGTATTTCATTTCGAGAACGTCCCGCGCCGCGCGAGCGATGTGAACCGCTCTCAGCCGACATTCTTCGTGCAGGCCGACACCGCAACCTGCGCGGCCCGCGGGGACGCGCTGCCGAGATCGGGGAAGGGCGGCGCGCTCTCGCCGAGCGAGGCCACCGCGATCCGCTCGGCCTCCTCGCGGGAACCCGCGGCGGCCCAGCCGAACCGGCCGTCGGCGCCGCGGGCGATGGCGCCGCAGCCGTCGACGACGTTCAGCACCAGGTCGCAGTCGTAGACGTTGCACTCGCGGATGGCCGCGGCGTCGGCCTGCACGCGGCTGGGGTGGTCCATCGCGGCAACCACCCGGCCGGTGCTCGGCGAGAACGCCAGCGTTCCGTAGAGCTTGGGCGCCGCCTCGGCCGCACCGGCGGCGACGACCCCGAGGGCGGCGGTGGAGGACACGGCGACGGCAAGAGCCGACTTGCGCAGCACAGACAACAGGATCTCCCCGTTTCAGAAGCGATAACGGGGAGATCCTTGCCGAGCGTGCCCGGTTTGTCCAGATATTCAGCGGATCGCGAACGTCAACGGCCCCAGCAGATCTGGACGTCGGGGACGATCACGGGCGAATCAGCGCGCGTTCGCCGTGCAGACGGCCTCGATGATCCGCACGCCGCTCAGATTGGCGGAGCCGACGTTGGCCAGAAACGCCGTCGGAGTGACCTCCGCGATCTTCTGGTAGCCGGCGCGCTCGGCATCCGCCCTGGTCGCGCCGGTCGCCACGACGGCGGCGTCGTTGCTCTCCATCAGCACACCGCAGCCGTTCGCCCACGAGGCAGCCACCTCGCAACCGTCCGTGCCGCAGTCGGCGATCGCCGCGGCGTCGGCGTCGGCGGTGCTCGCCGCGTTGACACTCAACCCGTACACCAACGTGTTGGGGTTCACCGCGATCGCCGCGTGCAAGCTCGCCGCGTTCGCGGAACCGGCACCCAGCACCGACCCCACCGCAAGGCTGCTCACCGCGACGGCGAAGCCGACCTTACCCATCAATCTCATCGATTTATCTTCCTGTTCGGATCGGCCCCGGAATCGGAGCCCCCGCAATCATTGCCGACGGCATGGAAGTTCGAAAGTCGACCCTTCTCGGGGCTAGAAACGAATCGGGCCCGGATCATCGCGATCCGGGCCCGATATCGAAGAGCGTTATACGGTGAAACCGAGGGCGCGCAGTTGTTCGCGGCCGTCCTCGGTGATCTTGTCCGGCCCCCACGGCGGCATCCAGACCCAGTTGATCTCGAGATCCTCGACCAGACCACTGCGCACCAGGGCGTTGCGGGACTGGTCCTCGATGACATCGGTGAGCGGGCACGCCGCCGAGGTCAGCGTCATGTCCAGCTTGGCGACCTCGTTCTCGACCTTGATGCCGTAGACCAGGCCGAGATCGACGACGTTGATACCCAGCTCGGGGTCGACGACGTCGCGCATGGCCTCCTCGATGTCCTCGAGGTGCTTGATCTCCTCGGCCGAGAGTTCGACCTGCTCGGCCGTTTCCGTCGTCGGCGTCGACTCACTCATGACGTTCCCCATTCTTCGGCAGGGCGCTGCCCATCGTGCGCTTGGTCTCTTCCGCGGAGGTTATCCGGACCACGGCGTCCTTGAACGCCATCCAGCCCAGCAGTGCGCATTTGACCCGCGCCGGGTACTTGGACACACCGGCCAGCGCGATGCCGTCGCCGATCATGTCCTCGTCGCCCTCGACCGTGCCGCGGCTGGAGATCATCTCGTTGTAGGCGTCGACGACCTTCAGCGCCTGCTGCACCGGCAACCCGATGACCTGATCGGTGAGGATCGAGGTGGCGGCTTGGCTGATCGAACAGCCCTGGCCGTCGTAGGAGACGTCGGCGACATCGCCGTTGTCGTCCAGCTGGACGCGCAGGGTCACATCGTCACCGCAGGTCGGGTTCACGTGGTGCACCTCGGCGCCGTACGGTTCCCGCAGCCCGCGGTGGTGCGGGTGCTTGTAGTGGTCCAGGATCACTTCCTGGTACATCTGCTCCATGCGCATGTCTTATGCAACTCCGAAGAAGCTCTGAGCCTTCCGCACCGCGGCGACCAACGCGTCGACCTCGTCGAGCGTGTTGTAGACCGCGAACGAGGCCCGGGCGGTGGCCGGAATGCCCATCCTGCGCATCAGCGGCCAGGCACAGTGGTGGCCGACCCGGATCGCGACGCCTTCGTCGTCCAGAATCTGGCCGACGTCGTGAGCGTGGATGCCGTCGACCACGAACGACACCGCGCCGCCGCGATCCACGTTCTCGGTCGGGCCGACGATGCGCACGCCGTCGATCGCGCCGAGACCCTCGAGGGTGGCGCCGACCAGCATGTGCTCATGGGCCGCAACGGCTTCCATGCCGATCTCGTCGAGATACCGCACCGCCGCGCCCAATCCGACCACCTGCGAGGTCATCGGCACGCCCGCCTCGAACCGCTGCGGCGGCGGGGCGTAGGTGCTTGCCTCCATAGTGACCGTCTCGATCATCGAGCCACCGGTGATGAACGGCGGGGTCTCCGCGAGCAACGCGCGACGGCCGTAGAGGACGCCGACACCGGACGGGCCGAGCATCTTGTGCCCGGAGAACGCGGCGAAGTCGACGCCGAGTTCGCGGAAGTTCACCGGCATGTGCGGCACCGACTGGCAGGCGTCCAGCACCACCAGAGCGCCGACTTCCTTTGCCCGGCGCACCATCTCGGCCACGTCGGCGACCGCGCCCGTGACGTTCGACTGGTGCGTGAACGCGACGACCTTGGTGGCGGGCGACAATTCGAGCGAATCGAGGTCGATCCGGCCGTCCGCGGTGATGCCGTACCACTTCAGTGTCGCGCCGGTGCGCCGCGCGAGTTCCTGCCACGGAACGAGATTCGCGTGATGCTCCAGCTCGGTGATGACGATCTCGTCGCCGGGGCCGACGTGGTACGGGAACCGGTCGTCGGCGAACGAGTAGGTCACCAGGTTCAGCGATTCGGTCGCGTTCTTGGTGAACACGATCTCGTCGGCGTCGACGCCGACGAACCGGCCGATGTCGGCCCTGGCGCCCTCGTAGGCGTCGGTCGCCTCCTCGGCCAGCTGGTGCGCGCCGCGGTGCACCGCCGAGTTGCTCTCGGTCAGGAATCGCCGTTCCGCGTCGAGCACCGCGAGGGGCCGCTGCGAGGTCGCGCCGGAGTCCAGGTACACCAACGGTTTCCCGTCCCGAACCGTGCGGCTCAGGATCGGGAAGTCGGCCCGGATGCGGGCGACGTCGAGGGTGCGGACCGTAGCGGTCATGTCAGGCTCCAGCGGTAGCAGCGGTCGTGAAGCGGACGTAGCCGTTGGCGTCGAGTTCCTCGGCCAGCTCGGGGCCGCCCTCGGCGACGATGCGGCCGCCGACGAAGACGTGCACGAACTGCGGCTGGATGTAGCGCAGGATGCGGGTGTAGTGCGTGATCAGCAGGACGCCGCCGTCCTCGCGCTCCTTGTAGCGGTTGACACCCTCGGAGACGATGCGCAGCGCGTCGACGTCCAGGCCGGAGTCGGTCTCGTCCAAGATGGCGATCTTCGGCTTGAGCAGGCCGAGCTGCAGGATCTCGTGGCGCTTCTTCTCACCGCCGGAGAAGCCCTCGTTCACGCTGCGGTCGGCGAAGGCGGCGTCGATCTCGAGCTCGTTCATCGACTCCTTCACCTCCTTGACCCAGGTGCGCAGCTTGGGAGCCTCGCCGCGGACCGCGGTGGCGGCGGTGCGCAGGAAGTTCGACATCGAGACGCCGGGCACCTCGACCGGGTACTGCATGGCCAGGAACAGGCCCGCACGCGCGCGCTCGTCGACCGACATCTCGAGCACGTCCTCGCCGTCGAGGGTGATCGAGCCGGAGGTCACCGTGTATTTCGGGTGGCCGGCGATCGCGTAGGACAGGGTCGACTTACCGGAGCCGTTGGGGCCCATGATCGCGTGCGTCTCGCCCGACTTCACGGTCAGGTTCACGCCCTTGAGGATCTTGATGGGCTCGCCGGTCTCGTCGGGGTTGGCGACCTCGACGTGCAGGTCCTTGATTTCCAGGGTGGTCATGGAGTTCCTTTGCGGGGTAAGAGTTTCGGTGATCAGACGCCGATCGCGGCGAGCTCGGCCTCGATGGCCGTCTCGAGCCGCTCCCGGACCTCGTGGACCGCGATCTTCTGGATGATCTCGTGGAAGAAGCCGCGCACCACCAGGCGGCGGGCGGCGTCCTCGGGGATGCCGCGGGCGCGCAGGTAGAACAGCTGCTCGTCGTCGAAACGGCCGGCGGCCGAGGCGTGTCCGGCGCCCAGGATCTCGCCGGTCTCGATCTCGAGGTTCGGCACCGAGTCGGCGCGCGCGCCGTCGGTGAGCACCAGGTTGCGATTCACCTCGAAGGTGTCGGTGCCCTCGGCGGCCGCGCGGATCAGCACGTCGCCGACCCAGACCGTGCGGGCGTCGCCCTTGGGTACGTGCGCGGAGCTTGCGGAGCGCCCATCGAACCCAGCCGGGTCGCCTTGCAGCGCACCCTTGTACAGCACCCTCGACTTGCAGTTGGGCACCGCGTGATCGACGAGCAGGCGCTGCTCGAAATGCTGTCCCGCGTCGGCGAAGTAGAGGCCGAGCAGTTCGGCGTCGCCGCCGGGGCCGTCGTACTTGACGGTGCCGGTGAGGCGAACCAGGTCGCCGCCGAGGGTCACCGCGGTGTGCCGCAGGGTGGCGTCGCGGCCCAGCATGGCGTGGTGGGCGGTGGTGTGCACGGCGTCGTCGGCCCAGTCCTGGACCGCGACGACGACCAGCTTGGCGCTGTCGCCGAGCACGAATTCCACGTTCTCCGCGTAGGTTCCGCTGCCGCGCTGGTCGATGACGACGGTGGCGACGGCGAAGTTCCCGAGCCGGATCTGCAAGTGACCGTAGGCGGTCTTGCCCTCGCCAGGGCCGGTGATGGTGACGGTGACCGGTTCGGCCACTTCGACTTCCGAGCCGACCGACACGATGGTGGCCTGCTCGAAACCGGAGTACGCCTGCGCCGCGACGCGATCCGCGGGCACACCGGCCTGGCCGAGGCGCGCGTCGGTGCGGTCCACCGTCTCCACGGTGACGCCCTCGGCCGGCACGACCTCGACCTGCGCCTTGCCGTCCCGGGTCGCGGTGCCGTCGTGCAGGCCGCGCAGGCGGCGCAGCGGGGTGAACCGCCACGCCTCGTCCTTGGCGTGCGGAACCTCGAAGGCGTTCACGTCGAACGACGTGAAAACCTCGCCTTTATTGATCGCCGGGGTACGAGCCTCAGCGGCTTCGGCAACGTTCTCGACGGCCATCAGCCGACGGCTCCTTCCATCTGCAGTTCGATCAGGCGGTTGAGTTCCAGCGCGTACTCCATCGGGAGTTCCTTGGCGATCGGCTCGACGAAGCCGCGCACCACCATCGCCATCGCCTCGTCCTCGGTGAGGCCGCGGCTCATCAGGTAGAACAGCTGGTCCTCGGAGACCTTCGAGACGGTCGCCTCGTGGCCCATGGTCACGTCGTCCTCGCGGATGTCGACGTAGGGGTAGGTGTCCGAGCGGCTGATCGTGTCGACCAGCAGCGCGTCGCACTTCACGGTCGACTTCGAGCCGTGCGCGCCCTTGTTGACCTGGACGAGGCCGCGGTAGGACGCCCGGCCACCGCCGCGCGCCACCGACTTCGACACGATGGTCGAGGAGGTGTGCGGCGCCAGGTGCAGCATCTTCGCGCCGGTGTCCTGGTGCTGGCCCTCGCCCGCGAACGCGACCGAGAGGACTTCGCCCTTGGCGTACTCGCCGGTCATCCAGACCGCCGGGTACTTCATGGTGACCTTGGAGCCGATGTTGCCGTCGATCCACTCCATGGTCGCGCCCGCCTCGGCCTTGGCCCGCTTGGTGACCAGGTTGTAGACGTTGTTCGACCAGTTCTGGATGGTGGTGTAGCGGCAGCGGCCGCCCTTCTTCACGATGATCTCGACGACCGCGGAGTGCAGCGAGTCGGACTTGTAGATCGGCGCGGTGCAGCCCTCGACGTAGTGCACGTAGGCGCCCTCGTCGACGATGATCAGGGTCCGCTCGAACTGGCCCATGTTCTCGGTGTTGATGCGGAAGTAGGCCTGCAGCGGGATGTCGACGTGCACGCCCGGCGGCACGTAGATGAACGAGCCACCCGACCACACGGCGGTGTTCAGCGCGGAGAACTTGTTGTCACCGGCGGGGATCACCGAGCCGAAGTACTCCTGGAAGATCTCCGGGTGCTGGCGCAGACCGGTGTCGGTGTCCAGGAAGATCACGCCCTGGGCCTCCAGGTCCTCGCGGATCTGGTGGTAGACGACCTCGGACTCGTACTGCGCGGCGACACCGGCGACCAGCCGCTGCTTCTCCGCCTCCGGGATGCCGAGCTTGTCGTAGGTGTTCTTGATGTCCTCGGGCAGGTCTTCCCAGCTCTCGGCCTGCTTCTCGGTCGAGCGCACGAAGTACTTGATGTTGTCGAAGTCGATGCCGTCGAGGTTGGAGCCCCAGTTCGGCATGGGCTTGCGGTCGAAGATGCGCAGCGCCTTGAGCCGCTGCTCGAGCATCCACGGCTCTTCGTTCTTCTTGGCCGAGATGTCGCGGACGACAGCCTCGGACAGGCCTCGTTGCGCGCTGGCACCGGCCACATCCGAATCGGCCCAGCCGTAACCGTATTTGCCCAGCGAAGCGATGGTCTCTTCCTGAGTGAGCGGTTGCACCTGGTCGGTGGTCGTCGTCATTCGGCACTCCTTCCGGAGTCGTTCGTTCGTACCGTCGCGGGCTGTGCGGCGGCTGGTTGTGCGTCTTGGGAATTGGTAATCGGTAATACGAGCAGCGGAACGTGCGTGGTGCACGCGCAGTCGCCGTTGGCGATCGTCGCGAGCCGTTGCACATGGGTGCCGAGCAGATCGCGGAACGCCTCGAGTTCGGCCTCGCACAGTTGCGGGAATTCCTCGGCGACGTGCGCGACCGGGCAGTGATGCTGGCAGATCTGCACGCCCGCGCCCACTTTGCGGGTGGACGCGGCGAACCCGGCGTCGGTGAACGCCTCGGCGATCTCCTCGGCCTTGGCCTCGGTGGTCTCCGGGGTGTGCTCCCCGACGGGTTCGATCCCGGCCACGATAGTGCGTGCCCGTTTACGCGCGAACTCGGTGATGGCCTGGTCGCCGCCGATCTCGCCGAGCTGGCGGATCGCCGCGCCCGCGAGGTCGTCGTAGGCGTGCCCGAGCTTGCCGCGACCCGCAGCGGTCAGCTGATACTGCTTGGCCGGACGGCCGCGCCCCTTCTGCTGCCACGGCGCGGACCGGCTGGCCCTGGCCTGCCCCGAATCGATGAGGGCGTCCAGGTGGCGGCGCACGCCCGCCGGGGCAAGCCCCAGCCGGTTACCGATCGCCGTCGCGGTGATCGGCCCCTCCTCCAGCAGCAGCTGGACGATGGCGGCACGGGTGTGATGCCCCTCGGCCCCGACCGTGGCGACGGCAGCGGACGGCGCGGCACCGGTCTTGCGACCGGACCTCTCGTCGTTCTTCCGCAAACCCACGGTTTTCACAACATCAGTGTGGCGGAATTCGTTCCCGAAATCTAATAAGGGTGCCCTGAGTAGAACAGGGCTCGACCTGCGTGACCGGGGCGGTGGCAGCGCCCGTTCCTTCGGGCAACAAGGGCGCGATTCAGCAAACCGGACAACCGCCCCTCCGCCTCCACACGGTTCGCGCGGCTCCAACCTGGAGCTTTCCGCTGCGACCCGCGTCCGCCCCCTTCCGTCCCGGGCCGAGTCCCGCACCTTTTCGTGCCGCTGGCACACCCCGGCGATGCGAGATCCGGACCTGCTGCGACATTGGCCACACTCGCTCGAGAGACTCGGGTGAGTACACACGAATATCGTTCGTAAATATCTACGGACGAGTCGCGATGCTCGATCCCGTCGGCCACTCGGTGCGGTACGAGACCGACGCCCGGCCGGGCGCGGGCTGTCGACGGACTCTGTCCAACGACGCCCGCTAGGTGTACCTCCGCCCTACCCTTCGGCCGTGCGCGGGCTGTTGACGGACTCCGTCCGGCAGCGCCCACTAGGCTGCGTCTCGTGGCGGTACTGGAGGGCGCGCGGCGCAAGGCAGTGGTATTCGGGCGCCGGGCGCTCGGTCTCGACGTGCCCGCGGCCGATCACACCATCGCGGTGTTACACCGCGACGAATCCGAGGTGCCCGAACTCGACCGCAGAGAGCTGGTCCAGCTCGACCGCATCCGGCTCATGGGCGCGACCGGCACGGTGCTGATGGCGATCAGCGCGCTGGGCATCGGCGCGCAGCCGGTGCAGCAGAACCCGACGTCCGGTCTGCGCGTGCTCGGCATTTTCGCCAGGGCGCACACCGGCTCGCTGGCGATGTGCATGATCGGCGCCGTCGTCGTGGTGCTCGCCTGGCTGCTGCTCGGCCGTTTCGCGGTCGGCGGCCTCGGCGGCTCCCCCCGTCACCGGCTGACCCGCTCGCAGCTCGACCGCACCCTGCTGCTGTGGATCATCCCGCTCAGCGTGGCCCCGCCGCTGTTCAGCAACGACGTGTACTCGTACCTGGCGCAGAGCGAGATCGCGGCGCGCGGCATCGATCCCTACAAAGAAGGCCCCGTCGCCGGTCTCGGAATCGACAACGTCCTCACCAACAACGTCCCGACCATCTGGCGGGATACGCCCGCCCCGTACGGGCCGCTGTTCCTGTGGATGGGCCGTGGCATCGCCGAATTGACCGGGGACAACATCATTCTCGGCGTCTGGGTGCACCGGGTGCTCGCGCTGGCGGGTGTGGCCTTGATCGTCTGGGCGCTGCCGCGGTTGTCCGTCCGCTGCGGTGTCGCCGGGGTGAGCGCGCTGTGGCTCGGCGCGGCGAATCCGCTGGTGCTGTTCCATTTGGTGGGCGGCGTGCACAACGACGCGCTGATGATCGGTCTGATGCTGGCCGGACTCGAGTTCGCGCTGCGGGCGATCGAGGACACCCACCCGTTCGACGGACGGGCCTACGCGCTGCTGATCGCCGGTGCGCTGATCATCGCGTTGTCCTCGACGATCAAGATCACCTCCATTATCGCGATGGGCTTCGTGTGGATGGCGCTCGCCCGACGCTGGGGCGGCGGCTGGCGGCCCGTGGTGACGGCGGCCGCGATGCTCGGCGCGATAGCCCTCGGCACCACGCTCGTGATCAGTTCGGCGAGCGGTCTCGGCTTCGGGTGGATCCACACGCTCAATACCGCGAGCGCCGTGCGCAGCTGGATGTCGTTGCCCACCGCGCTCGGCATCATCACCGGTTTCGGCGGCGTACTACTCGGCCTCGGCGATCACACCACCGCTCTGCTCAGCATCACCCGTCCGATCGCCGCGACGGTCGCCGCGTTCGTGACGGTGCGCATGCTCGTCGCCACCGGCACCGGTCGCCTGCACCCGGTGGGCGCGCTCGGCGTCACCCTGGGCGCCATCGTGCTGCTGTTCCCGGTGGTGCAACCGTGGTATCTGCTGTGGGCGATCGTTCCGCTCGCGGCGTGGGCGACCCGGCCCGTGTTCCGTGTCCCCGCGGTCGCGTTCTCCGCGGTGGTGAGTGTTCTACAGATGCCGCGCGGCGCCGATCTCGAGGTGTTCCAGATCGTCGGCGCCGCCATCGCCACCGTCATCGTCGGCGTGCTGTTCATCGTGATCACGCGTAACTCCCTGCCGTGGCGCGCTCAGGCGGGGGTGTCGGCTCCGTCACAGCAGCCGACGTCTTACGGTGTCTCTTCGTGACCGCTGCCTCCGGACCCGCCGTTAGCGTCGACGGCGTCGTCAAGCGTTATGGCGAGACCACCGCGGTCGACGGCCTGACCTTCGATGTCGAACGGGCGCAGGTGCTCGCGCTGCTCGGGCCCAACGGCGCGGGGAAGACGACGACCGTCGAGATGTGCGAGGGCTTCGTCCGTCCCGACGCGGGTTCGGTGCGGGTGCTCGGACTCGACCCGATCGCCGATTCGGACCGCCTGCGTTCCCGCATCGGCGTCATGTTGCAGGGCGGCGGCTCCTATCCCGGCGCGCGGGCGGGCGAGATGCTCGACCTGGTGGCCGCGTACTCCGCCGATCCGCTCGACCCGCAGTGGCTGCTGCGCACCCTCGGGCTCCAGGACAATCGCCGCACACCGTACCGGCGGCTCTCCGGCGGCCAGCAGCAGCGCTTGGCGCTGGCCTGCGCGCTGGTCGGACGACCGGAGATCGTGTTCCTCGACGAACCCACCGCGGGCCTCGACGCGCAGGCCCGGCTGATCGTGTGGGAGCTGATCGACGCGCTGCGCCGCGACGGCGTCACGGTGGTGCTGACCACGCACATGATGGACGAGGCCGAGCAACTCGCGGATCAGCTCGTCATCATCGATCACGGACGCATCGTCGCCTCCGGCACGCCCGCCGAGGTGACCGCGCACGGCGCCGCCGGGCAGCTGCGCTTCACCGCACCGCCCAAGCTGGACCTGAAACTGTTGAAAACCGCGCTCCCCGAGGGCTTCTCGCCGCGGGAGACGTCGCCGGGCTCGTACCTGGTGGAGGGCGAGATCGACCCGCAGGTGCTGGCCACCGTGACCGCGTGGTGCGCGCGGCTGAACGTGCTGGCCACCGATATCCGGATCGACCAGCGCCGCCTCGAGGACGTCTTCCTGGAGCTGACCGGACGGGACCTACGCGGATGACTCAGCCAGAACCCAACCGCTTCGCGCCGGGCACCTTCGCGCCCGATCCGCGTCCCACCACCCGCGCCGCCATGCTCGCCGCGCAGACCCGGCTCGAGCTGATCCTGTTGCTGCGCAACGGCGAACAGCTGCTGTTGACCATGTTCATCCCGATCACGCTGCTGGTCGGCTTGACGCTGCTGCCGTTCGGCGGTCTCGGCCAGGACCGGGTGGACAAGATCGTGCCCGCCGTGATGATGGTGGCGGTCATGTCCACCGCCTTCACCGGACAGGCCATCGCCGTCGGTTTCGATCGCCGCTACGGCGCGCTGAAGCGCCTCGGGGCCACCGCGCTGCCGCGGTGGGGCATCATCGCGGGCAAGAGCGCCGCGGTGCTGATCGTCGTGGTCCTGCAGGCGATCCTGTTGGGCGCCATCGGTTTCGCGCTCGGCTGGCGGCCGGGTCCGGCCGGGCTGCTGCTCGGCGCGGTGGTGATCGCACTCGGCACCGCCACGTTCGCCGCGATGGGCCTGCTGCTCGGCGGCACGCTGAAGGCGGAGATCGTGCTGGCGCTGGCGAACATCCTCTGGTTCGTCATGCTCGGCATCGCCAGCGTGGTGTTCGCCTCCGACGAGCTGCCGACCGCCGTCGACGTGCTCGCCAGGCTGGTGCCCTCCGGCGCGCTGGCGGTCACCCTGGAGCACGCGCTGCGCAGCAGCGTCGACTGGTTCGGCCTTGCGGTGCTCGGGGTGTGGGGCGTGGCCTGCGGCGCGCTGGCCGCGCGCTGGTTCCGTTTCGAGTGAGCGTCGGTACAAACGACGGTATGTAGTAGTCCGGGTGCGGCGGCCCGATCGCCGGTCGCTACCATCGTTGCGTGCTGTATCGCGCATTCCTGCGACTCGTCGACAAGCTCCCGCTCCCCTCGCTGCGGACGCAGCGGCTGATCGCGCTCGCGGTCGTGCTGACCCAGGCGGGCATCGCGGTGACCGGCTCGGTCGTCCGGGTCACCGCCTCCGGCCTCGGCTGCCCGACCTGGCCGCAGTGCTTCCCCGGCAGCTTCACCCCGATCGGCGTGTCCGAGGTGGCGGTCGTGCACCAGGCCGTCGAATTCGGCAACCGGCTGCTGACCTTCGTGGTCTCCCTGTTCGCCGGGCTGATCGTGCTCGCGGTGACGCGCGCGCGGCGCAGAAACGAAGTGCTCCTCTACGCCTGGCTGATGCCGGGCGGCACCGTGGTGCAGGCGATCATCGGCGGCATCACCGTCCGCACCGGTCTGCTGTGGTGGACAGTCGCGGTGCACCTGCTGGCGTCGATGCTGATGGTGTGGCTGGCCACGGTGCTCTACGCGCGAATCTGCGAGCCGGACGACGGCGTCCAGACCGTCCAGGCGCCCGCGCCGCTGCGCTGGCTGACCGCGTTGAGCGGTGTCGCGCTGGCCGGCGTCCTGATCGCGGGCACCCTGGTCACCGCCGCCGGACCGCACGCGGGCGACAAGAGCATCGAACGGCCGGTCGAGCGGTTGCAGATCGAGATCGTCACGCTGGTGCACCTGCACTCACAGCTGCTGGTCGGCTACCTGGCGCTACTGGTCGGCCTCGGCTTCGGACTGTTCGCCGTCGGCATCTCCCGCACGGTGCGCACCCGCCTGTTCGTGCTGCTCGGCGTGGTCTGCGCGCAGGCGCTGGTCGGCGTCGTCCAGTACTTCACCGATGTCCCCGCCGCGCTGGTCGTCACCCACGTGGCCGGGGCCGCCGCGTGCACCGCGGCGACCGCCGCCCTGTGGGCCGCGCTGCGCACCCGCGAACCGGTGCCCGCCGTCGCGCCCGACCCGGCGATTCAGTCGGCCTGATCCCGCGCGGTTCGCGGCGGAACCGCGCGGAATGGGCGTGCGTCAGACCACCGACGGCCGCGTCAGGCTCGACCAGAGCGGCTCACCCTGGGCGGCAAGCCTGTTCGCGAGCTCGACGCGCGCGTCGGTGACGCCGCTGGTACCCGAGACACAGAACGCGGTCTCGGCGACGGTGAGCAGCTTGATGTTGACCATGCGAATCTCCGACAGCGGACCGGTGACCGCGTCGGGGAAACCTTCGCCGTTCATGCCCAGCAGCACGGTGACGAGCCCGTCCTCGTCGACATAGCTACCCGCCGCCTCCGGGGGAAAGTCCAACCCCGGGAGCGAGATCGACAGCGTCCCATAGTGTTCCAGATTCCTGGTGAAACGGAATCCGTGCTGCGAGGCGGTCTGCGCGACCGACATCACCACCTGCCCCAGCCAGGAACCCATCACGTCCGCGAACGGCGCGTCCGCCGGAATGTCGGTGGCGGCCGCGTAGACCTCGACCTCGATGCCGTTGGTCGGCTCGGCGTCCGACCAGGCGGTGGGGAACGACAGGCCCAGGCTGGTCACCACCAGCCCGTACTGGCGACGCACCACCCGGTAGCTCGGGTGGTCGATGCCGGGCGGCTCCGGCTCGTCGATGCCCATGTGGGCCCAGAGCTCGGTCGGAAGGAATCTCGATTGGTAGCGCGGGGCCGACACTTCCTGATCGAGTCGCCCCCACGCGTTCCAGACATCGTCGTGCAGCGCCCACATCTGGGCCTCGTACCGCTCATGGATGTCCAGTTCGTCCATTTCAGTCACGCCGCGACGCTACCCACGGACCGAGACGTGCGGCAAAACCGCGCCGCGTGCCTCGATCGGCGATCCGGTGGCGACTGCCACGATGGGTAAGAGAGAAACGGAGACCGAGCCGAGACAACGGCCGCGCCAAGCGAAGACTCCGCTCCGAGGAATGACACAGCGTCGAGACCACCGGAGGGTAGCGAGATGACCAGGTTCGCCAACCAGCAGTCCATCGTCGTCGGCGTCGACGGCAGCCGCTCCGCGCTGGCTGCCGCGCGCTGGGCGGGCGCCGTCGCCGCGCGCGAAGGGGTGCGGCTGGTCGTCCTCAGCATCGTGCCGACCATCGACTACCGGATCACCGCCGCCATCGTCGCCGACGCCGACATCCTTCCGACGCTGCGCTTCGTGGCCAAGAAACACGTCGCGGCCGCGGTCGACGCGGTGCGCGCCGACCAGCCCGACCTGGAGATCACTCAAACGGTGGTGGAGGGCGTTCCTGGCGACGAACTCGTCGAGGCGAGCGAGACGGCGCTGCTGTTGGTGGTGGCCGCCACCACCGACGACCGGATCACCACCCTGCTGCTCGGTTCGACCGCGCTGCGGGTCGCGAACAAAGCGCACTGTCCCGTGGTGGTGTGGCGCGGCGACGTCGACAATCCGCTGCCCGATGAGCGCCCGATCCTGGTCGGCGTCGACGGTAGTCCCGCCAGCAACGCCGCGGTCGGCCACGCATTGGAAATGGCCGCACGGCTCGGCGTGCGCGTCATCGCGCTACACGCATGGAACGATCCCGACCTGCTGCAGTGGACGCCGGTACCCGATGCGTGGGAGATCTTGGCGCAGCAGGAGCGAGAGTTGTTGAGCGAGCGGCTCGCCGGATGGTCGAGCCAATACCCGGACCTGCAGGTCGAGAAGCTGGTACTGCAGAGCCCGGCGACGCGCGCGCTACTCGACCACGGAGCGGACGCTCAGATGATCGTCACGGGCAGCCACGGACGCAACCGGTTCACCGGCTTGCTGCTCGGCTCGACGAGCCAGAACCTGCTGCACCACGCGCCATGCCCGGTGCTGGTGGCCCGCGCCGAATCCTAGACGGGCAGGGCCTGAGACCGGCCGGGCCGCCGCATCACTTCTCGTTGCGCGCCTTGGGGAAGCGGGTCTGCCGAGCTACCCAGCCCGCCATCTGCGCCCAGTGGCTCTTGCGCGGGGTAACGACGGTGGTGAGCTCACGGTCCCACTCGTCGGCCTCGGTCAGACCGTCGACGACCTCGACCAGCCGCTTGGCGGTGGGCAGATCGGCGACGACGCGGTCGCCGAGGATGCCGTCGGCGCCGACCAGGGTGACGCGCACGCCGATGCGGCCGATCGGCTGCAGGACGGCCGTGGCCGAACCACCGTGATCGGCGAGGAATCCCTTCACCGAGTCGACGAGGGAACTCGACACCTTCACCGGGGCCGGGGCGGTCTCAACGCTCATGCTCGCGAGTTTACCGACCGGTAGGAGGTGGTCCAGACCCGGCGGGTGTAGAACTGAATCTCATGCGCGCCATTCAGGTTTCCGAACACGGTGGTCCCGAGGTCCTGCGGTACACGGAGGTCGAGGAGCCGAGCATCGGGCCGGACCAGCTGCTGGTGACCACCGAGGCGATCGGCGTCAATTACATCGATACCTACATCCGCACGGGGACCTACCCGCAGCCGGTCCCCTACGTGCCCGGCTCCGAGGGCACCGGCGTGGTGTCCGCGGTCGGCTCCGGCGTCACCGAGTTCGCGGTGGGCGATCGGGTCGCGTGGGCGGCCGCGCCGGGCAGCTACGCCGAGCGGGTCGTGGTCCCCGCCGCCGTCGCGATCCCGGTGCCGGACGGCGTCGATCCCCCGGTCGCCGCATCGGCGCTGCTCCAGGGCATGACGGCGCACTATCTGATCGAGTCGATCTACACGCCGGAACCCGGCGAAACGGTGCTGGTGCACGCGGGCGCGGGCGGTGTCGGCCTGATCCTGACGCAGCTGGCCGCGGCGCGGGGCGCGCGGGTCATCACGACCGTGTCCTCCGACGAGAAGGAGACGCTCTCCCGCGAGGCGGGCGCGGCGGAGGTGCTTCGCTACGGCGACGACCTCGCCGACCAGGTCCGCAAGCTGACCGATGGGGTCGGTGTGGCGGCGGTCTACGACGGCGTCGGCAAGTCCACCTTCGACGCGAGCCTCGCCTCGGTGCGCGTGCGCGGCACGGTGGCCCTGTTCGGCGCGGCGAGCGGCCCGGTCCCGCCGTTCGACCCGCAGCGGTTGAACGCCGGTGGCTCGCTGTTCCTGACCCGTCCGTCGCTGGCGCACTACACCCGCGATCGGGCCGAATTGCTCTGGCGCGCTGGCGATATCCTCGCGGCGCTGGCGAAGGGCACGCTGCGCGTCCGGGTCGGTGCGAGCTATCCGCTCGCGGAAGCCGAACGGGCGCATCGTGATCTGGAAGGCCGGAAGACCACGGGGTCGATCGTGCTGCTGCCCTGAGTCGTCGATCGTTGGTGGCGTGGCCGGTTCAGCATTCCCGGCCCGTCCGCCCGCAACGACTTCCGGTTCAGTAGTCCCGGCCGGTCAACCCGCGATAGACGAAGCGGGTCAGCCCTTCCACGGCTTCGTCGTCGTCCAGCTCGACGTTGCCGTCCGCCACCGCACCCAGCAGCCCCTGCGTGAGCAGGAACATCATGGCGAGGCTCGCGTCCGGCGTGCTCGGCAGCCGTAACCCGGCGGCGGCGAAACCGTCCAGGTGATCGGCGATGTCGGCGCGCTGATCCTTGGCGAATTGTCCTGCGCTGCGGCTGAATTCGGCGTCGACCAGGGCCGCCTGCTCGACCGCGCGCAGCACCGCGACGTGCTCGCGCGCGAAACGCCAGTAGCCCTCGATGTGGTACCGGACCGCCTCGGGACGGCTGAAATCCGGGTCGTGGCCCTCCCCTTCGGCGCGCACGTCACCCGCGTCGGCCATATCGCGCAACAGCGCCGTGAGCAGGGCCTCCTTGCTCGCGAAGTGGTTGTAGAAGGAGCCCGCCGCCCGTCCGGCGGCCGCGGTGATGTCGGTGATCTTGGTGTTCAGATACCCGCGTTCGGCGAAGACCCGCAGTGCGGCCGCCTTGAGCGCCTGCTCCGTCTCGACCGATCTCTCCTTGCGGCTCGTCGCCACCGCGCCACCTCCTTGACAGGACAAGGTACCAACTCCAATACTGAATTCGGATTCAGTGAATTGAAATTCAGTATTGGAGTCATCGTGCAAGCACTCATCGCGGGAGCCGGACCGACCGGCCTCACCCTCGCCATCGATCTGGCCCGCCGCGGCGTGCCGGTGCGCATCGTCGACCAGGCCGCCGAATTCTTCGCGGGGTCACGCGGCGACGGCATCCAGCCGCGCACGCTCGAGGTGTTCGACGATCTCGGTGTGCTCGACGCGGTGCTCGCGGCGGGCGCGCCCATCCCGGTGCTGCGCGCGTACCTCGGCGGCGAGTTCGTCGGGGAACGCCGGATGGCCGAACCCGTCGCGCCGACGCCCGCGGTCCCCTACCCCAATGGGTGGACGCTCGGGCAGTCACGCACCGAGGCGATCCTGCGCGACCGGCTCGCCGAGTTCGGCGTACGCGTGCAGACCGGCACCGCCCTGGTGTCGTTCGAACAGGGCGACGACGGCGTCACCGCGATCCTGGACCGCGACGGCGCGCGGGAGACCGTGCGGGCGGCGTACCTGGTCGGCGCGGACGGCGGTCGCAGCACGGTGCGCAAGGGCTTGGGCATCCCGTTCGAAGGCAGCACGGACGACTCCCTCCGCATGCTGCTCGGCGACGTGCGCGCCGACGCCCTCGACCACGAGTACGGCTACTGGTTCGCCGCCGACGCCGAACGTCCGATGGACGGCATCGTGCTGGCGCCGCTGCCCGGCGGCGCGCACTTCCAGGTCGCCGCGCCGCTGACCGAGAACGCCGCGCCGACGCTCACGCTGCTGCAGCGCTACGTCGACCACCACAGCGGCCGCTCCGACATCGTGCTCACCGATCTGGCCTGGGTCACCGTCTGGCGGCCGAACATCCGGCTGGCCCAGCGCTTTCGGGACGGCCGGGTGTTCCTCGCCGGGGACGCCGCGCACACGCACCCGCCCACCGGCGGCCAGGGCATGAACACCGGCATTCAGGACGCCTACAACCTCGGCTGGAAGCTCGCCGCCGCGCTCCAGGGCGACGAATCCGCGCTCGACAGCTACGAATCCGAGCGACGGGCGGTGGCGGCGCGAGTGCTCGGCCTCAGCACCGCGCTGCTGGACAAGCTGACCCACGGCGAAGAGGACGCGCTCGAACGCGGCGAGGAGACTCGCCAGCTGGACCTCAGCTACCGGGCGCCCGGCGATCACCGGGCATTGGCGGTGGGCGACCGCGCGCCCGACGCGCCGGTGAAGGACGCCGACGGACGCCAGGTGCGGCTGTTCGACCTGTTCCGCGGACCGCACGCGACGCTGCTCTGCTTCGGCGCGACGGGTCCGCTGCCCGCCGAGCCGGGCGCGCGGAGTTACGCCGTGCTGCGCCCCGGCGTGACGACCGCCGAACCGTACGTTGTCGATGTCGACGGGCACGCGTTCTCGGCGTACGCCGCCGTCGATGGCGAACGAGTCCTAGTGCGTCCCGACGGACACCTCGGCCGCCGCGACTGATCGCACCGACGAAAAAGGCCGACGCGCGATGCGTCGGCCTTTCTCGAATCCGGGCGACTACCCGAAGAAGCTTCCGATGGTCTCCCAGCCGAGCACCGAGTCCACCGCCAGACCGCAGAACACCACGGCCAGGTAGTTGTTCGACTGGAGGAACAGCCGCAGCGGCTTGACCGACTCCCCGCGCCGCACGCCCGCGTACAGCTGGTGCGCCATGAGCAGGAACCACGCGCCCGCCACCAGCGCCACCGCGGCGTAGAGCACGCCGGTGGCCGGCACCAGCGCCAGCGTGGTGAGCACGGTGAGCCAGGTGTAGATGACGATCTGCTTGGTCACCGTGCGCTCGGTGGCGACCACCGGCAGCATCGGCACGCCCGCCGCGCGGTAGTCCTCCTTGTAGCGCATGGCCAGCGCCCAGGTGTGCGGCGGCGTCCAGAAGAAGATGACGCCGAACAGCGCGATCGCGGGCCAGCCGATGCCGCCGGTGACCGCCGACCAGCCGACCAGCGCGGGCATGCAGCCCGCCGCGCCGCCCCAGACGACGTTCTGCGAGGTGCGCCGCTTCAGGCCGAGGGTGTAGACGAAGACGTAGAACAGGATGGTCGCGACGACGAGCGCGCCGGCGAGCAGGTTCGCCTGCCACCACAGCCAGGCGAAGGATCCGATGCCGAGCGCGACGCCGAAGACGAACGCGTTGCGGGTCGGCACCGCCTCCCTGGCCAGCGGGCGCTTGGCGGTGCGCTTCATCACCTTGTCGATGTCCGCGTCGGCCACGCAGTTGAGCGTGTTGGCGCTCGCGGCGCCCATCCAGCCGCCGAACAGGGTGGCCAGGATCAGCGGCATGTCCACGTCGCTGCCGCGGTCGGCGAGCAGCATGGTCGGGATCGTGGCGACGAGCAGCAGCTCGATGACGCGCGGCTTGGTCAACGCGATGTAGGCGAGGACCCGTCGCATGAGCCGGGACGGTAGGCCGGGACCAGTGAAACGGTCGGCAAGCACCGTCGCGGAGGAGCCGTGTGCGCCATCGCCACCCGGCTGTTGCCCAATCCGCACTGTCTCTCCTCGCACGCTGTGCATCGCATCCGGCAATGGAACGAGCAGCTCGCTCGGACCCGCTGTCACGGATGCGCGAGAGCCGGACGTCCGTCCGCCTCGGCGCCCTACAGCCGAATGCGGCGCGGCTACTACTACAGAGGATGGTAGACCCCCGCCGACATCGCTCCGCCGCGAGCCCCGCCCGGCGCGAGGCCCCGACGCCCGATCAGTGCGCCCCGACACACTCGGCGCACGGTCCCGGCCGAGGCCGAGACGCGCCCGAGGGACGCAGCCGGATGCGGTCCTCCATCAGCCCGCGCACGGCCGGATCGGAAGCGAAGATGCGCCGTTAAAGCGGGTTCCCGGCATGGCGCTCAGCGGGCACATCTAGGGTGGTTGGATACACAACCGGTATGCATGCCACAGCTGCCGTGCGTTCCCACCGCCGTTACCAAGCACACCGCCGTCGACGAGACCAATGTCAGGAGAATCTCGGTCGTGTCAGTCACAGACGACATCCGCGCCCTCACTCAGCCGAACTACCCGGACGACTGGACGGATCTGGACACCAAGGCCGTCGACACTGTCCGCGTCCTAGCCGCCGACGCGGTGCAGAACGCGGGCAACGGCCACCCGGGCACCGCCATGAGCCTGGCTCCGCTCGCCTACACCCTCTACCAGCGGGTGCTGCGCCACGACCCGAGCGACCCGAGCTGGGTCGGCCGGGACCGTTTCGTGCTGTCGTGCGGCCACTCCAGCCTCACCCAGTACATCCAGCTCTACCTGACCGGCTTCGGTCTGGAACTGGACGACCTGAAGAACCTGCGCAAGTGGGGCTCGCTCACCCCCGGCCACCCGGAGTTCCGGCACACCGACGGCGTCGAGATCACCACCGGCCCGCTGGGCCAGGGTCTGGCCTCCGCGGTCGGCATGGCGATGGCGGCGCGCCGCGAGCGCGGCCTGTTCGACCCGGTCGCCGCGCCGGGCGCCAGCCCCTTCGATCACTTCGTCTACGTGGTGGCCTCCGACGGCGACCTCGAGGAAGGCGTCACCTCCGAGGCGTCCTCGCTCGCGGGCACCCAGCAGCTGGGCAACCTGATCGTCTTCTACGACGACAACCGGATCTCCATCGAGGACGACACCACCATCGCCTTCACCGAGGACGTGGCCGCGCGCTACGAGGCCTACGGCTGGCACGTGCAGACCGTGCAGGGCGGCGAGGACGTCGTCGCGATCGAGGCCGCCGTCGAGGCCGCCAAGGCCGAGACGGGCAAGCCGTCGATCATCGTGCTGCGCACCGTGATCGGCTACCCGGCCCCGAACAAGATGAACACCGGAGCCTCGCACGGCGCGGCGCTCGGCGCCGACGAGGTGGCCGCCACCAAGAAGATCCTCGGCTTCGATCCCGAGCAGAGCTTCCAGGTCGACGACGCCGTCATCGCGCACACCCGCAAGGCCGTCGAGCGTGGCAAGGCGGCGCACGCGGAATGGCAGCGGCAGTTCGACGCGTGGGCCGCGGCCAACCCGGAGAACAAGGCGCTGTTCGACCGGCTCGTCGAGCGCAGGCTGCCGGAGGGCTGGACCGACAACCTGCCGGTGCACGAGCCCGACCCCAAGGGCATGGCCACGCGCAAGGCGTCCGGCAAGGTGCTCGCCGCGCTCGCCGAGGTGCTCCCCGAGCTGTGGGGCGGCTCGGCCGACCTCGCCGAGTCCAACAACACCACCATGCCCGGCCAGCCCAGCTTCGGCCCCGAGTCGATCTCGACCGGCATGTGGAAGGCCAACCCGTTCGGCCGCACCCTGCACTTCGGTGTGCGCGAGCACGCGATGGGCTCGATTCTCAACGGCATCGCGCTGCACGGCCCGACCCGGCCGTACGGCGGCACCTTCCTGGTGTTCAGCGACTACATGCGCCCGGCGGTCCGCCTCGCGGCGCTGATGCGGGTGCCCGCGATCTACGTCTGGACCCACGACTCCATCGGCCTCGGCGAGGACGGCCCGACCCACCAGCCGATCGAGCACTTGGCCGCGCTGCGCGCGATCCCGGGCCTGAACGTGGTGCGTCCCGGTGACGCCAACGAGACCACCTACGCCTGGCGCACCATCCTCGAGCGTGAATCGGCCGAGAACGCCTCGCACTTCTCGGTGTCGGAGATGCCGCACCAGGACGGCCCTTCCGCGCTGGCGCTGACCCGCCAGGATCTGCCGATTCAGGAGGGCACCAGCTACGAGGGCGTCGCCAAGGGCGGCTACGTGCTGGCCGAGGCGTCCACCGGAACCCCGCAGGTGATCCTGATCGCCACGGGCTCGGAGCTGCAGCTCGCCGTGGCCGCGCGCACTACGCTGGAGGCGCAGGGCATCGGCACCCGGGTGGTCTCGATGCCGTGTGTGGAGTGGTTCGACGCGCAGGACAAGGCTTACCGGGACGAGGTGCTTCCGCCCGCGATCCGCGCGCGCGTCGTCGTCGAGGCCGGTATCGCGATGCCGTGGCACCGGTTCGCCGGTGACGCGGGCGAGATCGTGTCCATCGAGCACTTCGGCGCCTCGGCCGATTACAAGACCCTGTTCCGCGAGTTCGGCATCACCGAAGACGCGGTCGTTGCCGCCGCGCAGCGCACGCTGGACAACGTGAAGGGATAAGACCTCATGGCACAGAACGAAAACCTCGCCGCGCTCGCCGCGGCGGGCGTCTCGGTGTGGCTCGACGATCTGTCGCGGGACCGGATCCAGTCCGGCAACCTGGCCGAGCTGGTCGCGACCCGCAGCGTCGTCGGCGTGACCACCAACCCGACGATCTTCCAGGGCGCGCTCAGCAAGGGTCACGCCTACGACGCGCAGGTGAAAGCGCTTGCCGCGCAAGGGGCGGACGCCGACGCGGCGATCCGCACCATCACCACCGACGACGTGCGCGCGGCCTGCGATGTGCTGGCCGGGGTGTACGAGTCCTCCGGCGGCGTGGACGGCCGGGTCTCCATCGAGGTCGACCCGCGGCTGGCCTTCGACGCCGAGAAGACCGTCGCGCAGGCCATCGACCTGTGGAAGACGGTGGACCGCCCCAACCTGTTCATCAAGATCCCCGCGACCGAGGCGGGCCTGCCCGCCATCACCGCGGTGATCGCCGAGGGCATCAGCGTGAACGTCACCCTGATCTTCTCGGTGGCGCGCTACCGCTCGGTGATGGGCGCCTACCTGGACGGTCTGCGCCGGGCCAAGGCCGCGGGCTACGACCTGGCCAAGATCCATTCCGTCGCTTCGTTCTTCGTGTCCCGGGTGGACACCGAGATCGACAAGCGGCTGGAGGCGATCGGCTCCGACGAGGCGCTCGCGCTGCGCGGCAAGGCCGGTGTGGCCAACGCCCGCCTCGCCTACGCCGAGTACCAGGACGTGTTCGACGGCGGCAAGCACACCTCCACCTACGCGCACCTGGCCTCGGTCGGCGCGAACCGGCAGCGGCCGCTGTGGGCGTCGACCGGCGTCAAGAACCCGGACTACTCCGACACCCTCTACGTCACCGAGCTGGTCGCCCCGAACACCGTGAACACGTTGCCGGAGAAGACGCTCGAGGCGGTCGCCGACCACGGCGAGGTCCGCGGCGACACCGTCCGCGGCACCGCTGCGGAGGCCAAGGAGGTCTTCGACAAGCTCGCCGCGGTGGGCATCGACCTGGACGACGTGTTCGACGTGCTCGAGCGCGAGGGCGTCGACAAGTTCGAGAAGTCCTGGGAGGAACTGCTTTCCGCCACCGCCGAGGAGTTGGGCGCAGCGTCGTCGGCCGGGGGCAACTGAATCCCATGGCAGGCTCGGCCAAAACGTCGACAGTCTGGAAGAACCCACTCCGCGACGAGCGGGACAAGCGGGTACCGCGGATCGCGGGACCGTGCAGCATGGTCATCTTCGGTGTCACCGGTGACCTGTCCCGCAAGAAACTGATGCCCGCCATCTACGACCTGGCGAACCGGGGGCTGCTGCCCCCGGGTTTCGCGCTGGTCGGTTTCGCGCGGCGCGATTACGCGGACGAGGACTTCGCCGCGGTCGTGCTCGACGCGGTGAAGGCGCACGCCCGCACGCCCTTCCGTCAGGAGGTCTGGGACCACCTGGCGGAGGGAATCCGGTTCGTGCAGGGCACCTTCGACGACGACGCCGCCTTCGCCAGGCTCGCCGACACCCTCGGCAGGCTGGACAAGGAGCGCGGCACCGGCGGCAATCACGCCTTCTACCTGTCCATTCCGCCGGACATGTTCCCGGTGGTGCTCGACCAGCTCTCCGAGCACAAGCTCGCGCAGCCGAGCACCACCGACATCGCCGGGCGCAAGCCGTGGCGGCGGGTGGTGATCGAGAAGCCGTTCGGGCACGACCTGGACAGCGCCGTCGAACTCAACGAGCTGGTCAACCGGGTGTTCCCGGAGGAGACGGTGTTCCGCATCGATCACTATCTCGGCAAGGAGACGGTGCAGAACATCCTGGCGCTGCGCTTCGCCAACCAGTTGTTCGACCCGATCTGGAACGCCAACTACGTCGACCACGTCCAGATCACCATGGCCGAGGACATCGGCCTCGGCGGACGTGCGGGCTACTACGACGGCATCGGCGCCGCTCGCGACGTCATCCAGAACCATCTGCTGCAGCTGCTCGCGCTCACCGCCATGGAGGAGCCGATCAGCTTCGAGCCCAAGCAGTTGCAGACCGAGAAGATCAAGGTGCTCTCGGCGACCAAGCTGGTGGAGCCGCTGGAGGAGACCACGGCGCGCGGGCAGTATTCGGAGGGCTGGCAGGGCGGCGAGCACGTCGTCGGCCTGCTCGACGAGGAGGGTTTCGACCCGGAGTCCAAGACCGAGACCTACGCGGCGATCACCCTCGAGGTCGACACCCGGCGCTGGGCGGGCGTGCCGTTCTACCTTCGTACCGGAAAACGCTTGGGCCGCAGGGTGACCGAGATCGCGGTCGTCTTCAAGCGGGCGCCGCACCTGCCCTTCGACCAGACCATGACCGAGGAGCTCGGTCAGAACGCGCTGGTCATCCGGGTGCAGCCGGACGAAGGCATCACCATGCGCTTCGGTTCGAAGGTGCCGGGCTCGGGCATGGAAGTGCGTGACGTCAACATGGATTTCAGTTACGGCGAGGCGTTCACCGAGTCCTCCCCCGAGGCCTACGAACGCCTGATCCTCGACGTGCTGCTCGGGGTTCCGTCGCTGTTCCCGGTGAACGCGGAGGTCGAATTGTCCTGGCGCATCCTGGATCCGGTGCTCGAGCGGTGGGCGGCGGACGGCAAGCCCGATCCATATCCCGCGGGCACGTGGGGTCCGGCCTCGGCCGACGAGATGCTCGAGCGCACCGGCCGGGAATGGCGGCGCCCGTGATCATCGACATGCCCGACACCACGACCGGCGCGGTCACCAAGCGCCTGGTGCAGCTGCGCGAGAGCAACGGCGTCATCACCATGGGCCGGGTGCTCACCCTGGTGGTGTGCACGCTGGACAGCTCCGAAGCCGAGGACGCCATCGACGCGGCCAACGACGCCAGCCGCGAACATCCCTGTCGCGTAGTGGTTCTCGCGCGCGGCGACCGCGAGGCGGAGACCAAGCTGGACGCGCAGATCCGGGTGGGCGGCGACGCGGGCGCGGCCGAGGTGATCGTGCTGCGCCTGCAGGGCGAGCTGGTGAGCCACGAGAGCAGCGTCGTCATCCCGTTCCTGCTGCCCGACACCCCGGTGGTGGCGTGGTGGCCGCGTGGCGCGCCGGAGTTCCCGTCCAAGGACTCGGTGGGACGCCTGGCGACCCGGCGCATCACCGATGCCACCTTCGCCGCCGACCCGCAGGCGACGATCAAGAAGCGGCGCGCCTCCTACGCCTCGGGCGACACCGACCTGGCGTGGAGCCGGATCACCTACTGGCGGGCACTGCTGGCCGCCTCGCTGGACGAGCCGCCCTTCGAACCGGTCGAGTCGGTGACCGTGTCGGGGCTGCGCGACGAGCCCGCGCTGGACATGCTCGCCGGCTGGCTGGCCGCCCGGCTGGGCTGCCCGGTGCGCAGACGCTCGGGCGCGCTCCGGGTGGAGGTGAACCGCCCGTCGGCGTCCATGTCCATCGAACGCCCGCAGACCGGGCGCACCGCGACGCTCACCCGCACCGGTGATCCCGATCAGCGAATCGCTTTGGCGCGGCGGGAGACTCGCGACTGCCTCGCCGAGGAACTGCGTCGGCTCGACGCCGACGAGATCTATCACGAAGCCCTCGCCGGAATCGAGAAGGTGACCTATGAGTGAGACTCCCCGCGACACCGTAGAGGTCCACCCCGACGCCGACGCGCTCGTCGCCGCGGCGGCCGCCCGCTTCGTGCAGGTGGTCACGGCCGCCCAGGCCGAGCGCGGCTCGGCGTCGGTGGTGCTGACCGGTGGCGGCACCGGCATCGCGATGCTCGAGCAGGTGCGCAAGGCGCCCGGCGACATCGACTGGTCGCGGCTCGACATCTTCTGGGGGGACGAGCGTTTCGTCCCCGCTGGCGATCCCGAGCGCAACGAGCTGCAGGCCAGGCAGGCGCTGCTCGACCATGTGCCGGTCGATCACGCCAGGGTGCATCCGGTGGCGACGTCCGACGGCGAGTACCCCGATCCGGTCGAGGCCGCGGCCGAGTACTCGGCGGCGGTGCACGCCCACCTCGCCGAGCACGGCGCGTTCGACCTGCACCTGCTCGGCATGGGCCCCGACGCGCACATCAACTCGCTGTTCCCGGACACCGACGCGGTGCGCGAGGAGCACGAACTCGTTGTGGCCGTGACGAATTCCCCCAAACCGCCGCCGGTCCGCGTCACGCTGACGCTGCCCGCGGTGCGGCGCTCGCGACACGTGATGCTGGTCGTCGCCGGGGCGGGCAAGGCCGAAGCGGTCGCCGCGGCGGTCGGCGGCGCCGAGCCGGTCGACATCCCGGCCGCGGGCGCGGCGGGTCGGGAATCCACCATCTGGTTGCTGGATCGAGAAGCCGCGAGCGCGCTGCGCTGACAACGGAGGTCGGGTGCCGCACCTGCTCGTCGACAACCCCACCGGTCGCTCGATGGACCGGCGGCATGGTCGCGCGGCCCACGCCGATCCGCCGTGCTCGCCGCGCGCGGGGCAGCGATGAGCGGGGCGGCGCCGGTATCCGGCGCGGATCCGGCGCGGGCACTGGACGAGCGGTTCCGCGCCGAGATCGGCACGCTGGCGCCGCGACATATTCGCGACGACAACCTCGGCCCCGGCCTCTCCCCTGACACGCTGTGGGAGGTCTTCGACGCGCAGGCCACCAGCAGGCATCTCGATTTGGCGGCGCGCGCGCTCGGCGTGGCCAAGCGCGGTTACTACAGCATCGGCTCGTCCGGCCACGAAGGCAACGCGGCGCTCTCGGTCGCGACGCGGGCCACCGACCCGGCGCTGTTGCACTATCGGTCGGGCGCGTTCTTCGTGCACCGCGCGCGCCGGGTGCCGGGGCTGGATCCGATTCGCGACGTGTTGCTCGGCGTGGTCGCCGCGGCGGTCGACCCCATCTCCGGCGGCAGGCACAAGGTCTTCGGGAGCAAATCGGCGCACGTGATACCGCAGACCTCCACCATCGCCTCGCACCTGCCGCGAGCGGTCGGGCTGGCCTTCGCGATCGAACGGGCGGGGCGGCTCCGCATCCCGTCGGAATGGCCGCGAGACTCGGTGGTGCTGTGCACTTTCGGCGATGCCTCGGCCAACCACTCGACGGCGGCGGGTGCCGTCAATGCCGCGATTCACACCGCGCACCAAGGGATTCCGGTGCCGATCCTGTTCGTCTGCGAGGACAACGGCATCGGCATCAGCGTGCCGACCCCTCCGGACTGGATCGAGAACGCGTACGGAACACGGCCGGGGCTGGCCTATTTCGACGCCGACGGCTGCGATCCGATCGACGCGCTCACCGTGTCCGAACACGCCGTCCGCTGGGTGCGCGAGCAGCGCAAGCCCGCGTTCCTGCGGCTGCGCACGGTGCGGTTGCTCGGTCATGCCGGTTCGGACATGGAGGCCGCGTACCGCCGTCCCGCCGACATCGCGGCCGATCTGGTGCGCGACCCGGTCGTCGCGACGGCCCGGCTGCTCGTCGAACGGGGCCTGTCCAAGCCCGACGAGGTGGTCGCGTTCTACGACGAGATCGGGCACCGGGTGACCGCCATGGCCGAATTGGTCTGGCGGGAACCGAAATTGACGTCCACGGCGGCCGTCACCGCGCCCTTGGCGCCCGCTCGTCCCGAGGCGGTGCGGGCCGACGTGCTGCGCGACGCGCCGCCCTCTGAGGGGCCGGGGCATGCTTCCGATGCGGTCGGCGCGCCCCCTGGGCCGACGGCGCCGCACGAGCAGGCGGATTCGCGGTCCGAGGCACGCGGCACGGCATTCCGGTACGGCGCGCGCCTCACGGGTCCGGACCGTCGCACGACCCGCACCACCACGCCCGCGAGCGACCCCGGGACGACCGTCGCGCAGGCGATCAACCACACCCTGGCGGACCTGCTCGCGCGCGACCCTGACGTGCTGGTCTTCGGCGAGGACGTCGGCCGCAAAGGCGGCGTCTACGGCGTCACCAAGGGTTTGCAGAAGCGTTTCGGCGCGCGCCGCGTCTTCGACACGCTGCTCGACGAACAGAGCGTGCTCGGCACTGCACTCGGCGCGGGGCTCGCTGGCTTCGTCCCGATTCCGGAGATCCAGTACCTCGCCTACCTGCACAACGCCGCCGACCAGTTGCGCGGCGAGGCGGCCACCCTCCAGTTCTTCTCGCACGGCCGCTACCGCAATCCGATGGTGGTGCGGATCGCGGGGCTCGCCTACCAGAAGGGCTTCGGCGGGCACTTCCACAACGACAATTCCGTTGCGGCGCTTCGTGACATCCCCGGGCTGGTGATCGCGGTGCCGTCCCGCGCCGACGACGCGGCGGCGCTGCTGCGCACCTGCGTCTCGGCGGCGCGGGTGGACGGACGGGTATGCGTCTACCTCGAACCCATCGCCCTGTACCACACCAAGGACCTGCATCCCGGCGACGGCGCGTGGTTGGCCCCCGCCGCCGGGCCGCACGTGGAGATCGGCCGCGCCCGCGTCTACGGCGACGGCGGCGACCTCACGATCGTGAGCTTCGGCAACGGCGTCCCGATGAGCCTGCGGGTGGCGGACCGGCTCGCGGCGCGGGGTGTCCGCGCCCGCGTGCTCGACCTGCGTTGGCTCAATCCGCTGCCGGTCGCCGATCTGCTCGCGCACGCTCGTGCCACCGGCCGTGTCCTCGTCGCCGACGAAACCCGCCACAGCGGCGGCGTTTCCGAATCGGTGTGCACCGCGCTGATCGATGCCGGTTTCGCCGGTCGCGTCGCGCGGGTGACCAGCACGGACAGCTTCGTCCCGCTCGGGCCCGCGGCGGACACCGTGCTGTTGGACGAGACCGGTATCGAGAAGGCCGCGGCGGAGTTGCTCGCCTGACCGGCGCTGGCGGACGAAGTCCGTCGGAGTGAAGCGGAGGTACGCGTCGGCGCGGATCCGCGTGTTCGCGGTTCGATGGGCGGCGGCGGGAAATACCCTGGACAGGCAATGGTGACCAGCGGCGAAAGGGCAGGACGATGACCACGATGTCCATCCTGGGCGAGGTGCGACCCGAGCACGACGCGACCGAGGGCGACGCTCGCGTGCTGCTGCACTACCTGCGGTCCTACCGTCAGCCGGTGCTGGACGTCTGGTCGGCGTGCACGTCACGGAGCCAACTCGAACGCTGGCTGGGCGCGGTGACGGGCGGCAGCGGCAACTACACGATCGAGCCGGTGGACGGTCCGGTCGCGGGTCCGATCGCGGTCCGTGTCGAGCACTGCGTCGCGCCGCACGAACTGGTCGTGCACGTCGTCGGCTGCATCGTCGAGCTGCGCCTGACCCAGGTCGGCGTCGTCACCAATCTGGAACTCGTCCGCCGCCACCTCTGCCATCCCGAAGCGAGCTCCGTCGGTCCGCGCTGGCAGTACCTGTTGGACCGGCTCACCGCCTACCTGGAGTTCCAGCCGCTTCCGAACTGGGCCGACTACCCGGAGCTCGCGGCGGAATACCGCTGAACGACCCGCCGTTCCGGAAGGGCCGAGGACGGTCCGCACCGATTCAGTAGCGGTACCAAGGACCGTCGTACGGGTCGAAGTGATAGTCGTATCGGTGTTTCGGCTGCGGCGCTCCGTTCGGCATGTAGGCGAAGCCCTCCCTCGTATACAAACCACGCCCCGTGCTGAACAGACACCCGCCCTCGTACGGCTCGACCTCGAAGATCGTGTAGGCGCCATAGCGTGTGCTCGTTTCGGAGGGGATACAGTCGACGGCCGCCCGGTCGAGGCTGCCCTTCGACAGCCACCACCCGAGGCGTTCCGGTAGCTCCCACGTGAACAGCGCGACCGCGACGACGACGACCAGCGGCGCGACCGCACTCAATCGTGCGTTGTCGTAGGCGATCACACCGATCACGCCGCAGACCAGCCACAACACTCCGGCCGTGAGCAGCCCCAACAGTAGAAGTATCGTGCGGTCGTCGCTGTCGTCCTGGATCACCTCCTGGACGATCAGACCGAGTGAGCATGCCGCCGCGAGTACCGCGGTGCCCAGCGTCCAGCCGACCCACCACCTCGGCGCCCCACGCCGCCAATCGATTCCCCCAATTCTCATGAGGCCACAGTACCGACCGCTCGGCCTGGACGGCAGGGGCCGACGACATCCGAAATCCCGGCAGCCGCACCGCGACTCACCGAATGCGCGACACGCCAAGGGATCTCATCCGCCCGTTGCGCCGCCCCGAATCACTGACGATCGCTGCTGTCCGCGATCACGCCACCCGCCGGGGTGTCACCCCGGCGGCCCAGTTGTGCGGAAGGCGGTGCTCGATATGGCTTTGGAATTCATCTTTCCGGTTGCCGCGGCGGTCTTGGCGCTGACGGTGTTCGTGGTGGGTGACCGGCTTCGCCCGGAGTCCTGGCGGCAGACCAGCGACGAGGCGTCCGGAACCCTCGTGCTCGACCTCATCAAGACCTTCTTCACCGCGGTCGTCGCGTTCGTCGTGGTGATCTGCTGGCAGCAATATCAGAACGCGCACAACCACACCGTCGCGGAATCGAAAGCGCTGGTGGACACCTACCTTGCCGCGGAGGGGCTGCCCGACACCGACCGGCAGCGCGTCCAGGGTCTGGTTCGCGCGTACACCGAGCAGGTCGTCGGCGGCGAGTGGGCGGTGATGGACGCCGAACGCAAGCTGAGCCCGGTCACCCAGGACACTTTCGACACGCTGCGCGCCAGCGTCACCGCGGTGTCCTCGAGTGACACCGCGACGAGCGATACGCGCGCCGAAGCGCTCGCCGGACTCGACCAGGTCGCCCAGGCCCGGCACGATCGAGCCGTCGACGCCGACCGTGGCGTCCCCCGATTCCTTTATCTCGCACTGTTCTTCGGCACGGTTCTCCTGCTGCTCAGCCCGGTGCTGTCGGGCCTGCGGGTGACCAAACGCAGCGTCGCGATGACCGCGCTGCTCGGCGTGGTGGTCGGCGCCGCCGTGCTCGCCATCCACAATCTGGACCGACCCTTCTCCGGCGGCAACGTCGTCCCGAGGGACGCCTACGAATACGCGCAGTCCCGCTTCGAGCAGATCGGTGACCGATCGGCGAAGTCCGCACCGGCCACGGCGATCGGCGCAGGCGATGTTCCGCACCGGTAAGCCGGGCCGCGCCGGTGCGCGAGGAACCGATCCCGGCTCGAAAAGTCGTTGCGCGAGAGCCGGATTCGTCGCTCTGCCGGTGGCGGCAGCCCTGTTGACGCAACCGATCCCGGCGTTCGCCGAGCCGCTGGCGCCACCCGGCATCGCCACCGGCAGTGCGGGCGGGGCGCTTCTCGTCGGCGAACATCCCGACTCCGGTAGCGCCATCACGGATCTGACAGCGATCGATACCGGAAGTGCGTTCGCCGCACTTCCTTTGGCTCTCGTGCCGTCGAATGGCTCGCCGATGCGCGAGCCTGCGACAGTCGCAGGCTCCCTGGGCTACGAGCCGGAGCCGGTTCCCGTCACGGATACCGACCCGGCTCTCGAACCAGCCGCCACTCCCGCCGAAACCCTCGGCCTCGACGCCGGGAGCGTCCGCACGGCCTGTACCGGCAGCGCGGCACTCGCGCTCGGCTCGGCGCTGGGGAGCGCGACAGGCAGTGGTCCGCTGGGTCCTGGCTCGAGCGGGTCGGCGCTCGGCAGCGGTCTGGTGGGCCCGGGTCTCCTCGGCTCCGGCTCGGCGCTCGGCAGCGCCACGGGCAGCGGCCTCGTCGGACCGGGTTCCAGCGGTTCGGCCCTCGGTAGCGCCGCGGGGTCGGCACTCGGCGGCAGCGCGCTGCTCGCCTGCCTCCTGCTGCTCCCGATGACGCCGCCCGCGCCCGGCATTCCGCTGCAACTCGAGCCGCCGCTGCCCGTTCCTGCACCCCAACCCGCGCCAGAACCCATTCCGGCGCAGGCTTTCACACCGGAGCCCGGTCCGCCGCCCCTCCCCGCACGACCGCCGAAAGCGGCGGATCCGCAACCCGTCGAACCCACCGCCGACCCGCTCGCCTGGAACCTCTTGGAACTCATGACGGTCCTGGTGATCACAGTGCTCGCCGCCGTCCGCACTCGGGTCGTCGCGAGTCGCGTCCCGAGACTGCCGTGATGACGTCGGGTGTCAGGCCGGGACGTCGGCGGCGGTCGACGCCAGGTCGGCCAGGTGCGCGGTGATCAGCGCGTTCACTTCGTCGCCACGCTCGAGCTGGACGAGATGCCCGGCGTCGGGAATCTTGGTCACCGCGCGCAGGTCCGGCACGTACGCGCGCAAGGTCCCCAGCGGATCGCGCCCGCTGAAGCCCTCCATATCCGGATCGCGCTCACCGTAGAGGAAGTAGGCGGGCACGCTCACCCGAGCGTCCGCGTAGTCGGCCGTGAGCGCCCAGTTCCGGTCCAGGTTACGGTACCAATTGAGGCCGCCGGTGAAACCCGTGCGCTCGAAATCGGCCGCGAGCGTGGCGAACTCGTCTTCGGACAGCCAGCGCCACGGCAGCGCCGGAGCTTCGGGAAGCACGTCGAGGTAGCCGGTGCCCTCGGCGGGGAAACGCCAGGTGTCGAGGTAGTGGTAGTCGGCGCTGAGCGAGTAGTAGACGCGGGCGAGGAATTCGCGCGGGCGAGCCGCCAGTTCGGCGTCGGCGACACCGGGCCGCTGGAAGTAGTCCAGGTGCAGGAAGTGGCGCGCGGCCGCCTTGGCCCAGAGCTCGGAGGGCGCTCGCGGCGGGCGCGGCGCGTAGGGGTTGTTCAGCACGATCACGCCCGCCACGCGCTCGGGTGAGCGCAACGCCAGTTCCCATACCAGCGCGGCGCCGAAATCCAGCCCGACGAACACCGCGCGCTCGGCGCCGATGTCGTCCAGCAGGCCGAGCAGATCGCCGATGACGGCGCGATTCGTGTACTCCGCCGGATCCTCGGGAGCCTCGGTCCGGCCGTATCCGCGCAGGTCAGGGGCGATGGCGTGGTACCCGGCGGCGGCGACCGCGGCGAGCTGCCGATGCCAGACGAACCAGGTGTGCGGGAAACCGTGACAGAACACCACGGGATCGCCGCTGCCCTGTTCGGCAACGTGCATCCGGATGCCGTTGGTGGTCACGAACCGATGCGTCAGCTCCACTCTCGCCTCCAAATCTAGAACGCGTTCTACGAGTAACGGTAATGTCCGAGAGTCGTGAGCGGAATACCACGAGAACTGCACGGCCGGGTCGCGGTCGTCACCGGTGCGAGCCGGGGCATCGGCAAGGGCATCGCGCTGGAACTGGGCGCGGCGGGCGCGACGGTGTACATCACCGGGCGATCGGCGACGGCGGGCCGACTACCCGGCACCGTGCACGACACCGCGGCCGAGATCGACGCGCTCGGCGGGCACGGCGTCCCCTTCGTCTGCGATCACCGCGACGACGACGCCGTGCAGCGCCTGTTCGAACGGGTGCGCGCCGAACACGGCCGCCTCGACGTGCTGGTGAACAACGTCTACAACTCCCCCGCCGCCGCCCGTTGGCTCGGCAAGCCGTTCTGGGAGGTGCCGCCGAGCGCCTGGGACGAGACCTTCGACGTGGGAGTCCGATCCCATTACGCCGCAAGCTTCTACGCCGCGCCGCTGCTGATCGGGTCGAGCGGGCTCGTCGTCAACGTCTCGTCACCGGGGTCCCGGCGTTATATGCACAACGCGGTCTACGGCGTGGCCAAGACCGCACTGGACCGGCTCACCGCCGACATGGCCCACGATCTCGCCGACACCGGGGTCACCGTGGTCTCGCTGTGGCCGGGAATCGTAAACACCGAACTTCTCCAGCTGGTACCCGCCGATGCCGAGGGACGCCGCCTGGTCACCCTGCCCGGCGAGGGCACCTTCGACCTCGGCGCCGCGGAGACGCCGCGCTTCCCCGGCCGTGCCGTCGTCGCGCTGGCCGCCGATCCGCGGCGGCGCGCACGCACCGGACTTGCCTGGCGGGTGGCCGATCTCGCCGACCAGTACGGCTTCACCGACATCGACGGACGGGTGCCGCGCAACGACTGACCGTTGTCTCCCCGCCGCTGCGGCGGGACATGGTCGAGGCGCAATGCTCGCGGCGCGGCCAGTGCTGTCCCTGGCAGGGCAGTGGGCTCGGCGCGGCCGCGCTCGCGGCGATCCTGCTCGCGCTGCGCCTGGATATCCGTCCCGGTCGAGCCGCAGGACAGGCCGCTGCGGCGCGGTGCGCGCTACTCCCGTCGCTCACGGCCGTGCTCGGCCTGGCCATCGCCCCGGCGCTGGTCGTGACGCGCGGTCAGCTGCGCGCCACGACGCGCCGCAGTGCCGAGGTCGCTTCCGCGGGAACGGCGTGTTGCTCGTCGTGAAGTACTGGGTCGCGGCCAAGACGGCGATGGGCGCGGTCACAAGCGGATGCGTTGCAGCAGTGGGCGATAGCGGAACGCAGCGGTGTGCGAGTGGCCGTACACCAGGCCGACGTCGAGTGTCCCGTCGCTCAGCGCGGCCAGGTGCGGGCCGGTGCGTCCGGCCGGTGTCGGCTTCACCAGTTGCACGCCGAGGGATTTCTCCAGCTTCCGCAGTTGCGCGCTGAGACTCGGCTGGGTCAGGTGATCGCGCGCCGACGTTCGCGGCAGGCCCGGCGACCGAGCCGTTGCCCGCTCAGGCGAACTTGATCTCCAGGCCGATGCCGAGGATGGCGATGACCCAGATGAGGCCGGTGAAGATCGTGACGCGGTCGAGGTTCTTCTCGACGACGGTGGAGCCGGACAGGCTCGATTGCACGCCGCCGCCGAACAGGCTGGACAGGCCTCCACCCTTGGCGCGGTGCAGCAGCACCAGCAGCACCAGCAGCAGGCTGGTGATGATCAGGAGGATATCCAGGAACATCCGCATGGCGACCATCCTATGGGGTGCGCGGATCCCCCGCCTAATGGGGCTCGACGGCGATCGGCTCGGCCTCGATGCCGGGCTTCGTTACGGACGGTCCATCGCGACCAGGTGGGTGATCTGTTCCTCGCCCGCGTCGAACTCTGCCACCGCGTGCTCGCGAATCCGATCTTGGGCGGTGAGCCGCACCTGATGCTGCTGCATGTGCTCGGCCCAGGAACGCACCACGAACGCCTCGACGTACCGATCGACCACGCCGACGTCGCGATACAGCCGCCATTCCATCGCGCCCGTGCGCTGGCGTGAGCGGCCGACGAACGCCATCGCGCCGAGGAATTCCTCGACCTTCTCCTCCGGCACGTCGTAGCCGCGCAGCACCAGCACGGGTCCGTCGTCCGGCTCCGGTTCCACCACCAGCTGCGGCTCCGGCCAGAACGCCGACGGGGTGAGATCGAGTTCCTCGGCGTTGTGCCGGATCGGCAGCCACACGCTGCTCACCGCGCTGGCGGCGAGCAGCGCCGCGGCGATGAGCAGCGCGGTGACGGGGGCGAGCGCACCGGCGACCAGCCCCCAGAGCAGCGAACCGATGGCCTGCCCGCCCATGAAGACCAGCATGTAGACCGAGAGGCCGCGGGCGCGCACCCAGGCGGGCAGCAGCAGCTGCATGGTGGAGTTCATCGTCGACATGGCCAGCAGCCAGGCCAGACCCGCGCCGACCAGCAGCACCAGTACCACCGCCACGTGGTGCAGCAGGGCCGCGCCCGCCGAGGCGATGCCGAACAGCACGGCGGCCGCGGTCAGCCGCTGCGTGGGTGTCAGCAGCGCGCGGATCCGCGACAGACCGAAAGCGCCGAGCACGGCGCCGACGCCGAGCGCGCCGAGCATCAGGCCGTAGCCGGAGGAGGACAGGCCCAGCGAGTCGCGCGCGATCACCGGAAGCAGCGCCCACAGCGCGCTGGCAGGGGCGATGAACAGGATCGAGCGCAGCAGCACCCGCCGGATCGCGGGCGCGGCGCGGATGAACCTGGTGCCCGCCTGGAGAGCCGCCAGCGGTCGTTCGGTGGGCAGCTTCCGGTCGGTGACCGGCCTGCGCCACACGGTCAGCACCGCGACGATCCCGGCGAAGGACACCGCGTTGAGCGCGAACACCAGCGTCGGCCCGGACAGCGAGACCAGCACGCCCGCGACCGCGGGTCCCACCGCGCGGCCGATGTTGATGTTCATGCTGCCCAGTGCCGCGACGGAGGGAATCTGTTCGCGCGGTACGAGTTCCGGCTGGATCGCCTGCCACGCGGGCGCGGTGAGCGCCTGTCCGCAGCCGAGCAGGAACAGCAGGGTGAGCAGCACCGCGGGCGTAGTGTGGCCGGTCGCGGTGGAGACCGCCAGCAGCGTGGCCAGCAACGCCATCGTGGACTGGGCGCCCAGCAGCAGACGGCGGCGGTCGACCAGGTCGGCGAGCACGCCGGAGGGTATGGACAGCAGCATGACCGGCAGCGTGATCGCGGTTTGGACGAACGACACCAGCGTCGCCGCGTTCGGCTCGTCGACCAGGATCCACTGCGCGCCGACGGTCTGCATCCAGGTGCCGAGATTGGACACCAACTGCGCGATCCACAGCGCTCGATAGATCGGGGACCGCAGCGGCGCCCACGTAGACAGCGGGGTCGTCGCGTCGGCGGTGGTCACTCCGAAGAGCATATCGCCGCGTGCGCAGCCCCTCCCACGGCACAGCGCAGCCCCGGACCATGCGGGTTCCGGGGCTGCGGGGCCGCGAGCTTGTGCGCGATCGACAGCGGCAGAAGCAGTGATGCTTGCCGCGACGGCTGGCGTCGCGCCGCGAAACTAACGTCCGGCCAGGTAGGACTTCTCGAATTCCTCGAAGCTGATCTGGTCGTCCTTGTCCTTGTCGAGCAACCCGAAGTACCTGGAGCCGGCGGCATCGCTGACCGAACGGGTGCGATCGAGATATTTCTTGAGTTCGTCGACGGAAATGTAGCCGTCATCATCGAGATCGATCTCGGCGAATACCTGAGTGGCGTCGGCCATGGCAACTTTCCCTTCGTAGCTGTCCGAATCGGTTTCCGATCTTCTGGTCGAACTACGAGCATCGAGCTTGTCGAATATACCGCCGCCCTCGCCACCCGCGGATCGCTTCTCGCCGCGGTCGCGCACCGTCGTCGACCGCCGCGAGCGCACGGAGTTCCGGGTCGGCGGCGATGCGCGCGGCGGTGTCGGCTCCCGGCGGATAGTGGCGGACGCCGACGAGCCATTCGCTGCGCAGCTCCGGCAGAACTATCTGCGTGACGTCCCACGCGTCGACCGGGACACCACGCCAATCCATCACCGCCTCGTCGGGTCCGAACGCAGGACCGTCCGATCGTCCCGCCGCCGCGAGCAGGGCCATTGTCTCCCCCAGGTAGTCGTTCCAGCGGGCGTAGGACGTCGCGAGCGCCGCCGAAGGTGGAACCGTCAACCGCAGCAGGCACACGCCGTGCGCCCATTGATCGTCGCCCAGCAGCAGGTCCGCGGTCATGCGCACTCGCCCGCGGCGCAGCGCCCGCCCCGGCCAGCACCACACCGGCGGCGCGTCACCGCACGCGATCCCGCTGCGCTCCATCTGCCCGACCATGGCGCGGTAGGCGGGCCGCCAATTCACGACCACCCGCTCCCACGACGCTCGATACCGCCCCCGGTCCCGCAGCGCCGCAACGACTTCCGGCGCCTGCAACGTCCAGACCCGCACCCACACCCTCCCCGCATCGTCCACTTCGGGCTTCTCGGCGATCACTTCACCCGGTCCCCGGCATTGTGCCCATCCCGCCGGAAAAGCCGAAGTCGATTTCGGAAGCGGCCGTGCGAAACCGAGCAAACCGCGTGTCGCGGACGACCGGCGAAGGGTCGACCGGCCGAGGTCGGTTGACGCGGTGCGGGACGGGATCTCGGTAGCATCGCGCGCATGCCGTCCTCACTCGTGCGCTTGGTTCCGGTGTTGCTGCTCGCGTTCGGTGTCGCCGCGTGCGGGAATGGGGACGAGAGCGGGCCGAGTGAGCCGGAGGCGACGCCGATGGGGCGGACCTTCCTGTCGACCGAGGTGGAAGGCGCGCCGATTCCAGGTGGCGGGCCGCTCAGCCTGCAATTCACCGACGGCACCGTGATCGCGTACGCGGGGTGCAACACCATCTCGGGAGCGGTGACGCTGGACGAGCACGTGCTGCGAGTGGACGAACTGGCGAGCACGCTGATCGGCTGTCCCGGCGACCTCGCGGACGCGGATCAGTGGGTGGACACCCTGCTGAGCTCCGCGCCGACCTGGCAGCTCGACGGCGACACCCTGACGTTGAAGAACAACGAGCAGACCGTCACGCTGCTGGACAAGAAGATCGCGCAGCCGGACAAACCGTTGCGCGGCACCACGTGGGTGGTGAACGGGCTGATCACGCCGGACGCGCAGATACAGTCCCAAGCCATCATCGACGCGAAGCCGACGCTGGTCATCGCCGAGGACGGCGCGGTCTCCGGTTCCGCGGGCTGCAACCGGCTGACCGGCACGGCGACAGTCGAGCCGAGCCACGACGCCGCGAAGGTCACCTTTCAGGTGGCCACCACCAAGATGATGTGTCCGCCCGAGGTGATGGAGGTCGAGGCCGCGGTGCTGCGCGTGCTCGACGGGCAGACCACGGCCACCATCGACGCCGACGTGCTCACCCTGCGCAACGCGAACGGACACGGCCTGACCCTGACGGCCCGGTAGTCACTTCCTGGTGAGAACCACCCGGTCCGCGATCATCTCCGCCTCGCCCGGCGGGGTGAAGTAGAGCTCCATCACGACCCGGTCCGCCGATTCCAGCCGGATCGTGGTGCGCATCGGAATCGTCTTGCCGACGAAGCGTTCGCCGAGCACGCCCGGGTCGGTGAACTCGCCGAGAACGGTGACCTCGGTGTCGCTGCCGCCGCTGTCCTTGGCGCCCTTGTAGGTCATCATCATCGGCGTGACGCTGTCCACTGTCGACCACTCGTACCGGTTGTCGGTCGGCGAGTAGCCGAGGGTGCCCTGCCGGTAGTAGGGCCGGTCGCCGAAATCGCCCGTGGCGATCTCGCGGAGGAAGTTGTCGCCGGTCTCGGCGATCCACTGCCAGCGGGAGACGATCTCGGTCTGGAGCGGCTTGTCCGGCGTGCCGCCCGCGACGTAGGTCGACTTGTCTCCGCGCCATTCGCCGACCAGCTGGTTCAGCCTGCGATGGCCTGGGTCCTGGGTGTTCGGGTCGACGCTCGCCGCGGACGTCGTCGGCGACGCGGCCGCGGTGCTGGTCGTATCGTCGGAACACCCGGCGCCGAGCGCGGCGACGGCGACCAACGCGAGGGAACTCAGGGCACGGGAAAGAGTGGAGCGCACGGAAATCCTTGTCGGCCTTGGTGATCGGAGTCGGCCCATCATCACACACGGCGCCGTGCCATTGCCCGGCGCGCGGTTACGTCCAGAACGAAACACACGCCCGAGGAAACGAAGCGGCCCGGCATCGCACGCGCGATACCGGGCCGTTTCTGCGGCGTCAGCGCGACGCCGTCGACCGACTCAGGGCAGCGGACCACCCGCGGCGATCGCCGACAGCGTGGCGAACTCGTCACCCTTCAGCGACGCGCCGCCGACCAGCGCACCGTCGATGTCGGGCTGAGCCACCAGCTCGCCGACATTCTTGGCGTTGACCGAACCGCCGTAGAGCACCCGCACCTCCATGGCGACCTCGGGCGAGGCCAGCTCGCCGAGCTCGGCACGGATGGCGCCGCACACCTCCTGCGCGTCGGCGGGGGTGGCGACCTTGCCGGTGCCGATGGCCCAGACCGGCTCGTAGGCGATGACGACCTTCGAGATCTCCTCGGCCGTCAGGCCTTTCAGCGAACCGCGCAGCTGCTCGAGGTTGTACTCGACGTGCGTGCCCGCCTCACGGACATTCAGGCCCTCGCCGATGCACACGATCGGCGTGATGCCGTGCTTCAGCGCCTGCTTGGCCTTGGCGAGCACGGTGGCGTCGTCCTCGTTGTGGTACTGCCGCCGCTCCGAGTGCCCGACCACCGCGAAGGTGCAGCCGAGCTTGGCCAGCATGCCACCGCTGATCTCACCGGTGTAGGCGCCCGAGTCGTACACGGACACGTCCTGCGCACCGTAGGTGATCAGCAGCTTGTCGCCCTCGACGAGAGTCTGCACGCTGCGGATGTCGGTGAACGGCGGGATGACCGCCACGTCGACCTTGGCGAAGTACTTCTCCGGCAGCGCGAAGGCGATCTTCTGCACCAGGGCGATGGCCTCGAGGTGGTTGAGGTTCATCTTCCAGTTGCCCGCGATGAGCGGTTTACGTGCCATGGATCAGTCCTCCAACACACTGATGCCGGGGAGTTCCTTGCCCTCCAGGTACTCCAGCGACGCGCCGCCGCCGGTGGAGATGTGCGAGAAACCGTCCTCGGGCAGGCCGAGCGCGCGCACGGCCGCGGCCGAGTCGCCGCCGCCGACCACGGTGAACGCACCCTTGCCGGTCGCCGTGACGATGGCCTCGGCGACCCCGCGGGTGCCCGCGGCGAAGTTCGCGAACTCGAACACGCCCATCGGGCCGTTCCAGAACACCGTCTTCGCCTCGGTGAGCAGCGCCGCGAACCGGTCGACCGACTCCGGGCCCACGTCCAGGCCCATCCAGCTTTCGGGGATCTCGTTGGCGGGCACGATCTTGGAGGCGGCGTCGGCCGCGAACTTGTCCGCCACCACGATGTCGCGCGGCAGGTGGATGACGTCGCCGAAGCGCTCGAGCAGCTCCTTGCAGGTGTCGATCATCTCTTCCTGCAGCAGCGAGGAGCCCACCGAAAGGCCCTGTGCGGCAAGGAAGGTGAAGCACATGCCGCCGCCGATCACCAGGGTGTCGACCTTCGGAGCCAGCGCCTCGATGACCGCGAGCTTGTCGGAGACCTTCGAGCCGCCGAGCACGACCGCGTACGGCCGCTCGGGGTTCTCCGTCAGCTTGGCCAGCACGTCCACCTCGGCCGCGACCAGCGTGCCCGCGTAGTGCGGGAGCAGCTTGGCCACGTCGTAGACCGAGGCCTGCTTGCGGTGCACGACGCCGAAGCCGTCGGAGACGAACGCGCCGTCGTCGCCGACCAGCTCGACGAGCGCCGCGGCGAGTTTGCCACGCTCGGCGTCGTCCTTGCTGGTCTCGCGGGCGTCGAAGCGCACGTTCTCCAGCAGCAGCACGTCGCCGTCGGTGAGGCCCTCCGAGCGCGAGAGCGCGTCGTAGCCCACCACGTCACCGGCCAGCTGGACGTTGCGGCCGAGCAGCTCGGCCAGCTTCGCGGCGACCGGAGCCAGCGAGAACTTCGGGTCCGGCTCGCCCTTCGGACGGCCCAGGTGCGCGGTGACGACGACCTTGGCGCCGGCCTGGACCAGCGCCTCGATGGTCGGCACCGAGGCGATGATGCGGCCGGGGTCGGTGATCTCGCCGTTCTCGTCCAGGGGAACGTTCAGGTCGGAGCGCACCAGCACGCCCCGGCCCTCGACACCCTCAATGAGCAGATCTTGAAGCGTCTTGACTGCCATGCCGATCAGAGGGACTTGCCGACGAGGCCGATGAGGTCGGCGAGGCGGTTGGAGTAGCCCCACTCGTTGTCGTACCAGGACACGACCTTCACCTGGTCGTCGATGACCTTGGTCAGCGGCGCGTCGTAGATCGACGAGTGCGGGTCGGTGACGATGTCGCTGGACACGATCGGGTCGGTGTTGTACTTCAGGATGCCCTTCAGCGGGCCCTCGGCGGCGGCCTTGTACGCGGCGTTGATCTCGTCGATGGTGGCCGACTTGCTCAGGGTCGCGGTCAGGTCGGTGACCGAGCCGGTCGGGACCGGAACGCGCAGCGCGTAGCCGTCCAGCTTGCCCTGCAGTTCGGGCAGCACCAGGCCGATGGCCTTGGCGGCGCCGGTGCCGGTGGGCACGATGTTCAGCGCGGCGGCGCGGGCGCGGCGCAGGTCGCTGTGCGGGCCGTCCTGCAGGTTCTGGTCCTGGGTGTAGGCGTGGATCGTGGTCATCAGGCCACGCTCGATGCCGAACTCGTCGTTGAGCACCTTGGCCAGCGGGCCGAGGCAGTTGGTGGTGCAAGACGCGTTGGAGATGATGTTCTGGCTGCCGTCGTAATGGCTGTCGTTGACACCCATGACCACGGTCAGGTCTTCACCCTTGGCCGGGGCGGAGATGATGACCTTCTTGGCGCCCGCCGCCAGGTGGCCCTTGGCCTTGGTGGCGTCGGTGAAGATGCCGGTGGACTCGACGACCACGTCGACGCCCAGGTCGCCCCAGGGCAGGGCCGCCGGGCCTTCCTTGATGGCCAGGGCCTTGATCCGCTGGTCGCCGACCACGATGGTGTCCTCGCCGTCCAGCGAGACATCCTGCGGCAGACGGCCGAGGATCGAGTCGTACTTCAGCAGCGTGGCCAGGGTCGCGTTGTCGGTGAGGTCGTTGACCGCGACGATCTCGATATCGGTGGTGCCGAGCGCCTTCTGCGCCTCCACCGCCCGGAAGAAATTACGTCCGATACGACCGAAGCCGTTGATGCCTACCCGGACTGTCACGTTATCGCTCCTCAGCTTTCAAGCGGATTCATTCCGATGCCTTATTCACACTAGTGCCCTGCGGTCACCTCTCCGACACGCACCTCGCATGGTGAGGACCGTCCGAGGGCCGTGACCGGTCACGATCCGGCGCCCACCCGCCCAGGTGGACGCCATGTCGCGGCAGGCGCGAACGGCCGTTCGCGCCGCCATCGCGGGCCCCGGACGGCGACAATCCCCCTCGACAGAATCCCGCGTGTTGCGGAAGCAAAGCGCCCCAAGGTTTTTCACCATCACACCGCCCGCCTGCACGCCGATGGCGCCCGCGGGTCCGGCACGACGCGAGCTGCGGCCGGGACGACCGAAAAATCGCTGGCGCATCCCGCGTGGCGCGGCAGGATGGACTGCCGCACGGCCAGGTCTGGGTTGCCGACGAGGGTGCCGCTGTCGCCGTCTGGACCACCCCTGCCACCGACGCGGGGCTGGTCTTCGTCGACCTCGCGCCGCGGTTCGCCGAGCTGGCTGGTGATCGCGCGGCGGCTTACGCGGCGGCCGAGGCCGCGCTCGCGCCACACCGCCCGGTCGAACCGGTCTGGTTCCTCGGCACCGTCGGCGTCGACCCAGACGGTCAGGGCCGCGGGCTCGGCGGCGCGGTGATCCGGCCCGGTCTGGAGGCCGCCGAGCGCGCGGGTGTGCCCGCATTCTTGGAGACCTCCGAAAAACGCAACGTCGGCTTCTACGAGCGGCTGGGCTTCCGCGTCACCGCGACCGTGGACCTGCCGGACGGCGGCCCCACCACCTGGGCAATGCTTCGCGATCCCGGCGCGTGAACTCCGCACCGGCGCGAAGACCCACGGCTACCCGATAACACACAACACGCCCCGAGCGCCGGATATCGGCGTGCGGGGCGTGCGGTGAGTCCAGAACTGTCAAGCCTCGTCGAGAAGCTCGGCGGTTACGGCGGATTCGGTGTCGGGGACGCCGAGTTCCTTGGCGCGCCGGTCCGCCATCGAGAGCAGGCGCCGAATCCGGCCCGCCACAGCGTCTTTCGTCATCGGCGGATCGGCGAGCTGACCGAGTTCCTCCAGCGACGCCTGGCGGTGCTCCACGCGCAGCTTGCCCGCCGCGGCCAGGTGATCGGGCACCTCGTCGCCGAGGATCTCCAGCGCGCGCTCCACCCGGGCGGCCGCGGCGACGGCGGCCCGCGCCGAGCGGCGCAGGTTGGCGTCGTCGAAGTTGGCCAGCCGGTTGGCGGTGGCGCGCACCTCGCGGCGCATCCGGCGTTCCTCCCAGGTGAGCCGGGTGTCCTGGGCGCCCATCCTGGTCAGCAGCGCGCCGATGGCCTCGCCGTCGCGCACCACGACGCGATCGGTGCCGCGCACCTCGCGCGCCTTGGCGGTGATGCCGAGCCTGCGGGCCGCGCCGACCAACGCGAGCGCCGCCTCCGGTCCGGGGCAGCTGACCTCGAGCGCGGACGAGCGACCGGGCTCGGTGAGCGAGCCGTGCGCGAGAAACGCTCCGCGCCAAGCGGCTTCGGCGTCGGCGATGCTGCCGCCGACCACCTGGGCGGGCAGTCCGCGCACCGGGCGGCCGCGCACGTCGAGCAGGCCGGTCTGCCTGGCCAGCGCCTCGCCCTCCTTGGACACCCGCACGACGTAGCGGGAGGTCTTGCGCAGACCGCCCGCGCCGAGCACGTGCACGTCGGAGCCGTAGCCGTACAGCTCGAAGATCTCCCGGCGTAGCCGTCGAGCGATGGATCCCATGTCCACCTCGGCCTCGACGATCACCCGGCCCCCGACGATGTGCAGGCCACCCGCGAAACGCAACAGGGCGGAGAGTTCCGCCTTGCGGGAACTCACCTGGGACACCGTGAGCCTGCTCAGCTCGTCTTTCACTTCGGCTGTCATCGCCACGAGACGCGCTCCTTTCCACCCAACCCGGACCGCACATCCGCGCCCATGTGCCGTCCCTCGACTCGAAGCCCTGCCATTTGCGGCCGAGGTTGCCGGATCAGCTGATCCAGGGCGGCGGCAAGCTTTCCGGGGTGATGCCGGTCCGTTCCCGCTTCGGCGACATCGGAGAAGGTTACTCGCGCCCGCAACTGTTCGGCAGCCCTGGCCACATGTTCGCGTTCCCGGCCCTCCGGCACCGAGCCGGAATCGACCAACACCTCGTCGACAACGAATTCCGGTGCGTGCTGGGACAATACATGCAGATGGCGCTCGGCGGAGAAACCGGCCGTTTCCCCCGGTTCGGCGGCCAGGTTGAGCACCAGCACCTTCCGCGCCCTGGTGTAGACCAGCGCGTCGCGCAGTTCCGGCACGAGGACGTGCGGAATCACACTGGTGAACCACGAGCCGGGCCCGAGCACCACCACGTCGGCGTGTTCGATGGCCGAGGTCGCCTCCGGACTGGCGGGCGGATCGGACGGAATGAGCCGGACGCGCCGCACCTTGCCCGGCGTCGTGGCGACCGCGACCTGGCCGCGAATGCAGCGGCTGACCCGCGGGTCCGCTTCCAAGCCGGAGACGTCGGCCTCGATGTCGAGCGCGATCGGCGACATCGGGAGCACCCGGCCGCTGGCGCGCAACATCTTGGCCACCTCGTCCAGCGCCGCGACGGGATCGCCGAGCACCTCGGTCAGTCCCGCGAGCACGAGGTTGCCGACCGAATGACCCGCCAGCGCGCCGGTGCCGCCGAAACGATGCTGAACGGTCTGCGTCCACACGCCTTCGGGGTCCGCGGCCAGAGCGGCCAGCGCCATACGCAGATCCCCCGGCGGCAGCACCCCCAGCTCGGCGCGCAGCCGACCCGAGGACCCGCCGTCGTCGGCGACGGTCACCACCGCGCAGATCTTCCTGGTCAGCCGCCGCACCGCCGTCAGCGTCGCGTACAGCCCGTGCCCACCACCCAGTGCGACGATGGCGGGATTCGATTCCCACCCGGTCATTCGCGCCCCAGATCCCGGTGCACGACCCGCACGACGTCGGCGGAGCCGTCGGACTCCGGCCCGATGAGTTCGCCCAGCGCCTCGGCGATCGCCACGCTGCGGTGCTTGCCCCCCGTGCAGCCCACTGCCACCGTCATGTATCGCTTCCCCTCTTGGCGGTAACCGTTGGTCGTCAGGTCGACGAGGTGGCGGCAGGTGTGCAGGTAGTCGGTCGCCCCGGGGCGCGACAGCACGTACTCGCTGACCACCGTCTCCTGTCCCGTGTGTTCCCGCAGTTCCGGTATCCAATGTGGATTGGGTAGAAAACGCACATCCAACACCATGTCGGCGTCCAACGGAACCCCGTACTTGAAGCCGAAGGACTGCACGGTCAGCTGCAGCGCGGCGGGCGCGCCGCCGCCGTATGCCTCCTCCAGCTTGCGGTGCAGCTGGTGAATGGACAACTCGGTGGTGTCGATCACCAGGTCGGCAGCCGTCTTCACGGCCGAGAGGCGCACCCGTTCGGCGGCGATGCCCGCGGACAGCGTGCCGTCGGCGCTCTCGCTCTGCAGCGGGTGGCGGCGGCGGGCGAAGCCGAAGCGGCGGATCAGCACGTCGTCGGAGGCCTCGAGGAAGAGCACCCTGGTCCGCACGCCGAGCGCGCGCAGCTGTTCGGTGACGACCGAGAGATCGCCGGTGAAGAATCTGCTGCGCACGTCCATGACCAGCGCGAGGCGCCGGATCGGCGGCTCGGCGGAAGCGCCGAGTTCGACGAGTCTGCCGATCAGCTCGGGCGGCAGGTTGTCGGCGACGTACCAGCCGAGATCCTCCAGCACCCGCGCGGCGGTACCGCGGCCCGCGCCGGACAGACCGGTCACGATGACGACCTCGACCTGCTGGCGCAGCTGGTTGCCCGCGCGCTGGCCGCCCGCACTGTTGTTCGATTCGACGCGTGTCATGTCCTACCGGAATCCGTGTCTAGGTGCCTCTCGATCATCCCGCACCGGATTCGGTATCGGGCACGCGCGCTCACCCTCCGTGGTGCACGAGGACGGTTCACGAACATGTGGAAACGCTACCGAGGATATATGCAGGTCGGACCGGAGCCGGAGATTTCGGGATCACTCACTCCTCCCGCAGCGCGGCGAGCACGGCTTTCGCGGTGGCCACGCCGATGCCGGGTACCTCGGTGATCTGCTCCACCGTCGCCTCCTTCAACTTGGCCACCGAACCGAAATGAGTGACCAGCGCGGTCCGGCGCGCCGCGCCGAGCCCGCGCACCGAATCCAGCGCCGAGGCCGTCATCCGCCGCGAGCGTTTGCTGCGATGGAAGGTGATGGCGAAACGGTGCGCCTCGTCGCGGACCCGTTGCAGCAGGAACAGCGCCTCGCTGTTGCGCGGCATGATCACCGGATCGGGTTCGCCGGGCACCCACACCTCCTCCAGACGTTTGGCGAGGCCGATCACCGCGACATCGGTGATGCCGAAACCGTCGAGCACTTCGGCGGCGGCGGCGACCTGCGGCGCGCCGCCGTCGACGACATACAGGTTCGGCGGGTAGGCGAACTTGCGCGGGCGTCCGGTGCGCGGGTCGATGCCGGGCCGCGAGGTCAGTTCGATCTCGTCGGCGTCGTCGGGCGGAATCGAGTCCACCGCGGAGGTTTCGACGACGACCGTCGAGCCGCCGAGCGGCGAAACCCCGGCTTCGCTCCCGGCCGGTCCTTCGGTTCCGACGAGAGGAACGGCGGTCGCGCCGTCGAGTTCCTCGCGCTCGGCCTCGTCGCGCTCCTTGCGGAGCCGGTAGAACCGCCGCCTCGTCACCTCCGCGATGCTGCCGACGTCGTCGGAACGCCCACCGCCCGCGGCCTCCTTGATCGCGTAGTGCCGGTATTCGGACTTGCGCGGCAGACCGTCCTCGAAGACGACCAGCGAGGCCACCACGTCGGTGCCCTGCACGTGGCTGATGTCGACGCACTCGATGCGCAGCGGCGCGGTGTCCAGATCGAGCGCGTCCTGGATGTCCTGCAGCGCCGCCGAACGCGAGGTCAGGTCGCCCGCGCGCTTCAGCTTGTGCTGGGCGAGGGCTTCCATGGCGTTGCGCTGCACGGTCTCGGCGAGCGCCTTCTTGTCGCCACGCTGCGGGACGCGCAGCTGCACCGCCGAACCGCGCAGCTTGCTCAGCCACTCCTGGATCTGCTCGTGGTCCGCGGGCAGCTCGGGGACGAGCACCTCGCGCGGGACCACGGTCGCGGGCTGCTCGTCGGGACTCTGATCGGCATAGGAGACCTGCTCGCCGTAGAACTGGGTGAGGAACTGTTCGACCAGCGCGGCCAGCTCGCCGCCGGGCTCCGCGGTGTCGACGGCGTCGCCCGCCTTGTCCACCACCCAACCGCGCTGACCGCGCACCCGGCCGTCGCGGACATGGAAGATCTGCACCGCCACCTCCAATTCATCGGTGGCGAAGGCGATCACGTCGGCGTCGGTGCCGGTGCCGAGCACCACCGCTTGCTTCTCCAGCGCCCTGCGCAGCGCCTGCACGTCGTCGCGCAGCCGGGCCGCGGTCTCGAAGTCCAGATCCTCGGCGGCCTCGTGCATGCGCCGCTCCAGCTCGCGCACCATCCGGTCGGTGCGCCCGGCGAGGAAGTCGCAGAAGTCCTCCACGATGCGGCGGTGCTCGTCGGCGGTGACCCTGCCGACGCACGGCGCGGAGCACTTGTCGATGTAGCCGAGCAGGCACGGACGGCCGATCTGGTTGTGCCGCTTGAAGACTCCGTTCGAGCAAGTGCGCGCGGGGAACACCCGCAGCAGCAGGTCCAGCGTCTCGCGGATCGCCCAAGCGTGCGCGTACGGGCCGAAGTACCGCACGCCCTTCTTACGGGCGCCGCGGTAGACGAACAGGCGCGGGTACTCCTCGTTCAACGTCACCGCGAGCACCGGGTAGGACTTGTCGTCCCGGTAGCGCACGTTGAACCGCGGATCGAATTCCTTGATCCAGTTGTATTCCAGCTGCAGCGCCTCCACCTCGGTGGAGACGACCGTCCACTCCACGCTCGCGGCGGTGGTGACCATCTGCTTGGTGCGCGGGTGCAGCGAGGCGACGTCGGCGAAATAGGAATTCAGCCGACTGCGCAGGCTCTTGGCCTTGCCGACGTAGATGACCCGCTTGTGCGCGTCCCGGAATTTGTAGACGCCGGGTTCGACGGGGATCGTACCGGGGGCGGGGCGGTACCTCGATGGATCTGCCACTCGAACAGCCTATCGAGGCGGGGCGACAAGGTTGGTGTCCGTCCTGGCCGCGACTCCGCGACCAGGACCGGCGCTCACCTCGGGACGGCCAACCCGTGCGCCCGCAGCGCGTCGACGAGCGCGTCGGGCCGCTCCGCGGTCGGCAGCGGGTCGACGAGCGCGAAGCGCGAGCCGAGCGCGGTCGCGCCGCCGTCGGCGGGCGCGCTGTCGCCGACCATCAAGGCGCGCGCCGGGTCGACGCCGAGCTCGTTCAACGCGGCGAGGAAGATCCCCGGCTCGGGTTTGATCACGCCCACCTCGAACGAGAGCGCCACCGCGCCGACGAGCCGGTCCCATCCCCTGCTGCGGAACGCCGGACGGACGTCGAACGCGATATTGCTCACCACGCCCACCGGAACACCCTGTGCCGCAAGGAACTCCAGGACGGGTCCGGTGTCGGGGTACGGCGTCCAGGCGAGCGGATCGATCAATCTGCCGTAGAGCCGTTCGGCCTGCTCCTCGGTTGGCACGCCCGAGGAGCGCAGCACCTCAAGGTACGCGTGCCGGTGCAGCGCCGGGTCCAAATCCCTGTTGTCCCAGGCGTGTTGGCCCGCGGCGTCGAAGGTCATGAACTGCTCGACCGGCGCCGTCATTCGCCGCAGGATCTCGGCCTTGGCCTCGACGTCGAAATCCGCGCCGTCGGCGCCGACCAGCTCGTCGCCCCACGATTCGTCCTCCTCCAATCGAAAGATCGTCCCGGAGAAGTCGAAAAGCACGGCCTCGATATCCACCCGCACCAGCGTACCGACGCCGAGGCGAACGGTCCGGTCGAGCGCGGGCGGGGTTCGGGTGGGAGAGCGGCGCGACCGCGCGCACCTGGGAAAAACGGAATCTCACCGTCTGCGTGCGCGGTTCGGATCGTCACGGCAACTGACGGCCTCGCCCGAAAGCCGCACCGCTGTCGGCCCCGAGGGCTACAGTCCAGGCCATGACGCGCGCGCGACACATCTGGAGCGGAGCCGCCGCGGCCACGATGCTCACGGTCGGACTTCTCACCGGATGTACCACCACCGAGGAGACGACCACCGCCGAATGCACCAGCGCCCCCAACGGCACGCCGGTCGTCGCGGCGCCGCCGACCGCGGCGGGCACGGCGACCACCCAGAATCTCAGCACCAACCCCGAGATCGCCTCCGGTTATCGCAGCGGAATGACCGCGGTGCGCACCGGCTCGTACGCGGTCTCCACCGCGAATCCCCTTGCCACCGAGGCAGCCTGCCGAGTGCTGCGCGACGGCGGCACCGCGGCCGACGCGCTGGTCACCGCGCAGCTGGTGCTCGGCCTGGTCGAGCCGCAGGCCTCCGGCATCGGCGGCGGCGCGTTCCTGCTGTACTACGACGGCGCCACCAAGTCGGTCGAGGCCTACGACGGCCGCGAGGTCGCGCCCGCCGCGGCCACCGAGAACTATCTGCGCTGGATCAGCGACACCGACCGCACCGAACCGCAGCCGAACGCGCGCGCCAGCGGCCGCTCGATCGGCGTGCCCGGTGTGCTACGGCTGCTGGAGCTCGCGCACCGCGAGCACGGTAAGACCGGCTGGCGCGAGCTGTTCGATCCGGCCGTGGCGATGGCCGACGAAGGCTTCACGATCAGCCCCCGGCTCGCGGGCCAGATCGCGGAATCGGCGCGGGACCTGGCCAGGGACGAGGCCGCGAAACAGTACTTCCTGAATCCCGACGGTTCACCGAAGCCCGCGGGCGCCAAGCTGACCAACCCGGCGATGTCGAAGACGTTGAGCGCCATCGCGTCCGAGGGCGCGGACGCCTTCTACACCGGCGCCATCGCCGAGGACATCGTCGAGGCCGCCACCGCGGGGTCCGGCGGTCGCACTCCGAGCCTGCTCACCGCCCAGGACCTGGCGAATTACCAACCAAAGAAACGCACCGCGCTGTGCGGGGGCTATCGCGGGCACGAGATCTGCGGCATGCCCGCGCCCTCCTCGGGCGGCAGCACGGTCGCGGCCACGCTCGGCATTCTGGAGAACTTCGATCTGGCCGCGCTGAAGCCGGAATCCGTCGATCGCAACGGCGGCAAGCCAAGGGCCGAAGCGGTGCATCTGATCTCGGAGGCCGAGCGGCTCGCCTATGCCGACCGCAACAAGTACGTGGCCGACACCGATTTCGTTCCGTTGCCCGGTAATTCGGCGCAGACCCTGATCGACAAGAATTATCTGAAGCAGCGCGCGTCGCTGATCGATCCCGGCCGCAGCATGGGCACCGCGAAACCGGGCGACTTCGGACCGGTTCCGGTGGGGGTCGGCCCGCAGCCGCCCGAGCACGGCACCAGTCACATCTCCGTGGTGGACGAATACGGCAACGCCGCGGCGATGACCACCACGGTCGAGTCCGCGTTCGGTTCCTTCCACCTCGTCGACGGCTTCGTCCTGAACAACCAGCTCACCGACTTCGCCGCGGACCCGATGGACCCGGACGGCACGCCGGTGGCGAATCGGGTGCAGCCCGGCAAGCGCCCGCGCAGCTCGATGGCTCCCACCCTGGTGTTCGATCGCGGGCCCGACGGCGCACGCGGCGAGCTCACCCACGTCACCGGTTCGCCGGGCGGTTCGGTGATCATCCAGTTCGTGGTGAAGACGCTGGTCGGCATGCTGGACTGGGGTCTCGATCCACAGCAGGCGGTCTCGGCGGTCTCGTTCGGCGCGGGCAACACCCCGACAACCGGCGTCGGCGGCGAGCACCCCGCCATCGACGCGAGCGACAACGGCGACCACGACCCACTCGTCCTACGGCTCCGAGAACTCGGCCACCAGGTCTCCGTCGCACCCCAATCCAGCGGTTTGAGCGCGCTGCAGCGCGACGGACCCGGCCTGATCGGCGGCGCCGACCCGCGGCGCGAGGGCGCGGTCCTCGGCGACACTCGCTGAGTTCGAAACCGGACCGCCAGCGGGCGGCGAAGATCAGTCGCGCTCGGGCTCTTGCGCCCCCGCGTACTTCGCGCCGAGTTCGCGCAGCCGATCCATCGCGCGGGCGGCGTGGGCCTTGTCGTTGGAGCGGATCGCGAGCAATGGCACGTAGTCGTCGTCGACCAATTCCAGTCGCGCCCAGGACTTCTTGTCCGGGAAGGTCACGCCGCGGATGTGCTCCCAGCCGAAGAGGTGGTCGCCGAGAATGTTGCGCACCGAGACGCCACGGTGCCCGACTCGCACCCGCGGCCGGGTCAGCATCAGCACTCCGCCCGCGATGAGCACGCCGATGGTGACCATCGCGATCTGGTCGGCGAGCCGGAAGTTCACGCCGGTCGAGCCGCTTTGCAACCAGATGCCGCCCACCGCGAACATCGCCACGATCACGGCGGCGACGATCCGCGCGGTCAGCACCGACCGCCGCGGACGCACCTCGAAGTCCCAGTCGCCCTCGGTCGCGGCGCCGGACGACGGCGCGGCGTCGTTTCTCCTCCAGATGCGGACGACCGGCATGACTACGCGGGCTGCCGCAGCGCGCGCAGGGTGAGCGCGGCGTCCAGCGCCGCCGCGCAGGCCTGCTCGCCCTTGTCCTCGGCCGAACCGGGCAGCCCGGCGCGATCCAGCGCCTGCTCCTCGGTGTTGGTGGTCAGCACGCCGTTGGCGACCGGGGTCGCGGCATCGAGCGAGACCCGGGTCAGGCCCGCGGTCACCGCGTCGCAGACGTATTCGAAATGCGGTGTGCCGCCGCGGATCACGACGCCGAGCGCGACCACCGCGTCGTGGGTGCGGGCCAGTTCCTGGGCGACCACCGGCAGCTCCATGGCGCCCGCGCACCGCACCACCGTCACGTCGCGGACACCGGCCTGCTTCGCCACCCGCTCGGCATTGGCCACCAGCGTGTCGCAGATCTTGGTGTGCCAGCGCGAGGCGACGATGCCGAGCTTCAGGTCCTTGGCATCCGACAGCTCGAAGCTGGGTACGCCGGTGCCGCTCATCGTGTTCCGCCTTTCCGAAGGTGGTGGTTCACTGCGCCGTCTCGCCGAGATCGAGTTCGTCGAGACCGATCAGGTCGTGGCCCATGCGGTCGCGCTTGGTGCGCAGGTAGCGCAGGTTCTCGGCGTTGGCGCGCAACGGCATCGCGACGCGCTCGGTGATGCGCAGGCCGTAGCCGTCGAGGCCGACGCGCTTGGCCGGGTTGTTGGTGAGCAGGCGCATGGACCGGATGCCCAGGTCGACCAGGATCTGCGCGCCGGTGCCGTAGTCGCGGGCGTCGGCGGGCAGGCCGAGTTCCAGGTTCGCGTCGACGGTGTCGTGCCCGGAGTCCTGCAGCTGGTAGGCCTGCAGCTTGTGCATCAGGCCGATGCCGCGGCCCTCGTGACCGCGCATGTACAGCACGACGCCGCGGCCTTCCTTGTCCACCATCTCCAGCGCTGCGTCCAGCTGCGGGCCACAGTCGCAGCGCAGCGAGCCGAACACGTCGCCGGTCAGGCACTCCGAGTGCACTCGCACCAGCACGTCCTCGCCGTCGCTGATGTCGCCGCGCACCAGCGCGACGTGCTCGACCTCGTCGTAGATGCTCTGGTAGCCGACGGCGGTGAAATTGCCGTGCGCGGTGGGGATGCGCGCCTCGGCGACCCGCACCACCTGCTTCTCGTGCTTGCGCCGCCAGGCGATCATGTCCGCGATGGAGATCAGCGCCAGCTCGTGCTCGTCGGCGAAGACGCGCAGCTCCTCGGTGCGGGCCATATGGCCCTCGTCCTTCTGGCTGACGATCTCGCAGATGACGCCCGCGGGACGCAGACCGGCCATGCGGGACAGGTCGACGGCGGCCTCGGTGTGGCCGGGACGACGCAGCACGCCGCCTTCCTTGGCGCGCAACGGCACCACGTGACCGGGTCGGGTCAGGTCGTCGGCCTTGGCGTCGGCGTCGGCGAGCAAGCGCATGGTGGTGGCGCGGTCGGCGGCCGAGATGCCGGTGGTGATGCCCTCGCGGGCATCGACGGACACGGTGTAGGCGGTGCCGTGCTTGTCCTGGTTGGTCGCGTACATCGGCGGCAGGCCGAGGCGGTCGCAGTCGTCACCGGTCAGCGGCACACAGATGTAACCGGAGGTGTAGCGGATCATGAAGGCGACCAACTCGGGGGTGGCCTTTTCCGCGGCGAAGATGAGGTCGCCCTCGTTCTCGCGGTCCTCGTCGTCGACGACGACTACGGCCTTACCGGCCGCGATGTCGGCGACTGCGCGCTCGATGGTGTCGAACCTGGTCACGTCTGCTGTGCTCCATCTCGAATTAGGTGCCTCACTACAGTAAGGCCTGTCCCGTGCGCCCCCGGCGGCGCACCCGCACGCGTCGGGCTCAGCCGCGCTGCTGCAGTCGTTCGACGTACTTGGCGATGACGTCGACCTCGAGGTTCACGGTGGTCCCCACGGTCGCCGCGCCCAGGTTCGTCATCGACAGCGTGGTCGGGATGAGCGACACCTCGAACCAATCGCGGTTGCCGTCGGCGGCGGGCTCGTCGGCGATGCCCAGGCCCGAGACGGTCAGCGAGATGCCGTCGACGGTGATCGAGCCCTTCTCCACCACGTAGCGGGCGATCGAGTCGGGCAGCGAGACGCGCACGACCTCCCAGTTCTCCGAGGGGGTCCGCGAGAGGACGGTGCCGGTGCCGTCGACGTGGCCCTGCACCAGATGTCCGCCGAGACGGCTGTTCAGCGCGGCGGCCCGTTCCAGATTGACGCGCGAGCCCGCGCCGAGCCCGCCGATCGAGGAGCGGTCCAGCGTCTCCTGCATGACGTCGACGGTGAAGGAGTCGCCGTCGACGACCTCGACCACGGTGAGGCACACGCCGTTGACGGCGATCGAATCGCCGTGTCCGGCATCGGAGGTGACGAGCTTGCCCCTGATGGTCAGGCGCGCGGCGTCGGCCAGCTGCTCGGTGGCGACGATCTCGCCCAGCTCCTCGACGATGCCTGTGAACATGCGTGACTCCCTGTCGCGTGTGTACGTACGGTTGCGGAACAGCCGTGACCCGGCCGCTATTCCCGGCGTCCGGCGCCCTCCCAGAGTAACGACGCCCGGTCGCCGCGAGCCCGACGCAGTTGGTCTCCCGGCGGGTGCTCCTGTGCGTAGCACGGGCAACCTGGTCTCATCCGTTGGCAGGTACTCACGCAGAGAACCACACCATGAGCAGGCACACCTGCTCCCAGCATCCGAAACCGCAATTCTGCGACACACCGCGAAAACATCCCGGTGGACTTTTCCGGTCCACCCGACGACCGCATGCCGGCATTATTCGCAAACAATTCCGTACGGTCATACCGGAATTTCCCGGTTTCCTCGTCGACGACAATTGTTCAGCCAGACTTTCCGGGTATCCCCCGGTCGCTTCCGGCCCGTCCGCGTAACCTCGAATCAGTCCTGATGCCCAGCTCGAAACACGGATACACCAACTTCTTGCGCGGGGGCAGGAACGGAAGCAATATTGTTATGTAGCTGATTCCTACCGTTCAACTTCTGATCCGAGCAGTTCGCCGTCGAATACTTCGACAAGGCCGACGCCCGCTTCGTCCGGGTAGCGCCCCGAGGAGTTCGACACCGGGAAATCCACCACTCGAGGAAGTCAGAACAACACAGTGGGACAACACGAGTTCGTCAAAGATGGGGGTGCCGCGTGACCACGTTTCTCGATTCGACACTGGAAGTCCGCTGCGTGCAGTACCGGCGCGAGTTCCACATGCCCGCATCGATCGATCCCACGTCACGCCGCATCCTGCTACACATCGGCACCCATTTCGGCGCCATCACGATGCCCGCCGATCTCGGCGAACAGGTGCAACTCGAGCTCACCCGCGCGCAGATCGCCGCACCGGTCGTCCACCACCCGCGCGCGCGACGCTGGACGTTCATCACCGGTCCCGCCCGGCCCGATTCGCTCACCGTCGCCGTCTCGGCCGAACTCTTCCGGCTCTACGCGACGGTCGCCTGCACCGGAAGCCAGGTGGTGCTGCCCTCGCCCGACGACGAGCGCACCGGCTACCGCGTCTGGGTGCGCCCGCCGGAGAGCGCGACCACACTGCCGCCGCTGAACATCGTCATCGAGGCGACGCGAGCCCTCGGAGCCCCGAAAACCCGCGCCCGGTAATCGAATCCGACCCAGCGGCACTCGCCATGCGGGTACCGCGCCGATGTCTCAGTGCCAGACGGCGGCCGCCTGCCGCCGCAACTTCTGCACCGTGGCGCCGGGGTCGGCGGTGTTGTAGACCGCGGAGCCCGCGACGAAGCAGTCGATGCCCGCCTCGGCCGCCTGCTCGATGGTGTCGGCGTTGATGCCGCCGTCGATCTCGACGATCAGCCGCAGTTCACCGGCATCGACCAGCCTGCGCACCGTGCGCGCCTTGTCCAGCACGTGCGCGATGAACGACTGGCCGCCGAAGCCCGGCTCGACGCTCATCACCAGCAAGGTGTCGAACTCGCGCAGAATCTCCAGGTACGGCTCGATCGGCGTGTTCGGCTTCACCGAGAGACCGGCCTTCGCGCCCGCGGCGCGGATGTCCCGAGCCACGGCGATCGGGTCGTCGGTCGCCTCGGCGTGGAAGGTGACGTTGTGCGCGCCCGCCTCCGCGTACGGCGGGGCCCAGCGGCCCGGATCCTCGATCATCAGGTGGCAGTCCAGCGGGATGTCGGTCGCCTTCAGCAGGCTCTCCACCACCGGAAGGCCCAGCGTGAGATTCGGCACGAAATGGGCGTCCATCACGTCGACGTGCAGCCAGTCCGAGCCTTCCACCCGGCGGGCCTCGTCCGCGAGATGAGCGAAGTCGGCGGACAGGATGGACGGTGCGATCATCGGCTGGCCAGGGCGGGAAAACGTCGGAGAGGACACAGCCCGGCAGTGTACCGAGCCCGGATCACATGCCGTACCCCAGGGAATCGGTGATTGTCGGCGGCCTCCAGTGGGTAGCCTGGGCAGAGTGATCAACATTTCGGCGGAACAGGGGCTCTACAGCACCCCGGTGGAGATTCGGGTGGCCGCATCGGTCACACAGCTGCCCATCGTTCGCGGGCTCGCCGAAACTCTCGTCCTACTCAGCGATTTCACCCTCGACGAAGTGGCCGACATCCGGTTGGCCGTCGACGAGGTGTGCTCGACCCTGATCGCGCTAGCCGCGCCCGGCACCAGCCTGGACTGCCGATTCACCATCGGGGAGACCGAACTGCGGGTGGAGGTCACCGGCGTCGCCGGGTCCGAAGGGATGCCCGACCAGCGCAGCTTCGGCTGGCATGTGCTGCGCACGCTCACCGACGCGGTGGAGGCGACACAGAATTCGTACGATTCGGCGGTCTCCGGATATCCGACGACGGTGGAGTTCCGTCGGGTCCGGGGGAAGGCGTAGTGGCGGACGAGGACACCGTGTTCGACCAGGAACGTGATGAGAACGCCGAATCCGAGCCCACCGACGCCGCCGAGGACGCGGAAGCCGTCGCCGAAGCGGGGTCGGTCACCGGCTACGACGATCTGAACGCGCTGTTCGAGCGATTGGCCGGGTGCGAGCCGGGCACCGCCGACCACGCCGCGACGCGCGCCGAGCTGATCAGCCGCTGCATCCCGCTCGCCGACCACATCGCGCGCAAGTTCAGCGGCCGCGGCGAACCGTTCGACGATCTGACCCAGGTCGCGCGAGTCGGGCTGGTGCACGCGGTGGACCGCTTCGACATCTCGCGCGGATCGAACTTCCTCTCGTTCGCGGTGCCGACCATCATGGGCGAGGTCCGCCGCTACTTCCGCGACAACACCTGGGCCATGCGAGTGCCGCGCCGGGTCAAGGAAACCCACCTGCGCATCGGCGCGGCCATCGACACCCTCTCGCAGACCCTCGGCCGCTCCCCCACCGCCAAGGAGATCGCCGCCGAACTCGACGTGGATCCCGACGAGGTGACCCAGGCCGTCATCGCGGGCAACGCGTACCAGCCCAGCTCCATCGACGCGGCGGCGCTCGGCCGTGACACCGAGGCCTCGCTGCTGGACACGCTCGGCGAGGAGGAGTCCCAGTTCGACCGGGTCGAGGAGTACGTCGCCATCCGGCCGCTGCTCGCCGGACTGCCGGAACGCGAACGCCGTATCCTCACCATGCGGTTCTTCGAATCCATGACCCAGACGCAGATCGCCAAGCAGATGGGCATCTCCCAGATGCACGTCTCCCGGATTCTGGCGAAAACTCTTGCCCGCCTGCGGGAGCTGTCGAGCCGGGACTGACGGTTCAGCCCGCCGCGCGCTGTTTGCGGACCTTCACGGGTGCGGAGAGCCACCAGGCGGCATCGATCAGTTCGCGCAGTTGATCCGCTGCGATCCGGTCGAGATCGATGAGGATGTACGGATACCCGTCGTAGTGCGGCGTGGTGTAGAAGGCGGGATCGCCCGAGGCCAGCAACGCCTCCTTCTCCACCATCTCGCACAGCAGCACGAGCCCGCCCTCGGCCTCCGACCGCAGTCGCGCGAACCCCTTACCGCCGACTTTGAGCGCGGGGCTGCGCCACCAGGTCGACTCCTCGACCGCCGGGAGTTCGGTCGCGATCGTCACCACGTCTTGCCACGTCAGGGTCATGGAACCAGTGTGCGCGGGTGCGTGGGTCGGTGGATTGGACGGATGGAACGGGTCCGCCCGGCTCGGCCCGGGGCTGCCGCTCCGCCGCGGGACGGTCACCGTCGCCGAGCCGGTTGCGCGGCTGCGTCAGCCGCAGTGCGTTCAACCGGCTCGGCCGACACTCAACTCGGTTTGCGCAGCGCCGCCATGAACATGGCGTCGGTGCCGTGGCGGTGCGGCCACAGCTGGGCGGCGGGGCCGTCGCCGACGTCGGTGACGCCGGGGAGCAGGTCGCGGGTGTCGAGTTCGACCGCACCCGTGCGGCGGACGTGGTCGGCCACGATCGACACGGTCTCGGCCAGGTGCGGCGAGCACGTCGAGTACACCACCACGCCACCGGGGCGGAGCAGATCCCATGCCGCGGTGAGCAATTCGCGTTGCAGCACGACCAGGTCGCGCACGTCGGCGGGGCTGCGCCGCCAGCGGGCCTCCGGCCTGCGCCGCAGTGCGCCGAGGCCGGTGCACGGTGCGTCGACCAGGATGCGGTCGTAGCCGGGCTCGAGTCCGCTGTCGCGGCCGTCGACGACGTGCACCCGCACGGGCAGGTCGCGGGTGGCCTTGCGCACCAGTTCGGCGCGGTGTTCCGCGGGTTCGACGGCGTCCACCTGGAAGCGGTCGATCGCCGCGAGCGCGCCGAGCAGCGCGGCCTTGCCGCCCGGACCCGCGCACAGGTCGAGCCAGCGCCCACCGTCGGGGCCTTCCAGCGGGGCTCGGGTCAGGCTCAGCGCGACCAGCTGGCTGCCTTCGTCCTGCACCGCGGCCATGCCCTCGCGCACCGGCTCCAGCTTGCCCGGATCACCGCCCTCCAAGTAGACCGCGTAGGGCGACCAGCGGCCCTCTTCGCCGCCCGTGACCAGCGCCAGTTCCTCGGCGGTGATCTCGCCGGGCCGGGCGACCAGGTGCACGACCGGCCGATCGTCGTCGGCGGCGAGCAGGTCGCCCAACTCGCCCGCGCGGGCGCCGAGCGCGTCGGCGAACGCCTGGGCGATCCACGTCGGGTGCGCGTACTCGAAGGCCAGCCGTCCCACCGGATCCTCCGGCGCCAACGCCTCGACCCATTCCTCGGCGGTCTTCTCCCCCGCGCGTCGCAGCACGGCGTTCACGAAACCGGACTTGCCCGCGCCGAATTCGGCCCTGGCCAGCGCCACCGAGGTGTCGACCGCGGCGTGCGCGCCGATGCGGGTGCGCAGCAGCTGGTAGACGCCGAGCCGCAGCACGTCGAGCAGCGGTCCGTCGATCTCCTCGACCGACCGGCCCGCACCGTGCGCGATCACCGCGTCGAGCAGACCCTGGGTCCGGCAGGCGCCGTAGGCCAGCTCTGTCGCCAGCGCGGCGTCCCGTCCGGAGACGCGCCGGTCGCGAAGCAGGCCGGGCAGCACGAGATTCGCGTACGCGTCGCGCTCCCGGACCGCGCGCAGCACCTCAAGCGCGACCTCGCGCGCGGGGTCGACGGAACCGGCGCGCCGGGCGCGCTTGCCGGAAGTAACCTTCTCCGCCCCAACGGGTTTCGCCGCGCTCCGCCCGGCTCGCTCGGATCGTCCCGCGTCGTCCGCTCGCCGCTTGCCGTACGTCCCCGAGCCCTTCTCCGGCCGCTGGCGGCCGGAGGCGTCTGCCCGGCGCTCGGCACCGCCGGACCGGCGCTCGTCGTAGGACGCCGAGACATCCTCGGCCCCACGGCGACCAGCGGCGTCCGACTTGTACCCGCGATCGCTCGACCTGCGATCGCCATAAGACGCCGACCCGGCCTCAACTCCTCGCCGTCCGGAGGCGTCGGCGGCGGACCGGTATCCACCGCTGGAACGGTCCCCGGTGTCGCTCGAGCGGCGGCCGCCGTACGACGAGCCGGTCTCCGAAGTTCCGCGACGACCGAAGTCGTCCGCGCCAGACCTACGCCCCTCGGGCCGTCCGGCCCGCTTGTCGTCCCAGGCTCGTTCACGACCGCCCTTGCCACCGGGCGTCTGCGCCCGGTCGGCGCGACCATAGCCGGTCCGTCCTGCCTCGGAACGACCTGCGCCATAGCCGGATTCGCGCGCCGCGCGATCACCCGGCTTCTCCGTCCGCCGCGGTTTGCCCTCGAAACGACGGTCGGCTTGTCCCCGATAGCCCGACGCGTCCCGATCGGAGCGGTACGGCTTGCCTGACTCCGACTTCCGTTGCCCACCGCGGTTTCCGGCCGACGCCGAGTCACGATCGGACGACTTCCCCGACGCGGCGTCGCGCCGAGCCTCCTGCTTGCGGGCGGCGCGTTTGGCCCACCCGCCGTCGACATCGTCGGATTTGCGCGGCCGATCCACGGGGCTCATTCGACCACCGCGCCGGGCTGCAGACGGGCGCCGCGCGCCCAGTCGAGGGCCGCCATCATCCGCTTGCCTTGCGGCTGCACCTGATTCAGGCGCACGGCGGTAGTCGCGGTGCCGACGAAGACGCCGGTCTTGCGTACCTCGATGACGCGTTCGGGCAGCACCTCCTCCACCATCTCGACCGGGCCGAGCTTGAGGCGGGTGCCGTTCACCTCCGTCCAAGCGCCGGGCGCGGGGGTGACGGCGCGGATCCGCCTGCTGATCGCGAGCGCGGGCAGATCCCAGCGGATGTGACCGTCCTCCGCGGCCACTTTCGGCGCGTACGAGACGCCGTCGGTGGGCTGCGGCACGGCGTGCAGGGTGCCGTCTTCCACACCGTCCAAGGTGGTGGCGAGCAGGTGGGCGCCGGTTTCGGCGAGCTTGGCGAGCAGCGTGCCCGCGGTGTCGGTCACCGCGATCTTCTCGGTGACCACGCCGAAGACGGGCCCGGTGTCCAGACCCGCCTCGATCTGGAAGGTGGACGCGCCGGTGATCTCGTCACCCGCGTCGATGGCGGCCTGCACCGGCGCCGCGCCACGCCACGCGGGCAGCAGCGAGAAGTGCAGGTTGATCCAGCCGAAGCGCGGAATGTCGAGCACTTGCTGCGGCAACAGCGCGCCGTAGGCCACCACCGGACAGCAGTCGGGCGCGAATTCGGTGAGCTGCTCGATGAATTCGGGTTCGCTGGGGCGGCGCGGGGTGAGCACCGGGATGTTGTGCTCGTCGGCCAGCGTGGCGATCGGCGACCGCGTCACCTTGCGACCGCGACCGGCGACCGCGTCGGGCCGGGTCACCACCGCGACCACCTCGTGGCGTTCCGACTCGATGAGCTTGCGCAGCGAGGGCACGGCGGGTTCGGGAGTCCCCGCGAAGACGACGCGCATCAGCGGCCCCGTCCGAACGGTCCGGCCTGACCCGCACCGCGCGACTCGCGCACGGTGACGCCCGCGTTGAACCAGTCGGATTCCCGAATGGTGCGCATCGCCTCCTTGCGAGACGCCGGGTCGAGCCGGTCGATGAACAGCACACCGTCGAGGTGATCGGTCTCGTGCTGCACGCAGCGCGCCAGCAACTTCTCCGCGGCGAACTCGACGGGCTCGCCGTGCATGTTCACACCGGACGCCCGCACCCGCAGCGCGCGACGGGTGTCGTAGCGCAGCCCGGGAATGGACAAGCAGCCCTCGGGACCGACCTGTTCCTCGTCGCCGACCACCGTGTAGGTCGGGTTCACCAGATGCCCCGCGGCGTCGCCGGTGTCGTAGACGAACACCCGCAGCCCGACGCCGATCTGCGGCGCGGCCATGCCGACACCGCCGTCGTCGTGCATGGTGTCGGTCAGGTCGGCGACCAGCTGGCGCAGCTCACGATCGAATTCGGTGACCTCCGCCGCACGGGCGCGCAGAATCGGATCGCCGAACAGGCGAACGGGCTGAATGGTCACGGCGGCTCCCGGAAGCGGACGAACACGGTCGTCTCATTCTAGAGAGCGGCGCCGATCACCCCGATCTCCCCGACACAACGCCCCCGACCTGGTACAACTCACATGCGGACCGGGCGGGGTGTTCATCCCCTCCGCCCGGCCGCCCGAAAAGGTCCGGTCGACGCTCCACGGGTACCCCGAATCCGCTGGTCAGGAGCCAACTCAGGACACGTCGTCGCCTGGCGGTGACCGCACTGGTGCCTCGCATCGTCTGGGGCCGGATCGGGTCCAGCAGCATCCGCATCGCTGTCGTTCTGGTCATCGCCGCGGCCGCGTTGTGGCCGGCGGCGGCGATCATCTGGATCGTCCGAGCACGAGTCCGGTTCATCACACGACAAGCGCTGGCCTCACTGGCGGCGACTGCGGCCCACCGGGTCGAAGAGCTGCGCTATCTCCGGTCGATGCTCATCACGGCTTTGACGACTCTCGCGATCGTCGTGTCCATGAGCGTCATCAACACCGGCCAGCACGTATGCGAGGGCCGCGGTCTGCTCGTCGTGATCGCGCAGCAGCCGCATGACGGTGGCCGTGACGGGTTCTCGTCCTTCTTCTTGCCTTCGGTGATGACCACGGATGTATTCACGTTCCATCCCCGGACAAGGCGGCCAGCACGGTGAACACCACCCCGGGACGGGTCGTGAGAGCCCTAGGCGCGCGGCGATGTCGCGCAAACTGTGCAAACTGTGGTTGTTGCTACGCAGGTGCAACGCCATGGACAGCATGGCGTCATCGACCACGGCGGCGGCGCCGCCGATGGTTTTGCCGCGCTGACGACGGATTCGTGGCCTTCGAGGGTGCGGTCACCGGCGGAGCCGCGATTCCGAGAGGTAACCTGGGGCGCCCGGTACGGCGGGCAGGGATGTGGTTTGGCGCAACGCTGGGTGACGATCTGTCTGCCGCCGGATGCGATCGATGACGTGGAAGCCGCGATCACGCGAGTTCTCGCTCCATTCGAGATGCGGCAGGGGTACCCGGAACGAGATATTTGGGACACGTGGCGGATTCGGGATGGCGGAGTAGGAGCCGGGTTCTACGTCCGACCGGGTCATGAGGACGGTCCTCGGCTGATTCACGACGGCCACAACCAATTCGGCATCGTGCTGCCCCCCAAGCGAGGCGAGTGCGCGGGGGCCCGAAGTCCTTGCTGAACGTCGCGGTGCACAACCTGTCATGGCCCGATGTACTCACCCTGGACGGTTGGTGGGTCGAGTCGAGCGGCATCTGCCGACATAAGGATTGGGGCGAGATCACGTCCCGTGAGGACCAATCCGACTGCCCTATACCACCGAGCGGCATCGAAAGCTACCTGGAGACACTGCCCGACGACACAGTGCTTGTTCGGGTCAGTTGCCACGGCTAGCAGCACCCTCTCGTGCCGCATAGTGCGCGTTTCGAACGGCTATGGCCCGATGTCAAGCCGAATAATGGCGGCAGGCTTTCACCGATACGGCATCCCGACGGTCTGGGGTGCGTCAGGAATCACCGATCGCGGCAGTATCCGCACCCGAACCCCACTACCGCAGATAGTTCCTGAGTCGCTGGCGGCTGGAATGCTTATAGCGCCAAGGCTCGGGAGTTACCGCAGAAGCGGCAAACTATGTGCGGTAACTCCCCTAGCGTGACTTTTCTCGCCGATGTTCAGACCGCTGCCCCTGCGGTCGGATCCCCATTGGGTCGACCGCCCTGATGCTGTTGGTCGCAGCGGGCTGGCCGTTCATTGCCCCTTACTGAACGTCGCTTCGACCAGGGCGTCCGGTAGCAGCTCCTACCTGTGGTTACGTGACGTCCGTTGTATTCTGCGCAGTCTGGAAACCCCCTGATCATGCCGTCGCTGCGGAGCGGGTGATCGTCAGGCTATCGACAAACACCGACGTCACGCGACGCAAGCTAGGCCCACAAACGGAATCGGGGGCACGAAGAACGCGGGCACGCATAGTGGAAGCGCCAGGAAGTTGAACGTCCCGAGGAAAAGGGCGTCGTGCTGCTGCTCCGTGACGGGCGGGGGTGTCGGGTCAGCTGCTACAGCCACACCCGAACTGAAGGCGATGGTGGGAACAATTGCGAGGGCTGCTGCCATCGCGCGCCACTTCTTACTCATAACGTGCTCCAATCAATCAGCTGCTTTCAAAAGCCCTTGCCTGTTGAAGGGTTCCGCTAATGAGCACCGCACCACCAATTCTTCTCCTGTAATGCGCAGGAGATCACCCCCTCCCCCGGTTGAAAACACTCATACCTCGGGTTGAAGCAGACCGGGACAAGGGGGTCTTATTCGCAGACCTGCCAACCCCGTCCGTTACGCGAGCGGGCGCCGAGCAGCTCGCGCACCTCGTGCCGCCGTACTGCCCTGACGCTCGCGCCGCGGCAGGACGCAGCGGTGATCCGGCAGCGCGCTCGGCGACGACCGCGGTCGGGTGCCCGTTCGGACGTCCGGCGACGGGGGTGCTGTGCCAGCCGAGTTCGACGCCCGTTGGGCTGCGGCGTCGTTGTCGGTGTTCGCGCGCGCGGCGGTGATGCGTTGTCGCGCATGGTTGGGACTGATTTCCAGTAGTTCCCCGACCTCGTCGGTCTGTCCTTGGTCCCGGATCGCTGCCGCGGCGACGGCTTGTTGCGCGCGGTGTGCGGCGATCTGTTCGGCGGCTCGCTCTTGCACGCGGCTGATCTGTCGCCGCAACGCCTTGACCTCCGCGTCGCGGGTGGTTTCGCAGACGGCGATGGCTTCCCGGGCGGTGATGTACTGCTTGACGCCCGCGGTGATGCGTTGTTCGCGTTGGCGCGCTTGTTGGCGGCGGGCGCGAAGTCGATCGCGTGAACGCTCCAAGCGTTGACGGACTTCCGGACGACGTCGTGTGCGCGGAGACCGGTTCGGACGTGAGGAGGGCATGGACGAACTCCAGTTTCTGGGCCCGTCTGCCTGATTCTCCCGCACCCCAGCCTATCGAAAACCCAGAGCCTGGCACATCACGCCGCCGATTAATCAGATCGACCCGAAAGCTGGTCCAGCGCGGCGGATTCCAGCCTCGCGCGGCCACATGCTGCCCAGCATCCGGCGTCTTCCCGGAACTTCTTCCTGGCGATCTCCACGCTGTCGCGCTCCTCTACCGCCGTGCTCACACCAGGCACGGCGGCCGACGGCAACTGAGGCCCATTCCATTTTCACCAACCAAGGAGGCGGTCAATGACAACGACAGATCTTCTGCGATGCAGTGACCGCGTCGTGGGCTGCTTACCGGACCCGGCCCAACGAGCCAGGCTCGAAGAGATCCGCGATAACTCGAAGCCCGCGTCATGGACGCCAAACGCGAAAGCTAGTTCGGCGAAGTCGAAGGACTCCAAGTCAGCTACAGCGGCGTCAACGACAAACTCGCCCAGATCGACGCCACCGTGCGGCGGACGCTGGCGGCAACCGAACTCGGCATCCCTGGATTCGATGCCTTCTCCGGAAGGGCGTCTGCCCCAGGAAATTGAGTTCTGAGAACACACTCTGAAGCTTCAACAGTGAAGACCGATCCGGAGTGGCAACGCGTTCTGGAACAGTCGTTCCTCAGCGCTACACGGCCTCCAACACGAAGAACAGGAATCTCAGGAACGCCCCGGAGGAGGACTTGGCCAGCGCGTCGGGGAAGAGTTCGCGCGCGCCCGCTGCCGGAGGTGGTTCGCTGATGACCGCGGTGCGGAAGTCGGCTGCGATGAAGGCGTCGGTCATCGCGTGCAGCGGCCGATGCCAGTAGGTGAGCACCGCCTTCTGACCGCTGAAGGTGTATTCCTCGGAGTACTTGACAGTCGCGAAAATAATCGGCGTCGCGATAGAGCCATTTGAAGACGAAGGGATGATTGACGGAAATGATCAGCCGGCCGCCCGGCTGGAGCACACGCCGCACCTCGGCCAGCGGTGCGATCCAGTCCTCGAGGTAGTGCAGCACCAGCGACGCAACGACGTCGTCGAACGCGTTGTCGGGGAATGGAAGCGGACCGCCGATGTCCGCGACCTGCAAGGCCGCGTCGGCGCCGAGTCGCTGCCGGGCCAGCTCCACCATCTTGGCGCTGGAGTCGAAGCCGGTCACGATGGCGCCTCGCTCGCGCAGCGCCGCCAATATGGGGCCGGAGCCGCAGCCGGCGTCGAGGACCTTCCTGCCAGCCACATTTCCGGCCAGGTCCACGATCGCGGGCCGCGCGTATAGCCGTTGATGAGGTTGGTTTCGGTTTCGGCCGTATACCCCTCGGCGAAGCTGTCGTAGTTGTTTTCCACGGCCACGTCGGCGGGTCCGGCAGAACTCTCAGGAATGGCAGGCATGCGGCCCATCCTGCCGACCAACCAACCGGGAGGCCGGGAGATCATCTCACCCACCAGTCGCCCTGTGGGGCAGCAGGTCTCGTCAGCGCGGGTCGAGTGGCCAGCAAGGAACCCTTGCCACAACAAATCCGCCACCGACTACAAGATCAACATCTTGGTTCAGAGAAGCCTGAGTGCGTTGCTCGATGCTTCATGCCGATCCCCGGATGATCAACCGGCTCGACGAGCTAGAGGACGACCTGCTGCAACGACGTCAGCCCGCCGAGCCGAACGATGGGCCGGGGAAATCGAGGGCATCGACATGACCCTCACCTTCCTGCGCGCCGAACGAGACGACGCCAAGCGGCGATTGCAGCGGCCGACCGTCGCCCTCGGTCTGCCAGCAGCACCCCTTAGACAGGCAAGGGACTGAAATCCGTTCCGCGAAAGCCTCCCCGCACTTGCGGGTCCCTCACACAGGCTGAACAAGCACAGAGGCCTGGCCGTCCAGCAGGCGGCGGATCTGCTGGTCCGGATACGGGGTGCTCCGGCTCTCCTGCTGGAACGCACGCGTGAACGCGGACATCGCCGCGGCGATCGGCGCGTGCCGGGTGAGGACCGCGGCGGCCTCCTCC